>NZ_LMSB01000001.1 GCF_001428005.1 Arthrobacter sp. Soil736
GCGAGTATGACGGCTATACTGTTATGCCGGACCTGAGGGCGCCGATGCATGCGCGCAAAGAGAGGTTGGACGTGGCTGCAGGAGAAGATACCTCCCATATCCTCAGCGGGTTGACTAACCAGCTGCCTGATCGTGATCCGGAAGAGACCGCCGAGTGGGTTGAGTCCCTGGATTCGCTGATCAGGGAACAGGGCACCGAGCGTGCCCAATACATCATGCGCAGTCTCCTGCAGCGTKCCGGYGCCCAGAGCGTCGGGGTTCCGATGGTCACCACCACGGACTATGTGAACACCATCCCGGCGGACCAGGAAGCGGAGTTCCCGGGCAACGAGGAGTTCGAGCGCCGCTACCGGGCGTACATGCGCTGGAACGCGGCCGTGATGGTSCACCGGTCCCAGCGGCCGAACATCGGCGTGGGCGGGCACATCTCCACCTACGCCGGGGCCGCGACCCTGTACGAGGTCGGCTTCAACCACTTCTTCCGCGGCAAGGACCACCCCGGCGGCGGGGACCAGGTCTTCTTCCAGGGCCACGCCTCCCCCGGCATGTACGCCCGGGCGTTCATGGAAGGCCGGCTGACCGAGCAGGACCTGGACGGGTTCCGGCAGGAGAAGTCCAAGGCSGGCCACGCGCTGTCCTCCTACCCGCACCCGCGGCTGATGCCGGAGTTCTGGGAATTCCCCACCGTGTCGATGGGCATCGGGCCGATGAACGCGATCTACCAGGCCCAGTCCAACCGGTACCTGCACAACCGCGGCCTGAAAGACACCGCCGAGCAGCAGGTCTGGGCGTTCCTGGGCGACGGCGAAATGGACGAGCCCGAGTCCCGCGGCCTGCTCCAGCTCGCCGCGAACGAGAACCTGGACAACCTGAACTTCGTGATCAACTGCAACCTCCAGCGCCTGGACGGGCCGGTGCGCGGCAACGGCAAGATCATGCAGGAACTCGAGGCGTTCTTCCGCGGCGCGGGCTGGAACGTCATCAAGGTCGTCTGGGGCCGGGACAACCTGAACTTCGTGATCAACTGCAACCTCCAGCGCCTGGACGGGCCGGTGCGCGGCAACGGCAAGATCATGCAGGAACTCGAGGCGTTCTTCCGCGGCGCGGGCTGGAACGTCATCAAGGTCGTCTGGGGCCGGGAATGGGATGACCTGCTCGCCCGCGACCACGACGGGTCGCTGGTGAAGATCATGAACGAAACCCCCGACGGGGACTACCAGACCTACAAGGCCGAGTCCGGCGGGTTCGTCCGCGAACACTTCTTCGGCAAGACCCCGCAGACCAAGGACATGGTCGCGGACCTGTCCGATGACAAGATCTGGGGCCTCAAGCGCGGCGGCCACGACTACCGCAAGGTCTACGCCGCGTACAAGGCCGCGACCGAATTCAAGGACGGGGACTACCAGACCTACAAGGCCGAGTCCGGCGGGTTCGTCCGCGAACACTTCTTCGGCAAGACCCCGCAGACCAAGGACATGGTCGCGGACCTGACCGATGACCAGATCTGGGGCCTCAAGCGCGGCGGCCACGACTACCGCAAGGTCTACGCCGCGTACAAGGCCGCGACCGAATTCAAGGGCAAGCCCACCGTGATCCTGGCCAAAACGGTCAAGGGCTACGGNCCGATGACAAGATCTGGGGCCTCAAGCGCGGCGGCCACGACTACCGCAAGGTCTACGCCGCGTACAAGGCCGCGACCGAATTCAAGGGCAAGCCCACCGTGATCCTGGCCAAAACGGTCAAGGGCTACGGCCTCGGCCCGCACTTCGAAGGCCGCAACGCCACCCACCAGATGAAGAAACTCACCCTGGATGACCTGAAGGAATTCAGGGACTATCTAAGGATTCCGATTTCCGACGCCCGGCTGGAGGAGGACCCGTACAGCCCGCCCTACTACCACCCCGGGTGGGACGCGCCGGAGATCGCCTATCTCCTCGAGCGGCGGAAGGCACTAGGGGGCTTCACGCCCGAGCGCCGTCCACACCACGCCGCCGTTGAATTGCCGGATGCCAAGACCTTCGACGTCGCCAAGCGGGGTTCGGGCAAGCAGCAGGCCGCCACCACCATGGCTTTCGTGCGCCTGCTCAAGGACCTGCTGCGCGACAAGAAGTTCGGGCACCGGATTGTTCCCATCGTTCCGGACGAATCACGGACCTTCGGCATGGATGCGTTCTTCCCCACGGCCAAGATCTACAACCCGGGCGGCCAGAATTACCTGTCCGTGGACCGGGACCTGGTCCTGGCCTACAAGGAATCCGCCCAGGGCCAGCTGATCCACCCCGGCATCAACGAAGCCGGCGCCGTCGCGGCGGCTTCCAGCGCACCGGCGACGCCTTCTGGGCCGCCGCGGACCAGATGACCCGCGGCTTCATCATCGGCGCCACCGCCGGCCGCACCACCCTCACCGGCGAAGGACTCCAGCACGCCGACGGCCACTCTCCCATCCTCGCCTCCACCAACCCCGCAGTGGTCACCTACGACCCCGCCTACGGGTACGAAATAGGCCACATCATGCGGGACGGCATCGAGCGCATGTACGGCCCGGACTCCGCAGCCGGAACAGACGGGGACCGGAACCTGATGTACTACATCACGGTCTACAACGAGCCCATCACCCAGCCGGAAGAGCCCGAGCACCTCGACATCACCGGTGTGCTGAAAGGCATCTACCGCGTATCGGCGTCAGGCGTGGAAGGTCCCAGGAGCCAGATCCTGGCCTCGGGTGTGTCCGTGCCGTGGGCGCTGGACGCCCAGCGGATCCTGGCCGAGGACTGGGGCGTCTCCGCGGACGTCTGGTCCGTCACGTCCTGGAACGAACTGCGCCGCGACGGCCTCGCCGCCGAGGAGGAAGCGTTCCTGAACCCCGGACAGCCCGCACGGGTGCCCTTCGTGGCCCAGCAGCTCGCCGGCGCGCAGGGCCCGGTGGTGGCGGTCTCCGACTACATGAAGGCCGTCCCGGACCAGATCCGCCAGTTCCTGCCGAACGAGTTCGCTTCGCTCGGCGCCGACGGCTTCGGCTTCTCACGCTGCAGCTGCTCGCGGCGAGGGGCGAGGTCGACGGCGGAGTGCCGGCGTACGCGATGGACCGCTACAAGCTCCTGGACGTCAACGCCGGCACCACAGGAGGCGCCGGCGGCGACTCCTGACCGTTGCTGGTTGGGCTTGTCGAAACCGGGTTTCGACAAGCCCAACCAGCGGAATTCCCGCTCTGCACCACAAAACGACGGCGGCCCCCACCTTCCGGTGGGGACCGCCGTCGTGCGTTCCGTAGCGCGTTCGATTTACGTTGAGGTCAGCGACGGGCGCCGGTCGACGATGAAGCCGGTCGCAGCGTTTTCCCGCACTGCAGTGATGCCTGCGACCACTGCTTTGATGTTCGGGAAGCTGGGTGAAACCGCAACTACTGTCCCATCCTCCGCCGTCAGCCGGAACCGAAATGAACCCTTGTCCCCGCTCAGTATTTCGAATGTGCCTGCCATTTACGCTCCTTCTGGGCTGCGTCATTGCAGCCGTCTGTGACCCCCAATTGCCAACACGACGTTTACGAGGTTAGCGGCCATTAACCGAAGTAGCCACCCCTACTAATCGGTAGTTTTCCAGCGGTCACAAGGGCGGGCGCTCCGTCCCTGGCTCCGCACAGTCCCCTAAGGTGGTGATCATGGCAGACTCCGGCATCCCCGCCACCACGGCCGTCCTGCTCGCCGCGGGCGCCGGCACCAGGCTGGGCCTCGGCCCGAAAGCGCTCCTGCCCTTCCGCGGCCGCACGCTCGTTGAGGTGCTGGCCGACGTACTGCTCGACGGCGGCTGCCGTGAAGTGGTGATCGTCCTCGGCGCGGCAGCGGACTCCGTCCGCGCCGGAACCGATCTCCGGCGGCATACCGTGGTGGAGAACGCCGGCTGGGGCAGCGGCATGGGCGGTTCCTTCAAGCTGGGCCTCTCCCGCGCCCGGGCCGGGGACCACGTGCTCGTGGCGCTCGTCGACCAGCCAGGGCTGACACCGGAAACCGTGACCCGGCTGCTGAGGGCGCACCGGCCCGGCCGCGTGACCGCCGCCGCCTACACGGACAATGCGGGGAGGCTCCGGCGCGGGCACCCGCTGCTGCTCGATTCCTCACTCCGCCCTGAGGCCACGGAGTCAGCAGCCGGCGACGCCGGCGCGCGGCAATTTCTCCAGGCCCGCCCGGAGCTGATCGACCTGGTGGACTGCGGTGCCGGGGAGCAGTCCGGCGCGGACATCGACACCCCGGACCAGCTCCACCTGCTCGGCTGATCCCGCCACACCAAAGGCTGGGCGGCACTACCAGCGCGGGTGGATCGCCTCGCGGAAGTAGTGGTCGTAGATCCAGCGCACGCCCTCGTTGAACTCCTCGTTCAGGGAAATTCCGGCCGCGGCCGCGTTGGCCCGGGCCTGCTCCACGTTCCGGGCACCGGGGATGACCGAGGTGACGCCGTCCTGCGCGGCGATCCAGGCGATGGCTGCCTGCGCGGTGCCGGCCCCCTCGGGCACCAGCTGCTCGAACTCGGCAACTGCCTTGAGCCCGAGTTCGTAATCGACGCCGGAGAAAGTCTCGCCGACGTCGAACGCGTCACCGCTGCGGTTGAAATTCCGGTGGTCGTCCGCGGCAAACGACGTGTCTTTGGTGTACTTGCCGGACAGCAGCCCGGAAGCCAGGGGCACGCGGGCGATGATTCCCACTCCCGCGGCCTTCGCGGCGGGCAGCACCTCGTCCAGCGGCTTGAGCCGGAAGGCGTTCAGGATAATCTGCACGGCTGCCGTGCCGGCGTGGCTTATCGCTTCCAGGGCTTCGTCCGTCCGTTCCACGCTGACGCCGTAGTTCCGGATGGCGCCCTCGGCGACGAGGGTGTCCAGGGCGTCATACACCTCGGCGTTGCTGTAGACGGGCGTGGGCGGGCAGTGCAGCTGGACCAGGTCCAGGGAGTCGGTCCGGAGGTTGCGGCGCGAGCGGTCCACCCATTCGCGGAAGTTGGCCAGGTTGTAGTTCTCCGGGCGCTGTTCCGCCCGGCGGCCCATCTTGGTGGCCACGGTGATGTCCAGCCCCGGATTGTCCGCCAGGAACGCGCCGATGGCCTGTTCGCTGCGGCCGTCCCCGTAGACGTCAGCGGTGTCGAAGAACGTCACACCCGCCTCAGCCGACGCGGCGAGGACGGCCTGTGCCTGTGCCGGATCCACGTTGCCCCAGTCGGCGCCGAGCTGCCAGGTGCCGAGTCCTACGACGGAAACGTTCCGTCCGGTCTTGCCTAAGATGCGCTGTTCCATCCTCCGACTATATGGGTCCGGCCGCCGCCCCCGCTGTAATGCCCCGCCCTGATGACGCGGCGGGCCGCTCCGGGCGGGGCTCCTTCCGTGCCCGGAGCGGCCGGGTGAGCGGAGGCGGAGGGCCGCTGCGTGCCTAGCGGGCGCGGAGGGCTTTGACTGCCGTGGCGGGGACCAGGCCGGCTTCCTTCAGCCCCAGGTAGATCTTGTCCCGGGCGATCGGCAGCTCGGCGAACCGCACGCCTGTGGCGTGGCGGATGGCGTTCGCCAGGGCCGGAGCCACCGGGTTGAACGGGCTCTCGCTCATGGACTTTGCGCCCAGCGGCCCCAGCTTGTCGTTGGTGTCGGCGAAGTACACCTCGCTGCGGGGCACATCCGCGAAGGAGGGGATGTGGTACTGCCGGAGGATGTCCGTGGTGACCCGTCCGGCGTCGTCCACCCTGACCTCTTCGTAGAGCGCTGCGCCCAGTGCCTGCGCGATCCCGCCCTCGATCTGGCCCCGGCACTGCCGCGGGTTCACCACCACGCCGGCGTCCGCCGCCTGAACGCTCTGCAGGATCTTCAGCTCGCCTGTCCCGGTGTTGACCGCGACCCGGAACCCTTGGACGTTGAAGGCCACCGAGCGCGGTGTCCCGCCCCAGCGCCCCTCGGCGGCGAGTTCGACGCCGGCCCGGCTGGCGGCGTCGTAAAGTTCCGTCAGCGGCACCCGGGTTCCCTCGCAGACCACGGCGTCGCCGTCGAGCACGCAGCCGGATGCCTGGATCTGCCGGCTTCCGGCGGCGAACGCCCGGATCCGGACGGCAAGTTCCTCGGCGGCGGCCAGCGTGGCCTTGCCCGCCACCACGGTGCCGGCGGAGCCGAAGGCGCCGGTGTCGTGCTCGATCAGGTCCGTGTCAGACTGCCGGACCGCAACCCGGGCGGCCACCGTGGACAGTGCCGTCGCCGCGAGCTGTGCATGCACCGTGGTGGTGCCGTTGCCGAATTCGGCGGTCCCGACGTCGGCGGCGTACGTGCCGTCCGCAAGGAGCCTGAGTTTCGAATGGGCAAAGTGGCCCCGCGGCGGCACGGTGTCGATCATGGACAGCGCCGTGCCCTCCCCCGTGACCCAGTCCGGCCCGAGGTCGTCCAGCCCGGCGGACCGGTAGCGTTCACGGCCGCGTTCCAGGGCGTCCTGCACCAGCCGCGTGCACTGGTCCAGCCCATAGCTGCCGTAATGGACGTCCTCCTCGGGCTCGGATTGCGTGGAGAGCATGTCATCGCCCTCGCGGACCATGTTGCGGCGGCGGAACTCCAGGGGGTCCATGCCGATGCCGAGGGCCAGTTCATCCATGGCCGACTCGATGGCGAAGATCATCTGGCTGAGGCCGTAGCCCCGGAAGGCGCCGGAGGGCACCGTGTTGGTGTACACGGCGCGGGCGTCCACCTTCTTGTTGGCGCACTTGTAGACCGCGAGTGATTCGCCGCAGCCGTGGAACATGACGCCGGGCGCGTGGTTGCCGTAGGCGCCGGTGTTAGTGAGGACATCCAGCTGCAGCGCCGCGAGGCTGCCGTCGCTGCCGGCGCCCGCCTTGAGCCTGATGGTGAACGGGTGGCGGACGGTGCTGGCGGTGAACTGTTCGGTGCGCGTGAACTCCAGCTGCACGGGGCGCCCCAGCTTCAGGGCGGCGAGCGCCGCGATGTCCTCCGTCAGCACCTCCTGCTTCCCGCCGAAACCGCCGCCCACCCGTCCGGCAACCACGTGGACCTGCTCTTCCGGCAGCCCGAACACGCGGCACAGCGTGCGCCGCACGAGGAACGGAACCTGGCTGGACGTTCGCACCTGGAGCCGGCCGGCGTCGTCGACCGAGGCGATGGACGCGTGCGTCTCCAGCGCCACGTGCTGCACGCGCTGGGTCCGGTACGTCTGTTCGTGGATGAAGTCCGCCGCCGCGAAGCCGTCCCGGACGCTGCCGAGCTCGGAGTGCAGCTCGGCCACGATGTTCCGTTCCGGCCGGGCGATGCGTGCCGTGCCGGCGTCCTTGTCCCCGTGGAGCGCGGGCGCCCCGGGGCTGGTGGCGTCCTGCGGGGTGAACACGGCGGGGAGTTGTTCGTAGTCCACCCGGACGGCCCGGACTCCCGCTTCAGCCGCGGCCACCGACTCGGCCACGACGGCGGCGACGCGCTGCCCGCGGAACCTCACCACGGTGTCCAGGACACGGGTGTCGTCGGGGTCGTCGGTGTAGAGCTCGTGCTGGGCGCTGGAAAACAGCTGGGCCGGCGCATCCTCATGGGTGAGCACCGCAACGACGCCGGGGACCGTCAGTGCCGCGGTCTTGTCGATGGACAGCACCCGGGCGTGGGCGTGCGGCGAGCGCACCAGCTTCAGATGAAGCAGCCCGGGCAACTCCTGCGCCGGGACGTCCAGCGTGTAGCGGGCCTGGCCGGTCACCACGGCCCGGCTGGCGGGGGCGGGCACATCGTCGCCCAGCTGGCCGGCCTGCGGCGCGGGCTGGCCTTGACCGGCAATGCCCGAACCCGGTCCGGCGGGATCGGGGTGGCCCTCGTGGCCGCACACGGCGTCGCCGATGGCCCGGTATCCCGTGCACCGGCACAGGTTACCCTTCAGGCTGCGGGGCAGGTTCTCCTTCTGGGCTTCATCGAAGGTTGCGGCCGTCATCACCATGCCGGCAGTGCAGAAGCCGCACTGGAAGCCCTGCCGGTCCAGGAACTGCTGCTGCATCGGGTGGAGCGCTGCACCTGTGGCTGCGCCAGCGGCTCCGGCCGCGGTTCCGGCTGTGGCTCCGGCCGCGGTTCCGGCGAGGCCCTCGATCGTGGTGACGGCGTGGCCGTCGGCGCGCACGGCCGGATAGATGCAGCTGTGCACCGGCGTGCCGTCAACGTGCACGGTGCAGGCGCCGCAGTCCCCGCCGTCGCAGCCCTTCTTGACGCCGAGGTTGCCCTGTTCGCGCAGGAACGTGCGCAGGCACTGGCCGGGGCGCGGCTGGGTTTCCACCGCTGCGCCGTTGATCTCGATGGCCATGATCAGGCCCCTTCCTGCGGCGTGGGTTCCCGCCGCGGACTCTGCGGCGGCCAGAAGTCCCCGGACACCCGGGCGGGCACCGCGCCCGCCCTCGCGTCCAGGTCGTCCCGGATCTCCTCGGCCAGACGGTACGTCATGTCGCGCCGCCAGGCCGGCAGGCCGTGAATATCGTCGTGGTACAGGCTGTCCGGGATGGCCCCGTCCAGCGCGGCTGCAAGGTCCTCCGCGTCCGGCACCGAGCCGAAGCGCAGCTGCACGGGCCGCTTCGTCGCGGCGGTGACGGTGAGCGTCAGCTGCCCGCCGCCGTCGAGCGTTCCGATCAGCAGCACCCCCGACCGGCCGAGGTTGCTCAGCGACAGCCGGCGGAACGCCACCCGCGAGGACAGGGCCGACGCCGGGAGGCTGACACCGCGGAGAAGCTCGCCGGGTGCGAGGGCGTTCTGCCCGTCCCCGGTGATGAAATCCGCCACCGGCAGCTCCCGGCTGGAGCCGTCCGGGCTGAGCACCGTGGCGGTGCCGTCCAGCCCGGCGCAGAGCGAGATCATGGGCCCGGCCGGCAGCGAGGTGCACAGGTTTCCGCCCACCGTGGACATGTTCCAGACCTTGAAGGAGGCCACGAAGGAGTCGCAGCAAGGGCGGATGAGGTCCAGCCCGGGCCAGTCGCGGGCGGCCGGCGGTGAGGCGGCCAGGGTGTCCGGCAGTGCGTAGAGTTCGGCGACCGTGCACGTGGCGGCGAGCTCGATGCCCGCGTCTGTCACCGTGATGGCGGGCCAGCCGGCCGAGCCGAGGTCCAGCAGGCGCCGGAGCGGCTCCGGGCCGAAGGCGGTGCTGCCGTAGGAAAAGAGCACGGTGCCGCCGGCGAGCCAGGCGTCGCCGGCGCGCCACTCGGCAGGGTCCGCGGTGCGGACCACGGCCTCAATGGTGTTCATGTCCATGCGGTCTCCTGGCGTGCTGGTTCGGCGCCGAGGCGCGGTTCGGAAGGGAAGCGCGGCTCGGCCGGACGGTGGTGGATGGGCCCGGTGCCGTCCTTCAGGGGCGGACAGGCAGCGGCGCCGCTCCGGGCCGCGATCAGTTCGGCGGTGATGGAGACGGCCACTTCAGCCGGTGTGACGGCCCCGAGATCCAGGCCGATCGGTGAGTGCAGCCGGGCCAGTTGCGCCGGAGTCACGCCCGCCTCGAGCAGGGCATCGACGCGCTGCCGGTGGCTGCGCCGCGAGCCCATCGCTCCGACGAACGCCACGTCCAGGCCCAGTGCGGTCCGCAGCAGCGGGATGTCGAACTTGGGGTCGTGGGTGAGCACGCAGACCACAGTCCTTGAGTCCACGCGGCCCGCGGACGCTTCGGCGGCGAGATACCTGTCCGGCCAGTCGGTGGCGACGTCGTCCGCGGCGGCGAAGCGGTCCTGTCCGGAGAATGCCGGGCGAGCGTCGCAGAGGGTGACGCGGTAGCCGAGCAGCTTCGCGGCAGGCAGCAGCGCCGCGCCGAAGTCGTTGGCCCCGAAAACCAGCATGCGGGCCGCCGGCAGCCTGCTCTCCACCAGCAGCGTGGCCGGTTCCGGGCTGGTGCCTTCGCTTTGTGGCACGGGTGTGCCGGAACCCGTGCCCGAAACCTCACCGGGGGTAGCCGCGGCGACGGTCGCGGAAAGGCAGCCCTCCGGCGGGGCGAGCCGCACCAGTCCGGTCCGACCGCCCCGCAGCAGCGGTTCGAGCTGGGCAGCGGCCGCCAGCATCAGCCGCCCGGCCGCCCGGGCGCCGACATGGGCCAGTCCCAGTAGCGCCGCGAGTTCCGCGGAAGACTCCACCCGGTAGGTTGCCGGATCCGGGATCACGACAGCGCCGCCCCCGCGGGCGTCCACCCGCCGGATCAGGGCCAGTGCGGCGGCGGGTTCGTGACCGGCGAGCGCCTGCAGGTTCTCCAGCCGGAGGCCGCCCGGGGCCGAGCCCAGCGGCTGGATGTGGACCTCCAGCTCACCGCCGCAGGTGAGCCCAACGGCGAACGCGTCCTCGCGGCTGTAGCCGAAGTGCTCGAGGCGGCTGCCGCCGTCGGCCATCACTTCGAGCGCCGACTCCACCACGGCTCCCTCAACGCAGCCGCCGGACAGGCTGCCCAGGATCCTTCCCGTTTCGGAAACCAGCATCGAAGTGCCTGGCGGGCGCGGCACGGAGCCGCTGGCCGCAACGATGGTGGCCACGGCACACCGTTCGCCGGACACAGCTGGGCGCCAGCCGCTAAGAGAAGGCATCAGATCCAGCATGGCGGCATTCCCTCTTCCCGTGCGATGGTGCCCATATTCTCATTCCTATCCTTTGTACGGGGAAGCGTTCACCATGGCGCACGCATCAGTTTGGTTGCAGTTGGTGGACCGGGACCGGCCCCATCTGCCTGCCCCGGTCCGGTCTCAGGGGGCCGGTTACGCGCCGAGCAGCGCGCTGACGGGTCCGCGGGCGAAGTAGACCAGGAAGCCGGCCGTCACCACCCACATCAGCGGGTGGATCTTCTTGGCCTTGCCGGAGGCTGCCCCGATCACGGCCCAGGACACGAAGCCCACACCGATGCCGTTGGCGATCGAGTAGCTCAGCGGCATGGTGACGATGGTCAGGAAGGCCGGGAGGGCCACCGCGAACTTGCTGAACTTGATCTCGCGGATCTGGGCCATCATCATGGCGCCCACCACCACCAGGGCGGCGGCGGCAACCTCGAGCGGCACCACGCTGGTGAGCGGGGTGAGGAACATGGAGCCCAGGAACAGCGCGCCGGTGACCACCGATGCCAGTCCGGTGCGGGCGCCTTCCCCGATGCCCGCGGCGGAGTCGATGTACACGGTGTTGGAGGACCCCGACGTCGCGCCGCCGGCCACGGCCCCGATGCCTTCCACAATGAAGGCCGACTTCAGCCGCGGGAACGTGCCGTCCTTGTGCGCCAGGCCTGCGCTCTTGGCGAGCCCGGTCATGGTGCCCATGGCGTCGAAGAAGTTGGTGAACACGAGCGTGAACACCAGCATGGTCGCGGCGAGCCCGCCGATCCGGCCGAAGGCTCCGAACATGTCGAACTGGCCCACCAGGCCTAGGTCCGGCGCCGAGACCAGCTGGCCGGACAGCACAGGCGTGTTGAGGTGCCAGCCGCCGGGGTTGGCAGCACTGCCGGGGCCGATATGGAGGATCGCCTCCACCACGGCCGCGAGGACGGTGGTGGCCACGATGCCGATCAGCAGGCCGCCCTGGACTTTCCGGGCCACCAGGATTCCCATGACCAGGAGGCCCACAATGAACACCATGGTGGGGATGGACGTGATGGAGCCGTTCTCGCCGAGCTGGACGGGCGGCCCGCCGGTGGTGGCGCGGACGAAGCCCGAGTCCACGAAGCCGATGAACGCGATGAACAGGCCGATGCCCACAGTGATGGCCGCCTTCAGCTCCTTCGGGACAGCACGGAAAATGGCGGTCCGGGCGCCGGTGACGCCGAAGAGGACGATCAGGATGCCGTTGATGACCACCAGGCCCATGGCCTCGGCCCAGGTGACTTCGTGGATCACTGCCACGGCGAGGAACGAGTTGATGCCGAGCCCCGCTGCCAGCCCGAACGGCAGGTTGGCGATCAGCCCGAAGGCGATGGTCATGACGCCGGCGGTGAGCCCGGTGACCGCACCCACCTGGGCCGCGGACAGCCAGCCCCCGGCAACGTCGGTGGGGGCGTTGTCCGCACTGAAGCCGCCCAGGATCAGCGGGTTCAGGATGACGATGTACGCCATGGTGAAGAAGGTGACCAGCCCGCCCCGCAGCTCGCGCGCCAGGGTGGAGCCGCGCTGGGTGATCTGGAAGAAGCGGTCAAGGAAGGCGTTCGACGCCGGCGGCCGGGTGTTCGGTGCCTGCTGCCGTTGGCGCTGGGGTGCCACGCGGGGCCCCTCGGGGGTCGTGTCCAGGATTGTCATCTCAGCCACCGGCCCTAGTAATCGATCCTGGAGTCGAGCGTGTTCCAGGTGGTGAACGGTTCCAGGATGGCCGGCGCCCCGGGATCGCCCAGGTCCAGCTTGGACACGGGCATCAGGGCATCCCGGTCCACGTTGTCGAAGTACTCGTAGAAGACGGCGTCGTCGAAGCCAACGGAAGCGGCATCGTGCCGGTCGGCGGCAAAGACCACGCGGTCGATGCGGGCCCAGAGCGCCGAGGCCAGGCACATGGGGCACGGCTCGCAGCTGCTGTAGAGGGTGGCCCCGCGGAGGTCGAAGGTGCCGAGTCCGCTGCACGCGCGGCGGATGGCCGTGACCTCGGCGTGGGCGGTGGGATCGTTGTCGGCGGTGACGCGGTTGACGCCGTCGAAAGCCTGACCGTCGGCGGTGACGATCACGGCTCCGAACGGGCCGCCGCTGTTCAGGACGTTGGCAGTTGCCAACCGGATGGATCTGGCCAGGAAAGCCTCGGCCGTGACGGTGGTACTCATGATGCGACTCCCTTTGCTGTGGAAGCCTGTACCCGTGCCGGGACGGAATGGACCAGTTGCGACGGTTACCAGGCTTCAGCATGTGCTTTTGAAGGTTAAGTTGCGCCTGGTAGATAGCTTCCCGGTAGCCGGGTGCCCGCCTTTGGCAAGTTCGAGATTAGCACCGGATTGTGGTGTGCGCCATAGTTTTCTGGAAACTTAATTTCGCGATGTGAAATCCATGTTTCCGGGCTGTCACTCGGGGCTGCTGCTCCGGGCAGTCACAATGCGCGGGCATTGACGCCCTTCCCGGGCCAGCCCTACGCTGGTGCCGATCCGGCCCCCTCAGGCGGCCGGCCACCTGGATCAGCAGACAGGCCCCTGAGCTGGAACGCATCGGCACGCTCAGACAGGAACCGCACATGGCCCAGACACTTTTCCGCCCCTCCGAACGCCGGCTCTGGATCCGGCATCCGCTCGCCGCCTACTCCGCGAACGGCCTTGACGCCTCCGGCGGCGTGGTGGTCCGCGGAGGCCGGATCACGGAGGTGCTTGGCGCCGGCGAACTGCCGTCCGCACCCTGCGACGAGACGTTCGACGCCGGCGGCCACGTTCTGCTGCCGGGCCTGATCAACAGCCACCACCACTTCTACCAGACGCTGACGCGCGCCTGGGGGCCGGTGGCCAACGCCGCGCTGTTTCCGTGGCTGCAGAACCTCTACCCGGTGTGGGCCCGGCTCACGCCGCGTGACCTCGAGCTCGCCGCCACGGTGGCGCTCGCCGAGCTCCTGCTGTCCGGCTGCACCACCGCGGCGGACCACCACTACGTGTTTCCGGCGGGCATGGAGGACGCCATAGACATCGAAGTGCGTGCGGTCCGCCGGCTGGGGATGCGGGCCACGCTGACCCGCGGTTCCATGGCACTGGGAGAGAACGACGGCGGGCTGCCGCCGCAGTCGACAGTGCAGGCGGCGGAGGTGATCCTTGCCGACAGCGAACGGCTGGTCGGCGAGTACCACGAGCGCGGCGACGGCGCCGTGATCCAGATCGGGCTGGCTCCGTGTTCGCCGTTTTCCGTGACCAAGGAGATCATGGCCGAGAGCGCCCTGATGGCCGGGCGGCTGGACGTCCGGCTGCACACGCACCTGGCCGAGACCCTGGACGAGGAGGAGTTCTGCCGCGCGATGTTCGGACTGCGGACCGTCGACTACCTCGACAGCGTGGGATGGCTGACGGACCGGACCTGGCTCGGCCACGGCATCCACTTCAGCACTGCCGAGATCGCCCGGCTGGGAGCCGCGGGCACCGCCGTCGCGCACTGCCCGACGTCGAATATGCGGCTGGCTTCCGGCACCGCGCGGGTGCTCGAACTGGAGGACGCCGGAGTTCCCGTGGGGCTGGGAGTGGACGGATCGGCGTCGAACGATGCCTCAAACATGATCCTCGAGGCGCGGCAGGCGCTGTACCTGCAGCGGCTGCGCTACGGGGCGCAGGTCCCCGTGGAGCGGGCACTGGGCTGGGCCACGCGCGGGTCGGCGGCGGCGCTGGGCCGTCCGGACCTCGGCCAGCTGGCCCCCGGAATGCAGGCGGACATGGCCCTGTTCAAGCTGGACGAGCTGCGGTTCTCGGGCAGCCACGATCCCCTCGCCGCGTTGCTCCTGTGCGGGGCGGACCGCGCCGACCGGGTGATGGTGGGCGGGCAGTGGCGGGTCGTGGACGGGCAGATCCCGGGGCTGGACGTGGCCGGGCTGATCGCCGAGCACTCGGCCGCGGCGCGAAGGCTGGTTAACGGCTAGGCCCCTTTCGCCATTTCGACGGTTCCCTGCGCACTAGATGTTCGCAAGCGTCTTGTGCGCAGGGAACCGTCGAAACGGGGCCTCTGCCGCTTTCGGTTGCCGCGGCTGGTCTGGCTGCGGCATCCGATCGTTGCTAGCGTGGCGGAATGAACCCGTCGAAGACCCCGGCCGAGATCCTCGACATTGCCGGCACCGAGGTTCGCATCTCGAGTCCGGACAAGGTGGTGTTCCCCGAGCCCGGGCTGACGAAGCTCGACCTGGTGCGCTACTACCTCGCCGTCGCGGATGGTGCGCTGCGCGGCGCCGGCGGCCGGCCAATGGTGCTCAAGCGCTTCCCGAAGGGCATCGACGCTGAGCCGTTCTTTCAGAAGCGCGTGCCCGAAAACCACCCCGACTTCATCGACACGACGACCCTGCACTACGCGTCGGGGACGTCGGCTGCGGAGGCCGTCATCCGGGATGCTGCGGGCCTGGCGTGGGTCGTGAATCTTGGATGCCTCGACCTCAACCCGCATCCCGTGCGCGCCGAGGACCTCGAGCACCCCGACGAGCTGCGGGTCGACCTGGATCCGATGCCGGGAGTCGACTGGTCCCAGATCGTCGATGTCGCGTATGTCGCGCGGGAGGTGCTCGACGACGCAGGACTCGTGGGGTGGCCGAAGACGAGCGGGTCGCGCGGACTCCACATCCTGGTGCGCATCTCGCCGCAGTGGTCGTACCGCGACGTGCGGCTCGCCGCCGAGACCCTCGCCCGCGAGGTCGAAAACCGCGCTCCGGGCCTCGCCACCGCGCGGTGGTGGAAGGAAGAGCGCGGCGAGAGTGTGTTCGTCGACTTCAACCAGAACGCAAAGGACCGCACCGTGGCATCGGCGTACTCGATCCGGCCCCTGCCGGACGCCCGGGTCTCGACGCCGCTCGCATGGGAGGAGGTCACCTCCATCCGGCCGGAACAATTCACGGTGCCCACGGTGCTCCAGCGCTTCGCAGTCGTGGGCGACCCTCACGCCGGCATCGATGACGCGGTCGGCACACTCGACGGGCTCCTCGCGCTGGCGGCCGAGCTCGGCCCCGCCGAGAAGCCGCCGCGCGGCGGCGACGGCTCCGGCCGCCGGCAGTCGGTGATGCCGCTCATTGAGGTGGCCCGCACCAAGACCAAGCCCGAGGCGCTCGCGGCGCTCGACGAGTGGAAGACCCGGCATGCGGACCTCGTCCCGGCCCTGCACCCCGCCGATGTGCTCGTCGACGGAATGCGCGGATCGAGTTCGCTCTGGTACAGGGTGCGGGTGAACCTGCAGCACGTCCCCGAAGCGGAGCGTCCGCCGCAGGAGGAGCTCATCGCCGACTACGACCCATGGGCCGGCAAGGAGTGGCCGGGGCGCCTGGGGTCCTGACGCCGGCGGTCCTGACACCGGCGCCGCACGCCTGTCTGAGATCGCCTTCCCGACGCAGGTGCGCAGAGTCCGGCGCCCGTTGCGGCAGGAGCTCTACGGACGTTGCCGGCCGAACACCGGGAGCGCCCGCAGCCAGCGGGAGAGGCCGCGGGCCCGGCGATCGCAGTCGGCCGGAATGTAGAAGTCAGGGTCCGTGGCGCCGAACGGCAGGTACAGTTCCTGGCCGGGCGCCGGGAATTCCGCGACGTTGTTCTTATCCTGCGAGTCCATCTGTTCCTCCTCGTTCCTGTGGTGTCTTGTGTTCGGATTTCATAATCCGGAAAACACTTTTTGTTATGTGGAAAATTCTAGGCTGGCCAACCGAGACCCGTCAAGACCCCAGGCGGCTGCCGGTCATAATCGGATTTTTCAAATTGTGATGTACACCACGGCATGGCTGCGCTACGCTGGAAGGCAATTCGTGGCGCATGTCACGTAACCTGGGAGCAGCAGGCAGGGTCGTAATGAGCTGACATCAACTGATGTCGGCTCATTTTTTGTTGGGTCGACGGGACAAGAAACGCGTGGGAAACACGCGCTTAATTTCACTGTGGAACTTTGGTTCCACTTACGGAAGTTGGGAACTGACCATGAGCAACAACATCGTCCTCGGCAACAACCAGTACGGCAAGGCCGAAGTCCGCGTCGTCAAGATCACCCGGGACACCGAGCGCCACGAGATCGAAGACCTGAACGTCACCTCGCAGCTCCGCGGGGATTTCGCCGCGGCGCACCTCGAAGGCGACAACGCCCACGTCGTGGCCACGGATACGCAGAAGAACACCATCTACGCCTTCGCCCGCGACGGGATCGGCTCACCCGAAGCCTTCCTGCTGCGCCTCGGCGAGCACTTCACGTCCAGCTTCGAGTGGGTCACCGGCGGCCGCTGGGAAGCCGAGTCCTACAGCTGGGACCGCATCCAGGCCCACGGCAACGCGCACGACCACTCCTTCGTGCGCAACGGCCAGGAGGTCCGCACCGCGGTCCTGGTCCGCGACGGCGCCGCCACCCACCTCATCTCGGGGCTCAAGGACCTGACCGTGCTGAAATCCACGCAGTCCGGTTTCGTTGGCTACCCCAAGGACAAATACACCACACTGCCCGAGACCACGGACCGGATCCTCGCCACCGACGTTTCCGCCCGCTGGCGCTTCAAGGCAGGAACCGACTTCAACTCGCTGGACTTCAACAAGAACTACCAGGACGTCAAGGCCCTCCTGCTCGAAGGCTTCACCGAGAAGTACTCGCACGCCCTGCAGCAGACGCTCTTCGACATGGGCACCAAGGTCCTCGAGGCGCACAGCGAAATCGAGGAGATCAGGTTCTCGATGCCCAACAAGCACCACTTCCTGGTTGACCTCTCGCCGTTCGGCCTGGACAACCCCAACGAGGTCTTCTTCGCCGCCGACCGCCCCTACGGCCTGATCGAGGCGACCGTCCAGCGGGACGATGCCGCCCCGGCAGAGATCGCCTGGTCCGGCATCGCCGGCTTCTGCTAGGCACCGGCACCGGCGGGAGACACCCCGCGCAGCAAACCACAACTTCATAGCCAGACCGACCCGAGGTTTGCCGTTCCGCCGGCACGGCAAACCCCGGACCCCGGCCCCGGGCCGCAAGACTCAAATTTGTTAGCCAGACATTGTTAGCCAGACGAAGGCGTCTGCCATGAACCAAGAAAGTCTGCCATGAACACCAAGAAAAAAGTCCGCCCAGCGGCAGCCCGCCCCGAAGACCAGAAACTGCCCATCGGCAGCACCTTCGCCTACGGGTTCCAGCACGTCCTCACTATGTACGGGGGCATCATCGCCCCGCCGCTGATCATTGGTGCGGCCGCCGGCATGTCCTCGCAGGACATCGGCCTGCTGATTGCCGCCTGCCTGTTCGTCGGCGGCCTGGCCACGATCCTCCAGACTGTCGGCATCCGCTTCTTCGGGTCCCAGCTGCCCCTGGTCCAGGGCGTTTCCTTTGCGGGCGTTTCCACCATGGTGGCGATCGTCCACGGCGGCGGTGGCATCCAGGCGGTCTTTGGCTCGGTGATCGCGGCCTCCCTGATCGGCCTAGCGATCACGCCGCTGTTTTCCAAGATCATCCGCTTCTTCCCGCCGGTGGTCACGGGCACGGTCATCACCACCATCGGCCTGACGCTGATGCCGGTCGCGGCCAACTGGGCCATGGGCGGCAACAGCAAGGCACCTAACTACGGCAGCGTGGCCAACATCGGCCTGGCCGCCGCCACCATGGCGATCGTCCTCCTGCTCAGCAAGGTGGGCAGCGCCGCGATCTCCCGGCTCTCCATCCTGCTGGCCATGGTGCTGGGCACGGTGATCGCCGTCGTCTTCGGCATGGCCGATTTCTCCAAGGTTGGCCAGGGCGAAATCGTCGCCTTCCCCACCCCGTTCGCGTTCGGCGCCCCCACGTTCGAGATCGCCGCGATCGTCTCCATGCTGATCGTCATCCTGGTGACCCTCACGGAGACCTCGGCGGACATCATTGCCGTGGGCGAGATCGTGGGCACCAAGGTCGACTCCAAGCGGATCGGCGACGGCCTGCGGGCGGACATGCTCTCCAGCGCCATCTCCCCGCTGTTCAACTCCTTCACCCAGAGCGCGTTCGCCCAGAACGTGGGACTCGTTGCCATCACCGGCGTCAAAAGCCGGTTCGTGGTCAGCGCCGGCGGCCTGATCCTCGTCATCCTTGGCCTGCTGCCGGTTCTTGGCCGGGTGGTCGCGGCGGTGCCGACCCCCGTCCTGGGCGGTGCCGGCGTCGTACTCTTTGGAACGGTTGCCGCGAGCGGCATCCGGACGCTCGCCAAGGTGGAGTACAAGAACAACATGAACCTGATCATCGTGGCGGCGTCCATCGGCTTCGGCATGATTCCCATCGCCGCCCCGGCGTTCTACGACCAGTTCCCGTCCTGGTTCGGCACCATCTTCCACTCCGGCATCAGCTCGGCCGCGGTGATGGCCATCCTGCTGAACCTGCTGTTCAACCACCTCAAGGCCGGCAACTCGGAAAACCAGTCGGTGTTCGTGGCGGGAACCGGCCGAGTGGTCCGCGAGGAGGACTTGAAGTGCCTGGCCGACGGCGACCGATACGAGGGCGGCAAGCTGATCGACTGCGACGGCAAGGAAGTCCCGGTCCAGTCGTCCACCACGTCGGAACACTAAGCCACTCACCCACCAAGCGCGAACGGACAGTTGAGTCCCTTTTCCCAAGGGCCGCAACTGTCCGTTCGCGCGTGCAGTTCCCGCCTAGGACGCCGCCTGATGCCGCGGACCCTGCCGGCGTGAGACGGTTGTTTCATGAGGATCGACGAACGAATCGAACGGCACTATGCGGAGCTGAGCCCCCAGGAACAGAAGGCGGCAGACACGCTGCTGGACCGCCTGGGCGACCTCGCTACCTACAACGCCGCGGAACTCGCGAGGCTCAGCGGCGTCTCCAAGGCAACCATGAGCCGGCTGTTCCGGCGGCTCGGCTTCGAGGATTTCAACGAGGTCAAGGAACACACCCGGTCCATCCGTTCCAGCGGAATGCCGCTGGGGCCGCAGTCGTCCGACGGCGGCCTGGCCGCCCACTTGGGGCAGGAACAGGACAACCTCCGCCGCCTAGCTGAATCGCTCGACGAGGAAAAGCTGTCGGCGGCAAGCAGCACCCTCGCCGTTGCCGGGACCGTGCTGCTGCTCGGCTTCCGCAACAGCTATCCGTTGGCGCTGCATTTGCGGCAGCAGCTGCTCCAGTGCCGGAAGGGCGTGTCCGTGGCCCCGCAGCCGGGGCAAAGCCTTGGCGAAGAGCTCGCCGGGCTGGGTTCCGGGGACGTGGTGGTGTTCTTCGGCTTCCGACGGCGGCCCGCCGAATTCCGCAAAGTCCTCCAGGCAGCTTCGTCCACCGGAGCCGCGACCATTCTGATCGGGGACCCGAGCGCGCGCCGGCTGGCTGCCGACGCCACGCTCTGGCTCGAATGCCCGGTGGACGGCGCCCACGCCTTTGACAGCTACGCTGCGGCGATGAGCCTGGTCAGCGTCCTGGCTAACGGCGTACTCCTGGTGCTGGGACGTGCCGGCCGCGAGCGGGTGCGGGAGGTCACGGGCCTGTTCGACTCGCTGGGCGAGATCGAGGCTCGCTGACGCAGGAACTCTCCTAAACGGACAAGCGCCGCGGCAAGGCACGGCAGAAGTAAAGAGGATTTGTTCCAGCAGAAACAGCTCTGAAACATTGGTTCCATCTAATTGAAAGCGTGAAACGGCCGGACCGGCGGCTGTCCCAATCTTTTAGAGGAATCCATGACAGAATCCGCAACCGCCGCAGCCCGGGTTGAAGCACCCGCCCGCACCGGCCAGCTCCCCGACTATGCTCCCCAACTCAGCAACGAGGACCTCGTTCCGCTGCAGAACCAGCACTGGACCAGCTACAACCTGTTCGCCTTCTGGATGTCGGACGTCCACAGCATCGGCGGCTACGTCACGGCAGGAAGCCTGTTCGCGCTGGGCCTGGCCAGCTGGCAGGTCCTCGTAGCCCTGCTGGTCGGCATCGTGATCGTCAATGTCTTCTGCAACCTCGTGGCCAAGCCCAGCCAGCTCACCGGCGTCCCGTACCCGGTCATCAACCGGGCAGTGTTCGGCGTCAAAGGCGCCAACATCCCGGCCATCATCCGCGGACTGATCGCAGTGGCCTGGTACGGCGTCCAGACCTTCCTGGCGTCCGAGGCGCTGGTGATCGTCTTCCTGAAGTTCTTCCCCGGCATCGCGCCGCTGTACGACGTCGAACAGAGCGGCTTCCTGGGGCTCTCCACCCTCGGCTGGATCTGCTACGGCATCCTCTGGCTGGCCCAGGCCGCGCTCTTCTGGAACGGCATGGAGAGCATCCGCAAGTTCATCGACTTCGCCGGCCCCGCCGTGTACGTGGTGATGCTGGTCCTGGCCATCTACCTGGTCTCCAAGGCGGGCATCGGCAACATCAGCCTGAACCTGTCCAGCGGCGAGCCCCTGGACTTCGCCGCCTCCATCCCCGTGATGATCTCCGCCATCGCCCTGGTGGTGTCCTACTTCTCCGGGCCGATGCTCAACTTCGGCGACTTCGCCCGCTACGGCAAGAGCTACAAGGCGGTCAAGAAGGGCAATCTCCTGGGCCTGCCGGTGAACTTCCTGTTCTTCTCGCTCCTGACCGTGATCACCGCCTCGGCCACCATCCCCGTGTTCGGCCACCTCATCACGGACCCGGTCAAGACCGTCCAGGAAATCGACACGGTGTTCGCCGTTCTGCTGGGCGGACTCACCTTCGTCATCGCCACCGTGGGCATCAACATCGTGGCCAACTTCATCTCGCCGGCCTTCGACTTCTCCAACGTCAGCCCGCAGAAAATCAGCTGGCGGGCAGGCGGCATGATTGCCGCCGTCGGCTCCGTCATCCTGACCCCGTGGAACTGGTACTCCAACAACGACGCCATCCACTACACTCTGGGCGTCCTGGGCGCGTTGATCGGGCCGCTGTTCGGCATCCTGATCGCCGGGTACTACGTGGTCAGCCGCCAGAAGGTCTGGGTGGATGACATGTACACACTGAAGACCACAGGCCGTTACTGGTTCCGGAACGGCTACAACCCGAACGCCGTCAAGGCCGTGGCCATCAGCGGCGCAATCTCCATCGCCTCCGTGCTGATCCCCAAGATCCTGCTCGACACCGGGGGCACATCAGTGAATGCCACCTGGATCGGAAACTACAGCTGGTTCCTCGGATGCGCACTTGGCTACGCCGTCTTCCGGGCGATGGAGCGCAAGTCCCCTATGATCTCGCTCGAACCCTCCGGAGCGGACACCGGCACCGTCAGCGACGGCACGCTCGTCTAGTACCCACCGCCGTCGAACTCGACCAAGGCAATCGGCTGGTTAAGCGCGAACGAACACTTGAGGCCCCTGTTTCCAAGGGCCTCAAGTGTTCGTTCGCGCTCCAGAGCCAGCACCGCAAGCAAGCAAGAACTGGGAAGAACGACGGCGGGGGTCAGTTTTGGTTGAGCTCGTCCGAGATCGCCTGGGCTGCTTCGCGGAGCAGCGGGACCGCGCGGTCGGCGAACGACTGGTCCACACGGGACACCGGCCCGGACACCGAGATGGCCGTGGGCGTGGGGGCGTTGGGCACGGCCATGGCGAAGCAGCGGACTCCGAGCTCCTGCTCCTCCTCGTCGATCGAGTAGCCGCGCTCGCGGATGCGGTTCAGGTCGGCAATGAGGGAGTCGAAGTCGCCGATGCTCTTGGGCGTGGGCGTGGGCATTCCGGTCCGGGTGACGATCCCGCGGACCACCTCGTCGTCCAGCTGCGCCAGGATGGCCTTGCCCACGCCGGTGTCGTGCGTGTGCGCGCGGCGGCCCACCTCGGTGAACATGCGCATGGAGTGCAGCGACGGCACCTGGGCCACGTAGATCACCATGTCCGAGTCGAGCACGGCCATGTTGGAGGTCTCGCCCAGCCTGTCCACGAGGGACTTCAGCTGCGGCCGGGCCAGGGCGCCGAGCTGCTTGTTGGCGCCCTCCCCCAGCCGGATCAGCCGCGGGCCGAGTGCGTAGCGGCGGTTGGGCAGCTGGCGGATGTAGCCCAGCGTGACCAGGGTGCGCAGGAGCCGGTGGATCGTGGGCAGGGGCAGATCCGTGGACGAGGAGAGTTCACTGAGCGTGACGTCGCCGCCGGCGTCGGTGATCAGTTCCAAAAGTTCAAAGACGCGCTCAACGGACTGCACGCCTCCGGGGGCTTTTTCAGCCATGTAGCAATCTCCTGCTTGCTCGGTTCCGACAACTCTTATCCGCATCGTGAAAAGAACTGCTTAGAAAGCCAAAGATACAGCACCGCACCGCCGGCGTCGATGCACCCTCGGGGCTTGTGTTTCCATAAAGTAGATAATAATATCCATAATACGAAAACATTCACCGGAACGACCCAGCCCAGCGATGGGCCCAAACAGGAGGACATTCAATGGCGAACCCGAGCCCCGGAAATTCGATCACCTTGCGCGTGGAAGCACCGTCCAGCTTCTCCGCCACCAGCGAACTCGCCGCCGCCGTGGGCGCAGCCGGCGCGGCCATCACCGCCTTGGACGTCACCGAGTCGCACCACGAAACGCTCGTTGTCGACGTCACCTGCAACACCACCGACGACGACCACGCCAACTGCGTGAAGGACGCCCTCAACGCGCTCGACGGCGTCACGGTCCGGAACGTCTCGGACCGCACCTTCCTCATGCACCTGGGCGGCAAGCTCGAGGTCGTCCCCAAGGTGGCCCTGCGCAACCGCGACGATCTCTCCCGCGCCTACACCCCCGGCGTCGCCCGCGTCTGCCTGGCCATCGCCGAGGACCCGGCAGCGGCCCGGAACCTGACCGTCAAGCGCAACACCATCGCCGTGGTCACCGACGGCTCGGCCGTCCTGGGCCTGGGCAACATCGGCCCGGCCGCCGCGCTTCCGGTCATGGAAGGCAAGGCCGCCCTCTTCAAGCAGTTCGCCAACGTGGACGCCTGGCCCGTCTGCCTGGACACCCAGGACACCGAAGAAATCATCAGGATCGTCAAGGCCATCGCCCCCGTGTACGGCGGCGTGAACCTCGAGGACATCGCGGCCCCGCGCTGCTTCGAGATCGAGAACCGGCTCCGCGAGGAACTGGACATCCCCGTGTTCCACGATGACCAGCACGGCACCGCCATCGTCACCCTGGCAGCCCTCGTCAACGCGCTCCGCGTCGTGGGCAAGAAGCTCGAAGAGGTCCGGATCGTGGTCTCCGGCGTCGGCGCGGCGGGTTCGGCCATCATCCAGCTGCTCAAGGCCCAGGGCGCGCGGCACATCGTGGCCGCCGGCCGCTCCGGCGCCATCCACTCCGGCGAGCAGTACAACGACGAACACCGCAGCTGGATCGCCGCCAACACCAACGAAGAAGGCTTCTCCGGAACCCTGCACGAGGCCCTCAAGGGCGCCGACGTGTTCATCGGCGTCAGCGCCCCGCACGTGATCGGCGAGGAGCAGGTTGCCTCGATGGCCAAGGACGCGATTGTTTTCGCCATGGCCAACCCGACGCCGGAGATCGATCCCGCCGTCGCGTCCAAGCATGCCGCCGTCGTGGCCACGGGCCGCAGCGACTTCCCGAACCAGATCAACAACGTGCTGGCCTTCCCGGGATTCTTCCGCGGGCTGCTGGACGCCGGCGCGTCGGACATCACGCCCGAAATGCTGGTGGCCGCGGCCGAGGCCATTGCCAACCGCGTTGCTGACGATGAGCTCAACGCCAGCTACATTATCCCCAGCGTCTTCGACCCTCACGTGGCCGCGGACGTCGCCGCAGCCGTGGCAAACGCAGCCCACGCCGCAGCCGGCGTCCGCACGTCACCGGCGGCAACGGGGGACACAATGGAAGCAGCAGCACCTGCTGCCGCAAACACAGCAGCCTTCGCCACCGCCTGATTCGCAGCCCTGGAAAGGACCCACAATGGCTATCACAGTCACAAACCCCCGGCCGATCGAGCGTGCGGAGGAGATCCTCACCCCCAAGGCGCTGGCCTTCGTGGAGGAACTCCACAAGCGCTTCGCCGGCACCCGGTCGGACCTCCTGAAGGCCCGGGCCGCCAAGCGCGAGCACGTGGCCAGGACCGGCAGCCTCGATTTCCTGCCGGACACCCAGGACGTGCGCGACGGCGACTGGAAGGTCGCGCCCGCGCCGGCGGCCCTGCAGGACCGCCGGGTTGAGATGACGGGCCCCGCCTCCCCGGCGAAGATGGCCATCAACGCGCTGAACTCCGGCGCCAAGGTGTGGCTCGCGGACCTCGAGGACGCGAGCACCCCCACGTGGGCCAACGTCATCGACGCCATCCTGAACCTCCGTGACGCCGCAACGGGAACCCTGAGCTACACCTCCCCCGAGGGCAAGGAATACCGGCTCCGCACCGACGCCCCGCTCGCCGTCGTGGTGGCCCGCCCCCGCGGCTGGCACATGGAGGAACGGCACCTGCTGATCGACGGCGCACCCGCCATCGGTGCCCTGGTGGACTTCGGCCTGCACTTCTACCACATCGCCAAGCAGCTGGTCCTCAACGGCCACGGCCCGTACTACTACCTGCCCAAGATGGAAAGCCACCTCGAGGCCCGCCTCTGGAACGAGGTGTTCGTGTTCGCGCAGGACTTCCTGGGCCTCCACCAGGGCACCATCCGCGCCACCGTGCTGATCGAGACCATCCCGGCCGCCTTCGAGATGGACGAGATCCTCTACGAACTCCGCGACCACGCCTCCGGCCTGAACGCCGGCCGCTGGGACTACCTCTTCAGCATCATCAAGTACTTCCGCGACGCCGGCGCCAGCTTCGTGCTGCCGGACCGTGCCACGGTGGCCATGACCGCGCCCTTCATGCGCGCCTACACCGAACTGCTGGTCAAGACCTGCCACCACCGCGGCGCCTTCGCGATGGGCGGGATGGCCGCCGTCATCCCGAACCGGCGCGAACCCGAAGTCACGGCCCAGGCCTTCGAAAAGGTCCGCGCGGACAAGACCCGCGAGGCGAACGACGGCTTCGACGGCTCCTGGGTGGCGCACCCGGACCTCGTCCCGGTCTGCCAGGAAGTGTTCGACTCGGTGCTCGGGGACCGTCCCAACCAGCTGGACAAGCAGCGCCCGGAAGTTTCGGTGACCGCGGGCCAGCTGCTGGACATCGCCTCGGCCGACGGCCAGGTCACGGAAGCGGGCCTGCGCCTGAACCTGTACGTCGCCGTCGCCTACACGGCCGTGTGGATCTCGGGCAACGGTGCGGTGGCCATCCACAACCTGATGGAGGACGCCGCCACGGCCGAGATCTCCCGCTCGCAGGTGTGGCAGCAGATCCGCAACCAGGTGGTCCTGGCCGACACCGGCAACACGGTGACGCGCGAACTGGTCACGAAGATCCTGGCCGAGGAAACCGGGAAGCTGCGCGGCGAGGTGGGCGAGGAAGCCTTCGAACGCTACTACCAGCCCGCCAGCAGCCTGATCGCAGACATCTGCCTTTCCGAGGACTACACGGACTTCCTCACCACCCCGGCCTACGAACTGGTGGGCTGAGGCATGGCGGTACCCGAACCATCACTCAGCGCCGCTGACCTCGCCCGGATCGACGCCCAGCTGGCGGTCACCGACCGCCTGCTGGAGCAGAACTACCCCGGCGACGACGGCTCCCGCCAGCCCGTCCACACCGTCTACGTCCCCGCGGACCGGTTCACGCCGTCGCTCGCCGCCGACTGGGGCGCCCAGGCGCTGGCGACGGCGGACGCCCACGGCGGCCTGGCCCGCCTCGGGCACCTGCTGGGCCAGGACGCCGACCTCGCCGAGGCTGTGGCGTCACGGGTCCAGGCGAAGCTGGAAAGCGAACCGATCGAGGACCTGCGCCTGGACTTCGAGGACGGGTTCGGGGACAGGGGCGACGACGCCGAGGACGCCGCCGCTGTTGCCGCGGCTTCCGCCGTGGCCGCCTCTGTTGCGGCCGGCACAGCGCCCCCGTTCATCGGCATCCGCTTCAAGTGCTTTGAGGCGGCCACCCGGGCACGCGGCCTGCGCACGCTGGACCTGTTCGTCTCCGGCCTGGCCGCAGCGGGCGAGCTTCCGGCGGGCCTGATCCTCACCCTGCCCAAGGTCACCACCGTGGCGCAGGTGCAGGCCATGGATTTTGCGGTCTCCCGGCTCGAGGAAGTCCATTCGCTCCCCGCAGGCCGGCTGCGTTTTGAGGTGCAGGTGGAAACACCGCAGCTGATCCTCGGCCCCGAGGGCAACTCCCCCGTGGCGCAGCTCCCCCATGCTGTTCCCGGCCGGATCAGCGGGCTGCACTACGGGACGTACGACTACTCGGCGTCGCTGCAGATCTCGGCCGAGTACCAGTCCATGGAGCATCCCGTGGCGGACTTCGCCAAGGAAGTCATGCAGCTTGCCGTGGCAGGCACCGGCATCCGGCTCTCTGACGGCTCCACCAACATCATCCCCGTGGGCGACAACGTGGAAAACGCGTGGCGCCTGCACGGCCGGCTGGTGCGGCGTTCCCTTGAACGCGGTTACTACCAGGGCTGGGACCTGCACCCGGCCCAGCTGCCCAGCAGGTTCGCGGCCACGTACGCGTTCTACCGCCAAGGGCTGCCCGCCGCGGCGGCACGGCTGCGCAACTACGTGGAACGCACCGAGGGCGGGGTCATGGATGAGCCCGCCACCGCACGCGCCCTGGCCGCATTCGTGCTGCGCGGCGTCCAGTGCGGCGCCGTGGGCGCCGAAGACGTCGAGGCGCTTGCCGGCGTCGGAATCCCCCAGCTCACCGGCCTTGCCCACCCGCGGCTTGCCCAGTCCTCCCTGGCCGAATCCGGCCCTTCCCGCACCTCCAACTCCCAAGGAGCCCAATCATGAGCAACTATTTCTACCCCGAAGGCGGCCTGCCGCCGCAGACGCAGCTCCTCACCGACCGCGCCGTGGTCAAGGAGGCCTACACGGTCATCCCCAAGGGCGTGCTGCGGGACATCGTCACGTCCAATCTTCCCGGCTGGACCAACACCCGCGCCTGGATCATCGCCCGACCCATCGCCGGCTTCGCCACCACCTTCTCCCAGCTCATCGTTGAGGTGGCACCCGGCGGCGGATCCCGGAAACCCGAAGCGGAGGCCGGCGTCGAAGGCGTCATCTTCCTCACCAAGGGCAAACTGGACCTGAGCCTGGACGGCGAAATCCATCACCTCGAAGAAGGCGGCTACGCCTACCTCGCCGCCGGTGCCGACTGGTCCGTCAAGAACGACTCCGATGGCATCGCCAGCTTCCAGTGGGTCCGCAAGGCCTACGAACCGCTCGAGGGGTACACCGCCAAGTCCTTCGTGACCCGGGACCAGGACGTGGAGCCGCGCCCCATGCCCGGCACCAACGGCGCCTGGGCCACCACCCGGTTCGTGGACCCGGACGACCTCGCGCACGACATGCACGTCAACATCGTGACGTTCCAGCCCGGCGCCTCGATCCCCTTCGCGGAAACCCACGTCATGGAGCACGGGTTGTTCGTCCTCGAGGGCAAGGCCGTCTACCGGCTGAACGATGACTGGGTGGAGGTGGAGGCCGGGGACTTCATGTGGCTCCGCGCGTTCTGCCCGCAGGCCTGCTACGCCGGCGGCCCGGGCAACTTCCGCTACCTGCTGTACAAAGACGTCAACCGCCAGATCCGCCTGACCTGACCTGCCTGGCTCTCAACGCCGACGCCGGGATCGCCGGAAGCCTGCCACATCGCCGCAGGCTTCCGGCGATTCGCTCGTTTCCGGCGAACTCGGTGCGGCGTTTCCGGCGGCTTGGCGCGTATCCTGATGCCATGCCAGGGCGCCGGGTTCCGGGCTCCATCCTGCGGTGCGTTGCAGCCGCGGCTGCAGCAGTGCTGGCCGTTGCCCTTGGCGGCTGCACTCCGGCACCCAAGCCGCCCGACCAGCAGACACCGCCCAGCTGGATCTTCGCCGACCTGCTCGATTTCAGTCAAACTATGCGGGAGGAGGGCGCCCCGGCCGTCCTCGTCCAGGCAAAGAACAACGGTGTGGAGTGGACTCAAGCCGAGGGTGTCCGGACCCTCGAGGGGCGGCAGCCGGTGCAGCTTGACGATCCTGTCCACATGGGCGGGCTCACGACGTCCATGATCGCCGTTTCCGTGCTGAAGCTCGCGGAGGAAGGCCGCCTCACACTCGACGGCACGTTGGACGAATACCTTCCGGAATTCAGCCGCATCCTGAAGGAGCCGGAACCGATTACTGTGCGCAGGCTGCTGAACGAGGAGTCGGGCATCCCGGACTACGGCGACGAGCTCTGGACGTCCGGCCCGCTCCGGCAGGTCTTCAACACGCCCCTGTCCCTGCGGGATCGGCTGGCGCTCGCCGCCCGCCTGCCCTGGGAGTACAAACTCGCCCAGCCCTTCGAGCCTTCCGGATCGAACTTCGTTGCCCTCGCCATGCTCATAGAACGGCTCAGGGGACATCCATTCGCCGAAGTTCTGCGGTCAGACATCATCGCACCGCTGGGACTCACAGGCACCTTCATGACCGCCGGCGGACCCCCGAAAGAGGATCTCCTCCACGGCTACATCACCGTCGAGGACAAACGGTTCGATGTCGCCTATCCCCGCGTGTACATCGATGCCCCGGGCGGCATGGTTTCCACGGTCCGGGACGCCAACACCTACTATGCTGCACTCCTGCGGGGAAAGCTCCTGAAGCAGTCCACCCTTGCACAGATGAAAGAAGCGGTGTACTCCGACTTCAAACTCGGGATGACTCGCTGGAACGACACCTGCACCAACGACTTCTACTACGGCAACATCGGCGACGTGCAGGGCTACGGGATGGTCTCGATGACCAGCGCCGACGGAAAGCGGCAGATCTCCATGGCGATGACCTTTCCGCCGTCGCCGTTCGTGGCCTTTCTCCACCCGCTGGTCCCGGAGATGGCCGATCTGGCCCAGCAATTGCTGAACGACTGGTGCTAGGGCCGGCCCAGCCGCCGACCCTTGCATCGGGACTGGACGCGCGGAAGCATGAAGGCATGCTGACGATCGGAACAACTGTCCTCGGAGTCAACGACGTCGCCCGCGCCACCGCATTCTGGTGTGATGCCCTGGGTTACGTCCCCCGGGAGGACGGCGACGAAACGTGGGTGGTGCTGGTCCCGCAACGAGGCGAGGGCGCCCGGCTCGCCCTCATGCTCAGTGAGACGCCCGTGCAGGCACACCCGCGCATCCATCTGGACCTCTATGCCGATGACCAGCCCGGCGAAGTGGAACGGCTCGTGGAGCTCGGAGCTTCCCGCGTGGACTGGGACAGCTACCCGGATGACCCCGATTTCGTTGTCCTGGAAGACCCTGACGGAAACCGCTTCTGCGTGGTGGACGCCGGGGCCTAGCGTCCCAGCAGCCTTCCGATCGCGCTGTCCCTGAGGCTGTCCAGCAGCTCGCCGGGACCCTCATAGACGTCGACGGCGCCGGCCTCGCGGAGTTCAGCCTCGCTCGTGCCGCCGCAGGTGACCCCGATGGTGGGGATGCCGAGCTTATTGGCCGCAAGCACGTCCCACACAGCATCTCCCACGTAGACAACGTCGGCAGCGGCGAGCCCCAGCGCGCGGAGCGCCGCCTCCAATATGTCCGGCTCGGGCTTGCTTTCCTTTGCATCGTTGGCGCTCGTCGCCGCATGGATGAAGGAATCGGCGGCGAGGGTGGAGCGGAGGGCCTTGAGGTCCTCATCCTTCGCGGAGGAGGCCAGAGCCACGGCCAGTCCACTCTCATAGCACTGGGCCAGCAGGTCCCGGGCTCCGCCGAACGCGCGAAGGGACGGCCAGTACGTGCCGAATATCCCGGAGTGGGCCGACAGGACAGTGTCGTCGCGGGGCCTTGTCGCGCTCGTCCGGCAGCAGGTGGTCCACCAGCCGCGGGCCGCCCATTCCCACGCAGCGGTGGATCCGCGCCATGGGCACGTCGAAGCCGGCCTGGCGGAAGGCCTGCCACCAGGCAATCGTGTGGATGTAGGAGGAATCGACGAGGGTCCCGTCCACGTCGAACAGGACGCCCTTGCTGTACCGGCCTTTCACCTTGTGGTTCGGCACCCCTCCCCGGCCTCAGTGCCCGGCCGGCGAGCGCGGATGCGTCAGCAGGGCGGGCGTGCGGGTTGCGCCCGCCGTTGCCGCCTTCCGTGCGGGTTTGGTGCTGTGGACTGCAGGCCGCTTTACCGCATCTTTGCAGTGATCGCGGACCAGTCCCATGCCGGCAATCTCACGGGCACGCGCCACGCCGGCCACAGCTGCGCTCTTGGTGGGAAAGGTGACAGAGACCGCCATCAGCGCCCCCGATCCGTCGAGCAACCGGATCCTGTAGCCTCCGTCGGGAGCGTCCACCAATTCGAAATATCCAGCCATCGCGCTTTCTCCTTCTTCGCCACTCGCCTATTCACCGTTCGGCGAGGTATTAGTAAGTATACTTACGGACGCTTCGAAATTAAGAGCCAAAATGAGGCAGCCTCAGGCCCTGCCTGCCCTGGATGCCAGGGGCCTGTCACTCCGCCCGGTCCGCTGCTGATGAAGTTCCAGGGCACTCGTCACGAGCGCGAAGTGGCTGAATGCCTGCGGCGTGTTTCCCAGGTGCCGCGCACTCTGGACACCCCATTCCTCACTCAGCAGGCCGACGTCGTTGCGGAGCGCCAGCAGCCGCTCGAAGAGCTCGGTGGCCTGCCGCCGGCGGCCGGCACCGAGCAGCGCTTCCACGAGCCAGAACGAACAGGCAAGGAAGACGCCTTCGTCACCGGGCAGGCCGTCGTCGCTTTCCTGGGGCCGGTACCGGAGCACGAACCCGTCCTCGGTGAGCTCCCGCTGGATGGTGTCGATCGTACCGATCACGCGGGGATCATCCGGCGGCAGGAAACCCACGCGCGGAATGAGCAGCAGGCTGGCATCCAGCTCGGGGCGGTCATAGGACTGGGTGAAGGTGTTCCGTTCCGCGTCGTAGCCGTGCGCCATCACGTCGTCGCGGATCGTGTCCCGCAGGGCTTCCCAGCGGTCGGCGGGTCCGGGAAGGCCTGAATCCCTGACGCCCCGGACCATCCTGTCCGCCGCAACCCAGGCCATGATCTTCGAATGGGTGAAGTGGCGCCGCGGCCCGCGCATTTCCCACAGCCCGTTGTCCGGCTGGTCCCACGCGCCTTCCAGGTACTCCATCAGCGCCACCTGGACATCCCATGCTTCGTCCGTGTGCTTCAGCAGGGAGTTGCGCGTCAGTGACAGGCAGTCCAGCACCTCCCCCCAGACATCGAGCTGCAGCTGGCCCGCGGCGCCGTTGCCGATGCGCACCGGCGCCGAGCCCTCGTACCCCGCCAGCCAGGGGATCTCCATCTCGGGAAGACGCCGTTCGCCGTGGATGCCGTACATGATCTGCAGGTCCGCCGGATCCCCCGCAACGGCGCGCAGCAGCCAGTCCCGCCAGGCGGCGGCCTCTGCCGTGTAGCCGGCGGCAAGCAATGCCTGCAGCGTCAGGGTCGCGTCGCGGAGCCAACAGAAGCGGTAATCCCAGTTCCGCGGGCCGCCCAGCTGCTCCGGGAGCGACGTGGTCACGGCCGCCACAATGCCCCCGGTGGGAGCGTAGGTGAGGGCCTTGAGCGTGATCAGTGACCGCTCCACTGCGTCCTTGTAGGGGCCGGTCACCTTGCTCTGCCCGGCCCATACCCGCCAGAATTTCTCGGTGGATTCCAGGACGCTCTCGGCGTCCACGGACCGGGGCCGGTGGACGTGGCTCGGCGCCCAGGTCAGCACGAACGGCACCCGTTCGCCGGCCTTCACGGTGAACTCGCTGACGGTCTGCATGTGCTGGCCCCGAAGCGGCGCCTCCGTCACGAGGTAGGCGGAATCCGGCCCGGCGATGGCATGAAGTCCGTGGCTGTCGCGGCGCACCCACGGCATGATGTGGCCATAGTCGAAACGAAGGGCCAGCTGGCCCTTCATCCTGACTTTGCCATGCAGGCCCACCACGATCCTCACGATGTCCGCCACTTCGTCACGCGGTGGCATGAAGTCGATGACCCGCACGGCTCCGTCTTCGGTCTCCCAGTCGGTTTCCAGGATCAGCGTGTGCCGGCGGTAACGGCGGCGGGTACATTCGCCGCCGCCCTCGGGGGCCAGGATCCACCGGCCCGACTCGGGGGTGTCAAGGAGCGCATTGAAGCACGCCGGGGAATCGAAGCGTGGCAGGCAAAGCCAGTCTATGGAGCCTTCAGTGCTGATCAGGGCCGCAGTGTGCAGGTCGCCCACCATCGCGTAATCCTCGATGCGTACCATGCCCTTACAGTGCCACAGCTGACCCCGCGGCACGAGGGGAAGCCGGGTGTAGCCTGAGGTGAGGTAAAGCAGTTGCCGTCGGAAGCTGACTTTTGTCCCCGCCAGGCCGTCCTTGGCGAATGAGCAGGGCAGAAATGTGGAGCCAACTTTGGATAGTCACCTCAACGAAACCGACGTGACGGAGTACGCCCAGGACCTCCTGCTCGAGACCCGGGACGTCGGGGATTTCCTGAATGAACTGGCACGCTACTCCGCCGATAACCTTTCCGGACCGCATGGCCAGGTGCATTGCGGCATCACACTCCTGCGGCACCGTTCCGCGGCCACCGTGGCCAGCAGCAGCGAACGTGCCCTGGTTCTTGACGAGCTCCAGTACCAGTTCGGAGACGGACCCTGGCTACCGTCCATGGACTGAGAGCGGGGGGCACGGGTGACGGTGTACATCGGCACGTCCGGCTGGAGCTATGACCACTGGGAAAGCGTGCTGTACCCGCCGGGGCTTCCCGCGCGGGACAGGCTGCAGCACTATGTGGCGCGGTTCAGGACCGTGGAGCTCAATGCGAGTTTCTACCGCTGGCCGCGGGACACCTCCTTCGCGAGCTGGCGGCGCCGGCTGCCTGACGGATTCGCGCTGTCCGTCAAGGCACCCCGCGGCCTGACCCATGGCAAGAAGCTCTACGGCCCGGAGGTGTGGATCGAGCGGATCACGCGCTGCTGGCATGAGCTTGGCGACAAGCGCGCCGTGCTGCTGGTCCAGCTGCCGCCGGATCTCGGGCGCGACGACGCCCGCCTTGACTACTTCCTGGCCGCCGTGCCGGAGTGGATCCGGGTCGCGGTGGAGTTCCGGCACCCCAGCTGGGACCACCCCGACGTGTACAGCCTGCTGGAGCGGCACCAGGCCGCGTACTGCGTCATGAGCGGCGCCAATCTGCCCTGCATCCTGCGCGCCACCGCCCCTTTCGTTTACGTCAGGCTGCACGGCCCGGACCACCAGCACCTGTACGGCGGATCGTACTCGGATGAGGAGCTCGGCTGGTGGGCTGACAGGATCCGCGAGTGGCGCGGCACCGGCAAGGATGTGTACGCCTATTTCAACAACGACGGCGGCGGTAACGCCGTGCGGAACGCGGAGACTCTGCGGTGGCTGCTGGGAGACGGCTGACGGGGCTGGCGCCCCCGCCGCCCGCCCGGGGACTGAAGGTAACAGAGCAGGACTGCGACCCGCCGGACCCTGGCCTGTGGCAGAGTGAAGGAATGGACACGGCGTCACACCAAACATCCCTGTCAGGCAAGCGCGTCTTCCGCCTGGCCCACCGGCTCTCGGACGCGGTCAATACCGCGCGCCTGAAACTTGCACGGCGCTGGAAGTTTGAACCCAAAACCATTGCGTACCAGGGCTACGGCTCTACGGAGTGGGTCCGCGTCCTCGGCAGGGTGGTGCTGGCCAGCAAACCGGTGCCGGGCAGCCGCGCCGAGCACGCCGCCAAGAACGGCAATGAAAACGTCCGCGGCTGGCGCGCGTTTACCAGCGTGCCCATCCCGCGGTCCGAGGTGGAGATTGAGATCGGCGGGACGGTCACGAAAGTCACGGCTGACCGGGGCGGGCTGATTGACATTGATGTCCGGGTGACCCTCGAGCCGGGCTGGCACACGGCCGTCCTGCGTTCGGTCGGCACCGAACCGGCCGAAGCCCGCATCTTTGTCATTGGCCCCGAAACCAACTTCGGGATCGTGTCCGACATCGACGACACTGTCATGGTCACGGCGTTGCCGCGGCCCTTCCTGGCCCTGTGGAACACGTTCGTGCTCAGCGAGCGCGCCAGGATGGCCACCCCGGGAATGGCTGTGCTGCTGGACCGGCTGACGGTGGAGCACCCTGACGCGCCGGTGATCTACCTTTCCACCGGCCCCTGGAACGCGGCGCCCACCCTCGGCCGGTTCCTCAGCCGCAACATGTACCCGTCCGGCGCCCTGCTGCTGACCGATTGGGGGCTCACGCAGGACCGCTGGTTCCGCAGCGGCCAGGACCACAAACTCGGGAACCTTCAGCGCCTCGCCGCCGAATTTCCGCACATGCGCTGGCTCCTGGTCGGCGACAACGGACAGCACGACGAGGAGATCTACTCGGAGTTCGCCCGGGAGCATGCTGACAAGGTGGCGGCCATCGCCATCCGGCAACTGTCCGTGAGTGAGTCAGTCCTCGCCGGCGGGCATTCGGAGGACGGAGACCACAGCGCTTCATCGGTGCCGTGGATCTACTCCCCCGACGGCGCCGGCATCGCCCGGCAGCTCAAGGAGCTTCAGCTGATCTGACCGGCGCTGACCCGGCCGGCGTTGATCCGGCGGACGCCTCTCTGACCCGCGCCGGTCAGCGCTCCAGCGGCTGCGCGCCGCCGTCGGACACTCCGCCATCCGCACCACCCGGATCCGCCGCGACGTAGGCAGACGGAACCGCGTCCGGCACTGCGGCCGCGGCGACGGCGGCTTCCGCCGAGGCCACAAGCTTCCGTTCTTCGAGGAGTTCCTGGAACCAGTAGTAGGACGCCTTCGGCGTCCGCTCCAGGGTCTCGAAGTCCACGTGCACCAGCCCGAACGGCTGCTTGTAGCCGCCGGACCACTCGAAGTTGTCCATCAGGGACCATACGTAATAGCCGCGAAGATCGACCCCTGCCGCCACGCCGCCCGGAGCCGTGGCCTCAAGCGCAGCGCCCAGATGGTCCGACAGGTAGCGCAGGCGCCGCTCGTCCGGGATGAACCTGCGGTTGGCCGATTTGTCCGTGACGATGATGTCCTCGAAGCTCGCGCCGCCTTCGGTAATGATGACGGGCGGAAGATTGCGATAGCGGTCCCGCATTTCCTTGAGTGCGACCGCCATGTACTTTGGCTTCACCGGCCAGCCGTAGGCCGTGGTATCCGTGTCCGGCCAGGGCTCAATGTGCAGCGGGGCGACGGGCGCGGCGGCGCTGAGAACGTCCCCAATGGCCTCCGCCATGGCCGCGGGCACCGGGCTGTCGCCGGCGCCGGCCGCCACCCGCGTGGGCATGTAATAGTTGAGCCCGTAGAAATCCAGCGGCTGGGAAATGATGGCCATGTCCTCGTCCGGATGCTCAAAAGACGAAAAGAACTTTCCGACGCGGACGAGGTCCGGGTACTTTCCCGTCAGGACCGGATCCGCGTAAAGGCGGTTTTGGGCCACATCCATAGCCCCCGCGCTCATCCAATCCAGCGGGTTGCCGGAATGCGGCACCATGGGTGAGTAGACGTTGGTCATGCCGATTTCGCCCGGCACCTTGGCCGCCCGGAGCGCCTGGAGCGCGAGCCCGTGGCCCAGCAACTGGTGATGGACGGTGGGCAGCCCGTTCGCGAACTCCGCTTTGCCCGGCGAATGCAGGCCGAGCGCATAGCCGTTGGTGGTGACCGTTGCGGGCTCGTTGATGGTCACCCAGCGGGCAACCCTGTCCCCGTAAGCGGCTGCGGCGATGGATGCGAACTCCCCCAGCCGGTAGGCCGTATCCCTGTTCAGCCATCCGCCGGCCTCGTCCAGGGGCAAGGGCGTGTCCCAGTGGTAGAGCGTCACCATCGGGGAGATCCCGTTGGCCAGGAGCTCGTCCAGCAAGCGGTCATAGAAGTCCATCCCTGCGCGGTTCACCGGTCCGCTGCCGCCGGGCTGGATCCGCGGCCAGGAGAGGGAGAACCTATAGGAATCGATGCCCAGTTCCTTCATGAGGGCAACGTCCTCGGGCATCCGGTGGTAGTGGTCGCACGACACCGCGGGGCTATGGCCGTCCACGATCGCACCGGGCCTGGCAGCAAAGACATCCCAGCCTGCCGGTCCGCGGCCGTCCTCGTCGAGCGCGCCTTCGATCTGGAAAGCGGCCGTGGCCACTCCGAGCGTGAAGGACGCTGGAATCGTGGCGGCCAACTCTTTGGCGGACGTGTGCATGGCTGGGACCTCTATGGTGTTGTCGGGACGGCTGCGTGCATGGCGGTTTGCTGAATGTGCGGCTTGCTGAATCTACGGTTTGCTGAATGTACCCTGTCCGGACGTCAGGCCTTCTCCTTCGATGGCTTCGTGGATTGCGGTACCTTCCAGAATGGCACAGGCGGTGCTGGCTGACGAGGTCTTCCTGCTCCGGCGGACGGGCGCGCGCAGGGGGATCCGCAGGCTTCGGCTGATGGCACTGGTAGGGTCTGCGCATGGATGAAAATTTGGGGAAGTTCATCGACAATTTTGCCCGGCTGGTGGAACTCGCGCAGTCCGGTCAGCACCGGGTCCGGGCCGGAACCCAGCTGCTGACGACGCTCACGGACCATCTGGGGACACCCGCCGAATCACTGTCCGTTGTGGTGGAGGAGATTCCGCCGCACCGGTTCGTGGATGCGGACATCCTGATGGCCGAACTTGCCGGCGCGGATGAGGGCTTCCAGCTCGTGGGCGTCGGCGGCGGGGACCAGCGCCACCACCAGTCATTGAGCGACATGCTGCAGCAATCCCAGTTCTTCCCCCAGTTCCCGCTGTCCCAGCCCGATTACACCAACCTCGCCGTGGGGCCGGATGAGCAGCGGCAGGCGGTGGCGCTCGGGCTGTGGCTCTTCAGGCACGGAGGCAGACCGGTCGCCGTGCTGCAGCGGGACGCCAACCCCCGGTACGGACGGCAATCCGCGTCCCTTGAAGTCCTGGCAGGCGACACCACGAACGCCGCAGGCTTCCTGTCCGAGTTCCGCAGGCAGATGCAGCACCGCAGTGTCCTGAAGGGCCAGGTCATTTCCCTCGTCATGGGCGAGTACGGTCCCAGCGCCGCCGGGGTAACGTTCCATGCCCGGCCGGCCCTGGCCGCCTCTGATGTCATCCTGCCGGACGGTCTGCTGCAAAAGGTGTCGGACCATGCCCTCGGCATCGCCGAGCACCGTGAGTCGCTCAGCGAATACGGGCAGCACCTCAAGCGGGGCATCCTGCTCTACGGCAAGCCGGGCACGGGAAAGACGCATACCGTGCGGTATTTGTTGAGCCAGAGTGAGGGCGCCACCGCCATCCTCCTGTCCGGCGGATCACTGGCCAGAATCTCGGAAGCCGCCACCATGGCCAGGGCACTGCAGCCCTCCATCGTGGTCCTTGAGGACTGCGACCTGATCGCCGAGGACCGGAGCTTCGGGCACGGACCGCAGCCGCTGCTGTTCGAGGTGCTGGACGCCATGGACGGCCTGGACAGCGACGCCGACGTTGCGTTCGTCCTCACCACGAACCGCGTGGACATGCTTGAGCGCGCCCTGGCACAGCGTCCCGGCCGAGTGGACCTTGCCGTGGAGATCCCCCTTCCGGCCCCGTCAGAGCGCACCGAGCTGGTGAAACTGTATGCCCGCGGAATCCCCTTCAGTCCTGCTGCAGTACAGGATGCCGCCGAGCGCACCGAAGGCACCACGGCATCGTTTGCCCGCGAACTTGTGCGCCGCGCCGTGGTGGCCGCGGCGTTGGAGGGCGTGCCCGTCGCCGACGGACACCTGGGCCAGGCGGTGGACGGGCTGATGGCCGACGGCGAGGCCCTCACCCGGAGCCTCCTTGGCAGTGGCCCCGGCGACGGCGACGGCTTCGGCGGGCCGGGCTTCGGCGGGCCGGGCTTCGGCTGACCTGGCTTCGGCGGGCCGGGCCCCTTCCACCCCGGGGCGCAATGACGCGGTGCACATGGCGCGGAGCACAGTGACAGGGGACGCAGGGTTTCAGGCCCAGGGACCGCTCTCCGACCGGACCGGGGTGACCCGCAGTGGCGGATCCGGGTGCCGGACGAGCCGGACGGGGACGTTCCGCGGATCGCCGGTATTCCGGCCGGCAGCATGGGCGTCGGCGGCGGAACGGGCGCTTTCCTGGTCATAGGCTCTACGGCGTTCCGGGTCCCGAAGAACGAAGAAGGCCTGCATGATGCGCTGCAGCTCGGCCGGCACGGCTTCCCCGCTGCCCAGGTCAGGGTGATGCGTGCGCATCAGGAAACGGTAGGCGCGGGCGATCTCCTGCTGCGTGGCACTGCGGGGAACGTGCAACACCGCGTAGTGATCCGGAAGGGTGCTGGACATGAGGGTCCCCTGCTGGAGAGTTTGGGTGCGGCTTCCGGTTCCGCCCGAAGCCCGGAGGCCGGAAAGCGGAGACCGGAAGCCACTCCCATAGCGACGACGGCTATTTTCCGATCTCGTGTTGCTGGCCCTTGCTCTCAATCGCGATCTTGCGGGGCTTGGCCTGTTCGGCAACCGGGATCCGGAGCGTCAGCACTCCGAAATCATAGGTGGCCTTGATGTTCTCAGTGTCGAGCGTGTCGCCCAGAATCAGCTGGCGGCTGAAGACTCCGCGCGGCCGCTCGGCAACCACCAGCTCAACGTTGGGCTGCGTGGGGTCGCGACGCTCGGCCCTGACTGTCAGGACGTTCCTTTCAACGTTGAGGTCCACGGTGTCGGGCGAGACGCCGGGCAGGTCAAAGGCGACGACAAACTCGCCGTCTTCCTGCCACGCGTCCATGGGCATGGCAGCCGGACGTGCCGCGGTTCCGAAGACCTGCTGGGTGAGCCGGTCCAGCTCACGGAACGGGTCGGTACGGATTAACATCATTTCCCACTCCTTCAGCATGTAGGTGTTCATGGCAACCCACTCCCAGATCTATGGTAGTGGATATAGATTTTTTATAGCACTGGTGACAAACTTGGTGCAAGAGACTATTTCGAAAATTTTCCAGACCGGGGGAAACGGTGGCAGATCAAGTCGGCGGCCGGGGGCTGTACGCCATTTCCGTGGTGGCGGAACTCCTCGGTACCGGCCAGCAAAACATCCGGCTGTACGAGCGCCGCGGCCTGCTCACGCCGGAGCGGACCTCAGGCGGAACCAGGCAGTACAGCGAGTCGGACCTGGCGGTCCTGCGCCGGATCGGGGAGCTCCTGGACGAAGGGCTCAACCTGGCGGGCGTGGCAAGGGTGCTCGAGCTCGAGGTGGACAACGCCAGGCTCCGCCGCGAGCTGGAACGGGCCCGCTCCCGAAGTTCGCGGCGGCCCGGCGGCGTCTGAGCTCCCCCGGCGCCGTACCGCCGCGCCGCACTGCCGCTCAGCTCCGTCCGCCAGCAAGCAGGAAGGACTCCTCCAGCAGCTCGGCGAGTTCGTCGCCGTCGAGCCTTGAAAGCCGGACGAGCACCAACTGCGGCGACCTCTCGTGGTGCGGCGTCCAGAAGTATGCCTCCGGATCCGTGCCCGCGAGCGCCTCGCGCTCCCCGGTTTTGACGGTCAGCACGCCCTCTTCCCAGATCCGGGCCATCAGTGTCTTTGCGAACCAGGCCGGTTGGCCCCAGCTGGGACGTTCCGTGACGCCCGGCAGCGAGAGGCAGATGCGGCGGACGTCGGCTTCAGTGGCCATGCCCTACTGTGGCACCGTGCGCCGGCCACGGCAATCTTCGCCGGACACCCGTGTGCCGTCCTCAGTCCGAGGGGGAATCGGCCTTGGACAGCTCGCCAGTGATGGCTTCACCCCGAACCCGGGCGGTACGCCACGTATCCACGGCGATGACGGCGCCCACCACCACAAGGGACAGCGCCACGGAGGCAACGGCGTCGCTCACCCAGTGGTAGCCCAGGTAGAGCCGGCTGACCGCTGCCAGGAACACGCCAATAATGGCGACGGCAAATGCGACGACGACCGACCTGGACTTGCGCCGGGAAAACACCAGGAACGTGGTCACCAGCAGGAAATCCGAGGCACCCAGGACATGGCCGGAAGGGAAGGAAAAGGTGTGGTCGGCCCCGAAGAGCATGAGATCCACAGGCGGGCGGTCACGCCCAACGGAATGGCCGATGAGCTGCGCCAGCCCCACGCCCGTGACCATCGCGGCGGCCAGCAAAATGGGCCGCCAGGCGTGCTTGGCCAGGATCCCCCATGCGACGGTGACAACCAGGACGATGATAGGCAGCGCAACGGGCCCGAATATGACCGCAAGGACAATCATGACGACGGTCAGTGCATCGGAGCGCAGCGTCAGCAGCCATCTTCGCGCTGACTCGTCGGCGCTCGCCAATCCATCCTGCTGAAGGACGCCGACCAGAGACACGACGAAGATGGCGGCGCCCACCAGGATCAGGACCACCGCGGTCGCGTAGAGCGCTTTTCTCGCTCCGGGGTCCATATAGCGTTCCTCGACCACGAACTTGTCGTGGAACGTCCGCCACCAGCCCGCCTTGCCCGCTGATTCTTCTGCCATTGGAAGCCTTGCCTGTGCGCCGAGGGGAAACCGTTCTCTGATGAAGAATATCCCCGTTGCGGAAACGCCGGGCGGGAAAACGGCGTATCCGGCGGCGCCTTACGGATGCACCGCAGCGCTGTTACCGTGCAGTACCCAGCCACTGCAAGGTCCCAGAAGACACCCCCGTGGACACCACCGAGCCGAGCTGACGCTGCCGGATCCGGGGCCCGGATCAGGGCGCCGCGTCCTGGATCCGGCCCCGCATCCGGGCCCTGTCCCACAGCAGGGCCCCGGTGGATAATGGACTCACACTGGTGGCGACGCAGCTACGGAGGATGCCATGAGGATCGTCGGAACGCTATTGATCATCTGGCTCCTCATCGGGGCCTTCGCTGCATTCCAGCGCGGTTACTTCGGCGGTTCGCCTGCCTCGTGCGCCGAGGCCGGCACCGTGGCGGTGACCATCGCCGCCGGGCCGCTGAACTACATGGGCGCCAACCCGAAGATCGCCTGCGAAGTCCCGCAGCCCTCGAAGTAGCCGGACCGCACGTTTGCGTTCACCCTCTGCGCACCATCACCGGCGCGGAACAGGAGCAGTGGCTGCTGGATGGGTTCCGGAAATCCCGGGCCCGCTGGGACGTCCTGGGCCAGCAGGTGTTCTTCGCCGAACGCGACCGCAACGCGGCCGCGGACATCGACGACATGTCCATGGACAGCTGGGACGGCTACGCCGCTTCCCGCCGCCGGATCACCCCGGGCTGGGTGGACGCGAAGGTTCGCAACGCCGTCGTGCTTACCGGTGACGTCCACCGCAACTGGGCCAACAACGTCAAGGTGGATTACAAGAACCCGGATGCGCCCGTGGTGGGATCGGAACTGGTGTGCACTTCCGTCACCTCAACGGGCAACGGAACAGGCTCGGTCACGGACCCGACTATGGCTTGGAACGATCACCTGAAGTTCTTCAACGACCAGCGCGGGTACGTCCGGACCACCATTACCAAGGACTCGATGCAGGCCGACTTCCGGGTCCTGGACTACGTGGTGGCCCCCGGTTCGCCGGTGAGCACCAAGGCCTCCTTCCAGATCCACGACGGCGTCCCCGGACTGCAGTAGCGCGGCTCACCGCTTCAGCCGCCGGCGGGGTGCCGGCCGGTTTCGGCCGGCAGCCCGCTTTCCAACAGGCCCCTTCCGCCGCAGCGCTGAGCGCGGTGCCGGGCGTCAGCGCATGTGAATTGACTCACAATCAGGGAGTAGGCTATTCTCGTGTTGTTAGCGCTCACAACGTGAGTCGCAACGCCAACTGCCGGTCCCGTCGGAAGGCGCAGATGCCCTTCGACCCAGCACCAATTCGCGGCACGAGTCAGCCGCGGAAGGAGAACAAGTGCGTATCAAGAAACTCCTGGGCGCCTTTGCGGTCGTCCTCGCCGTCACCGTGGGGGCAACCGGCTGCGGCAGCCGGCCCGGTGCCGCCGCCCCGTCCGGCAGCGCAGATGCTGCCGGCGCCCTGGTGGGCATCTCCATGCCCACCCAGACCTCGGAACGGTGGATCGCCGACGGCAAGAACGTCTCCGAGTCCGTCGCCAAGCTCGGCTACAAGGCGGACCTTCAGTACGCCAACGACGACATCCCCACACAGGTCTCGCAGATTGAAAACATGCTCACCAAGGGCGCGAAGGCACTGATCATCGCGGCCATCGACGGCACCACCCTGACGGACGTCCTGGCCAAGGCCAAGGAACAGAACGTCAAGGTCATCGCCTACGACCGCCTGATCAACGGCACGCCGAATGTCGACTTCTACACCACCTTCGACAACTACACGGTGGGCGTCCAGCAGGCGACCTCCCTCCTGACCGGACTGGGCCTCATGGACTCCAGCGGCAAGAAGGTGGACGGCAAGGGCCCGTTCAACGTGGAACTCTTCGCCGGCAGCCCGGACGACAACAACGCGAACTTCTTCTGGACCGGCGCCATGGACACCCTCAAGCCGTTCATGGACGCCGGCACCATCAAGGTGCCCAGCGGCCAGACCAAGTTCGAGCAGGCAGCCATCCTCCGGTGGCAGGCACCCGTCGCGCAGAAGCGCATGGAGGACATCCTCACCGCCGCCTACAGCTCAGGCAAGAAGCTCGACGGCGTGCTGTCGCCGTACGACGGGCTGTCCATCGGCATCATTTCAGCGCTGACCAGCACCGGCGGCTACTCCAAGGGCAGCCTGCCGGTCGTGACCGGCCAGGACGCGGAGAAGGGTTCGGTGAAGTCCATCATCGCCGGGGAACAGTACTCCACCATCTTCAAGGACACCCGCAAGCTGGGCGAACAGGCAGTGAAGATGGTTGACGCCGTCCTCAAGGGCCAGCAGCCCGAAACCAACGACACCGAGACCTACAACAACAAGGTCAAGGTGGTTCCCTCCTTCCTGCTGAAGTCCGTGATCATCACCAAGGACAACTACAAGCCGGAACTCGTCGACTCCGGTTACTACACGGAGGCCGACATCAAGTAGCCGCCGTGGCGGGTGCGGCCGGGCGTCGTCCTGGCCGCACCCTCCCGGGGGCCCTGCATCAGCAGGAGTCCGGCTCCAACCAATCTGCGGGAATTGAACATGAACGTACCCATTCTTCAAATGCGGGGAATCACCAAGACCTTCCCCGGTGTGAAAGCCCTCCAGGACGTCACCCTGGACGTGAACCGCGGCGAGGTCCACGCCATCTGCGGTGAAAACGGGGCAGGGAAGTCCACCCTCATGAAAGTGCTGTCGGGCGTGTACCCGCACAACACGTTTGACGGCGACATCCTCTTTGAAAACGAGCCGTGTGACTTTTCCACCATCAGCGACAGCGAAAAGCGCGGCATCGTCATCATCCATCAGGAACTGGCGCTGAGCCCGTACCTGTCCATCGCGGAGAACATCTTCCTCGGCAACGAACTGGCCTCCCGCGGCTGGGTGGACTGGCGCAAGACCAACCTTGAGGCCGCCAAGTTGCTGGCCCGGGTCGGGCTCAGCGAAAACCCGGTGACACCGATCCAGCACATCAGCGTCGGAAAGCAGCAGCTGGTCGAGATCGCGAAGGCGCTCTCCAAGGAAGTAAAGCTGCTCATCCTGGACGAGCCCACGGCCGCGCTGAATGACGAGGACTCGGGGCACCTGCTGGACCTCATCCTGCACCTGAAGGGCCAGGGCGTCACCAGCATCATCATCAGCCACAAGCTCAACGAGATCCGGAAGGTGGCGGACGCCGTCACCATCATCCGGGACGGCAGGACGATCGAGACCCTCCGGCTTGACCAGGGGCAGATCACCCAGGAGCGCATCATCCGCGGCATGGTGGGCCGCGACCTCGAAAGCCTCTACCCGGAGCGCACGCCCAGCATCGGCGAAGAGGTCCTCCGGATCGAGGACTGGACGGTGCAGCACCCCCAGGACCACACCCGCACCGTGGTTCACAACGCCAGCCTCAATGTCCGCAAGGGCGAGGTCGTCGGGCTCGCCGGCCTGATGGGAGCCGGCCGGACCGAGCTGGCCATGAGCGTCTTCGGCCGGACGTACGGCCGCGCCGTGTCCGGGAAAGTGTTCAAGCACGGGCAGGAAATCAACACCTCCACCGTGTCGGAGGCAATCCGCCACGGGCTCGCCTACGCAACGGAGGACCGCAAGCACTACGGCCTGAACCTCATCGAGGACATCAAGCGCAACGTCTCGATGGCTGCCCTCCGAAAGCTGGCCAAGCGCGGGTGGGTGGACAGGAACGAAGAGACCATCGTGGCCAACCGGTACCGGACCAGCATGAACATCAAGGCCCCCTCGGTTGCGGCCATCACGGGAAAGCTGTCCGGCGGCAACCAGCAGAAGGTGGTCCTGAGCAAGTGGATGTTTTCGGACCCGGACGTGCTGATCCTCGATGAACCGACCCGCGGCATCGATGTGGGCGCCAAGTTCGAGATCTACACGATCATCGCGGAACTGGCCGCCGAGGGTAAGGCCGTCATCGTGATCTCCTCCGAGCTCCCCGAACTCCTGGGCATCTGCGACAGGATCTACACGCTGTCCGCGGGGCACATCACCGGCGAAGTGCCTATCGCAGAAGCCACCCAGGAATCACTTATGCACTACATGACCCAAGAGAAGGAATAGCGAATATGTCCGCCCTACGAGAATCCCTGGGCTTCCTGACAAGCCGCCTCCGCCAGGTTGGCATCTTCGTCGCCCTGATCCTGATCGTCCTGCTCTTCCAGGTCCTGACAGACGGGATCCTGCTGCAGCCGCAGAACGTCACCAACCTGGTGGTCCAGAACAGCTACATCCTGATCCTGGCCATCGGCATGGTGATGGTCATCATTGCCGGCCACATCGACCTCTCCGTCGGCTCCATTGCGGGCTTCATCGGGGCCGTATCGGGCGTGATGATCGTCCACTGGGGCTGGGCCTGGTGGATCGCCATCCCGGCCTGCCTGCTGGTGGGCGCGCTCGTCGGGGCCTGGCAGGGCTACTGGATTGCCTACGTGGGCATCCCCGCGTTCATCGTGACACTGGCGGGCATGCTCATCTTCCGGGGCCTGACGCTGATCACGCTCAAGAACCAGCAGATCACCCCGTTCCCGGACGAACTCCGGGCCCTGGGCGGCGGCTTCCTCCCGGACATCTCCGGCGGCACCTCGGTGCTGGAGTGGCTGACGGTCATCCTCGGCGTCGGAGGCACCGCCGCGATCCTGTTCCAGTCCATCAAGGAACGCCGCGTGCGCCGGAAGTTCAACCTCGAAAACGAGCCCATGGCCTGGTTCGCCACCAAGACCGCCTTCATCGCCGTGCTCATGCTGACCATCACGTTCCTCCTCGCCAGCTACCGCGGCACCCCCATTGTGCTGATCGTCCTCGCCGTCCTGGTGATCGCCTACTCGGCGCTGATGAGCAACAGCATCTTCGGCCGGCACACCTACGCAATCGGCGGCAACCTCCACGCGGCCGAGCTCTCCGGCATCAAGACCAAAGCCGTGACGTTCCGGCTGTTCGTGAACATGGGCGTGCTCGCCGCGCTGGCGGGACTCGTGTTCACGGCGCGCCTGAACTCGGCCCAGCCGGCGGGCGGCACGGGCTTCGAACTGGACTCCATTGCCGCGGCCTTCATCGGCGGCGCCGCAGTCCAGGGCGGGATCGGCACGGTGGCCGGTGCCATGATCGGCGGCCTCATCATGGGCGTGCTCAACAACGGCATGTCCATCCTGGGCCTGGGCACCGACTACCAGCAGCTCATCAAGGGCCTGGTGCTCCTGCTCGCAGTGGGCTTCGACATCTTCAACAAGAACCGCAGCGGCGGCGGATCGACCATCGCCAAACGGTTCAAGTGGAAGACGGCCCCGTCGGACAGTGCCGAGGAGCCCCGGCCGGCAGCCAAGACGCCCGCGGCCGTTGCCGCCGTCGCCAGTCCTGCGGGCGCCGAGCCCGTGGGCGCACAGCCTGTGGGCGCCGTCGAAAACCACTGATCCGCCCGCCCCGGCCCAACTGGGTAGCAGCACGCGCCGTTCTCAGCCCTCAGAACAGCGTGTGCTGCTACTCAGTTGGGCAGGCATGGCACCGTACGGAAGGAATGCGCATGTCCCACGCCAGCGACGACTGGAACATGTTGGTCGGACGGACCGTTGAGCTGCGGCGCGACGGCCTGCACGTCCGCACTGCCGAGGTGGAGGACGCGTCCTGGGATTCGTCGGTCATGTGGCTCCGCTTCGACGGCAACCACGGCCGGCAGCTGATCGCGAAGACCGACGGCTTCGAGGTGCGGATTCTGCCCTGAGCCGGTTCAGGACACCGGCCGGCTCAGGGCTTAATCCGGTTCAGTGCTTACCGGCGCAGCCCCGTCACCAGTCGTGGACCGTTCCGTCGACGAGGCGGTTGTAGGGCAGGTAGGCCTGCTGGTACGGGTAGGTGGCGGCGGCCGCCTCGTTGAATTCGACGCCGATGCCCGGCTTGTCGCCCGGGTGCAGGTAGCCGTCCACGAACGTCATGGACTGTTCGAACACCGTGTTGGTGGCGTCGGAATGCTGCATGTATTCCTGGATGCCGTAGTTATGGATCGCCAGGCCCACGTGCAGCTGCGCCGCGAAGCCCACCGGGGAGATGTCGGTCGGGCCGTGGAAGCCGGACTTGATCTGGTACTGCGCGGCAAAATCCATCACCTTCTTCAGCGGGGAGATCCCGCCGAAGTGGGTGGACGCGGCCCGGACATAGTCGATCAGCTGTTCCTTGATGATGCTCTGGTAGTCGTACACGGTGTTGAAAATCTCCCCGATCGCCAGCGGGGTGGTGGTGTGCTGGCGGACCAGGCGCAGCGCCTCCTGGTTCTCCGCCGGGGTGCAGTCCTCGAGCCAGAACAGGTCATACGGCTCCAGCGCCTTGCCCAGCTTCGCGGCCTGGATCGGCGTCATCCGGTGGTGCCCGTCGTGCAGCAGCGGCAGCTCCGGGCCGAACTCGTTCCGCACCGCCTCGAACACGGTGGGCAGGTGGCGCAGGTACGCGCGGGTGTCCCAGTCCTCCTCCACCGGGAACGCGCCCCGCCCGGCCGGCTCGTAGTCGTAGCGTTCGCCCGAGGCCTGGGCCTGCGCGGCCACCCCGTAGACGGCCTTGATCCCCGGCACCGCGGTCTGGATCCGGACGGACTTGTAGCCGAGCTCCAGGTGCTCCCGGACCGAATCAAACAGCGACGGGATGTCCGCACCCGAGGCATGCCCGTAGGCCCGCAAACCGTTCCGCGACGCCCCGCCGAGCAGCTGGTACACCGGCATGTTCGCCAGCTTGCCCTTGATGTCCCACAGCGCCATGTCCACCGCCGCGATCGCGGCCATCGTCACCGGACCCCGCCGCCAGTACGAGGACCGGTACAGGAACTGCCAGGTGTCCTCGATCCGGTGCGGGTCCTTCCCGATCAGCAGCTGCGCCACGTGCTCCTTCAGGTACGCCGCCACCGCGAGCTCACGCCCGTTCAACGTCGCATCACCGATGCCGGTCACCCCGTCCTCGGTGGTAATCCGCAACGTCACGAAGTTACGGGAAGGGCTCGTCACGAACACTTCCGCGGCAATGATTTTCACAACAGGTCCAGGCTTTCTCTAAGTCGACAATGAACGTTTCGGCCGCCAGGCCGTCAGGCTAGCGCTGGGTGCTTCCGGCAACGTGGTTGCCCAGCAGCGCGAGTTCCCCGGTGCGCGGGAGGCCTTCCCAGTCACCGGCCGTGCTGACGGCGAAGGCTCCCGCCAGGGCTCCGCGCTGCAGCCGCCCGGCCACGTCTTCGCCGTCGAGCAGCGCCGAGAGGTAGCCGGCGGTGAAGGCATCCCCGGCGCCGACGGTATCGATGCTGGTCACCGGCACGGCCGGCACTTCCCACTGGCCGTCGGCGGTGTAGGCGCCGGCACCGGCGGCACCGCGCTTGACCACCACCTCCCGCACGCCCTGTTCCAGCAGCCGCTTCGCGAGGAGGGCTTCGGCGGCGTCGGAAAGGCCCGCTGCCGGATCCTCACCCGGACCCGCACCGGGATCCAAAATCAGTTCCGCGCCGGGATCCGAAGTCGGAGGCGCCACGAGGTCCAGTTCATCCTCCGAGGCGATCACGATCGTGGCGTGCCGGGCGATCGGGGCGAGGGCGGCGCGTGCCTCGTCCCGTGACCAGAGCTTGGCCCGGTAGTTGACGTCCAGCGAAACCAGGATGCCTTCCCCTGCGGCGCGTTCGGCGGCGTACTCCACTGCGCGCCGCGCCTCAGGGCCGAGGGCGGCGGTGATTCCGGTCAGGTGGAGCACCCTGGCGCCGTCCCGCAGCGCGGCATCCACGTCGGGGATGCTGAGCGTGGACCCGGCCGATCCCGAGCGGTAATAGTAAGCGCGGCTGACATCTGCGGTCCGCTGCTCCAGGAACATCACCCCGGTGCTGCGCGCAGCATCTTCGCGGTGATGCAGTCCGATGCCTTCGGAGCGCAGCTGGCGCAGGATGAACTGGCCGTGCGGGTCGCTTCCCACCACGCCTGCCCACGACACTCCGTGGCCGAGGCGTGCCACACCGACTGCAACGTTGGATTCGGCACCGGCCACGTGCATCGACAGGCTGCCGCCGGCGGACAGCGGGCCGCCCGATCTCAGCGACACCATGGATTCGCCCAGGGTCAGGAGGTCGACGGCGGCCGTCACCGGGAGCCCGCCTCAGCGGTCCGGCGGCCGAAATCGGCGGCCAGGCCAACGAAGCTCCGGGCACGCTCCCGCACCGGGGCCAGGTCCCCGCCCGAGCCGGCGTCGCCGAACAGCGGCCCGCCCAGTCCGACGGCGATTGCGCCGGCTTCCCAGTATCCCGCCGCTTCGTCGAGCCCCACCCCGCCTACCGCGATGAACGGGATGTCCGGAAACGGGTCACGGAGCGCCTTGAGGTAGCGCGGCCCGCCGATGGAAGCGGGGAAGAGCTTGACCGCCGTGGCACCGCGGCCCATTGCCTCGTAGGCCTCGGTGGGCGTCAGCGCCCCGGCCAGGACCGGAATGCCCCGCCGCGCCGACGCGTCAATGGACTCCGCCAGCGCCGGCGTCACCATGAACTGGCCGCCGGCGTCAGCGACGCGCTCCACGTCCTGCACGGTCAGGACGGTCCCCGCCCCGACGAAGCAGCCGGCGGGTGCCGCCGCCCGCACATCGCGGATTGCCTCCAGGGCGCCGGGCGTGGTCAGGGCAATTTCAACGAACCGGAAGCCCTCCTCCATCGCGGCGAGGGCCGCCTTCGCGGCAGCCGCACCCTCCGTGCCCCGCACGATCGCGACCAGCCGGGTGTCCCGGATTCCATCGAGCAACAACTCGGGGGTCATGCTGTCCTCCATCGTGGACTTCTCCATTCCGTGCTTGGCCATGCTGCCGCTCACCACTCGGCGAAAGCGCCGTCGGGGTGCCGCCACACGGGCCCGCGCCACGCGTGTCCCTGCTTGTCCGCCGCCCGGACGACCGCCTCGTCGATCTCGATGCCCAGGCCGGGCCCGGTCAGCCGCTCGATGTGCCCGTCCACGAATTTCAGCGGCGACTTGTCCACCACATAGTCGAGTACTTCCGCGCCCTGGTTGTAGTGGATGCCGATGCTCTGCTCCTGGATCAGGAAGTTAGGCGTCGCGAAGCCCACCTGCAGGCAGGCGGCCAGGGCCAGCGGGCCGAGCGGGCAGTGCGGCGCCAGCTGGACCTCGTACACCTCGGCGAGGGAAGCTATCTTGCGGACCTCGGTGATGCCGCCGGCGTGCGAGAGGTCCGGCTGCGCCACCGCGATTCCGGCCTGCAGCGCGGGCAGGAACTCCTGCCGGCTGTAAAGCCGCTCCCCGGTGGACACCGGCGTGGTCGTGGATGAGGTGAATTCGCGCAGCAGGTGGGTGTTCTCCGGAACCACCGGTTCCTCGAGGAAGAACGGCCGGTACGGCTCAAGGAGCGGCGCCACGCGGCGCGCGTTGGCGAGGCTGAAGCGGCCGTGGAAGTCTACCGCCACGTCCCGGTGGTCCCCCAGGACTTCCCGGGCGGCGGCCACCCGGCGGACCACGCCGTCGAGCTCTGCCACCGAGGCCACCGGGCTCATCCGGCCGCTGGCGTTCATCTTGACCGCGGTGAGTCCGACCTCCAGCTGGGCGCTGATCTGGTCGGCCACTTCGTTGGGCTCGTCGCCGCCCACCCAGCCGTACATTCGGATGCGGTCGCGGACCGGGCCGCCCAGCAACTGGTGGACCGGGGCATTGAAGTGCTTGCCGGCGATGTCCCACAGCGCCTGGTCCAGCCCGGACACGGCGCTGGCCAGGATGGGGCCGCCGCGGTAGAAGGAGCCCTTGGTCATGACCTGCCAGTGGTCCTCGATCCGGAGGGCGTCCTGGCCGATCAGCAGCTCGGAGAGCTGGTCGACGGCGGTCCGGACCGTTTCGCTGCGGCCCTCGCAGCTTGCCTCTCCCCAGCCGACAATCCCGCTGTCCGTCTCGATGCGGACGAACAGCCAGCGCGGCGGGACCAGGAAGGTTTCTATTCTGCTGATGCGCGTCACGGTGTACCCCTAGCCCTTGGTGGCGCCGGCGGTCATGCCGGACACGATGTATTTCTGCGTGAAGAGCGCAATGATCATGATCGGGATGGTCACGACGGTGGCGGCGGCCATCAGCCCGCCCCAGTCGATGCTGGCGTAGGAGACGAAGTCGAAGATGGCCACGGGCAGCGTCTTCGTCTTCGAACCCGACAGGACCAGGGCGAACATGAAGTTGTTCCACGAGAAGATGAAGGACAGGATTCCCGCGGTGGCCATGCCGGCCACGGACAGCGGCAGGGTGATGCGGCGGAACGCGCCGATCGGCGTGAGTCCGTCCACCTGCGCCGACTCCTCGAGTTCCAGCGGCAGGCCGTCGAAGTAGCTCATCATGATGTACACGATCAGCGGCAGGGCGACGAACATGTGGCTGAGGATCAGCACCTCGAAACCGCCCACCATCTTCAGGTTGGAGAAGACGTAGTACCAGGGCACCAGCAGCGAGACGCCCGGAATGACGCGGGCCATCAGGACCACCAGCGCCGAGCGGTGCATGGTGAACCGGCTCATGGCGTAGGCGGCCGGGACGCCCAGGACCAGCGACAGGGCCGTGGACACGAACGCCACCCAGAAGCTGTTGAAGATGAAGACGAAGTAGTTGTTGCGCTGCAGCACGTTGGCGTAGTTCTCGCCGGTGGGCGTGAACAGGAAGGACTTGCCGGCGTCGTAGATGTCCACGTTGGTCTTGAAGGAGGCCAGCAGCATCCAGAACAGCGGAGCGATGAGGAACAGCACCACCGCGATCAGGGCTACCACGCGGAAGGTCTTGTAGGCGCGGCTGCGCAACGGCTTCTTGCGACGTGCCACCTGCGGCCGTTGCCGCGCCGGTGCCTGGGGTTCTGTCAGGAGGGTCATTTGCTTACCGCTTTCTTGCGCATGGTCAGCAGCCACATGGAGCCAATGATGATCATGAAGAACAGGATCAGCACGGCGGAGGACAGCCCGTACTGGTTGTAGTCGAAGCTCAGGCCGTAGGCGTAGACGTTCAGGGTCTCCACCTCGTGGAAGGAGCCGCCGCCCTTGCCCTTGGTGGCGTAGAGGATGTCGAAGGTCTTCAGGGCGTCGATGCCGCGGAGCAGGATGGCCACGATCACCGTGGGCATCATCAGCGGCAGGGTGACGTAGAAGAAGCGCTGGACCGCGCTGGCGCCGTCCATGCGCGCGGCTTCGTCGGGCTCATCGGAGAGCGAGGTGAGGCCGGCCAGGAGGATGAGGACCACCATGGGGGTCCACTGCCAGACGTCCATGAAGATGGTGGTGGGAAGGGCGGAATCCTGCCCGGAGAGCCACGGCTGCGGCGGAATGCCCACGAGGCCCAGCAGCTGGTTGGCGAAGCCGATGTTCGGGTCGAAGATCAGGCGCCACATCATGCCCACGGCCACGGGGGTGGCCACGAGCGGCAGCAGAATGGCCACGCGGACCCATTTTTCGCCGCGGAACGGGCGCCACAGAAGCAGTGCGATGCCCATGCCGAGAATGATTTCGCAGCCGAGCGCCACGAGGGTGAAGGACAGCGTGCGGCCCACGGCCGGCCAGAAGCGCTCGGTATCGGTGAGGACCGTGAGGTAGTTCTCGAGGCCCACGAAGTCCGACGCCGCGCGCACCGACCCCTGGGAGTCGGTCAGGCTCAGGTACAGGGTCCACGCGAGCGGAAAGATGATGAGGACGCCCACGAAGATCATGGCGGGCGCTGCGAACAGCCACTTCCGGTGGCGGTTGGCCCAGGCGGAGAAATTCTCCTGGGCGCTAGCCGTTCGTCCGGAGGTCCGGGCAGGGGTCAGTACAGACATGGTTCACCTAAGAAGTTGGGGGTGAAAATCTTCAGCGGACGACGGCGGGACAACAGCCTGGCGGGTGTCCCGCCGTCGTGCTTTAGTTACTTACTTTTCGTCGTCCAGGAACTTCTGGAACGCGGTGTTGGCCGTGTCAGCTGCTGCTGATGCGTCGGCTCCGGTGATGGAGGAGACGATCGGGCCGCCGACGATTTCGCGGGCCTTGCCCACGGTGAGGACCTGCGGGCGGTCGTGGCCCACGCCGTTTTCAGCGCTCACCGCGATGGCGGCGGCGAGGTCCTTCGGGTAGGTGGAGGTTCCGGCGGGGTCGGACCAGACCGAGGCGCGTGGCCCGGGTACGCCGGCCTTCTGCGCTTCCAGGGTGCGCTCCTTGCTGGTGGCCCACTTGATGAACTTCCAGGCGTTGTCCTGGTTGGCCGAGGCCTGGTTGACCCCGAGGCCCCAGGACGGGATGTTGTACGGCTTGGAACCGGCGGGACCGGCCGGCAGCGGCGCGAAGCCCACCGTCTCGGTCACCTTGGACTTGGCCGGATCCGTGGCGTTCTTGTAGAGGGAATCCGCCTCGGTGTAGAAGGCGGCCTTGCCCTGGGTGAAGATTGCCATCGCCTCGGGCCAGCTCATGTCCGTGCTGACGTTCTTGGGGCCGTAGTTCTTGATGAGGCCGCCGTAGAAGGCGTAGGCCTTCTTGGCTTCGGCGCTGCCGACGGCGGACTTGCCGCTTTCGTCGGTGAAGTCGCCGCCGAAGCTGTACAGGAAGCTCGAGAACTGGGTGACGGCCGCAGACTTGCCGGTGCGGGCAACGAACCCCGCGGTGTCCGCAGAGGAAAGCTTCTTGGCTGCGGCCTCGAGCTCCTCCATGGTCTTGGGAACTTCGATGCCCGCGGCCTTCAGCAGGTCCTTGCGGTAGTAGAGCACTTCACGTTCGGTGATGATGGGAACGCCCGTCACCTTGTCCTCAAAGGTGGTGGCCTTGACGGGACCGTCCTGGTAATCCTTCCAGTTCCAGTCGGCGTCTTCTGCCACTTTGCTGGTGAGGTCGGCGAGGTAGCCGTTGCGGGCAAACGCCTTGCCCTCCTGCAGCGGGCGGTACATCATGACGTCGATTTCGTCGCTGCCCGCGTTGAGCTTGACGTTGTACTGGTCAGAGAGCTGGTCTTCGCCGAGCTGGGTGAGCTCCACCTTCAGTCCGGTGGACTTTTCGAACTCCGGAATCGCTGCCTTGATGCCCTCGGTCCAGACGTGGTTGGCAAGGGTGACCCGGACGGTGTCCGAACCCTTGGACTCGCTGCTTCCGCCTCCGCAGGCGGTCAGACCCAGCGAGAGGGCCGCGGCGACGGCCGCATACTTCACTACTGAACGTCGCTTCATTACGACTCCCTAAAATCATGGCCGGATCATCCCGGCCGCCCGCAAACGCATCTTTGCATCTGCTCCGGAAGCGATCATAGGTAAATAAAGCAGACTTAAACAACCCCTTGCGCCCCACCCGTATGATTTATTTATGAAATCTCCAAAGGCGGAGCACCCTGCGAACCTGCACGCATCACTTTTGCACCGGCTCGGCCTGGCAATAGCCGACGGCACGCTGGCACCGAACAGCATCCTCAGGCTCGACGAACTGGAAGCCCAGCACAGCGTTTCCCGGTCCGTGGTTCGGGAGGCCGCCCGGGTGCTCTGCTCTATGGGGATGCTCGAGTCCCGGAGGCGCCTCGGAACGGTGGTCCAGGAAGAGGACTGCTGGAATCTCTACGATCCGCAGGTGATCCGCTGGCGTCTGGCTTCGTCCGGGCGCCTTGACCAGCTGCGGGCACTGAATGAACTGCGCGGCGCGATCGAGCCGCAGGCCGCCCGGCTCGCGGCCCACCGGATTTCACTGGACGCCGGGAGCGATCTGGTGTCCCAGGCGGCGCGGCTGTGGGCAGCGGGCCAGGCAGGAAACCATGAGCAGTTCCTGCTCCTGGACATCGACTTCCACGCCGCCGTGCTCAAGGCCTCCGGCAACCCGATGTTCTCGCAACTGCACAACCTGGTCACGGAAGTCCTCACCGGCCGCACCGAACACGGCCTGATGCCGCACCTTCCGCACCACGAGGCACTCCAGCTGCATGTGGACGTGGCCAGCGCCATCCAGCGGGGCGAAGCCGAAGCGGCCCACGCCGCGATGAGCCGGATCGTGGAGCAGTCCACGGAGGAAATGGGCGACATCTGGTCCCGGAACTACGAGGACAGCTAAGCGCGAACGGACACTTAAGCCCCCGGCGGCCGCCCCTGAGGGGCGGCAAGAAGGGTCGCAAGTGTCCGTTCGCGCCGGGTGGCGGTTAGCTAGCGGCCGCCGGCGATCTTCCTGCCTCGCTGCTCCTGCGCCATCGGCCCGTACGGATAAACCCCGACGCGCGGCTGGCTGGCTTCAGTGAGCCGCTTGGTCTCGTCCGGGGTCAGTTCGAGGTCCGCCGCGGCCAGGTTATCCGCCAGCTGGTCCGTGGTCCGGGCCCCCAGGATGACCGACGTCACGGCCGGTCGGTCGGCGAGCCACGCCAGCGCAACCTGGGAGGCTGTCACGCCGTGGTCCGCGGCGATTTTCTCGACGGCGCCGATCACCTGCCAGGTGCGTTCGTCGTCGTTCCTGGCCTGCCAGGCCTCCATGCCCCGCGTGGGGTTTTCGCCCAGTCGGGTGGCGCCGGCCGGCGGCTGGTCCCGCTTGTACTTGCCGGACAGCCAGCCGCCCCCAAGCGGCGACCACGGCAGCAGTCCGATGCCCGCGTCCAGCGACGCGGGCACGATCTCCGACTCGATCTCGCGCACCAGCAGGCTGTACTGCGGCTGAAGGGTCACTGGCGGGCTCCAACCGTGCTCCTTCGCCAGGTGGACGGCCTTGGTCAGCTGCCAGCCCAGGAAGTTCGAGAAACCGTAGTACGCGATCTTTCCGCTGCTGACCGCGTCGTTTAGGAAGCGCAGTGTCTCCTCCAGTGGGGTGACAGGATCCCACGCGTGCATCTGGTAAAGGTCCACCTGCTCCACGCCGAGCCTCCACAGCGAATCGTCCAGGGACTTGGTGAGGTGGCGGCGGGAGGTGCCCAGATCGTTGGGGCCCTTCCCCATCGGGAAGCGGCCCTTGGTGGCCAGGACCACCTGCTCCTTGGCTTCCGGCCGCTTCGCGAGCCAGCTGCCGATGATTTCCTCCGAGACACCCGCGCTGTACACATCGGCCGTATCGATGAAGTTGCCGCCCGCCGCCACGTAGTCATCCAGGATGGCGTGGGAGGTTTCCTCGGTGGCCTCGGCGCCGAAAGTCATGGTGCCCAGCGCGTAGTTGGACACGACGGCGCCGCTGTTGCCCATGGTGCGGTATTGCATGGTTCTCCTCAGTCGTTGGGGTCAGTCTTCGGTGGGGGTGGTGCGGTTCGAGTGGTAGGTCCGCCAGCTGTGCTCGGGAGCGAATCCGAGGAGCCGCTTGGCCTTGTCGATGGAGAGCAGGGTCTCGTGCTCCCCCAGTTCCTTGGTCACCCTGACGTTGGGGAATACCTCCGCGGCCAGGCTGGCGCTGGAACGGCTCATCACGGTGTCCTCATTCGCGATGATGAAGGCCTCAAATCCGGGCTTGCCGTTTTCCAGGGCACGGACCACCGCCTGGGCGCCGTCGCGTCCGTCAATGTAGCCCCACAGGTTCCATTTGCGCAGGGTCGCGTCAGCATCGAAGGACGGGAAGTCCTCGTAGTCCCCGGCATCCATGACGTTGGAGAACCGCAGGCCGGTGATGCTGAGCTCGGGGTCCCACCGCGTCATCTCGATCGCCATCTGTTCCTCCAGGTGCTTCACGAGGGAGTACGTGCTTTCCGGCCGCGCCGGATATTCCTCGTCCACCGGGATGTAGGGAGGGTCGACGTCGAACGGAAGTCCCAGCACCGTCTCACTGGAGGCGTACACGACCTTCTTGATGCCGGCCCTGCGGGCCGCCTGGAACACGTTGTACGTGGAGAGCATGTTGTTCTCGAACGTGGCGGCGTCAGGTACGAGGCCCGGGGCCGGAATGGCGCCCAGGTGGACGATGGCGTCGAAGCCCTGATGCCTGTCGTCCAGGCCCAAAATGACATCCAGGACCTGGCCGTAGTTGCGCAGGTCCACGACCGCCAGCCGAGCGCTCCTCTCCCCGGCCCGGTCCAGGTTGAGGACGGCGTGGCCGTCCCCAACAAGCCTGCGGACCACATGGCGTCCAAGCTTTCCGCTCCCGCCGGTTACGGCAATCCTCATGGTGGTCTCCTCTGGTTGGTTTGGCAGCCCGCCTGGGTCCAGCGGGCCGTAGGCGCGCACCGGCCGGCTGCGCCCGTCAACGTCCTTGTCCAGCCTAGGGGCGGCGGCCCGGCTGCACAGCCCTTTTGGCAGGCCCTCTCAGTCCTAGGAAAACCGGATCCACCACCCGGGCTCTTCGGGCCGCGCCAGCCATGTTCAATGTCCGGACTTGCCGTCATAATGCCCCCCGAACTGATGTATATAATTTCCCGGTACGGTTTAGCAGAAGGCCGTTGGATAGTTGTTCGATCCGGCTTTTTGCTGCCGCTACCTGTCCCGGTTCCGGGCGATCTGCGCGGCGTCCGCCGGCTCGTCTTGACCTGAGCGAAACGGTACCGGGAATCGTGGCCAGCGAGTCGACCGCAAAATCTGAAACGTCCATTACAGAGCACCTGAACGAAACGGTGCTTGCCAGCGCTGATGTGGAGGAATTCCTCCACGAGCTTGCCCGGGTTTCTGCCCGCAGCCTGTCCGAACCAGGCGACGAAGTCCCCTGTGGAATCACGCTGCTGCGGCACCGGAAGGCCGCCACAGTTGCCAGCAGCAGCCCCGAGGCCCAGGCCATGGACGAGATCCAGTACGACTTCGGTGACGGCCCCTGCATGACGGCATCGCGGGAGCAGGTGACCGTCCACATCACGGACCTTGAAGAAAACGAACGCTGGCCCCAATATTCGGGCAAGGTCCTCGGCCACGGCGTCCGGTCAATCCTGGCCATTCCTTTCCGGCTCGAAGGCGATACGCGGGCGGCCCTGAATCTCTACTCGCACAGGCCGGGCCGGTTCGAGGGGCGGGTCCAGGAACTGGCCCAGGATTTTGTCAGCCAGACTTCGATGGCGCTGCGTCTTGCGGTCCGTTTCGCCCACTACAGTGACGCCGCGGCGAACCTGAAGGCCACCCTGGAAACACGAACGGTGATCGACGTCGCCGTGGGCGTCATCATGGCGCAGAACAGGTGCAGCCAGAAGGAAGCATTCGAGCTGCTGAAGGCAGCATCCAGCACCCGCAACACCAAGCTGCACAGCGTGGCGGCCGCAATCGTAGCCTCGCTGGGCCAGGGACCCGCTAAGACCCACTACGAGGGGTGAACACCCGCTGAGCGGGTTGCCTACTGACCGGGCGCCTGCTGACCGGCTGCTCCAGGGAACTCCGATCCGCGGGAGACGTGGATCTTCCTTGATCCGGCGGCGGATTCCTCAGGCAGGGGGACGCGGACTTCGAGGATACCGTCCGTGTACGAAGCACGGATGTCGTCCTGGTTTACGGGAGCGGGAAGGCTCACCGTCCGGGCAAAGGTGCCATAACGGAACTCGGAGCGGTAGCCCTCTTTGTCCTTGTGCTCGGATCGTTCTTCGCGCCGCACCGAGATTTGCAGCTGGTTACCCGCCAGCGTGATGTCGACGTCCCTGTCCGGATCGATGCCCGGGACCTCGGCCTTGACCACGAGGAACCCGGCCTCACGGTATTCCTCCACGCGGAGCCAGATGTCCAGATCCCCTTCCAGGAAGCGCCGGAAAGGCTCCGGAAAATCGACGCCCGCGCGGCGAAGAATGTTGGTCATCGCTGATACCTCCTGCTTGCTTCCGGCCCTTTCTGGCCGATGCGCCCGGGGCCGAGGATGGGTTCCAACACCACCAAAACTACGCTCCCGCCACCACGTTGTTAAGGTCGCGAAACAACCGTTCGCGCGTCGGTTCCTATGAATTTCCCTATGAAAACCGCGGAAGATTCTGGTGGAAACCCTGCTCACGGGGGCTGCGGCGCCCTATCCGTCACACCAGCCCCCCATTACCCACCTTCCTCACCGGATCGAGGGGATCGCCGACCAAGGTTTTCACAGGATACGTACAGGATATTGGCGGAATCCAGTCAATCGAGCCGTCTAAGAAGGAGCCCCGATGAAGAAGCTGTTACTCCTTGGCATTCCATTGGTCACACTCGCAGGGCTCAACGCCTGGAGCCAGGCGGTGGCGGAACCGGCCCATATCCGCGGCCCGGGCGTGGTGGTGCGGGACGGCACGGGCCCTGACCTGGCGGCGGACGTGCGTGAGGCGGACGCGCGGGCGGCGGAGATCCCCGCCGCCGCTCCGGCGACGAGCCTCGCGAAGACCACGGCGAAGAACCGCGCGAAGGACCCGGCGGCCACTCGTGCGCCGGCCTCCGGCGCCGTTCGAGAACCCGCGCCAGTGTCACCGGCGCCCTTGGGCGCAACCGGATCCCTGGACAGGATCACGGTGTTGGTGCCGGCCATTCCTGCAACGATCAGCACTCACGATGCCTCGGATGACGACGGCGGTTCGAGAGGCCGCGGGCGGGGCGGGAAGTCCGAAGGCAGCCGCAGCGGTCACCAGGGCGGTCGCGATGACAGCTAGATTCCAGGGCCCGCAGGAACCTGAATTGCAGGCAGGCACGCCGGCCCTTCGAACACTCGCGCTCGACGGATTCGACGTTCACGGATTCGACGCTGAGGCCTTCAAGAGCCCCGCTGCATTTTTCGCTTCGCTGGGCGTCACCGAGCGGACGGTGATGCGCCACCAGGTGGTCGAGCTCATCCTCGACATCCTCGGGGCCACCGATGCGGAGTCCGAGGTACGGCTGCGTCTGCTGCGCCATCTTGCCGCCCACCCGGGGTGCCCCGAACAGGCACTCCTGTGCCACCTGCGGGAGAACGCCCGGCTGCCGCTGCCAACGGCGCCCGGTTTCGTCCCGTCAGAGGCCCCCGACGCCCGGAGCACGGATCCGTTCGGGGGCCGGAGCCCGGGCGGCCAGGCCCAGGAATGCGCCGGTTCGCGAACGGACCTTTTCCGGCCTCCGATTGACGGCTCCCTACCCGATTGAAGACCCGATCGAAGATAAGTAGGCTTATGATCTTTGGGTTGACGTTGCATGACGGCGGTACCGGCACCTGACATCGGTGGCCGTTCGCCACCCGGTGAAGGATTGGAGGAACCTTGGAGTTACTAGCCAGCAAGGCGGGGCGGCCGCGCGGAATCGGCACCACCGTTGTGGCCGCATGCCTCGCCGCTGCGCTGGCCGGCTGCGCGCCCTCAGCCCCGGATCTGGAGTCCAGGACAGGCAAGGAGCTGCAGGCACAGGTGCTTGCTGTCAGCGCGGCGGCGGCCGCGCAGGACCCCGCCACAGGACTGCGATCCCTCGATGAGCTCGTCGGACACCTGACCGCCGCTGCGGCCAACGGCGAGGTGTCCTTCAAGCGCCACCAAAGCATCATGAAAGCGGTGGAAGCGGTACGCGCCGACCTCCTGGCCGCCCAGGCGGCAAAGGCTGCGGCAGCCAAAGCCGAGGCAGCACGGGCCGCCGCAGCGAAGGCGTCGGCGGAGGCGGCAGCGAAAGCCGCCGCTGAGACCGCGGCCGCACAATCCGCCGTCGTCAGTCAGGCGCCTGCCAGGGCGTCCGGGCCCGCGGCGAGCAGGCCGCCCGCCGGCGAAAGCCGGGACAAGGCGCCCGCCGGCGAAAGCCGGGACAAGGGTTCCAATAAGGGGAAAGGCGGCGGCGGGTAGGACGTTTAGCGGCCGCGCAGGCCCGGCCGGCGGCCCTAGTTCCGGTGGTGGTCGATCAGCCAGCCGGCCATCTGCTGGGCCCGCTTCGACGCCAGGAAGTCACCTTCCGTGGCCGAGATGATCGAGCCCTTCATCAGGATGTGCCAGGACCGGGCAAAGTCGTCGGTGCGCTGGAGGCCGGCCTCTTCGGCGAGAGCCTGGATGTGTCCGCGGATCCTGGCGAGGTAGCCGATGCTGGCTTCCCCGAGCGGATGCTCGGGCCCCATTTCAAGGAGGACGTTGATGAAGGTGCAGGCCTCGAAATCGTCGCGCTGGAACCAGTCTCCGAACACGTCGAAAACGGCCAGCAGCCGCTCGACGGGCGTGTTTCCGCGGCGCCTGGCTTCCGAAATGATGAGGTCGACCGTCCACACCTGGTCGCGGAGCGCCAGGAAGGCAAGAACCAGCGCATCCTTGGACGGAAAGTGGCGGTAGAACGTCGATTTGGCCACGCCTGAACGATCTATCAGCTCATTGATCCCGACGTCGCGGACACCGCGGCGGGAGAACAGCTCGTAGGCAGTGGAAAGTATCCGGTCCACTGGTTCGCTATGACCGGTACGCACCTCATGAGGCAGTAAGGCGTCCCCGGTCGAATCAGGTGCACTCATCAAGGAAATACTCTACCTTGGGACTGGCAGAGACAGACTTGTCTGTCCTATTCTTTCTATCAACAACATGACGCACGCATCGGGATAAGCAGCCCCCGGCGTCGCTGGCGTTACTGCAATGGAGCAGAGATGGGAGTGCACCGATGGACGATGACGACATCCGCGCGGTGGAGGAAGCCGTGGCGACCCTGGAATCCGCCAGCGCAGAGCACGAGCCTGCAGCCATAAGCCTGCAAACCGCGGTGGCGGCAGCCGTGACCCACGGCAAGCCGATCCGCGACGTGGCCGCAGCGGCGCACATGACGGCGCTCGAGGTCCTGGACGCGGCCGACGCCGTCATGTACCCGCGCCAAGCGCTTCAGCCTTCGTCTCCGGCCTAGTAATCCGCAGTTCCCGGCGGGGCTCACGCGCGGGAAACTTGATCGGATCCTGAGGGAAAGCCGCGGTAAGCCTGATCCGCCCGCGCCACTCTTAAATGCATCAGCCCGTGGAGGGGCGATCCTTCCAGGGAAAGCATGCAAGAGCAGCCAGGAAGCGGGAAGCGCCATGACCACGGCAGCAACTCTCGAAGCGGTCACCGACGTCAGTGGCGTCATCACGGATCCGCAGCCCGTGGACTTCCACCGGCTGGGGCTTGCCGGGTGCATTGACAGGCTGACCGTGCCGTTGCGCCGGCAGGGAATGTGCGTTCACTGGGAGACGCCGCACCACGGCCTGGAGATCTCGGCCAGCTGCGCCTCGCTGCTGTACCGGACCGCGCAGGAGGCCCTGACCAACACATACAAGCACGCGCATGCCACCGACGTGACGGTCCGTCTCTCCGCCGTCTTCCACGGGATCCGCCTGACCGTCGCCGACAACGGCACCGGGTTCACCGGCCAGGCGGCGGAGCGGTCCGCCCATGTGCCTGCCCGCATTGGAGGCCAGGGGGCCGGGCTCAGCACCATGTCCGCTGCGGTTCAGGAAGCCGGCGGAACAGTGGCCATCGACTCTGTTCCCGGCACGGGCACCGCCGTCATCGTCACCATTCCCCTGGACTGAACTTCCAGCAGGCCGTGGCCGGGCCCCGTCTGGCTAGAACCTGCGCCAGGAGCTTCCGAGCAGCCAGATGGTCCAGAGCAGGATGAGCACAATGCCCGCGAGAGTGGGCACCGTGTTGCTGCTCGAAAATCCCTCCGTCCCGATCACCCAGCCCTGCACGAGATACGCCACCCCGGACAGGCCCATGAGGTAGCCGACCGGACGCGGTATCCCCCGCGCGGTCCCCGCCGCGATGCCGAACAGGACCAGGGCGGCGCCCAGCACGAAACTCTGGTAGCTCCGCACGCCCCACTCAAGCCAGCGCATGTCCTCCGCCGCGGCGAAGCGAATGGCCTTCTCGGCACCCTCGGCGGCTGCCCACGCATCCACGGAATGTTTGAGGGCTACTCCGTCCACTGCCTGCAGGCAACCGTAGAGTGCAAGGGCGGCCGCCGCCGCCAACTTGCCGAGCGGGGCGGCCCACGCCGTCCGGCCGGGCACGCCGGCGAGCGCCGACCCCAGCACATACAAGCCCGCGATGAGGATGGCCATGCCTGCGAACTGGCCGAGATGCACGCCAATCCAGAGTTCACTGCCCGCGTACTGGGTGAAGGAGGCCACGTGGTCATTCGCATTGGCCCCCTCCGGATGAAGGATGCCAGCCACAAGGGAAACCACGACGCCGGCAAACAGCAGGATTGCCGGCAGCCGGTACGGCGCCCGGTCCAACGTTCGCGGATCACCCTGCTGATTCTGTTTCATGGACGTCGCCCCGCTCGCAGGAACCGTACGTTGCCAGTAGGTTACGCCCGTTGGACGCAACAAACCATTGGCCGGGCGGCGCCGGGACTACCCGCGCCGTGCTTCCGGCCTGCCCAGCGCCGGTTCCCACCCGAGGGCCGGGGCGACGTACCGGGCGATGTTCCCCAGCAGTTTGGCGTTGTACTCCACGCCCAGCTGGTTGGGGACGGTGACCAGGACGGTGTCTGCGGCCTGCACTGCGGCGTCGTTGGCGAGGTCTGCCGCGACGACGTCGGGCTCGCCGATGTAGCTCTTGCCGAAGCGGGCCAGGGCGCCGTCAAGGGCTCCCACCTGGTCCCGGCTCTCGCGCAGGGCGCTAAGCCCGAAGTACTGCCGGTCCTCGTCGTCGGCCAGGGGCAGGACGCTCCGGCTGACCGATACCCTCGGTTCGTGGCCGTGGCCGGCTGCCTTCCAGGCATCCCGGTACATCGCGATCTGCTCGGCCTGMAGYTGGTCGAACGGCACACCCGTRTCCTCGGTSAGCAGTGTTGAGCTCATCAGGTTCATGCCCTGCCCGGCCGCCCAGACGGCGGTGCCTCGGGTTCCGGCGCCCCACCAGATCCGCTGCTCCAGCCCCTCGGAGCGGGGCTGGACCGGCAGCAGGCCAGTGGCTCCGCCGGCGTACCGGGGATCCGCTTCCACGACGCCCGCCCCCGCCACAGCCCGGCGGAATTCCTCGGCGTGCCGGCGCGCCATGTCCGCATCCGTCTCGCCCTCGCGCGGCACGTGGCCGAAAGCGGCCGCGCCGTTCCTGGCGGGTTCGGGTGAGCCGCGGCTGATTCCGAGCTGTAGCCTGCCGCCGCTGATGAGGTCGGTTGCGGCGGCTTCCTCGGCCATGTACAGCGGGTTCTCGTAGCGCATGTCCACTACCGCGGTGCCTATCTCAATCCGGCTGGTGCGGGCGGCGATGGCCGCGAGCAACGGGAACGGGGAGGCCTGCTGCCGTGCGAAGTGGTGCACCCGGAAAAAGGCACCATCCAGGCCGATTTCCTCGGCGGCCACGGCCAGGTCGATGCCCTGCAGCAGTGCGTCGCGCGCCGTCCTGGTGTGCGAGCCCCGCACAGGGCCCCAGTGGCCGAAGGACAGGAAGCCAATACGTTTCATGCCGTCCACAACGCTCATTCGGCCGCCGCCATTCCGCAGGCAGATTGTCCGCCGGCCGGTCCGCCCGGCGGACAATCCCGATAGGTTGGTACCACCACCAGAGGACGACCGTTCTCACGAGACCGGAGGAACTGCTGACATGGCGTACATCACCGTAGGACAGGAAAACAGCACCGACATCGAGCTCTACTACGAAGACCACGGGACCGGCCAGGCGGCTGTCCTCATCCACGGCTATCCCCTGGACGGTTCCTCCTGGGAGAAGCAGACGGCCGCCCTGCTGGAGGCCGGCTACCGCGTCATCACGTACGACCGGCGCGGTTTCGGGAAATCCAGCAAGCCGACCACCGGATACGACTACGACACCTTCGCCGCCGACCTCAATACGCTCCTCAACACCCTTGACCTGAACGACGTCGTGCTCGTCGGGTTCTCCATGGGGACCGGAGAAGTTGCCAGGTACCTCTCCTCCTTCGGGTCGGCCCGCGTGGCCAAGGCCGCGTTCCTTGCGTCCCTGGAGCCGTACCTCCTACAGACAGGCGACAACCCCACGGGCGTGCCCCAGTCGGTGTTCGACGGCCTCAACGACGCGGTCACAGCCGACCGCTATGCCTTCTTCACCGAGTTCTTCAAGAACTTCTACAACAGCGACGCCTTCCTGGGAACGCCCCGCCTCAGCGAGGAAGCCGTGCAGGCCAGCTGGAACCTTGCGGCAGGCGCCGGAGCCTTCGCCTCGGTGGCCGCCCAGCCGACCTGGATCACCGACTTCCGCGCCGACATCCCCAAAATCGACGTCCCTTCGCTGATCGTCCACGGCACGGCGGACAACATCCTGCCGATCGACGCCACCGGCCGGGAATTCAGCAAGGCCCTTCCGGACGCGGACTACGTGGAGATCGACGGCGCCCCGCACGGCCTGCTCTGGACGCACGCCGCCGAGGTCAACGAGGCCCTGCTCGGCTTCCTCCGGAAGTAGCCCGGCAGGCCGAAGGACGGCCGACGGCGGTTCCTGCCGCCGTCGGCCGCCCTTCGCCGTGTCGAAGCGGCTTATACAACCAAAATCGGTGGAAAAAAGCGTTCACAACCGGATCCGAGGCGTAAAATAGTGAGATACCGGATCCAAGGACATGCCTCGAAAACGAATCCGGCACCAGGTCTCCCGCACATCACGGGAGCCCTTCTTTAATACGGGCGGAAGTGGCTGACTAAGCCTGCCAAACGCAACGTGATCGGCCAGGGCTGCCCCGAATATACACAATCGCGGGAGCAAAAATGACTATCAATCCGCCAACACGGCCCCGTCGTTCCCTAGCGGCCAGGGTCGCGTTGGTCTCCACAGTTTCACTGGGGCTGCTTGCCGGCCCAATCGCCATGGCTTCTCCGGCCTCGGCTGCTACCGCGAATTCCACGCGGGACAACTGTAGCGTCACGGCATTCAGGCCGCACGCTGACAGGGACAACGGTTGGAAGAGGGACGGCAAGTCCGTCCGCGTGAATTTCGCGTTCAAGATCCACTGCGACAAGGGCACTCGCGTTTGGTTCAACCAAAAGATGTTCCAGGAAAAGGGACGGTGGGACGTCAAGCGCATCGGACACGTCGAAGACTCGGTATGGGTCCGCGGCACCAAGTTCATCGTCAACGACGAGAAGGTGTCCGCCCACCGCGGTGACAATGTTGTCAAGGTGTTCCATACGGTCAGGATCCAGTTCAAGGACAATAACGGATCCAAGTGGTCATCCTGGTCGTCCGATTTTGACAAGAGCCCCGTCGCTCGCATCCGTGTCGATAACGGGCGCTGGTAAAGGCCGTTCGGCGCCCTGACTCAACAGAACGCCAAACATCCCAAACAGAGGCCGACGGCGGCGCGAAAGTGCCGCCGTCGGCCCATGTTTGCGAAGGGCTCGCTGTGTCAGAGGGAGCCGGTCGTGAAGGTCCAGCTGTAGGACGCCAGGCTGTTCCCGGCGAGGTCGCGGATGGCCGCCGTGCCGCCGGTGACGGTCACGGTGTAGCTCGTCCTTGCGGCCAGCGTCGCGGAGGGGTTGAGGATCCACTGGTTGGTGGTGCCGTAGCGTGAAACGGTGGCTGCCATCTTCGCGCCGGTGGCCGTGGCCTTTAGCGTTATGGTGCCCGTGCCCGCGCCCTGGACCGCCTCGCTGAACGTCACCGCGACGTTGTTCGCACGCCGCACCAGTGAGGCACCCGGCCGCGGCGTCATGGCCGTGATGACCGGGGCCGGGCCGGTGGTGAACGTCCAGCTCGTGGTGGCCAGCGGGGTGCCCGCGGCGTCGCGGACGGCTGCCGCTCCGCCGGTCAGGGTGGCGGTGTACTTGGTGTCGTTGGCGAGGTTGGACGCCGGATCGAGCGTGGCCGTCCGGGTGGTGGCGTTGTAGCTGACGGCAGCGGGGACCACCGCGCCGCCGGGGCCCTTCAGTACGAAAGTGCCGGTGCCCACGCCCTGGACCGCACTGCTGAACGTGGCGGTGACGTTGCTTCCGGCGGCCACGCCGGTGGCGTTGGCGCCGGGCGCCCGGGCAGTCACCGTGGGGGCCACGGCCGTGGTGAAGCTCCAGCCCGTGGTGACCAGCGGCGTACCCGCGGTGTCACGGATGGCTGCTGTCCCGCCCGTCAGCGCCGCCGTGTACTTCTGGGATGCGGCCAGGAGCGATGAAGGATTCAGCGTCGCGGTCCGCGTTGCGGCGTCGTACGTGACGGCGGCCGGTACCGTGGTTCCGGCCGGGTCCTTCAGGACGAACGTGGTGCCGCTGACGCCCTGGACGTTCCGGCTGAACGTGGCGGTCACGTTGCCTGCCACTGCCGCACCGGTGGCATTGCCGGCCGGGCTGGTTCCCGTCACCACCGGAGCGGTGAGGACGCCCGCGGACGGATCAGAAAACAGCAGCCGGTTCGGGGTCCCGGCGCCGGACGCCGTGACCGCACCGGACGTGGAAGCGGTGACCAGCTTGGACGCCACGGCAGCGGGCGTGAGCTCTGGCGACGTCGACAGCACTGCGGCAGCGGCGCCGGCCACATGCGGAGACGCCATGGACGTTCCGCTCATGGAGGCAGTCGCCGTCGGCGAAGCGGAACTTGCGGACGTGATGCCCACGCCCGGGGCGTACAGGTCAACGCAGCTTCCGAAGTTGGAAAACGACGCCTGCCTGTCCGAGGAGTCGCTCGCCGCCACGGTCAGGGCGTCCGGTACACGGGCCGGGGAACTGTTGCAGGCGTCGGCGGCGGCGTTTCCGGCGGCGACGACTACGGTGACGCCGTCGTTGATGAGGCCCTGCACGGCCGCGTCCACCGTTGCACTGGCAACGCTGCCGAGGCTCAGGTTGGCGACGGCCGGCGTCCCGGCCTGGTGCTGCGAGGCCACCCACTCCAGGCCTGCAACCACGTCCGAGTTGAATCCGGAGCCGTTGCAGTCCAGGACGCGTACAGGGACAATGGTGGCCGCTTTGGCCACCCCGTAGGTCTTGCCGGCGATGGTGCCGGCGACGTGTGTGCCGTGGCCGTTGCAGTCGCCCGTTCCCAGGCCGTCCGCCACGGCAGTCCATCCTGCGGCAACGCGGCCGCCGAATTCCGTGTGCGCAGCCAGCACGCCGGAGTCGATCACGTACGCGCTCACCCCGGCGCCCGACGAGGCCGACGTGAAGGAGCCGGACAGCGGCAGCGCGCGCTGGTCAATGCGGTCCAGTCCCCACGGTGCGGGCTGCTGGGTCTCGGAGGCAGTCACCGGCGCATCGATCTCGACGGCGGCCACCTGCGCCGAGCGCTTCAGTTCCGCTGCCTGGGCCGGCGTTGCCGTCACCACGGCCCCGCGCAGCTCCTTCGAGAAGGTGCGTCCGACGGCGATTTTCCGGGAACGCAGGTTGCGCACCTCGGACGGAACATCAGTGCCGGCGGCGTACCGCACCAGGTACCGGGCCGTTGCGCCGGCGGGCGCTTGTGCCTCGGAGTCCGTGGCCGCCGGCGAGGCGACGCCGGCCGCCACTCCCGCGGAGGTGACGGCGAGGGCGGTCAGCAGCAGCGAGGCCAGGGCGGGACGGAGAGCAGACAGAGTACGAATTTTGGGGTTCCTTCGGGCGTGAGGACCGGGACGCGGAAGCCGGAATCTGGCTAAATCCAGTGTATTTTCCGCCGTCCCGGACGGACCCCATGCTGTCCATAAGCTTCGGTGAACCTTCGGATCCTGGGGAAAAACCGGTGTAATCCTGCGCTGGGCAGGCTCATTCACGTCAGATCCCCGCCGAGGTGCTTGGCGCAGGATCGTCGCCGCTCGCCGCCACCCCCGTCATTGCTGCAGCCCCCACCAAACCAAGCCTGAGTATTTCCCTGCGAGACGCCATTGTCTTCTCCAGATTTTCGGTCATGTGGATAAAAAGGCAGGCCTGTGACCGAGGGGCCACAGGCCTGCCTTTCCCCTGAAGCGCAGACGCCGAGGGGTCACCCGGATGCCTTTGAAACGCATGCCCGGACCCGGATATCTGCACTATTGCCGCAATGAGGAAGGAGCAGACCCATCTTCAGCCGGACGGCTTCAAAAAACCTTGGAGCACGTGCCATTTCGGCCCGCTGCCCACCCAAATTGGGCGTTGACGGCGGAGTGCTAGATCCAGTTGTTGTGCTTGAAGGTGGCGTACAGGATCAGTCCCATGCCCACCATGAGCCCCAGGGCCATGGGATAGCCGAAGATCCAGTCCAGTTCGGGCATGGTGTGGAAGTTCATGCCGTAGATCGTGCCGATGAGCGTGGGGGCGAAAAGGATGGCTGCCCAAGATGAGATCCTTTTGACCTGCTCGCTCTGGGCGAAGCTGGATTCAGTGAGGCGGCGCATTTCATCGTTCTGGCGCTGGGCAACGAGCGCCGCATTAACCGCGAGCGCATTCTGGAGCAGGGCCCGGAACGACGCGATCCGGTCATTCAGCCGCAGGACGTGGTCCAGGACATCCCTGAGGTGGTCCTGCAACTCCGGGTCGGGATGGTGGTCAGCCGTTCCCGCCATGAGCGACTGCAAGATACCGGCCAAGGGCCCCGTGGCCCGCTGCACGGTGATGACCTGGCGGGACAGCTCGTAAATCCGGCGGGACACCTCCGGATCTGCGCCGAAGAGACCGTCCTCGATTTCATCAATGTCGTTCTCCAGGCCGGCTGCCACGGGTTCATATTCGTCCACCACCTGGTCGAGGATGGCGTAGAGCACGGCATCGGGACCGAGGGCGAGGAACTCCGGCTGGGACTCCATGCGCTGGCGGACCTTGGCCAGGTTCGGTGACTCTGCGTGGCGGACGGTGACCACGAAGTCGGGCCCGATGAAGATGTGGATCTCGCCGAACTCCACCTTTTCCACATCGTCGAGATACCGGGCGGGGCGCAGCACCATGAAGAGGGTGTCGCCGTAGTGCTCGAGTTTCGCCCGCTGATGTCCGGTCAGGGCGTCCTCGACTGCCAGCGGGCTCAGATCAAACTCGTCAGCGACCGAACGCAGCTCCGGCGCATCCGGCCGGTAGAGCCCGATCCATGCCATCCCGTGGCGCTGCCGCAGCAGGAAATACGTTTCCTCCAGGCCCTCCGGATCCGCCGTCCGGCGGCCCGCCACATACACTGCATTGTCGACGATGGTCATGGCAGCGACTCCTTCGTTGAATCGGGCCTCCTGGCTGTGACGTTAGCCGTTCCCTGCCACCGTGCCAACACCTGCGCCACGCGTTTCCCCGGAGGGCGCAGCACTGTCTGAGAAGAACCCTGCACGTTGACAGAACGCTAATTTCACGCCCCGCGGCATATGGAATGTGTTAAGACCGTCACGGAAACGGCCCTGCCGGTGGTGTCATGGAACGGTGGGACCCCGCGGCCACGGCGGTCGCGATCGAATCCATCGAGGGAGCACACCGAAATGAATGCCATGTCCCGGCTGCAGCCGGATCCCTCGGATGGCCCGCCCCCTGCCGGCGGGGACTACGTCACTGTCGACGACACCGGGGATTTTGGATATCACCGGTCTGAACAGGAGCTGCTCGCGGCATTTGAATATGTCGGCGAGGCCCGGAGCATCATCGACCGGAGGGGCAATGACTATCTTCTGGTGATGGATCCGAACCGCCGCCTGGTCCTCGGACCCGCACTCGGTCCGGTGGAATTCCACTGGCTTGGACAAGCGTGGCAGGCCGCCCAGAACGTGCACGTCGAGCGGCACCGGATTCGGCGCTTCCACCCCGGCACCCGCGAGCAGCTGCTGCGGGACCTTTTCGAAACCCTCGTCCTTGAACGTGTCCCGGATCCCGGGGCCGGATCATGGTCCCTGGACGTCGGGGGCGTCACAACGCGCCTGCAGAGCCTGCAGGAGGTCGACCACCGGCTCTCCCGTCAGAGCCGGCTGGAGCAGGCCCGCGTGCGGGACCCCTTCGGGCGCACCTACCGGCCGGTCCTGCACCGCAGGCACTGGTACATGCCGGCGGCGGCAGGGCTGATGGTCTATGTTGAAACCCCGCCGCACGGCGATGCACCCGGATAGCCTCAGGGCCCGGGCAAGACGCCACCGCTCCGTTAAGGATCCGTCAGGATTGGGGAGGCTCCGGGAGCACGGCGAACGGCCGCTGTTATCGTCGGCAATGGACGCGGTGCCGCGCATCGCGCGGAGAGGCAGGGATGACCACGTTGAGCAGGCCTCCGGCTGATCCCTCCGCCCCACGGCCCGGGGCCAGGGAGAGATTCCGGAGCTGGCTGTTATTCGGCCTTCAGGATGCCAAGGGCACCCATCAGGGCCCCGGCGCTGTAGGCGACGCGCACCTCAAAAAGCATTCGTGGTGGCAGGTAATGTGCCTGACAGGTGTCGACTATTTCTCGACCCTCGGCTATCAGCCTGCGATCGCCGCCCTCGCCGCCGGGGTGATCTCCCCGCTGGCTACCCTGGTGCTGGTGGCCGTCACGCTGTTCGGCGCCTTGCCCGTCTACCGCCGGGTTGCCGGCGAAAGCCACCGTGGCGAGGGATCCATTGCCATGCTTGAGCGGCTGCTGCCGCGCTGGGGCGGCAAGCTCCTTGTCCTGGTCCTTCTGGGGTTCGCCGCGACGGACTTCATGATCACCATGACATTGTCGGCCGCCGACGCCACCGCGCACGCGATCCAGAACCCCTTTGCGCCCGGCTGGCTGCAGGGGCAAAACATTGCCGTCACGCTGTTCCTGCTTGCCCTGCTCGGAGCGGTGTTCCTGCGGGGATTCAGGGAGGCCATCGGCGTCGCCGTGGCTCTCGTGGTCCTCTATCTGGGACTGAACGTGATCGTCGTCGCCGTCACGGTCTTCGAGTCAGCAGCCCACCCGACGGCTGTCGGGGACTGGTGGCAGGCCCTGACCACCTCGCACGGAAGCCCCTTCATGGTGGTAGGCATTGCGCTGCTGGTCTTTCCCAAACTCGCCCTGGGCCTGTCCGGCTTTGAAACGGGCGTCGCCGTGATGCCGCAGATCCAGGGCCGGCCCGGTGACACCGACGAGCACCCGGCAGGCAGGATCGAGGGAACGCGGAAGCTGCTGACCACGGCCGCCGTCATCATGAGTTCGTTCCTGGTGACCACCAGCCTCACCACCGTGATCCTGATCCCGGCGCACGAATTCGAGCCCGGCGGCCAGGCGAACGGCCGCGCCCTGGCGTTCCTGGCCCACGAATACCTGGGAAATGGCTTCGGCACCGTCTACGACATCAGCACCATCGCCATCCTCTGGTTCGCCGGCGCCTCCGCGATGGCGGGGCTGCTGAACCTCGTCCCGCGGTACCTGCCCCGGTACGGCATGGCCCCCGAATGGGCCAGGGCTGTCCGCCCGCTGGTCCTGGTGTTCACCGTGATCGGGTTCCTGGTCACCTATCTTTTCGACGCCGACGTCGATGCCCAGGGCGGCGCCTACGCCACCGGCGTCCTGGTGCTGATGACCTCCGCCGCGGTTGCCGTGACGCTGTCAGCCCGACGCCAGCAGCAACACCGCCGGACCCTCGGCTTCGGGGTCATCGCAGTGGTTTTCATCTACACGACAGTTGCCAATGTCTTCGAACGCCCCGAAGGCCTCCGGATCGCGTCGTTCTTCATCCTGGGCATCATCGGGATCTCCCTGCTCTCCCGCGTGCTCCGTTCCTTCGAGCTGCACGCCACCCACGTCCACCTTGACCGGCAGGCGCTGGAGTTCATGTCCTCGAACCTGGAGGGACCCATTTCCATCATTGCCCACGAACCGCTTCGCCTCAGCGCGCAGGCCTACCGGGACAAACTGACGTCGGCCATTGAGGTCAGCCATCTCCCCGTGGACTACCAGGCGCTGTTCCTGGAAGTGATCGTGGACGACTCCTCCGACTTTGAAACGGCCTTGGAGGTCAGCGGCGTGACCCGGCACGGCTACCAGATCCTGGAAGTGCACGGACCCGTGGTCCCCAACACCATCGCCTCCGTGCTGCTGCACATCCGGGACGTCACGGGGCTGATGCCGCACATCTACTTCCGCTGGACGGAGGGGAACCCCGTGAAGAACCTGCTGCGCTTCCTGTTCCTGGGCGAGGGCGAGATCGCACCGGTCACCCGGGAGGTGCTGCGCGAAGCAGAGCCCGACGTCACCAGGCGGCCCTGGGTGCACGTGGGCTGACCCGAGCACGTGCGCTGACGCGAGTCAGGTCTTGGTGTGCTCAGGTCTTGGCGTCGTCAGGTCGTCGCGGTCAGATCTTGGCGTGCTGACCGCGGCTGGCCGGCCTGCCGAACGACGCCGCCCCCAGGAATTCCACGGCCACGAACGGCTCCGAACCCACTACCCATTCGTTGTGGCCTGGCGGGATGGCGTAGGTGTCGTTGGCGTGGATCGACGAGCGGACGCCTTCCGGCGTTTCGACCTCCATCACCCCGGACACGCAGAAGCCGAGGTGGTTGTGCTGGCAGAACTGTGTTTTTTCGGTGGGTTTGGAGCACTCGGACCAGCGCCAGCCGGGGGCAAGGATGAGCCGCGCAACGGAGTAGTCGTTCACGCTGACAAGATCAAATTCGGCCTTGTCCGGGCAACGCTTCTTGTCGGGGACATCGAAGGACTTAACTGCAAGGGCGGTAACGAAGTTAGCGGTCATGGGACGGGTACCTGGGGCTAGGGTGAGACCTGGAATCAAGACATGAGGGCCTGGCGTGAACCAGCTTGAGGAGTTGCGAACTGCCGACCGCGGCCTGTGTGTGCGAACAATCTGCAATTGTGCCGCCGCCCCCTCAGCGCACGTGCGTACAACAGATCCATGTTGACGTAGTTCAACGTTAGCCCTCCCCCGGCCGAAGTCAATGGGCAAATGAGGGTCCCGACGCCTCCCGGAGCAGGCACCTGCCAAACCACGTTAAGCCGCCCGTTGCTCCCGGTTCATGACCAGCCCGTAGCGTCACACCGGTCCGCACCAACGAGAGGGCCATCCCCATGAAAACACTCCGCACCCGCAGCATGGCCAAAGCCGTCATCGCGGCGGCCATCGCAGCGACAGCCATCGGCGGCGCCGCAGTCGCGCAGGCATCCCAAGACACCGGAAACGGTGACCACCGCACGGCGGACACCGCCGTCGCAGACGCCTTCACCGCCGTCGACCGCAATACGGCCTGGCAGCTGACCGGCAGGCTGAAGCTGGACTTCCCCACCTTCCACACCGAAGGCATCGCCTTCACGGAGGACCACATCTTCCTGTCCTCAGTGGAAATCATCGAGCCCACGGTGAAGTTTCCGAGCCCACAGGGCGGCTACGACCGCACGGCCGGCAAGGGGAAGGGCCACCTGTTCGTCATGGACAAGGCGGGCAAGCTCCAGAAGGACATCGTCCTGGCCGAAGGCGACATGTACCACCCGGGTGGCATCGAGTTCGACGGCACCAACGTCTGGGTCCCCGTGGCGCAGTACCGGCCCGACAGCAGCTCCATCGTCTACCGGGTGGACGCGAAGTCCCTGGACGTGCAGAAGCAGTTCGAAGTCAAGGACCACTTCGGCGGCATCGTCATGGACAAGCAGACCGGCCACCTCATCGGCAACACCTGGGGTTCGCGGCGTTTCGCCGAATGGGGCCTGAATGGCAAGGAGCTGAGCACCTGGCAGAACCCGGACCACTTCATCGATTACCAGGACTGCCAGTACGCGGCGAATTCCAAGATGCTCTGCGCCGGCGTGGCCAGCCTTCCACAGATGCCGGCCGCGGGCGGGCCTTCCGCGAAGTACGACCTGGGCGGCATCGCCCTGATTGACAGCCGGACGCACGCCACGCTGCACAGCGTTCCGTTCCAGCAGTGGACCGCTGACGGTCGCGTGGCGACGCGCAATCCGTTCAAGATGACCGCCGACGGCAACCACCTGACCATGCGCGTCGCACCGGACAACGGCGGCGAAGGCACGGACACCGAGATCCTCACCTATGAGGCGACCGTGACGCCCGCCCGCTAACCACCGGCAGCGCGAACGAACACTTGAGCCCCCTTTTTCCCAAGGGGACCGGCCCAAACGGAAGCGGACGACGGCGGGGACGCACCCGCCGTCGTCCGTTTCCGTTCGGGACTACTTGCCGTAGACCTTCACGAAGTTCCGCAGGATTTTCATCGGTTCCGTCGCGGTGAACGTCCGGGCTGCCGCCATCAGTTCTTCTGCGGATTCGGGCGGAAAGTAGCCGGCGTGGCGGTAGATGTCGATCCTGGTCACCAGTCCTTCCGCGTCGAGTTCAGGATGGAACTGGGTGGCATACATGTTCTTCTTGATCCGGAACATGTGCACCGGACACGCCGCAGAGCTTGCGAGCAGCACGGCGTTCGGGGGCAGCACCGTGCAGCCTTCCTTGTGGCCCGTGAATGCGGTGAACTCCGCGGGCATGCCCGCCAGCAGCGGATCCTCCAGGCCTTCCGGGCTCAGGTTGATGGTCACGCCGCCCAGCTGCTCCCCGTAGGTCCGGTCGATGACCGCGCCCTGGTGCAGTCCCAGCGTGCCGACGCCGTAGCAGGCACCCAGGAACGGGAAGTCCGCCGCTACAATCCGGTCCAGCAGCTCGGACAATTCGCGCTCCACGCGGTGCTGGGTTTCGGTCTTCTTTTCGGCGGGATCGCTGGACGTGTACGGGCTGCCGCCCACGATCACCCCGGAGTAGTCGTCCAGCTCCAGATCCGGCAGCGGGGCCTTTTCCATCCGGATCCGCCTCAGCTGGCTCGGGTCCAGCCCGCCATAGCGCAGGTAGGCCTCGTACTCTTCTTCCGCGGCGGTGTCCTCGGCCCGCGACGCGAGCAACAGAAACGGCTTCACGCGCTTACTTCAGCAGGGCGACGTCGGAGACAAGGGTGATGTGGTCCAGCATGGCCGCCGCCGCGGCGACGGGATCCTGCGCCTTGATGGCGTCCGCAATCTTGCGGTGCGAGGCCAGCGACTGCTCCGGCCGGCCGGGCTGGCCGAGTGACTCGAGGCGGGTTTCCAGGATCATCCCGGCAATGAAGGACATGAGCTGGGCCAGCACTGCGGAGTGCGCCGCTGCGGTGACGGCCTGATGGAACAGTTCGTCACCGTGCGCCCCCTTGGCGCCCGACGCCACTTCCTCGGCCATCGCGTCCAGCGCCTTGTCGATGGCTTTCATGTCTGCCTCGGTCCGCCTGCCGGCCGCCAGCTCCGCAAGCTTGACCTCCAGCGTGCTTCGGGCCTCAACAATCTCAGGGAGCCGGCTGCTGTGCTCGCGCAGGCCCTTGATCACGGACGGAACATTGGGCCGGTAGACCAGCACCGCTCCGGTCCCGTGCTGGACATCAATGACGCCGAGGACCTCCAGGGCAACCAGTGCCTGGGCAAGGGTGGCCCGCGAGACGCCCAGCCGTTCGGCCAGGTCCCGCTCAGCTGGCAGGGTGTCACCCGGGCCCAGCTGCGCGGACTCGATGAAGTCCATGAGCTGCTCCACCAGCTGCTCATAGAGCCGCGGCCGCGAGACGCGGGAGATCTGTTGCGTTGCTGTCTTCTTGGGCATGCAAGTCCTTCCGGCGACGTCCTCGGCACCAGCTTAGCGGAGAACTATTGACAAAGTCACCTAGTGTCTAGGAGGCTAGGCCAGTGAGCCAGTAATCCACATCACACCCAATCTCTTGATCCGGAGGAACAAAGATGTCCGCTCCCGTCCTGTCCATCATCATCCTGGCGGTGATGTTCCTGCTGGCCACGGTGCTGCCCCTCAACATGGGCGCCCTGGCTTTCGTGGGAGCGTTCCTGCTGGGCTCCGTGGTCCTCGGAATGTCCACCAATGACATTCTGGCCAATTTCCCCGGCGGCCTGTTCCTGACGATCGTCGGTGTCACCTACCTCTTCGCCATCGCGCAGAACAACGGCACCATTGACCTGCTGGTGCGGGGCGCCGTCCGGTTGGTGGGCAGCAAGGTGGCCCTCATCCCCTGGGTCATGTTCGCCATCACGGCAGTGATCACCGCCGTCGGCGCACTGTCTCCCGCCGCCGTCGCCATCATTGCGCCGATCGCGCTGAGCTTCGCCGCCAAGCACAAGATCAATCCGCTGATGATGGGCATGATGGTCATCCACGGCGCTCAGGCCGGCGGCTTCTCCCCCATCGCCGTCTACGGCGTCACGGTCAACGGCATCATTGCCAAGACCGAGCTCGAGGCCAGCCCGATGGCCATCTTCCTGGCCAGCTTCTTCTTCAACCTCGCCATTGCCGTAGTGCTCTTCGTGGTCCTCGGCGGCAGCAAGCTGCTCAGCACCAAGACCGGCCGGCTGGTGGAACAGGCTGCGGAGTCGCGGATGGCCGTCAGCGTCGGCGCCCGGGCAGCCGGTGTCCCGCTCCAGGGCTCCGGTTCGTCCATTTCCCCGTCCGGCGCCTCCGCCAAGCGAACCTCCGGCTCCTCCGCCGCCGGCGCCTCGCAGGAAGGGTCGAACGGCGCCCGCGCCAATGTTCCCCAGCTCGTCACCATCCTGGGCCTGATCGCCCTCGCCGTCATCTCGCTGGGCTTCAAAGTGGACGTCGGATTCGTCTCCATCACCATCGCCATCATCCTGGCCCTCGTGTCCCCGGCCGCCCAGAAGGGCGCCGTGAACAAGATCAGCTGGTCCACCGTCCTGCTCATCTGCGGCATGCTCACCTTCGTGGGCGTCCTCGAGGAAGCCGGCACCATCAAATTCGTTTCCGACGGCGTGGCCCACCTCGGCATGCCGCTCGTGGCCGCCCTGCTGATCTGCTACATCGGCGCCGTCGTGTCCGCCTTCGCCTCCTCCACCGCCATCCTCGCGGCCCTCATCCCGCTGGCCGTCCCATTCCTGGCCACCGGCGAAATCGGCGCCGTCGGGGTGATCGCTGCCCTGGCCGTCGCCGCCACGATCGTCGACGTTTCGCCGTTCTCCACCAACGGCGCCCTGGTGCTGGCCAACGCCCCGGAGGACGTGGACAAGGAGAAGTTCTACAAGCAGATCCTGGCCTACAGCGGCATCGTCGTCGCCGCCGGCCCGGCCATCGCCTGGCTGGTCATGGTGCTGCCGGGCTGGATGTAGCCCGCCCTCCGCACAACCGACGCCTCAGTACCCGCCCCACGGCAGACCCCCGTACAGCAAGAAAAGGAACAGCCGCCATGAGCACTGAATCCACGCCCCAGGCCGAAGGCCCGCTCTCGGGATACCTTGTGGTGGACCTGAGCCGTGCCCTCGCCGGCCCGCACGCCGGAATGATGCTGGCGGACCTCGGGGCCCGGGTCATCAAGGTCGAGAACCCGGGCACCGGGGACGACACGCGCGGCTGGGGTCCGCCGTTCGTGGGCCCCGAGGACGATCCCCAGGCCACGTACTTCCTGTCCTGCAACCGCAACAAGGAGTCCATCGCCCTGGATTTGAAGAGCGACGACGGGCGGACGGTCCTGCGCGAACTGCTGGAACGCGCGGACGTGGTGATCGAGAACTTCCGCCCGGGCGTGCTGGACCGGCTCGGGTTCTCGGCCGCGGAGATGCATGCGCTGAACCCCGCGCTCGTGGTCCTGTCCATCACCGGCTTCGGCCACGACGGGCCGGAATCGCGGCGCAGCGGCTACGACCAGATCCTCCAGGGCGAAGCCGGGCTGATGTCCCTGACCGGATCCGGGCCGGACGACCCCCAGCGCGTGGGAGTGCCCATTGCCGACCTGCTGTCCGGCATGTACGGGGCGTTCGGCACGCTGGCGGCCCTGCTGCAGCGCGAGCGGACCGGGCAGGGGCAGATCGTCCGCACGTCCCTGCTCGCGGCGCTGATCGGCGTCCATGCCTTCCAGGGCACCCGGGCCACCGTCGCCGGCGAGACGCCGAGGGCACAAGGCAACCACCACCCGTCCATCGCGCCCTACGGGCTGTTCCACTGCCGGCAGGGCCGGGTGCAGATCAGCGTGGGCAGCGAAAAACTGTGGGCCACCTTCGCCTCGGCGTTCGGGATCGACAACACCAGACCCGAATTCGCCACCAATGCCGACCGGGTGCGGAACCGGGAAAAGGTCATCGAAGAGGTGGAACGGGTGTTCTCCGACTTCGAAGCCGGGCCGCTGCTCGCCAAGCTGAACGAGGCCGGGATCCCCGCCGGCAAGGTGCGGACGCTGGACGAAGTCTACGCATGGGAGCAGGTCCACTCCCAGGGCCTGGTGATCGACGTGGACCACAAGATCCTCGGCAACGTAAGCCTGCCCGGGCCGCCGCTACGGTTCTTCAGCGCCGCCGACACCGCCGAGACGACCCTCAAGACGCACACGGCGCCGCCGCTGCTGGACCAGGACGGAGACCAGATCCGGCAGTGGCTCGGCCTGGTCCCCGCCAACGCGTCCGGCGACGCTCCGGGCACGGTCTCGGACACCGGAGCGGAGGGCCGCTGAGCATGCTGACCCAGCAGAAGGTCCGTCACCTCGACGCCGCCGAACTCATCGCCGCCGTACTGGATCCGGGCTCCTACCGGACCTGGGACGCCCCGGTCACGGACCCTGATCCTGGTCCCGAGTACCGGCAGGAGCTGGCCGCCGCCCGGGCAAAGACCGGCGTTGACGAATCCGTCCTCACCGGCGAAGGCCTGATCCGCGGCCGCCGGGTGGCCGTCATCGTCAGCGAGTTCCGTTTCCTGGCCGGCTCCATCGGGCTGGCCGCGGCGCAACGGATCGTGAACGCCGTCGAACGCGCCACCCGGGAAGGTCTGCCGCTCCTGGCAGGCCCGGCCTCCGGCGGCACCCGCATGCAGGAAGGCACCATCGCCTTCCTCTCCATGGTCAAGATCAGTGCCGCCGTGCGGGCGCACCGGCAGGCCGGGCTGCCGTACCTGGTCTACCTGCGGCATCCCACCACCGGCGGCGTGATGGCGTCGTGGGGGTCGCTCGGGCACATCACCGTGGCCGAGCCCGGCGCCCTGCTTGGCTTCCTTGGCCCCCGGGTCTACGAGGCCCTCTACGGCACCCCCTTTCCGGAGAACGTCCAGGTCGCCGAGAACCTCTTCGACAAGGGCCTCATCGACGCTGTGGTCCCGCCCTGGCAGCTGTCCGACGTCGTCGACCGCGCCCTGAGCATCCTGGTCACCGGCCCGCACCCTCGCGTCGCCCCGCCGCGAACGCTCGCCGTGAGGCCGTCCGACGCCGGAGCCTGGGAATCAATCGAAATCTCACGGAATCCGCGCCGCCCGGACCTGCGGCAGCTGCTTGCCTACGGCGCCCGCGACGTGCTCCCGCTCAACGGCACCGGCCAGGGGGAAAAGGACCCGGGCCTGCTGCTGGCCCTGGCCCGCTTCGGCCAGAAGTCCTGCGTGGTGATCGGCCACACGCGGCCCCGTCCGTCGCAGCAGACGGCGATGGGACCGGCTTCCCTCCGCGAGGCCCGCCGCGGCATGCGGCTGGCCGAGGAGCTTGGACTGCCGCTGCTGACCGTCATCGACACCGGCGGCGCAGCCCTCTCCAAGGAAGCGGAGGAAGGTGGGCTGGCCGGCGAGATCGCCAGGTCCCTGCACGATCTGATCGGCCTCAACTCACCGACCGTCTCCGTGCTGCTGGGACAGGGAGCGGGCGGCGGGGCGCTGGCCATGCTGCCGGCCGACCGGACCATCGCGGCCCAGCACGCCTGGCTCTCCCCGCTGCCGCCCGAAGGCGCCAGCGCCATCGTCCACCGGAGCACCGACTTTGCCCCGGCCATGTCCGCAGCGCAGGGCGTCAACGTGGCGTCCCTGTACGCCAACGGAATGGTGGAGCACATCGTGGACGAACGCCCCGATGCCGCTCTGGAGGGAAGGGCGTTCTGCCAGCGCATGGGGCAGGCGATCGAGTACGAACTGGCCGCGCTGTCCTCGGCGGGGGCGGGCGAACTGCTGCCGCAGCGGATCGGGAAATACCGCAGCCTCGGCGGACTCGTTGCGGAAGCCGCCGGCAGTACAGCCGGTCCCGCCTAGACGGAAGCGGGTCGGCTGACGTTCCGAAAGGACGCAGGGGGCTTCATCGACGCCGGCAGGTGACCACCGGGCAAGGGCCGGGACCCTATCGGGACAGCTTTTCGGCGTCAGGTTTTGGGTCGCCGATGTGTCCGGGCGCGTTGGCGGCGAGCACCCGTTCCACGAACGCGCCGTATTCCTCCATGTAATGGCGCAGGAAGTCCGCGGTGCCCTTGTCGGTGACCGTTCCGTCGTCGGCGAATACGGCAGCGTTGAACTTCACGTAGGCTTCCGGGGCGTTGAGCTGGGGCGCGTCGAGGAAGCTCAGCACGGCACGCATGGAGGACTGCATCACGGCTGTGCCGATGCTGCCCGGCGAGGCGCCGATGATTCCGGTCGGCTTGCGGGCAAACGAATTCGTGCCCCAGGGGCGTGATCCCCAGTCGATGGCATTCTTCAGTGCACCCGGAATGGACCGGTTGTATTCCGGGGACACGAAGAGGATGCCGTCGGAGTCTTCAATGGCGTTCTTCAGGGCCCGTCCTTCCGGTGGGAAGTCGGCGTCGTAGTCGTAGCTGTAAAGCGGCAGATCCTTGATGGGGATCTCCGTGAACTCCAGATCGTCCGGGGCGAGCCTGATGAGGGCGTTGGCGAGAGTGCGGTTAATGGAGCCGCTGGCCAGGCTCCCGACGAAGTATCCGATCTTGTACGTTGCCATGAGGCTGATCCTTCCTATCAGCCGGTGCGAACCGGCTGGCCGACGGTGCTTGAGGCGGTGCTTGACGGGGTGCTGCGGGCAGTCAAGTGGCGGTGCAGGCGGAACCCACCTCACAGTCCAGCACACAACTGGATGTCCGGCCATAGCGGCTGGAATGTCCTTGACAGTCCACGAATGCAGGAGCTAGATGAAGATTAGGTGATGGCCAACAGCACACAACGGCAGCAGAGGAGCGGTCATGAGTGAATACCCAACGGCGCAGCGCATCCACAGCGAGGCCCCTGCCGAAGGGGACGAAACGGCCGACCCCACGGACATCCGCGTCCACTCCCAGGAGCCTGCTGAAGGCGCCGACATCATCGATGACGCAAGCGGCAAATAGCCCCCGCACGCACGGCGCCCGGGCCACGCTTGGGTGACCCGCCGCCGTCGGGCACTACCCGCAGGAACAGCTGCCCGCGCCGGCGCACTGAGCTGAAAGAATAGCGGCATGGAAGTCGCTCTGGGCTTGGTCGTGCTGGCGGCTGTGGTGTGCGCAGGCAGCGCGCTCGGCCGGAAAATCAACGTTTCCGTTCCGCTGCTCCTGGTCCTCGCCGGCGTTGCGGGTTCCTTCCTGCCGTTCATTCCGCCTATGGAACTGAACCCGGAGTTGGTGCTTGTAGGCCTGCTTCCGCCGCTCCTGTATGCCGCGGCGCTGCGGACCTCGCTGTTCGATTTCCGCTCCAATGTGCGCGCCATTGGGCTGCTCTCGGTGGGTTACGTCATCTTTGGCACCATCGCGGTAGGCGTGGTGGTCCACTGGCTTTTCCCGGAAATACCGCTCGCCGCGGCCATCGCGCTCGGTGCCGTGGTGGCCCCGCCGGATGCCGTGGCGGCCACCGCGATCGCCCGCAAGGTGGGGATGCCACGCAGGATTGTGAGCATCCTCGAGGGCGAATCGCTCGTCAACGACGCCACCGCCCTGGTGTGCCTGCGCGGTGCCATCGCGGCGATTTCAGGGGCAGTCTCCTTGGCGGAGATTGGCGGCGAGTTCCTGTTGGCGGCGGGCGGCGGCCTGGCGGTGGGCCTCGCTGCGGCCTATCTCCTCACCCAGCTCCGCCTGAGGATCCGCAATGTTGCGATCAACACGTCGACGTCGCTGATGGCGCCGTTCGTGGCCTACTTGCCCGCGGAGGGGATTCACGCCTCGGGAGTGCTGGCCGTGGTGGTCACCGGCCTGATCATGGGCACCAAAGCCCCGTCCATGCCCAACGGCGCGGCGCGGCTGAGCCAGCGGAGCAACTGGGATACCGTGCAGTTCCTGCTGGAGAACTCGGTGTTCCTCCTGATCGGCCTGCAGGTGCGGACCATCATCGAGGGCGTCCAGGACGATCCCCTGGGCCCGGGAAGGATCTGGGCCGGCTGCGCGGTAGTTCTGCTTTCGGTGCTGGTACTCCGGCCGCTCTGGGTGTTTCCCGCCACCTACCTGCCGCGGCTCATTCCCGCGGTGGCGCGCAAGGATCCCGCACCGCCGTGGCAGTATCCGGCCATCGTTTCCTGGGCCGGGATGCGCGGCGTGGTGACCCTTGCGGCGGTCCTGACCCTCCCCGCAGACCTGGAGCACAGATCCGTGCTCATCCTCGCGGCCATGGTGGTGGTGGCCGGCACGCTGGCCATCCAGGGCTTCACCCTTCCCCCGCTGGTGCGGCTGCTCCGGGTGCGGGGCCCGGACGCTCGCGAAGACGCCCTCAGCAAGGCAGCACTGATGCATCTGGCCACGGCGGCCGGCGTCGAGCGGCTGCACGAACTGCGGACGGACAACGACCTCCCGGAGGTCGTGGCCATGCTGAAGCGGCGGACGCAGGAACGCGGGCTCGCGGCGTGGGAACGGCTGGGCCGGCCGACGGCGGAGGCAGCCACCCCCAGCCAGCGCTACGCCCAGCTGCGGCTGGCCATGCTGGAGGCCGAGCGCGCCCGGGTGCTGGAGCTTCGGCGGGGCGGCGAGTACGCGCACGAGGTCCTCAGCGACGTACTGGAGAGGCTCGACATCGAAGAGTCGATGCTCGACGCCGCCCTCGACGAAGCGGACGTCGCCGGGACCGGAAGGACTCCACGGCCGGGCGGCGGCTGCGAGCACCTGGAATCGGCACCGGATCCCGCCGTCCCGAACGACGCCTACTGCCTCGCGTGTGTCCGCGATGGCACGACGACCGTCCACCTCCGGATGTGCCTGGAGTGCGGCAACGTAGCCTGCTGCGATTCCTCGCCCGGCACCCACGCGTCAAGGCATTTTGAGGCGACCGGCCATCCCGCCATGCGCAGCATCGAACCGGGTGAGGACTGGCGCTGGTGTTACGTCGACGGTTTGCTGGGCTGACAGACGAGGCGTCCGGATCTAACATGGCCGTAACCCGCCATTAGTCCCGCGGGGCGAGACTTAAGTCTCGGAGTCCATACGACTGGCCTTTTTGCTATGGGGGCAGCCACTCGACGAGGAGTCACAAGGCATGAACAGTCACGAAAAGGGCACGTCCGAAACCTTCCACCGGCAGCCGCGCAGCGGCGAACGGCTCGACCTGAGGAGCCTGCACGTCCGCGAAGACGTGGCGCGCACGGGGCGCTGCGGCAACGTTCATCTGGCCACCGGACGCACGTGCATCCTGCCCGAGCGCCACCAGGGGTCCTGCGGTTTTGTCGGCCCGGAAGACGCCAAAGGCCTGGTGAATTAGAAGGCCTGGTGAATTAGCGCGCCGGGACGCCGATTTCCTTGTTCACGGCGGGCATGATTTCGGTGGCCAGCAGCTCGATGGAGCGCGCGGTTTCGGCGAAGGGGAGGCCGCCCAAACCGACCTGGGCCAGGTAACGGCTGGTGCCGAGGTTCTCGTGGATGTCCAGGAGCTTCTCGGTGACCTGCTGGGGGCTTCCCACGAGGAGTCCGCCGCCGGGCTCGGTCCAGTCGTCGAAGGTCGACCGCGGGAAGTGGTCCACCGGGCGCGGCATGTTCTGTTCAAAATAGGCCCGGTAGTGGGGGTAGAAGGTGTCCCGCGCCTGCTGCGAGGTAGGCGCCGCATAAAAGTGCCCGCCGGCCCCCACCGGCAGGGCAGCGGAATCGTGCCCGGCGTCGGCCGCGCTCTGGCGGTAGAGTTCCACGAGGCGGCGGAACCTGGCCGGCCCCGACAGCAGGGCGATGAACAGCGGCAGCCCCAAGCGCCCCGCCCGCGCAAAGCTTGACGGGGTGCCGCCCACGCCCACCCAGACGGGGAGCTTGTCCTGGACCGACCGGGGCGCGATGTCCATTCCGGGAATGCTCTGGGTCAGGTTTCCCTGCCAGTTCACCACCGCGGCGTCCCGCAGTTCCAGCAGAAGGCGCAGCTTTTCGTCAAAGAGGGCGTCGTAGTCGTCCAGCCCGTGGCCGAACAGCGGATACGACTCCACGAAGGCGCCACGGCCGGCGATGATCTCGGCCCGGCCGTCGGAAATCAGGTCCAGGGTCGCGAACTGCTCAAAGAGACGCACGGGGTCCTGCGTGGAGAGCACGGTGACCGCGGTGCCGAGCCGGAGGTTCGTGGTTTCCCGGGCAATGGCTGCAAGCACAATCTCCGGGGCGGACAGGGCAAAGTCACGGCGGTGGTGCTCCCCCAGGCCGAGGAAACTGAGGCCGGCCTGGTCAGCCAGCTTGGCCAGCTCGATGATTTCCTTCAGGCGCTGCTGCGGAGACAGCGATGCGCCGGTGCTGATGTTTCGTGAAAGCTCGCCAAAGGTGAAGATGCCAAAGTCCATGTTTTATTGAACATTCAAGTAGTTGGTTTCATTCCGCGAACGGCGGCGGGGGACGACGACGGCGAACGGCGGTATGTGATCGGCACTCCCCTGCGCCCGGGTCCGGTCCTAAGATTGTGCTATCTGAGCACGCGGGAAAGGGTGTGAGACCGATGGCAGAGCATTACGCTTCCGGGGTCTGGCAGGTCAAACTCGGCAACGATGACGAGTTTGTGGAGCGGTGGAAGGAGTTCCTGCAGTGGTCGCGGGAAAACTACCCGGCCATGGTGGTGGCGAAACTTCTCCGCGACAGCGGTACCGCCGGGCACTATATTTCGTTCTCGGAGTGGACCGACGAGGCTTCCCGGAATGCGTGGAAGCAGCAACCCGAGTTCAAGGCCCGCATCGGTGCCTGCGTGGCACTGTGCGAGGACATGCGCGGGGCTGATTACGAGCTGGCGGCGACGGTCTAGCCGACGATCCAGCTGACGGTTTAGCACTGGCCGCCTGCCTCGGTGCCGATGCTGACGGCGTGATTGCGCACGCCGGTTCTCAGGGGGCGATCTCGCCGGCCAGTTCAGACGCCGGCCTGAGGATCCAGCGCTCCCCGTCCTTCTCGTAGCTGATCACCACGGAGGCGCTGGTGCCGCTGGCCGCATCCATCGCCAGCAGCAGCGCGTCCTCCATCCGCCGCGCGTGCTCAAGCCGTTCGATCGTGGTGCCTGCGAGGTCGCTGTTGTCGATCAGAATAGAGACTTTTCCGTCCGCGACGACTTTGAGTGAATATCCCTGATCGTCATGGACGGATCCGCGGGAGGTTGCGATTTCCGTGACCCTGTCCGCACGAACCAGGCTCTGGCTGATCGTGCGGATCCACACGTCACCCATTGGAACTCCTTTGCTCGCCATGCGCGGCAGGAACTGCCCACAAGCAAAACGGTAGCCCGTGACGGCCCGAATGTAAGCCCCCAGAAGTCACTTCCCGGCCGTTGGGGCGCTGTTCCGTGCTTTTGGGGCCGCGCACCGTGATTCCGGGTGGTGACTGGGGAACGATTCCGGCACACGACCACTGCCTAGCCCCCACATTGGTGCATATCCCGCCTGCCTCTTCATTCGCGCCAACAAGGTTTCTCCAACCTCGGGCAGAGCTTTCCCAAAGCTCAGCCAGAGATAGTGAGCGGCACCAGGAATTTAGGGGGAAAGATGTTCTTGACCTTTTGGCGGTTTCGCAGCGCGATTGCGTCCCATGCGGGGGCAATGGGCGGAGGTGCGCTGCTGGTTATCTTCGTCGCCGCGATGGAAGTGGCATTGCCCTGGCCCATGAAGATCATTGTCGACGACGTCCTCCAGCCGTTGGGCCAAACCGCTCAGCACGGGACGCCGGCCGTCCTGGGGCTAGCCGCATTCGGTCCCCTCCAGCTGCTCCTCCTCGCCGCAGGGGCACTGCTCACCATGACAGTGATGAACGCCGCCGCGGACTATCTGGGGACCCGTATGCTCAACAGCGTCGGCGAGAAGACCATGGCCACCATCCGCGCCGACGTTTTCGCCCATCTGCAGCGCCTGTCCCTGTCCTTCCACGACAAGCAACGGCTGGGCGACCTGGTCACACGGACCACCACGGACGTCGACTATGTGCGCGCGCTGATGGTGTCGATGCTTTCGGTGCTGCTTCCCAACGTGTTCATTCTGGGCTTCGTCACCACCATTTGCGTGCTCGTCGATCCCGCGTTTGCCCTGATCGGCCTTGCAGTGGCCCCGCTGCTGTTCGTGACCGTGCTGGTCTACCGGCGCCGGATAAAGATGGCCTCCCGGGAGGCCCGCAGCAAGGACAGCGACATAGCAGCAGCCATGTCCGAGACGTTCGCGTCTGTGCGGGTGATGCAGACGTATACGAGCGAAGCGCGTCATGAGGACGACTTCCGCGCCCGGAATAACGGACGGCGGGACGCCGGCCTGAGGGTCATCCGGCTTCAGTCCATGTTCTCGCCCCTGGTCGACGTCATCGCGACAATGGGCACGGTCCTGGTGCTCTGGATCGGAGCCCAACGGGTGTTGGAAGGCACCATGACGCTGGGAATGTTGCTCGTATTCCTCGCCTACCTCAAGGCGCTCTATTCGCCGATGAAGTCCCTGGCGAAACTGACAACGGTGATTAGCCGCGGGCAGGCGAGCGCCGAGCGTATCCAGGAAATTCTGGACACGGCTCCGGCCATCTCCGACAAGCCGGGGCCGTGCCTGCCCCGAAGCTGGCCGGCGCAGTGGAATTGCGCGGCGTCAGCTTCGGCTACCAGGGGGATCGAAACGTCCTGCACGGGATTGGCCTCAAGGCCGAGCCGGGCAGCGTCGTGGCCATCACCGGCCCCACGGGAGCCGGGAAATCGTCCGTCGTCAGTCTGATTCCGCGCCTGTACGACGCGACGCTGGGGGCCGTTCTGCTCGACGGCGTGGACGTGAGGGATATGCAGGTCACCACCGTGCGCAAGCAGATCTCCATGGTGCTGCAGGAGTCCATCCTCTTCCGGGGAACGATCTACGACAACATCGCCTACGGCTCCGAGGGGGCCGGCAGGGAGCAGGTGCTTGCGGCCGCCGAGGCGGCCCACGTGGACGAATTCGTCCGGAACCTGCCGCTGGGATATGACACCCCGGTAGCGGAGAGAGGCGTCACCCTCTCCGGCGGACAGCGCCAGCGCATCGCCATCGCCCGGGCACTGGTCCGGGACACACCCATCGTCATCCTCGATGAACCAACGTCCGGCCTGGATGCGATCTCGGAGCAATACGTCATGCGTGGCCTCGAACAGCTGATGGCCGGACGCACGGTCATCGTCATTGCCCACCGGCTTTCCACGCTCCAACGCGCCGACCGGATTTATGTCATGGACCACGGTCGGGTGGTCGAAAGCGGCCGGCACGGCGAGCTTGTCGAAGCGGGCGGCCTCTACAGCCGCCTGGATCAGCTCCAGCACGCCAAGGAAGCCCCGGCGCCGGCCTTGACCATGGTGCCGACGGAGCAAAGCGCATGAGCAGGAACAAGCCCGGCACTTACGGTGCGCTGCCGTGGCGCATCGGAAGCAAGGGCGCCCTCGAAGTACTCCTGATTCACCGGCCGGCGCATGGCGACTGGTCCATCCCCAAAGGCAAGGCGGAGCCTGGAGAGTCGGCCCGGGAATGTGCGGCGCGGGAAGTGCGGGAGGAGACCGGTTTCGAATGCCGCCTCGGCGCGGAACTGCCGAGCATCCGCTACGAAGACAGCAGGAACAGGATCAAGACGATCCGCTACTGGGCCGCAGCCGCGGAGTCTGGCCACTTCCGCGCCAACACCGAGGTGGACGCGGCGAGGTGGCTGTCCCTCCCCGCCGCCTTGCGCACCGTGACGGAGCCGCGGGACCGGCCTGCCATCGTCGCCCTGGGCACGCAGCTCCAACTGCAGCTCGGAGTGCGTCCCGTGCCTGAGCGGGAAAAAATGCTGTTGCTGGTCCGCGGCGCCCGGGTCACCAGGCGCAGCGAACGGGGACCTACGGATGACAGCTGGCCGCTGGGTGACGAAGTCGCACACGCCGCCCAATCACTGGCCGCGCTGGGAGCGGTGTTCAAAATAGAGCGGGTCCTGTCCGCCCCCACGGTCCGCTGCGTCGAGACCGTAGCCGAGCTGGCGCGGCGGGAGTCCCTTGAGGTGGTGCGTTCAGACCACCTCACGGGAGGCAGCATCGAAGCGGCCCTCCGCCTCGTTGCGCAGGCCCGCGGGACCGGAACGGTCCTGTGCACGCACGAGGGAGTGATGGAAGGCGTGCTGGACCATCTGGTCCGCCATGACCGCACCATCTTGAACAAACGGTTCCGCGTCCGCAAAGGATCCGCCTGGGTCCTCACCGGCGATGAGAGCCGCTACCACTCCGCCTACTATCTCCCGCTGCCGGCGGCGGACCTCGCCAGCACGCCATAGCCCTGGGGCTGGGCGCTACTCCCCGATGATTTCCCGGGCGTACGCTCAGTTTGTGGACATCGTGGAATTCCTGTCCGATCGCATCGCCGAAGACGAGGCGGTGGCGCGCAAGCTCCTCGGTGACCGGACCACCTCCGAAACGGGCAAGTGGTACGAACGCCGCCTGCTGCTGGAATGCGAGGCCAAGAGAAGGCTCATCGGCATCATCGAAGCGGCCCGGCAGACCGCCCTGGCAACGCTTGTCAGCGACCCGTACGGCGAGGACACACACTGGATTCCCGGCGCCCTGGAATGGACCGGGCTGTCCCTGAACGCCTTGGCGCTGCCCTACTCCGACCATCCGGACTTCGAACAGGACTGGCTGTGGTCGCCCTGACCGGTCAGTCACCTTCGCCCTGACCGGGCTGTCACCTGCTCTCCAGGATCCTTTGGGCGGCGGCCTGCGCCTCCAGTTCCTGCTGGGACAGGACCGAGCCGGCGATGTGTCCGGCTCCTGACATCATCGCCCGCAGCTCCGCGGGGGTGTAGGGCACGGGCCTGCGGTGAGCCATGTAGTGGCAGTTCGGGCACAGCGGGACCAGGTCGCCGATGGGGTCCAGCTCGTAGCCGGGCCCCAGCTGGGAGACGGGCGTCAGGTGATGGACGTGGATGAAGCCTTCCCCCTCGGGACCGTAGACGGCTTCGAAGGAGAATCCGCAGGCAGCGCAGGACGTGCCGTGGTGCGCCAGGCAGATCCGCCGGGCCTGGGGGCTGCGCTCATACCGGTTCATGGCGACCCGGGTCAGGGCATCCTGCGGGGCCGTCCCGGGCACCGGCAGGATCGGATCGATCCCGTCCGGCGGCAGGTGCTCCGCCCAGATGGCGCGGACCGCCCTCTCCTCTTCGTCCGGGATCCGCCGGCCAGCCGCCTTGACGGTGTTCCACCCCGACATCGGCGCCCTGGCAATGAGGACGTCCACGGGAATCTGGTCGCCCAGCGGAAGCAGTGCGTCAAAGTCCACGTCGATGACCGTGCCGGACTCACCGGCTTTCTCCGCGGGGGCGGGACGGTACGGGGTGGAAGCGGTAACACCGTGGCCAATCAGTCCGCGGCCTGCCTTACCCACCAGAAGCAACCAGGCGTCCGCGCCGGGCGCGACTTTTGTGCTGTTGAGGATTCGCCACGGGCGGCGATGGACCCCGGCCGCGGCGAGCTCGTCGACGACCCTCGAATACTCCGGCCACGTCGTACCGGCGCCCGGGTTCCAGCCCAGCAATACAGCCACCATGTCTTTATGGTGCCACCTGAGGAGCGGTTCAGGAGGATCCGCTCCAGAAGCGCCGCCACCACCGGCGCTTGGACTCCGGCTCCGGTTCCGGCGGGGCAGCGGCGGCCTTGGCTGCCCGCCGCTCGATCCAGCGCTGCACTTCGGCGTCGGCGTCGCGGGTTTTGGTGATCACGGGCGGCCCGCCCTGAAGCTGGCGCCGCGCATCAATCACCCGCGCATTGAAATCCGCCACGATGTCGCGCACCTGTTTTTCCGAGTACTGGGCATCGAGCCTAGAGTCGAGCTCGGCGTCCTCGGTGCGCAGGAGAATCGCTTTCGGGCCGAGGCCGGTGATGTGTTCACGCTGGATCAGGCCCTTGACCCACCAATCGGGATCGTAGCCCTCCCCCAGCCCCGGAATCGGCTTGCCGGCATACTTCAGGTTGTCGAACTTCCCCTGCGCCATGGCGTCCCGGATCAGGTACTCAACCCTGGCGGCGTCATCGATCTTCTTGCGCTTCTGCCGGTCTTCCTCCTCGGCCGCGGCAAGCTCCGAATCCTCCCGGGCCGACCCGCCGGAGGCCCGGACGGCGCGGAGCTCGGCGCCCCGTTCCATCCGCCGTCTGAACTCGCCGGCCGTCCCGCCGCCCATCATCCACCACGCCCTTGCCCACCTGGAATCCATAAGCCTGACTTCCAGTATTCCGGCGTGGACCGCGCTCTTCAACGGCGGCGGCTCATGGCGCACCACCGGAGCTGCCTGCCTGCGGACGGGACAGGAGAGTACGACGGCGGGCACCTCCCGCCGTCGTACTCTTGCGTTCGTTTACATGGGGTCAGGCCAGTTTCCGATGACCGCGCGGACCGGGGTGGCAGCGCCGGCGGCATGGGCGCCGGGGCGTGACGGGCCTTGAGCGTCGGGCATCGCCGGGCTGACAGGCCCGGCTGAGACAGGGCCAGGCGCGACCCCGCTGGGCGGCGTGTGCATGGGTTCAGAGGTGGCCGGAGGCTCAGACCTCGGAAAATTCATCGGTACCCTCGCAAATCGTCGGCCACTGAAGCCGGGCTATGGGACATGTGAACAATGCCCGAGCCGTCAATTGAGTGGGCCGGTGCAGCAGTGCTCCCGGCCGGCCCAATTGGCGGCGTCGGTCATCGTAGTGCCGGAGAATCCGACGCGGATCGGCCACTCCGACAGCGACCGTGGTGCGGCCGTCCCAGCCCAGCTTGTGCAGGCACATTGTCCATGTCCCGGCACTCACAACCACCCAATGCAACAACAGTATGGCTACCGCCCGGCGGAAGCATCCGTACCGATTACCCGAGTTTTTCCTACTGCGGCTACTTGTCCACTCGGGACCGGCGTCAGTCCAGAATGCGCTGGAAGAGGATGTGGTCCTGCCAGCGGCCCGCAATCTTGAGGTAGGACGCGGCGTGGCCGATCTTCTGGAATCCAGCGCGGGCCAGGACTTTCTGGGACGCCGCGTTGTGGACCAGCGTCCCGGCCTGGACCCTGTGCAGCCCGTAACTGTCCCGTGCGGATGCGAGCGCGAACGCCACGGCGGCAGAGGCGATTCCGCGGCCGTTGACCTCCCGGTCCACCCAGTAGCCCAGGTGGGCGCTGAGCAACGGTCCGCGGAAAATCCGGCTCAAAGTGATGTTTCCAACGATTTGCCCCTCGCCGTCGACAAGAACCCACGGCACCGACAAACCGGAATCATACTGGGCCAGCCGGGACTCGATTTCGCGGCGCTGGCCCGCCGCCGTGAAGAACTCCTCCGGCCTGACCGGCTCCCAGGGGGCGAGGTGCTCGCGGTTGCGCCGGTACGCCGCCGCCTGGGCCTCCGCATCCGAGGAATGCAGCAGTCTCACGCCGACGTCGCCAACCAGGGAATGAACCATTGAAGTCACCGGGCGACTCTACTTACCCGGCAAGGAGGCTTCAACCGGCGGCGGTGGCAGCGGCGGGATCCTCCCGTCGTCCTCTGGCGTAACGTACGAAATATCCATCCCTGGGACGCTGTTGGCCCGGATATGACAACAATCGGAATCATCGGTGCAGGACACATTGGCAGCCAGGTTGCGCGCAAGGCGGTGCAACTGGGCTACGACGTGGTCATCAGCAACTCCCGGGGGCCGGAAACCCTGGCGGATCTGGTGGCGGAACTGGGGCCGCGGGCACGGGCCGCGACGCCGGCCGAAGCGGCAGCGGCGGGTGATTTCGCCGTCGTCTCCGTCCCCTTCAGGAACTACCGGGACATCCCCGTGGAGCCGCTGGCCGGCAAGGTCGTGATCGACACGAACAACTACTACTGGGAGCGCGACGGCCGCTTCCCCGCCCTGGACAAAGGCGAAGCCACCACCACCGGGCTGCTGCAGGAACACCTGCCCGCATCCAAGGTGGCCAAGGGCTTCAACCACATCATGGCAAAGCACATCACCGCGGACGGCACGCCGGCGGGCACGGCCAACCGCAGGGCACTGGCCACCGCCAGCGACTACGCGGAAGCGAGCGGCCTGGTGACGAAGCTCTATGACGAGTTCGGCTTCGATACCGTCAACATCGGCCCGCTATCCGAGAGCTGGCGCGCCGAGCGGGCCCGCCCCGCCTACGTCGTGCGCCAGAACGCGGCCGAGCTTGCCGAGAACCTCGCCAAAGCGCCACGCACCATCTGACGGCCGCCCGGGCCCGGACGCAATCGCAAGGGGACGACGGCGGGCAGGCAGCGCGACTGCATGATCAGCGGACCCCGAAGGATCGAACGGTTGTAGGCGGGGGCCGCTGCCACGACGGAGTCGAAGTCTCTGGTTCCGCGCAGCTCTCATACGGAGTGTGGCGGTGGTTGTTACCCACCCGGCGCTCAAAGAGGGGCCGCCTCGGCGAGGCTGAAGCACTCGACCAGGCCGGCGGAAGCGGAAAGAGTTCCGCGGATTGCCCGGGCTGAACCCGGCAGCTCGCTATTGAGCTGGCATGACTAAAACTGTACCGGTTATTTTGACTGGCTCAAAATAACCGCTTCTCTGCGGTTCGGCGCCGCACGCGTGCAGCCGATTGCCGCGATGTTGCATCCCCAACCGGAGCTGCCAGACGGCGACGACGGCAGGAGGTGCCGCCGTCGCCTCCGGAACGGCTAGGCCCTTACATGTTTTCCGTCCGGGATTCTTCCTCCGGCGCCGTGTCAGCTTCTTCGCTGCGCTCCAGGACCTGCCACACGATCACCGATCCGGTGACAGCGGCGGCCAATATACCGAGGACCAGCCAGGCTGTCCTGGATCCCCGCCCGCCGGACCGGAGACGCTTCTCCGCGCGGCTCAGGGCCTCCCGAGCGTGAATCTTGTTCGCAGCCCTGTTCATTCCTATCTCCACCTTCCGCGATTCTGTCTTTGGGCCAGCTCTATGGGCCCCTGAAAACACCCAAATAATACCCGGAGGAGGCCAGGTTAGTTCGCACCCGACGTCAGATGTCCCCTTATGCTGGGGTGGTCCATCGCTCATGATGGCGTAGCAACCAGGGACACTGTTGGGGGACACTGTTGCGTTCGACTTCTAATTGGCGGGACGATCCGTCCTCAGACCGTTTGCACATGACAAGCGACGGCGCGCCGCCGGGCGTCCGCCGCTCTGCCAGCGGGCGCATTCCGCAGTGGGCGATCGATGAGGCGCTGGGGGCGGCGGAGGACCCGGCTCCGTGGCGTTCTGGGCCCGCATTTCCCCCGCAACCGCCAAGGCAGGACTCCCCGCCGCCCTGGATTCCGCGGCCGCGAGGAAAAAGGCACGGTGGAAAAAGGCATGGAAGGAAATGGGCCATCGCCGCGGGCATTGCCTTGCTGGCCTGCCTCTACTCCGTTCCCGCGGTGTTCGAGCGTTTTGTGCTCCCGGCGGTCCTGCCGTACCTTCCCGGAACTCCCGTACCGCCGCCCGGATTCGAGGCATCGGGCACCCCGCTGGGGCACGCGCCGGGCAGCACCGGATCCCGCGCCTACTCGCTGCAGGAATCACCCGACCCCGGTCAGCCGTTCGCCGCCTACGACCCCTGCCGGCCGGTGCACTACGTGGTCCGGCCCGATAATGCGCCGCCGGGCGCCGGCCAGCTGGTCGAGCAGGCGGTCGCCAAGGTTTCGGCCGCCACCGGACTGCGGTTCGTCTACGACGGCTTCACCTCGGAGGCTCCCAGCGACGAACGGGAGAGCTACCAGCCGGACCGCTACGGCAAGAGGTGGGCGCCGGTTCTCATCGCGTGGTCTACGCCCGCGGAGAGCCCGGACCTGGCCGGGGACGTGGACGGCCTTGGGGGCAGCGGTTATGCGTACACAACCGGGCAGCCATACGTCCTTGTGGCCGGGCAGGTGGCACTGGACGCTCCCGATTTCGCCGAGATGCTGCAATGGCCGGACGGACCCCACCATGCGCGTGCGGTGATCATGCATGAACTCGCCCATGTGGTGGGACTCGACCACGTGGAGGATCCGACCCAGCTCATGAACCCTGAGGGCACTGACGTCACGGAATTCGCCGCCGGCGACCTCGCCGGACTGGCCGTGCTGGGCGGCGGTCAGTGCGTCCCGGAGCTGTGACGGAACCGCTCACGTTGTTTCGGGCAGTGCAGCTATGAAAATATGCCTCATGCGCCCCATGCAGAATTCCAGCCGATTGCAAGATGTCCGGTACGACCTCCGGGGCCCGGTGCAGCATGCGGCGAAGAAGTTGGAAGCGGAAGGGCACAGCATCCTGCGCATGAACCTCGGGGATCCGGCGCCGTTCGGGCTGCACGCCCCCGAGTCCATCGTGGTGGACATGATCCACCATCTGCGCGAGGCGCAGGGGTACAGCGACTCCAAGGGCATTTTTTCCGCCCGGACCGCCATCTCGCAGTACTACCAGACCAAGGGCCTGATGCAGATCGGCGTCGAGGACATCTTCATCGGCAACGGGGTCAGCGAGCTGATCTCCATGACGCTTCAGGCCTTCCTGGAAAACGGCGACGAGGTCCTGATCCCCTCGCCCGACTACCCGCTCTGGACAGCAGCGACGGTGCTCAGCGGCGGCGAGGCCGTGCACTACGCCTGCGACGAGCAGAACAACTGGTGGCCGGACATGGCCGACGTCGAGGCGAAGATCACCGACCGCACGCGCGCCATCGTCATCATCAACCCCAACAATCCGACCGGGGCCGTCTATCCGCGCCATATCCTGGCCGAGTTCGTCGAGATCGCCCGCCGGCACGATCTGGTGCTGTTCTCCGACGAGATCTACGAAAAGATCACTTTCGAGGACGCCGTCCACATCCACACCGCGTCCCTGGCCGGCGACCTGCCGGTGCTGACCTTCTCCGGCCTGTCCAAGGCCTACCGGATGCCCGGCTACCGTGCCGGCTGGGTTGCCGTCACCGGACAGCGCACGGCCACGGCCGCCTACCGGGAATCCCTCGAACTGCTGGCATCGCTCCGGCTCTGCCCGAACGTTCCGGCGCAGCACGCCATCCAGACGTCCCTGGGCGGCTACCAGAGCATTGAGGACCTGCTCAAGCCCGGCGGCCGGCTGCGCGAACAGCGCGACCTCGCGTTGCGGCTGCTGAAGGAGATTCCGGGAATCACCTGCGTACCCGCGGCCGGGGCGATGTACCTGTTCCCGAAGATGGACCCGGAGATGTACCCGTTCGCGGACGATGAGCAGTTCGTCCTTGACCTGTTGCAGGAGCAGAAGATCCTGGTCTCGCACGGCTCGGCGTTCCACTGGCCCTCCCCCGATCACTTCAGGTTCGTCATCCTGCCGCCCGTGGACGAAATCCGGGAGGCCGTGCTCCGCATCGCCACCTTCCTGGCCGCGTACCGCGCCAAGGCGGACCGCATCCGCGCCGCCCAGCCCGCGGCCGTCCTGCCGGACCTGAGCGCCTGAGCCATCGCCGCTTCCGCTGGAGCCCGATGAAACGCATGGGACTCCGAACCCGACTTTCAGCCCGCAGTAAGGCTGCTTGATGTTCCGATGTCGACGCCAAGCACCACATCCCTCATCAGCTCACCGCGTCTCGCGAACGACGGCGCGGCCCTCGGTGTCCAGATGGTCCCGCCACGACCGCTTCGCTTTCCAGCCGAGCATGCGCTCGGCCTTCGCGCTCGAGATGCCCGACGAGTCGACACGGTCCAGCTCCCGCAATTCAATCTGTTCGCCGTAATACTGCCTGAGAACTTCGGCGAAGTCGCGTCCCCCGACGTTGTCAGGATTTGCGATGTAGAACACCTCGTGACCGGGGATGTTCGATTCAACGGCCAGCACAATTGCGTCCGCGAGATCTTCCGAATCGACGTAGCTCCACAGATTGGGACTCAGATTTCCCGCGTCACGGACTTGGGCGCCAAGGTTTCGTTCGTAGTTGCCCGCGTGCTGCACATGGCTGGGGCGAATGGAGATGCAGCGGAGGTCGCTCCGGCGCACCGCGGCGTCGCACAGCTCTTCGCCGAACAACTTGGACAACGCGTACGGATCCTGGGGCCGGATGGGGTGGAGCTCGTCCACCGGAGCGTAGTCGGGAAGGACAGGACGTTCGGGGAAGAAGAATCCCGGGACCGTCTCGCTGGAGATGTTGACAAAAACCCCCACCCCGGACCGCACGGATGCCTCAATCATGTTAAACGTGCCCATGATGTTGTTTTGGAAAACAACATGCGGAGGGTTGCGGGTTGGTTCCGGGATTGCCGCCGCGTGCACCACAGCATCGAATCCGCGAACTATCGCGTATACCTGACCGGCATCCGTGAGGTCCGCCTGCTTGTATTCGGGCTCCCCGGGCAGAATCCGGTCAAAATCGTGACGGCCGAGGTCCGATCCGGTGACGTCGTGTCCGGCCGCCATCAGTGCACGGACTGCAGCGGTGCCAACCTTACCGCGGGACCCTGTTACAAGAACTTTCATAAGTCATACTCCTTTTGAATTTGCGCCTCGCCTCAGTGGAAGCGAGCCGTCCATGCGCGAGCCAGGGGAACCTCCGACGAACTGGCTCCGTCCGTCCGCCCTGCGCCGAAAGCGTCGGCTACGCGCTCGCTTCCGGCGCAGGACAGCGACGACGGCGGACTCAGAACCTGGCGGGCACTCCGGCTGTGCGCCAGGATTCCAGGAACCGCCACATGGCGGTCGCCCCGGGGTCCTGAAGTCCGATGCTTCGTTCTTGGAGCCAGGCGGCTCGGCCCCGCCTTGACCGCAGCGAACGCGTGTCGACGACGGCCTTTTCGGCCGCTGCGATGGCGGCGTCCAGTCCGCTCGCTCCGTCTTCCCCGGCGTCGAGCGCTTCTGCTGCCGGCATGATCGCGTCAACGATTGTTTTGTCCCCGATCTGCGTCTTGCCGCGCTGGGCGATGTTGTCGCCGGCAGCTTTGACAAAGCGTGCAGCAGCCGCGATGTCCACGTCGTCGAGGTCTTTCCACGTCTTTGACCCTGCAAGTAGTCCGCCGGCCACGAGCGCAGCCATCGTCGACGGGTTCGCATTGGCGAAGGCCTTGGCGCACGCGCGGGCGATCTCTGCAGGGGTGGCGCCGTCAGGGAGCTCCTCGAGGGCTTCGATTACGGCGCCGGCTCCGAGCGTGATGGTGATTCCGAGATCGCCGTCTCCCAGCGCCTGATCGAGATCACGCAGCTCGTCGGCATGCTTAACCACCTCCTTCAGGCTCCGCTGGATCTGTTCAATCAGCTCTGTAGAGTGCACGGTTCAAACCTCCTGGAAGAACGGTGAGGACGCCGGCGCCTCGAGGAGCGCAAGCCGATCGTCGTTGAGTTTGAGAAGTGAGATCGATGCGCCAGCCATCTCAAGGCTGGTCGCGTATTCGCCAACGTAGTTCTTCCCGATGGACACGCCGCGGGACGTCAGGCTCTGGTGCACCCGGCGGTACATCACGTAGAGCTCTTCGAGCGGAGTGGCGCCCATGCCGTTGACCAGAACCGCGACGCTGTCGCCATCGGCAAGCTCGAGGTCGGCGACGAGGGCGTCGACCAGGCGGTCCGTAATCGCGTCCGCAGTCTCCAGCGGACCGCGGTGGATGCCCGGCTCGCCGTGGATTCCGATGCCGATCTCCATTTCGCCGTCGGGCAGGTCGAAGCTTAACGCTCCAGTGGTCGGAAGGATGGTCGGTGACAGTCCGATGCCCATGGTCGCAGTGTTCTCAACAATGTCCTCGGCGGCTGCCGCGACCTCTTCCAGCGTGTCTCCCCGCTCAGCTGCGGCGCCGGCCGCCTTGTAGGCAAACAGCGTGCCGGCGACGCCGCGGCGCTCCTGGCGGTTTTCCTTGGGCTGGCTTGCGACGTCGTCCCGGCCGAGCACTGTCATGGTCTCAATGTCCTCGAGTTCGGCCAGGTCTGCAGCCAGGTCGAAATTGAAGACGTCGCCGCCGTAGTTTCCGTACAGGTACAACACGCCGGCACCGCCGTCGACGGCTTTCGTCGCTTCAAAACACTGCTGCGAGCTTGGTGAGCTGAAGACGTTTCCAATGGCGACACCCGAGCAAAGGCCCTGGCCGACGTAGCCCTTGAAAAGGGGCAGGTGCCCTGAGCCACCGCCCGTGACGATGCCGACCTTGCCCGCTACGGGAGCATCGGCGCGGACCAATATCCGGGGATCGTCGCCGGGATTCTTCAGCTTGTCGGGGTGTGCAAGGATGATGCCTTCGATCATCTCGTTGACGAAGTCCTCGGGCTTATTAATGATCTTCTTCACGTTTTTCCTTCTGTTGACGCAAGGGTGAGGTTTGTGGGTGAGCTCTAGCCTGGCTGGACGGCAGGTTTGCGGCTGCGCCGACGGCGGCGCCACCTGACTTGTTCGAATGCCATGGCGGCGACCAGTATCAGGCCCTGGGCTATTGCGTACTGGTAGGCCGACAGACGCATCGCGGTGAATCCGCTCGAGACGATCTGCAGGGTCAGGGTTGCCAGCACGACGCCCAGAACGGTGGCAAACCCGCCATTGGGATTAGTACCTCCAAGTACAGCGATAACGATGACGAGGAGCACGTAGGACGCGCCGTAATCCGCAGAGGCCGTTGGATTTCTGGCAATGAAAAGAACTCCCGCGATGCCACTCAGCAAGCCTGTGAGAACGTACGTACTCAGCAGGATCTTGCGGCTAGCGATGCCCGAGTATCGTGCCGCCGTCGGATTCGCTCCCTGGAGCTGGATCCTCAGGCCAAGCGGTGTGCGAGTGACCACGACTCCAATGGCAACAGCGACGAGCACGAAGACATAGAAGAGGATAGGAATTCCGGCGACTGTCGACGAACCGATCGCTGTCAGCGCGGACGGTGAGCCGTATAGCGTCTTGCCGCCCGTCCAGGCAACGGCAATTCCGTTGTAGATCTGCATCGAACCGAGCGTCGCAAGAATAGGCGTGATGCCCAACCCGGAGATCAGCAGGCCGTTGATGACACCGCCCAGAACGCCGACGGCGATGCCAGCCAGGAGGATCACCGGGAACAGCTGCTCCGCCAGGGCGGGGTCGCCCGCTGCGACCGCCGTAAACATCGTCGACATCGTAATGGCCGACAGGTTGGCCATCGCCACCAGGGAGAGGTCGATTCCGCCTGTGAGCATTGCCAGCATCATGGCGATGGCGATCACGCCGATCTCCGGCGAATTCAGCGCAATGTTCCGGAGGTTGGTCCCGCTCAGGAAGATGGAGGGTTTGAGCGCGGCAAAGACGGCGAAGGCAACGACCACGAGGATAAGCATCCGGCGGACACCGCCTTCGATGCGTCCAAGGCCAAGCAGCCGGGTCCAGCCTGCGTCCACGGAGTCGTTGAGCCTGCTCAGGGGCTTCGTTTCAGGATCGGCGAGTTTCATGCTGGGACCTCCTGCTTCTGATAGGTCTCATCGATGACGCTGGCACGGGAGGATCGCCGCGAGGCTACAGCCTGGATGCCCACACCGATGATGAGAAGGACGCCGACGGCTGTCCTCTGCCACGCGCTGGGGACTCCGGCCAGGATGAGGCTGTTGTAAATGACCTGGACCAAAATGACGCCGAGTGTCGTCCCAAGGACCGAACCGCGGCCACCGAAGATCGAGGCACCGCCCAGGACGACTGCAGCGATGATGTCCAGTTCGCTGCCGACGAGGATCTGCGGGCTCGCGCTGCGGCCCATGATGACGTAGATCATCCCGCCTGCTGCCGCCATAGTGCCGGCAATGACATAGACCGCCACCTGTGTGCGCATGACGCGGATGCCGGCCCGGCGGGCAGCCTCAACATCACCGCCGATTGCGTAGATGCTGCGGCCGAACATGGTGCTCCGAAGGACCCAGGCAAGCCCTATGGCCAATAGCACCGCCGGAACCACGAGGATGTGCAGGTACGCACTGCCCGTGGGCGTACTGACTTCGAAGAGGTTCGTAGTGGACACTTGCGCCATCGAGGCTGGAAGGTCGGCGATGTAGCGTGAGCCGACATAGGTCAGCAGCGCACCCTTGAAGATGCCTTGCGTGCCGAGGGTGACGATCAGGGTTGGCAACCGGAACTTGGCAATCAGGAAGCCGTTGATGACCCCAAGCGAGGCTCCGATCAGCAGCGCCAACGCGAAGGCGCCAATAAGTCCAAGGTCCGGCGTACCGCTCTGCAGTGCCCGCACCGTGGTGTAGGCCGCGAACACGGCAATCGCGGCGAAGGACACGTCGATGCCGCCCGAAATGATCACCATGAGAACGCCCAGTGCAAATATCAGCGGAACGATCGAGCTCCGCAGGATGCTGAAAGCGGTCGGGAGTGTGAAGAAGGCGGGGTTTGCGATGGACATGGCCACGATGAGTGCGAGGAGAACTACCGCCAGGACGCCTTCGTTGTTCGCTCCCCTCAGCAGCCGAAGACGGTCCGGAATGGCCAGACTGGCGCCGCTCATGCAGCCACCTTCTCTCGGATCGTGTCGACGGCGACGTCGTCGCCCTCGAGAATTTCAACAACCCTGCCGTGCCTCACGACGAGTACGCGATGGCAGCAGGCGACGAGTTCCGGGGCGTCATCGGAGATGACGATGATGCCCATCCCGGCAGCTGCCTCAGCCCGGAGGATGCCGAGGATTTCTGCCTTGGATCCGATATCCACGCCGACGGTGGGCCCGTTGAGCATGAGGATGCGCGGCCGGCGCGCCAGCCATTTTGCGAGCACAACGCGCTGAGCGTTTCCGCCGGACAGGGACCGCACGGGCGCTTGGACATTAGGAGCCTTGACCCGCAGCCGCGCAAACAGGCCTTGGATCGTCTCACGTACAGCGCGCAGGTCTAGGGTGCCGAAACGAGTCGTATGCTCGTTCGGGGAGCCTGCGATGATGTTGTCCGCAATCGACTTGTCCATGAAGAGCCCCTGTGTCAGACGGTCTTCGGGCACATACCCGATGCCGGCCTCGATGGCGTCATTAATGGAGTGAAGCCGGACCGGCGTTCCGTTGACCTTTACAACCCCGCTGTCGTGCGGCACCACACCGAAGAGTGCTTCGGCGATCTCGGTGCGCCCCGAACCCAGCAGGCCGGTCACGCCGAGTATCTCTCCGCGGCGCAATGTGAAGGAGACGTCCTCATAGGCGCCTCGCAGGCCAAGGCCCTCGAGTTCCAATACAACCTCAGACCGGGCGTCGAGGTCGCTGACATGGCGTGTCTCGTCGAGCTCCTGGCCGGTCATGTGAAGGGCAATGGCGCGCGGGTCCAGCATCGCCGCCGGGCTGGTGACCACGTTCTTGCCGGAACGAAGAATTGCGACGCGCTGGGAGATCTTCAGGACCTCGTCCAGCTTGTGGGAGACGAAGATCAGGCCCACTCCCCGGGAACGAAGCCGCTCAACGATCACGAAGAGCCTGTCGACCTCGGTGTGCGTAAGTGCCGTCGTCGGCTCGTCCATGATCAGGACGCGGGCATCACTGACGAGCGCACGGCAGATGGCCGTCAGCTGTTTGTCAGCGACCGAGAGCCGCTCGACGTCGGCGTCAAGGTCCAGATGCAAGCCAAGTTCGTCGACAATCGCCTGCGCTGCCGGGCGGGCTGCCCTGCCGCTGTACAGCCGCCGACGGTCCGCTACGGCCGATGTCAGGACGATGTTCTCGGCCACGGTGAGGTTCGGGAACAGCGAGAAATCCTGATAGATGACCTGGATCCCGCTCTTGATGGCGTTGGTCGGGTCCATCGACGAATAGGTGTTGCCGTCGACAATAATCTCGCCCGAGTCCGGTTTCTCAGCTCCGGAGATGATCTTGATCAGAGTCGACTTGCCACAGCCGTTCTCTCCGGCCAGGCACAGTACCTCGCCGGGCAGCAGATCAAGCGAGACGTCGTTGAGCGCGGTGACGCCGCCGAACGTCTTGACAATGTTGCGCACCTCGAGAACAGGCGAAGGCGGCCCTTTCAGGGCAGTGCTTGTCATATCGAAACCCTTTCAGGAGGGCGCGGGCGCAGTGATGGGCGCCCGGCGCCCCGAACGGTCAGAAGTTGTACTGCTTGGCGGTTGCGGCGTCGGCTTCGATCGATGCGTCGCCCAGGAACACGTTGTCGTAGCCCTTCAGCTTCTTCAGGCTGTTGTAGCCCTTGATGCCCAAGTCGGTGCCTTCTTCGACCTTGCCTCCGCTGGCCAGGATGCGCGCGATCTCCAGCTGAGCCTCACCGGCGAGTGCCGGGTCCCAGAAGAAGATCTTGTCGATTCCGCCGGTTGCCAGGTACTTGCTCGCGGCAGACGGAATTGACGTGCCCATCACACAGATGTCTTTGGCGCGTCCGGCTTCTTCAACAGCGCGGGCGATGCCCGGGACGTCGTTGCCGGCAGAGCCTTCGAATCCTTTGATGTTGGGGTGCTTCGCAAGAATTTCCTTGGCCTTCTGGTACGCAGCAGCCTCGTTGTCGGTGCTTTCGATCGGATCCTCTACGCGCTTCATGCCCGGGAAATTCACCTTCTGGTAGTCGTAGGCAGCCCCGACCCATTCCATGTGCGTCTTGGCCGTGAGGCCGCCGACGAACTGGACGTATTCACCCTTGCCACCCATGCAGGTGCCGAGGCTCTTCATGATTTTCTCGCCGTAAACGGCGTTGTCGAACGCCTCGATGTCTACGTCGACGTTTTTGATTCCGGTTGCCTCATGGGCGACCGTGATGATGCCCTTCGCCTTGGCCTGGGCCAGGACGCTGGCAACGGCTTCAGGAGAGTTCGGCACGACGGTGATGGCCGTCGGGCTCTGCGCGACCAGGTCCTGGATAATCTTGATCTGTTTCTCCGGGCTGACGTCATCGCCTCCCTCGGTGCGCGTGTCGATGCCAGTGCGTTTGCCGTAGGCCTGAACGCCCTCATCCATGCGGTCGAACCAAGCGATTCCCTTGAGCTTCACCACTGTCACCATGGTCATGTCGGACGCCTTGGCGTCGCCGCTCGCTTTTCCCGCTCCCGCCGCGGCCCCGTCGTTGACCGAGCCGCAGCCCGTCATGAGAAGGGCTGAGAGGCCAGCGGCCACAACTGCTGATGTGCGCAAAAGCTTCATCAATTCACTCCTTTGTGATCATGCACGGCGGATGCCTGAATCCGCGCATCGGTTTCTCCGATCTGTGCATACGCTAGGACATATTCGCGCAACTGTCGAGAGATTCGTGCAAAATTGCCGAGATTCGTGCACATATTGCGCGAAATCATGCATCGGTCTAACCTTGAGGTCATACCTAGGGAAAGGGGCCCGATGTCGCGCCGCCAGGAGATTGTCGAGCTCATCGAAGAGCACGGTTTTCAGAGCGTCACCACGCTCGCCCGCAAATTTGGCGTGGACGCGTCTACTATCCGCCGAGACCTCGAGCGGCTGGCGGAGGATAAGAGGATCCGGCGCACACATGGCGGCGCCGCCCCCGCCGAGCCGGTGGCACCTCTCAATGCGACGGGGACCCAGCTACGGGAGAAGCAAGCCATCGGCGCAGCCACGGCGGACAGAATCCTTGAGAACCAGACGGTGCTTCTTGACAGCGGATCCACTTGCCTAGAGGTAGCACGCCATCTCGACCACTCACGCCTCACCGTCGTAACGCATGACTTGCTCGTCGGACTCGAGATATCCCGGAAGCCGCGAATCAATCTGGTGTTCATCGGGGGCGAGCTCCTGCCGGGCGCCACTTCCATGTGGGGGCCCGCGTCGCTTCAACAACTCGAGAACATGCGCATCAATGTGGCCGTTTTCGGAGCTGGCGCTGTAATGGATGACGGGATTTACGCGAGCTCGAGTTACTCGATCGAGCTCAAACGCAAAATGCGCTCCGTCGCTGCGGAGGCCTTCTTCGTCGCCGACAGCTCGAAGTTCGGGCGCGAGGCGCTCTTCAAGGTCTTTGGATTCGAGGACTTTACTGCCGGCATCACCGACGACGGGATTGATCCGATTCGGGCGGCGCGCTGGCCTATTCCTCTGATCCGGGCCAGCACCAAGAATGACGCCGAAGCCAGCGGCATAAGCCGACGCGCATAGTTTTCAGAGGGCGACGGTTTCTCAGCGGACGACGGCGGGAGCTCCCGCAGTCGTCCGATTCCGTCCGAACTCTGCAACCCTAAAGCGACGTCCGTATTTTCGTTCGTGGGGTATGTCACGCTGAGGCCAGGCTCGGCTACGGTTGGCTCCACCATCGAATTCGCTTCAGGGGGACACATGGAATTTGCAGAACGACTTGCCGCGTTGGCCGCAAAGGTGCGTCAGCAGCGCGGTGTTATTCAAACTGAAGAGGCGACGAAGAACGCCTTTGTCATGCCTTTCATCTCCACGATTCTCGGTTACGACGTCTTCAACCCGTTGGAAGTCGTCCCCGAATTCATTGCCGACGTGGGACTCAAGAAGGGCGAGAAGATCGACTACGCGATCGTCAAGGACGGCGTCGTCCAAATCCTGATTGAGTGCAAGAAGTCGTCGGAGCCCGTGAAAATCGAGCACGCTTCCCAGTTGTTCCGGTACTTCGCCGTAACAAACGCGAGAATCGCGATCCTCACAAACGGTGAGGTTTATCAGTTCTTCACGGACCTCGACGCCCCCAACCGCATGGATGCCAAGCCGTTCCTCGTCCTGGACCTGAATGACATTGATGAATCCCTCATCCCCGAACTTCGGAAGCTGTCCAAGGACGTCTTTGACCTCGACTCCATCATCAATGCCGCCGGAGAGCTGAAATACATCGGTGAGCTCAAGCGAACGCTGGCTTTGCAATTCAAGGAACCGGAGGATGAATGGGTCAAGTTCCTTACGGGCCGCGTTTACACGGGCGCGTACACGCAGAAAGTGCGTGAACAGTTCACGGCCCTGGTCTCCAAGGCATCCAAGCAATTCCTGAATGACCAAGTCAATGAACGCCTGAAAAAGGCGCTAGGCGCCCCGGGCTTTCCGCAAAATGACGAAGCAGCTGCGGCGGCAGTCACCAGCGCGCCTGTTGCCGAGGCCGACCTTGCCGAGGCGGACGGTCTCGAAACAACTTTGGAAGAAATCGAGGGTTACCAGATTGTCCGCGCCATAGTCTGCAGCGAGGTAAAGCCCGCCCGCGTGGTCCAGCGGGATGCCAAGTCCTACTTCGCGGTCCTGCTGGACGACAATAACCGCAAGCCGATCGCCCGGCTCCATTTCAACCGCACCCAGAAATACATCGGGATATTCGACGCGGACAAGGAGGAAACCCGGGTGCCTATCAGCTCGCTGGAGGAGATCTACGAGCACACCGAAGCCCTTCGGGCCAGCGTAAAGGGGTACCTGTAGCCCTTTAGTCCCAAGCAAACGAAGCGGACGACGGCGGGAACCTCCCGCCGTCGTTCGTTTCCTTACGCCAAAGTCGGGCACTGACGGCTTACGGACAAGGCGGTCCGCTACTCAGGCAGGACGACAGTCGTCTCGATTTCGATGAGCAACCCGTCCAGGGCGAGGCCGGTGACGCCAACGATTGTCTGGGCCGGATGCTCCGAGGAGCCCTGCACTTCTTCGATCGCGGCGGTGATCGTTTCATATTGCGTGGGCTGCAGCGTGTAAATGGTCCGTCGATATACGTCCTCCCAAGTGGCCCCGATGGCATCGAGGGCGATCTTGATGTTTCGCATGGCAGCCTTTGTCTGCTCTGCGAGATCGTCTCCGCCGACAATGGCGAAGTCGGAGTCCAGCGCGACCTGTCCGGACAAGAATCCGAGTCCGGCAGCGGGTGCACTGACGACGTTGGTGAATCCGGGTGCGGCGTGGAGCGCGGTTGGGTTCAGCAACTTGCGGCTTGACATTGGAATCCCTGCTTTCTGTTGAGGAGTGCGCATCCCATTGGACGGACCTTTCCCCGCCGCCGGGCTGGGCGCAGCCGCCACCAGCAAACCGAAGCAGTCCGCAATGCCCCGGTCACGCAACCGGCGTGGATCCCAATGGCGCCCGCGCGATCATGGTACGCGCCGGCTCCGTGCTGGGAGTAGACCGCAAATGTGCACGGACCACGCTGCACACGCTGCGTGCCGTCCAGGTCGGCGGTTTCTAACGAACGTCGCAACAGGTCCATATGTTGAGATCTACATCTCAACATATGGATTCTCGCTTTAGACTCCGGATCATGAGTAATAGCGACCCGAACTTGCAGCCCTTTGTTGATTGGACCTGGTGCGCGGGCAACTTAGGGCGATTCGTTCTCGTGGATGCCCGCTGGTACCTGGATGGGGCCTCGGGAAGGGACGCCTACGATGCCGGTCATATCCCGGATGCCGTCTTCGTCGACATGGATCGGTGGCTCTCGGGGGCGGCTTCGAAAAAAGCCGGGAGGAACCCGCTGCCCGATCCTGAAGTGTTTGCCCAAGGGATGCAGGAAGCCGGCATCAGTGACTCTGACATCGTGATCGCCTATGACGACGCAGGTGGAGTCATCGCGGCCCGAATTGTGTGGATGCTCCGGTCGACGGGCCGCAGTGCCGCGATCCTGAACGGGGGTATCGCCAGTTACCCGGGAGAGCTCGCTACGGAGGCCCCGCAAAGACTTGAAGGAGACTTCTCAGCCCAAGCCTGGCCTGAGACCCTGCTTGCCGATATCTCGGAGGCGTCTTCTGTTCAATACGCGGTCGTTGACGCGAGGAATCGCGACCGCTTCGAGGGGCGCCAAGACCCTATTGACCCCCGCCCAGGGCACATACCCGGCGCCGTAAATGTCCCCTGCCGCGAGAACCTCGGCTCCTCGGGAAGACTGATCCCAGAGATACAGCTACGCGAGAATTTCGAGCGTGTCGGCATCGTCTCCGCCGAGAACACCATTGCATATTGCGGATCCGGAGTGACCGCCTGCCACAACCTGCTGGTTCTGGAGCAACTCGGAATGGGCAAAGGCAGACTGTTCGTCGGCGGCTGGTCCCAGTATGGACACGCCACGGACAGGCCTGTCAAAACCGCCTAACCTGGCTTCTACCCGCCGGTGGTTGGGCACCCCAACGCAAGACGGACGACGGCGGGAACCTCCCGCCGTCGTCCGTCTCCGTTTTGTCTCAACCCATGAATCAGCCGATCGGTTCGGGCATCTGCTCCACGACATACTGGGCATCCACCGAGGCGCCGTTTACGGGATCCGTCATTTCCACTTTCCAGCTGCGGGCGAACTGGTTCACGCCGTGGGTCATGGCCACGGTGCCGGAAATGAGGACGGTTCCGGGCGCGTTCAGTCCACGTTCCGTGAGGACGTCCAGCCAGTAGTCCGGGGTCAGCAGGGCAGCCAGCGAGCTGTCCTGGATCAGGGTGTCAGGGGTGTAGCCCTCCCCCACCCAGCCCTTCAGCGTGATCTGGTCCAGATGGTCCCGCACGTCGTCCAGGCGCCAGGCCTTGCGCCCCAGCACGTCCGGGCTGGCGTTCTTGCTCCAGGCCACGCCGTGGACTTCCAGTTCGCGGTCCGTGTGGTCGCAGGCGACCGTGAGCAGCACGCCGTCGTCGGTGACCACCATCGCCCACTCGGCCTCGCCGGAGGTCCGTCCATGCTGCACGCTCACTTCCGATACCTGCTGGGCCAGATAGGCAGACACTGGATATAGGGCCGGCGTGGTGGCGGGTCCGGGAACGCCAAGTTCAGCCAGTTCGGCAATGTGGGCTTGCACTTCCTCCTGCTCCCGCCCTGCGTAGCCTGCGTTCAGGAGGTGCTTTACCTGTACATCCTTGGTGCTGCCGTCGGGAAGTTCGAAGCTCAGAGTCGTCATGGTGGATCCATCCTTTTGCTGATGAAAAATTACAAACCGGAAACCTGAAACGGTCGCCAATGTACATCCAGTATGCGTAATGTATACATTTAACGCCAGCGTGACAGGCGTCACCATAAAAAACTCGTGGAGGACAACACCATGGCAAACGTCCCAGTTCCGGCTTCCGGCACTACGCCGCATCCGGACAAGCCGATTCACCCCAAGGGCCTGTTCAAGGCCTTCGCCGCCAGCCTCACCGGCACCGCTCTCGAGTGGTACGACTTCGCCGTCTACTCGGCGGCGGCCGCCGTCGTATTTCCCCTCGTCTTCTTCCCCGCGTCCGATCCGCTGACGGGCACCATCCTGGCCTTCTCCACCTACGCGGTGGGCTACGTTTCCCGCCCGGTCGGCGGCATCATCTTCGGCCGGCTCGGGGACCGGATCGGCCGCAAGAAGGTCCTGGTGACCACCCTGATGATCATCGGCGTGGCCACCGTGCTGATCGGCGTGCTGCCCGGTTACGAGAGCATCGGCATCACCGCCCCCATCATCCTCGTCCTGCTGCGGTTCGCCCAGGGCGTGGGCGTGGGTGGCGAATGGGGCGGCGCCGTCCTCCTCTCCAGCGAATACGGTGATCCCCACCGGCGGGGCTTCTGGGCTTCCGCTGCCCAGGTGGGTCCGCCCGCAGGCAACCTGATGGCAAACGGCGCCCTGGCGGTCCTCACGCTGGCACTGACCGAGGAGCAGTTCCTCTCCTTCGGCTGGCGCATCGCCTTCCTGGTGTCGGCCCTGCTGGTCGGATTCGGCCTCTGGATCAGGCTGAAGCTCGAGGACACCCCTGTCTTCAAGGCCATCCAGGCCCACGGCGAGCAGCCCCACGCCCCGGTCCACGAGGTCTTCCGCAAGGAGCTCCGCCCGCTGATCGCGGCCATCCTGTGCCGCGTGGGACCCGATGTGCTCTACGCGCTGTTCACGGTCTTCACCCTCACCTACGGCATTCAGGCCCTGGGCTACGAACGCAACGAGGTGCTCACCGCCGTCCTGGTCGGATCCGCATTCCAGCTGTTCATGATCCCGCTGGCCGGAGCCGTGTCCGACCGCTTCAACCGCCGCCTTGTCTACGGCGTCGGCGCAGTGGCGGGTGCCGTCTGGACGTTCATCTTCTTCGGCGTCCTGGGCGGAAACAACGAGCCGATGCTCATCGTGGGCATCGTGCTCGGCCTCATGGCCCACTCCTTCATGTACGGCCCGCAGGCCGCCTTCATCGTGGAGCAGTTCTCCCCCCGGCTCCGTTCCACCGGCAGTTCGCTGGCCTACACGTTCGCCGGTGTGATCGGCGGCGCCATCGCCCCGCTGATGTTCACGCTGCTGCTGTCCCAGTTCGGCACCTGGATTCCGGTGGCCATCTATGTCGCGGTTGCCGCGGCCGTCACCGTCGTGGGACTGGCCCTCGGCCGGGACAACGACACCGTGGAGGACGCGGACTACCGCCTGCTGCTGGAAGGAACCGGAGCGGCACCCCAGACGTCCGGCGCCGCGGAAACCAAGTGAGCGGAATCTAGGTGCGGAGCAGGATGTCGCGGGTAACGGCCAGATGATGGTCGATGGCTTCCTGCGCCTTAGCGGCATCGCCGGACACCAGGGCATCGAGGATGTCCTGGTGTTCGGCGCACACCTGCCCGCGCCGGCCGCCGGTCCGGAACAGCGCGGATACGCCCACCAGGATCTGCCGCACGTGGAGCTTGCTGTAGGTGCGGGAGATGAGTTCGTTTCCCGCAGCGTCAATGAGCTGCTGGTGGAAGAGGGTATCCAGGCGGATGAACTCCCGCGCGGCCTCCGGGCTGAGGTTGTCCGGAAGCTGGGCCTGCTGGTCCAGGGTTTCCTGCATCGTCTCCGCGGGCACCCTGCGCTGCTCGATGACCAGGCGGGCGGCGTGGCTTTCGAGGACACCGCGCAGCTCCATGAGCTCGGACATTTCCCGGCCCGTCACCGGGGGGACGTAGGCGCCGCGCTGGGGAATCAGTTCCACCAGGCCGTCGGAGACCAGGAGCAGGAGAGCCTCCCGGACCGGAGTGCGCGACACCCCGATTTCGGCGGCAAGCTCCTGCTCGTTCAGGAACCGGCCCTGCATCTCCGGGTCGATCAGAATGTTTTCACGCAGGTACGCGTAGGCCTTCTCCCGGCCGGACGCGGCCGTACCCGACATTTTTCGCATACTTTATGTATACAACAGACTGGAGTAAATTCATGCGTCTAGCAGTGGCCCAAATCATCAGCAGCGCCGATCCGGCGGGCAATCTGGAGCTGATCCGAGAATACGCCACGCGTGCCAAAGCCGCCGGGGCCGAGCTGGTGGTGTTCCCGGAAGCGGCGATGCGCGCGTTCGGCAACACTCTCGCGGACATCGCCGAGCCCCTGGACGGCCCGTGGGCCACCGCCGTGCGCGGCATTGCCAAAGAGCTCGGCATCGCCGTGGTGGCGGGCATGTTCACGCCCGGGGAGGGCGGACGCGTGCGCAACACCCTGCTGGTGACCGGCCCGGGGATCGACACCTCCTACGACAAGATCCACCTGTTTGACGCTTTCGGTTTCGCCGAGTCCGACTCAGTGGACGCCGGAACGTCACCGGTGACCTTCGAAGTGAACGGCACGGTCATGGGCCTCGCCACCTGTTACGATGTGCGGTTCCCCGCACTGTTTACCGCCAATGCGAGGGCCGGCGCCCAGATCAACATCGTTTGCGCGTCCTGGGGCGCCGGCGAAGGGAAGGCCGACCAGTGGGACCTGTTGGTCCGTGCCCGCGCCGTGGACAGCACCACGTTCGTGGTGGCCTGCGGACAGGGTGACCCCGCCAGCATCGGCCTTCCGTCCGCCGGCTCCGCCCCCACCGGCATCGGCCACAGCGCGGTGGTGTCGCCGCTCGGCTCCCCTTTGGTTACCCTGGGCCGCGAGCCCGAACTGGCGCTGGTCGACATCGACCCGGGCGCCATCACGGAGATCCGCGGAAAACTGCCGGTGCTGGCGAACGCCCGGAGTTTCTAGGCTGGCGGACGACGGGCAAGAGGACGACGGCGGGCCGTTCCGCCGTCGTCCTCTTGCCTTCCGCGTTCCTGCCGTTCGCGCTGGTTCAGCGGGCGGTCAGGCGCGGGAGTGCTCGGCCAGGAGGGCGTCGATCTGGCCGGCGGCTTCCTTCATGCCGTCTTCCATGCCCATCTCCACCATCTTGCCCATCTGTTCCTCGGACTCGAACGTGGACAGGACGGTCATCCTGGTGCGGCCGCCGAGGTCCTCGAGCGTGACGGTCGCATGCGTGGTGCCCATGGCCTCGACCGGAGCGCCGTCGTCGTCGGCGAAACCGTCGTCAAATTCCAGGCGGCGGGGAGCCTCGATGGCGGTGATGCGCCACCAGCCGCCGGCCTTCTCGCCGTCGGGGCCGGTCATGTAGTAACTGGCCTCTCCGCCGGGCGTGAATTCGTGCTTCACGAACGTGGCCGGCCAGGTGGGCGGGCCCCACCAGCGCTCAAGCTGCCGCGGGTCTTCCCAGATCTGCCAGACCCGTTCGACGTCGGCGTCGAACTCGGCCACGAGGGTGAAGCTGAGCGTCTCTGCGCTCTTCGTGGAACTGATAACCGTCATTGCCGGACCCTTCCTATTCTTCAGCGAGGATGTCTGCGATCCGCCCGGCGCGCTGCCGCCAGATCGCCTCGTACTCGTCAAGCAGCCGCCGGGCTTTCTGCAGGCCTTCATGGTTGCCCCGCACGATCTGCTCCCTTCCGCGCTTTTCCTTGGTGACCAGGGAAGCGCGCTCCAACACCGCCACATGCTTCTGAACGGCGGCAAAACTCATGGCGTAGAGGGACGCCAGGCCGGACACCGAATACTCCCCCACCGCCACGCGGCGCATGATGTCCCGCCGGGTGGTGTCCGCGAAAGCCTGGAAGAGGCGGTCAAGTTCGGCATCGCTAAGCTGATCTACAACCATTTGGTTGTAGGATATTCCCGCGGCCGAAGGGTGTCAATCCCCTAGCGCCCGGACCGGCGCGCATTGGTTCCCGGACCGAAAACGCACCACCGGATTTAGGCTGGGATCCATACTGTCCGGGATTTGTTGTGGATAGCATTGGGTGACCGGACAGAGCCGTCCGGTCGGGTATCAACGCCGAAGGAAGCCCATGGCCGCAGCTACAGTGGACGACATCCTGTCGGACCTCCCCCTGGGTTTTGCCAGCCTCATTCTTCGACCGGACCGCGCCGAATCTCCTATCGAACGATTTCTGATCGTTGACGCCGACGACGAGACTTCCGACGGTGGGGCCGCGTTTGTCCTGCTCATCGGGGTCCGCGGACGCTCCGCTTTGCCGGCGCTGCGGCGCCTTCTGAAAAACCCTCCGCTGGTGCTGGCCGTCAAGGGCGGCCCCGGGGAACTGGGGGAAGCCGAAGAACTGCTCCGGGCTGCCGGAACCGGCCTCCTTCTGGTGGATCCGGCCGCGGACTGGGACCGGCTGCTGTCCATTGCCAAGGACCGGATCCAGCCACGCAGCTACCAGAGCGAGGTACTGACGCTGCTGGAAGAGGACCTGTTCGCCATTGCCCAGACGACGGCCCGCCTGACATCGAGCCATGTTGTCATCGAGGACGCCGCCAACAAGGTCCTGGCCTACTCCACGGTGACGAATGACATCGACGAACTGCGTAAGGCGTCGATTCTGGCCCGACGCGGTCCGCGCAAATACGAGCTGCTTCTCAAGGATCTTGGCGCCTACCGCGAACTGCACCGGACGCGCCAGCCGGTCAGGGTTCCGGCCAGGCCCCAGGACGGCCTGAGGGAGCGCGTCGCCATCACCCTGTTCGCTGGCGAGCGCATCATGGGGTACATCTGGCTGCAGGAAACCGGGGACGGTTTCGGCGCGGACGTCGACTACGTCCTGACCGGATCGGCCGCCCGCGTGTCAGCCGAGCTGATCCGCTACCGCAACCAGCAGTCGGTGCACATGCGCGAGGACCGCATTGCGCGGATCCTTTCGGGCCCGGCGGAAGCCGCAGCGAGTGCCCATAGCGAGAAGATCCCCGCGGACCGCCCGTCAGCACTGATCCTGCTGGGAATGTCCGCCGCCGGGGCGCAGGAAGACGACGCAGCCCTCAAGCACGGGGAACTCGCCAACCTTGCGTCCATCCATGCGGCTGCCTACAAGCCGTCTGCCATCGTGGGACAGTTCAACGGCGACACCGCCGTGATCGTCCCGGGGCTGCAGTCCGCCAATGCCGAAGCCGGGCTTCGGAGCCTCGCCGAAGCCATCGTCCGGGACGCCGGGAAGCATCTGGGCATCAGTCCGTTCGCGGCGGTGGGGCCGGTCGCCCCCGATCTGCTGTCGATTCACTCCGTGACCGCTAAGACGGAGGCCCTGCTCGGCTCCATGCGGCGGTCAGGGACCGCTTCTGTGGCCACGGTGGACGACTTCGAGGTGGACATCCTGTTCCATGAGGCGGTGGAGAACTTCACGGCCTCCGACTTCCGCCATCGCACCCTCTGGACCCTCCTCCGCGACGACCGCGAACTGGCCGAAACCCTCCGTGCGTATTTCGACGCGTCCCTGGATGTGGCCGAATGCGCCCAGCGGATGAAGCTGCACAAGAACACCGTCTACTACCGGATCAGCAAAGCCAGCAGGGTCACCGGCCTGAACTTTAGCAATCCCCGCCATTCATTGGTCGCCCTGCTCCACATCCAGGAGTGGGCCGCCACGCATAAGGAGCACCTGGGCAAGAAATGATGACAGCACTCGATTCGCCGCCCCTTAACCTGGTCCTGGATGACATCGTCCGCAGCCACCGGCCCCGGAGTGAAGCAGGATCAGTTCCCGCCGGCATCCCCCACCTGTCATCGCCGCCGTTCGACCGCTTCGGGATTGCGGTCGCCACCACATCCGGGGACGTCTTCAGTTCCGGCGACGCGCATCTTCCATTCTCGATCCAGAGCATCTCGAAGGTCTTCACCCTGGCCATGGCGCTCAGCGCCGGTGACCCCAGTGCGCTCTGGTCCCGCGTACTTCGCGAGCCGTCAGGGACATCCTTCAACTCCTTGGTGCAGCTTGAAGTGGAGCACGGGATCCCCCGGAACCCGTTCATCAACTCGGGCGCCCTGGTGGTGACCGACCACCTGATGGAGAGGTTCGCTGACGCTGCAGGTCATGTCCTGCGCTTCCTGGCCGACCAGGTGGGTGGGCCGGGTCCTTTCATCGACGAGATGGCCGCAAAAAGTGAGCTTGCCAATAGCAGCCGCAACCTGGCCCTCGCCCACTTCCTGAAGGACTTCGGCAACCTGCACCGGCCCGCCCAGGCCGTGGTGGAGAACTATGTCAGGCAGTGCTCCATCATGATGACCTGCGTGGAAACGGCGAAGGCCGGGCTTTTCCTTGCACAGGGCGGCCGCGGAGCGCAGGGAACTGTGGTCTCCCCGAGCGAGGCAAAACGCATCGGATCCATCATGCTGACCTGCGGCATGTATGACGCAGCCGGTGAGTTCGCCTACCGCGTGGGTCTTCCCGGAAAGAGCGGTGTGGGCGGCGGAATTCTGGTGATCGTCCCCGGCGAGTGCTCCGTGTGCGTCTGGAGTCCCAGGCTGGATTCCAAGGGAAATTCCCTGGCGGGGTCGGCGGCCCTCGCTGATCTGTCGGACCGCACCGGGTGGTCCGTTTTCTGATCCGGCGCCCGCACTTTCCTGCTCCACCCCTCAGTTAGATCTTCAACCGGTCGAAAGGATCACCCATGTCCAACAACCCCAATGACGAGGTTGGCCTGCACGAGGCCGACGGCGGCCACGCCCATGCTTCGGATTCCCTCCTTCAYGCGGAAGACAAGGGCTACCACAAGAGCCTGAAACCGCGGCAGATCCAAATGATCGCGATCGGCGGCGCCATCGGCACCGGCCTGTTCCTCGGCGCCGGCCCTCCCTCGTCATCGCCTACGCCGTCTGCGGCTTCTTCGCCTTCCTGATCCTCCGCGCCCTCGGCGAACTGGTCCTGCACCGCCCGTCCTCCGGCTCGTTCGTCTCCTACGCCCGCGAATTCTTCGGCGAGAAGGCCGCCTTCGTCTCCGGCTGGTTCTACTGGATCAACTGGGCCACCACCACCATCGTGGACATCACCGCCGCGGCCCTCTACATGAACTTCTTCGGCAAATACATYCCCTGGATGGCCGASGTCCCGCAATGGGCCTGGGCCCTGATCGCCCTGRTCGTCGTSCTGTCCCTGAACCTSGTCTCCGTGAAGGTCTTCGGCGAAATGGAATTCTGGTTCGCCATCATCAAGGTCGCCGCCCTCGTCGCGTTCCTGCTCATCGGCACCTACTTCGTCATCTTCGGCACCCCGGTCGACGGCCAGGAAGTCGGCCTCAGCCTCATCACCGACCACGGCGGCATCTTCCCCAACGGCATCCTGCCCATGATCATCCTGATGCAGGGCGTGCTCTTCGCCTACGCCTCGATCGAACTCGTCGGCACCGCCGCCGGCGAGACCGAAAACCCCGAAAAAATCATGCCCAAAGCCATCAACTCCGTGGTCTTCCGCATCGCCGTCTTCTACGTCGGATCCGTCATCCTGCTCGCCCTGCTGCTGCCCTACACCTCCTACCAGAAGGGCGTCAGCCCCTTCGTGACGTTCTTCGGCTCCATCGGCATCCAGGGCGTGGACGTCATCATGAACCTCGTCGTCCTCACCGCCGCCCTGTCCTCCCTCAACGCCGGCCTCTACTCCACCGGCCGCATCCTCCGCTCCATGTCCGTCGCCGGCTCCGCCCCCAAGTTCGCCCAGCGCATGAACAAGGCCGGCGTCCCCTACGGCGGCATCGCCATCACCGCCGGCGTCTCCCTCCTCGGCGTCCCGCTGAACTACCTCGTCCCCTCCCAGGCCTTCGAAATCGTCCTCAACGTCGCCTCCGTGGGCATCATCGTCACCTGGGCCACCATCGTCCTGTGCCAGATGCAGCTCAAACGCTGGGCAGACAAGGGCTGGCTCAAACGCCCGTCCTTCCGGATGTTCGGCGCCCCCTACACCGGCTACCTCTCCCTGCTGTTCCTCCTCGGCGTGCTCGTCATGGTCTTCATCGACTCCCCACTCACCCTGCTCGTCACCCTCATCGCCTGCGCCCTCATGGTCGCCGGCTGGTACGCCTGCCGCAAACGAATCCACGAAATCGCCGAAACCCGCGACGGCTACACCGGCATGTCCCCCGTAGTCGCAAACCGNCTGCGCCCTCATGGTCGCCGGCTGGTACGCCTGCCGCAAACGAATCCACGAAATCGCCGAAACCCGCGACGGCTACACCGGCATGTCCCCCGTAGTCGCAAACCGCCCGGGCCCCGGCGGCGCCGACCGCATCTAGCCCGCATCGATTGAGCGCGAACGGACACTTGCGGCCCCTGATCCAAGGGGCCCCAAGTGTCCGTTCGCGCTCAAGCCCAAGCTCCCGAACCACCTCCGCGGCACCGAGGTTCCCTGACAACACAACCCCGGGGCGTCGCCGTCGTTCCTTAAATCCTCTTGACGGACGGAGTTCACAGGTCTACGGTCAGCCCCGTCCGGATATTCAACGTCGAATCAATCCAGGGAGTGTCACAATGCCGGAATTCATGGATGTCCATCGCAATATGGCGGGAATAACCAAGGAGGACCTGCAAGCGGCCCACGATGCCGACCTTGCGATTCAGGGCGAGGAAAAGGTCGAATTCAAAAGCGCCTGGGCCGATCCCGAGGCAGGAGTCGTCTACTGCCTGTCGGAGGCCCCTTCGGCGGACGCGGTGAGGCGCATTCACGAGCGTACGGGCCACCCCGCGGACGAGGTGCACCCCGTCCCGATCAAGGTCTGACTAGCCGATTCAGGCATTTCTGCACCGCTTTAGGCCGCCCCAGGGCACACCCGTGCCGTGGTTCCGGGCCTCTAAACCCGGGCGGCGCGGCAAAGTGGTGCAGAAATGCCAGAGTTTCCTGTGTGACAGGCCGCTTCTGCCGCCAATCGGCCTACGATTGAGGAATCCGGGGGCGCGCGAAGCCGTACGAGCCCCGGAACGTCGAAGGACCGGGATCAATGGACGTCGTTGTCATCGAAACCCCGCAGCTGGGGGACCGCAGCTACCTGGTCCATGACGGCCGCGTGGGGCTGGTGATCGACGCCCAGCGGGACACGGACCGCGTCGAGGAAGCCGCGCAGCAGGCAGGCGTGGAAATCACCCACGTCGCCGAGACCCACGTCCACAACGACTACCTCACGGGCGGACTGATCCTGGCCCGCGCCCACGGCGCAAAGTACCTGGTCAACGCCGCGGATTCCGTTAGCTTCGAGCGCGAGCCCATCACCGACGGACAGTCCGTGCAGATCGGCGGGTTCTCCCTCAGGGCCGTGGCCACCCCCGGCCACACGCACACCCACCTGTCCTATGTGGTCACGGACGGGCGCACCCAGGCGGTCTTTTCCGGCGGCAGCCTGCTCTACGGCTCGGTGGGCCGCACGGACCTAGTCGGCCCCGCTGACACGGCCGGGCTGGCCCGGGACCAGTACGCCTCGGTGCGCCGGCTGGCTGACGAGGCCGGACCCGACGCGGCCCTGTTCCCGACACACGGTTTCGGCTCATTCTGCTCGATTGGCCCGGCAACGAGCGCGGCGGCGTCCACCATCCGGGAGCAACGCGCCACCAACCACGCCCTGACCGATCCGGACCCCGAGCATTTTGTGGCCGAACTAATGGCCAACCTTTCTGCCTATCCCTCCTATTACGCCCACATGGCCCCGATCAACATGACCGGCCCGGAGCCCGCGGACCTGAGCCTGCCTGAGTCCTTGGATGGAGCTGAACTCGCCAGCCGGCTGGCCAGGGGCGAATGGGTGGTGGATCTCCGCCGCCGCGTGCTCTTCGCGAGCAACCACCTGGACGGGACCGTGAGCTTCGAATACGGGTCCGGGTCCAGCTTCAGTTCGTACCTCGGTTGGGTCCTTCCGTGGGGAGAAAAGCTGACGCTGGTGGGCGACCGCAAGGACCTGCGGAGCGCCATCCGGGACCTCTCCCGCATCGGCATCGACCGCCCGGACGCCGCAGTCGGCACCGAGCCACACATACTCGCGCCCGGTGCCCCGGTCGCCTCCTATCCCCGCGCCGGGTGGGCCGCCGTCGTCGCAGAAAAACCCGCGGGCGAGCCAGTGCTGGATGTCCGGCGCACGGAGGAGTTTGAAGCATCCCACGTGGCCGATGCGCTCAACGTACCCCTGCACGAACTGCTGGGACGCCTGGACGAGCTTCCGGCCGGCAGGATCTGGGTGCACTGCAATTCCGGATACCGGGCCGCCGTGGCGGCCAGCCTGCTGCAGCGGGCGGGGCGGGACGTGGTGCACATCGACGCCCGGTTCCGGGAGGCCGCCGCGGCGGGAGTCCCGATGCACCTGCAAGCGGCGCAGCGACACTAAGCGGCTTATCGAGGATCCACATTTCAAAGGAGAACCGTGATGGATGCTGAAGGCAAAGTGGTTGTGGGCGTTGACGGCTCAGAGTCCTCCATAGAGGCGCTGCGCTTCGCGGCCCGGGTGGCGCCCGCCCTGGACGCCCGGGTTCACGCCGTGGCCTGCTGGCATTTTCCCGAGATGTACGCCGGATATGTGCCGCCGGACTTCGACGCATTCGAGGCCTCCACCGCCAAAATACTGGCGGAAACCATCGACAAGGCCTATGGTCCGGACGCTCCCGAGGGCCTGACCACGGAGCTGGTGCGCGGCCCCGCGCCGGAGAAGCTCGTGGAGGCAGGGGCCGGGGCGCGGATGCTGGTGGTTGGGCGCAGGGGCCACGGCGGATTCCTGGGCCTGCACCTGGGGTCGGTTAGCTCAGCCTGCGTTTCGCACGCCGACTGCCCGGTCCTGGTGGTGCATGTGAAAGAAAGCCACCGCGCCCACCACCTCTGGTGGGCCTCCAAGGCAAAGAACCACGACCCGGCCAAGCCCTGACCGGCCCGCGTAACGCAACGCACCCGCAACCCCCTGCCCGGCCGGTTCGCATATGCTCAGCAGACAGGCTCAACCTGGCTCAGCGACGAACCACCCGGGAGACACTTCATGACCAACTGGCGGATCAGGGATTTCCACTCAGCGGACCTGGACGGCATCCTGCACCTCTGGGAGTCGTTGAAGGCCACCAACGTTGAACCCGTCTACGCGCTCTCCGAGGTGCTCGCGTCCTGCGAAAAAGACCACGCCGTCGTGGCGGTGCTGGGCGACCAGGTGGTGGGCGCCGCCGTCGGACGCGCCGCGCACGACCAAGGCTGGATCGTCTTCCTGGCCACGCTGCCGGAGTACCGCGGCCGCGGGATCGGAACGTCGCTGCTGGCCGCCGTCGAAAACCGGATGGCGCCGCACGGGCTGAACAAGCTGTCCGCGCTTATGCCGGAGTCGGAAACCCGGGTGGAGGCCTTCCTGAGCCGGGGGTTCATGCTCAAGAAGAACCTGCGCTACTTCGAGCGCACCATCCCCGTCCAGCGCCAGGAGCTTGAGCCGCTGGGCCTGCTGGGCGGCCGCATCCTGGCCCGGGACCTGTGGGAGAACGTGGCCGGCATGCGCCGCGAGAAGGAGCTGCTGGAGCGGCGCCTCGTGCTGCCGCTGGCGGAGGCCGACCTGGCCGACGAGTACGGCGTGGTGCCGCCGCGCGCCGTGGTGCTGTTCGGCCCGCCCGGCACCGGCAAGACCACCTTCGCCAAGGCGATCGCGTCACGGCTGGAGTGGCCGTTCGTGGAGGTCTTCCCCTCCCGGCTGGCCTCCGACCCCAAGGGCCTCGCCGGCGCGCTGCGCGAGACGTTCCTGGAGATCGCCGAGCTCGAGCACGCTGTGGTGTTCATCGACGAGGTGGAGGAGATCGCCTCGCAGCGGTCGGGCGAGCCGCCGTCGCCGCTGCAGGGCGTCACGAACGAACTCCTCAAGATCATCCCGGCCTTCCGCGAACAGCCCGGCCGCCTGCTGGTCTGCGCCACCAACTTCATCCGCGCGCTGGACACCGCCTTCCTGCGCCACGGCCGGTTCGACTACGTCATCCCCATCGGCCTCCCCGACCGCCAGGCCCGCGAGGCCATGTGGCAGCGCTTCATCCCCGCCGCCGTGGTGGACGACGTCGACGTGGAGCTTTTGGTGGACCGCACCGAAGGCTTCTCCCCCGCGGACATCGAGTACGCCGCCCGGAGCGCCTCCCAGCGCGCGCTGGAAAAAGCAGTGTACGACGACGGCGGGCTGGCGTCCGGGGGCACCGTGGCCGTCCGCGAGGCCGTCCGGAAGGGCCCCGCCACGCAGGACTACCTCGACGCCATCGCTGACACCCGGACCACCGTCAGCGAAGAGGTGCACCAGATCTTCCTCGAGGACATCGAGGCACTCGGCCGGGTGTAGCCCTGCCCCGCCGCCATTTCGACGGTTCCCTGCCAGCTAGACGTGGGCTACCGTCTAGCTGGGCACGCTTCCATCGAAATGGCCACGGGAGGGAAGAGCCGTGATCCTGTTCCTGACGGTTGTGAGCGGGCTGGCCTGGACGGTGGTGTACGCAGAGGCCATCCGGCTTGGCTTCCGCGACCGCACCTACGCCATTCCGGCCGCGGCCCTGGCCCTGAACTTCGCCTGGGAGGTGGTCCACGCCTCGCATTCCGTGGCCACCGGGATTACCGCCCAGGGTGTCTTCAACATCGTGTGGGGACTGGCTGACGTCCTCATCGTGTACACGTTCCTCAGGTTCGGGAGGGCCGAGTTGCCATCGTGGGTCACGCGGCGGCTCTTCATCGGCTGGGCGGTGCTGCTGGGCGTCGTGTCCTTCGCGGTGCAGCTGCTGTTCGTGGTGGAGTTCGGCTGGGATGACGCCGCCCGCTACGCCGCGTTCCTGCAGAACCTGCTGATGTCGGGGCTGTTCATCGCGATGTTCGTGGCCCGCGGCGGCAGCAGGGGCCAATCGCTCGTCATCGCGGTGGCGAAATGGATCGGAACCTTGGCTCCCACCATCGTGTTCGGCTGGTACGGGAATTCACCCCTGGTCCTTGGCCTCGGCGCGCTCTGCAGTGTGTTGGATGTGGCCTACATCGGCCTGATGTGGCGGGGACGGGCTGCCTCGGCCGTGACGGGTCCTGCCTCCTCCTGACCTGCTCCGGGCGCTGGAGCGTTACTTCTCCCCGGCGGTATTCTTTGAGCCATGTCCAACAATCCCCTCCGGCATGCCGTGGCCCGCATGGGCGGCCGCGACCCGCATGAAAAGCACCGTGCCGCCACCCCGTTGGAGCTGTTCTTCGACCTGACGTTTGTCATTGCCTTCGGAGTGGCGGGAAGCCAGTTCGCCCACGAGATCGCCGAAGCCCATTTCGGTGCCGGGCTGCTGGGCTTCTCCTTCGCGATGTTCGCCGTGATCTGGGCCTGGATCAACTTCACCTGGTTTGCCAGCGCCTACGACACCGACGACTGGGTCTTCCGGGTGGTCACGATGATCCAGCTGCTTGGCGTGCTCATTCTCGCCATGGGGATCGAGCCGCTGTTCCACTCGTTGGTGGAGGGCGACCATGTGGACAACGCCGTGATCGTGGGCGGCTACGTGATCATGCGCCTTGCCCTGGTGTTCCAGTGGCTGCGCGCGGGGCGGCAGGACCCAGCCCGCCGCCAGACTTGCCTGCGCTACGCAACCTATCTTGGTGTGGTGCAGCTCGGCTGGATCGCGGTGCTGATCATTCAGGCCGACCTACCGACGACCATCATGATGATCGTCCCCCTCTACGTGCTGGAAATGGCTACGCCCTACGTCGCCGAGCGCTCAATGCGGACCCCGTGGCACGCGCACCACATCGCCGAGCGCTACGGGCTGCTCGCCATCATCGCCCTCGGCGAATGCCTGATCGGCGCGATCGAAACCCTCCGCGCCATCGTGGCCAACCATGGCTGGAGCGTCGATGCGGCGCTGGTGGGGTTCGGCGGGACAGCGCTGGCCTTCAGCATGTGGTGGATCTACTTCATCCTGCCCGCCGGCCAGGCCCTGCACCTTCAGCGGCACCGCTCGTTCTTCTTCGGCTACGGGCACATGCCGATCTTCGCTGCCATCGCCGCGACGGGCGCCGGACTGCATGTGGCCGCCTACTACATCGACCATGAGGCGCACATCAGCGCCGCCGTGGCGGTGGCCAGCATTGCGGTACCCGTAGCGCTGTTCAAACTCTCCCTGACTTGGCTGTTCAGCGTCATGATCTGCGCGGACCGCACCGTCATTGCCGTCGCCGCCGGAGTGCTGGTGGTGCTGGCCGGCACCGTTGCCCTCGCCGAAGCCGGGGTTTCCGTGCCCGTCTGCCTGATGGTGATTGTCGCGGCTCTTGGCGCATCGATCGTCATTGATGAGCGCCGCGGCACGGAGCGGCTGGGCGCGGCATTGGAGCACTTGGAACGCGGGGCTACCGGGGCGCGGCCGGCAGAATGACCACGATTTTGCCCTTGGCACGCCCCCGCTCCAGGGCGGCGAAGGCGTCGGCGATGCTGCCGAACGGATACTCGCTGTCAACGACAGGCTGAAGCGCCCCGTCATCGACCAGTGCGGCGAGGAAGCGCAGGTCATCCGCGCTGGGATGCATGAAGAGGTAGCGGTAGCCTGCGCGTGCCCGCCTGGCCCGCAACCGGATCGGAAGGCTGATGGCCCAGAAGAGCGCCGCGACCCAGCCGGGAGCGGCCAGGTCCTTCCGCGCGGTCAGCGGCTCGGGGACTCCGGCGATCGACACCACCATGCCTCCCGGCTTGAGGATCCGGAAAGACTGCTTCAGCGCGTCGCCGCCCACCAGGTCCAGCACGGCGTCATAGTCCTGAAGTTCGTCGTCAATGCGGTTCCGGGTGTAGTCGATCACCCGGTCCGCACCCAGTCTCCGCACCAGTTCATCCCCGCGGGCAGACGCCGTGGTGGTTACCTCAGCACCGAAGTGCTTAGCCAGCTGGATCGCCAGCGTTCCCACGCCGCCCGCGCCACCGGCAATGAAGAGCCTGGTGCCTTTCCCGACGGCGAGTTCGTCGCGCAGGGCCTGAAGTGCCGTAAGGCCGGCCAAGGGCAGTCCCGCCGCTTCGGCGAACCCCAGCGACACCGGCATGGCGGCGACGTGCCCCTGCTGAACGCACACAAGCTCTGCAAAGGCGCCGAGGGTGGCCTTGTCCACGCGCGCATAAACGCGGTCCCCAAGTTCGAACCCGCTCGTTCCGGGGCCCACGGCGTCCACCGTTCCGGCCACTTCGCAGCCGGCAATGATGGGAAGCCGGTGTCGGCTGATGGCCCGCAGCTTTCCCTGGCGCAGCTTGTAGTCGACAGGATTGAGCCCGGCGGCGGCCACCCGGATCCGCACCTCACCGGGTCCTGGATGCGGTTCGGGGACGTCCCGGAACTCCATGGCGTCTGCCGCTCCGTACCGGGTGAGGACGTAGGCGAGCACGGCTAGTCCCTGGGTGCGCCGTCCGGCTCGGGGGTCTCGACAGGCTCGTCCTGCGGGGCATCTTCGTAGGCGAGATTCTCGTAGTCGGTGTCGTCCGCCTCGTCCAGGCGGTCGTCCAGCTCCTCGAGTAGCCAAGGGTTCACCCTCGCCAGGATCTTCCGGATCTCCTCCTCGGGAACGGCGGCGTACAGCACCGGACGAGCGTCGGCATAGCGCGTCACCGGCGGCTTGTCCGGCCATTTCTCCGCCAGGGCCTTCACCCGTTCCGGCAGGGAATTGTGCGCGTTGTCGGCGATCTTCACCAGGGTGGCGTCATGGTCCTCGGCGATAAAACGGATGCCGGCCTCGTAGTCGTCCGGGTTGTCATGCAGCCGCTTGGTGACCCGCTCGATGATGCCCACCGCCCGCTCCGAAACGCCCATGTCCAGCAGCGCCTGCCGTGTCATGGGCGTGTCCTCGGCGATGTCGTGGAGGTAGCCGGCGATCCGGATGTCGTCGTCGAAATCGGCCAGCGCATCACCGACCGCGATAACGTGCTCACGGTACGGGCGCTTGAGCTTGTCCTTCTGGCGGTTGTGCGCCACTTCGGCAAGGACCTTGGCGGTCTCTACAGTGAAGCGTGCTTCCGGCGATCCTTGTTCTGGCATGCATTCAGCGTACCCACCGCCACCAAGTACACCGCCACCAACTACACGCCCGGCCACACCCACGGCTCCCGCGGCAGGGCCGCGGGATCGAATGCTTCGAGCGCCGACTCCAGGGACTCGCCGGGCAGCCCCAGCGATTCCAGGATCATGCGGCGGACGGCGCCAGCGGGAATCCCGACAGCGGCCAGGTCCCCCAGCGTCACCGCGCCGTCGCGCTTCGCCAGCCGCGCGCCGTCGGAGTTCACCACCAGCGGAACATGGGCATATTCCGGAACCGGCATATGCAGGAGGGAGGCAAGATATGCCTGCCTCGGCGTGGACGGCAGGAGGTCGTCGCCGCGGACCACCTGGTCTATGCCTTGATCGGCATCGTCCACCACCACGGCCAGGTTGTACGCCGTCACGCCGTCGTTGCGGCGCAGCACGAAGTCGTCAACCACCCCCGTGTAGGCCCCGTGCAGAGTGTCCTGAACCGGCCATTCCGCCACCGTGGAACGCAGCCGGATGGCAGCGGGACGGGCGGACCGCTTGAACTCGAGTTCCGCCGTCGACAGCTCCCGGCAGGTCCCCGGGTAGGCGCCCTGCGGCGCATGCGGCGCGGACGGCGCCTCCTGGATCTCCCGGCGGGTGCAGAAGCACTCGTACGTGAGCCCGGCCGCCGCGAGCTCGGTGATCGCTGCCGTGTAGAGCGGTTCACGGTCGGTCTGGCGTACGACGGCGCCGTCCCAGGTCACGCCGAGGGCCGCCAGATCGCGGAGCTGCTCAGCCTCCGCGCCGGCGCGGGCGCGGTCGAGGTCCTCTACGCGCAGCAGGAACCGCCGGCCGGTGGAACGGGCGAAGAGCCACGCAAGGAGGGCCGTCCGGAGGTTTCCGACGTGCAGCTCACCGGACGGGCTGGGGGCGAAACGGCCAGCGCTGGTCATGCCCTCCAGCCTATGCCGAACAACACAAGAGCCCCTCAGCTACCGCGCACTCCGGCGGATAACCGGGGGTCGGTGGCTCAGGGGCTCTTGCCGTGCCGGCTCCGGGCTTCGGGGCTCCGTCCCCGGAGCTCCATCCTTCGAAACATGGCACTGCTTGCGGAAAGACGATGCGTGAACAAGTGTCAATCAGCGGCGGCCTCCTTGCGGGAAGCGTGGTCCAGGGGCCGGGTGGTGTGCCGGGGTCCTGTAGCCTGCGGGCGTTGGCGGTGGCCGCTTCCCTTGTTGCCACAATTTGACCAGAAGTCCTACAGTTGGCGCAACGGACCTTGCCTTGGATGGTCAATCTGACCAACTCCAGATCCCTCGATACCCAGGAAGTGATCAGATTGCAGCAGCTCGACGCCACCGACCGGCGGATCCTCGCCGCCCTCGACGACGATCCGCGGCTCCCCATCATGGTGCTCGCCCAGCGCCTAGGCCTGGCCCGCGGAACGGTTCAGTCGCGCCTGGAGCGGATGACGGCGTCTGGCGCGCTCCGTCCCAACAGCAGCCGTGTGCTTCCCGCCGCCCTTGGGCGCGGCGTGGCGGCAGCGGTGAGCGCTGAGCTGGACCAGAGCCACCTCAACGAGGCCATTGCGGCCCTCCGCGAGATCCCGGAGGTGCTGGAGTGCCATGCCCCGGCCGGCGACACTGACCTCCTGATCCGCGTGGTGGCCACCAGCCCGGATGACCTGTACCGGGTTTCCGAGGAGATCCGGCTGTGCCCGGGGATTGTGCGGACGTCCACGAGCATGTTCCTGCGCGAAGTGATTCCGTACCGGACTACGGGGCTTCTAGGCGACTAACGGGCGACAATCCGGGCGCCACGCCGATCTTGCGCAAATCATTGGAGAAAACTGCGGATATTCTGCCGGCCGTCCTGCGGTGCCGACTGTAGCCTGATCCTGCATCGGCTAGCGCTCCTCGCAGTCAGCCGTTGTGCACTCCACCCCAAGGTCTCCGCCAGGGTTCGGTCTCAATAAGGAACTCCATGCGCCTAATTTCCCGTTCAATCGCCTCTGCGACCGGCCTGCTGGTTCTCGCCGCCGGACTCGTCGCCCTCCCGGCCAGCCCGTCGCTGGCGGCGGCGGACCCGGCAGTGGACGGTCCTGCTGCGCAGTTCGTCGAGGGGACGCCGCACGGGGATCACATGTTCGAGTCCGCCCCCGGGGTGCCCATGGACGGGCTTCCCACGGGACTCGCCCTCCAGACGGAGGCCGGGGCGGCGGCCTCGGCGCCCATCAAGGTCAAGCTGGTGATTGCCAAGCTGGCTGACAACAGGAACACCGTTCCCCTGGCCTCGGCCGAGCAGGCCGTCGCAGCCTCCAGCAACTACTGGAAGGCGATGTCCAACGGCCGCATCTCCATGACCGTTACCAGCCGCACCACGGGCTTCCTGTCCGCCGCCAAATCAACGCAGTCCTACTACGACGTCATCAACACGATTACCAGGGAACTGAAGTGGAGCTACAGCGCGAACACCGCCCTTGTCGTCTTCGTCCCGACCCCCACACTCTCCTCCGGTGCCCTGGGCGCCGGCTACAGCAGCAACGGCAACAGCGGGCGCGTGCTGATGCCCCAGATCAGCAGCTATACCAACAGCGTGATCGCCCACGAGTTCGGTCACGTTCTGGGGTCCATGCATGCCGACGCGCTGCAGTGCAACAGCGGCGCCTCCGACGTCGGCACCACCAGCAGCGGACAGTTCACTGATTCCTCCTGCTACATCCGTGAATACGGCGACACCACCGACCTCATGGGCGCATCGCACCCGAGCATGCCGGTGATCAGCTCGCCCTTCTGGGACTGGAGGGGCCTCGGCCTTGGCAACGAAATCCGCGATCTCGGAGTGGCTGCCGGCGTGAAAAGCTACACGCTCAGGCCGTGGGGAGGCACCCTCGCCGGCCGCGCGGTCAAGTTCACGGACCCCGTCAGCAGGGAGGTTTACTACCTTGAACTGAGGCAGCCTGCCGGGTACGACAATTACCTCGCCTCGGGATCAGCCGGCAACCGGGGCGTCAAGATCATCCAGCGCGGCGGGGCAACTCCTGCCTCCTCCCTAACGCTGATGCCTTCCACCATTCCGTTCAGCGGCTACTACAGCCCCAACCACGCCTGGCAGGCCGGCCGCACCTTCACCACCCACGCCGGGACGCGCGTGACCATCAACACCGTCACGGCCACTTCAGCCACCGTAACGATCGACGCGGACCTCGCGCTGCACACCAAGATCCAGTTCTCGGCAGGCGACTTCAACGGTGACGGCCGCGCGGATGCCATCTCACGGGAAGCCGACGGTTCACTGCTTCTGCTCGCCGGCCAGGCCGGAAACAAGCTGGGTGCACCGGTCAGGATCGGCATCGGGTGGAGTGCCTTCAACACGGTCCTGGGCGACGGCGACTTCAACGGTGACGGCCGGGTTGACCTCATTGCACGGTCATCCGGCGGCGCCCTGTGGCTGTATCCCGGCACCGGCACCGGCGGCTTCCAGGCACGGAAGCAGATCGGGTCCGGCTGGGACATCTTCAAGCGCATCATTGCGGCCGGCGATTTCGACGGCGACGGGCGCCGCGACCTGATCGGCATGCGCACCGACGGATCATTGTGGCTCTACCCGGGCAACGGGACCGGCGGCTTCCTGCCGGCGAAGCAGGTGGGGTCCGGCTGGCAGGGATTCACTGCCCTGGCAGCGGCCGGCGGACTCACCGACGGAGCCCCCGGCCTGCTGGCACGGAGCAGCGACGGCACCGTCTACCTCTACCCGGGCACCGGAACGGGCGGGTTCCTGGCCCGCACCACCCTGGCGACCGGCTGGAACGCCGCAGCCGACCTGATGGGCGGCCACGACTTCACCGCCGACGGCCTCACCGACGTCCTGGTTGCCAGCAAGACCGGCGCCCTGACGGCGTACCCCGGAAACGGGGGCGGCGGCTTCGCGGTCAAGCTGAAGATCGGCTTCGGCTGGAACGCGTTCAGCCAGGTCTGGGAGGCCGGCGACTTCGATGGCGACGGCAAGCCGGATGTCCTGGCCCGTTCCGCCGACGGCGCGTTGAGGCTCTACTCCGGAAACGGTTCCGGCGGGTTCCGTGCCGCCCGCCAGATCGGCAGCGGCTGGCAGGGCTTCGACCAGGTGCTCTCGGCGGGCAACTTCAACGGCGCCGGCGGCCCGGACCTCGTAGCCCGGCAGGCGGACGGCTCGTTCTGGCTCTACCCGACCGACGGGAAGGGAACCTTCCTGGCCCCGAAGAAGATCGGCAGCGGTTGGAGTATTTTCACGCGGATGCTGGCACCAGGCGACTTCTCCGGCGACGGGCGCAACGACGTCATCGGCCAGTCCGAGGACGGCAAGCTCTGGCTGTATCCGGGCAACGGAACCGGCGGCTTCCTGGCACGCAAGGAGATCGGCTCCGGCTGGGGCATCTTCGACCAGGTGATTGCGGCGAATGACTTCAACGGTGACGGGAAGGCCGACATCATGGCCCGTACCGCGGACGGCAACCTCTGGCTCTACCCCGGCAACGGAGCCTCCGGCTTCCTCGCCCGCAAGCAGCTCGGCACCGGCTGGGACGTCTTCCAGTCCCTGGCCAGCGTGGGCCGGTTCGCCGGAACAGCCAACCCGAACGTCCTCTCCACGTCGGCCGACGGGACGCTCTGGCTCCACACGGGCACGGGGACGGGCGCCCTCCAGAACGTTGTCCTGAATCCCCGCTGAGCCCGGGGCTGACAACAACGGGCCGGCCGCGGAAGTCACCTTCCCGCGGCCGGCCGCACTCCATTACCCAGCTCCTTGCCCAGAAGGGCCGCGTCCAGAGAGGGCGGTTCAGACGAGGCCGCTCAGACGGGCGGGCCGGCGTTCGACTTCAGGTTCTTCATCACCAGCGTCGAGGTCAGCCGTTCCACGCCCGGGAGGGACGTCAGTTCGCTGTCGTAGAAGCGCTGGTACGACGGAAGGTCCGCGGCAATCACCTTCAGCAGGTAGTCCGGGGAGCCGAACAGCCGCTGGGCCTCCACGATGTTGGGGTTCCCGGCCACGCGGTTCTCGAAGATCTCCATGGTGGGCCGGTCCACCTGCCGCAGCGTCACGAAGACTATCGCCTCAAAACCGAGCCCGACGGCGGCCGGGTCGATGTCCGCTTTATAGCCGCGGATCACGCCGGACGACTCGAGGTCCCGGAGCCGGCGGTGGCACGGCGCCACGGTCAGGCCCACCTTCGCGGCGAGGGCCGTGGCAGTCATCCGCCCGTCCTCTTTGAGGTAGCGCAAAATATTTCTGTCGATATGGTCGATCACGCAAATATCTTACTCCCGCAGCGGCGATCTGCGCGAAAACAGTGAACACTTATGGCGGCAATTTGCCTAGGCTTTTCCTGTAACCGTCAGTCAGGAGCCCGCCGTGAATCTTCAGCTTTTCCTAGCGTTCGTGGTGGTCGCCGCCGTCCTCGCCTGCACGCCCGGAGTGGACTGGGCCTACTCCATCACGGCGGGCCTGGGGCGCCGCAGCTTTGTGCCCGCGGTGGCCGGCCTGTGCAGCGGCTACGTCCTTCACACCGCCCTCATGGTGGCGGGCCTGGCCGCCCTCCTGGCCGGCATGCCGGGGGTCCTGGGCTGGATCACCGTTGCCGGAGCCGCCTACCTGCTCTGGCTCGGAACCGCCACCATCAGGTCCTGGCGGGGTGCGAGCTTCACCGCAGCGGCTGCCGTCGACAACCCCGGGCAGAACCAGCTCCGGACCTTCCTCCAGGGAATGGGGACCAGCGGAATCAACCCCAAGGGCCTGCTCTTCTACGTGGCGCTCGTGCCGCAGTTCGTCAGCGCCGAGGCGCCGCTGCCCGTGCCGGTGCAGTCGGGACTGCTCGGGCTGACGTTCGTGCTGCTGGCAGCCGTCGTCTACACGTGCGTGGCCTTGCTGTCGCGGAAGCTTCTGCAGTCCCGGCCCGGCGCCGCGCGCAAGGTGACGCTGGCCAGCGGGATCATCATGGTGGGCCTCGGCGCGGTGCTGCTCTCCGAACAGCTTCTCCCCCTCATCGCGGGCCTGGCCTAGCCCGGGCCAGCTCAGGTCTTGCGCTCCATGAACCACTCGGTGAAGGCGCTTGCCCGTCCGCCCGGGCCAAGCCTGATCACCCAAAGGTTCTCGTAGCTCGGCCTGTCATCGAGGTAGGTGGTGCGCCCCTGCACGAAAGCGAGATCGCCGTCGGTTCCCAGGACGGACCACTCGAATCTCCAGTCCCCGGGCTTGTCCGCGGAGGCGATCCACTTTTCCACGATCTGTTCGCGTCCGCGCCAGGCGTCCGGGTCATACGGGTGGGTGGCGTAGACGGCATCCTCGGTGAACAGTGCCCGGATGTCGTCGGCCGCGTTGGAGGTCCAGGCCCGGATGTAGCCCTCCACCCAGCTGCTGATTGCGTCGGTCATTTGTCCGTTCTACTCCGGCGGACCGCCGCTCACAAGGGCCACGGGACCGGCACCAGCGTCAGTCCCCGTCCAGTTCCTTCCACTCCTGCTCCCACAGCCGGCGCTCCTCGACATCCTTGCGGATGACCTCGAACGTCTCGAGCTCGGCACGCCGGCGCCGCCAGTCCCGCGGGTTCAGGGACTTGCGGCCGTTATCCAGCACGAGCAGGGCCCTGTCGGTCAGGGCGTCGTTGCGCAGCGCCATGCTGGTTTTGCGCCGCCGCAGGACCTCCTTCAGCGCCCGCTGCGCGTGCTCGTGGGCGCCGAGCCGGCGCAGCGAACGCGCCCGGACCAGCAGCAGGGCGGCGGAGAGGTCATCTGCGTTGAGCAGCCCTTCCGTCCAGACCACAACCTCCTGGTCCCGCCCGAGGGTGTAGGCCAGCGCGCACTTCGCGAGTGCGGTGGGCAACGACGGCGGCAGCATGGAGAGCGCTTCCAGCGCAGCGACCGTCTGGCCCGTCTCGCGCAGGGAATGCGACAGGGCCAGGAACACCGACTCCTCGCTGAACAGCACCGGGACTTCGACGCGCTCGGCGACTTCCACCCGGGTGACCACGCGGGTCAGGTAGCTGGCCGCGAACTGGTTCGCGTCGTCGTCGTTCCTGATGCTGAGGCCGCGCTGCAGCAGCTCCACGGCTCGCAGGTAGCCGCCCTGTTTGTGGGCGAGCAGCCCGGCCATCACGTAGCACAGGCCCGCCCAGCCGGGGTATTCGCGGGCGGCGGCGATCAGCCGGTTGGGGTCGGTGCTGGCGAAGATGGCGTCGTAGACGGCCCTGGCGGCCTTGCCTGGGAGGATCCTGAGCCTGGGGACGCTGCCGTCCACACTGATCCGGGCGGAGTCCCTGCCGCCAAGCACGCCGTGGAGCAGCCCGCCGACGCCGTCGGCAATTTCCTTCACCGGGGTGCGGACCTGACCGCCGCCGAACGGCGTGAGGTCGCGGGTGTCGCGGTAGATCGGTCCTGGAATCTGCCCCGCGGTCATTCCTCCATGCTAATAGCCAGGAGAAACTAGCCCGAAGCCGCGGCCACCCACACGCCGATGACCCAGGTGCTGGCGGCAAGGCAGGCCAGCCCGAACTCCGCGAGGATGCCCAGGCCGGTGGCTTTGAGCGCCGCCCAGCTGGTGGTCAGGGCGGTGCGGAAGTCGCGGGTGCGGTGGAGTTCGCTGAGCAGGAGCCCGGCGGCGAAGCCAACGAACAGGCCCACCACGGGAATGACGAACATTCCCGCGATGCCCAGCACGATGCCGGCCGCGACGCTCCGGTTGGGGATCCTGTGCCGCCTGAGTTTCCGGCCGGCGAGCACCGCGCTGGCAGCCATGCCGGCCAGCACGAAAATCATGCCGATGGTGAAAACCACCCAGCCGGTGGTGCCTTCGCCGCCCCAGATGGCCCAGGCCAGCAGGCCCAGACCGATCAGGAAGCTGCCGGGCAGCACCGGGATGACGGTGCCGGCCACGCCCACGAGGATGGCCAGGCCGCACAGGACGGTCACTACGGTCTGGGCGTTCATTCCCCCAGTCTAGGGTTCCAGCCCGGGGTTCCGCGGGCCGGCGGTGAGGCAGCGCGGCGCCGGCCGTCCGTTCCGGGAACGACGACGGCGGTGCCTCCCCAGCACGGGAGGCACTGCCGTCGGGCTTCAGTCAGCCGTCTCAGCTGCCGTAAGGGTCAGCGGCTCTCAGGCTGCCGCCCCTCAGGCTCCGTCTTCCGCTGCCGCGGCGGCAACGGCGGCCGTGACGGCCGGCGCCACCCGCGGATCCAGCGGGCTGGGCACGATGTAGTCCGCTGACAGTCCGTCCTCGGCCAGGGCGGCGATGGCGCGTGCTGCGGCGAGCTTCATGGCCGGCGTGATCCGGCGTGCTCCGGCGTCGAGTGCGCCGCGGAAGATGCCCGGGAAGGCAAGGACGTTGTTGATCTGGTTCGGGAAGTCGCTGCGGCCCGTGGCAACCACGGCAGCGTACTTGGCGGCCACCTCGGGCAGCACTTCGGGGTCCGGGTTGGACAGCGCGAACACGATGGAGCTGTGGTTCATCAGCTTCAGGTGTTCCTCGGCCAGCTTGGAGGACGAGACGCCGACGAAAACGTCTGCGCCGAGCAGGGCCTCGGCAGGGCCGCCCGCGATGCTGCGGGGGTTGCTGCGCTGCGCCATCTGGGCCTTCTTGCTGGCGGGATCGGCGGCGATGTCCGGGCGTTCGGCGTTGATCACGCCGCGGGAGTCCAGCAGCACGACGTCGCTGATGCCTGCGGTGAGCAGGATCTCGGCGACGGCGATGCCGGCGGCCCCGGCGCCCGAGACCACGACGCGCAGGCCTTCGAGCTCGCGCCCGGTGACCTTGGCGGCTCCGGTCAAGGCGGCAAGAACCACGACGGCGGTGCCGTGCTGGTCATCGTGCATGACGGGGCAGTCCAGGGCCTCGATGAGCTTTTCCTCCAGCTCGAAGCAGCGCGGGGCCGAGATGTCCTCGAGGTTGACGGCGCCGAAGCTGGGACGCAGCCTGACGAGGGTCTCCACGATCTCGTCCACATCCGTGGTGTTGAGGACCAGGGGGATGGAGTCCAGCTCGCCGAACGCCTTGAACAGGGCGGACTTGCCCTCCATGACCGGGAGGGAGGCGCTGGCGCCGATGTTCCCGAGGCCCAGGACGGCGGTGCCGTCGCTGACAACAGCCACCAGGCGCTGGGCCCAGGTGTGGGTTTTGGCAAGCTTCGGGTCGGCGTGGATCGCGCGGCTGACCTGGGCGACGCCCGGGGTGTACGCGATGGAGAGATCGCGCTTGTTGGCGAGCGGGACGGTGCTGGCGATGGAGAGCTTGCCGCCCTCGTGGGCCGCGAAGATTTCCTGGTCCGTCAGCGCTTCGGCCGCGGAGTTGTCGGTGGGGGCAATCGTTTCAGTGGACACGTCGTTGTCTCCTGGGCTAGCCGTGGGCGCACGGCACAGTGGGCTCAAGCATTGGAGGCTCAAGATGGTCAGGTGCGCGCTTCCCTGACGGCCCAAAGGGTGGCGGGGTCCGTCCGGAAGCCCGCTGGTACGGGTTGCTAGCCACTCCGGTCCTGCAATGGTAAACACTGCGGAACGGCCTGTTTGGCCACTTGCACGCCATTTGACGTGCTGCAGCGGATTTTTGGGTGTTTCTGTGGCCTATTTCACCGAATTTGGCGTTCCGGAAGGGGTAGTGGTCTAGACCGGTTACGCTGTGTGGCGCATCGAACGGGGACGCGGCACCAGCAGGGAGCAGGCCTTCTTCAGGTCCTCTTCCGCCTCGAACAGCGATAAGCGGCGGCAGCGGACTGACTGGACTAGACCGGTGACCGTCAGCAGCAGGACGCGGGAGATGGCGGCGTCGCCACTCGCGGAGGTGACGGCACGCTCGGCCAGGGTGTCGATCTCCCGCAGCAGCGTCGTGGTGTCCCTGTCCTTGAGGTACACGCCCTGGTTGAGGCACTGCTCGACGGCGGGCTGCATGACCCGCATGTGGAAGATTTCCATCACCACGCCGGACAGCGCATGGATCCGGACGGTGCCCGCACCCGGCCAGCTGCCCACCTTGAGCTCACTCAGCTGGTGCCGGTAGAGGGCCAGCATCAGATGCGTGGCTGAGGGGAAGTAGCGGTACAGGGTGCCGAGCGGGACGTCGGCCTTCGCGGCCACTTCGGACAGGGTTACGGACTTGAGGCCCTTGCGCGCAAAGCCGGCGGCGACGTCCAGGATGCGGGCGTAGCGAAGCTGTTGTCGGGGTAGGGACGGCGGGGCGGCCATGGGCGGAAGATCTGGATTAAGTTCAAGCATCATCAGTCCGGAGGTTGAGATTCCTGCGGCAGCCAGGAGAGTCCCCATCCCGATCCCGCCCGCAATTCGGAGTCAACTATACGGCACCGGCCCCAGGCGGCATCGGTCAGCTGCGGGCCGGAGGCCAGCGAACTGCCGAGCGGAGGACCTAGTCCACGCCCTTGATCTTCACGACGAACACGGCGCCCAGCAGGCCGATCACTGCCGCGGCGACGTAGAGCGAAACGTAGCCGCCCCAGAGCGTCACGAAGGGCCAGGCCAGCGCCGGAGCGATGACCTGCGGCAGTGAGTTGGCGATGTTGATGACGCCAAGGTCCTTGCCGCGGTCAACGGCGTGCGGCAGCACCTGGGTGATGAGCGCAAAGTCCACCGCGAGGTAGGCGCCGAAGCCGATCCCCAGGACGCTGGCGCCCACGATGCCGCCGATCCACGTCGGCGCGAACGCCAGGATCAATGAGGCCAGGGCAATAATCACGGACGACGCTATGACCAGGGGCTTGCGCTTGCCCATGCGGTCGCTGAGCCGGCCGCCGATCACGCTGGTGATGATCACAAACACGGCGTAGAGCCCGGTCAGCACCAGCACTCCGAAGGCCGGCTCCATCCCCGCGGTCTCCTTCAGGTGGACAGCGTCCGCGAGGAAGAACAGCAGGTACAGGGTGACCATGTGGTTGCCGATATTGACGAGCAGCCGGGTGATCCATGCCCAGGCGAAGTCCGGGTGCCGCAACGGCCGGATGAAGCCACGCAGGAAATCGGTCCAGTTCAGCGGGGGCCTGTCGCCGGCGGGGAGCGGCACGTCGTCGCTCTTGAACAGGTACATCACCACGCCGGCCAGAAGGGCGACGGCGCAAACGATGTACCCCAGGGCGAAGTTTCCGCTGACGACGGCGGCAATCACCGCGCCCATGAGGATGCCCACTGTTTGGCCCATCGCCGCGAGGCCGCCTACCGTGGCCCGCTGCGGCACCGGAACGCGGTCGGGAATGGCAGCCGTGATGGCAGCGTAGGCGCCGTTGCAGCCGGCCTGCACGAGGCACCAGAGCAGCGTCATGACCGCGACATTCGGCGCACCGGCGAGGCCTATCAGCGCGGCCGCCCCCAGGACGGCCCCCACCACGACCCACGGCACCCGCCGGCCGAAGCGGGACGTCGTGCGGTCGCTGAAGGCGCCGAACAGGGGGTTGGCCACGAGGGAGACGGCCGCCCCTGCGCCGGTCACGAGCGCCAGGATGGCTTCCTTCTGGCCGGCATCGAAATGTTCGGCCTGCTGGCCGAGCAGCACCTGGATGGGACCGAAAAACGCCGCGTTAATCCCCAGGTTGACCAGTACCACGCCTGTGGTCCACAGTGGCCTCACCCGGGACGTGGGTTCGGCGAGCGCCGCGGGCGATCGTGCCCCTACCAGCCCGGGATCGGGAACTGCACCGGGAATGTCGGACAGACTCATGGCAGGCTCCCCCTGAAACGTTTTGATCGTGTGAAATCAGACTATCGTGGGCATCACGGACCCGCCTGACACAGCTGCGTGGCGCTCACGCAGCCGCGCCAAATCGCTCGAGGAGAACCTATGACCGCCACGCCCGCCAGCAAGTCCCAGACCGAAGAGGCCGCACAGACTCCCCCGACCGCACCGGCCCAGGACGCTGTCAACACGGCCGACCTCTACGACGAGCGCGGCGAGGAACTCAACTCCATCGCCCTGCAGTTCCAGTCACTGGGCGGACGCTCGCACTTCAGCGGCCCGGTACGGACCATCCGCTGCTTCGAGGACAACGCGCTGGTCAAGTCCACCCTGGCCACGCCCGGCAACGGCGCCGTGCTGGTGGTGGACGGCAGCGGCTCGCTGCGCACCGCCCTGATGGGGGACATGATCGCGGCAAGCGCCGTGGAAAACGGCTGGGCCGGCGTCGTCATCAACGGTGCCATCCGCGACCGCGAGGCCGTCGCGGAACTGCCGCTCGGGGTCAAGGCGCTCGGCAGCAATCCGCGCAAAAGCGCGAAGGCCGGCGCCGGAGAGACGGACGTTGACCTGCTGATCGACGGCGTGACCATCCGCTCAGGTGCCACGATCTGGTGCGATCCGGACGGGATTTTGGTGGAGCGCTGAAAGTAAATTCCACATTTCGGCGAGCCGAGGGAACAAATCACAAAGTAAGATAGTTACTGAAAGCAACTATCAAGCTTGATCCCCTTTTCTTTGTAATGGAGCAGTCATGTCCAAAACCGCCGCCGGGCCCGCAGCCGGGGACGTCCTGACGAAGCGTCAGACCATCACCGTGATGGTGGGCCTTATGCTCGGCATGTTCCTGTCCTCGCTGGACCAGACCATCGTGTCCACGTCCATCTACACCATCGCCAACGACCTCGACGGGCTTTCCCTCCAGGCGTGGGCCACCACCGCGTACCTCATCACGTCCACGGTGAGCACCCCGCTCTACGGCAAGCTCAGCGACATCTTCGGCCGGCGCCCTCTGTACCTGGCCGCGATCGTGATCTTCCTGGCGGGCTCCCTGTACGCCGGTTCGGTGCACTCGATGACCGAACTGGCCATCGCCCGCGGCATCCAGGGCATGGGCGCCGGCGGCCTGCTGGCCCTTGCGCTGACCATCATCGGCGACATTGTCGCCCTGAAGGACCGGGCCAAGTTCCAGGGCTACTTCATGTCCGTCTTCGGCATCTCCTCGGTGCTGGGCCCCGTGGTGGGCGGCGCCTTCGCCGGCTCCGCGAACATCCTGGGCTTCGACGGCTGGCGCTGGGTGTTCTTCATCAACCTGCCCATCGGCCTGGCCGCGCTCGTTGTGGTCTTCCTGTACCTGCACCTGCCCGCCAAGCACGTGAAGCAGAAGATCGACTACTGGGGCGCCGCGGCCATCACGCTGGCCATCGTTCCGCTGCTCCTGGTGGCCGAACAGGGCCGCAGCTGGGGCTGGACCTCGGCAGGCTCCCTGCTGTGCATCGGACTGGGCATCGTTGGCATCGCGGCGTTCCTGCTGGCGGAGAAGCGCGCCGGCGACTACGCCCTCATTCCGCTCCGGCTTTTCGGGAACCTCACCTTCGGCCTGTCCTCGCTGCTGAACTTCATCATCGGCATCGGCATGTTCGGCGCCATCGCCATGCTGCCCATGTACCTGCAGCTCGTGAAGGGCCTCACCCCCACCGAGGCCGGCCTGATGATGATCACCTTCACCGTGGGCATCCTCACCGGCTCCATCACCGCGGGCCGGACCATCTCCTCGTCCGGCACCTACCGGATCTTCCCCATCGCAGGAACGGCGGTCCTGACCGCCGCCGCCGTCGTAATGGGCTTCTCGCTCGGCGTGGACACCGGGCTCTGGGTTCCCGGCCTGATCGCCGTGTTCTTCGGCCTGGGCCTGGGCTTCTGCATGCAGCCGCTGACCCTGGCCATGCAGGTCTCCGTCCCGCCGAAGGACATGGGCGTGGGCACCTCTTCGGCCGCCTTCTTCCGCTCCATGGGCGGCGCCGCGGGAACCGCCGTCTTCATTTCCATGCTGTTCAGCCTGGCGGCGGACAAGATCGCCACCGGGATGAAGGACGCCATGCAGAACGCCGACTACCTCAAGGTCCTCAAGGATCCCGCCGTGGCCGCCGATCCCGCAAACGCCAAGCTGTACGAGTTCTTCCAGAACGGCGCCAGCAATGATTCCCTCAACGACACCAGCTGGCTGCACTCGGCCAACCCCGTGCTCACCCGGCCCATCACCGAGGGATTCGCCCAGTCGATCGATGCAGTCATGCTCACCGCGGCCGTGCTGACCGGCATCGCCTTCCTGATCAGCTTCGCCCTGCCGAACAAGAAGCTGACGGACCCCAAGGCCGTCGCCAAGGAGTCCGTGGCCGCCCACTAGGGACTTCACGCCGGGCACGGCCCGGCGTCAGGCCGGGAGACGACGACGGCGGGACGTCCCGCCGTCGTCGTCTTCTGTCCCCAAGTGGAACCTCGATCGGTGACGTGGCACACTGTTAGGCGCGTGTGCGCCGGCCGTCTGGGCCGGTATCCGCAGCCGACGACGTCCGCACCGCATCCACCCAACCCCAAACACCAGGGAGCACCATGTCTACCGTCAAGGCGCAAACTACCGCCAAGATCCCGCAACGGGTCATATGGCTGGCGCTTGCCGGCGCCGTGGGCGGCTTCCTGTTCGGCTTCGACTCGTCCGTGGTCAACGGCGCGGTCGACGCCATGAAGGACGAATTCGCGCTCAGCGAGGGCGTCACCGGGTTCGCCGTGGCCGTCGCACTGCTCGGCTGCGCCGCCGGCGCGTTCCTGGCGGGCAAGGTGGCCGACCGCTACGGCCGCATTCCCGCCATGAAGCTGGGGTCGCTGCTGTTCCTGGTCAGCGCCATCGGCACGGGCTTCGCGTTCAGCGTCTGGGACCTGATCTTCTGGCGGCTCGTGGGCGGCCTTGGCATCGGGCTGGCGTCAGTGATCGCACCTGCTTATATCTCCGAGATCTCCCCGCGCCACGTACGCGGCCGGCTCGCCTCGCTGCAACAGCTGGCCATCACCACCGGTATTTTCGCCGCGCTGCTGTCCGATGCGCTGTTCGCCACCTCTGCCGGCGGCGCCGGCCAGCCGCTTTGGCTGGGCATCGAGGCCTGGCGCTGGATGTTCCTGGCGGCCGCTGTCCCGGCCGTCGTCTACGGCCTGATCGCCTACACGCTCCCCGAGTCCCCGCGATTCCTGGTGTTCCAGGGTAAGGAAGACGAGGCCCGCACGGTCTTCGATTCCATCGCGCCGGACGGGGACACGGACCGCCACCTCCGCGAGATCCGCGAGGCCATCGAAGAGGACCAGCTGGCCGGCAAGAAGGGCTCGCTCCGCGGCAAGACGTTCGGGCTGCAGGCCGTGGTGTGGATCGGCATCACGCTGTCCGTGCTGCAGCAGTTCGTCGGCATCAACGTGATCTTCTACTACTCCACCACGCTGTGGAAGGCCGTGGGCTTCCAGGAGAAGGACTCGCTCACCATCTCCGTGGCAACGTCCGTCACCAACATCCTGGTGACCCTCGTGGCCATCGCCCTCGTGGACCGGATCGGCCGGCGTCCCATCCTGCTGGCCGGCTCGGTCGGAATGGCCGTTTCCCTCGGCGTCATGGCCCTGGCCTTCGCTTCCGCCACCGGCACCGGCTCCGAGATCTCCCTCCCGGGTGCCTGGGGCCCCGTTGCCCTCGTGGCCGCCAACATCTTCGTGATCAGCTTCGGCGCGTCCTGGGGACCGCTCGTGTGGGTGCTCCTCGGCGAGATCTTCCCGTCCCGGATCCGCGCACGTGCCCTGGGCCTGGCCGCGGCCGCCCAGTGGATCGCCAATTTTGCCATCACCCTGAGCTTCCCGGTGATGGCCGCAGGCTCGCTGCCGCTGACGTACGCCATGTACGCACTCTTTGCGGCGGCATCGTTCTTCTTCGTCATGTACAAGGTGCCGGAGACGAACGGCATGTCGCTGGAACAGGCCGAAACCCTGTTTGTTCCCAAGGGGTCCGTCAAGGCCTGACCGGCTCTTGGCTCCCCCGGCATGAAAAGGAAGACGCCCAGGTTCCCGAGGAACCTGGGCGTCTTCTGTGTTGCGGGAGTCGTTCCGGGGCGGTTCAGCACAATCGCCGGCCGGACGGGATCAACGTAAGTTGCTGCCGTATTCCTCATCGGCGAGACGACGGCCCCACGTGGTTTCCGGTTTGGCGGCCCCACTGGCCGCCTAGGCGGGCGGCGCCACACCGGCCGCAGCCTGCCCGGCCGGTCCGGCCGGTCCGGCCTGTTCAGCCTGTTCAGCCTGTTCAAGGGTCGCCGCCCAGCTGGCCAGAAGCCGCAGCGCGTCCTCGGAGGCAGAGCCGGGCTCGGCGGTGTAGATCAGCAGTGACAGTCCGGGATCGGCGGAAAGGCCCATCCCGTCGTACATCAGGTGGAGGTCCCCGACGACGGGGTGGTGGAAGTGCTTGAGCCCCGTGTAGTGCTGGCGCACGTTGTGCGCCGCCCACCGGGTCCGGAACTCCTCGCTGCGCATGGAGAGTTCGCCCACCAGCTCGGACAGGGCCCGGTCGTACGGGTCGCGGCCCGATTCCGTGCGCAGGATCGCGACGGTGTCGTTCGCGGCGCGCTTCCAATCCGGGTAGAAGCCGTGCGAGCGCGGGTTAAGGAAAATGAACCGGGCGTGGTTCACCGGCCTCGCCGGATCGGTGTACATCTCCGAGTACAGCGCGCGGCCGAGCCTGTTCGTCCCCAGGACGTCCAGGCGCCCGTTGCGCACGAAGGCCGGCGCGCCGGTGATCGCGTCGAGGGCGAACTAGATGCTGGGCCTGATCTGCTGCTTCCTCGGCGTGCGGCGCGGCCGCGGTGACGCCGCTGCAGCCCTTGCCAGGTCGAACAGGTGGGCATGCTCGGCGTCGTCCAAATGCAGGGCGCGGGCCAGGGAATCCAACACGCTTTCGGACACGCCGCTCAGGTTTCCCCGCTCCAGGCGGATGTAGTAGTCGATGCTCACCCCTGCGAGCATGGCCACTTCCTCACGGCGAAGGCCGGGCACGCGCCGGCTGCCGCCGTAATTGGGCAGCCCGGCCTGGCCAGGGGTGATCCTGGCACGCCTGGAGGCAAGGAACTGGCGAATCTGATTCCGGTTGTCCACGCCTTCAACCATAGGAGCCTTCCGTGGCAGCAGGGAGGGCCTGTCAATACCTGTATCAACAGGACCTTCCCCGCAAGTACAGGACGGGGTTTGCTGGATAGGCACGGAGAAACACCCTAAGGAGCGCCGGAACTGCTCGTGCCCACAGCGGCCAGCCTGACGCTTAGGACCGCGCGGCAGGCATAACCGCCCGCCGCGCCATGGGGGTTCTGCCAGTCCTAGGATCATCAGGGACTCCCGCAGCGGATTTGCCTCCTGTTTCCTTGATAAGAGACATGACGAAAGGACAGCTCGCTCGAGCAACAGTGATGTACGGGCCGGCAACGTGCCCGTGAAGAACGCGCCCGACGCGGCGATCAAGGAACCCTTCACCCAACCAAACAAAATCTCTCACCGAACACAGGAGAAACATGCTTACCGTTAACGCTTACGCCGCACCTTCCGCCACAGGCGACCTCGTCCCCACCACCATCGAGCGCCGCGACGTCGGCCCTCAGGACGTGCTGATCGAAATCAAGTACGCCGGAATCTGCCACTCGGACATCCACACCGTCCGCGGCGACTGGGGTCCCCAGCAGTACCCGCTGGCCCCCGGACATGAAATCGCCGGTATCGTCACCGAAGTCGGCGCCGAAGTCACCAGGCACAAAGTTGGGGACCGCGTCGGCGTCGGCTGCATGGTCAACTCCTGCCGCGAATGCGCCAACTGCCGGAAGGGCGAGGAGCAGTACTGCCTCGCGGGAATGACCGGCACCTACGGCGCCGTCGACCGCGACGGGACCATCACCCAGGGCGGCTACACCACCCACGTAGTGGTGACCGAGGACTTCGTCGTACGGATCCCGGACAGCCTGGACCTCGACGTCGCCGCGCCGCTGCTCTGCGCGGGCATCACCACCTACTCGCCGCTGCGCCACTGGGGCGCCGCTCCCGGAAAGAAGGTGGCGGTCGTCGGCCTCGGCGGGCTCGGACACATGGCCGTCAAGCAGGCCCACGCCATGGGCGCCGACGTCACGGTCCTGTCCCAGTCACTGAAGAAGATGGAAGACGGCCTGCGCCTCGGCGCGGACGCCTACTACGCCACGAGCGACCCCGCCACGTTCGAGGCCCTCGCCGGAACCTTCGACCTGATCATCAACACCGTCAGCGCCCCGATCGACATCAGCTCCTACCTGCAGCTGCTAGCCCTCGACGGCGCCCTGGTGAACGTGGGCGCCCCCGCCGAACCGCTCCCGGTAAGCGCGTTCGCACTCATCATGGGGCGCCGGTCCTTCGCCGGTTCGGCGATCGGCGGCATCCGCGAAACCCAGGAAATGCTCGATTTCTGCGCCGAGCACCGGCTGGGCGCCGAGATCGAGGTCATCCCGGCTGACAAGATCAACGAAGCCTACGAACGCGTCCTCGCCTCGGACGTGCGCTACCGCTTCGTCATCGACACCGCAACCATGAGCTAAACGACCTGCCCGGCAGTCGTCGTCGAAGCGGCCGGTCAGCACCAGCTGGCGGGCCGCGTCCGGCGTTCCCCGGCTAACGGTCATATGTTGCCTTCGCGGGCCATCTGCAGGGCCAGGGCGTTACGGGGCGAGAAAACGCGAAGACTCGGGATGAGCAGATACCGGCATAGTCTGCCATCGACAGCTGGCGGTCCGGTTTCGGCGGTGCCTGCCGGGCGGCGCGAGGCATAAATCCGCCCACTCAGGCCCTCGAAGTGAACCTCGGAAATGTCAGGATCAGCCATCTGTCGAGGATAGTCCCCTGCCGGGGTCCGGCGGGTAGGCGGAGCCCGTAAACGCACGACGCCGGAACTCAAGAAGCTTCTTCTTATTGAGTTCCGGCGTCGTGCGTTGCGTTGCGGAAGGGTCAGGCCGGAGCGGTGACGCCCTCTGCCTTGCGTTCCTCGACCAGGCCGCAGACGGCCGCGAACAGCGGGTGGTCCGCCGTCAGTCCCGTGATCCGCTCTGTTGCTTCGACGGGCTCGGAAGCGGACAGGATCTGCCCGAGCTCCACGGCCTCGGCGTCGGCGGGATCGTTGAAGCGCAGGGCTGCGGCGATCGCCCCGAGAAGGGCCTCCGGCACGATCCCCCGCTCCGCCAGCTCAGCCGCCGGCCCGATGAACCGTTCATGCCGGCTGAGCTTGCGCAGCGGCGCCCGCCCCACGCGGTTCACGGTGTCCGGCAGGTGCGGGTTGGAGAAGCGGCCCAGGATCTTCTGGACGTAGGCTTCCTGTTCGTCGTGGTTGAAGCCGTGCTTGGACACGAGAAGCTGCTTGGTTTCGTCGAGCACGGCACGCACGTCCGCCGCCACATCCTGGTCCGCCATGGCCTCGGAGATTTTTTCGACTCCGGCCTCGTACCCGAAGTACGCGGCGGACGCGTGGCCTGTGTTGACCGTGAACAGCTTCCGCTCGATGTACGGCCCCAATTGGTCCACGAACGTGGCACCGGGAATGACGGGCGCGGCCCCGCCAAAAGGCGTGCGGTCGATGACCCACTCGTAGAACGTCTCCACCGTGACGTCCAGCCCCTGGCCGGGTTCCTGGTTGGGCACGATCCGGTCCACGGCCGTGTTGGCAAACACCGCCGCCTCATCCAGGCGCCCGGCGGCGTCATCCCAGGACTGCACGATGGCATCGCGCAGGATGTCCGTGGCGTTGATGGCGTTCTCGCAGGCCATCACCTGCAGCGGCGCCTTTCCTGCGGCCCGGGCGGCAATTCCCTTCGCAATCGCGGGAGCCACGAACTTGAGGATGTGCGGCCCCACCGCGGTGGTGACAATATCCGCCGTCGCGATTTCCTCGATCAGCTGCGCCTCATGGGTGCCGGAGTTGACCGCCCGGAAGTTGTTCACGGTGCGCACGGCGGGGTTCTCCCCCACCTCGTGGACGGCATAACTGTCCGCGGCTGCGAGCTGGGAGATCAGGGCGTCCGCAACATCCGCGAACACCACCTCATACCCGGCCTCGTGCAGCAGCAGCCCGACGAATCCGCGGCCGATGTTTCCGGCTCCAAAATGTACAGCCTTCACTATGCGTTGACCTTTCCGAACAGCTCCAGCACTTCCTCGACGGAGGTTGCGGCCTCAAGCTGCGCCACCTGCGCCTTGTTCGTGAAGACCTTCGCGATCGAGGAAAGGATGTGGAGGTGTTCGTTGTTGATGCCGGCCACGCCCACCACGAACTTGACCTCCTTGCCGTTCCAGTCGATGCCGTTCGGGTAGCGGATCACGGACACGGCGGACTTCATGATGTGGTCCTTGGCGGCGTTGGTGCCGTGCGGGATAGCCAGGAAGCTGCCCATGTAGGTGGACACGGATTCCTCGCGCTCGTGCATTGCGAGGATGTAGTCGTTATCCACGGCTCCGCGGGCCAGCAGCAACTGGCCGGCCTCATCGATCGCGGCGTCCCGGGTTGTGGCGGAGCCGTTGAGGACCACGCTGTCAGCCACTAGGATGTCCGACGGCGGGGCGGCGGCTTCCGCGGGCGCCGCGGCGGTTGCGGGAGCAACGGCGTCGGCCGTTCCTTCGGTGTTGGTGCTCTTGACCAGTTCCACGATCTCGTCATAGCGCGGGCTGTTCATGAAGTTGTCCACGGAGTAGTGGACGGCGCTGGACGTGACGGGCTTGGCGCGTTCGGTGAGGTCCTGGTGCGTGATCACGACGTCGTAGGTGTCCGTGAGGTTCGCGATGGACGCGTTGGTGACCTTGACGTCCGGGAAACCCGCCGCCTTGATCTTGTTCCGCAGCACGGAGGCGCCCATCGCGCTGGAGCCCATGCCGGCGTCGCACGCGAACACGATGTTCTCGATGGGACGCGTCAGGACGGCGGTGCCACCGGCGCCCGCACCCGTGAGAGCCGAGGAAACGGAGCTCTTCTTGCCCTTCATTTCTTCCATGCGGCTGGTGGCGGCGGTGAGGTCGTCCTCGTCACTGTGGCGGGTGGTCCGCAGGATCAGTGAGGCAACGAGGAAGGAGACCGTCGTGGCGAGCAGCACGGAGAGGATCACTCCGACGTAGCTGTCGCGGGAGGTCTGGGCGATCACCGCGAAGATGGATCCCGGAGCCGCCGGAGCCACGAGGCCGGAATTGGTGACGGCGAGTGTGGCGATGCCCGTCATGCCGCCGGCGATCGCTGCAAGGATCAGCAGCGGGCGCATCAGGACATACGGGAAGTAGATCTCGTGGATACCGCCGAGGAATTGGATGATCGCGGCGCCGGGAGCCGAGGCCTTTGCCGCGCCACGGCCGAAGAACATGTAGGCGAGCAGAATACCGAAGCCCGGGCCGGGATTGGCCTCAAGCAGGAACAGGATGGACTTGCCCTGCGCAAGCGACTGCTGGATGCCCAGCGGCGTGAGCACGCCGTGGTTGATGGCGTTGTTGAGGAAGAGGACCTTGGCAGGCTCGATGAGGATGGAGGTCAGCGGCAGCAGGCCGTTGTTCACCAGGAACTGGACAAAGTTGCCGGCAGCAGTGCTGAAGGCCTGGACCAGCGGGGAGATGCCATAGAAGCCAAGCAATGCAAGGAGGGCGCCCCAGATGCCGGCGGAGAAGTTGTTCACCAGCATCTCGAAGCCTGGGCGGATCTTGCCGTGCCAGATTGCGTCGAGCTTCTTCATGGTCCAGCCGCCGAGGGGACCCATGATCATGGCGCCAATGAACATCGGGATGCCGGCGCCGACGATGACGCCCATGGTGCCGATGGCGCCAACGACGCCGCCGCGGACGTCATAGACCATCCTGCCGCCGGTGTAGGCAATCAGTAGAGGCAAAAGATATTTGATCATGGGGCCGACGAGGCCCACATACGGCGCACCTGCGGCGTCCGTCCCGAAGCCGCCGAGTGCAGGGACGGGGATCCATCCCTTCTCGATGAAGAGAGCCGTGATGAGACCCCAGGCGATGAACGCCCCGATGTTGGGCATGATCATGCCGGACAGGAACGTCCCGAACTTCTGGACGTGAACCCGCACGCTAGTACGGGGTTTTGCAACTGTCTCTGTTGCCATGTGATTTCCTAACCGTGATTCCTGCTGCACCGCAGGATGGTCCGATATTTTGGACGACTAGTTGGTGGAACTGTTGGAGATCCTGTGGAGCCATTCGAGAAAGAGCTTGAGTTCCGAGCTGGACAGTTGGTCCGAGTGGGATGCCTGCAGCGCGGCGTTCAGCGCGATGGCAGCCACGACCACGGATGATTTCCCGGAATCCTCTTCCGGTCCGGCATCCCTGCCCTGATCACTGGACACCGCGAAGATCATGGCGTCCCGCGTCATGGTTGACAGTTCGAGGTTCCGCTCCCCCGCCGGTTCCGCGATCAGCATGAGCGTGACACCGACGTTGGCCGCCAGGATGCTTCGTGCAGCCTCCCTCGGCTGGACGTTCAGCTGCCCGGCCGCGGCGGCCTTGTTCAGCATCTCCTCCATGAGGGCCTCGGCATCGGCAACGATGGACGGGCGGCTCTCGGGGCGGATGTTACCGAACATGACCAGATAAAGTTCCGGCTGGTTGAGCCCGAACTGCACGTGGTTGTCCCACATCCGCCGGATGTCTTCCAGCGGCTGCCCGGACGGGGCGAAGTCGCGTTCGCCCGCCACGTATTCTTCGAATCCCGCGGCCACAACCGCGTCAAACAGGCCCTCCTTGTCACCGAAGTGGTGATAGAGGGTGGGCGCCGTGACGCCTGCCAACTGCGTGATCTGACGGGTTGATACAGGTGCTCCTGCGGAGTTGGCCAGCAACTCGGCTGCCGCACGCAGCAGCCTCACTTTGGGCGGAAGCTGGCCATCGAAACTCATAACCGCTACCCTATCACCTATAGCAACGCTATATGAACTGCATCACATACAATTTTTTCAGGCACCGCACAGCAACATCGGACGTAGCCGTTCGGACCGCCCGGACCACTGTCCGGGCAGAGACCGGCGGGCCTGGCTACCGGCAGAGAATGAGGACCTTCAGTGCAGAACTTCACAGGAGTTGGCGTCAGCCCCGGCCGCATCATCGGCACCGTCCGGCAGATGCCCAAGCCCATCAGCGAACCTCCCGCCGGCGAGCAGCTGGCGGCCGGCACCTCCCCCGAGGACGCGACCGCGGCGCTGAAGGCGGCGGCGAGCGCCGTCCACGATGACCTCAAGGCGCGTGCCAGCCACGCCACCGGCGACGGCAAGGCCGTCCTGGAAGCCACGGCCCTGATGGCCAAGGACACAATGCTGATCAAGGGCGCGGCCAAGCTCATCGCCCGCGGCATGTCCGGCCAGCGCGCCATCTGGGAGTCCGGTTCCTCGGTATCGGAAATGCTGCACAACCTGGGCGGTTACATGGCGGAGCGCGCCACCGACATCCTGGACGTCCGCGCCCGCATTGTGGCCGAACTCCGCGGCGTGCCCGCCCCCGGCATTCCCACCTCCGAGAACCCCTTCATCCTCGTGGCCGAAGACCTTGCACCCGCCGACACCGCGACCCTGGACCCGAACAAGGTCCTCGCGCTGGTGACGGCCGGCGGCGGACCGCAGTCGCACACCGCCATCATTGCCCGCTCGCTCGGCCTGCCGGCCGTGGTGGCCGCCGTGGGTGTCGACGATCTGCCGGACGGCATCGAGGTCTACGTTGACGGCGCCGCTGGCACCATTACCGCCGAACCGGACGAGTCGCTGCATGCCGCTGCGGAGGCCTGGGCGGCCACGGCCTCCCTCCTGGCCGAGTTCAGCGGCACGGGCACGACGGCGGACGGCCACCTGGTCCCGCTCCTTGCCAATGTGGGCGGCGCCAAGGATGCCGAAGCCGCAGCCAAGCTCGGAGCGCAGGGCGTGGGGCTCTTCCGCACCGAGTTCTGCTTCCTGGAGCGCGACACCGAACCCAGCGTCGACGAGCAGGCCGCTGCCTACAAGGGCGTGTTCGATGCCTTCCCCGGCAAGAAGGTGGTGCTCCGGACCCTGGACGCCGGCGCCGACAAGCCGCTTCCCTTCCTCACCGACTCCACCGAGCCCAACCCGGCCCTGGGCGTCCGCGGCTACCGCACGGACTTCACCACCCCAGGCGTCCTGGAGCGCCAGCTGGAGGCAATCGCCCGCGCCGAGAAGGAATCCGAAGCGGACGTGTGGGTGATGGCGCCCATGATTTCGACGGCGGAGGAGGCCGCGCGGTTCGCCACCATGTGTGCCGAGGCAGGAATCAAGACGCCGGGCGTCATGGTGGAGGTCCCGTCCGCGGCGCTGACGGCCGACACCATCCTTCGTGAGGTCGCCTTCGCAAGCCTGGGCACCAATGACCTCACCCAGTACGCCATGGCCGCCGACCGCCAGCTCGGCCCGCTGGCGGGCCTGAACACGCCGTGGCAGCCCGCCGTGCTGCGCCTCGTCGGCCTGACAGTGGAAGGCTCGGCGACCGAAGGGCACAACAAGCCCGTGGGCGTCTGCGGTGAGGCGGCAGCGGACCCGGCCCTCGCCGTCGTGCTGACCGGGCTCGGCGTCACCACCCTGTCCATGACCGCCCGTTCGCTGGCCGCCGTGGCCGCAGTGCTCAAGACCGTCACGCTGGCCGAGGCGCAGGAGCTCGCCAAGCTGGCCCTCTCCGCACCGAGCGCCACCGAGGCCCGCGCCTGGGTCCGGGAAAAGCTGCCTGTCCTGGAGGAGCTGGGGCTGTAGCGCTTCTGAGGAGAAGTCCGAGCGGGAGCGGGCGCTGCGTTGCAGGGTGCCCGCTTCCCGGCGGTTAAGGGGCAGTCAGCCCGGGTCCCGGACTGTCAGAGCGCAGCCGCTAGGCTTCTGCCATGGCACTGATAGCTCCCAGGGTGACCCCCGCCCTTCCCGCCGACGACGCACTGGACCTCCGGCGCGCGCTGGACGGCGGCAACGACATCACTGTGTTCGTGGACGGCACCGTCCACCGGCTGCCGCCCCAGGCGAGGGACGCCGTCGTCGACCTCCTGGCAAGGTTCAGCCGCGGCGAAGCCGTGACGGTGAGCAGCGTGGAGGAAATGCTCACCACGTCCCAGGCGGCGGAACTCGCCGGAATCTCCCATACCTACCTGCGGAACATGACGGACCGGGGCGAGATCCCGGTGGAATACCGCGGCACGCACCGCCGGATCCGGCTGGCCGCCATCATGGCGTGGCTGGAGGGGCAGAAGAAGAAGCAGGCCGCCGCGGAACCGGCCGGTGACGCCGCCGGCGAGGACCGCGGCCGGTAGGTCCGCCGGCGGCACGGCCCGTCCATACCTGCAGGCAAAAATGACAGGCCACCGGCACTGGATGACGGCGTGATAAGGATCAAGCAACGATCTCGCCCAGGCAGGGATTCCGGCCTGCGTGCGGGGTTACTCTTTATTCGTGGTGAGATTCAGGGGATTGCACATCGTGGCGGGCATCGTCGCCATGGGTGTGGCTGCCGTCCTCGGAAGCATCATGGGCCTGAACAACACCGCCGTCTTCACCTCCAGCTGCGCGGCCTATGTGGCCGTTTCCATGTGGGCGGAAAGCCGGCTCTCCCGGCGCCGCGGCACTGCGCCCGGCCCGATCCAAATGCCGCCGCAGATGACGGACCCCATGACGCTGGACGGCACCCCGGACCAGGCTCCCCGGCGGGAGGGGAACGCCGCCTGACCCGCCCGCGCGGCATGCCGCCGGCCCGGCCGGCGCTGACCAGGCGGGAGCACCGCGGATTGACAGGACCCGGCGGTCGCCTGAAGTATTGTTAGCGGTAACATTTTGCCGGAGCGCCTCCGGCCCGAAGGGGGATTATGCGTACTGCAACGACAGGGCTGGGCGGCACAGAACTCAACTGGGCCGGCAACTACCGGTACGGCGCCACAGCCATCCACCGCCCCCGCACCCTCGATGAAGTCTGCGCCCTGGTGACCGCTGCACCCAAGGTGCGGGCCGTGGGGTCCCGGCACTCGTTCAACTCCATTGCCGATTCGTCCGGCATCCTGATCTCCCTCGAGGACATGGAACCGGACATCAGCATCGACCCCGCCGCCCTCACCGTGTCCGTTTCCGGCGGGACCCGCTACGGAACGCTCGCCGCCGAACTGGACCGGCGGGGGTTCGCCCTCGCCAACCTCGCCTCCCTGCCGCACATCTCCGTGGCCGGTGCCATCGCCACCGCCACCCACGGCTCGGGCGATGCCAACGGGAACCTGGCCACTTCGGCGGCCTCCCTGGAGCTCGTCTGCGCGGACGGTTCCGTGCGCACCCTGAGCCGCGGGGGTTCCCCCGGATTCGACGGCGCGGTGGTGGGCCTGGGCGCCCTGGGCGTCGCCACCCGGGTGACCCTGGACATCGAACCGCGCTTTGAGGTGCGCCAGGACGTCTTCGAACAGCTGCCGTGGGGCACGGTCCTGGACGACTTCGACGCCGTCACCTCCAGCGCCTACAGCGTCAGCCTGTTCACGGACTGGAGCGGCGGCACCGTGGCGCAGGCCTGGCTCAAAAGCAGGATTCCCGACGGCGGTCCCTCCACCGGCGCCCATGCCGCCGTGACGACCGGCTTCTTTGACAGCCCGGACGGGGCAGGCAGCCCGGACTCGGCGTCCCGCACGTTCTTCGGCGGCACCCCCGCTCCGGAGGTGCGCCACCCCCTCCCGGGCGTTTCCGCGGAAAACTGCACCGAACAGCTCGGCGTCGCCGGCACCTGGGCGGAGCGGCTGGCGCACTTCCGCATGGCATTCACCCCCAGCAGCGGCGAAGAACTGCAGAGCGAATTCTTCGTGCCGCGGGAGCACGCCGTGGCGGCCATCGGCGTCATGCGCGGGCTGTCGGACGCCGTGACTCCGCTGCTGCAGGTGGCCGAAATCCGGACCGTGGCCCACGACCGTCTCTGGCTCAGCCCGGCGTACGGCCAGGCTTCCGTGGGGCTGCACTTCACCTGGAAGCCGGACCAGGAGGCGGTGGAGAGGGTGCTGCCGCTCATTGAAGAGGGACTCGCCCCGCTGGGCGCACGCCCGCACTGGGCCAAGCTGTTCACGGCCGACGCCGCGGCCCTGGCGCCGCTGTATCCGCGCTTTGCCGACTTCCGCAAGCTGGCGGAGGGAATGGATCCGGAAGGCAAGTTCCGGAACGAGTTCCTGGAGCGCAAGGTTTTCGGCTAGATGCGCGGCCGTCCGGCCCAGCGCCGCGCCTTGAGCGCGCCGTGCAGCTCCAGCCGGACCATGCCCTTCAGCGGGTCCACGCCCAGCAGCTGCCGGATGCGGCCCAGCCGGTTGTAAATGCTGCTGCGGTGCAGGTGGAGTTTCTCGGCCACGTCCTGGACCGAGCCGTCGTTGTCGTAGAGCAGCTCCAGCACCGGCAGCAGTTCCCCGTTCCGGTCATGGTCCTCGAGGGTCCGGAAATTCACCGACCCGGCGTCGCCCCAGACGCCGGCCCCGCCGCCGGCGGACGCCAGCAGCTGGTACACCCCGGCGGCCCGGCAATCCACGAGCTCCCCCAGCTGCGGGTCAACCGCCGCGGCCTGGGCGGCCACCTTGGACTGGCGGTAGGCCTCAGCCAGCTCCTTGGTGCGGGTGAATCCCTCGCTGATGCCCAGGATGATGCGCTTCACGGGACGCCCCGAGCGCTTGGCGAGTTCCAGCTGGTAGTGCACCAGGACCTGCGCGTGGCTGGCGCGCCCGATGGACTCCCGGAACAGGACCACGGCGTGCGTTTCGGCCCCCGCGCTGAAAAGGGCGGCGTCCACGCCGATCGTTGCCTGGAGCGCGGCGGCCCGGTGGATGAGCGTCGAGGCGATCGGGTCGGGTCCGGCGGACCAGCCGTCGGCGTCGAGGACGGTGACCAGCTGCCAGGGACCGCGGTCCTGCACTTCCTTCCAGCCGGCCACGGCCGCCACGGCATTGGCTTCCCCGGCGCAGGCCGCCAGGAATTCCCGTTCGCGGCTGCGCCGGAACTCGGATTCCGCTGTATTGGAGTCCAGCAGGAGACCGGACAGCAGCTCAAGCTCGTCCCTGACGTCCGGCAGCTGGGCGAGGATCGTCGTCGCGCTTTGCTCCTCCGCGTCCTGCTGCACCCAGAGGTAACCCACGCGGAACCCGCGGACCATCAGCGGGACGCAGACGCGCCCCAGCATTCCCAGGTCCTCGTTGGCAGGAACGACGACGGGACGCACCGCCGTGGCGATCCCGTGCGAGAGCTGCCACGCCTTGACGTCAAGGGGCACGCGCTTGCTGAGCAGGAAGTTCACCCGGACCCTGTCGGCGTGCGACTGGTTTGAACTGTAGGCGAGAAGCAGGCCGTCGAGGTCTTCCAGCGATAACCCGTGGCCCAGCTTCAACGCCACCCGCTCCACGAGCTGTTCCACATCCTGCTGCTGCATGCTGCAAGACTACTTCCCGAAGGGCCTGCCGGGCGAACGGACAGCAGGCGACACCTGACGCTCCGAGCCTCGACAAACGTCGAATCAGGATTGTGAAAATCCGCGGAATCACGCGGGAACTGACATGGACCTGCGCACCGTTCCTGTCGCCTGCCTCACAAGCGGATCTATTCTGGAATCACACCTCCCCCGCAACCTTCGGCCTCACAAGCCATCGAATATGGAGCCCCAAAAATGATCATCGGTGTCCCCAAAGAGATCAAGAACAACGAATTCCGCGTTGCCATCACGGCCGACGGTCCTGGTCGAGCGCGGCGCAGGCCTGGGCTCCGGCATCACCGACGAGGAATACGCCATCGCCGGCGCCGAGATCGTCGCCGATCCGGACGAGGTCTGGTCCCGCGCCAACATGGTGATGAAGGTCAAGGAACCCATCAAGGCCGAATACCACCGCTTCCGCAAGGGCCTGATCCTCTTCACCTACCTCCACCTCGCCGCCGAGCCCGAGCTCACCCGCGAACTCATCAACTCCGGCGTCACGGCCATCGCCTACGAAACCGTCCAGGAAGGCCGCACCCTGCCCCTGCTCGCGCCGATGTCCGAGGTTGCCGGCCGCCTGTCCGTCCAGGTCGGCGCCACGTCCCTGATGGCCCCCGCCGGCGGCAAGGGCGTGCTCCTCGGCGGCGTCCCCGGTGTCCGCCCGGCCAAGGTCGTGGTCCTCGGCGCCGGCGTCGCAGGCACCAACGCCGCAGCGATGGCCATCGGCCTCGGTGCCGACGTCACCATCCTGGACATCAACATCAACCGCCTGCGCGAACTCGACGCCCAGTACCAGGGCCGCCTGAAGACCGTCGCGTCCAACAAGTACGAGATCGAGAAGTGCGTGGTGGACGCCGACCTCGTCATCGGCTCCGTGCTGATCCCCGGCGCCAAGGCCCCCAAGCTGGTCACCAACGAACTCGTGGCCCGCATGAAGCCGGGCTCCGTGCTGGTGGACATCGCCGTGGACCAGGGCGGCTGCTTCGAGGACACGCGCCCCACCACGCACCAGGAACCCACGTACAAGGTGCACAACACCATCTTCTACTGCGTGGCCAACATGCCCGGCGCCGTCCCGAACACGTCCACCTACGCGCTGACCAACGTCACCCTGCGCTATGGAGTGGCCCTGGCCAACCTGGGCGTGAAGGCTGCGTTTGAGAAGGATCCCGCCCTCGCCGCCGGCCTGAACATCGCCGCCGGCCACGTGGCACACCGCTCCGTCTCCGAGGCGCACAACCTGCCCCTGGTATCCGACTGGCACGAGCTGGTCTCGGCGTAACACCTGCCGGAGTTAGCATCGGCTGCTCCGTAACCGCCCTTTTGGACCCCCAGAACGGCAGTTACGGAGCAGTCGATTGCTGTTTAAGCCCGCCTTACGCCAGGGTCCGGGCCTGCTCGATCAGTTTCAGGACCTCGACGGGGCCGGCCGGATCAACGGGGACGGGCAGCGCGGAGGCCGTGCCGCCGTCGGAGATCTTGGCCGCGAGGATCCGGTAGAACTCCGGGTAGGCGCCGCGCTCGGTGGACAGCCGGTCGAGGTGTCCGTCGCGGCCCAGCTTTCCCGCCCATTCGGGGTCCTCCACACCGTACACTTCGTCCAGCGGGCCTCCGCCGGCCACAATGTAGGGCTCCTGCGGGTCCACGCCGTGCTTGGTGTAGCCGGCCTCGGATCCGAGCACGCGGTAGCGCGGCCCCTGCTGGGCGCACAGCATGTTCATCCACAGGTGGCTCTGCACCCCGGATTCGTGCCGCACCACCAGGAAGCAGTCGTCGTCCACCTTTTCGTCCGGCCGCCGCGCCAGGAGCTCCGCGTGGACCACAGCGCCGGGCCCGAAGAGCAGCAGTGCCTGGTCCAGCAGGTGGGTGCCGAGGTCGAAGAGGACCCCGCCGCCGTCGGCCGCCGTGGCCTCCGCCTTCCAGGCCTTGGACACCTCGGGCGACCATCGCTCAAACCGCGATTCGAACCGCATCACCTGGCCCAGCGAGCCGCCCTCCAACAGTTCCTTGACGGTCAGGAAGTCCCCGTCCCAGCGGCGGTTCTGGAACACGGTGAGGACCCTGCCCAGCCGCTCGGCAAGCGTGATCAGCTCCTGCCCCTGCGCGCTGGTCACGGCGAACGGCTTGTCCACCACGACGTCGAGCCCTGCCTCGAGCGCGGCCTTCGCCAGGGGGTAGTGCGTGGCGGGAGGTGTCCCCAGGACCACAAGGTCAAGATCGGCCGCCAGCGCAAGGACGGCGTCGCCGTCGGGCACTGTCTTCACGCCGGGGTACCGGCCGGCGGCGGCCGTCTGGCGTCCGGCGTCGGACGTCGCGATGACGTCCAGCGAATAGCTCTGGTCAGCGGCAATCAGCGGCGCGTGGAAAACGCTGCCGGAGAGGCCGTAGCCCACGACGGCGGTGCGGATACGGGAGGAAGCGGCATCGGTGCTCATGGTGCAACGCTACTCCGCAGGCCGGACCACCCGCGTAACAAGCTGGCGCCATGATTCCTCCAGCCGCTCCGGGGATACGCCCTGCACTCGGACGGCATACAGGAGCCGCTCCGGATCCAGGGTCGCGCTGAGCGACATGGCCATGAGCCAAGGGTCCGCGTCCAGGCCGGCTTCGCGCAGCAGGTACTCAATGTGCCGGTGCCACAGCACGGCGGCGGGAACCTCGAAGCGGTTGTACACCGAGTGGTCGGCGGCCCTGGCGAGGTCCCCGTATTCCAGGACGTAGCCGATGCGCCCGGCACCGAAGGCGATAAGCCGCTCCAGCGGCGGCGCCCCGGGGCCCAGCGGGGGCGGCCCGAACATGAAACGCCCCTGGAACTCGGCCTCGGAGTCACTGAGCAGCGTCATCATGAGCCCGGCACGGCTGCCGAAGCGGCGGAAGACGGTCCCCTTGCCCACGCCCGCGCGCTCGGCCAGCTTGTCCATGGTGAGGCCGTCGGCGCCGCACTCCTCGATCAGCTGCCGGGCCGCACACAGCAGCAGTTCCCGGTTCCGGGCGGCATCGCTGCGTTCCGGGCCGGAACCGGACGGTGTTCCGGAGCGGATTGGGATGAGGCTCACAAGAAACATTCTAGACCGGGGAATATTATCCGGACCGTAGTCCGTTTAGTATCGGTGAAGGCATTAAGCGCCTCGACATCCAGCCAGCCGGCGGACCCCCCGCGGCCTGAAACAAGGAGTTCAAATGTCCAAGAACACCGTTCTCACCCTCGTCGGCAGCCTCCGCGCCGATTCCACCAACCGCAAGCTCGCCGAGGCCATCCAGCTGAACGCTCCGGAGGACCTTGAAATCGTGATCCACGAGAGCCTGGGCAACATCCCCTTCTACAACGAGGACATCGACGTCGAGGGCCAGGTCCCCGAAGCCGCCGCCGCCCTCCGCGCCGCAGCCAACGCGGCAGACGCCCTGCTCCTGGTCACCCCGGAGCACAACGGCACCATGCCCGCCTCGCTGAAGAACGCCATCGACTGGCTGTCCCGGCCGTTCGGCGCCGGCGCCCTTGCAGGCAAGCCCACCGCCGTCGTCGGCACCGCCTTCGGCCAGTTCGGTGGCCTCTGGGCCCAGGACGAGGCCCGCAAGGCCGCCGGAATCGCCGGCGCCCGCATCCTTGAGGACGTCAAGCTCGCGGTCCCCGGCTCCATGGTCCGCTTCGCCGAAACCCACCCGAAGGACGACGCCGAGGTTGTTGAGCAGATCAAGGGCATCTTCGACTCCCTGGCATCCGCCGACCTCGCCCGCGCAGCAGCCTGATCCAGCTTTCCGCACGCCCCCGGCAACCTGACCGTTGCCGGGGGCGTGCGCCGTTAAAGCGACGGCCTGCCGAGGGCGCAACCAATCCGTGACTGAGCTGCAGCCGAACTGAAACCCGCGGCGACTTCCTCCGCCGTAACGTTTACATACGGGACGTACCGGGGCAGGAAGTGCGGTGCAGTCATGAAGACCAGCCGGGGCGGCAGGACACGAAGGGCGGCGGCTTTTGCCTGCTGCCTTCTGCTTCCGTTGTGGCTCGGCTCCTGCACACCGCTTGCTGCGCCCGCTACCGGAGGGTCCGCGGACGCCGGCGCCGCGGCTCCCCAGCCCCGCCCGGCCCCGCCGGCCAGTCCGCCGGAGGAGGTCGCTGGCCCGGCTGAGGCCGCCGCCGGTCCCGCCGAAGGGTCCGGGTCTGCTGCCGCGTCCGGCCCGGGGACAGGCTTCGGTTCGGGCACGGCCGCTGACGTGCCGGCGCAGGCCCCCGGGTCACCGGCCACGGACGGCCCGCCCGCGGCTGCCGGCCCGGCCATCCAGGAACTGCCGTCCGCCGGCACACCGGATACCCCCGGGTCCGCCGCGGGGCCCAATCCCACGGACCCTAAGAACACAGCGCCCTGGGCAGGCGGCCAGGCCGGCGCCGGAACCGCGGTCTACTACGTTGCCCTCGACGACGGCGGCACGTCGGGCGTGCGCTTCGGCTGCAACGACAGCCTGGTTGCAGTGCACGACGCCGATCCCTCCATCCGGGAGCCGCTGCACGCCGCGATGAGCCGGCTGTTGTCCGGCCCGGGGGCGCCGCTGGCGTCCGGCCTCTATAACGCCCTGTCTTCGTCCACGCTGCAGTATGTTTCCGGGTACCTTGACGGCACCACAGTGGTGGTCAACCTGACCGGTTCGGTGCAGCCGGGCGGCGTCTGCGACGTTCCGCGGATTGAAGCGCAGCTTACCCAGACCGCCGTCACGGCAGTGGGCGCCACCCGTGCGGAGATCTACGTCAACGGCGTCCGCCTGGCCGAGGTCCTCAGCCTGCGCTAGGCGCCGGGCCTTTGGGCACGCCTCCCGCCGGCCGCCCCTGCCTCATTCTCCGGTGTTACATTCCCGCCGCCTCATGCCCCGGCGTCACGCGGGGCAAACAGGGCGTCCATCTCGGCGTGGCTGCGGGCTCCGGCCAGTTCCGACCAGTTGCCGTCGCCGAGTACGTCGGCAGCCACCCGGAACACCGTCGCATACGCCGCCTTCGCCGTGTTGCCGCCGATGCTGATCCGCCGCACGCCGGCGTCGTGCAGTTCCCCTACCGAGGCGGATCCGACGCCGGCGAGCGCGTTCAGCGGCGCCGCGATTCTCCGCGCGAGCTCGTGCAGAACGTGCAGGTCCGTCACGCCGGGAACGAATATCCCGTCGGCTCCGGCGGCCACGTAGGCGGCGGCACGCTGCAGGGTCTCCTCGAAGGCCGATTCCGGAAAGCGGCCGGACAGGTATGTGTCCGTCCGGGCGTTGATGAAAAGTGCCACGCCGAAGTCTTCCGCCGCATCCCGGACGACGCCGATCCGGCGGGCCTGTTCGGCCACGGCGGTGAGCGGATCCCCGCCGGAGTCCTCGAGGTTCACACCCACGGCGCCGGCCTCCAGCACCGCCGTGATGGTCTGCCGGAGCAGGCCATCATCAAAGGCATCGTCGGAGCCCGCGTACCCGGTCTCGATGTCCGCCGTTACAGGGAGCGCCGTGGCCGAGGCGATCCGCCGGACCGCCTCCACGGCAAGGTCCACGGGCAGGTGGTTGCCGTCCGGAAACCCCAGGCTCCAGGAAACGGCGGAGCTGGACGTTGCAAGCGCTGTCGCCCCGGCCTCCTCCACGAGCTTGGCCGACGCCGCGTCCCACACGTTCACGAGCACCAGCGGCGCTGCCCCGGCCGAGTGGAGCTGATGGAAGGCGGCTGCCTTGGCTGACTGGGCGCTGGCGGAACGGTGCGGTGTCATGGCTCCATTCCATGCCTTCGGCGGACGGAGGTAAAGCCTGCCCCGGGATTTGGGAGTTTCTTGGTCAACAACTGTTGCCTTACTGGCAACAGTTGGTTGTATCCTAGGAAATGTGACCCACGAAACACTTGATGCCGCGGCAGCCGTGCTGCCAGCCGAAGCCATTGACGCAATCGAACGCGCGGCCACGTCCGCCCACCGCCACGAGGAACTCTTCTCGGAGCGCGCAGCAAACATCAAGCAGTCGGCAGTCCGGGACGTCTTCGACATCTCCATGCGCCCGGGGCTCGTCTCCCTCGCGGGAGGCAGTCCCTACCTGCAGTCCCTGCCGCTGGAAAGACTCGCCCAGACTGCCGCGAGGATCATCGCCGAAGATGGCCTGACAGCCCTCCAATACGGCGGAGGCCAGGGCACGGAGGAACTCCGCACCCGGATCTGCGAGGTGATGGCCGCCGAGGGTATCCTCGACGCCAAGCCGGAAAACGTGGTGATCACCGCGGGCTCGCAGTCGGCCCAGGACGTGGCCACCAAGGTGTTCTGCAACCCCGGCGACGTCGTCCTCGTGGAGGAGCCCACCTATGTGGGCGCCCTCAACACCTTCGAGGCGTACCAGGTGCAGGTTGAGGCGGTGGTGATGGACGACGACGGGCTGGTGCCCGAGCTCCTTGCGGCCAGGATCGCTGCACTCCAGACCGCCGGAAAGAACATCAAGTTCCTCTACACCATCCCCAACTTCAACAACCCCTCCGGGATCACCCTGGCGAAGGAACGCCGGCAGCAGGTCGTGGACATCTGCCGCCAGGCCAACATCATTGTCCTGGAAGACAACCCCTACGGCCTGCTGAGGTATGACGGGGAGCCGCTGGAACCGCTCCGGGCGGCCAACCCGGACGATGTCATCTACTTGGGGTCCTGCTCCAAGATCTTCGCGCCCGGCCTGCGCATCGGCTGGGCACTCGTTCCGGCCCACCTGCAGCGCCGGTACTACCTGGCCTCCGAAGCCGTCACGCTGTGCCCGCCGACCCTGAACCAGATGCTGGTCTCGGCCTACCTCCGGGATTACGACTGGAAGGGCCAGATCCAGACGTACCGCGGCCTGTACGCCGAGCGCTGCCACGCCATGCTGGCCGCGCTGGAGGAGTACATGCCGGAGGGGCTCACCTGGACCCGGCCCGAGGGCGGATTCTTCGTGTGGGTGACGCTTCCCGCGGGCGTTGACACCTATCCGCTGCTGCGCAAAGCGATCGATGCAGGCGTCGTCTTCATCCCGGGCGCCGCTTTCACTCACTCGGACGAGCCGTCCAACAAGCTCCGCCTGGCGTTCAGCGCGGTGCCGCCGGAGGCCATTGCCGAAGGCGTGCGGCGCCTGGCGCCGGTGCTGCAGGAGGCCATCGACGCGCTGGCATGAGCCGCGCTATGGGCAAAGACTGGGCCGCACCCCAGTGGGGCGGTAGCCTGAGAACGGCGGCCGGACAGGCGCTGACGCAGAAGGCAATGAGGCACTGCGCAGGCAGAGCCGGCGAACGAAGAGGAGCAGGGGCATGGGCGGAATCATTGTTGTAGGCGTGGACAAGAGCGGAACCGCCCGGAAGGCCGCGGAAGCAGCCAGGGACCTCGCCCTGGCGCTCGGTGCGAGGCTGCATGTGGTGTCGGCCTTCGACACCGACCGGACCGAGGTCTACGGCAGCGGCAGTGACAGGTGGATCGTCTCGGATGCCGGGGAAGCCGAAAAGGTGGCCAAGAACGTCGCCACAGAGCTGGCCGGCGGCGACCTCACCATCACCTATTCCTCTGCCCGCGGCAAGCCGGCCGAGGCACTCATCAGAGAGTCCGAACGCCTCGATGCCCGAATGATCGTGGTGGGAAACCGCCGCATGCACGGCCTGGGGCGCGTTCTGGGCAGCGTGGCCAACAGCGTGGCGCACAACGCCTCCTGCGACGTCTACATCGCCAACACGTACGGCGCCGACTAGGACTTCAGCATCCGCCGGAGGATCTTGCCGCTGGGCGACTTGGGCACGGCGTCGATGAACTCCACGCGGCGGACCTTCTTGAAAGGTGCCACGGCGGCTGCCACAAAGTCCATGACCGCCGCCTCATCCAGCGATTCGCCGGCTTCCCCCGGCTGCCGCACAACGAAGGCCTTGGGCACCTCCTGGCCGTCGGCGTCGCTTGTTCCGATCACGGCGGCGTCTGCGATGCCGGGGTGGGTGAGCAGCAGGGCCTCAAGTTCGGCCGGGGCGATCTGGTAGCCCTTGTATTTGATGAGTTCCTTCAACCTGTCCACGATGGTCACCACTCCGTCAGCGCGCACCGTGGCGACGTCGCCGGTGTGGAGGAAGCCGTCCGCGTCCAGGGTGGCCCGGGTTTCCTCCGGGCGGTTGAGGTACCCGAGCATCACGTTGGGACCGCGGCACAGCAGGTGCCCCGGGGCGCTGGTTCCCTCGGCCGGGATTTCGATGTCCTCCGCTGTGGCGGGGTCCACCAGCCGGCAGTCCATGTTGGGCACGGTGAAGCCCACCGAACTGACCGGAACGTCCGTGGCGTCCCGCGGGATAAGGTGCGATACGGGGCTCAGCTCAGTCATGCCGTAGCCCTGCAGGACACGGCAGTTCAGTCGTTCGGCGAGCCTGGCTCCGAGTTCGCCGTCGAGCGGCGCCGCACCGGACAGCGTGGTGTGGACGGAGCCCAGGTCGTAGTCCGCCACCAGGGGATGCTTGGCCAATGCCACGGCCACCGGGGGCGCGATAAACAGGTAGCTGCACCGGTGGTCCTGGATCATCCGCAGGAACTCGGCAAAGTCGAACCGGGGGATGGTGACCAGGCTGGCGCGTTCCCGCAGGGCGATGTTCAGCAGGACGGTCAGGCCGTAGATGTGGAAGAACGGCAAAAGCGCCAGCAGCCTGTCCTCGGGAGCCACGTGGAGCAGGCCGCGGGCCTGTTGCACGTTGGCCACCAGATTCCGGTGGCTGAGCATCACGCCCTTCGGCCGCCCAGTGGTTCCGGATGAATACGGAAGCACTGCCACATGCGTGGCCGGGTCGAACGTAATGTGCGGAACCGGAGCACCGGCGGTGAGCAGGTCCCGGAGCGATGGGTGGCCCTCGGCGCCGTCGAGCACCACCAACCGCTCCGCCGGGATTCCCGTGCGCTCAGCGGCTTCCCGCGCGCCCGGAAGGAGGGCGGAGACGGTGAAAAGCCAGGTGGCGCCCGCGTCCTCGAGCTGATCCGCCAGCTCATCGGCGGTGTAGAGCGAATTGACGGTGGTGATGGTGGCACCGGCGCGGAGGAGTCCATGGAAAACCGCGGCAAAGGCCGGAACGTTGGGGCAGAGCATCGCCGCAACACCGTGCGGGCCCAGTCCCTGCGCCGCCACCGCGCCGGCCACGGCATTGATCTGCTCCAGCAGCTGCCGGTAGCTGGTCTCCGCACCGCTGGTGCCGTCCACCATGGCGATCCGGTCCAGGTCCGCCTCGCCAAGGCCGCCAAAGAGGTAGTCGTAAATGCTTTGGTCCGGGACATCCACGTCAGGGAAGGGGCTTGAGAACACGCCGTATCTCCTTTGATCCGCGCCCGCCACACCGGCGGCAGCTGCTGTAACTGTAGTACGCCGAGTCCGCGGGAAGCCGCACCCGACTTGACGCGGGTCACCCCTTGTGGTGGGCAGTCTCACCCCGTTTTCCGGCGGGCCGCGACGAACCCGACGGTAAAATTTGAAGTGCCCCCGATGGAGCGGACAACCGAGAATCTACCACTTCAGGGGAACATTTTGCTTACACTCCAGCGGCGCCAGCTCGTGGGTCATGACATCCTTCTTGCCCGCCACGGCAACCACATCAGCGCCATGCGCGTAGACCGCGCCGCTGGCCGTGTCATCGCCTTGCTGGATGACGGCTCCGTGGACAGCGCGCCGAACCTCATCTCCCCGGACCTGCGGCTGCCCGATACCATGCAGAGCGTCCTGCGCGATGACTGGAAGTTCCTGGCCGCCGTGTCGGGCGCCGTCGCCGCCGTATCCGGCGCGATGATTGCCGCCGCCTTTGGCCTGGCGGGCATGAGTTCCGATCCCGCCCTGGCCCAGCTGCTGACCAGCTACGCCGCCTACTGAGGTTCAGCTCCGGCGGCCGCCCCCGTGCCTCACGCGGGGCGGACCATCAGTTCCAGCAGTGACCACCACAGCAGCGTGGTGACGCCGCCGCCAACCACCGCGCCGGCCACAACCTGGGCCACCGTGTGAGCGCGGAGCACCACGCGGGACCAGCAGACAGCGGGGATCAGCAGCAGCAACGGAATCCACTGGACGCCCAGCAGCAGGACGGCTACGGCCGTTGAGAAGGCGATGGACCCCGCATGACCGCTGATTTTCCAGAAGAGGCTGATCACGGCAAGCACCACTACTCCGCCGACGATCGCCAGCACCATTGCGATCACGCTGCGGGGAGCGTGGATGGCCAGCAGCAGGCATAATCCGGCCAGCAGTGACACGACTGCCATGGCCAGCACCGGGGCGCGCTGCCTGCGGTCGCTGACGTGGTGGTCCGTCACCTTCCCCTGCCGGACCAGCAGCTCGACGACGGCCAGCGGCAGCAGGCACACAAACAGCACCGCCACGGCACCGAACCAGGCCGTGCCCGGGAACCCCTGCTCTACGGCCGGGCTGAACAGCAGCAGCAGGGCTACCGTGACGGTCGGCTGAAAGACCTCCGTGATGGCCGTGGCCACGAGGTTCCTGGCACGAATGCTCATAAATGTGCAGCCCTGCCCACAGTCCCCCCTTCCGCCTTGGCTACGGCCTTGACACCTACATTGGCCCTTGCCCGGGCCGAATCAGTCAAGCAGCAGGGCCGGCTCCTCAAGGATGGACGCGACGTCGGCCATGAAGCGGGCGGAGAGGTCACCGTCCACCACACGGTGGTCGAAGGAGCCGCCGAGCGTGGTGATCCAGCGCGGAATGACTTCGCCGTCCAGGACCCACGGCTTCTGTTTGATGGTACCGAAGGCCACGATGGCCACTTCGCCGGGATTGATGATGGGGGTGCCGGTATCGATGCCGAGGGCCCCGATGTTGGTGACGGTCAGAGTGCCGCCCTGCATCTGGGACGGCTGGGTCTTGCCGGCACGGGCCGTGGTGGCGAGGTCGTTCAGCGCCAGTGCCAGCTCCTTGAGCGAGAGGTCCTGGGCGTTCTTGATGTTCGGGACCATCAGGCCCCGCGGCGTGGCCGCGGCAATGCCCAGGTTCATGAAGTGCTTGATGTGGATTTCCGCGGCATCGCTGCCGTCCGGGTTGTCCACCCATGTGGCGTTCACGCTGGGATTGCGCGCCGCGGCCCAGATGACGGCCTTGGCGAGGATCAACAGCGGGGAGACCTTGATGCCCTCGAAGTCGCGCGATGCCTTGAGCCGCTTGACGAACTCCATGGTGCGGCTGGCGTCCACGTCCACGAAGATGCTGACGTGCGGCGCGGAAAACGCCGATTCCACCATGGCCTTCGCGGTGGCCTTCCGGACGCCCTTGACCGGGATCCGTTCGATCCGCTGGTCCTGCGGGCGGCCCGACGTGCCCCAGAACGTCTCCGCCTTGTCCAGCTCTGCGTCGCGCTGCGCCTGGTAGCTGACCAGGTCCTCCCGGGTCACCTCGCCCCGGGCGCCGGTGGCGACCACGTCCGCCAGGTCAATTCCCAGGTCCCGGGCGATCTTGCGCACCGGCGGTTTGGCCAGGACCTTGTTCACCAGTCCTGTGATGGCGCCGCCGAGCGTGGGTTTGTCCGCCGGCCCGCCGATTGGGCCTGCCGGGGAACCGCTGATTGAGCTTGTCGAAATCCCGGTCTCGACAGGCGCGACCGGCGGAACTGTCGAAATCCCGGTCTCGACAGGCGCGACCGGCGGAACTGCCGAAATCGCGGTCTCGACAGGCTCGACCACCGGGGGAACTGTCGAAATCCCGGTGGCAGCCTTGCGCGGGCGGCGCTTGACGGCGTCGGCTTTGGGGCCGGACCCCACGAGCGGACCGCCGGCCAGGCCGCCGGCGGAAGCCGGCTCGTCGTCTGTCGCAAGGTTCCCGTACATCAGTGCCGCAGGCGCCGCTGTCTGCAGGGCCGGGGCCGGCACGTCGGCGGGCGTGGGGTCGCCCGGGACGGCGTCGGACACGCTGATGATGGCCGTCCCGACGTCGACGGTCACGCCTTCGGGGACCAGCAGCTCCGTGACGGTGCCGGCGAACGGCGACGGCAGCTCCACGAGGGACTTCGCGGTCTCGATTTCGCAGAGGACATCGTTGATGGCCACGGTGTCGCCCGGCTTGACCTTCCAGGAGACGATCTCGGCCTCGGTCAGGCCCTCGCCAACATCGGGGAGGTTGAACTTGTTAAGCGTCATGGGGTCCTCGGGTTCGAAAGCTCAGGAGCTCCGGCCGGTGCACGGAGCCGCCGGTAGGCGAAGGCGACGGTAAGGATGAGGCGTCAGTACGCGAACGTACGGTCCAGCGCCTCAAGGATGCGGTCGATGTCCGGCAGGTAGTCCTCTTCGACCTTGGCCACGGGGTACGGCATATGGAAACCGCCCACGCGGATGACCGGGGCCTCCAGGGAATGGAAGGCCCGTTCGCTGATCCGCGCTGCGATTTCGCCGCCGATGCCGCCGAAGGTGGGGGCCTCGTGGGCCACGATCAGGCGGCCGGTTTTCTTGACCGAAGCTTCGATCGCGTCGAAGTCGATCGGCGAGATGGAACGGAGGTCGATGACTTCGACGCTGCGTCCGTCCTCCGCGGCCGCGTTGGCGGCCGCGAGGGCCACGGGAACCAGCGGGCCGTAGACCACCACGGTGGCGTCGGTGCCTTCGCGGACGATGTGGGCCTTGAAGGGGTCTTCGGCCAGGCCGGCGGCCTCAGTGTCCACTTCGCCCTTGAGCCAGTAGCGGCGCTTGGGTTCGAAGACGATCACCGGGTCCTGGCAGTCGACAGCTTGCTGGATCATCCAGTAGGCGTCGTGCGGGTTGGACGGGGTGATGATGCGGAGACCGGCGGTGTGGGCGAACAAGGCCTCCGGCGATTCGGAGTGGTGCTCGATCGAGCCGATGCCTCCGCCGTAGGGGATGCGGATGACCACGGGAACGGTCAGGTTGCCGCTGCTGCGGGAATGCATCTTGGCCAGCTGCGTGGTGATCTGGTTGAAGCCCGGGAAGACGAAGCCGTCGAACTGGATTTCGCAGACGGGCAGGTAGCCGCGCAGGGCGAGGCCGATTGCCGTGCCGACGATCCCGGACTCAGCGAGCGGCGTGTCCACCACGCGGTCCGCGCCGAATTCGGCGATCAGGCCGTCGGTGACGCGGTAGACGCCGCCGAGAGGTCCGATGTCCTCACCCATCAGGAGGGACTTGGGGTTGTTGCTGAGGGTGGCGCGCAGGCCCTCGTTGATGGCCTTGGCGATGGTCATGGTGGTCATCAGTTGCCTGCCCCTTCTGCGGTGTCCTCGCCGGCGAATCCCGCGCTGTATTCCTCGAACCAGGCCAGCTCCTCGGCCACGAGCGGATGCGCCTCAACGTACGTGTTGGCGAACGCCGTCCGGATGTCCGGGGTGTCCGATTCGTAGGTGGATTTGCGGATGTAGGCGGCAAGTTCATTGCCGTCCGCGGCCACCTGCTCGAAGAAGGCGTCGTCGGCCATGCCCTCGGAGCGGAGGTACTTCTCTAGCCGCTCCAGCGGATCCTTGGCCCGCCAGAGCGCCTCTTCCGAGGACTCGCGGTACTTCGTGGGATCGTCCGCCGTCGTGTGCGCTCCGACGCGGTAGGTGAAGGCCTCGATCAGGACCGGGCCGTTGCCCTGGCGCGCGTGCTCGAGAGCCCACTCGGTGACGGCGTGCACGGCGATGACGTCGTTGCCGTCCACCCGGATGCCAGGGAAGCCGTAGCCTTTGGCGCGGTTGGACAGCGGAATGCGGGTCTGCACGGCGGTGGGTACGGAGATGGCCCAGTGGTTGTTCTGGCAGAAGAAGACCACCGGTGCGTTGTAGGAGGACGCGAACACCATGGACTCATGGACGTCGCCCTCGGAGCTGGCGCCGTCGCCGAAATAGACCATGACGGCGGCCTTCGGTTCAGCCGTTCCGGACTCCGCCAGGCCGTTGGCCTCCGCGAGCCGCTGGTCGCGCTGGATCCCCATGGCGTAGCCGACGGCATGGGGCGTCTGGGCAGCAAGCACCAGCGTGTACAGGTGGAAGTTGGTGTCCTTGGGGTTCCAGCCGCCGTTGGAGATGCCGCGGAACTGGCGGAGGAGTTCGGCCAGGTCCACGTTCCGGGTCAGGGCCACGCCGTGCTCCCGGTATGTCGGGAAGATGTAATCCTGCGGCTGGCTGGCCCGGCCGGAGCCGATCTGCGCGGCTTCCTGGCCGGTCAGCGGAACCCAGAGCGCCAGCTGGCCCTGGCGCTGGAGCGCCGTGGCCTCCTGGTCGAAGCGCCGGATCGCGGCCATGTCGGCGTAAAAGCCGCGAAGCTTCTCCGCATCCAGCCGTTCGGCGTACTCGGAAAACACGGGGTCCGTGCCGAGCGTGCCGTCGGGTCCCAGTAACTGGACCATCTCGGCCGCCGGCTCGCCAAGGGCAGCCTCGGCCTCCGCCTCGAGCTGGTCGTCCAGCCCTGTTCCGTCGAACTCGGTGGAGGGCAGATGTGTGGCGCCCATACCGTCTCCTTGCTTGCCGCATCCGGATGCGTTGCAATGTCGCTGGGATATATGCCTCATTCGGAATGCATTCCGCGCGGGGCATATATTTCTGGCTTACTGTTCCTTACTTTATCCGGCGTAACTACCGGCGGGCGTTTGTTAACCGCTAGGAACGCCGCGGGGGTTTTGTATAGATCGCACAGAGCTCGAGGAAGCGGGTGTTGGCTTCCACCTCGCCGATGCTGACCCGGACACCCTCGTTGCCGAAGGCACGCACGGATAGGGCGCGTTCGCCTGCCAGCTGGGCGAACTCGGTGCTGTTCTCGCCCAGATTCAGCCACACGAAGTTCCCTTGGGCCTCCGGAACGAACCAGCCCAGTTCCCTGAGACCGGCCGTCACGCGGTCCCGCTCATCCACCAGGCTTTGTACCCTTTCTACAACCTGGCCATAGTTCTGCAGGGACACCACGGCTGCCTGCTCCGCGATCTGCGACACCGCGAACGGCGTGGCGGCCACGCGCAGATACTGCGTGAGTTCCGGCTGGGAGATGCTGTAGCCCACCCGGAGGCCGGCGAGGCCGTGTGCCTTGGAGAAGGTCCGGAGCACCACCACGTTCGGGTATTTCCGGTACATCCGGATGCCGTCCACGGCGTCTTCCGCCCGAACGAACTCCTGGTAGGCCTCATCGATGACCACCACCACATCCGACGGCACCGCGTTGATGAACCGCTCCGTTTCCGCAGCAGTGAGGATCGGGCCGGTGGGGTTGTTCGGCGTGCACAGCATGATCACCTTGGTGCGCACGGTCACCGCGGCCGCCATGGCGTCGAGATCGTGGCGGCCGTCCGGGGTCAGCGGAATACGGATACTCTCGGCTCCGGCCAGGCCAACACAGATGGGATAGGCCTCGAAGGAGCGCCACGCGTAGATCACTTCGTCGGCCTTGCCGTCGTCGTTCTGTCCGGCGAAGGTGGTCAACAGCTGGTTGAGGGCCCCAAGGCTGCCTGCACCGGTGACGACGTCGTCGGCGGGCACATCCAGGAATGCCGCGATCGCCGTCCGCAGCTTGGTGCTGAGCGGGTCCGGGTAGCGGTTGAAGTCAGTCTGGGCCGCGATGGCCTCGGCGACGGCGGGAATCGGCGGCAGCGGGTTCTCGTTGGAGGACAGTTTGTAGCTGGCCAGACCGTCGACGGCGACGGGCGGCTTGCCTGCGGCGTAGCGGGGCAGCCGGTCAACGACCGGTCTGGGCCTGACGCTGCCCGCCGTGGTCTCTGATGAAGTCATGCCAACTAGCCTACTTCGCGGCCTCCGGCCATGCCGCCCCGCGATGTGACAGCATGGACGGATGCGGTCTTTCATCGTGCGCGTCATCATCAACGGCCTGGCCCTGTGGGTTGCCAGCTGGATTCTGCCGGGGCTGGACATCTCGACGTCGGCCACCACCGAGGCGGTGGCGAGGTCAGGTGTCAACCAGGGAACCGATGCCGTCGGCGTCATCCTGGCCTATCTGTTCATCGGCCTTATTTTCGGGGTGGTGAACGCCTTCGTGCGGCCGGTGGTCAGTTTCCTCTCCCTTCCCATCACCATCCTCACGCTGGGGCTGTTCACGATCGTGATCAACGCGGCCATGCTCTACCTGACGTCCTGGATCAGCAGCTACACGCCGGTGCATTTCACCATCGACTCCTTCTTCTGGACCGCCGTACTGGCTGCCATCATCATCACCATCATTTCCCTCGTGGCCGACCGGATTCCGGGCGCCCGCCGCCGCTAGGCCCGCAGCGGCGGCGTTCATCGGCCGCCGGCCGGGCGAACGTCCGATTGTTCGGCACGGCGCGCAGCCACGTCCGGACGCCCGGGTTCCGGCGGCTTCGGAGTGCGGACCAGCTGGAAGCGCGTGGCGGTTGCCGCTCCCCCGGCGCCCACGACGCCCGCAAGCGCGGCGGTGGAGGCCACCAGGGACGGATCACCGCTCGCCGAGACCGCCCGGGCCCCGGCTTCATAGTTGGCCAGCCTGTGGCCGGGTCCCAGACCGGCCCCCTCACCCATGGGCGTGAGCACCCGGTTGTGGAGCGTGACCGTGACGCGGTCCCGGGTGTCCGGGCTGGGCACGCCGTCCGCTCCCGGAACCCAGTCCTGACGGTGTTCCAGGTGCAGGCTGCTGATGCCGGGTTCCGGGTTGATGCCGCCCACCGGCGACCCTGCCGTCAGCACGTACTTGAGGTCGTATTCCGCGAGGAAAGCCTTGTCCCGGCTCAGGTTCATGGCGTGGATTCCGCCCTGGCTGTAGCCCACGGCCACCACCTGGGCACCGGCCTCGGCGCCTGCCTGCCGCAGCGCCTCCCGGATCGCGGCACTCGTGTGTTCAGAGCCGTATCCCAGGCCTTCGGCGATGCCGTGCTCGTCGAAGGGGTTGGAACCACCTGCGTCACCCGGCTGCGTGCCGGGAACGATGACGACAAAAGCCGCCCGACCCCCGTGTTCGGTCCGGATGACCTCGATCTTGCCGCGGCCGTCCTCATCCACGGCCTCGGCCCTGGCCAGGAGGCCGGCAGGAGAGGCATCGAGGGTGATCTCCGCAGTGGAAGTTGCCGTTGCGGTGACAGGGCGGGGCCTGAGCTGCGGCATCACACCGCCAGCAAGCATGCGGATGACATCGGGGACGCCGGCGCCCTTCATCCCGGTGGCCGCCGCCACGGTGGCGGCCCCGGCGGCGGTCCGGGAATTCAGCGCCAATAGGCCAAGGATGACGGGGTAGTTGCCCGTCACCTCCTCCATGGTGTCCCTGTTCAGCAGCCTGCTAAAGTCCGCGCGGAGGGGCTCGCCAAGTCCGCCGAGATGCAGATCCATCAGTTGCGCCGGCAGGAGCCTGAGCGCATCGGCGCCGGAGCGGAGCCCGGCCAGGCTTCGCTGTTCGGCAGCTTCATAGTCCCGCTGGCATGCCTGAACCTGGCTTACGATGTCCTGCAGTTCCTCGCGCACGGCCGCGACCGCGCGCCGTGCTTCCCAGACGGCCGTGACTGCTTCCGTCCCGCTGGACGGCGGATCGTTCTGGTACGGGCCCAGTTCCGTCCAGACCCTGTGGGCATCAAGTTCCACGGAAGCCAGGTCCCGGGCGAGGCCGTCCAGTTCGATCGCTCCCGCTGCGAGCTCCTGCAGCTGGAAGGCGATTCCGCCGACGCCGCCGCGCACCGAGAGGAACGGGCCCGGTGCCGGCTCGACCGGCCGCAGCGGGCCCCCGCTTCCGGACGGCGTCGATTCGGCCATCAGAACCCGCCTACCGCAGTCCACGGGGAGGACAAGGAGACATTGTTGGCGTGTCTTCGTACGGACACAGCGGCCGAGTCCATCTGCTCTCCGGCCCGGCGCAGGGCTGCGGCCTGTCGCCCTGCGCTTTCCCGGTATGCCCGGCCTGCCGGCGACTGCCAGTCCGACAGCTGCAACCGCGACAGCCGGAAAAGCACCTCCCCAAGCCGTGCCGCGCACGCCTCCACGCGCCCCGCCAGCAAGTGGACTTCAAAGCTGCGTGACGAACACGCCGCGGCGTCAGCCGCGGTGACGCTGGCACTCATCCTGTTACTCCTTCTTCTGCCGCACCCGGCATCCGCCCCTTTTCCCTCCCGCCCACGACGCTACGTAGTCCGGCAGCGCTCCGGAACGGCCGCCGTCGGCTATGTGGAAAGGCGCTTCCGGCACAGGCTGTTGGGGAGAAGTCACAACCCACCGCGCGCTTCAGCGGTCGCTGGAGTTCATGAAAGAATCAGGGCATGCCTGAAACTGCCGCCACAGCTGACACCCGTACGCCCTCCGGACGCCTGGCCCTCGCCGCGTCGCCGGAAAAGATTGCGCTCGGCCCGCTGGACGGCCGCTACCAGCCCGCCGTCGCGCCCCTCGTGGACTACCTGTCCGAGGCCGCCCTCAACCGCGACCGCGTCGCCGTCGAGGTGGAGTGGCTCATCCACCTGACCAGCAACAACGTCCTCCCCGGCGCTGGCCCCCTCACCCCGGAGCAGCAGGAGCAGCTCCGCCAGATCGTCACCGAATTCGACGCCGCATCCGTCTCGGAGCTCGCCGAAATCGAAGCCGTCACGGTCCACGACGTGAAGGCCGTGGAGTACTACATCGGCCGCCGGCTGCCGGCGATTGGAATTGAACGGCTGACCGCCATGGTGCACTTCGGCTGCACCTCGGAAGACATCAACAACCTCTCGTACGCCCTGGGTGTCAAGGGTGCTGTGGAGGACGTGTGGCTGCCCGCCGCCAAGGCGCTCGTGGCCCAGATCAGCAAGATGGCCGAGGATAACCGCTCCGTGCCCATGCTGTCCCGCACGCACGGGCAGCCTGCCACGCCCACCACACTGGGCAAGGAACTCGCCGTCATCGCCCACCGCCTCACGCGCCAGCTGGACCGCATTGCCAAGACCGAATACCTCGGCAAGATCAACGGCGCCACCGGCACCTACGCGGCCCATGTGGCCTCCGTCCCGGGCGCCGACTGGCAGCAGGTTTCCAAGTCGTTCGTCGAGGGCCTGGGCCTGACCTGGAACCCGCTGACCACGCAGATCGAAAGCCACGACTGGCAGGCAGAGCTGTACGCCGATGTGGCACGCTTCAACCGGATCCTGCACAACGTCTGCACGGACATCTGGAGCTACATCTCGATCGGCTACTTCGCGCAGATCCCCGTGGCAGGGGCCACCGGTTCCTCCACGATGCCGCACAAGGTCAACCCGATCCGCTTCGAAAACGCCGAGGCCAACCTGGAAATCTCCTCCGGGCTCCTGGACGTGCTGGGCTCCACGCTGGTCACGTCCCGGTGGCAGCGCGACCTTACGGACTCCTCCAGCCAGCGCAACATAGGCGTGGCGTTCGGCCACTCGCTGCTGGCGATCTCCAACGTGGCGAAGGGCCTGGACCGCCTTGACGTGGCAGAGGACGTGCTCGCCGGGGACCTCGACACCAACTGGGAAGTCCTGGGCGAAGCGATCCAGATGGTCATGCGCGCCGAGGCGATTGCCGGCGTCGAAGGCATGGAAAACCCCTACGAGCGGCTCAAGGACCTCACCCGCGGCCAGCGCGTGGACGCCGCCCGCATGCAGGAGTTCGTCCAGGGCCTGGGGCTCTCGCCGGAGGCAGAAGCCAGGCTGCTGGCCCTGACGCCCGGCAAGTACACGGGCATCGCCGAGCAGCTGGTGGACCATCTGAAATAAGCACGACGGCGGTGCCGGGCTTCGCTGCCCGGCGCCGCTTCTTTTACCCGGCACCTTTCCGGGAAAGCGCCCCGCTCACCTTCCCGACGACGAAAAGGAATGCGAACCATGAGGCTCCTGCTCATCCGCCACGGAGAGACCCCCGGAAACGTGCTGGGGCAGCTGGACACGGCACACCCCGGCCCAGGCCTGACCGAGCTGGGCGAACGCCAGGCCGAGGCGCTGCCGCGGGCGCTCGTGAATGAGCCGATCAGCGCACTGTATGCCTCCACCCTGCTCCGGACCCAGGACACAGCCAGGCCCTTGGGCCGCGAGCTCGGGCTGGACGTCAGGGTGCTGGACGGGATCCACGAAATCGAGGCAGGTTCCCTCGAAAAGCTCACCGACCACGAGTCGCACCGCCGGTACATGGGGACGGTCTTCGCCTGGGCCGCCGGGGACTTCGACCGGCGGATGCCCGCCGGCCCCAACGGGCACGAGTTCTTTGAACGCTTCGACGCCGCCATCGCCAAGGTCGCTGCCGAGGCCCCGGACTCGGGCGCAGTTGCGCTCGTGAGCCACGGCGCCGCCATCCGCGTCTGGGCCGGCCTCCGGGCAGGCAACATCGACATGGAGTTTGCTGCCAGGCACGTCCTGGCCAACACCGGCATCGTGGCCCTGGAAGGCGACCCCGACGCCGGCTGGCAACTCATCCACTGGGACGCCAGCCCGGTAGGCGGCCTGGCCCTGGCCGACCCCACCGCAGAGGATCCCATGGGCCGGTCCGCCGGGTAGCTGCACGGCACTGGACGTCCCCCGAGGGGGCGGCCATGATGAAAGCAGGAGTGGGGACCGGACCGGCAACCGCGACCCGCGGTGGCATCCCCCGCTGTGGAGGCGCACAGGCATGTCACGCGAAACCGTGCCGAGGGGTCAGGCCGCTGCTGCCGGTTCCTTCACGCCCGGAGACGCGTTCCTGGCGGACTACTACGAGCACGTAGCGCCAGAGGACCTTCAGAGCTACAGTCCCGAGGACCTGGAGCAGAGGGCCATGTTCCATGCGGAACTGGCGGACACCCGTCCGGCAGGCACGTCGGCCGTCGACGTCTTGAACGAAAGCGATGCCAGCGTCCTGCTGGTGGTTGCAGACGCCATGCCGCACCTGCTCCATTCCCTCACGGCCGAGCTGACCCGCGAAAACGAATCCATCCGGTTGCTGGTCCATCCGACTTTCCTGGTGCGGCGGGATCCAGGGACGCACGTGTTGCTGGAGGTACGGCATGCGTCGTCGCAGTCCGGACCTACGGCGGGAATGGCGGGTACGGCAGGCAACACTGCGTCCGGCCAGGACCCACCGGGGTGGTTGTCGGAAACCTGGGTGGCGGCAGAGATCGGCCGTTTGCCCGGGTCGCGGGCCATCGCGGAGCTCATGAACAATGTGAGGCGGGTCCTGGCTGACGTTCAGGTGGTCGCCGATGACACTCCCGCCATCCACTCCCGCCTCGGGCGTGCGATCGGCTCGCTGGACCGGTTGCCTGCCGGCTCGGCTCCGACTCCGGAGCAGCTCGGTGAGCTCCTGGGCTGGCTGGACCGCGGAAACTTCATGTTTTTGGGATACAGCGATTATGAATACCCGACGGCGGGCGGCCCGGAGAGCGTAAAGCTGCGGCCCGGCACGGGGCTTGGCCTGCTCAGGGACGACCGGCCGGAAGCCCGCCAGCCGGTCACCGGGCTTCCGCATTCGCAGGTTCTCACGCTCGCCACGTCGGACCTGAGATCGTCCGTCCCCCGCCCGGCATACCTGGATGAAATCCTCGTTCGGACCTTCGACAGCGTAGGGCAGCCGACAGGTGAGATTCGGTTCGTGGGACTGTTCGCCCCGGGGGCCACCGGCCGGTCCGTGCGGCGCATCCCTGTCATCCGGGACAAGGTGCGCGCAGTCCAGGAACGCTTCGGCTTCACCGAGGTCTCCCATCCCGGCAAGCAGCTGCTGGCCGTCCTCGAGTCCTTCCCCTTGGACGAGCTGTTCCATCTGAGCCTGGACGAACTGGCCCGGCTCTCCCGTGAGATCCTGCTCCTGCAGGCCCATCACCAGACGCGCGTGTTCCTGCGCTCTGACAGCTACGGCCGCTTTATGACGGCCCTGGTGTTCCTCCCCCGGCACAGGTACAGCACTGCGGTCCGGCTCCGGATCGAGCAGGAGCTCAAGCAGGCCTTCAGGTCCTCCTCGCTCGAATTCGAAGTCCGGCTGAGTGGATCGCCCATGGCCCGCGTCTTCTTCCGGATACTGCTGCCTGGCGGCGGAGTGCCCGACGTCGACTCCGCCGCACTGGAGCGGAACCTGATCAGCGCGACCCGGACCTGGGCTGAAGGCCTGGACGAAGCGCTCCGGGACAAACTGCCGCCCGCGGAGGCCAGCCGGCTGTCGGCACTTTGGTCCGCCTCGTTCCCGGCCAGTTACCGCGCCGACTTCGAGGTCGAGGATGCCGTGGAGGACATCAGGCGGTTTGAGCAATTCGACCTTGACGGCGCGGGTGGACGGCCGCTCAACGATCCGCAGCTGGCCGTTTACTTCCGTACCGATGCGTCCCCCACGCTGGCCGAAGACGCTCGGATCCGGCTTTACCTCACCCGCGCCGAGAGCCTGACGCAGATCCTGCCGTTCTTCCACAACCTCGGCCTGGAGGTGCTGAACCAACGGCCCTTCGATGTTGTGCGCGGGAACGACCGGCAGCTGTTCCTGTACGACCTCGGCGTCAGGTATCCCTCCGGCGTTGACCCGGCCGGGACCAGCGCGCTGCTGGGGGACGCCTTCAGCGCCGCCGTCCGGGGGGACGAAGAGTCTGACCGCTTCGACGCCCTTGTGCTCCAGGACGAGCTCACGTGGCGGAAGGTGGTCATCCTGCGCAGCTACGCCAAGTACTTGAGGCAGTTGGGAACCATCTACACCTACGGCTTCATCGCCGACACCCTGCTGGCCAACGTGCCCGCCGCCCACGCACTACTCAGCCTGTTCCGTGCCCGGTTCGATCCCGAACTCAGCCACTCCCGGCGGCTCCAGGATACGGCTGCCGCCCGCGCCGCAGTGGCCGACGCGATCGACGCCGTCCCGTCCTTGGAAGCGGACCGGTTGTTGCGGACCTTCCTGAACCTGATAGAGGCGACAACCCGCACCAACTTCTTCCGCTACCGGCCCTACCTGAGCTTCAAGCTCCGGCCGTCCGACATTCCCGGAGCACCCTACCCCCGGCCGAAATTTGAGATCTGGGTCTATTCACCCCGCGTGGAAGGCGTGCACCTGCGGTTCGGACCCGTGGCGCGCGGCGGGCTGAGATGGTCGGACAGGCGTGAGGATTTCCGCACCGAGATCCTTGGCCTCGTCAAAGCCCAGACGGTCAAAAATTCGGTGATTGTCCCCACCGGCGCCAAGGGCGGTTTCTATCCCAAAAGGCTGCCCAGTCCGGTGTCTGACCGTACCGCCTGGCTCACTGAAGGGGAGGAAAGCTATAAGGACTTTGTCCGCGGGCTGCTGGACGTCACGGACAACCTGGACACGTCCGACGTCGGAACGGTGCCATCGCGCGGGACCCCCGGGCGGGTCATTTCACCGGAGAAAGTGGTGAAGCACGACGACGACGATTACTACCTCGTGGTGGCGGCCGACAAAGGAACCGCCGCGTTCTCCGATACGGCCAACGCCGTGGCATTCGAGTACGGCTTCTGGCTGGGCGATGCCTTCGCCTCAGGCGGTTCCGCGGGCTACGACCACAAGCAGATGGGCATCACGGCCCGCGGCGCCTGGGAGTCCGTCAAGCACCACTTCAGCGAACTCGGCATCGACTCGCAGCGGGAAGACTTCACGGTCGCCGGCATCGGCGACATGAGCGGCGACGTGTTCGGCAACGGGATGCTCCTGTCAAACCACATCCGGCTCGTGGCAGCCTTCGACCACCGGCATATCTTCCTGGACCCGACTCCGGACGCGACCGGCTCGCTGGCGGAACGCCGCCGCCTGTTCATGCTGCCACGATCGTCCTGGGCGGACTACGACGCCTCGCTGATCAGCCCGGGCGGAGGCGTGTATTCGCGCCACGCAAAGTCCATCCCCATCACCGCCCCGGTAATTTCGGCGCTCGGGCTCCCGGGCACGACGTCGATGATGACTCCGCCCGAGCTGCTGCAGGCCATCCTGCGCGCGCCGGTGGACCTTATCTACAACGGCGGTATCGGGACGTACATCAAGGCGTCCTCCGAAACGCACGGCGAGGTGGGCGACAAGGCAAACGACCATATCAGGATTAACGGCAATGAGGTCCGGGCCAAGATCATTGCCGAGGGCGGCAATCTCGGCGTAACCCAGCTCGGCCGGATTGAAGCCGCCTTGGGCGGCGTCCTGCTCAACACCGATGCGATCGACAATTCGGCCGGCGTGGACTGCTCGGACCATGAGGTTAACATCAAGATCTTCATCGACCGCATGATCGCCACAGGCAGGATGGGAGCGTCCGAACGCACCGCGTTCCTGCACTCGCTCACGGACGAAGTGGCACGGCTTGTGCTGAAAAACAACCACGACCAGAACACCCTGCTGCTCAACGACGGGGCCCTGGTCCTGAATTGGAGCCCCGGTTTCGAGCGAACCATGGACTGGCTGGAGAACGCCTCCGAGCTTGACCGGCGTCTGGAAGGACTGCCCGGCACAGAACAGCTCCATGCGCGGCTGCTGACCGGCAAAGGCCTCACGGCACCCGAACTGTCCGTCCTGGCGGCCTACGCGAAGATCGAGCTTGCCAAGGAACTGAACGAAAGCGACGTCGCCGAGGATGCCTGGTTCGAACGGGTGCTCCGCAGCTACTTCCCGCATCAGCTCGCGGACCGCTTTGGCCCGGAACTCAATGCGCACCCGCTGCGCCGGCAGATCATATGCACCGTCCTGGCCAACGACATGATCAACCTCGGCGGAATCACCTTCGCCTTCCGGACCATCGAGGAAACCACCGCCACCGCCGCAGCTGTTGCCAGGGCATTCGTTGCAACCCGTGAAGCCTACGACCTGCAGCGGTTCGTGGACCGGGTGGCCGAGCTGCCCCCCGCGTTACCCAGCGAACACGCCGCAGAGCTGACCCTGCACATGCGCCGGATCCTCGACCGGTCCATCCGCTGGTATGTCACCCACGACCATCGCGACCAGCCCGTTGCCGAGGCCCTCGCCCGGATTATGCCCACGCTGGAGCTGCTGCGGAACAGGACCCGGGACTTCCTGCGCGGTGACAGCATCGACCTCGTCGAGGAACGGCAGGCACATTGGGACGGCGTCGGGCTGCCCCCTGACCTGGTACGCCGCGCCGCCGACCTCCTCGAGAGCTTCGGGCTGCTGGACATCTCCCTGATATCGGAACAGATCGATGAACCCATCGAACGGATCATGGACCTGTACTGGACAGTGTTTGCGCGGATCGGCGCACTCAAGTTGCTGCTGCGCATCACGGCTCTTCCCCGGGAGAACCGGTGGGAGGCACTCGCCCGGGCAGCACTGCGGGACGATGTCTATTCAGCCGTTGCCGACATGACGATTTCGGTGATGGAGATGACGAAGGGCGCTGACTCCGAAAGTGCTGATTCAATCGAGCGGATCGTGGCCTGGGAACGCGGCCACCAGGAGCAGCTGGTGCGGATCAAGGACACGTTCGCGGAAGCCACCAGGCCGGGACAGACTGACATCCACTCGATCTCTGTAGCGCTCAAACTGCTGCGGACGCTGGTGCGGCGCTAGGCGACGGCCGTCGCCAGATTCACCAAAATCGCCGCGACATCGACAGTTCTCCGGACGCTTACCCGCAGGAAACACCGCGGAAATGGCCCCCTCTTAGGCTTATTTTGCATAACCCTTCGGCGAATCGAGGCAGCGATGCAGACCAACCCCAGACTCAACATCAGGCAGGTCACCTGGGCCAACCCCGTGGGCGCCGACCTGCGTGCAGCACAGCAGGCGGAACTGGATGCCCGCTTCGGCACGAAGGACCACGAGCCGGGGCCAAAGCCGTCGGAAGTGGACACCGCAGTGTTCCTGGTGGCGTACGACAAGGGTTCCGGACAGCCGGTGGGCTGCGGCGGGCTGCGGCTGCTCGATTCGCAGACTGCCGAGATCAAGCGCCTGTACGTTCTGCCGTACACCCGCGGCTCGGGCGTGGCCAGCTCGATTCTGGCGGCCCTCGAGGCGGAGGCGTTCGCGCAGGGGATCACCCGCGTCACGGCCGAGGCCGGCTCAGCCCAGCCTGACGGGCGGAACTTCTATCAGAACTCCGGCTTCGAGCAGGTGCCCAACTTCGGCCCTTATATCGGCGTTGAGCACTCGTACTGCTACGCCAAGAGCATCGATTCCCACAGCGCGGCGCACACGGCCATGGCCTGAGTCCTCTCTTCCGCCCACAACCGGCCCTGGCCCGCTTAACCGGCCCGGGGCAGGGCCGCTTGTGCGGGGCAGGGCCGTTTGTGCGGGAAGGGCACTCCGCCGTCACACTCGGGGCCGGGCCGCCGCCGTCGGCTAATCTCGCGGTATGGAAACTGCAGACATCACCTTCCGCACCCGCAAGTGGGTCCGCCCTGAGGACCTCAACGCCAACGGCACGCTGTTCGGCGGAAGCCTGCTGAAGTGGATCGACGAGGAAGCCGCGATCTACGCCATCCTCCAGCTCGGCAACGGCCGCGCCGTCACCAAGTACATCTCCGAGATCAACTTCGTCAGCTCGGCCGTGCAGGGCGACCTGATCGAGATGGGCCTGACCGCCACCCGTTTCGGCCGCACCTCGCTGACCATGCGCGCCGAGGTGCGCAACATGATCACCCGCCGGAGCATCCTCACCATCGAGGAGATCGTGTTCGTGAACCTCAGCCCCCACGGGAAGCCGGAGCCGCACGGCTATACGGAGATCACGTACGACCGCGACCGCATCCCCACGCACCACCTCACGGAGACGCTCGAGCAGGACTGACGGGCCGACGTCGTCCGCCTCCGGCCCCGCTTAACCGGCCCCGCCCCGATTAACCGGCCCCGCCCAGGGCCGGTTGTGCGGCCCAGGGCCGGTTGAGCGGCCGAGGGTTGCTCGTGTGTCCGACGGACTGACGGGCCGACGTCGTCCGCCGGACTCTAGCGGGCGGCCAGCCCGAGCAGGCGGTCGCGGAGCGGCTGGGCGCGTTCGGCGAGCGCCAGGCCGGCCATGGCCGAGGAGGCAACCCGCAGCAGCTGTGTCCGGACGGCCCTCTGCCGGTTGTAGGCCCGGAGTGCCTCGGCCACTGGCTGCGCGTTCAGGAGTTCGGCCAGCGTGACGGCGTCCACGAGTGCCTCGCAGGCCCCCCGGCCCAGGTTGGGAGTCATCCCGTGCGCGGCGTCGCCGGTCAGCACAGCTCCCGGCCGGACAAAGCTGCCGAGCGTCGGAACGGTCCAGATCCGCTGGGCGAGGGTTGTTTCCGGCCCGGCGGCCTCCAGAACCCGCCTGATGGCGGGCGCGCTTCCGGCGAAACGCTCCCGGGTCCGGATCAGCGCCTCGGCGGCATCGACTCCGGCCGGCCCCAGATCCGAACGGAACGACGCGTACCAGTACGTCCTCCCGCCCGACGCCGGCGTGATGCCGAACAGCTTGCCGCGGCCCCAGTATTCGCCGCCCGCCTCCTCTGCGCCGGGCTCGTCGAGGACACCCCTCAAGGCTAAGTAGGGCGTCAGCCTCGCCGCAGCCCGGCTGCCCCAGAACGCGTTGCGGACCACGCTGTGGACACCGTCGGCGCCCACCAGCAGCCCTGCCGCCAGCGGGCCCGACGCCGGCACGTCATCCACCCGGCCTGCCACGCGGCGCACAGCAGGGGGCACGGCCGCCTCGAGGATCCTGAGCAGATCCGCCCGGGACACTCCGAGGACGCCGCGCACCTCCGGCGAAACCCACGAATTTCCGGCGTTGTCCCGCAGGGCCATGCCGCCGAGCCCGGTGCCTGCCGCGCGGATGTCCGGCAGGATGCCGAGAACGGCCAGGGCAGCCTGCGCTTCAGACCACATGGCCAGTGAGGTCTCCACCGGCGGCACGCCAGGACGCTGTTCATGGAGCGCTATGTCGAAGCGCTGCGGATCAAGGCCGGCGGCGAGTGCCAGGCCGCCAATGCCGCCGCCGATGATGGTTATGGCTTCCATGGACCGATGTTAAGCCCGACGGCGGCCGGCGGCCTGAGCGGCTTCGTGCGGCTTCCCCGTGACCGGCCCTCGCCCGCTTAACCGGCCCGGGCCGGGGCCGGTCACGGGGGGCGGGGCCGGTCGTGCGGGGCGGGGCCGGTCGTGCGGGGCGGGGCCGGTCGTGTGGGCAGGGCCGGTCGTGTGGGCAGCCTAGGCCGACGGCCAGCCGGTGTAGGCCTCGGCCAGATAGGCCCGGCCGTGCCGTGAAGAGACTACGGAGTTGAGCTCGCCGAGCTGCCGCGCACGGGAGAAATCATCGGCATCCGCCGGGGTGTGCAACATGGACGTCATCCAGTAGGAGAACTGCTGCGCCTTCCAGACCCGGTCCAGGGCGCGGTCGCTGTACGAATCGAGGAGCGCGGTGGAGCCCGTCCTGTAGAAGCTGTCCAGGCCCTCGAACAGCACCTTGACGTCGTGGATGGCGAGGTTCAGGCCCTTGGCGCCGGTGGGCGGGACGGTGTGGGCGGCGTCCCCGGCCAGGAACAGTTTGCCGTGGCGCATGGGCGTGTGCACGAAGCTGCGGAACTTCAGCACCATCTTGTCGATGACCGGGCCCTCTTTCAGTTCGAAGCCGTTGCCGTTGACGCGGCTGCGGAAGGCGTCCCAGATCCGTTCCTCGCTCCAGTTGTTCACGTCCTCGTTCGGGTCGCACTGGAAGTACATCCGCTGCACGGTCTCGGTGCGCTGGCTGATCAGGGCGAAGCCGTTCGCCGAGTTGGCGTAGATGAGCTCGTCGGAGCTGCGGGGAGCCTCGGCGAGGATCCCGAACCAGGCGAACGGGTACTCGTGGAAGTACCACTTGCGGTGCGCTTCGGGGATCTGGAAGCGGCAATGGCTGCGGGAGCCGTCGGCGCCAGCGATGAAGTCGGCCTGCAGCTCGTACTCCGTGCCGTCGGCGTCCGTGAACCAGACTTTAGGCTTGCCCTCGATGTCGTGGACCGTGGTGTCCGTGACGCTGTAGCGGACGTCGCCGCCGTCGGCCTCCCGGCGTGCGGCGAGGTCCATGAAGACGTCAGTCTGCGGATACAGCCAGACCGACTCCCCCACGAGGTCCTTGAAGTCGATGCGGTGGCTTTCGCCGTTGAACCGCAGTTCGATGCCGTCGTGCCGGTCGCCCTCGCGCAGAACGCGGTCGGAGACGCCGCTGTCCACCAGCATGTTGACGGTTCCGTGCTCCAGGATGCCCGCCCGGACTGTCTCGGAGATCTCCTGGCGGCTGCGGATTTCGATCACGGTGGACTCGACGCCGGCTTTGGCCAGCAGATGGGACAGCATGAGCCCGGCGGGGCCGGCGCCCATAATGGCTACCTGGGTGGTGATGATCTTGCGTGCTGCCATGATGTTCCTCGCTTCATCGCGGGGCCCTCGGCTTGGAGGCTGGGGCCGGAAGTTCGTTCTGGCTAACAGTGTGCGCCGGGGTATGTGTCCGGCGTTACAAGGATTCCATTGAACGGAAATTGGGGCCACTAGCCGACTCGCCGAGCCTTCTCCCGATCCCCCGGGCCGCAGTCTGCAGCGCCGGCACCAGCGCCTGCATCCGCATTTCCCGCAGGGGAACCACGACGCCGAGGGCAGCAACCGCCCGCTTCTGGCCATCCAGCACGGGGACGGCAATCCCCCACGTGTCCGGATCGATCACGCCTGCCAGCTGCGCATAGCCCTGGCGGGCTGCTTCGCCCAGCAGGGCCCGCAGCTCCTCCGGCGTGACTTTTCCGGCGGGATCGGCGAACTGGTCCAGGTATTCGGCCTGGACGGACCGCGGCTGGTGCGACATCAGGGCCAGTCCGGCCGACGACACGTGCACGGCCATTCGGCCGGCGATCTGCGCCCGGTTCACGACCGATCCGCGGCGGGAGAGCCGTTCCACGAAGAGAGCTTCCCAACCGTCCAGCACCGCCAGGTTGACGTTCTGGTTGAGCACGTGCTGAATGTCCTCCATGAACGGCATCGCCGCCTGGCGCAGGGCGAGGGTCGGCGAATTCCTGTTGACCAGCTCCCACAGGCGCAGCCCCAGCCGCACGGAACCTCCGGCTCCGGCTTCGAGGAGGCCGTGGTGTGCCAGCTGCCGGACCAGCCGGTGGGCTGTGGTCAGGGGCAGCCCTGCACGGTCCGCCAACTCCGAAAGCTGCAGGACGGTGACGCCCTCCGGGAAGGCCGCGATAAGGCGCACAACCCTGTCCACGACGGAGTCGCCGGAGGCTGAGTTGGCCATGATGTCCCGCTTCCGTTCAATGGTTTGAGTTGTCCCAGATTACACCCGTGAGTGATACAACTCTCATGTCGCACAGTCCCGGCGGTCCTGTCGGCCGCCAATCGGCCTTGCTGGTTCCGCCGCCGGAGAGAGACTCCGAACAGCTGGCCGCAAACGGCCTCCATTCATTCCAAACCCGAACAATGAGGTTCCCATGTCAACGCTCTCAGTTGCCCGCCGTTCCCAGTGGCCCGTATGGCTGTGCTGGCTGGCCATGGTGCTGGACGGATTCGATTTGGTGGTGCTGGGCACCGTCATTCCCACCCTGATCAAGACCCACGAGCTTGGCTTCGACGCTGTGGGCGCGACGTATGCGGCCACCATCTCCCTGGTGGGCGTGGGCGTCGGAGCGCTCTTCATCGCGCCGCTCTCGGACCGCTTCGGACGCCGCCGTCTGCTTGTTGCCTGCGTGGCCTGGTTCTCCCTCTTCACCATCGCCGTGGCGTTTGCGCCCAACGTTGCCATGTTCGGCATCTTCCGGCTCCTCGCGGGCGTGGGACTCGGCGCCTGCCTGCCTGCAGCCCTTGCCTACATGAACGATTACGCCCCCGCCGGCACGGCAGGGAAGTCCACCACCCGGACCATGACCGGCTATCACGTGGGCGCAGTGGCCACCGCCTTCCTGGCCATCCTGGTGGTGCCGGACTGGCGCATCATGTTTGTGGTGGGAGGAATCGCCGGGTTGATGCTGGTGCCGTTCCTGTGGTTCCGGCTGCCGGAGACCCTGCCGCCCGTCCATGCCGAGCACGGTGCCGAAATCGAGGGCGCCGAAGTTGCTGCCGCAGAGGCCCACCGCGCCGGGGCCGCCCGGGCCCACCGCCCCATCGCCGTGCCGGCGGCGGAGCCCGAGGCTGCTCCGGCGTCGTCGCTGGCGGCCGACGAGGCCGGCGAACGGGCCAGCTTCCGCGACCTCACGCGCAAGCCGTATCCGCTGGTCGCCCTGGGAATTGCGGTGGCATCATTCATGGGGCTTCTGCTGGTCTACGGCCTGAACACCTGGCTGCCGCAGCTCATGTCCTCCGCCGGATACACCGTCAGCACGGGCCTGGTCCTGCTGCTGGTGCTCAACGTGGGTGCCGTGGTGGGTCTGATCGTGGCCGGCATCCTGGCCGACAGGCACGGCACCAAGAAAATCGTGCTCCTCTGGTTCGGCCTGTCCGCGCTCTTCCTGGCGGTCCTCAGCATCAAGATCCAGAGCGAGTTCCTGCTCAACGCCGCCGTGTTCGTGACCGGCGTCTTCGTGTTCAGCTCGCAGGTGCTCGTCTACGCCTGGGTCAGCCAGCTCTTCCCGGCCCGGCTCCGCGGCACAGCCCTCGGCTTCGCGGCAGGCGTGGGGCGGCTCGGCGCCATCATGGGACCCGCCGTTACCGGGACGCTCGTGGCCGCCGGCATCGCCTACCCGTGGGGCTTCTACGTCTTCGCGGCCGCGGCCCTTCTGGCGGTGCTGGCTTTGGTGACCGTCCCCCACGCGATCGCCCCGGCACCCGACCAGGCATCCGACGTCGGGCGTTCCTAAACCGCTTAACCGGCCCGCCACCGCACAACCGGCCCCGGGCAAGGCCGGTTAAGCGGGACCGGGCCGGTCATGCGGGCCAAGGCCGGTTAAGGCGCGGGGAAACCCTGACGATGGGCTAGCGCCGGAGCCGCGCCCAGGCCGACGGCGCCAGCACCACGGCAATGCCCACCGCGGCGCCGATCACGGTCTCCACGATCCGGTCCCGCAGCAGGATGCCGGGCGCGGCGGGAGCGACCAGCAGGGTGGAAACAAGTGCCAGCGGCGTCACGAAGATCTGCGCCAGGACGTACTGCCGGGCTATGAAAAGCTCGGCACCGAACTGGCAGATGGCCACCACCAGCACCATCTGCCAGGGCGCCGGGTTGAGCGCGATGATCCCGGCGAGCAGCACGAGGCCCAGCACCGTGCCGATGATTCTTTGGACGCCGCGGCTGATCCGGTGCCGGGTGGTGCGGCCCACGAGCGGCACCACGGCAGCCACCATCGCCCAGTAGTTGTGGCCGAAGCCGAGCCATTGGCCGGCAAGGGTTGCCAGCGTCCCGGCCAGGCCTGCCGCCACGAGGTAGCCCACGGCTTCCAGCCAGGCAGCCTGCTGCTCCTTCGCGGTGAGCCTCGCCGGCTCCGGCATCTCCCACGGTGTCCGGCGGCTCCGGAGCACGCGCGAGGACAGCCCCACCAGGAGGCAGAATGCTGTGGTCAGGACGGCGGCCAGCATGCACTGCCAGAGTGGCGGCTGGTTGGGGATCGAGGCAATCGCCGCAAAGGCGAAGATGTGGAACAGCGAGCCGGCCGGCCGGTGGCGCCACCGGGCAATCACCAAGGAACACGCGCCGGCAACGACCGTGGTGGCCATCACCTGGAGCCAGGTGCCCGCCGCGCCGGAAAGCCCGCCGGCCTGGACCGCCCGGGCGAACAGGCTTGCCAGCAGGATCACCACCAGCATGAGCGAACCGGCGCGCACCTGGATGAAAAGCCGCTTCCGGTGCATTTCACCGCGGCCGTAAATGCCCGTGAACGCGCCGAACGACGCGAAAATTGCCAGATCCAGGCGGTCCAGCAGCACCAGGGTGATCAGCGGGACGAAGACTCCGATTGCGCAGCGGATGGCGACGCGATGATCCTTGTTTGCCGGGGCAATGGTGAACATCTCGGCCAGCAGCTTCACGGTGGATTCGCGCCTTTCGTTGGCAGTAGGGAACTGACGACGGCGGCGCTGGCGTGCGTTTAACAGCTTACGTTGGCGGGTTCTCCCCTCTGGCTGAATGGGCTGTTATCTGGGTCTCCGGCTAGTGGTGCGGATGGGCATCCACCACAACCGCCTCGAAGGTGGTGGCATTCGCGACGCCAAACTTCGCGTTCACCGCGGCAAGGGAGTCATCGAAGAGGGCGGCCGTCGTCGGAATGTTGAAGTGCGGGCTGGTGATGACCTCCCTCACCGTCCCGGTCGACTCGTGGAAGTTGACGCGGATGCGGCTCACCTGGTTGCTGAAGTTCTGCACCACCCACACGATGTCGTCCTTCACGACGAGACCGTCGGCGTTGGGCACGGTGATGCCGTCGATCTTCGTGCTTGCCCCGGTCCGCGGGCTGACCGTGTACAGGGCCTCGTTGGCGGTGTGGGCCACCACGAGCCTGCGCGCGTCACGGGAATAGGCGATGCCGTTGAGGTTGAAGTCGCCTGAGAGTTCGGCAGCCGGGCCCTTGAGCGCCAGCGTCCGGGCGTCGCCGAGGTCGCCGTCGTCGTCCACCGGGACAAAGTACAGCTCGGCCTGCCGGGAGTTGGTGAACCAGGCGCCGTCGTCGGTCAGTGCGACGTCGTTGATGAACGCGGCCTTGTGCGTCAACTGGTAGGTCTTGACCGTCTTCCTGGTGTCCGTGTCATAGACGTAGGCCTGGCCTGTGGGGCCGCCGGCCACGAACAGCAGGTCGTTGCGGGTATCGGCCTTGAGGCCCACCGCCACCCGGCCGTCGGGCGCATCGATGAACTTCTTCGCCGTGTCTTTGTGGATATCGCCACGGTAAATGTCCCCCGTGGCCAGGTCGCCCGCGAAGAAGGTGCTGCCTTCGCCCGCCGCGATGCCTTCGGCGCCCTTTGCCCCGTCCAGCAGGATGACCGAAGATTCGTCCGCGGACTGTGCCTGCCCGGCCGTTGCCTGCCCGGCCGATGCCACGGGTGCCGGGACCAGGAGGGCGGCGAGGGCGGCTAACCCTGCTGCCGCACGGCGGCGTGTTTTTCCTGAAACTGTGCTGAGTAGCATGATGCTCTCCGGAATCGACTCTTCCGTGCGAGCTGGCCGTTGTACGGAGCTCCGCACGCTGGTCTTTTCAGTGTAGGTACGGCGGTGAGGGGCTGGCCATAGCGCCGCGGAACAGGCCACAGGCCCCGGCCGGAAATCTTCCCGAGATCGGAACGCGGGGGCAATGCGCCCGTAACAGCCGCCCGGAAGGCTGGCATCATGAAGCCTCAAGCACCCACCCCTGCCGCGGCTGAACTAAGCTGCGAGGTCTGCGGCCAGATGCCCGAGCCTCCCAAAACCCGCCTCACGGTGGCGAATGTCGCCGTCATGCTCCCCATCGAACTGCTGGTGCACGCCCTCGTGGTCCAGACCCACCTGCCGTACCTGGCCAAGGTCCTGGTGCTCACGCTCACCGCCACCGTCCTGGTGATCTGGGTGGCTGAGCCGTCCGCGGCGCGGATCCTGCGGCGCTGGCTCCACGCGCCCGCGCTGCGGCACCGGCGGCGGCTCGGTGCGGCCCCCGCCCTGTGGCGGGCCAGGACCGTGCTGCGCGACCAGCCGGGTTCCCTGAAGAAAATCACCCGGTCGCTGGCGCTGCTGGACACCAACATCCTCAGCATCCATGTCCATCCGGTCCGGGGCGGCGTCATGGATGAATTCGTGCTGTCGGCGCCCGGTGAACTGACCGAGCGCCAGCTCCTTGAGGCGCTCAAGGACGGCGGCGGCAGACACCCCAACGTCTGGCCCACCACGGCGCTGGCCATGGCCGACGGGCAGACGAAGGCCCTGAGCCTGGCGGCACGGATCGCCGCGAGCCCCCAGGAACTTCCGCTCGCCGTCGCGGAACTGCTGTCCGCGCGGATCCTGCCGGAGGACACTGAAACCGCCCGCCAGACGGCCGAAACGAACGACGCCGGCACCCTCCTCAAGATTCCAACCGCATGGCACGGACCCATCACCTTCTACCGTCCCGGCGAACCGTTCACACCCGCCGAATCCGCCCGCGCACACAGGCTCGCGGAGCTCGCCGAAATCCTCGCCCACGGACCTGCAGGCCCCGTCGGCACCAAGGAAGCGGCCGCCGCGGCGGACAGTTAACCGCCCGGAAGCCGGAATCCGGAATCCGGAATCCGCCAAAAGGTAACCGCCGCCCGATTCTCCGGACAGACGCTTCAAACGAACCGCCCGCCCCGCCTCCGGCACCGCCGGAAGACGGGGCGGGCGGCCGTCTGTCCGCAGCAAACCGCCTGTCCCCAGCAATTCAGGCCGGCGCCGGGAGGATTCCCCGGGCCCAGGGTTACGGACCGTCACCTGCTGCCGGAGCAGTCACAATCGGTTGTTTCGCCGGCGGACGGCGTCTTTCCCGAAAAGCCTTGACAGTGGCGCCGGTCACTCCTACCTTTGATTTTGGGATCCCAAAACGGGATCCCAAAAGGGTCCACGGGAATAGCCGGACCCGTAAAGAGTGGCCAGGCGCTTCCGGAACGCCGCTTCAGGCCATCAATCCAAGATTTCCGCCGCCAACCCGCGGCCGCACACTCCGCACTACCCAAGCTCGTTTCCCCGTCCGCAAACTTCCCCGTGAAGGAGAAGCTGTGTCCCTCCCCAATACTGAAACCGTGACAACCGAAGCCCAGACCACAGATGCCGCCGCCGGCGGCACACCCGGCAAGGACGGCGTGCAACGGCGCACCAACGTCCGCTGGAAGCTCTTCCTGCTGCTGCTGGTCCTCGTCGCCGTCAATTACATCGACCGCGGCTCCATCTCCGTGGCACTGCCCATCATCCAAAAGGAATTCAACCTGGCCCCGGAGCTCGTGGGCCTCCTGCTGTCGGCCTTCTTCTGGACCTACGCCCTGATGCAGATCCCGGTCGGCCTGCTCATCGACAAATTCGGTCCGCGCAAGGTCATGACGGCATCCTGCGTGGGCTGGGGCGCGGCCACGGCCGCCTCAGGCATGGCCGGCGGCTTCCTGAGCATGTTCATCGCCCGGCTCGGCATCGGCGTCACCGAAGCCGGCGTCATGCCGGCCGGCGGCAAGCTCAATGCCATCTGGATGCACAAGTCGGAGCGCGGCCGCGGTGCCACCATCCTGGACGCCGGCGCTCCCCTCGGCGCCGGGCTCGGCGGCATCCTCATCGCCGGATTGATCGCCGCCACCGGCAGCTGGCGCAGTTCCTTCGTCATCGCCGGTGCCGCCACGGTGCTCATGGGCCTCGCAGTCTGGTGGTACGTCCGCGACAATCCGCGCCAGCACCGCGGGGTCAACGCTGCCGAGGCCGAGTACATCGAGGCCTCCCACGCCGCCGAGGACGCCGAGGCCGAACTCGACGGCAGCAAGGGCAAGCGCGCCCTGCTTCCCTACCTGAGGTTCCGTTCCTTCTGGGCCATGTGCTTTGGCTGGCTGGGCTTCAACGGCGTGTTCTACGGCCTGCTCACCTGGGGGCCTCTCTACCTCGCCCAGGCCAAGGGCTTTGACCTGAAGACCATCGGCTGGTCCACCTTCGTGATCTTCGGAGCCGGCTTCGTCGGTGAAATCCTCGGCGGCAACATCGCCGACAAGTGGCGGGCGTCCGGCGCCTCGGCCAACCGCGTCATGCGCACCCTCCTGGGCATCTCCAGCGTCGTGGTGATCGGCGGACTGGTGGGCGTCACGGTGGTGGCCGACCCCACCACCGCGGTTGTCCTGCTCTCCGTGGTCATGTTCTTCCTCCGCTGGGTGGGCCTCTTCTGGAGCATCCCCTCCATCCTCGGAGGCCGGACCAACGCCGGCGTCCTCGGCGGGGCCATGAACTTCAGCGGCAACATCTCCGGCTTCGTCACACCGATCGCCGTCGGCCTGATCGTCGGGGCAACGGGCTCCTATACCTGGGCGCTGCTGTACTTCGTGGGATCCGCCATCATCATGGGCGTGTCCGTCCTGACCCTGGACTACAGCAAGCGGCTTCCCGTCTAGGCCAACCGCCCTAAGCTGGGCCACAGCACCATCTCCCGGCCGCCGGGAGCGCAATGTCACCGAAGAATCCGAATGGAGCACCATGCTTACCGCCGAAGAGACCCAGGACAAGGAACGCCCCCTCCGCGAGGCCGTCCGGGACACACTCCGCACCCGGATTTTTGAAGGACATTACGCTCCCGGCACCCGGCTGGTGGAACGTGATCTCGCCGCAGAATTCAACGTGTCACGCCTCCCCGTCCGGGAAGCCCTGCGCATGCTGCGCATGGAAGGCCTCATCAGCGACCGCGGCGCACGCGGCGCCGAGGTCAGCACCCTCAGCCCCAAGGACGTGGAGGACCTCTTCGACGTCCGGCAGTCACTCGAGGTGCTGGCCTGCCGGCTCGCCGCCGCCCGCGCCACGCCGGATGACCTGGCCCGTCTGGAGGGCCTGCTCGACGAGGCGGACCGCTGCCTCGCCAAGGGCGCCGTGATGGAGGCCCACCGTGCCAACAGCGAATTCCACGACGCCATCACCGCCATCGCCGACAACAACTTTCTCAAATCCGCGCTGGAACCCCTCCAGGGCCGCATGCACTGGCTGTTCCGCCATGTCAGCGACCTGCCGGAACTGATCCAGGAGCACCGCGAGCTGTATGCCGCCATCGCCAGCGGCGATCCGGACCGCGCCGCCGCCCAGTCGGCGTCGCACATCGGTAAGTACCGCGAGCAGTTCCCCGAGGACTTCCGGAAAACGGAACCCGCCCTTCACCGGAAGAAATCATGAAACTGCTCGTCATCAACCCCAACATCAGCGACGACGTCACCGCCCTCATCGAGTCGGAGGCCCTGCGTTCCGCGTCCCCGGGCACGGAGCTGGTGGTCCGAACCGCAGGCCACGGGGTGGAATACATCGAAACCCGGTTCGAGTCACTCATCGCGGCCGGCGCCGTCGCCGAGATCATTGCCGAATACACCGCGGACCCTGCCGGCAGCCTCCCGGCCTCCGCAAAGATCGACGGCGTCGTGGTGGCAGCCTTCGGCGACCCCGGCATGCCGGCCCTGAAAGAGCTCGCCGACGTTCCCGTCATCGGCATCACCGAGGCGGCCCTGTGCGCCGCGGCCCTGCAGGGGCACCGGTTCTCCATCATCGCCATCTCGGACCGCATCCGGCCGTGGTACCTGGACTGCGTCGAGCGCTTCGGCCTCGGCGGCCGGCTCGCTTCCATCCGGTCCATCAACCAGAGCCTCAACTCGATCGGCACCGTGCAGGCGGACTTCAAGGAAACCCTCCTGACGCTCAGCCGTCAAGCCGTCGCCGAGGACGGCGCCGACGTCGTCATCCTTGCCGGCGCCCCGCTGGCGGGGCTGGCCCGCGAACTGCGCGGGCACATTCCGGTCCCGGTGGTGGACGGCATCTCCGCCGGCATCCGCATGGCGGAGGCCGTGGTGGGCCTCCAGTCCGGCCCCCACCGGCAGGGTGCCTTCGCGCCGCCGCCGGTCAAACTGCGCCGCGGCCTGTCCGAAAACCTCGACGCCGCACTCACCGCCGCCCAGTCTGTACCCACCGCTTCAAAGAATTAGGAGGACACCGATGTCCAACACCCCAGACCTTGTCATTGCCAACGGCACCGTGGTCAACAGCTTCGGCCGCCAGAACGCCCACATCGTGGTGCGCGAGGGCAGGATCGCCGAGCTGGTCGACGCCTCGGCGCCGGTCCCCGACGCGGGCCGCATCATCGACGCCGCCGGGAAGCTGGTGATTCCCGGCGGCGTGGACGGCCACTGCCACGTCGCCCAGGTAACCGGACGCTTCCGCACCCTGGACGACTACCGGACCACCTCCACGGCGGCGTTGTGGGGCGGCACAACCACCATCATCGACTTCGGCATTCCCCGGGACGCCCAGGAGACACCGCTTGCGGCCGTCCTGCACAAGAAGGAGCTGGCGCAGGAGTCCCGCTGCGACGTTGCCCTGCACGGCGCGGTGGTCAGCTGGGACGAGACCGTGCCCTGGCAGCTGGAGCAGCTGGCCGCGGAAGGCGTGCGGTCGGTCAAGATGTACACCACCAACCGGGGCACCACCATGGCGGACGGGGACACCATCCTGAAGGTCATGCGGGAGATGGTCCGGCTGGACGGCCTCACGTACATCCACGCCGAACACGACCCCATCGTCAGCGACTGCACGCAGCAGCACGCCGACGACGGCAGGATCGGCATCGAACACCTGCACCGGACGCGCCCGGAACTCGCCGAGGAGGTCTCCGTCAAGGAAACCCTGGCCATGGCCGAGTACACCAAGGCACCCGTGTACTTCGTCCACCAGTCCACTCCGGGGGCCGTTGACCTGGTCACCGACGCCCGGGCCCGCGGCCAGGAGGCCTACTCCGAGACCTGCCCGCACTACCTGACCCTGGATGACACGGTGTACGGCTCGGCATTTCCCGAGTGGTACGCCTGCTGCCCGCCCATGCGCAGCCCCGAGACCGTGGCCGCCCTGAAGGAACGGCTGGCAGACGGGGCAATCCACACCGTTTCCTCGGACCACTCCTGCTACGACCTGTCGCAGAAACGGGAGCGCTCCGATGACATCCGGGCCATGCCGCACGGCCTGCCCGGCGTCGAAACGCGGATGCCCGTCACGTTCACGGCCTTGACCTCCGCGGGCGGCTCCGTGGAGGACTTCGTGGAGGTCTTCTCCGCCGGGCCGGCCCGCATCAACGCCCTTCCCGGCAAGGGAACCATCGCCGCCGGCTTCGACGCCGACCTCGTGATCTTCGATCCCGCCGAACAGCGCACGGTCGACGGCGGCGCGCTGCACATGGGCGCTGACTTCTCGCCGTTCGACGGCCGGACGCTCACCGGCTGGGCCGCCGTCGTGGTCTCCGCCGGACGGGTGGTCCTGGACGCCGACGGCTTCCACGATCCCGGCCCCGCGGGCCGCTTCGTGGCCCGGAACGGATTCCGGGAGCACCTCGCGGCCTCCCCGCTGCTGTCCCCCGCCACCGCCGCCACCGCTTAGGAGAACCAGTGCCTGCCGCAACACGCAAGACCCGCATCGGCATGATCGTGCCGTCGTCCAACACCTGCCTGGAACCGCAGAGCTACCGCATCCTGGGCGACCGGGACGATGTCACCATCCATTTCACCCGGATTCCGGTGACCCGGATCGCCCTGGACGACTCGTCGGACAAACAGTTCGACCCCGCCGTCATGCACACAGCGGCCCAGCTGCTCGCGACGGCGGACGTGGACGTCATCGCCTGGAACGGCACCTCGGGATCATGGCTCGGGGCGGACCACGACCGCGAACTGGTCCGGGAAATCCGCGACGCCACCGGCATCCCGGCCACTACGTCCACGCTCGCGTACATGGAGGCGTTCAAGGCCTTCGGCACCGAGCGCATCGGGCTGTTCACGCCGTATACGGAGGACGTCAACCAGGCCATCATGGCGTCCTACGAGCGGGACGGCATCAAGACCGTTGGCCAGCGCTGCCTGGGCCTGAGCGACAACGAGTCCTTCGGCCGGGTCACCGACGACGAGATGCGCCCCGGCTCGCTGGAACTGGCGGCCGCCGCACCGGACGCCTTGATTTACCTCTGCACAAACCTGTACGGCGCCAACATCGCGGCGGAGATCGAGGCCGGCACCGGCGTTCCGGTGCTGGACTCGGTGGCCGTGACCCTGTGGCACTGCCTGAAACTTGCCGGGTCCCCCTTGCTCGCACCGAGGTGGGGCCGGCTGCTCGCGGACTGATTCAGCCCGCCGACCCTGCCACCCCCCAGGCGAGGTCGCAGCCCAGGCAAGGCAGACGGCGGCGGCCCGCCCACTGGGAGCGGGCCGCCGCCGTCGAAACACGGGCTTTCCGCCCGCCGGGCCTACATGCGGAGCTTGAGCGCCCCGGGATCCACACGAACGCTCAGGTGCTTTCCGGTCCCCACGTGGTCGCCGTCCAGCTGGAACTCCTGCTCGTGGTGCAGGGTCACCTCGGCCGAGCTGCCCTGGAAGTACTCGGCGGATTCGTCCCGGTTCTTCCCGCGGCCGAAGATTCCCGCCACCACCCCGAGCCAGCCGAGCCGGCCGCGGGGCGCCAGGATGAGGAGGTCCAGGACGCCGTCGTCCACCTTGGCCTCCGGAAATATTTCGATACCGCCCATGATCCGCCCGCAGTTGCCGATCATCACGCTGCGGATCCTGCGCTTCACCGGGTCCCGGCCGTCAACCGTGATGGTGGCCCTCACCGGCTTGCCCGGCAGCTTGCGGATGCCGGCCTCCACGTACGCGAGCCAGCCCATGCGGTCCTTGAGGCTGTCCACGGTGTCCGCCATGATCGCGGCGTCATAGCCCACGCCGGCCATGACCAGGAAGACGTTCTCGTCCTCGGACTCGTCAAACCTGCTCCTGACCACATCCACGGTGCGTTCCGTGCCGTTCAGGACGTCATACGCGGCGGAGACGGGGTCGGCGATCTCCACGCCCATGTTGCGGGCCAGCAGGTTGCCGGTCCCCAGCGGCACCAGGCCCAGCGGCGTGTCCGTTCCGGCCAGGACCTCCGCCACGCACCGCACGGTTCCGTCGCCGCCGGCGGCAATGACGACGTCGACCCCCGCCTCAAGCGCCTGGCGCGCCTGGCCGGTGCCCGGGTCCTCTTCCGTCGTTTCCAGCCACAGCGGCTCGGCCCAGCCCTGGGTATCGCAGAGCCTGACCAGCGAACCCCGGAGGTCGGAACCCGCGGCCTTGGCGGGGTTGATGACCACGGCGGCCCGTTTCGGCGAGGAGGCGTTCTTGGCTGGCATGGTGTCCTTCGACTGCAGTGGGGGCGGTTAACCAGGGAATTCACATCGTAGCGGGGTTCGCCGGCTGCCCGTAGGGGTCCGGCAAAGGCCCGGCCGGCCGGGCAGTTGGGGCCTCAGAGCGCCTTCACGGCCCCGAGGACCTTCGTGAGTGACTCCTTCGCGTCGCCAAAGAGCAGCGTGGTCTGCGGCTCGTACATGAGTTCGTTCTCGATCCCGGCGAACCCGGGCCGGAGGGAGCGCTTGAGGAAGACCACCTGCCGCGCGTCGGCCACCTCGAGGATCGGCATGCCGTAGATCGGCGACCCCGCAGACGTCTTGGCCGCGGGGTTGACCACGTCGTTGGCGCCCACCACGAGGGCGACGTCGGCGGTCCGGAATTCGGAGTTGATCTCGCTCATCTCCTTGAGCGATTCGTAGGGCACGTTCGCCTCGGCGAGCAGCACGTTCATGTGGCCCGGCATGCGCCCGGCCACGGGGTGGATGGCGAAGTCCACCCGGATGCCGCGGGCCTCAAGCGCCAGTGCCAGCTCGGCCGCGGTGTGCTGCCCCTGCGCCACGGCAAGGCCGTAGCCGGGCACGATGATCACCCGCTGCGCGTAGCCCAGCAGCACCGCCACGTCCTCCGCGCTGGAAGAGCGCACGGGACGGTCGCTCACGGCCGTGGATCCCGCCGTCGAATTTCCCCGGAACGCTCCGAACAGGATGCCCGCGACACTGCGGCCCATGGCCGCGGCCATGGCGCGGGTGAGGATGGTGCCCGACGCGCCCACCAGCGTGCCCGCCACCACCAGGAGCACGTTGCCCAGCACCAGGCCGGAGGCCGCGACGGCCAGGCCGGTGAACGCATTCAGCAGGGAGATGACGATGGGCACGTCCGCGCCGCCGACGGGCAAAACCAGCAGCACGCCGGCCAGCAGTCCCAGCACCAGGAGCAGCAGGGCCAGCGCGAGCGAACCCCCAAGAACGACGGCGGCGCCGGAACCCACCGCCGCGAGCAGCACGGCACCCATGAGCACGGGCAGCCCGGGGAACACCACGGGCCGGGTGGTCATCAGCTCCTGCAGCTTGGCGAAGGTGATGGCGGAGCCGGCGAAGGACACCGCGCCCACCAGCAGCGTGAAGACGACGGCGAGACGCATCCAGCCGTCGTCGGCATGCGGAAGCTCAAGCAGCGCCACGAGCGCCGCCGCGCCGCCGCCCACACCGTTGAAGAGGGCCACGAGCTGCGGCATCTGGGTCATCCTCACCCGCCGGGCCACAGGTGCGGCCACGCCGGACCCCACCGCGATGGCCCCGAGGATCCACGGGACGTTGTCCAGCCTGACGGAAAAGAACACCGTCACAACGGCCAGGAGCGCCCCGAAGGCACCGACCAGGTTGCCGCGGCGGGCGGTTCGGGGCGAGTTGAGGCCCTTGAGGGCCAGGATGAAGAAGACGGCGGCGGCGAGGTACAGCAGCGACGTCAGGGTGGGATCGAGAAGGGTCACCGGACGCTCCCCTTGCGCTCAGGCGACTCACCCTCGTGCGCCCCGCCCTGGGCGGACGGCTTCTCCGGCGGTCTTTCCGCCGCGCCCCGGCGGCCCCGGAACATCTCCAGCATGCGGTCCGTCACCACGAAGCCGCCCACCAGGTTGGCGGTGGCGAGGACCACGGCGAGGAGCGCCACGGCGAGCACCCACGGGTGCGTGGCCTGGCCGGCAACGATGATGGCGCCCACCAGGATGATGCCGTGGATGGCGTTTGCGCCGGACATCAGCGGTGTGTGCAGGGTGCTGGAGACCTTGGAAACCACTTCGAAGCCGACAAAGACCGCCAGCACGGTGATGGTCAGGAGACTGATGCCGTCCATCACGCCACCCCCTCGTTCTCGGACGCCTTCTCCCCGGAAAGCTCGCTCTCCGGGGGCTCCGCCTGTTCGGCGAGCGCGGCGAGAGCCTCCGCCGTCGGCGCGTGCCGCACCACGCCGTCGTGCGTCAGGCACGCCCCCGCCACCACGTCGTCGTCGAAGTCGGGAGCAACCGTGCCGTCGCGGGTCATCAGGGCGAGCAGGTTGGCCACGTTCTTGGCGTACAGGCGCGAGGCATCGGCGGGCATGGCGGACGGGGCGTCCTTCAGCCCCACGAGCGTGACCGTGCCGCGGCCGTCGGCGGTGGGGACGTGAATGTCCCGGCCCGGCATGGAACCCTCCACGTTGCCGCCGGATTCAGCGGCGAGGTCGACGACGACCGATCCGGGGCGCATGCCCTGCACCATGGCGCGGGTCACCAGGAGCGGGGCGCGCCTGCCGGGGACGGCCGCCGTCGTGATCAGCACGTCCGCGTCGGCGACGTGCGGCGCCAGGAGCTCCCGCTGCAGGGCGCCGCGGTCCGCGCTGAGTTCACGGGCGTAGCCGCCGGACGCCTCCGCCGTCTCAAGATCCAGCTTGATGAAGGTTCCGCCCATCGAGGTGACCTCCTCGGCCGAGGAAGGCCGGATGTCGTTGGCCGAGACCCGCGCGCCCAGCCTCTTGGCGGTGCCGATGGCCTGCAGCCCGGCCACGCCGACGCCGAGCACCAGCACCCGCGCGGGCGGGACCGTTCCGGCGGCCGTCATGTACAGGGGAAAGAAGCGCGGCAGCCTGATGGCGGCCTCGAGCACGCAGCGGTAGCCTGCCACCAGCGCCTGCGAGGAGAGCGCGTCCATGGATTGGGCGCGGGAGATGCGCGGCACCAGCTCGAGGGCGAAGGACGTCACGCCGCCCTCGGCGAGCGCCTGGACGACGGCCAGTTCGGTCGACGGCGAGGCCAGGCCGACGGTGACGGCGCCCCACTTGAGGGACCGGGCCGTTGACGGTTCGAGCGGGCGGACGTGGGCCAGGACGTCCAGTTCCGCCGGGTCAAGGTCCGGGACGATCCGGGCGCCGGCCTGGCGGTAGTCCTCGTCGCCGTGCCCGGCGGCGGACCCTGCCCTCGATTCGACCAGCACGTCAAGGCCCAGCCCGGCCAGCTGCTTCACGGTTTCCGGCGTCGCAGCCACCCGCCGCTCACCTTCCCGGCGCTCCCTCGGTATTCCTAGCCTCACCCGCCACTCCCCTTCCGGACGAATGCAGCGGCGCCTGCCTGGTTGCCGCCTGCCTGGTTGCCGCTCTGGCGGTGGCCCGGCGAGCGGCGCTGCTGCACATGGTTGGCTTGAGTCTATGACCCAGCGGGGCCGCTTGGCAGTAGGGCGGGTGCAACAGACCGGGCTATGTTCCGCTGCGGTACCTGACGGTGCTGTTGCGGCCGTACCGTTTGGCCCGGTAGAGGGCCCGGTCGGCGCTGTCCATCAGGTGCGCCTGTCCGACGTCGGCCTTCGCGGACCCCGGCAGAGATGGTGAGCGCGCCTACGCCCGGGAACGGGGCGGCGGCAATCGACTGCCGGGCCCGTTTCCGCCGCCTGGACCATGACGCTCTTGAAGCGGGGCCCCGTTGGTGACGGCGGCCTCAAGCTCCCGATCTGCGGTTCCCGCCTAGCGTCCCGTGGAAAAGTCCGAAGAAATCCGCTCCGCAGTGGCCACGATTTCCTTGCGCACCGAGTCCAGGTAGGCCTCGGGGTCCGGCTTGGCCGCAACGCTCTGGGCCTGCAGGGAAACGTTGACGGCGGCCACCACCTTCGTGCCGTGGTAGACGGGTGCCGCGACAGACATGAGCCCAAGCTCGAGCTCCTGGTCCAGCAGGCACCAGCCCTGGGCGCGGACGGTGTCCAGGACGGCCAGGAGCTCCTGAACGGTGCCGACGGCGCGCGGTGTGAGCGGCCTGATCTCTGCCGCGGCCAGGTATTCCTTGAGCTTGGCGGGCGGAAGGGCGGCGAGCAGCACCCTGCCCATCGACGTCGCGTAGGCCGGGAACCGGGTGCCCACCGTGATGCCGATGTTCATGATCCGGCGCGTGGTAACGCGGGCAATGTAGGCGATGTCCGTGCCGTCCAGCACCGCGGCCGACGTCGACTCCCCGAGCTTGAGGGACAGCTCCTCGAGGTGCGGCTGGGCAAGCTGGGGCAGGGACAGGCCGGACAGGTAGGCGTACCCGAGCTGCAGCACCTGGGCGGTGAGCGCGAACGTCTTGCCGTCCGTCCGCACGTAGCCGAGCTCGACGAGCGTGTGCAGGAAGCGGCGGGCCGTGGCACGGGTCAGGTCGGTGCGTGCGGCCACCTCGGTCAGGGTCATGACGGAGTGGTCGGTGTCGAAGGCTCGGATCACGGCCAGCCCCCGCGCCAGGGACTGCACATACTGGTCACTCGCCGCCGGCGCGTCGGTTTTCGACGGGCGGCCGGCCCTCGATGCGGTCCCTGCTGCTGCGTCGGTCATGGTTACCAATCCTATTCGCGCGAACGAACACTTCCGCCCCCGCCCCGAAGCGCCAACGAACACTTCCGGCCCCTCCCCGAAGCGCGAACGAACACTTCCGCCCCCGCCCCGAAGCGCCAACGAACACTTGCGGCCCCTCCCCGAAGCGCGAACGGACACTTCCGGCCCTGCAGACGCGGCCAGCAGGGGGCTTAAGTGTCCGCTCGCGCGGTGGTGGGGGTTAGCGTTCGACGGCGGGGGCTGCCGTGAGGGGGACGGGCACCAGGGCCTGGAGCTCCTCGAGGGTGCAGCCGAACGTTTCGCGGACCTGGACGCCGTCCGGGCCCGTGAGGAACACCGCCTTGTCCGTGTACACGCGGGTCACGCAGCCCACTCCGGTGAGCGGGTAGGTGCAGGCGTCCACGATCTTGGAGGCGCCGTCCCGGGTCAGGAGCGTCATCATCACGAAGACGTCCTTGGCGCCCGTGGCCAGGTCCATCGCCCCACCCACAGCAGGAATGGCGTCCGGCGCGCCGGTGTGCCAGTTCGCGAGGTCGCCGGTCGCGGAGACCTGGAACGCGCCGAGCACGCAGATGTCCAGGTGGCCTCCGCGCATGATCGCGAACGAATCGGCGTGGTGGAAGTAGGACGCCCCGGGCAGTTCGGTGACGGGGATCTTGCCGGCGTTGATGAGGTCGCCGTCGATCTGGTCCCCCTCGGCGACGGGGCCCATGCCCAGCATCCCGTTCTCGGTGTGGAGCGTGATGTTCTGCTCGGGCTCGAGGTAGTTGGACACCAGCGTGGGCTGGCCGATCCCGAGGTTCACGAACGAGCCGGGCTTGATGTCCCGTGCCACGAGGCGGGCGAGGTCGTCGCGGCCCAGGGGCTTGTCGCTGGTCTGAAGCGATGCTGTCTGGATGCTCATGTCAGGCCACCTTCACAATGCTGTTGACGTAAATGCCGGGGGTCACGACGTTCTCCGGGTCCAGCCCGCCGGTCGGCACGATCTCCGATACCTGGACAATCGTGTGTTTCGCGGCGGCGGCCATGATGGGGCCGAAGTTCCGGGCGGTCTTGCGGTACACGAGGTTGCCTTTGCCGTCCGCCTTGAGCGCCTTGATGAGGGCGACGTCGGCGTGGATGGGGGTCTCGAAGACCTGTCCGCGGCCGTCGATGATCCGGGTTTCCTTGCCCTCGGCCAGCATGGTGCCGTAGCCGGTGGGGGTGAAGAAGCCGCCGATGCCTGCGCCCGCGGCCCGGATGCGCTCGGCCAGGTTGCCCTGCGGCACGAGCTCCAGTTCGATTTCGCCCGCCTTGTATTTGGCGTCGAAATGCCAGGAATCGGACTGCCGCGGGAAGGAGCAGATCATCTTGCGGACCCGCCCTTCCTTGATCAGCAGGGCGAGGCCCTGGTCGCCCTGGCCGGCGTTGTTGTTCACCACGGTCAGGTCCGTGGCACCGCCGTCGAGCAAGGCGTCGATCAGTTCGAACGGCTGCCCGGCGTTGCCGAACCCGCCGATCATCACGGTGGAGCCGTCCTTGATGCCGGCGACGGCCTCGCCCACGGTGTCAATGAAAGTCAGCATGGCTTACGCCTTTCCGCTCTTGGAAGCAGTTACGTTTTCGAGCACGACGGCAAGGCCCTGGCCGACGCCGATGCAGATCGCCGCGACACCCCAGCGCTCACCGGAGGCCTGCAGGCTGCGGGCCAGCGTGCCGAGGATCCGGGTGCCGGAGGCGCCCAGCGGGTGGCCCATGGCGATCGCGCCGCCGTGCCGGTTCACGATCGAGGCATCGATGCCCCAGGCGTTGATGCACGCAAGGGACTGCGCGGCGAACGCTTCGTTAAGTTCGACGGCGCCCACCTGCTCCCAGCCGATGCCCGCCTTCGCGAGGGCCTTGTTCGCGGCCTCCACCGGGGCGTAGCCGAAGAACTGCGGATCGTTGGCGTGCGCGCCGCGGCCCGCGATCCGGGCCAAAGGCTCCAGCCCGAGCAGGCCGGCGGCGTTCTCGGAACCGATCCAGGCCGCGGACGCGCCGTCGGACAGCGGGGACGCGTTCCCGGCGGTGACCGTGCCGTTTTCCGTACGGAACACCGTCTTGAGGCCTGCGAGCTTCTCGGCCGAGGACCCGGCGCGGATGCCCTCGTCCCGGACCAGGTCCGTGCCCGGCACCGGGGCCACGAGGTTGTCGTAGAACCCCTCGTCCCACGCCGCGGCCGAAAGGTTGTGCGAGTTCGCGGCGAATTCGTCCTGCGCCTGCCGGGTCACGCCGTACTTCTCGCGCAGCCGCTCGGTGGCCTCGCCCAGCGAGATGGTCCACTCCTTCGGCATCGCCTTGTTCACCAGGCGCCAGCCCAGCGTGGTGGAGGCCAGCGTCATGTCCCCGGCCGGGTAGGGCTTCTCCGTCTTGGGCAGCACCCACGGGGCGCGGGACATCGACTCGGCGCCGCCCACGAGCATCAGCTCCGCGTCACCGGCGTTGATCTGGCGGGACGCGATGATCGCGGCATCCAGGGACGAACCGCACAGCCGGTTGACCGTCGTGCCCGGGATCGAGACCGGCAAACCCGCCAGCAGGGTGCCCATCCGGGCGATGTTGCGGTTCTCCTCGCCGGCGCCGTTCGCGTTGCCGAACACCACCTCATCGATCCGCTCGACGTCGAGCTTCGGGGCACGCTTCACGGACTCACCGATCACGTGCGCGGCAAGATCGTCCGGGCGGACACCGGCGAGGCCGGAGCCGAACTTCCCGAAAGGCGTGCGAACGGCGTCGTACACAAAAGCCTGGTTCATAACTGTTCCTCTAATTCCGTCTGTGAGTCCCCAACTAGGTAGCAGTTAATGTCGTTATGACGGCTCAAAACGACACTTGCTGCGACCTAGTTGGGTGGGGTGGCTGCGTCAAGCTCGGCAAAGACCTGCTGGGCGGTCTTGAAGGCGGTGTTGGCGGAGGGAACTCCGCAGTAAATGGCGGTCTGCAGCAGGATTTCCTTGATCTCGTCCCTGCTGAGGCCGTTGGTGATGGCGGCGCGGATATGCATCGCCAGCTCTTCCCAGTGCCCGTGCGCCACCATGGCGGTGATGGTGACGGCGGAGCGCATCTGCCGCGGGAGGCCGGGACGGGTCCAGATGCCGCCCCACGCGATGCGCGTGATCATGTCCTGGAAGTCCTCGGTGAAGGCGTCCTTGTTGGCGTTGGCGCGGTCCACGTGCGCGTCGCCGAGCACCTCGCGCCTGACCGCCATGCCGCCGTCGTAAATTTCCTGGCTGGTGGCGTCCGGCTGGACCACCCCGTGCCGTTCCGCGCCGGATGTTTCGGGGGCGGTCACTTGGCTGCCCCGCGGGTTTCGCTCCAGGTGATGAGGGTCCGCAGCAGTTCTGCAACGTGGGCGGGCGCCTCGGCGGGTGCCAGGTGCGCCACGCCTTCAAGCGTCACGGCACTTGCCGTGCCGCCGCCGGCGGTAATTCCGGCCGCCACTTCCTGGGCGAACGACGGCGGCGCAACAGAGTCCTCCGCGCCGGCCACCGCCTGGGTGGGGACGGTGATGCTGCCGAGCTCGGCCCGGACGTCGAAGCCGGCCAGGGCCCCGCAGCAGAAGGCGTAGCTGAAACGGTCGGTGTCGCGGAGGGAGTGCAGCAGGCGGCTGCTCAGCTCCGGTTCGCGGTCCATGAAGCCGGGTGCGAACCAGCGCCCGGCCGAGCCCTGGATCATCACGGGCGTGCCCTGGGTGCGGACGGTTTCCGCGCGTTCCTGCCAGGCTTCGGGCGTGCCGAGCTTGGCCCCGGAGCACTGCACGGAGAGGCTCTTCAGCCGGTCGCCGTGCTTGATGCCGAGCTGCAGGCCGGTGGCGCCGCCCAGCGAAACACCGGCGTAGTGGAACCGCTCGCCGGGGGCGATCGAGTCGACAAGTTCGACGACGGCGTCCGCCAGTTCCGCGACGCTGAACGGTTCCGTGGCGGCCGGCGAGACGCCGTGCCCGGGCAGGTCCCAGGCGACGACGTCGACATCGTTGGCCAGGAGCGAACCGGCCTGCGCCCACACTACCGAGGAGGTGCCGAGCGACGGCCCCACGATGAGGAGGGGTTTGTCCCCCAGGGTGCGCTGGGGAGAAAGCAGCACTGCCTTCAGTGTTGGTCTAGCCACGGGAGTCTCCGTTTCCGTCTTTTTCGGTTGGGGTAGGCGCAAAGTCCGGGAAGGCGGCCAGGATCCGCCGCGAGATCCCGGCGGCCTGGCCGAGGTAGCTGGCGGGGTCCAGCAGCTCTTCGAGTTTGTCGTCGGAGAGCCGGTCTGCCGGGACGGCCGCGCGGAGCAGCCGCCGGTAGGTTTCCGCCTGCTCGGCAGCAGGTGCCTGCAGGGTCCGGTCCACCACGGCCTGCAGCTGCTGCTTGCCGTCATCCCCCAAAAGCGGAGCCACGGCGGCGGACACACCCTCGCTCAGGAGCAGCGGCCCGGACAGGTCCAGGTTGCGGCGCATGCCCTCCGGGAAAACCTGCAGCCCTTCGGCCAGTTCGCGGAGATGTCCCGCCGCTCCGAGGGCCAGGCCGAGCAGCTCGCGCAGGGCCGGCCATTCGGTGTGCCAGGCGCCGTCGGGGCGTTCGTCGTTGAAGTTGGCGGCGGCAAGGTGCAGCTGGGCTGCCAGGGCCGGGGCCCGGAGTGCAGCGCTGCGGACCAGCACCGACAGCACCGGGTTCTGCTTCTGCGGCATGGCCGAGGAAACACCGCGGCCCGGCGCCCGGGGTTCGGCCAGTTCGGCCACCTCGGGCCGGCTCATGAACAGGACGTCGGAGGCGATCTTGCCCAGTGCATCCGTCACCCCGGCCAAGGCGTCGCCCAGGGAGGTGACGGCGAGCCGGTTGGTGTGCCACGGGGCCGGTGTGGACGCGAGTCCCAGCTGCGCGGCGAGGGCATCGGACAGCCCAAAGGGATCCGACGCGGACCCGGCGGTGAGGACAGTGCCGGCGGCCAGGGTGCCTGCCGCGCCGCCGGTCTGCACGGGCAGTTCCAATGCCTCAAGCCTGCGCGCGGCGGCGGCCAGGCCGTGGAACCACTGCGCCGCCTTGAGCCCGAACGTGAACGGCAGCGAATGCTGCGTCAGGCTCCGGCCCACGCACAGCGTGTCCGCATGCTGTTCCGCCAGGCGGGCGAGCGCCGTCGTCGTGCCCCTGACATCGGCCAGCAGCGCAGAGACGGTGTTCCGGGCCAGCAGCATGAGGGCCGTGTCCAGCACGTCCTGGCTGGTCAGCGAGGTGTGGACGGCGCGGCTGGCGCCGATCTTGCCGGTGTCCAGGGCCTTGACCTGGGCCCGGAGGTCAGCCAGCAGCGGGATGACCGGGTTGCCGCCGCCCGGGGCCCGCAGCGCGATGTCGGCAACGTCGTAGCGCGACGCGTCGGCCGCGTGGGCCACCACTGCCGCGGAACCGGCCGGCGCCAGGCCGGCCCGGTCCAGCACGGCCGCCCAGCCGGCTTCGACGGCGAGGATCGCCGCCAGCACCGCCCGGTCCCCGGTCAGCGCCGTCACCAGGGGCGACGCCGACACGGGACTGAGCAGCCCGACGTCGCCGTCGCGGCCCGCTGCCTGGGAGTCGGTCACTGTGAGGCACCCTCGGTTCCGGTTCCCTCGAAATCGAGGAAGACGGTTTCGTCCCCGCCCTGGAGACGGATGTCCCAGGTGAGGCCGCCGTCGGCGTCGCGGCGGGCGATCAGCGTCTTGCGGCGCTCCGGGTCCAGCGAGGACAGCAGCGGATCCTTGGCCAGCGCTTCCTCGTTCTCGGGCAGGTAGACCCGCGTGAAGAGGCGGTTCATCAGGCCGCGCGCAAAGACGGCCACGGAAATGAACGCCGCGGCGCCCGGCTCGGTGGGTCCGGGGTTCACCGTGGTGAAGGTGTACACGCCGGTGTTGCCTACGGCGCTGCGGCCGAAGCCGGTGAAGGTGTAGCCGTCGCGGACCAGCGAGCCGGTCCGGCGGACGATGTTGCCGTCGGCGTCCGGCTGCCAGATTTCCAGGATGGCGTCGGGGATCGGGTGCCCGGCGCCGTCGTACACGGTGCCCTGGAGGCGGATGGAGCCAGGGGAGCCGGGAGCCAGCAGTTCCCGGTCCTTCGCGTAGGGCAGCGCGTAGCCGTAGAAGGGGCCCACGGTCTGGCCGGGTGTTGCGGTGAGTTTACTCATGGTCATCGCCTTCTGCGCCCAGCGCCTCGTTTTCGGTCCAGGTCCGCTTGGAGCCTGTCAGGACGATGTCCCAGTTGTAGCCCAGGGCCCATTCGGGCTCGGTGAGGTCGTGGTCGTAGGTGGCCACGAGGCGGTCGCGGGCGTCCTGGTCCACGATCGACTGGTAGATCGGGTCGAGCGGGAAGAGCTGGTCCCCCGGGAAGTACATCTGGGTGACGATCCGCTGGGTGAACTCCGTGCCGAATAGGGAGAAGTGGATGTGCGCCGGGCGCCAGGCGTTGAGGTGGTTCTTCCACGGGTACGCGCCGGGCTTGATGGTGGTGAAGCGGTAGGAGCCGTCCGGGCCGGTGATGCAGCGGCCCACGCCGGTGAAGTTGGGGTCCAGCGGGGCGGGGTGCTGGTCGCGCTTGTGGATGTAGCGGCCGGAGGAGTTGGCCTGCCAGATTTCGACGAGCTGGCCCGCCACGGGGCGGCCGTCGCCGTCGAGGACGCGGCCGGCCACGATGATGCGTTCGCCCTGCGGTTCGCCGTTGTGCTGGATGGTGAGATCCGCCTCCAGGGCGTGGACGTCCTGGTGTCCGAACGCCGGGGAGTGCAGCTCGATGGTTTCCGGGTCCGCGTGGTGCAGGCTCTTGGTGGGGTGGCGCAGGATGCTGCTGCGGTACGGGGCGAAGTCCAGGCGCGGCTGGGTCTCCTTCGGCGCGCCGTCCTTCAGGGCCCGGGCGTAGGCCTCTCCGAGGGCCTTGATCTCCGCGCTGAGATCCTGCTGTGTTTCCACGCGGGGCGCTTCTGCCGGGACGGCCTGCGGTGCAGTCCCGGATGCGGCAGGTACTGCGTCGGACAGGTCCTCGGTGAGCGCGTCGGCGTTGTACGTCGCTAGATTCACGTCGTCAGGCACAGCAGCCTCCTTTCAATCGGTGGTGGTGTTGGTTGGTCGGTTACTTGGTCAGTTGGTGCAGGTGGTCGTACTGGACGGCGTGTCGGACCGGGGCGTTGGGCGCACCGTAGCCGTCGTAGCTGCCGCGGCGCTCCACCATTTCGAAGAAGACGCTGCCCACGGTGGCGGTGTAGAAGTGCAGGAACTCGCCGTCGGCGTCGCGGTCATAGAGCAGGTTGAGGTCCTGGAGCGTGGCCAGGAAATCCGGATCGAGCCCGAACCGGGCGTCCAGGTCTTCGTAGTAGTTCGCCGGGATCTGCAGGAAGTCCAGTCCCCTGTCCCGGGAAGCCCTGGCGGTGGCCACCAGGTCATCCACCGCAAATGCGATGTGCTCCTGGTAGGTCTTGTGCCGGGTTCCGTCCTGCTGCAGGAGTGGCGCCAGGTTCAGCACCAGGCGCACGGCCCGGTCGGAGGTCTGCATGACCTGGGAGCGGACCAGTCCGCTGGGGCTGGCCACCTCCGCGTAGGGCTGCGGCTCCAGGGCCAGGGCGCTCGTATAGAAGAGGACGGCCTCGTCGAAGTGCTGCCACGGCTGGGCCAGGTTGACGTGGTCGATCACCGCGTTGCGGGAACCGGACGGAACTTCCAGCCCCGCGCCGAACTCGCGAGTCTCGCCAAATTCATTGATCCAGGCGGCGGTGCCGTCGGGGCTGCCCTGGCACACGAAGATCTCGGTGGAGTCCGGGGCGGCGAAGCCCTGGAACACTTCCTCGTTGGCCTGGCTCTTGCGCGGGACCACCGGGGCCTTGAGCTGCTGGGCGCGGGCCGAGGCAATCACGGGGGAATCGACGTCGAACCCCAGGGCGGCGATCGCCGGGGCGGGCGAGCCGGCGGAGTCCCCGGCGGCGGGGGCCTGTTCGTTGATGATGACCCGGGCATGGCCCATGGTCCACAGCTGCACGTCCTTGGTCCGGTGCCGGCCATTGAATTCGAAGCCGAGCTGACCCAGAACGGTTTCCAGCGCGGCGGTGTCCGCAGCCTTGACCTCGGCGAAGTTGAATCCGGCCGGTTCGGCGACCTGCGGGAGCGTGGCCAGTTCCATGGGATAACGACGGCGGCCGGCGGCTTTGGCACCCGCCCCGCCGTTGCCGGCGCGCCCGTTTGAAACGGATGCCGCGTTCGCGTCGAGCCACTTGGCGCTCTGCTCCTCCAGCCAGATCAGCGAGCGCATGGCGTCAACGGCGGTGCGTTCGACGTCCGACTGGCGGAAGACGTCATTGAAGACCTCCAGGGACACCGGCCCGGTATAGCCGGCGCGGACCACGTGGCCCATGAACTTGGCCAGCTCGAACTGCCCCTCGCCCGGGAAGACGCGGTAGTGCCGGCTCCAGGAGAGCACGTCCATGGAGAGCTTGGGGGCGTCGGCCACCTGGACGAAGAAGATCTTGTCCGGGTTGAAGTCCTCGATGGGCGCGGTGTCCCAGTCGCGGGACAGGATGTGGAAGGAGTCCAGGCACGTGCCGAGGTTGGGGTGGTCCACCATTTCCACGAGCCGGTGGGCATGCTCGTAGTCGTTGACGTACTTGCCCCAGGCCAGCGCCTCGTAGGCCACCTTCACGCCGTGGTCCCCGGCCAGTTCCGCCAGGGCGGCGAGCTGCCTGGCCCGGAGGCCGTCGTCGTCGATCGTGGCGGTGGCGACGTTGGAGCAGACAAGGATGGTGTCCATGCCCAGSCGGAGGTTCGCGGCGAGCAGGTCCTCGGTGACGCCGTCGAAATCGCGGAACGGCTGGTAGAGGTCCAGGGTGAGGCCCAGGTCGGCGGCCATTTTCCGGACGTCTTCCGGGCTCAGCGGCGAGGTGACCAGGTCCTGCTCGAAGATTTCGATGCCGTCGAAGCCCGCTATGGCGCAGGCCTGCATCTTTTCCTTCAGCGTGCCGGAGAGGCACACGGTGGCGATCCCGGTGCGCATCAGACGGACACCTCTTCGGCGGCGATGAGCTCCAGGAAGTGCGCGCGCATCCGCTCGGCGTCGGCTTCGAGGCCGGTGAAGATCCGGAAGGCGTCGGCGGCCTGGCCCACGGCCATGCGGCCGCCGTCGAGAACGTCGCAGCCCTTCGCCCGGGCCTCGCGGACGAGTTCGGTCTCGATGGGGCGGTAGACGATGTCCGCCACCCAGTGGCGCGGCTCCACCAGCGCCATGTCCAGCGGAACGCCGGGGTGTGCCGCCATGCCCACCGGCGTGCAGTGCACCAGGCCGTCGGCCAGCGGCATGAGCTGCGGCAGCTCCGCCGTCGTGCGGGCCGTGACGGTGCGGTCCGGGAAGAAGCCGGCCAGCTCGGCGGCGCGTTCGGCGCCGCGCTGCGGGTCCATGTCCACGAGATCCAGCACCCGGACGCCGGCGGTGAGGAGTGCGTACGCGACGGCGGAACCGGCACCTCCCGCTCCCAGCTGCACCACGCGGTCCAGCTTCGCGTCCGGAAGGCCCGAGGCCAGGGCCGCGGCAAAGCCGGAGAAGTCGGTGTTGTGTCCGATGAAGCGGCCGTCCTGGATGACCACGGTGTTCACGGCGCCCAGCTTCGCGGCGTCGGGGGCGATCTCGTCCAGGTGGTCCAGGACCAGCTGCTTGCAGGGGTGGGTGACGTTCAGCCCGTTGAAGCCCATCCGGCAGGCGCTCTGCAGCAGGTCCCCGATGGTCGAGCCGGGAAGGCCCAGCTCGAGGAGGTCGATGGGGCGGTACAGGTACCGGAGGCCCTGGACGTCGCCTTCGCGTTCATGCATGTGGGGAGTGAGTGACGGCATCACGCCATCGCCGACCAGTCCCACGAGGTAGGACTCAGTTCGATTGCTCATGCGTGCGGGCTCCTTTGACAACGGCACTCGGCCGGCTGGGCGCCCGTGGCGCCGGCCTCTGGCCGGGTGATAGGGATTACAGTACAGCAAAAGTTCATATGTTGCACTCTTGTTCTAGATACGAACAAATCTGGAAAATGCGCAGCAGGTCAGCGCTGGGGCAGCCGGGCGGCCAGCTCCGCGGCGGCCGCCTGGAGCAGTGGCACAAGGGCAACGAGCGCCTCCATGCTGAGCCGGAAGACGGGGACCGCCGTGGCCAGCGAGGCGAAGGCCACGCCCTGGGAGTTCAGGACCGGCACGGCCACGGCGCGCATGCCGAGCTCGTTTTCCTCGTCCATGACCGCATACCCCTGCCGCCGGACCTGGTCGATTTCCGCCCTGAAGGCGTCGCGGTCCGTGATGGAGAGGCTGGTGAGGGGTTCCAGCGGCAACTCATCCAGCAACCGCTCGCGTTCGCCCTCCTCCGCGAAGGCCACCAGAGCTTTGCCCACCGAGGTGGTGTGGAGCGCGCCGAGGTGGCCGGGGTCGCTGGTGACCCGGAAGGTCTGCGGCCCGTCCACCTTGTTCACGGTGAGGTGGTGGTGGCCGTCGCGGACGGACAGGATGGTGGCTTCCCCCGTCTGCTCCGTGACGCGCCGCAGGATGGGCAGCGCGGTGCCGGCGAAGCCGTGGTGGTTGGAAACGCGCTGGCCCAGCTGGAAGATGCGCAGGCCCAGGTGGTAGCGGCGGCCCTCGGGTTCATAGTCCACAAAGCCGTCCCGGGTCAGCGAACCCAGGAGCCTATACGTGGTGCTGAAGGGCAGTTCGGCGCGGCGGGAGAGCTCCGACGCGCTCGCGCCGCGGGGCTCATCGCCCAGCAGCACGAGGAGGCCCAGGGCCTTGCCCACCATGTCCGTCCGGGAATCGTCCTTGCCGGCCTTGGCCGGCTTGGCAGCCTGGTCCAAACCGTCCGCGGAAGCTTCGTCCGGGGACTGGGTGCCGGCGTCGTTGCCTGTGGCTTCTTTCACACTCATAAGTCGATGTTGCCACAATGTGAGAGCTATTTCTAGATGGTGAATAAATTTCTTGACAGGTGACTGCCCTCACAGTCATCATTGCTGTATCGCACAAGTAGCTCTCACCATGTGGCTACTTCGTCCGGGTCCGAGGACCTCCAGCCGCCCCTTCCCCAACACGGACGGCGGCTGCAACACTCCTGATACATCCGCGACAACGTCGTCACACCGAAGGAACACCATGAGCCAGACACTCCCGTCCGCAGAGCCGGGCACCGTTGCCCCGGCCGGGACCCCGAAGAAGGCAGCCCTTGCCAGCTTCCTCGGCAGCGCCGTCGAGTATTACGACTTTTTCATTTTCGGTTCCGCCGCCGCCCTCATCTTCCCCAAGGTCTTCTTCCCGGATGCCGACGCCAATGCGGCCATCATGTCCTTCGCGACCTTCGGCTTCGCCTACGTTGCCCGGCCCGTCGGCGCCGTCATTCTGGGCCACTTCGGTGACCGGGTGGGACGCCGCAAGGTCCTGATGTTCACGCTGCTGCTCATGGGCGCCTCCACGTTCCTGATCGGCTGCCTGCCCGACTTCCACACCGTCGGCTGGTGGGCTCCGGCCCTGCTGGTGCTGGCACGCCTCTGCCAGGGCCTCTCCGCGGCCGGCGAGCAGGCGGGCGCCTCCTCCATGACCCTGGAACACGCACCGGACAACCGCCGCTCCTTCTTCACCTCCTGGACCCTCACCGGCACCCAGGGCGGCCAGATCCTCGCAGCACTCGTCTTCATCCCGGTCCTCGCCCTGCCTGACGAGATCAAATACGGCATCGGCTGGCGCATTCCGTTCTGGCTCAGCGCCGTTGTGGTGATCGTCGCGTTCTTCATCCGCCGCACCCTGCACGAGCCGCCCGCCTTCGAGGAAGCCCAGAAGTCCGCCCAGATCGCCAAGCTGCCCGTCGCCGACCTGCTGACGTCCCACTGGCGCGACGTCCTCCGGGTCATCTGCTGCGCCTTCATCGCCGCCGTCTCCACCGTGTTCGGCACCCTCGCCATCAGCTACGCCAAGACCGTTGCCGGCGTGGACGGCACCACCACCCTGTGGCTCGTGGTCGGCGCAAACCTGGTGGCCCTGGGCACCCAGCCGCTGTTCGGAAAGCTGGCCGACAGGATCGGCCGCAAGCCCGTGTTCATCTACGGCGCGCTGGCCAGCGCTGTCCTGACCCCCGTGTTCCTGCTGAGCCTCGAATCCGGCAGCGTCCCGCTGATGTTCCTGGCCGCCATCGGCTTCTTCTCCTGCGGCTACGCAGCCTCGAACGCCGTCTGGCCGTCCTTCTACGCCGAGATGTTCAGCACCAAGGTCCGCTTCTCCGGCCTGGCCATCGGCACCCAGCTCGGCTTCCTGATGGCAGGGTTTGCGCCCGCCATCGTGGCTGCCATGGGCGGCATCAAGCCCGGCGGCTGGGTCCAGATCAGCATCTTCACCGCGGTCATCTGCACCATCGCCGCGGTCTCGGCCCTCACGGCCAAGGAAACCTTCAGAACCCCCACCAAGCAGCTCGGCCTGAAGTAACCCGGCCGGTTTAGCTTCAAAGAAGGTCACGACGGCGGCCCGTCCCTCACGAGGGGCGGGTCACCTGTTTATGTGGCCAGCACCTCGGCGAGGTCGAACTTGACGGGCTCCTCAAGCTGCTCGTAAGTGCACGACGCCGGATCGCGGTCCGGGCGCCAGCGCACGAACTGCGCGGTGTGGCGGAACCGCTCGCCCTCCATGTGGTCGTACTTCACTTCCAGCACGCGCTCGGGACGCAAGGGCGTGAAGGACAGGTCCTTGCCGGCGCTCCAGCGGCTGCCCTCCGCGTTGCGCGGCGTGCGGGTGCCTTCCTCCTGTTTGGCCCAGGCCCACGGGTGCTCGTCAAAGCCGGTCACCAGCGGCTGGAGTTCCTCGAAGAGTTCCCGCCGCCGCTGCATTGGAAAGGCGCCCACCACGCCCACGCTCGCGAGTTCGCCGTCGGGCTTGTAGAGGCCCAGCAGCAGCGATCCGATGGTGTCCGGTCCGCTCTTGTGGACCCGGTAGCCGGCCAGGACGCAGTCGGCGGTGCGTTCGTGCTTGACCTTGAACATCACTCGTTTGTCCGGCTGGTACTCGCCGCTGAGGGGCTTGGCGATGATGCCGTCCAGGCCGGCGCCCTCAAACTGGTTGAACCACTTTCCGGCGAGTTCCCGGTCCTGCGTCGCGGCGGTCACGTGGATCGGCGAACGCGCGGTGGCCAGCGCCGACTCGAGGGCGGCGCGCCGCTCGGCGAAGGGCCTGCCGCTGAAGTCGTCGTCGCCCAGGGCCAGCAGGTCGAAGGCCACGAACTTCGCCGGCGTCTGTTCGGCCAGCAGCCTGACCCTGCTCGCGGCCGGATGGATCCGCTGCTGCAGGGCCTCAAAGTCGAGCCGGTCGCCCGACGCGCCCACCAGGACGATCTCGCCGTCGAGCACGCACCGCGGCGGCAGATTGGCCTTCAGTGCCTCCACGAGCTCGGGAAAGTAGCGGGTCATGGGCTTTTCGTTGCGGCTGCCGATCTCCACGTCGTCGCCGTCACGGAAAATGATGGACCGGAAACCGTCCCACTTCGGCTCGTAGCTCATGGCACCGTCCGGGATGGCGGCCACCGATTTGGCAAGCATGGGAGCAATGGGGGGCATGACCGGAAGCTGCATACGCCCCATTCTTGCCCGGGCCCCGCCCGGGCGCCACCCCTACCCCCGACACGGCGACCGGCCCCCGGTACACGTTAACGATGGCAGCCATCGGTTTTCATCGACCAGCCCGAGCCGGCGGTCTTCGCGCACACCTGCAGCTCGGCGGGGGCAACCCTGGTGCTGCTGCACAACTTCGGCGAGGACACCGTGAAGGTCAGTGGCAGGGCCGGTCCGGAGGACGGCCCGTCCCGGGCGTTCAGGGGCGCCTCGCTGCTGGACCTGCTGGGCGGCGATAACGTTCCGCTGGAGCCCGACGGCGGATTCACAGTTGAGCTGGGCCCCTACGGCTACCGCTGGTTCCGGGTACACAAGCCTGGCGACAGGCTCGCCCCCTGAGGTCCGCCCGCTGGGCCGGTTACAGGCTCCTTCGGAAGACCTTCACTTCCCACGGACGCAGCTTTAGGCCGACCTCCGGCGGGTAGTTCCCCAGCACCTGCTCGGCGCCGCCCCAGGAGCCCTCAACGCTGGCAGGCTGTTCGGCGCCGGAAAAGTTTCCCAGGACCAGCATCTCCGCGTCCGGCAGCGAGCGCCGGAACGCGTAGACGTGTTCGTCGTCGGGCAGCAGCATGGTGAAGTCGCCGTAGGCCACCACGGGGTCCGCGTGGCGCAGGGCGATGACCTGCCGGTAGAAGCTGAAGACCGACTGGGGGTCGTCCACCTGGGCGGCGGCGTTGATGGCGTTCGCGTTCGGATTGACCGCGATCCACGGGGCCCCGGTGGTGAAGCCCGCATTGCGGCTGGCGTTCCACTGGACCGGCGTGCGCGCGTTGTCGCGGTTCAGCGGCGCCAGGGCGGCGAGGACCTCGGCGTCCGTGTGGCCCATGTGCGTCGTTGCCTCGCGGTGGTGGTTGAGGACTTCGATGTCGCGGTAGTCGCTGATGGCGCCGAACGCCATGTTGGTCATGCCCAGTTCCTCGCCCTGGTACACGTACGGCGTGCCGCGGTGCAGGTGCAGGATGGCGGCCAGCATTTTCGCTGACAGCTCGCGGTAGTGGCCGTCGTCGCCGAAGCGGGACACGGCGCGGGCCTGGTCGTGGTTGCCCCAGTACAGGCTGTTCCAGCCGTGCTCCGCCAGCGCCTCCTGCCAGCGGCCCAGGGATTTCTTCAGATCCGTCAGCAGCAGCTTCTTGGGCCGCCACTTGTTGCCGTCCTCCTGGTCCAGGGCCACGTGCTCGAACTGGAACACCATGTCTACTTCCCGGCGTCCGGGGTCGGTGAACAGCGCGGCGTCCTCCACCGTCACCCCGGGCATCTCGCCCACGGTGAGCAGGTCCTTGTCCCGGCCGGCGAAGACCTCCTGGTGCATCTCCTGCAGGAACTCGTGGATGCGCGGCCCGCAGATGTAGTGGGGGCCGCCGTCGCCGTACAACATGCCGTCAGCGCGGTGGCCGTCCGGCAGTGACTCCTCCTTGGAAATGAAGTTGATGACGTCCATCCGGAAGCCGTCCACTCCCCTGTCGAGCCACCAGTTCATCATGTCGTAGATGGCGGCACGCACGTCCGGGTTCTCCCAGTTGAGGTCCGGCTGCTTCCGCGAGAAGAGGTGGAGGTAGTACTCACCCGAGGCGTCGTCGTATTCCCAGGCCGGCCCGGAGAACGCGGAGCCCCAGTTGTTCGGCTCGGCGCCCGGGGTGCCGGTCTCGGCACCGTCCCGCGGCGGCCGCCACCAGTACCAGTCCCGTTTAGGGTTGTCTTTGCCCGAGCGGGATTCCACGAACCACGGGTGCTCGTCCGAGGTGTGGTTGACCACGAGGTCCATCACGAGCTTCATGCCGTGCGCGTGCAGTCCGTCCAGGAGTTCGTCCAGGGTTTCCAGGTCCCCGAAGACCGGATCGATGTCCCGGTAGTCGCTGATGTCGTAGCCGTTGTCATCCTGCGGCGAGCGGTACACCGGGGACAGCCAGACGACGTCGACGCCCAGCTTCTGCAGGTAGTCGAGCCGGCCGATGATCCCGCGGAGATCGCCGATGCCGTCACCGTCTGAATCGGCGAAACTGCGGGGGTAGATCTGGTAGACCACCGCACTCTTGAACCATTCCCTGCCTGCCCTGAAGGCGACTTCTGCCTCGGATTCCTGGATGGTCATTGCTGGTTCCTCCTGGTCGGCGCCGTTGCGGGATGCAAACCCATTGAAAGTCTCGTGGCAGATGATTCGGCGGTCAATGGCGCATCGAAACCGGACTGGCGCGTGAAACTAACCGGGTGCTAACGGGCAGGAAACCCCGGCGCAACATTCCGCCGCCACACTGGAAGTGCCGGCAATTGCAGGCACCAGCTCCAGCTCAGGAGGCCACACCATGTTGAAGGAAGCCAAAGCCCACATAACCCGCGTCCGCGCACTCGACCAGCTCCACCGCGGGGACGAGATAGAAGCCCGCCTCTCGGTGGGGCCCAGCTACGACGACGTCATCATCCGCCGCGGCAGCGTCCAGGAGACAGCGCCGGGCATCGGCGTCGTCTGGATCATGGATCATCACACGGGCATGCGCAAGGCCATCAATACGGACGAGTGCAGCGTTTGGCGCGTCGCCTGAGCCAGCTAGCCCCCGGCCACGGACTGAATGATCAGCACTTCCTGGCCGGCAGCGACCTCCGTATCCAGGCCCTGGAGACGCCGGACCTCGTCACCGTTCACGTAAATATTCACGTAGCGGCGGAGGGCACCTGTTTCGTCCCGCAGCCTCCTGGCGAGCACCGGGTAATCCTCGGTCACGGAATCCAGCAACCAGCCCACAGTCACCGTCCCGTCGGCGGGCGCAGTCAGGTAGGACTGCCCGCCGGCGAGCGGCTGGAGGACGCTGGGAAGCACCACGCTGATCTCAGCCACCGCAAATCCTCACGCAGAAACCGTTGCCGCGACCTTGGCATCCGCAACCGCGGCGGCGCGCACGCACAGGACGTCCGGCAGGTGGGACGCCACCTCGGCAAACGATTCACCCTCGTCAGCGCTGGCGTAGACCGAGCCGCCGCGTGTTCCGAAGTACACCCCGGCGGGTTCGGCAGAATCCACCGCGGCCGCGTCACGGAGCACCGCGTTGTATTCGACCTGCGGCAGGCCGGCGTCCAGACGCTTCCAGGTGCCGCCGGCGTCATCGGTCCGGTGCACGGCGAGCCTGCCCTCGGGAGGAATCCGCTCGCCGTCGGCCTTGAGGGGAATCACCCAGGCCGTGCCCGCCCGCCGCGGGTGCGTCAGCATCACGAAACCGAAATCGGCGGGCAGCCCCTCCGCGATTGACTCCCAGCTTTCGGCATTGTCATCACTGCGGTAGACGCCGTGATGATTTTGCGCGTACAGGCGGCCTTCGACGGCGGCGTCCGCCGCAATCTTGTGCACGCACTGGCCGAATTCCGGGTTGGGATCGGGCATGAAGTAAGCGGAGATGCCCTTGTTCCGGGGCTCCCAGGACGATCCGCCGTCGAGCGAGCGGTATACGCCCCCGGTGCTCATGGCGACGTGCACGTTGTCTCCGGACGGGTTGACCACGATCGAGTGCGCGGCGGCGCCGCCGTATCCGGCGCCCCATTCACTGCGGTGCGGGTGGTCCCACAGTCCGCGGTTCAGCTCGAAGTGCTCGCCGCCGTCGGTGGACTTCCAGACCGAAATCGGCTCGGCGCCTGCCCACACCACTCCGGGGCGGGACTCGGCGTCGGGGTAGATCTGCCAGATGCGTTCCACGGCGGCGTCGGTGCCGTCGGGGAACTTGATCGCCCCCTGCTCGGGCTCGGTCCACGTGGCGCCGAGATCATCCGAATGGGCAACGGTCGGGCCCCAGTGCTCGGACCTGACGCCCACCATGATCCGGGTGCGGCCGTCGCGCGTGTCGATTCCGATGCTCGGAATCTCACTCATCAGAAAATGCGGGCCGGTGAAGGACCATTGCTTCCGGTCCTGGCTAGTCGCCAGCCAGAGGCCTTTCTTGGTCCCGATCGCTAAGACGTAACTCTCAGGGGTAGCCATGCACCCCATGCAACCACTCCGGCGGGGAGGCTGCAATGGTTTAGGCGCCGGAGCCTGGACAAGGGCCAGTCACTCGTCGTGGCGTGCCGCGCCCGCCCCGGCCCCCGCCGCGCGGCGGTTACGCCACCATCTGCGGACGAGGTCAACTGCTGCGAGCAGCCCTGCCAGCGGCGACAGGACGGCGACCGCATAGACGAACAACAGCCAGAACAGCGTGGCGATGGGCGGCTGGCTTGTGCTGAGCAATGACAGCCCGCCGAGCAGTCCCGCCGTCCAAAACAGCACGACGAACGCCAGCACTGCGGCCGCGGGAAAGTACTCGTTCCGCACCACTGCCATCAGGGTTTTCATGCCTGCTCCTCCTGCCTGCCCGTGCGCACGCCGCCTCCGGTCAGTCCAGTATGCGACTGCCGGACCGAACAGCCGCGGCGGCACAGCGGCGTGTGATGAACGCAACCGCGTTGCTGCCGGAATATCGCGCTTCGCAGGTCAGGGGCAGGGGCTGGCGTTTCAACAAACCGGCCTAATCGAACCTGGGAACGACTTCCACCGATCCGATATTCGGCAAGGCGTGCGCCGCGGCGTGTTTAAGGTCCGCTGCCAGCGCTGCGAGTTCGGCCAGATCGCTGCAGCTGCCGGCAGGAATGCTGATTTCTGCGTGCAGCTTGTGGCCGGACCATCGCAGCCTGGACGTTGAGTCGGCAGGGGCGTGCCGCCGCACGACGCCGGCGAGCTTGTCTGTGAGCGCCGGGTTGACGCCGTCCATGAGTCTGCGCCCGATGTCCCGGACGGTTCCCCAGAGCAGGATTGCGATGGCGACGGAGATGAGCAGGCCCACGATCGGATCGGCCAGCGGGAAGCCGAGCCAGGTGCCGATGACGCCTGCGACCACGGCCAGGGAGGTAAAGCCGTCCGTGCGGGCGTGGATCCCGTCGGCGATCAGCGCGGCGGAGCCGATTTTCCGGCCGACGCGGATCCGATAGATCGCAACGAGCTCGTTGCCGGCGAAACCGACGAGTCCTGCGGCCAGCACCCAGCCCAGGTTCTGGACTGGCTGCGGGGCAAAGAAACGGTGGATGGACTCGGCGGCGGCGACCACCGCGGACAGGGAGATCATGGCCACGATGAATAATCCAGCCAGGTCTTCGGCCCGGCCGAAGCCATAGGTGTAAGTCCGCGTGGCGGTGCGGCGGCCGAGCAGGAAGGCGATCCAGAGGGGGACGGCGGTCAGGGCGTCGGAAAAGTTGTGCACGGTGTCGGCGAGCAGCGCGACGGACCCGCTGATCAGGACGATGCCCAGCTGGAAAAGCGACGTGGTGCCGAGTCCGAGCAACGAGAGTTTGACCGCGCGGATACCTTCCGCGCTGGACTCCATGGCTTCGTCGACGGAGTCTGCTGAATCGTGGGAGTGCGGGATGAAGAGTTCCTGCAGCCACCCTTTGAGCCCTGTGGCGTGGACATGGCCGTGGTCGTGATCGTGATCGTGGGGATGGTCATGATCATGGTCGTGATGGTGTCCGCCGCCCGCGGCGGGACTGTCATGCGGGTGGGGATGCACGTGCGGTTCGTGGTGCGGTGCAGGCTTGCTCATGCCCTGGCCTAGTGGGCAGCATGGTGGGGTGCGGCACCATGATGGGGTGCCGTTCCCAGGGCATGTTCGGCCTGGTGGATGGCGTCGGCAACAAGCTGCCAGGCGTGACCATCGGCCAGCCGGTAGTAAACCTTTGTGCCTTCCTGCCGGGTGGAAACCATGCGGGCCAGGCGCATCTTGGCCAGATGCTGGGACACAGCAGCTGCGGACTTCCCGGCTTTCTCGGCCAACGCGTTGACCGGCAACTCGCCATCACGAAGGGCCAGAATCAGCCGTACCCGCGTGGCGTCCGCCAGCATGGCGAAGACCTCGACTGCCAGCTCCACATACTGGCTGTCAGGCCCCAGGGTGAAAGATTGCGTATCTGCATTCATACGCAAATACTTGCATAAGCGACTCGCGTTTGACAAAGCGGGCGGACCTTCATGTAGCAGGCGTTACAATTGACGGTGTGTCAATAGTTGAAGATGCCTCCTGGCTCGTCATGATCGTCCAGGTTCCCGCTGTCCCGTCCCGCCACCGCGTTGCCGTCTGGCGCGAATTGCGGCGGTTTGGCGCCGTTCCGCTCGGGCAAGGCGCCTGGGCTGCACCGGATGTGCCGGCCTGCCGGGAAGGGGCAACGAAAGCACGTGATCTCGCCCGGGCCGGGAAGGGCGAGCTGATGCTGCTGACCACCGGTTCCGGTGACGACGATGCCCCCAAGCTGCGGGCGCTCTTTGATGCGGCCCGCGAGGATGAATGGGCCGAATTCCTGGCTGACTGCGTGAAATTCACGGACGAGATCGGCCGGGAAATCGCCAAGAAGAAGTTCACCCTCGCCGAACTGGAAGAGGAAGAACAAAGCCTGGAACGGCTCCGCCGGTGGTCCCGGTCAATCCGGTCCAGGGATGTCTTCGGCAGCGCCGGCGCAACCCGCGCCGAGGAGGGGCTGGCCCGCTGCACCGCCGCCCTGGATGATTTCGCCGGCCACGTCTACCGGGAGGTCCACTCATGAGCCCCGCCGCGCCGGCCGCGCGGACGTCCTCCGCGCCGTTGTACGCCGCCGGGTTCGTGACGGCCTTCGGTGCCCACAGCGTTGCCGCGGGCATGGGCGCCCAGAGCGGGAACATCGGCCTGACGCTCCTCACTCTGGGCGTTCTGCTGGCTGCCTATGACATCTCAGAGGTGTTCCTCAAGCCCGTCTTCGGCGCACTGAGCGACAGAATCGGCACCAAGCCCGTCATCGTCGGCGGCCTCCTGGCCTTCGCCGCGCTCTCGATCCCGGGGCTGTGGGGAAGCGATCCCCTGATGCTGGGCATGGCCCGGCTTGGGCAGGGGGCCGCGGCCGCGGCCTTCTCCCCGGCAGCGTCCGCCATGGTCGCACGGATGGCCGGGGGAAAGAATGCCGGCACCTACTTCAGCCGGTACGGATCCTGGAAGAGCCTCGGCTACGTGATCGGGCCGCTGCTGGGGGCGGGGCTGATCCTTGCCGGGGGTTTCGCCCTGCTCTTTGCCGCGCTCTCTGTTCTGGCGGCAGCCGCGGCTCTCTGGGTCCTCCTCTGCGTCCCCCACGTGGAACCGCTCCCGCGCCAGCGCTACACGATCCTTGACCTGGCGCGCCAGGTCACCGAACGGCGCTTCCTCGTCCCGACGCTCGTGCTCGCGGCCTCGACGGGCGCCATGGGCGCCGCGATCGGCTTCCTTCCCGCCCTGGCCACCCGACACGGTCTGGGCCCCGTCGCGGGAACCGCGACAGTGAGCGTCCTGGCGATCGCCGCACTCCTGGTGCAGCCCAGGATCGGCAAGATGCGCGACCAGCAACGCATCAGCGACAGCCACGGCATGACCGCAGGTCTCCTGCTTACTGCCGGCGGCGTGGCCCTCATCGCCCTGGCACCGGGGCCGGTCACCTTGTTCATCTCGGCCGCCGCAATCGGCGCCGGCGTGGGCGCCGCGACACCCCTGGGTTTTGCCCACCTGGCCGACACCACCCCGCCGGAACGCATGGGCCGGACCATGGGCTCGGCCGAACTTGGCAGGGAACTTGGCGACGCCGGAGGCCCGCTTCTCGTCGGAGGCATCGCCACCGCCAGCGCCCTGCCTTTTGGCCTCGGAGCCCTGGCCCTCCTCATAGCAGCCGCCAGCCTGCCCCGGCTCACCAAGACCCCCATCGACGCCGGAACGCCGGGCAGCCGGAAGGACGGCTAACGCATTCGAGCCTTACCTCAGCAGGCCCGCTGCGATGTGGTGGCCAGACCGCCGTAGGGGTTAATCTGGTGCGCCGTAACGGTCCTCGCGCCGCCCGTTGACCGGTCCGAGGCTCAGAGCGGCCGCCGCTGCGCAAACAGATGCAACGATGCCGAACGGAACCGCATCGTTGGCGCCGCCGATGCCGACCAGGGGTGCGGCGATGCCGCCGAAAGCAAAACGGGCCAACCCGAGGAGTGAGGAGGCTGTTCCGGCAATGTCGGGATAGTCCTTGAGCGCCAGCGAGGTGGCCGGCGGGCTGGTCACGGCCACGCCGCTGACCATCGTGAACAGGGACAGGACGATGGCGATCAGAGGCAAGTGCAGGAGTGCCGTCGCAAGCAGCCCCAGGGCGCCGGCGGCTGTCATGATCAGGCCCGCGGTGAGCGTTCCACGCTCGGACCACCGTTCGGACAGGCGGCCGGCGATGAACCCGAAGACCATGAAGCCCAGGGAATTCAGGCCGAATGCCAGCGAGTAGCCCTGCGGAGAGAGGCCATACATGCCTTGGAGAATGTAGGTTGCCCCGCTCAGGTAGGCGAATATCGCGGAGTAGGTGAAGCCGGTGATCAGTACAGCTCCGACGAACACCCGGTCAGCGAGGAGTCGGCGGAAATCGTTGAGGGTATGGGAGAAACCCCCAGTGACGCGCTTGTTTGCCGGCAGGGTCTCGTGGAAGATCACCAACGATGCCACCAGGATGGCGATGCCAACGGCTGCCAGGAAGAGGAAGACTCCGCGCCAGTCCGTGACCGTTGCGAGCTGCCCGCCGACGACCGGGCCGATGATTGCGGCCAGTCCTCCGAGCACAGTGAGGCGGCCATAGTAGCGAAGCAGCTTGCCGCCCGAGTAGACGTCCCGACCAGCCGCTTGCGCGATCACTATGCCTACGGCGCCGGCCAGGCCCTGGACGAACCTCGCGATGATGAGTGTTTCGATGCTTGGGCTCACCGCACACAGGGCCGATGTGAGGGCGTATGCGCTGACCCCGATCAGCAGCGGCGTTCGGCGGCCGAAGCGGTCCGAGAGGGGCCCGGCGATTACCTGGCCTATGGCCAGGCCCAGCAGGCAGGCGGTGACTGTCAGCTGGGCAACCGACGTCGTGCTTTGAAGCTCCGCTGTGAGGGCCGGAAGGACAGGCAGGTAGAGGTCCATGGAGATCGGACCGAAGATTGTCAGCAGGCCGAGCACGACCGCCAGGGAGCGGCCGACGGCCTGCTCACGTGCGGGCATCGGGGTCTCGATGACTGTCACGCTGGCTCCGTTCTGGGGGTCGTGGTTCTAGGGGTCATGGGGCGGCCCGCGGTTGGGGGCCGAGGATGCCTGGGGGTTCATGTTCAATGCAACAGGGTCTCGCCGGTCCTAGCGAGGGCTCTGCTTATCCGGGTTCTGGCAGTACCTCCCTACGGTCCGGGGCTCCGGGGTAGCGTGGATGAGTGGACAACAGGATGGCAGTGCGCGAGTTTCTCGCCTCAAGACGCGCCAGGATCACTCCCGAAATGGCGGGGCTGACGCTCTTCGGCGGCCGCCGCCGAGTCCCCGGTCTGCGCCGTGAAGAGGTTGCGATGCTCGCCGGGGTCAGCGTGGACTACTACACAAAGCTTGAGCGCGGGAACCTGGCCGGCACCTCCGAAAGCGTCCTCGACGCCGTCGCAAGGGCGCTGAATCTCGACGAGGCCGAACGGGACCACCTCTACAACCTTGCCCGTGCATCCGGTCCTTCCGGGAAAGCCCAGCGGCGCCCCCTCCAAAGCGGGGCGGTCCGCCCGACCCTCCAGTTCATGCTTGACTCCATCACGGGTTCGCCGGCCTTCATCGGCAACCACCACATGGACATCGTGGCCGCCAACCAGCTTGGCTATGCCCTGTACTCGGAGATGTACCGCGGTTCAACACGGCCCGCCAACCACTCCCGGTTCATTTTCCTGGACCCCAGGGCCCGGGACTTTTACCCCAATTGGGAGCTGGCGGCCAATACCAACGTCGCAATCCTGCGGACGCAGAGCGGGCGCAACCCCTTTGACAAACGCCTGGCCGATCTCGTCGGCGAACTGTCCATGCGCAGCGAAGAATTCCGGACGCGCTGGGCCGCCCACAACGTCCGGCGCCACTACGCCGGGACAAAGATTTTTCACCACCCGGTCGTAGGAGAACTCGAACTCGCCTACGAAGCCATGGAGCTTGCCGAAGACCCTGGCTTCACCCTCACCGTCTACCCTGCCGTACCCGGATCCCCATCAGATGAACGCCTCCGCATGCTCGCCAGTTGGGCCGCCACTGAACGAATCCAAGACCTCGCCGATACGCCTCAACCACAAGGCGTCGATCGCCCCTGAACGCCGCTACCGGTAACTCGCGGAGGAGCTTTCTTCCGAATAGCCCGTTGCCTGGGCCATGAGGCCAAGTGCGAGAACCCGGCCCAGGTCCGGGACGAGCTCATCGGATCCGCGTACTATTGCAACCATGGTTACAACGACCCTCATTTGCACCGCCGCCCTCAGGATTCGGCCATGACCCTTGCCCAGATGTTGCTCGGGGCGGTGCTGTCGGCCCTGGCCGCGGGGGTGGTGGCCGGGTTCCTGAGGGTGCGGCGAATCGGTGTACTGCTGTCCGTGGCCGGTGCCGCGCTGGTCATGCCGCTGTGCTGGAATTCGATCCTCAACTGGACCGGGGCCACCGGCCTGTTTTCCCATGATCTGCCGTTCGCGCTGTTTCCTGTCAGCTGGCAGGACACCGGATCCGGGGTGTTCACCCTGGCGGGTGCCGGGATGGTCCTGATGCTGGGTTCCGGGCGGAACGATTCGCCCCGCCGGCTTGCCGCGCTGGCCGGTGCCGCTGCGGCCGCCGCGCTTGTCGTCGACGTCTACTTCTACTGAGGCGCAGGGCGTGCAGGCGAAGCCAAGCGCCCACCAAGGCTCTGACCGATCGCCGGACCGGGCAGAGTGGGTGTTGCTGGCGTACCGCATCCCGCGCGAGCCATCTACTCCCCGGATTTCCGTCTGGCGCAGGTTGCGCCGGATCGGCGCCGGTCAGATACTGGACGGGCTTGTGGCCCTGCCGGCGGGGGTGCAGACGCGTGAGCAGCTGGAATGGGTGGCCGAGGAAGTCCTTCAGGCCGGAGGAGACGCGCAGCTATGGATCGGCAACCCGGCCTCGGCAGCACAGGAAGAAGCCCTGAAGGAACGCATGGCAGAGACCATCGCCGCGGAGTACCGTGAGCTCGTTGGCGATGCGGCTCGGGCCGGCGCCGAAGACGAGGCGGGCCGGGTCAGGGCGTTGCGGCGGCTGCGCCGGGAACTGCACAGGATCCGGCAACGCGACTATTTCCCGCCGCCGGAGAAGGATGAAGCGGTCCGGGCCGTGACGGGCCTGGCCGAGTCCCTGGAGACGGCGTTATGAATTGGGCCACGAGAGCGGGGGTCCACGTGGACCGGGCCGCGTGTGCGTGGCTGATCCGGCGCTGCATCGATCCGCAGGCGACGTTCGCCTTTGTGGAGGACCCGGCCGAGGTTCCTCCTGATGCCACCGCGTTCGACATACGCGGTGCGGAGCTGTCACATCAGGGCGATGACTGCAGCTTTGAAACCATCCTGCGCCGCTACGAGCTCACCGACCCGGTGCTGTGGCAGATCGCCCGCATGGTCCACGAGGCCGACCTGGCCGATGACAAGTTCGATGCCCCCGAGGCACCCGGCCTTGATGTCATCTGCCGCGGACTGTCCCTGGTGGCCGACGACGATCAGGTCCTCGCCCTTACCCAGACCCTGTTCGACGGCCTGTACGAACACCAGCGCCACGCCCTCCTGCACGGGGACAACCGCCTCTGACCGCCAGCGGCGCGGCCCGGCAAGCCGCGCACGGCGCCGGGTCAGCCCAGCGGCAGCCCGGCCAAGCCGGCTGCCAGGCCCAGCACGGCACAGCACCCGATGACGCGCAGCGTCGACCAGCGAAGCGCGAAGACCATGACCCCGCCCGCGACGGCGATCAGCACGGCAACAGGGTTCGCAGTGACGGGCTCGGGCAGCCGCAGATGCACCGGACCCCAGTCCACTGCCACGGTTGCCGAGAAAAAGACATGGATCGCAAAGTACAGGGCCAGGTTGGCGATCACCCCGACGACGACGGCCGTGATGCCCGACATGACCCCGGTGAGCGTCCTGTTGCCCCGCAGCCGTTCGACATACGGTGCGCCCAGAAAGATGAAGAGGAAACAGGGAACGAACGTCACCCACGTGGTCAGCATGGCCCCTAGGAAAGCCGCCGCCCAGGGGTCCAGCCCGCCCGGGTTCCGGTACGCCCCGACGAAACCGATGAACTGCACGACCATGATCAGCGGGCCGGGCGTGGTCTCGGCCAGGGCCAGCCCCCGGACCATCTCGCGGGGGGCCAGCCAGTGGAAGACGTCCACGGCCTGCTGGGCCACATAGGACAGGACGGCATAGGCGCCGCCGAAGGTCACCAAGGCTGCACCGGAGAAGAACAGCCCCTGCTGGGCCAGGACCGATCCCGGCCCAGCCCACAGAACCGCGGTTAGGATCGGAAGAATCCACAGGAACAGCCCGACGACCAGGATCAGCCCCGCCCGCCCGGCCGACAGCCTCTCGGCATGAAGCGCATCATCAGCAATGACCGGAGGCACCGCGTCCGGCTCTTCCCTGTCGGCCAGGCCGGCCAAGACCCGCGGGACTGCCCTGCTGAGCACCCAGCCGGTAACGCCGGCGGCGGCTATGACAACCGGGAACGGAACGGCAAAAACCGCCAACGCCACAAACGCCGCAACAGCCAAGGCCAGAAGCAGCGGGTGCACTAGTGCCCGCTTAGCCACGCGGACGACGGCCTGGGCAACGATCGGCAGGATGGCCGCGGCCACCCCGGCAAAAACCGCCGTGATCACCGGAACGGTCCCGAAGGCCACATAGATGACAGAGAGAACCAGCAGTGCAACCACCCCCGGCAGCACGAACAGTGTTCCCGCGACGAGCCCGCCAAGCCGGCCGTTGAGCAGCCAGCCAATGTAGATCGCCAGCTGCTGCGCCTCGGGTCCCGGCAGGAGCACACAGAAATTCAGTGCATGCTGAAACCGCCGATGCCCGATCCAACGCTTCTCATCAACCAAAACACGCTGCATGACAGCAATCTGGCCCGCCGGACCGCCGAACGTCTCCAAAGAGATCAGGAACCAGGTCCGAACGGCCGTCCGAAACGGGACGAGATCACGAACGGACCGGTCAGGGCCAGCGACGTCTCTCATTCGATCCTCAACTTCCTGCACACAACGGAGCGTCCGTCGCTGCCCCGCGCAAACCCCGCAAATCCCGCAAATCCCGCAAGGAGCCTCCCTGATTCTGTAACCATGGTTGCATATTTCATTAATCCGAGGGTGGCTAAGGTCACGAAAGTACCCAGTCCACGATCCGACTGCATTCCTTACCCGCCACGTGGTCCGGAGGACGCTGGACGGTTTCGCGCGTTGCCGGCCGAGAGGGCGGAATACCGCGACGGGGATCCTGCATCCGATGCAATTCCGCAAAGAGTGTCGGTGGACCTCCGTGTAGGTTTCGAACGAATAGCACCTATCGCCGCGCCGCGGCCGCCTGACCACGCAGACCAGAGATAGTACACGATTGCATGAATACATTGGCTGCTGTACTTTCGAGGTCATGGAAACGCTCATGCGCGCCCCCGTCCTTGCACGGTTCGGCTATGCCATCTCAGATCCGACCAGGGCAAGGATCCTGCTGGCCCTCGCCGCGGAACCGAGCTACCCCTCAGACCTCGCGGACTCCCTAGGGGTCTCACGGCAGAGCATCTCCAACCATCTGACCTGCCTTCGCGGTTGCGGCCTGGTCGTGGCTGTTCCGGACGGCCGGAGGAGCCGGTATGAGCTGGCCGACGCCCGGCTGGGCCACGCGATCACGGATCTGCTGGGTGTGGTTTTGGCCGTGGACCCGGCCTGCTGCGCACCGGACGGCGAGTGCCTGGGATGACGACCCTTCCGCTCACACCCACACAGGCGCGCCGCGCCGTGCTGAGCCGCCGTATCCGATTGTTCGCGGCCGCGACCATTACCTACAACGTCATCGAAGCCGTCGTGGCACTGTGGGCCGGTGGTGTCGCGGACTCTTCAGCCTTGATCGGCTTCGGATTGGATTCGGTGATCGAGGTGGCTTCCGCCGTCGCCCTGTCCTGGCAGTTTTCGGCCAGGAATCCTGAGCGGCGTGAACACCTGACCCTGCGGATCATCGCGGCATCCTTTTTCGCTTTGGCCGCGTTCGTCACAGTTGACGCCATCCGATCCCTAACCGGCGGCGGCGAAGCGCAGCACTCCACTCCCGGCATCGTGATTGCGGCCCTGAGCCTGGCCGTCATGCCTATCTTGTCCTGGTTGCAGCGTGGCGCCGGTCGGGAACTCGGTTCTCTCACGGCGGTGGCCGATTCCAAACAGACGTTGTTGTGCACTTACCTCTCAGCCGTCCTGCTCGCCGGCCTGGTTCTCAACAGCACGCTGGGCTGGTGGTGGGCGGACGCAGGAGCTGCGCTGGCCATCGCCGCAATCGCTGCACGTGAAGGCATCCAAACGTGGCGCGGCGATGCCTGCTGCACCGTCCCCCACGCCCCTGAAGCCGCCGACCGCGGGGCCGATGACTGCTGCACGACGATCAATTAATGTTAATGATTCTCATTTCTATATACTGAGGGTGATTCCAACCGATTCGCTCCTTTTCGAAATGAGGCTCTCCCCTGATGCGCCGTTCGCCCCTCCTTCTTCCTGTTGCCGCCATGCTCGGCATGGCATTGTTCCTCTCCGGCTGCGGACAACCGGCCAGTGCCACTCAGGCCGGGTCGGCCGCTGACCCGGCCCAGGCGCGGATCAGCGTCGTGACCACCACCAACGTCTACGGCGACATTGCCAGGACCGTTGGCGGCGACAGGGTGCGGGTTACCTCGATCATCAGCGGAACCAGCCAGGACCCGCATTCCTATGAACCCACGCCGCAGGACAGGCTGACCCTTTCTTCGACACCATCGCCAAGGATCTGGCCCTGAGTGAGCAGCGGGTCCTCCACGCCGTTGACGTCGCGGGTTTGGAAGCCGGCGGTGATTCGCACGCGAAGGAAGCCCCCGCCGCGGAGGGCGGCACGGAAGCTCATGGCACGGTGGGCCACCATGGCGAGGTCAATGAACATGTCTGGTACAACATGTCCTCGGCATCATTGGTCGCGGAGGAAATCGCCTCCAGACTCGGCGCCATCGACCCCGGGAGCGCAGCAGGATTCAAGGCAAATGCGGAAAAATTGAAGGCGGAGGCAACAGCAGTCTCGGACAAGCTGGCTGCCATCAAGGCCCGGCACAGCGGGGAGGGTGTGGCGCTCACGGAGCCGTTGCCCGTGTACATGCTCGAGGCGGCCGGGCTGGTGAACCGGACCCCGGAGGACTTCCTGGAGGCCGCGGAGGAAGGCAACGACGCACCGGTCGGCGCCTTGAAGAGCGCCGTCGAACTCGTTTCATCCACGTCGGTGCGCTTCCTGGCCTACGACGACCAGACCTCAACCCCGCAGACCGAGGCTGTACGCAAGGCCGCCGAGGCGGCGAACCTGCCCATCGTCGGGTTCACCGAGACGCTCCCTGAGGGTAGGACGTTCATCCAGTGGATGAACGACAACGCCGACAACATCAGCGCTGCTCTGCGGCCCTGAGCCCACCCGAAGGAGACGGCCAATGCCCGCCAGCAAAGTGCGCAAGAAGGCAAGAACCAGAATCGCAGCAGACCGGAAACGGCTCCGCGATCAAGACAGACCTTGCCCGGACGCCTGCTGCGCCCCCGACGCTCCGGACGTCGCAGTCAGGATGCCGCTGCTGGCGCCAGTTATCGTGAAGGGCGCACCGGACCGGCCGTAGCCGGAGCATGTCCAAAGGCGATTTGGGGTGCCCTAATCGCCCGATGAACGTTTGCGTGCCGGGCAGCTGCGACCGGTCGAAGGGCACGGACATACCATGTGCGCTAATTGCTACCGGGCGTCGGCCCAGGGGATACTCCACCCATGTCTTCCCTCCCTGCGACGTTCTCCAAGGACATCATGAATCAGCCGCCCCAGGCCCAGTTCGAGGCATTTCTCGACGAGCACCGCGGCGCGCTCAACGGCTGTTTGAACGGTCTGACCGAGGCCCAGGCGCGCCGATCATTGGTGCCCTCACGGACCACGCTCCTGGGCCTGGTCAAGCACGCGACCTTCGTCGAGAAGGTCTGGTCCGACGAGGCTGTCACGTGTCGGCCCCGCGCCGAGATCGGCATCCCTGCGACGCCAGACGAGTCCTTTATCCTCAATGAGGACGACACCATCGCCACAGTCCAGCGAGCACACCGCGAGGCATGCGAGTCATCGCGCCGCGCGACGTCATCCCTGGGGCTCGACGAAATGGTCCACGGCAACCGGCGAGGCCCGCTCCCGCTGAGGTGGGTGTACCTACACATGTTGCGCGAACTCGCTCAACACTGCGGGCACGCAGACATTCTGCGCGAGCAGCTTCTCAATGAGTAGCGTGCCGGCGTCCGACGGTGCCCAGTCCCCCGACGGCGAACCCGGCTCCAAGGCCGATGCGGCGACCCCAATAGGCGGAGCGCTCACGTCACCTTGTAGCTCAGCCGGTACCTGGCGCCGTCTTTCGCGAACTCCATAATCCCGTCTTTGCTGCCGGGTTCGAGGACCGCTGGCCCAGGTAGTCGTCACCTTCGATGTCGTTTTCATAGAGCTTCACCGAAACCTTGCCGGTGAACTGGATAGTATTGTCGATCTCCTTCTTCTCGCCCTCGGCGATCTGCACGGACTTCCCCAATTTTTGATCCTCGACATTGAGCCGGATTTCGTCATCGCCAACGAAGTCCTCCTGCCCGACGCAGTGCAGGGTTCCGAGATGGATCTTGCCACCCAGCAAGGACGTCAGAGCAGAGAGTTTGGCCCTGCGCAGGCCGTCGATCACATTGATGGCACGGTCCCCGCTGGCACCGTTGAACTTGTACGAACCGGATTCGAACAGCAGATACGCCTCGCCATCCGGCGTGGCGGTGATCCCTTCCGCCATGCTCGGCGCGCGGAAGCAACGCACGGATGCCCTGTCGAGATTCGTTTCGTCCTTGTTCGTGACGTAGAGGTTGCTGCGTTTGTTGCGGCCGCTGGACGAACTGAAGAGAAAACGTCCGTCTGCGACTGCAACGCCCTGCGTCCATTGGGGCACCTCCCAGCGCAAGCCGTTTCCGTCTTCCTTCCTGTCCAAGGTCAAGGATCCGTCGCCGGCAATCGTGTAGCTATACATCCAGTCGCGGTGTTCACCGCTCCACTTGCCCGCGTACAGATGGCGGCCGTCGATGGTCATGAAAGACGCGCCGTAGACCTTGCGGTCTTGGCCGTCAGGCCTGACAGAACCGTTCTTCGCCATCGCCCTCCTGAGATCGGACAAGCTGTACTTGCGGATAGTGTGCCAGCCGCCTGATTTGGGGCCGTCGACGAACGCCCACCGATGGTTCAACGCGAGGGCACCGGCGGTGGTTTTGCCTCCTGGGCATCCGCGACACCGTTCGCGGTCAGAAGCAGGAGCGGCGCGGTTAGCACCGCGATCGTCGTTCTCAGCACATGCGTGTTCATCAGACCCCCAGGAATGCGTTTGCTCGTTGATCGTCTTCAGCCAGGAAGACGAGATCCAGTCGAACTACCACACCTACCACATGCCACAGTGAGGGATGAGTTGCCCACATCACACCGCGGTTCCAACAGCCTTTAACCCGGTTGCCAACGGGTGGGCCCCTTAGGCGCCGTCGCTCGAGTAGTGGAGCAAAACCACGCCGTTGCCGAACGTCCGCGTCCCCTCGAGCCGGAGGTCCATCCGGACACCAGGGGCCTCGAACAGCGGCCGGCCCTGCCCCAGGACCACGGGATGGACGAGAATTCGAAATTCGTCGATCAGGCCGTGCCGCATGAAAGTGGAGGCCAAATTGGCGCCGCTAAGGGCGATGTCGCCCCCGGGCTGCGCCTTCAGTTCCGCGATTTGTTCAGGCACGACGTCGTGAATCACCGTGGTATTCCAGCCTGCCTGCGTGAGGGTCCGTGAAAAGACGAACTTGGGCATCTCGCGCCAGATCCCCGCGAACGCAACGAGCTCCGCCGAGATGTCCGGATCCTTGTCGGCAGTCGGCCAGTAATCGGCCATCAGCTCATGGGTGACGCGCCCGAACATGAAGGCTCCCATCGTCCGGAACTGCTCGTTCAAGTGGTGGAGGAGTTCATCATCCACCAGGTGCCAGCTGATGTCCCGGTCGGCCGTCTCGAAGAATCCGTCCAAGGAGACCGACATCATGAGGATGATCTTGCGCATTCGACTACCTCCGGTGGCGGCGAAAGGCGGCGTGGCCGTCGTCGTACCTTTCAGTGAAGCATTCCCGGGGTCCGGTGGAACAGGACCTTATCCAGCCGGCAGCCTCGGCCACTACAGCCACCTTCTGACGCAACTTTTCCAAACGTCGCAGGTCAGATTCCCTTATTCCCCATAAGGGACCCGCTTACGACACGATGCGGTCCTGCTTCGCGCGGGCGCGGTGTTTGCGGACGTTGTCACGGTTTGCGCAGCGCACGGAACAGTAGCGCTGGCGACCGTTGCGGGTGACATCGACCACGACTGCCCTGCAGGGATCGCCTGATGACCTCCCTGCGGCGCATCGGCTGAGCCTATGAGCGCCGCGAGTGCTGAGGTGCAATGCAGTTCCGACACTGATCACGGCGAGCAATACGTGCGGAAGAGCCTGGTCGAGGTCGCGGTAGTGAAGATGCCATCCTTCACCGTCGTGATCGGTGAGGCGCGGATAGGCGGCGGCAGCAGCCATCTGGGCGTTCAACAGAGCGGCCCTGTTCTGTGGATCGCGTTCATCGACGACTGAAAGCCACGCGTCAATGACGTCGCGGGTTTGCTCATGATCGTCTCCGGCGGAGAGCTTGTAGTCCATCGTCATACCGAACTCACGAGTCCGCTGCACGAGACCGTCCCTATCGGCTGGCCAATCGTTCGCCAACGAGGCGGCGAGGAGTACCGCGTACTCACCGTAAGGGTTGAGATGCATAAGGCTATTACATCATTGTTGGAGTCATGACGATTTTTCCTTGGGCTGCCGATCCGCAGACACGATATATGTATCCAGCGAGCAGGACGGTGCGCCCGTGATCGCGGCGACAGACTTCGGAACGGGGGTCTCGACGGTCGCGGCAGGCGGGATGGCTCTAACGGCACTCGGCATGGTGCTCACGCCGGGCCCGAACATGGTCTACCTGGTCTCACGCAGTGTGAGCCAAGGGCCATTGGCAGGAATGATTTCTCTCGCAGGCACCTGTGCTGGCTTCCTCGTCTACATGACGATGGCGAACCTCGGGCTCGCGATGGTGTTCGTCGCGGTGCCGTGGCTCTATGCCGGAATGAAAGCCGCAGGAGTCCTCTACTTGGCCTACCTCGCGTGGCAGGCACTCAAGCCCGGCGGGCGCGGCGTTTTCGAAGTTCGCGCACTCCCTCGCGATTCCGCACGCAAGCTCTTCCGCATGGGCCTCCTCACGAACGTGCTGAACCCAAAAACAGCGGTGATGTATCTTGCGCTCATTCCGCAGTTCATCGACTCGGGCCGGGGAGGAACAATTGTCCAGGGCTTCTCCCTCGGAGCGATCCAGATTGCCCTGAGCATGCTTGTGAACGCACTGATCGTCCTCGGCGCCGGGTCGATCTCTGCATTCCTCTCTGCCCGGCCGAGCTGGACGAAGTGGCAGCGACGCGTCACCGGCTCGGCGCTCGGCCTAGTGGCGGTCCTCCTCGCGCGGGAAGTACCCGAAAAGGCACGCATATAGGATTCTGAGGATGAGAGTTCGCCGAGCCTGCATGCCCACACCGCCGGCACGGCCAGCTATCGGCTAGTCACGAATGGTGCTCACCACTGAACGTGGGTTCGCGCCGGCATTCCTACTGCAGGACCTGAAAGCACTTGATTTCCAAAATCAGAACTGCGCAGTCGAAATGAGTTGCTCGGGGTCTCGGGGCCGTCCCTCGGGCCGAACTTCTGTGATTCGCGATGGAACCACGACGAGGTTGCCGGACACTTATAGGTATGGGGGGCACAGGGAAGGCATCCACGGACGGTGAGCTTTGGCTGCGCGTCATCGATGGTGACGGTGCCGCTTTTGCTTCCCTCTTCCTACGGCACCGGGACAGGGTCTTCGTCCACAGTCTCCGGCTGGTGAGAACTCCCTTTGAGGCTGAAGACGTCACCGCCATGGTGTTCCTCGAGGCTTGGCGCTGCAGATCCAGAATCCGGCTGGTCAACGATTCGATGCTTGGTTGGCTGCTGATAACAGCCACGAACGCGGCAAGAAACAAGATCAGGTCCACACTGCGCTATGAACGCCTCCTCCGGAAACTTCCGCAGTCCCCGTTGGTGCCGGATCACAGCGATTCCGTGGCTGAGAATGTTGACGATGACCGGCGGTCTCTACTCCTGCGCCAGGCCTATCGTTCGCTGGGCCGGCGGGACCAGGAAGTTATTGCGCTCTGCGTTTTGGAGGACATGAGCACAGCTGAGGTGAGCGAGTTGCTGGGCATTCCGTCGGGCACCGTGAAGTCCCGGCTTTCACGCGCCAAACAGAAACTGTCACAGCTGATGAACCCACAAGCGGGGTTTCTGCCGGCGTCGCCCCCGCTCAAGCCTGAAGAGGAAACACCATGAATGAGATTCCGCGTTCACAGCGCTTCAGCGCCGAACGCAGCGCAGCCATCGAGGCGCTCCTGACCAACGTCGCGCAGGACGGAACCCCTGAAAACCGGCACTTCCAGAACACCAAAGGCAAGAGGATTCTGCTTTCCGGTGCCGCCGTCGCCTTGGTGGTGACGGGCGGAGCGGTAGTGATGCAGCTGCCCGTCACGGACAAAAGCTCGATACTTTGCTTCGCCCGAGCCGAACTCCACGGCAACCAGTTCCCCGGCACCACAGTTGTTCTGGGGGAAGGCACACGGGTCGGAGAGCCATCGACGCAAAGCAACCCTATCCCTATCGAGGACGCGTTGGCCGCCTGCCGGGACGTGTGGGCTCAGCACCTGCTCGACCCCGATGCCCCCAACGGCAGCGCACATCCAAGCCGGTATGACCGCAGCTTCTCCCACCCGATTCCTAACCCATTGACCGTATGCGTTCTCAATGACGGCCGTGCCGCCGTCATCCCCGGGGACGAAAAAGTGTGCAGTTCACTGGGGCTCGCGTTGAAAACCGATACCGCCCCCTGAAAGGGGGCCTCGCGGCCTCGACGAGACTTTGATGCCCCGGCCGTCACCCCCGTTCTCCTCAGTGTCAGCGAAGTAGGTCGTTCGGCCCGGTGAGGCTGAGTAGAACGTCGGCGATCTGAGACAGCTTTGTGAGGTCTTGGCCCCTGGCGACGCCCAGACTGACTTACTTCAGCGATCCGGGCTCAGCGACCACAGCATGGCAGCACCGGGACGATGGACGGCTGTCTCCGCCGCGGTCTGGTCCAGGGTCATCACAACGTTTGGTGATGAGTGCGCGCCGGGGCGGCCATGGGGGAAGTGCGGCATTGGGGCTTGCCGGTTTCCAAGGATTCTCAAACCCCTAAAACTGGGACCGGTTCAGGAAATCCTAAGCTTTTTGCAAGTTGTTCAGTAGATCATGTTCCGAGGGGAGTGCACGCAAGTTGCCAGGACCGCAGCAGCTGGCGCTTCGGTTTCTCGTATCACGCCGGGAAGATTGCCTGGGACTGACACAGGCAAACAACTTCAACGAGTGGTGAGGCTAGTGACCATCCCTATGCAGGTCGACGTTCAACCCGGGGGAGCAACGATGCTGGACTTTGTATTTGCTTACATAGGCGGGCGTGGTAGAGGTCGCAGGACTTCCTGGCTTGGCGTAAAGCGGGGAGGTGGTCTTCGTCCACGCGGGTCGCGGAATCTGCGGCTCCATGGACTGCTGACAGCGCTGCTGCTTGCGGTGAGTGCTCTGGTGGTGCCGGCTGCGGCGTCGGCTGCTGAGGGTGATGTCGGGGTTGAGGGTCAGTCGCATACGGGCACGGGGACGCCGACGGGCACGAAGCGGGCGACGAGTGATTTGTGGTTCAACGACGGGGTCTGGTGGGGGAACCTGTGGGACACTGCCAGCTCGGATTTTCACATCTTCCGGTTCAATGCCGCGACGAGCTCGTGGGTCGACACGGGTGTGAGAACCGACACGCGCGCGAACACCCATCATGACGTGTTGTGGGACGGGACGACGTTGTATGTGGCGAGCTACCGGTTCGTCAACGACGGTCTGCCGGCTGAGCCGAACTTCCCGTCAACGATGCGGCGTTTCAGCTACGACTCGAGTACAAAGACGTACTCGCTGGAGAGTTCTACAACCATCAACAACTTCCGCGTTGAGACCCTGACCATCGATAAGGACTCGACTGGCCGGGTGTGGGCCACGTGGCAGCAGGAGAACCAGATCTATTTGAACGTCACTGGCACGGATGGCAAGACGTGGGGGACGCCGTTCGCGCATCCTGCGTCGTTGAGCAACGTGTCTGTGGACGACACGGCGGCCGTGATCGCGTTCGGACCCGGCAAGATCGGGGTGTTGTGGAGCCGGCAGCTCGGTGACTCCACCGACGGCATGTACTGGAGCTACCACGACGACGACGACTCGAACACCGACTGGACCGCTCCTGTGGCGGCGCTGTCGGGGCAGCGCAGCAGTGATGACCACATGAACTTGAAGTGGCTGGACTCCTCGGGCGGTCGGGTTTTCGCCGCTATTAAGACGTCGTTCACGTCGGCGTCTCAGCCGCTGATCCAGCTGTTGGCATTGAGTGGTACGACGTGGTCGGCGCACACGATCGCGACTGTGTCGGAGTGCCCGAACCGGGTGATCGTCCTGATTGANTTAAGACGTCGTTCACGTCGGCGTCTCAGCCGCTGATCCAGCTGTTGGCATTGAGTGGTACGACGTGGTCGGCGCACACGATCGCGACTGTGTCGGAGTGCCCGAACCGGGTGATCGTCCTGATTGAYGAGAGCACGCAGAGGCTGCGTACCTTCGCTASCTATCCGAAGCCGAGTGGCACGACGAACGCYGGTGTCTGCACTAGCTCGGGGGGTGCGATCTACGAGAAGTCCWCGCCGCTGGACAACATCAACTTCACCACGGCGAAGACGGCTCGTATCGTGGACGCCGACCAGTATGTCCACAACGTGACGTCGACGAAGCAGAACCTCAACAGTGCGGCGCGGGGCACGGCCAACAGCGGTCTGCTGNGCTCGTATCGTGGACGCCGACCAGTATGTCCACAACGTGACGTCGACGAAGCAGAACCTCAACAGTGCGGCGCGGGGCACGGCCAACAGCGGTCTGCTGTTGCTCGCCGATGTGAACGCCACAAGCCGGTACTGGCACTCTTACGACGCCAGCGGCGGTGGTAGTGGTGATGATACGACGGCTCCGCCAAGCCCCACTCCGTCCATCCACAGCGGGGCCGACGTCGTCGCTGCCGCATCCGACGGTGTGCTGTGGAACTACCCGGCAAACGGCCACGGCGGGTCCCAGCCCCGGGAAAAGATTGGCTCCGGCTGGTCCACCCTGGCCAAGGGGTTCGTGACGGACTGGAACAGCGACGGCGTCTTCGACCTCATCGCCCAGTGGCAGGACGGCCGCCTGAGCTACTACGCCGGAAACTCCCGTGGCGGATTCGCCGCTGCCCGGGCCATCGGCACCGGCTGGGGCAGCTACCACGTCACCGTCGGCCGCTGGCGGAAAACCGACCAGTATCCGGGAATCCTTGCCTACGACGCCGCCGGGACCCTCTGGAACTACGGCAACAGTGCCGGATCATCGCTGTCACCCCGTGTCAAGACCGGAATCGGCTGGGGAGGCCTCTACCTCACCATGACCGACTTCGACCAGGACGGGGCGCAGGACCTCCTCGCCAAACGCACCGACGGCAGCATGGCGCTGTACCGCTCCACCGGAACCGGCAGCTTCGTCTCCGAAGCCAGGCGCACGGTGGGCACCGGGTGGAACAGCATCAACAGCATCACCAGCGTGGCCGGATTCACCACGGGAAGCTCCGGGCTCATGAGCCGGCTCAGCGACGGCCGACTGGCCCACTACCCCTTCAGCCAGGGCACCTGGGGTGCCCGGACCATCGTCGGCTCGGGCTGGAGCACCTACAACATCTTCCGCTAGGGCCGGCAAGGGCAGGGACACAAACCGAGCAGACCTCTGAAACTGACAAATAAGGGCTCCAGGCCGGCAGGTTCCCACCTTTGAGGAAGACTCCCTCACTAAGTCGTGAAGCTACAGGGCTGAGCAATCTCGATCAGAACGGATACGTCTCGACCTGCACACCCGTTTTCATCGCACACACCCCATCGAGCGTTCCTCAAACGGACACCCGCCATCTATCGCTGATAGAACACCGCCAAATACGGCTGCATTTCACATGTTTTGGCCGGCGCAGCAATGTCGCAGGTCAGCGGGGCGGATTCCCGTAGGGGGACCGGCTTACGGGCAGAGCTGCCTGCTGGTGCTTCAGCGTGGCAGCCACGTCATCGAAAGGGATCACTGTGGTGCTGCTCGCGGCGGCGGAGCTAGTGTGCGGACAGGCAGGTTTCCTCGCGTGGGTCGCACAATCCGGTGTCGTTCGAGGGATCATCATCGGCGCCACGCTACGGTGCGGGATCTGTTGATCTACGAGTCCCGGCTGGAGTTGGCGCGTTTGCTGTTCGCGGACTTCAAGATGTGTCGGTGCGCCATATTGTGGCGCAACCGTTTCTGTAGAAGGTTGAGGTCGCCGGGGCGGTGCACAAGCGCATTCCGGACTATCTGCTGGCCACCGACGTGGGGCCGCTGGTGGTGGATGTACTTCCCCGACCGCGCGGAGGAATCGCGCTCAGCGCCTCGTCTCGTACCTGGTCAGGACCACCCCGCCGGGAAACGTCCGCGTCTCCACCAAGTTCAGGTTCACCCAGCTATCCAGCGCGGTGAAGAACGGCGTGCCGCCGCCCACCAGGACCGGATGGGTCACGATCGTGTACTCGTCGATCAGCCCGGCCCGCATGGCCGCCCCGGCGAGCGTTGCACCACCAACCCTCATCGGCTCGCCGTCCTCAGCCTTGAGCCGGGTGATCTCCGCGACCGCGTCGCCGGTGACCAGGCGGGCGTTCCAGTCGACCTTGTCGATCGTCGAGGAGAACACCACCTTCGGCGTGTCCCGCCAGTTCCGCGCGAACTCGATCTGCGCCGGGGTGGCATTGGGCTGCTGGTCGCCGGTCGGCCAGTGGGAACTCATGGCCTCCCACAGCTTGCGCCCATACAGCAACAGGCCGATCGCCCGCTCCTGATCGAGCCACCACTGAAACAGCTCGTCGCTCGGCCCGCTCCACCCGAGGTCGTCGCCGGGCGCGGCGACGTAGCCATCCAGTGTCAGGTTCATGCCGTAGATCAGTTTCCGCATCACGCCATGCCTTCCGTCAGTCGGTCTCCATAGCATAGACCGGCGCGGCGCGGGAAACTCATCGGTGCGGCCGAGGCTAGGAGTACGCCGAAGATAACGATGATGACGTTTATTGGCAGTGCTTCTTGTAGTAGTTGAGGGCGTCATGGAAGTCTGTCGTCCCGCACATGATCAGCAGCATCCTGTCCCTCATGGCGCCATCGTGTCTGCCAATGATCTGGATGCCATAGCCTTCGGTCCTCGTTTCAACTGAGCTGTCCGGTGAGGGTTCCCTTCCGGGCGCTCAATGACGTGCTGACTTCGCAAATGGCGGGATCTCTCCTCTGCAATCTTGAGCTTGACTCGGTGAACACCTGCCTCAGTACGCCCAAAGTGTACGTATTCCGTCTTCTGAAGCGGTCCATATCAACGTAGTTCCTCCCAAGGGCGCTTGAAATGGCGTAAAGAAACCGTGCGGCAGCTCAACAACAAACCGGGCAGAACAGGCACTTTCTACAGAGAATGATCAACGACATCACGAGCACCTACGTCGTGAGGGTCTCCGGAGACTCCATGGAACAGGCCGGCATCAGCGACGGCGACGAACTGATCGTCAACCGTGCGTGGTGGCGGTCCTGGACGGCGAACTCACCGTCAAACGCCTCAGGATCACGGCCGCCGGAGTGGTGCTCCAGGCCGCCAATCCGCTGTACCCGGACATCCGGGTTCCGGCCCTGGCCGAGCTCACCGTCTGGGGCGTGGCCACGAGGTGCCTGCACCATGTCTAGGGGCGGAATTGCATTGAGGGTCCGCGTGCGAGGCACGTTCAGAGGAGCCGCACCATGCGGATCTCTCGCACGCCGTCCTCTACATTCGCGGTCCCGTCCGCCACGAACCCGTGCTTGCGATAGAACGCCTGCGCCCGAGGATTCGGATCGGCGACCCAGAGCGCTGCCGAATCGTGCGGGCCGATGACGGCATCCAGGAGGGCAGCCCCGGCACCGGTCCCATGCTCAGCTGCAACGACGTACAACACATACAGCTGCGTGCCCCACTGCGACTCGGAGCTCCGCGAGGGCCCCGCCATCGCGATCCCGATAACTTCGCCGTCGCGCTCGGCCACCGCGACGCGGTTCGCGCGGTAGCGCTCACCGCTGAGCATGGCAGTCCAGAACCGTTCCCGGGCGGCGGGCAACCCCGGGTCGTCGAGGACGTGGTCCGCCATCACGCCGCGGTACGTCTCACGCCACGACCGCACATTCACGCGCGCCATCTCGGCAGCGTCCTCGACGCGCGCATGACGAACCCTCACCGCGGCATCCATAGCCGAAACTCTACCGAGAGCGGCGGTCGGTCCGATGGCCGAATGCCGTGCCTCACCGACGATTCGCAGGCAGGTTGGAACGCCGACGGGTGCTGGCGGAAAGGTGTGCCGTGAACGCTGAAACATTTGCTCATACGCCAGATGCCAGCAGCGCCACGCTGAGTCAGCACGGAGGGAACAGCGCAGAAATGAAAAACGCGCCATACACATGAGTCCCGGTCCCAAATAGTGCTCCGGAGGCGAAGGCCCTGGGGATCGGGAGAGGCGAGCCCTGGGTTCAAGCCGGCCCCCGGGCCAAGGAATAGGGTCTCGTGACCCGGTCCAGCAACTACGAGTTGTACGGGGACATCAGCGCCCGGGTAATGAACCGTGCTGGGACGCTACTCGGCCTGGCTGGGGGTCTACATTCTGTACCCACAAAGCTGTTGTTGGAGGTCTCGGGGACCCTCGAGCGCTTCGACTTTCTTCTGGATCAGATGCTAATTAGCACGCCGCACAGGCCGCGGATCCCCCTGTCGTGCTCACCGCCGGCAAGCCGGGCAACGACACTGCCGGACCGATTCCGCGGAACCGTGCCGTGCGAGTCCAAGACAAGCCTGTCCCCACGCCCTGCTTTATCTGCATCTATCTCAAAAACAAGATAATCATCGATAGTTCCGGATAGAGCGACGGTCCCGCCAGACAGAGGCCTACGCCAGAGTCGACCCGATCGCTGAACAGGGCATGCGGGAAGGCGTTCGGCTTTGCATGGCGAAGGCTGGCTACGATTGCAGTCCGCCGAGCTCGGACCTGACGCTGGACCTCAACGGAGCCATCGGATTCAAGCGGCTCACGGTCGATGCTGCCAAAGCAAGCGGCTACGCCTGCACCGGCCCGCAGGCGTAGCGTCGGCGACCGCAGCTCGAGTTTGCGGTGCCGCCGCCCCCTTCGGGGAACCCTCAGCGGGGCGTCGCGCCCGTCTTGGGTTCCGCAACAGAGAGACATGACGACTGTCATTATCGGAACGGTAGATCACCCACCGATAGGGGCAATATCCCCGAAGTCCACTTTGACGGGGCAGCCAACTGCCTCCGAATGCGAGCCAGCAGCTGGCAGATCGCCGGCGTCTGGATCTCCGCCGCTGCCCTGCTGATCGCTGCCGTCAGGGCCGCCGTCGATCTGTGGCTGCTGTTCACGTAAGGGCCCGTTCCATGCAGGTGGCGGGGCGTAGGGTGATTCCAGGAGGCTGTGAACTAATGTACTGGGGGTTGGGGACGCATGCAGCTGTCTTTGAATGTCGATGAAATGCCGACACTGGTCGTCCATGCCAGGAACGGCGAAGAGATTCCGCAGGTCGTGAGTACCGCGGCCGCAGAGCTGCTGGGCCGGAACCAGGAAGATCTGCCATGACTAACTATCGCGACCTGGCCCAGGCTAAAGCCGGAGCCGCCCTCCAGGAGTTTCTCGACGAACGCGGCCCGGCACTGGCGCAACTCCTGGAGCGCTTGCTGGCCGACGGCCAAGACCCGGATGCGCTCCTCGACGGCACCTTCGAGAGCCTCGTTCCCCTGTGGCGGTGTTCGGCGGCGCTGGAATTCAAAGAAGGTCAGGAGGCAGCAGGCTCAGCGGCCAAGCTTGGTGGAGAGCCGATGCTTGCCAGGGATGTTTAGGGCAGACTGGTGGCGTGAGCGGAATCCGGTGGGTGCTGCACGTCGATCTCGACCAGTTCATCGCGGCGGTCGAAGTGCTCCGGCGGCCGGAGCTTGCGGGCAAGCCGATCATTGTCGGCGGTCGGGGCGACCCCACGGAACGAGCTGTGGTGTCGACCGCATCCTACGAAGCCAGGGCGTTCGGCGTGGGTTCCGGAATGCCCTTACGCATTGCGGCCCGGAAAGTGCCCGACGCCGTGATCCTGCCCGTCGATCGGGAGGCTTACCTCGCGGCGTCTGAAACGGTGATGGCTACCCTGCGCGCGCAGCCCGGCGCCACCGTGCAGGTGCTGGGTTGGGATGAAGCCTTTATAGGTACTGAGACAGAGAATCCGGAAGCCTACGCCCGGCAGGTGCAGGCCGCTGTCCTGAAGCGCACGCAGCTGCATTGCAGCGTAGGCATCGGCGACACCTTGGTCCGAGCCAAGGTCGCCACCGGTTTCGGCAAGCCGGCCGGCGTCTTCCGTCTCACTGCCGGGAACTGGCTCGAGGTCATGGGCAGTCGGCCCACCAAGGACCTGTGGGGCGTCGGAACCAAAGTGTCGGGCCGGCTGGCCAAACTCGGCATCAACACAGTCGCCGAGCTCGCCGCGTCCGACCCCCAAGACCTGGTCCCGGAGTTCGGCCCGAAGATGGGTCCTTGGTACGCGGAGCTCGGACGCGGGGACGGCGCCAGCGTTGTGGACGACACCCCGTGGGTTGCCCGCGGGCATAGCCGTGAGACCACCTTCCAGCGGGACCTGACCGAGCCCGCCCAGGTGGACGACGCCGTGAGGGAGCTGACAGCGCGTGTCCTTGAGGATGTTGTGGCCGAAGGACGGCCCGTGGTTGGGCTGACCCTCAAGGTTCGGTACGCGCCGTTCTTCACTAAGACCCACGCGAGGAAGATTCCCGAGACATTCGACCGGAACGAAATCCTCGCGCGGGCTTTGGACCTCGCAGCCGGAATCGAAGCGGGCCGTCCGATCCGACTCCTAGGCCTGCGGGCCGAAATGGCAATGCCCGACGATGCCCGAAAGGGACATACGCCGACGCGCGGCGGTTGGTGACGGCGTCGCTCCCTTCCTTACCAGCGCGGATGAATCGCTTCGCGGAAGTAACGGTCGTAGATGTCCAGTGCGCCGGTGGCAAGCCCGGTGCCGACGTCGTACATCGCTCCCGCCGCAGCGTTTGCCCTAGCCTGCGCCGCGGAACGGGCACCGGGGAAGACCGTGGTGACGCCGTCCTGCGCGATCACCCACGCGAGGGCTGCTTGCGCAGTGGTGACGCCGTCGGGCACCAGGCCGCTGGGATGAACTGCCCGTCGTCCGGGCAGCCTGAACTGGTTGGGCCTAACTCTGCGCGGGAGGCGCCGTCAGTCCACAAACTCGGACTGGGTCTCGATGAAATCCCACTCGGATTCGGTCAGAACCGCCTGCGGCGTGTCCGGATGCGGACCGCCCGCTTCGGCGATTCCTTGCATCACGAACAGCGGAAGCTCTCCGGCCCGAAGGTTTTCCCGCAGCCACTCCTTGCTTTTCAGGTCCAGATCCAGCCACCACATGTATATCTCCATGCCACGCCGCCTCTCTACGTCTCAACGCTAGGCCCGCCGTCCGCCGGATTCAAGGGAAAACGGCACCGGGCCAGGACGACTTACATCTCCGGCCGCCACGTGCGAACGTGGCGGCAAAGTGCCTGACCCCGCTGGAAGTCTGGTTATTCATCAGGTGCCGGGCACACAATAAAGTATGTCTCCAGAGCGCTTCAGCGGCCCCCCTCCCCTGCTCGTGGGCGTAGTGCCCGGCCAGCATCCCGAGGTTCTCCAGACAGCCGCCGAACTGGCCCAAAAGCTTTCCGTCCCTCTGCTCTGCGCCTACGTTGACGAGGCAAGCTACCTCGTGGAGTGGGACCCGGCGCGCTCCGCGCACCGTCTCTCGCTCCATCCGGACAAGAACGACGACGACATCCGGTCCCTGACGAATGATCTCAAGTCCGCGATCGGCTCCGCCGTGCGGAGCGCCTCACTCGAATGGACGCTCCGGACACTCGCCGGCGATCCGGCCCGAGCCCTCGGGCGGCTCGCGGCAGAGGTCAACGCACCAATGATCATTGTGGGAACCCCCGAGCGGGGCTTCGGCCACCGTATTACAGAGCTCCTCAATGGCTCTGTGGCCGCCTGGCTCACCCACCACCAGAGCCGCCCTGTGATGGTGGTGCCGTTCAGGATGGCCGCCCACGAGGACCGGCCGGAATGACTCAGCGGCCATTGAAACCGGCTTAGATCCGGCCCCGCGAAAGTAAAGTGAAAGTAGTTATTCGAGGTGGTGGCAAACACCGTTACCGGCACGTAAGCTGGTGAGCGCAGGCTGACCAAAGGACCTGCCTCAAAGACCGCTCCGGAGTGCGTATCCCCCAATAACGCACTCCGGAGCTTTTTAATACCCGCCTGCCACTTACTGCTCCCCCAGGCGTTGACTGATACCCCCTAGGGGTATAGCTTGAGGTCATGAGCATTCCCGAAAACCAGCCGCCTGAGGCAGTGACCGGAGAGTCGCCGCCGCAGCATGGCTACACCGCGGACAAAGATGCCTACCTGCGAAGGCTCCGGCGGATCGAGGGCCAGGTCCGGGGTATCGCGCGGATGGTGGAGGAAGACAAGTACTGCATCGACATCCTGACGCAGGTTTCGGCCGTCACCAAGGCGTTGCACGCCGTGAGCCTCGGCCTCGTGGAGGAACACATCGGCCACTGCGTCATAGGGGCGGCCTCCGAACCGGACCCCGCCCTGCGCGCCGAGGCGATCGACATCAAAGTGAAGGAGGCGGCAGACGCAATCGGGCGCCTGCTGCGGTAACGGCAAAACCCACTACCCATCCCGCTGACCCACCCCGTCAGCGCGTCAACAAGGAGCCATTCATGAGCACGATTTCCACCACAGTCCACGTCTCCGGAATGACGTGCGGGCACTGCATGTCGGCCGTCAGTGAAGAGCTCGAATCGCTGGCCGGCGTCGAGGACATCGCCGTCGATCTCAATGCCGGCGGAGTCTCCACGGTCACCATCACGTCCACCCAGGAGCTCTCGCCGTCCGAGATCGGCGAGGCAGTGGCCGAAGCGGGCTACCTTGTGGTGGCCAACGAGGCGTGAGCCGGGCTGACAGGGCAGGAGCCACGATGAGCACCGAACACCTTCCAGGGCGCCCCGCCAGCCGGGAGATCGAACTCGACATCGAGGGCATGACCTGCGCGTCCTGCGTGAACCGGGTGGAAAAGAAGCTCGGCAAGCTCGACGGCGTCCAGGCCACGGTCAACCTCCCCCTTGAATCGGCCCACGTGATGGTCCCGGCCGGAATCACCGACCAACAGATCACGGACCAGGTAGCAGCAGCGGGCTACAGGGCGCGAATCAAACCCGCCTTACACCCCACCGCACCGGACGTGCCACCAAACGACGCCGGAGGAACGACCGAGCACGCGGAGCATGGCGGACCGGCGGAGCACCAAGGTGACCACGAAGACCACATGCGACACGGCGGCACGGCCTCGGTGCTGAAGCCGCGCCTGATCGTGGCGGCCGTCCTGACGGTCCCGGTGTTCCTCATCTCGATGTTTCCGGGTTTCCAGTTCCCGAACTGGGGCTGGGTTTCCGGCGCCCTGGCCTTGCCCGTGGTCAGCTGGGCGGCGTGGCCTTTCCACCGGGCGGCGGCCATCCACGCCCGGCACTTCACCTCCACGATGGACACGCTGGTGTCCCTGGGCGTGCTTGCCGCGTACGTCTTTTCCGCCTGGCAGCTTCTCGCCGATCCGCGCCTGACCGAGCATCCCGGCATGGAGCAGATGGGCGGTGCGGGCTCCGGCGGCTTGTACTTCGAGGTCGCCGCCGTGGTCACCACGTTCCTGCTGCTTGGCCGGTTCCTCGAGGCGAACGCCAAGGCCAAGGCCGGGGACGCCCTCAAGGCACTGCTGAACCTCGGCGCCAAGGACGCGACGGTGCTGGTCGACGGCGCCGAGGTGAAGATCCCGGCCGACCAGCTCGCCGTGGGCGACGTCGTGGTCGTGCGCCCCGGCGAGAAGATCGCCACCGACGGCGTCGTCATCAGCGGCTCCTCCGCCGTCGACGCCTCGCTGGTGACGGGCGAATCGGTGCCCGTCGAGGTGGGTCCCGGGAGCCCGGTCACGGGCGCCACCATCAACACCGCCGGCCGGCTGCTGGTCCGCGCCACGCGCGTCGGCGCGGAAACAACGCTGGCCCAGATGGGCCGGCTCGTGGCCCAGGCCCAGACCGGAAAGGCACCGATTGCCCGCCTGGCGGACCGGATCAGTGCGGTCTTTGTCCCGATCGTGCTGGCGATTGCCGTCCTGACCTTTGCCGCCTGGCTGCTGACGGCCGGCCCGGACACCAGCGGGTCCGAGCTGCGCTCGGCATTCACGGCCGCGGTGGCGGTGCTGGTGATTGCATGCCCGTGCGCCCTCGGCCTGGCCACTCCGGTGGGGCTCCTGACCGGGACCGGGCGCGGCGCCCAGCTGGGCATCCTCATCAGGGGCCCGCAGGTCCTCGAGGACACCCGCACCGTGGACACCATCCTGCTGGACAAGACCGGCACGGTCACCAGCGGGCACCTTTCCGTCGACTCCACGGTTGCCTTCACGCTGTTCAGCGAGGCGGAGGTCCTGCGGCTGGCCGGCGCGGTCGAGGCAGCTTCAGAGCACCCGATCGCCCACGCGATCGCCGCTGCCGCACGGGCCACCGTGCCCGTCACCGGCCGGATGGACGACGGCGGCGGCCTCCCCGCCGTCGTCGGCTTCCGTTCCGCACCGGGCGGCGGCGTGGTGGGAACCGTGGAGGGGCGGCTGGTGGTTGCCGGCCGGACCGGGTGGCTGCAGGACAATGGCGTCAGCCCGTTGCCCGGGCAGCTCGACGCACTCCGTTCGGCGGAGGACTCGGGCGCCACGGCCATCTGGGTGGCCGTGGACGGCGAGGCTGCGGGCATCATCACCCTGCGGGACACGCTCAAACCGGGTTCGGCGGCGGCTGTCGCCAGACTGAAATCCCTGGGGCTGCGGCCCGTGCTGCTGACCGGGGACAACGCCGCAGTCGCCGCCCAGGTGGCCGCCGCCGTCGGAATTCCCGCCGAAGACGTGTTCGCGGGCGTCCTCCCCGAAGGCAAGGTGGACGCCGTCCGCCGCCTGCAGGCAGCGGGCGCCACGGTGGCCATGGCCGGCGACGGCGTGAACGACGCCGCGGCCCTGGCGCAGGCGGATCTGGGGATCGCGATGGGCTCCGGAACGGACGTCGCCATCGAGGCGGCCGACCTGACTGTCATGGGCAACGACCTCGGGCAGGTGGCAACGGCGATCGAGCTGTCACGCCGCACGCTGGTCACCATCAAGACCAACCTGTTCTGGGCGTTCTTCTACAACGCGGTGGGGATCCCGGTGGCCGCGCTGGGGCTGCTCAATCCGATGATCGCCGGCGTCGCCATGGCCGCAAGCTCCGTGCTGGTGGTGGCTAATTCGCTCCGGCTGCGCAGCTTCGGCACGGCAAGCACGCAGCCGCCCAGATAGGGCGCGGCCGGGCGGGCAGCGCCGGTGTCAGGCAGCGCCGAAGCGCACGGCCGCCCTGGCCCTGGCCTTCGCCGCTTCCTCTGCCCGGTCCTTCGCCGGCGCGTGCGTCACGAGGGCCTCGAGCAGGTGCTGCGTTGCGTGCGCCACCTCATGCACGGCACGTTCAAAGGCCTCCTCGTTGGCCTTGGATGGCCTGGTGCTGCCGCTGATCTTGCGCACATACTGCAGGGCCGCGGCATGGACCTCCTCGGACGTGGCATGCGGTTCGTAGTTGTGGAGGGTTCGGATGTTCCGGCACATACCCCCATGCTAGGCTCTGGATCGCCTGGGATCGACCCTCCGGACACCCTTCGGGAGGGGCGCCGGCACCATGGGGAGGACTGCATGGGGAGCGGTGCCCATCGACACTGTTTCGTGTCGGAGGATAGTTTGTAGGCAATGGACCTTCCGGACGAGCCGGAGGCCGCTGGGGATGCCGACTGGATCGGGTCCGTTGAATAAAGGAGATATCGAATGGCATTTTGGGGTGCAGACACCGACCAGCTCAAGACACTGAGCACGAAGCTTCAGCAGGGTTCGGCTGAAATCGAAAAGCAAAAGTCCGCGCTGACCAGCGCTCTCCAGAGCACCGACTGGAAGGGCCCGGACGCTGACAAGTTCCGGAGCGACTGGGAAAGCCAGCACGCCGCGCAGCTTACCAAGATTGCCCAGGCCCTGGACGAGGCCGGCAGGCAGGCCTCCCGCAACGCACAGCAGCAGGAGGAAGCTTCCCACCGCTAGGGCAAGCAACCGCAGGAGGGCCGGACGCACGCGTCCGGCCCTCCTGGCGTTTAACCCGGCCCCATTGGGGGCAACCGCTTACGGGACGGGTTCGACGTCGTTCGCGTGGTTGAGCGGCGCGGTAGCCGGAGTGCCGGCGCCGGTCCGCGGATCGGGTCCCCTCAGCTCGTCCAGCCGGACCAGCACGACACCGCCGACGATCAGCACCCCGCCCAGGAGCTGGATGGCGCCGGGCAGTTCGCCGAGCAGCAGCCACGCCCAGAGCACGGCAAACAGCACCTCGGTCAGCGACACGAAGGACGCCACCTTCGATCCCAGGGCGCGCGCCGCCGTGATTCCGGAGACGTACGCCAGCACGGTGGCCAGCACCACCAGTCCGCCGAGGGAAACCCACCACGGCGTGATCCACGGCCCCAATTTCGTGTCAGCCGTGCTGAAGGCCATGGGCAGCAGGCCCGTGGCGGCGGCCAGCCACATGATGGCGGCGCCCACCATGAGCCCGCCGGAGGCAAGGACGATGGGCGGGAGGGTGTCGTTTTCCTTGGCGGTGATGAAGAAATAGATGGCCAGGCAGACTGCGGCGGCAATGCCCCAGAGCACGCCGACGAAGTCGATCTTCACGGCGCCCGTCAGGTCCAGCACCAGGACCAGGCCGCCCAGCGAGAGGAGTGTTCCGGCGATGGTGAGCGGGCGTGGCCGCTTCCGGCTCGCCGCCCACATCCACAGCACGATCAGCACCGGGGCGAGGTACTCCAGCAGCAGCGCCACGCCCACCGACAGCCGGGCCACCGCGTTGAAGTAGAACAGCTGGCAGGCCGCCACGCCGATCAGGCCAAACAGCATGATGGTCACCCAGTTGTCCCGCAGCTGGTGCCATCGTCCGCGCAGCGCCGGGATGGCAGGGATCGCCAGGATGAGCGCGGCGCCCGTCAGCCGTGCGGTGACGGCGGCACCGGGGGTCCAGCCGGTTTCCAGAAGTGCCTTGGCGAAGGAGCCGGAGATGCCGAAGACGGCGGAGGAAAAGAGGGCAATGCCCAGGCCCGACGCCATGAAACCCGGCGCCGCGGGACGGGGCGAAACGGCCATCGAAGCGGACGGCGCCGTCGGGGACGTCGCTAAGGCAGCCCGCCCTGCCGGCGACGCAGGCTGCGGCATTTTGGCGCGGTTGCTGGATGCAGGCACGGCTGCCTCCTGTCAGGAGTAAAATGGGGTGTTGGTCATGACATTACGCCCCGGGACTGTAAGGAGTCAAGATGGTTTTTGCCCCTGACACGGAGGTGGCGCTGCGGACCGTGGTGCACCTCATCAACAGCGCAGCCAACGGCGAGGAGAAACTGGCCACCGTGCAGGACCTGGATGAGTTCCTCCGGGCGGAGGGCTTCACCGGATCCCGCACGCGCGACGCCGCGGAACTGGCCAGCGTGCACGCGCTGCGGTCAGATCTTGCTGCCCTGTGGACCGCGGACGAGGATACGGCCGTGGCAGGCGTGAACCGGCTGCTGCGCGAAGCCCGCGCCCTACCCCAGCTCCTGAAGCACGACCAGTGGGACTGGCACCTCCACGCCACCACCCGCGAAGCGCCGCTGGCGGACAGAATGGGAACGGAGGCAGCCATGGCCCTGGTGGACGTGATCCGCAGCAAGGAAATGGACCGCATGCTGGTGTGTGCGGCCGATGACTGCAATGCAGTGGTGCTGGACCTCAGCCGGAACCGGTCCAAGAGGTACTGCGACACCGGAAACTGCGCTAACCGCGCTCATGTGGCGGCCTACCGGGCGCGCCGCGCGGCGGGCGGGGAGTAGCAGGCCAAGCGGGGATTAGCGGGCCGGGTGCCTGGCAGCTAGGAGGTGCCGCCGTCGGGCTTTGAGTCGTCCGAGGGATGCGGCGCAACAGGACCCGGCTTCTGGCCGTGTCCGCCAAAGCCGTGCGACGGCTTCTTGGCCGAGCTAAGGTTCACGCCGGAGCCCTTCCCGAGGTGCTCGGCGTTGTCCTTGTAGCTCATGGACAACATCGCCGCGATGACGAGCGTGACGATGAAGGCGATGCCCGCGCCGGTGAAGGCGAGGTCGAAACGCGGAGCGCGGGAACTGCCGCCGGAGGCGAAGATCAGCACCGCGACGAAGGCCACCACACCCCAAAACGCGGAGAACATCAGGGGTCCCTTAACCGAGGTCCGCAGGTTCCGCGGTTCTCCTGGTTTCTGGTGTGCCACGGTGCTTCCTCCAATGCGGGCGGCGAGGATGCGGCCTGCCCGTTGTGATGTGATTGGTCTACTGCCTTGTTCTACAGGGAGTAGAACCCTTACGTTCTAGTTTACGGCCTTGCGGCGGGCGTCCGCGCATCATGCCTGAGTGAAAGACCGGCCAGGATCCAGAGCACGCCCGAGATGATGGCTCCGCCGCCGGCAACGCCCAGCAGCGCGTGCGGGCCGAGGGATATGAAGAACGGCAGGGCGGCGGCCGTCCCCAGGCCAACGACGCCCGAGGCGAGCCAGTCCCGCGCCAGGACATGGCGCCCCCTGAACCTGATGCCTAGATACAGTTCGGCTGCGGCCACGGCGGCGAGGCCCAAAGCGGCAATAACGGCGAACAGCAGGCTGCCCTGCAGGATCAGGACGCTGACCCCGGCGCCGGTGAGGACCGAGGCCGCGGCGGACATGGACCTGCCGGGCGCCGCCTCGCGGCGGAAACCGGAAAGGGGGATGCCCCAGAGCAGAATTGCGCCGGTTGCCAGGAGGTATGCCCCTCCCGCCCAGCTCATCCCCGTCTCGGAGGGCGCCGCCCAGAACACGGTCACGGCGCCGAACGCCAGCGCGGCGGCGGCGCGCAGCAGCACCGGCTTCCACAGTTCCGCCTGGTGGGCGGGCGCGGAGGCTTCAACGGGGTTCACGGGGGAAGTCACCGCTCCAGTTTAGTTCGCCTGCCTGTTTCCCCGAACCCGGCATCGGCGGCCGGTCCTTCAGACCTGTCCGCCCGGTCTGCCCTCACCCGCGGGGGCCCGTGTCAGGAGCCGAGCACCATCCAGCGGTCCGTTCGCGCCCTGAGCCCCAGCGTCATGGCCCGGGCCAGCATGTAGCCCAGCGAGAACGCCACCCAGACCCAGACCAGCGCCGCAGCGCCGCCGGGCCCCCAGAGCGGGACTGCCAGGAGCATCGGCAGGTAAACGGCAAGATTTACGACGCCGGCAATCGCCAAATATTTGGCGTCACCGGCCCCGATCAGCACGCCGTCCAGGACGAACACGTACCCCGCAATGGGCTGCCCTGCCGCCAGCACGAGCAGGGCAGTCGCGAGAACTGACTGGACACCGGCGTCGGAAGTGAACAAGGCGCCTGCGAAGGGGGCGGCCACGGCGAGCAGGACGCCCGTCACCACGCCAAAGCCGGTGCCCCAGCGGACCATGGTCCGGGTCAGCAGCCGGGCCTTCACCGGATTGGAGGCTCCGAGTTCCCTCCCGATGAGTGCCTGCGCGGCGATGGCAAGGGCATCCAGCGCAAAGGCGAGGAAGGTAAAGACGGTCATGGCCAGCTGATGCGCGGCGAGGTTCACGGCGCCCTGGGCCGTGACCACCAGGACGGTGGCAAGGATGGCAATCCGCAGGCTCAGGGTCCGGAGCATCAGCCATGAACCCACCTGGGTCATGGCGCGGATCCCGCGCCAGTCAGGCAGGAGCGAAACGCCGTGGCTGCGCGCGTTTCGCTGCACTATCAGGAGATAGACGGCCGCCATGGCCCACTGCGCGATGCTGGTTCCGACGGCGGACCCCGTGACGGACCAGCCCAGGCCATAGACCAGCATGAGGTTCAGTGCGATATTCAGGGCGAACCCTGCCGTGGCCACCACCAGCGGGGTCCTCGTGTCCTGAAGTCCCCGGAGCACACCCGTGCCGGCGAAGATCAGCAGCATAGCCACCAGTCCGGGCATGGACCAGCGGAGATAGTCCACGGCGAACGAACGGACCTCGCGGCCGGCGCCCATAAGTCCGACCAGCGGCTCCGCGGCGACGAAGCCCGCCACCGCCAGGATGGTCCCCAGCAGGAAGGCAAGCCAGACGCCGTCGCGGCCGGCGGCCAGGGCCTTGGCGAACTGCCCGTCGCCGATCGCGCGGGCCACGGCCGGAGTGGTGGAGTAGGCCAGGAACACCATCAGGCCGACAGCGGTGTGAAGCACGGCCGAGGCCAGTCCGACGCCGGCCAGCTGGGCAACCCCCAGGTGACCTACGATCGCCGAATCGGCGAGCAGGAAAAGCGGCTCCGCGATCAGGGCCCCGAACGCGGGGACCGCAAGGCGCAGGATTTCGCGGGCGTGGCTAGTGGGCCTCACGGCCGGAACCGTGGCGGAAGGTGAGTCGGGCACGGTTTCAGCCTAGCTGCCGGTGCGGTAGGGGCGGTCCGCCGCCGGCCCGGTTACCGGACCCGGTAATATTCCTGCAGTGCCACACACAGATTCGCTGCTACAGCCCGTGACCGTGTCCATTGCCCGCACCGTCCTCCCCGGCCGCACGCGCCAGGCCAGCGCCTGGGCCCACGCCGGCCAGGAACTGGCCCGCGAATGGCCCGGCTACCTCGGCTCCGGGTGGGTCCGCACCGCAGCGGATTCCGACGAATGGCACATGCTGTACCGTTTCGCGGACGCTGATCTCCTCAACGACTGGGAGCAGTCCGAGGAGCGCCGCTGGTGGATCGACAGCGCTGCCGGCCTCGTCGAGATCACGAGGGTGGAGCGCCGCACCGGGATCGAGGGCTGGTTCGCCCAGCCTGGCGATGTCCACCTCGCCGTTCCGGAGACCGTGGTGCCTCCGCGGTGGAAGCAGATGATCAGCATTTTCCTGCCGTTCTTTCCCCTCAGCCTGCTGGCCAACTTCCTGCTGCACCCTTTGACACAGGATTGGCCGCTGGTGCTCCAGGTACTTCTGGCCACCTGCATCCTGACCCCGCTCATGACATACATCTTCCTTCCGGCCACCACCAGGCTGCTCGGCCCCTGGCTCCGGACAAGACGCTCGTAGGGCCCCGAAGAGTGCGAACCGTCACAATTAGTTGACACTTCAACTAATTGTGCGGGACAGTGGACTTGAAGCTACAAGCGATCCGATCGCCCGCTCACAAGACCGAACGCAACCGATACGAACGGCGAATTTCCCATGAACCAGCCCACCCTGACCACCACAGCCCTGACCGTCCTGCGCGTCATCGTCGGATTCCTGTTCGCAGCCCACGGCTGGCAGAAGTTCAGCGAGTTCACCATCGCCGGCACCCAGGCGTCCTTCGCAAAGATGGGCGTTCCTGCCGCCGAGGCCGCGGCCCCGGTCGTCGCCACGCTCGAACTGGCAGGCGGCATCGCCTTGATCCTCGGCGTGCTCGCCCGGGTCTTCGCCGCCCTGCTGGCACTGGACATGCTCGGCGCCTTCTTCCTGGTGCACGCCCCGGCCGGCGTCTTCGCAGCCAACGGCGGGTACGAACTGGTCCTCCTGCTGGCCGCAGCCGCCCTCGCCATCGCCCTCACCGGAGCCGGCCGCCTCTCGGTTGACCGCGCCGTGTTCGGCCGCGCCCGCTCGAAGCTGAACGCCCTCGCCTAGGACGTCACCTCACGGAATGCCCGACGGCGGCTGCGCACCCACGTGCGCAGCTGCCGTCTTTCGTCTGTTCCGCTTGGGGACGGGTCGCCGCTATTAGCCGGTTACACCCGTCAGCTCATCCGGGACGTGCTCCAACTCGCCGGACCTGACCACCCTTCCGGTTTTCAGGTCAACGGCATGGATTTTCCTGGCCGCGGGATCCGACACGTAGGCCATGGCGCCCTGTACGAACAGTGTGGGCCGGGGATCCTGCCATACCTCGGGCTCCTGCCAGGCGGGAACAACCGGGATGTGTGCCGTCACTGCGCCGGTCAGCGGATTGACCACATGAAGGGCGCCGTCGGTTCCCAGGACCAAGGCTTCCCCGGCCGGCCCGCGGCCCAGAGAGCGGAATGAATAGCTCGTTCCGAGGTCAACCAGCTTCAGCTTTCCGGAGTCGGTGTTCACGAGCGAAATCCTGGTGGGACGTTCCAGGACGGCGTCTTTGTCCACCTTGTAGTCCGCCAGGAGCACCGGTGATGCCGGCGATCCCGCCTGGTTGCCCATCCGGCCGTAGGGGTCGGGGCTGGAGACCTTCGAAAATTTCCCGTCTTTGTAGATCAGCATGCCGTCCTCGCATCCGAACGCAACCGTCTCCTCCCCCGCGACGGCCTCGCCATGCACGCCAGGGCACTCCTCGCTGCGGATGATCTCGGCACGGGCCTGTCCGTCCGGGGCTGCGCCCAGCATGGCGACGCCGCTGCGGGCTTCCTCGTCGCCCACGGTCACCAGCAAACTGCCGTCCGCCAGCTCCACAGCCACGCCGTGATGGGCATCGGGGGCGGTGTAGGTGGACGTCGCGGGCAGCCCGGATTCCAGCGCCGCGCCCAGTCCGTCGGACTTGAAGGCCTCCACTGTGCCTGATCCGTCATTGAACAGGACCGTTTTGCCGGCGTGCCGGACCACATGGCCGGGCTTGCTCGCCTCGAACGCGCGGCCTGTCAGCTGAGGCTCGGCTGCGTACGAGTGTCCATGGTCGCCGTGGCGCTCGGTCCACACTCCCGAATCGAAGACACGGAATGCATCGCCGGTGGCCACGAGGATGTGGCGCCCGTCCCCCGCCGGGCTGAGGCGGTTGTACCCCTCCAGTTCCGCCCCGCCGATCGGCTCCAACGTGGCCGCGTCCAGGACCCCGACGCCGCCCGAATGCGTGAACACGAGCCTTGGTTCGGGCGCCCGCACCTCCCGGGGACCCGCGCCCTGGGGGCCTCCGCCCTGATGTGGCGACGCGCCGGACGGCACTCCGGCAGTCCCGCCCGCTTCCTGGCCGCAGCCGGACAGCAGGGCCGCAAGGCCGAGCGTGCCGGCGAGGAGGCCAAGGCGGGCGGGAGCGGGGAACGGGGTTCTGAGTGAAGATGTCATGACACTAATGATAATCATTATCTTTAGTGTTTGATGTCATCCTTGCTGCCTCGTCCGCTTGTGGCGGGCCGGGGATCGATTGTGTCCCCCCGAACGCCGGGTAGCCCGGCGGATCAGTAAACTCACAGCATGAGCGAGACTGCCGCCAATTCCGTGACCCTCCGCTTCCTTGCGGCCCCCACCGACGTCGGCCACAGCGGCTCTGTGGACGCCGGAACAGTGCTGGAATGGGTGGACAAGGCTGCCTACGCCGCCGCGGTCGGCTGGGCAAAGTCGTACTGCGTCACGGCCTACGTGGGGAACATCCACTTCGCGGACCCCGTCAACAGCGGCGACATGGTGGAAGTCACCGCCACCATCGTTTACACCGGCCGGTCCTCGATGCATATCCGGACCGTCGTCTCCTCCGGCGATCCGAAGGGCGGACCCGCCACCATGCGCAGCCAGTGCATGGTGATCTTCGTGGCCGTGGGCGAGGACGGCAAGCCCATCCCCGTCAAACAGTTTGAACCCGCCACCCCGCAGGAACTGGAAGAGCGGGACCACGCCCTGGCACGGATCGGGATCCGCGAGCAGATCGTGGAAGCCATGAACGCCCAGGAATATACCGAGGCCGGAACTGCCGAACGCGTGGTGCTGCGGTTCATGGCGGCACCAACGGACGTCAACTGGGGCGGGAAGGTCCACGGCGGGATCGTCATGAAGTGGATCGACGAGGCTGCCTACGTCTGCGCATCGCGCCACTGCGGCAAGGACACTGTGGCAGTGTTTTCCGGCGGCGTCCGCTTCTACCGCCCGCTGCTGATCGGCCACGTGGTGGAGGTCGAGGCCAGGCTCGTCTACACAGGCACCAAAGGTATGCACGTGGCGGTACATGTCCGTTCGGGCGACCCCAAGGGCGGCGAACTGAACCTGACCACCTACTGCCTCACCGTCATGGTGGCCCGGGACGCCGAGGGCACCTCCGTGCCGATTCCCCAATGGGTGCCCGTTTCGGATGAGGACAAGCGCCTCCATGCCCACGCCCGCCACCTACTGGAAATCCGTGCCGCCGCGCCGGGAAACCGGCTGCCGAACCACCTGCTGCAGCAGGGCGTATAGGCCCCGGCTAGAACCCGCCGCCCCCGGCATCCGCCGCCATGTTGGCAAAGCGCGAGTAGTGACCCTGGAACGCGACCACGATGTCCTTCGTGGGCCCGTTACGGTGCTTGGCGATGAGGATGTCCGCCTCACCGGCCCGCGGGGACTCCTTGTCGTAGACGTCCTCGCGGTGCAGCAGGATCACCATGTCGGCGTCCTGCTCGATGGACCCCGACTCGCGAAGGTCCGACACCATGGGCCGCTTGTCCTGGCGCTGCTCGGAACCACGGTTCAGCTGTGACAGCGCGATGACCGGGACCTGCAGCTCCTTGGCGAGCAGCTTCAGTGCACGCGAGAACTCCGAGACCTCCTGCTGGCGGGACTCCACCTTCTTGCCGGAGCTCATCAGCTGCAGGTAGTCGAGGATCACGAGCTTGAGGTCATGCTGCTGCTTGAGGCGCCGGCACTTGGCCCTGATCTCCATGAGGGACATGTTGGGGCTGTCGTCAATGAACAGCGGCGCATCGTTCATGCGGCCCATGGTGGTCGCGATCTTGGACCACTGCTCATCCTTGATGGTGCCCTTGCGGAGGTCCTGCAGCCCGATGGTGGCCTCGGCGGACAGGAGGCGCATGGCAATCTCGTTCCGGCCCATTTCGAGGGAGAACATCACCGTGGCCAGGTTGTTCTTGATGGCAGCCGAGCGGGCAAAGTCCAGCGCGAAGGTGGACTTACCCACGGCGGGACGGGCGGCGATGACGATCATCTGGCCCGGATGCAGTCCGTGGGTGAGCTCGTCCAGCTCGTAGAAGCCGGTCGGGACGCCCACCATGCCTTCGCCGCGGTGGCCGGAGGCCTCGATCTCGTCCACCGTGGACTCCATGACGTCCTTCAGGACGACGTAGTCCTCCGCGGTCCGGCGCTCGGCGACGGCATAGACCTCAGCCTGCGCCTGGTTGACGAGGTCTTCGACTTCGCCGTCCTGGCCGTAGCCCAGCTGGACGATCTTGGTACCGGCGTTGACCAGGCGCCGGAGGACGGCCCGTTCGGCCACGATCTCGGCGTAGTAGCCGGCGTTGGCCGCGGTGGGAACGGTCTGGATGAGCTCGTGGAGGTAGGCGGGGCCGCCAATCCTGTTGATCTCGCCGCGCTTGGTCAGCTCGTCCGAGACCGTGACGGCATCGGCGGGTTCGCCGCGGCCATAGAGGTCGATGACGGCTTCGTAGATGGTTTCGTGGGCAGGGCGGTAAAAGTCCTGGCCGCGGAGGATCTCCACGACGTCCGCGATGGCGTCCTTGGAGAGCATCATGCCGCCCAGGACGGACTGTTCGGCCGGAATGTCCTGCGGAGGTTTGCGGCTGCCTTCGGAGCTGCGGTTGCCCTCGATTGAGTCCAGGTGCGTAACTGACAAAGCTGCCGTCCTCCATTGTGCCCGCAGTTCCCGGAGGGGAATCTGCGGCGGGTGTGCCGTATGCCGGGTGGGTGGGCCGTTCAGCGGAACCTGCTGCGCGGCTGGTGCTACTACACCAGCCGGCCCTGACATTTTCCGCCTGACGCCGTGCCCCCGCGGCGACTCCTCATCAACAGGTTTTCCACAGGCAGCACGGAGTAGCCGGAGCCTGGGAAATCGTCAGCTCCAGTGTGCCGGGCCGAAAGGGAACCGCGTCCTGATGGGGTGTCTCCGCTACGTTAGCGCCCGCCGGTCAACGCACAAAGCCCGCAGTTCTGCACCTCTGTGGATAACCTGTGCACAACGCTCCCCTGCTTGTGCACAGCCTGTGGGTGAAGCTGTGGAAATCAATTTTCTTTTGGGCATATATAGCCCCTGACCTGCGGAAACGCGGCTTTGAGCCTGTGGACGGAATAAAACATTTCCGAACCTTCATCCACAGCCTGAAGCCGGTTGCTGGGGATACCGGCCGGTAATTTTGCGCTTTGGAGGCGCAAATCCGGGGTTCTTGCGGGCGAACTCACCGCCTGGCCCCCGGGGTCCCGCGCAGTTCCGGCAGCGGCCGCTATATGCGCGTTCCGGCACATGCTGTGGATAATGCGCATCTGGCCTAAGCTCTAACTATGGGCGACGTTCTGATAGTCATATTGCCTGTCCTTATCCTCATGGCTGTCCTCTGGGCCCTGTCCACGGCACTGAAGCCGCGGGATACTGGCATGTCGGAGGCGGAACGCTACCAGTTGGATCTGGCCAGGCGCTCGCAGGCCCACTACGCCGCCCAGGTGCAGGCCGCGACGGCCGCCCGTGCCCGCGTTGATGCGGCAACGCGGCCCAGCCAGAACGAACAGCAGCACACCCAGCAGCAGGACCACGCCCGGGCGGCGCTCCTGGGCCAGCCGGGGTTAACCGCAGGCCAGGGGCAGCACGCTTTGCAGGGCGCTGTTCTGCCCGGGGGCCAACTCAATCCGCAGTTGGCCCTCCAGCTGCAGTCCATGGCGCGCAACGGGCAGAAAATCCAGGCAATCAGGCTTCTCCGCCAGGCAACCCACTCCGACCTTTTGACCGCCAAGCAATATGTAGATCGGCTTTAGAACAATGGAATCGCTCGTGATCCCCCTCCTGATCCTCGTGGCCGTCGCCGTCGCCGTGACCCTCACGGCCCGGGGCTGGGGGCGCCGGCGGCAGTCCGCCGAGCCCGCCAAGGCCCCGCCGGAATCCGCGGAACTGGCGAAAATGGCTGCCGCCAAGCTGTCGGAGGAAGAACACCGGAGGCTGTACGCCCTGATTGCGCAGGGCCAGGCCATGGCTGCCATCAAGCTCTACTACGAGGTTTCAGGCCAGGGCCTCAGGGCCTCGCGGGACGCAGTTGCCGCGCTGGCGGCCCACCCGCAGCCCTTCCGCTCGCCGCCCCAGGCAACCAGCGAGCCCGATGCGGACGACGACACGCCGCAGCGCTTCCCTTACCGGTACCGGGCGATCGCCAGCAAGGGCGACGTCACCCGGGAGGTCAGCAGCAACATGCTGAACGACGAGATCTACGGCCGCATCCGCACCCTCGCCAAGAGCGGCAACACGGAGGCCGCAGCCACCGCGCTGACCCGGCACTCGGATATCACCATGAAGCAGGCCCGCGAATTCATCGCGCTGCTTGACGACTGAACCGCCCTCTACGAACCCGGCGGCGACTAGAAGTCGAAGAGGTCACCCAGCCAGCCTTCCTTCTTCTTGGGCCGGCGGCGGTCGTAGTCGCGGTCATAGCCCTTGCCGTGGCCGCGGTCATCGTAGCGGGCCTGGTCACGCCGCGGCTCGTTGTTCCGGTACAGGGGAGGCGGGGCCATGCCGACGGGCGGGGCAGGCGCCGGGGGTGCTGCGGGAGCTGCCGGTCCCGCGGCGGCCACACGGTCGATGATCTTGTCCAGCTCCCCGCGGTCCAGCCACACACCCCGGCACTGGGGGCAGTAGTCGATTTCGACGCCGCTGCGTTCGCTCATGATCAGGTCTACAGAATCAACAGGACATTTCATGTCCGGCACAACGAGCGGATGCGGGGAATAGTTCGCCGGCGCCGTGGCCTACCGTGCGCCCGAGATGCCCGCGAGCAGCTGTTCAAAGGGCAGGGACTCCAGCGGGGCGGCCTTCCGCCCCGGTTGCGCGCCCTCGAGCAGGTGGCTGAATTCGGCCGCAGCACGGTCGATCCGCGCGGAAAGGGGCGTGCCGCCGTCGTCCGTGTTGCCCCAGTCCTGGGGGCCGGCGAAGACGGCCGTCGCCGCCGTACGCGTGCGCAGGTAGCTGAACAGCGGGCGCATGGCGTACTCGAGGACCATCTGGTGGCGGTCAGTGCCGCCCGTGGCGCCCAGCAGCACGGCCTTTCCGTCCAGGGACTTGGGATCCAGGACATCGATGAAGGACTTGAAGAGCCCGCTGTACGAGGCACTGAAGACAGGCGTGACGGCGACGATGCCGTCCGAGGCCTCCACTCCGGCGATCGCATCCGCCAGGCGGGGTCCCGCGTAGCCCGTGACGAAATTGTTGGCAATGTCCACGGCCAGGTCGCGGAGTTCCATGACGTCCACGGCCACCTCGTATCCTGCCGCCTCCAACCGCTGCTGGGCGGCTGCGGCGAGCTGGTCGGCGAGCAGGCGGCTCGACGACGGTACGCCCAGGCCGGCGGACAGAACGGTGATACGGCGGGTCTCCACGGTGGTCTCCTCAGGTTCGACTGCTAGTGACAGTGCATGCGTTTGCATCTACTCGCTCAACCCGCGGGCCTTCGAGTTTATTCCGCCGCATGCGAGGGGCAGGCGACGCAGGCGAACATCCCGCGGGAGAGTGCTGGTGACGGCCGGCTCTGCCGGGGCTGGATTCGAGCGAAGTAGACTGCGTCCATGACGGAGAACAAGACGCAGGTGACCGGCGCCTCGGCGGACGAATTCGTCGCCGGGGTGGAGCATCCCGCCCGGCGCCAGGACGCACTCCGGCTGCGGGACCTCATGGCGGAGCTCACGGGCGAGGAGCCCGAGGTCTGGGGGCCCACCATCGTGGGCTTCGGCAGGGTGCACTACAAGTACGCCACCGGCCGCGAGGGGGACATGCCCGCCGTGGGGTTTTCGCCCCGGAAAGCCAGCCTCTCGCTGTACGGCCTGACCAATGCGCCGGAGTCCGCGGAATTGCTGGCCCGGCTCGGCAAGCACACGACCGGCGCAGGCTGCCTGTACGTGAACAAACTCGCTGACGTGGACGAGGCGGTCCTGGCCGAGCTCATCAGGCTCGGCTACCGCTACTGCACCACCGTCATTCACCAGGCCTGAACGGCCCGGTGTTAACGCGAAAACCCCCGCCGTCGGCTTCCCGGAGGAATCCGACGGCGGGGGCCGTCAGCAGTTCAGGACTGCGTAGCGGTCTGGCGTGAAGCCGGAACGACTACTTGCCTGCGACTACGTCGAGTTCGATCACAGCGGCAACGTCGTCGTGAAGACGGACGTTGGCCTGGTAGGAACCGACCGACTTGATGTGTGCCGGCAGTTCAACCTTGCGCTTGTCGATGCGGCCAAGGCCAGCGGCCTCAACAGCGTCGGCCACGTCGCCCTGCTTGACGGTGCCGAACAGGCGGCCGCTTTCGCCGGCCTTGACGACCAGCTTGACCGGCTTGGCGGAGAGTGCAGCGGCCTGCTTCTGAGCATCTTCCAGGGAAGCGTGCTCGCGGGCAACGCGGGCAGCCTTGATGGACTCAACCTGCTTCTCGCCACCCTTGGTCCAGGTCAGAGCGAAGTTGCGGGGCAGCAGGTAGTTACGTGCGTAACCGTCCTTGACCTCGACAACGTCGCCAGCAGCACCGAGACCGGTTACTTCGTGGGTCAGAATGAGCTTTGCCATGTTAGTTAATCCCTTCCTTAGCCGCGGCCAGCGCCGGAGTAAGGCAGCAGAGCAACTTCGCGGGCGTTCTTGATTGCCTGGGCGATCTTGCGCTGTTCCTGCACCGTGACGCCAGTGACGCGACGGGCGCGGATCTTTCCGCGGTCGGAGATGAACTTGCGCAGCAATGCTACGTCCTTGTAGTCGATGACAGTGATGTCAGCGGCCTTCAAGGGGTTGGACTTTGGTTTGGGCTTACGGAGTTCAGCCTTAGCCATCGTGGAGCTCCTATTCTATGGAGCCCGTGGATATTGATCCACGGGATGGTGGTGGTCCGACGGCGGCAGTCACCATGGTGCCTTCGGCACCCGGGCGGTTCCGGCGTCGAACCTTTAATTTGTTGTTTTAGAAGGGAGGTTCGGAATCCGGGCCGTTGCCCCAGCCGCCGCCTGCATTGCTGACCCCGGGCGTGGCCCAAGGGTCTTCCTGCGCTGCGGGCTGGTTGCCGCCCCAGGTTCCTCCGGTGTTGCCGCCCTGGTTTCCACCCTGGCCGCCACCGAATCCACCGCCGCTGTTGCCTCCGCCGAAGCCACCCTGGCCACCCTGAGCGCCGGAGCGCTGGGTGCGGTTGACCTTGGCATTGGCGTAGCGCAGGCTCGGGCCGATTTCATCGACTTCGAGCTCGATAACGGTGCGCTTTTCGCCTTCTTTTGTTTCGTAGGAACGGCTCTTCAGGCGGCCGTTGACGATCACGCGCATGCCCTTTGTCAGGGACTCGGCGACGTTTTCGGCTGCTTCGCGCCACACCGATGCGCGGAGGAACAGGGTTTCCCCGTCCTTCCACTCATTGGACTGGCGGTCGAAGGTGCGAGGCGTGGAAGCGATGGTGAAGTTCGCTACTGCCGAACCTGACGGTGTGAACCTCAGTTCGGGGTCATTGGTGAGATTACCGATGACCGTAATAGTGGTTTCGCCTGCCATCTACTGCCTCCTTGTTCGTTCCTGCGGGGTAAAGAATAAAAGCCGGGAGCTGAAATTACTCAGCAACGACCTTCTGCTCTTCGGGGCGGGTGATCTTGGTGCGCATGATGGTCTCGTTGAGACTCAGCTGGCGGTCAAGTTCCTTGGCGGTTTCCGGCTTGGCGGTGAAGTTCACCACGGCGTAGATTCCTTCGGACTTCTTCTTGATGTCATAGGCGAGGCGACGACGGCCCCAGATGTCAACCTTTTCGATGGTTCCACCATCGTTGGTGATGACATTCAGGAACTTCTGAAGCGACGGCTCTACGGTACGCTCTTCGACCTCGGGGTCGATGATTACCATCAATTCGTAAGGACGCATATGTGAACCCACCTCCTTTGGGCTAAGCGGTTACGGCATTTCCGTAACAGGAGGTTCATTTGCGGTGCCGTGCACACCCGGCATCCAAAACGGAGGCAGGGCGCAGCACAGACTTCAATATCCTAGTGCATCGGAGCGGGTTTCCGCGATTCGTTCGCTGACTCGAGGCTAGCGTGATGCGGGCCCCCTCAGCAGCAGCGGAGGCCCGTATGTGGAAAACCGGACTCTAGAACCGCGAAAGTTTCACCACGACCTTGTCCGCAACGACGGAGACACTGCCCCTGACAGAGAAGTCCACCTTTTTTGTCTCCTTTTCCCACTCGGGCCTGGTCTTGCTGAAGGCATTCCGCTCGTAGCTCACGGAAGCCTCACCGGGCGTGCCTCCGCTCAGCCGCCATGCACCGTCAAAGGACCGTTGCATCGCGTAGTCCGGTTCAGCGTCGACTGACCACTTCACGTTCCGGACGTCACCGAAGGCAAACACGTAGAAGGGGCAGCCCTCGGGCTCCAGCTCCGTGGACTTCTCGCACGCTGCCAGGGCGGCGGCCACTTGGCGGGACGTCTCAGTCCGGAGCGACTCCGACGCCTGCACGGTGAGCCTTGCGGTCTCCGGTGCCTGGCCTGCCGCACCGATGGGAACCAGCACTTGCTGTTCCGCGGCCGCAAGGTGCTTCTCACTTTCCGGAAGGCCTACAGTGTACGAGCCGGGGAAGGCCGGGAGGCTGAAGTTCGTGCCGAACGCGCTCGTGTCCCCCTGCCCTGTCGCCACGGCGATGCCGTTGACCGAGAGCGCGGGTACCGGGGCGTCGGCGGAAATGGAGATGCGTTGCAGCGGACTGCCACCGAGTTTCCAATGGTCATCGAGGAATTCCGGCCGGCTCTTGAACAGGCTGAACGCCTGCTCATACTTGCGGCCGCCCTGCCTGAGCTCGACGCGCACTACTGCGGATTCACCGGACACCTTGCCTGAAATCACCGAGAAGCCCTCAATCCGGTTCTCCGCAGCTCCGAACACCTTGTTGGTCAGCAGCTCCCTGTCCTCATTGGGGATGTCGGGATCCAGGATCGCAAGGGCTTTCTCGGCGTCGCCGTCCACGAGGGCCTGGACGTACTCCCCGACGAGCTTGTCAGGGCCGGCCTTGACCGCGTTGACCACCACCAGCGAGCCGACAGTGAGGACCACGACGGCGCCGAGTGCGGACAGGGCCACCAGCAGGCGCTTCTTACCCTTGGCCGAAAGCTCCCGGGCCGGCATTCCCTCCGGCGCGGCGCCGTCCCCGGCAAGACCGGACGAATTGCCGCTCGGTCCGTGAGTCTGCGAATCCGATCCCGGGGTGCCATCGGGTACCGTGGCGCCGGCATGCGATGTGGCCGGCTGTGCGATGGGCGCGAAAGGGAGCACCTGCGCCAGCCGCTGTAGTTTGGCCGGCACGAACGGCAGCACGGAAGGGGCAATAAAGCGGGCGCAAACTTCAACCAGGAGCCCCCAGGCCAGGAACACTACAGGTGACCACCAGGCCGGCGCCACAAGGTACTCGCCCGCAGCCAGTCCCGAAACGTCAAAACCGGCCTGCGCCGTCAGGAGCGGCAGGAGCAGCAGTCCCAGAACCAGGAAGGCGGCGGGCACGGGAATCCAGGAGAGAACGTCCGCGCTGGCCACCCTGCCCCGGCGGAGCAGGACGGCAATGGCTGTTGCGACCGTGCAGACCAGGGCCAGCGCCAGCGCGCCCCAGGCCGCGCCTGCCGCAGACGCACCGGCCACATCGGCGCCAAATCCGTAGACGGTGTAATCCTCGCTCCGGCTCTCCTGCCCGCCCAGGATCTGGGAGGTTTCCATGAAGACACGCACGCCACCGAGGTGACCCGCCACAAAGCTGTAGCCCACCCCGTTGCCGATCCACAGGGGACCGGACAGCAGGGCTGTCCAGCCCCCGGCCACGGCGGCTGTGATCCACGCGGCGGGAACGGCGATCGCGGAAAACAAGACAGTGTGGACCGTCACTGCGGCAACGGGCAGGTTCAGTTTGCCTAGAGGCGGCACCGGACCAGCGGACGGGGCGCGGCGGACATAGACGCCGTTCCGCGACACCGCGGCCAGCCCGGCGCCGAAGACGAAGGCAACGAAAAGCGACCACGGATTTTCGGCGGAAATCGGCTTGACACTGAAGCCGTTGGACCCGGGAAAGCGGACGGCAGCAGCTGCCGCGAGCCCATTGACCAGCAGTGAATACACCACACCGGTGACCGCCGACTGGAGGAGGAGCTGGGGCCTCGCACCAGACGGAATCCTGTGTTCAGCCACGCGGCTGCCGAAGTAGACACCCAGCGCGCTGACCAACAGCACTGTCAGGGGCACTGCGTAGCCCATGGCGTCCCCGCGAAGTGTTCCGAAGAACACCGTGCCCTGGACAGCCGTGTCGAGCGCACCCAAATGCGCCATGGCAACGAGTTGCGCGGCGAGCTGGACCAACTGTGACCACGCATCCGGCGTTTCCTGCGCGGGCAGCGCTCCATCCAGCGCCGGGGCGAGGGTGCCCTGACCGGCGGCGATGCCGGCCAGCGAAAGCACCACCAGGGCGATGCTGAAGACAAACGCCGCAAGGTACGACGCCACTGAAACGGCCGCCCCGGCCCACAACCGGCGAGGATCAAGCAAGGCGGAGCCATGATGCGGGTCAGGAGGCGTTGCGGGCCGCTGCTGCGGCGGTTCAGGTATGGCGGGCGTGGAAACAGAAGGTTGCTGCGACATTTTCCCCAATTTTCTGTCGGACTCTGAGTGACGCTGCGAATCTAGAGGGAAAACAGCCGCAGATCCAGTCATGTGACGCACGGGTGTGGATAACTCCAGCCGGACGAAATACTGGGGCCATGACGATTCTGATTGGCGTGGCCGTGATCATGTTCGCCCCGCGCCAGGGCTGAGCCGCGCCGCGCTCAATTGGACCGGGCTCAACTGCCCCGGACTGACTGGCGCGGGATGACAAGACCGCCTGTCCGACGGGCCTGGGTGGCCGGCCGGACAGGCGGTCTCATGTTGGAGCAGAAGCGGTTGCGAAGAACTTACGACGCCGGTCCGGTCCCCGCGCCGACGCCTTCAGCTTCGGGAACGGCAGTTCCGGTCGGGACGGGCTCCGTAGCGCCCTTGCGGTAGCGCCACACGCCAATACCCACCACGACGGCGGCCAGGGCGACCGACAGCAGGAGCGATTCGCGGGTGGAGTCCAGGATCATCATGCCGATGATGAGGGCAACGATGCTGCCGATCGACAGCCAGGTCAGGTAGGGGAACAGCCACATCTTCAGCGCAAGATCCTTGGCGGCCGCTCCCATGCGGCGGCGCAGGATCAGCTGTGAAGCGGCGATCACCAGCCAGACGAACAGGGCGATGGCGCCGGACGTGTTCACCAGGAACAGGAAGACCGTGTCCGGGGCGATGTAGTTCAGTCCCACGGTGATGAAGCCGACCACCGTGGAGGCCAGCACGGCCGCAGCCGGCACGCCGCGCCTGGAAATCTTCATCCAGGACTTGGGCGCATCGCCGCGGCGGGAGAGTGAGAAGAGCATGCGGCTGGCCGTGTAGAGGCCGGAGTTCAGGCAGGACAGCACCGAGGTGAGCACCACGATGTCCATGATGGTGCCGGCCCCCGGAATGCCGAACAGTTCGATGACGGCAACATACGGGCTCTTGGCGACGTTGGCGGAGTTCCACGGCAGCAGAGTGACCACGATGGCGATGGAACCGATGTAGAAGACCAGGATGCGCCAGACGGTGGACTTCACGGCCTTCTTCACGGCGTCCACGGGGTTTTCGGATTCGCCTGCGGCGATGGTGGCGATTTCCGCCCCGAAGAAGGAAAAAACCACCACGAGGATTCCCGCCAGCACGGCTCCCGGGCCGTTCGGCAGGAAGCCGCCGTTCTCGATCAGGTTGCTAACGCCGGGGGCCGGAACGCCCGGGATCAGGCCAAGGATCGCCGCCACGCCGAAAATGAGGAACAGGACGATCGCGGTGACCTTGATGGAGGCGAACCAGAACTCGAACTCACCGTAGGACTTCACCGAGGCGAGGTTGGTCAGCGTCAGCAGCACCATGAGCACCAGGGCCCAGACCCACTGGTCGATGCCCGGCACCCAGCGGTGCATGATGGCCGCGCCGGCGGTCGCCTCGATGCCCAGCACGATGATCCAGAACCACGCGTAGAGCCAGCCGATGCTGAAGCCCGCCCAGCGTCCCAGCGCCTTGTCCGCATAGGTGGAGAAGGACCCGGTCTCGGGATTGGCGGCGGCCATTTCGCCCAGCATCCGCATCACCAGGATGACCACGATCCCCGCCGCCATGTATGCCAGCAGGATGCCCGGACCTGCCTGCTGGATTGCGGCACCGGAACCCACAAACAGCCCTGCGCCGATGACGCCGGCGATGGCGATCATGGACAGGTGCCTGGGTTTCAGGGATTTTGAGAGTTGCTGGTCAGCGTGCATGGATGCGCCGTCCTCTTGTTGATTTCAGGTCTTGGGATGGGGTCGGGCCGGTATGGGGCGTGTGCCGCGGACCACATGTGCGTTTCACACTAAGGGAGCCATCGGTCGGACCAGGCTGTGCAATGACACAGTTTACCGGCCCCGAAAACAGGCATCCTGCCAGCCGCAGACACACCTGAGCAACAAATGTTGTTCGGGGAACAATTCTGTAACGGGGCTGAAATGTTCGTTCGCGCCGGCTACAGCCCTGCCGGCGTCCCGAAGAACAGCTCCGTGACCCGGGCAAGGCGGTGCGGATCCTCCACGCCGCAAAGCTCCCTGGCGGAGTGCATGGACAGGAGGGGCACCCCCACGTCCACGGTCCGGATGCCCAACCGGGTCGCGGTCAGCGGCCCGATGGTGGAGCCGCAGGGCATCACATTGTTGGAGACGAACTCCTGGTAGGGGACTCCGGCCTCGCCGCACAGCCGGGCCCAGAGCGCCGCGCCCGCGGCATCGGTGGCGTAGCGCTGGTTGGCATTGATCTTCAGCAGCGGGCCGCCGTTAAGAACGGGGCGGTTGACGGGGTCATGCCGCTCCGGATAGTTGGGATGGACGGCGTGGCCGGCATCGGCAGAGACACAGAACGACGCCGCAAATGCCTGCCGCCGCTGGCTCGCCGACGCACCCAGTCCGTCCGAAATCCGGACCAGGACGTCTTCGAGCACGGGCCCGCACGCCCCCGAGCGCGAGGCCGAACCGATTTCCTCGTGGTCGAACGCCGCCAGCACGGCGATCGGCGCCGGCCCGGTCCCGCTGGTTGGGCTTGCCGAAACCCCGTGGGCGATCAGCGCCGCCAATCCGGCGTGCGTGGCCGAAAGGTTGTCCAGCCGCCCGGAGGCGAAGAACTCGCTCTTCGCGCCGAAAACCGCAGGCGGCTGCGTGTCCGCAATGACGACGTCGTACCCGCCGATCTGCGCCGGATCAACCGGCGCCCCGCCCCCGGCGGCGCGTCCCGGACCGTCGCCGTCGCCGTCGCCGTTGCCGGACACCCGCTCGGCCAGCAGCCCCAGGAGGTCCTCGCCGGCAGGATCACCGAGCCCGAAGACGGGGTTCATGTGCTGCTGTTTGTCCAGGGTGAGGCCGTCGTTCACCGCCCGGTCCAGGTGGATGGCCAGCTGCGGAAAGCGCAGGAGCGGGCCGGTGGCGGTGAGGTGCTGGGTCCCGTCGAGCATGACGAGGCGCCCCGCGAGCTGCAGCTCGCGGTCCAGCCAGGAGTTCAGCAGGGGCCCGCCGTAGACTTCCACGCCGGCCTGCAGCCATCCGAACCTGCCCGTGGTCGGTTTGGGCTTGAGTTTGAAGGACGGCGAATCGGTGTGGGCGCCCAGGATGTTGAAGCCCGTGGTGGGGCCGGCGCCTTCCGGTGTCACCCACGCGATCAGCGCGCCGTCGCGGATCACGTAATACTTGCCCGCTGCGGCATCCCAGGGCTGCAGCTCATCCAGGCCGGTGAAACCGGCCTCCTCCAGTCGCCGGGCGCCTTCGTGGGCGGCGTGAAAGCTCGACGGCGAGGCGCTGACGTAGTCGCCCAGGTCCCGGATGTGGTCGGCGGCAGAGGTGTGGATAGGCATGGCTCCGAGTCTAGCGGTGCCCTAGACGGTGACGTTGAGGCCTGCCGTGTAGCCGGCCGACACGGAACCGGACATGGTGGCCAGCTGGTAGATGCCGCCGTCGTCGCCGAAGACGTTGTCCGACTTCAGGGTGGTGTTGGGGAAATTCCGGGCGCTGGTCTCATAGCCGGAGGAGGCGTAGACCTCCTTGCAGGCGGCGTCGGTCAGCGCGATCTGCGAGACCGCCAGCACCTGCCCGGCCGCGGTGGCGTTGTTCATGGATTCGAAGACTTCGAAGTGGATGTGCGGCCAGCGGCCGTTGTAGGCACCGGGGTAGATGGTCTTGAAGGTGACCTGGCCGTTGGCGTCCGCCGGCTGCACGCCGCGGAGGTAGTTCTCGTTTTCCAGCCCGGAATCGTACAGGGAGTACTTCCCGTCCCGGTCACAGTGCCAGGCGTAGACGGCGGCGCCGGCCAGCGGAACACAGCCGTTGGCGTTGTCGAGCAGGGTCAGCGTGACGGTCAGCGGCACGCCGTCGACCTTCGTGGTCGACGCGCCGAAGCTGGACGTGATGTCCTGCCGCACCACGCCGGACGCCTCGAGGACGTTCGGACCGTTTGATCCGTCGCCCGGGTAGGGCCCGGCCGTTTCCTGCGGGATCTCCACGCCGCACTCGGCGATCGCCCGGGTCACCGTGGGGGACGCGGTGGCGGAGGACGACGCGGAGGCCGCAGGCGCCGTCGTCGTGGCCGTCGATCCGGCAGACGCGGACGACGGCGTTCCGGTGGTGGCCGCAGAACCGGAGGAACCGCCCGGTGTGCATGCCGCCAGGGCGGCAGCCGCCGTGCCGGCGCCAAAGAACATGCCCAGGGAGCGGCGGGTCATCAGCGTCGAGAGGTCGAACTCGAGGCCGCGGTCGTGGTTGGGGTGGGGCTCCTGCGGAGCCTGCTTCCGGCCGGGGGTGCGGGGTGAAGGAGTCATGCCTCCATGAAACTCCAGGCAGCTATGGCCCGCATAGGGCAATCCTGTGCGGAAGCTGTGCCCGTGCCGGGTCAGTAGCCCGGGTCAGTAGTCCGGGTTGCTGGGCGTCACCAGACCGGTCTCGTAGGCGTAAACCACGGCCTGGACCCGGTCCCGGAGGTGCAGCTTGGTGAGGATCCGCCGGACGTGGGTCTTCACCGTGGCCTCGGACAGGAAGTACCTGTGCGCGATCTCCGCGTTGGACAGGCCCTCGGACATCGCCTCCAGCATTTCGGTCTCCCGCGGAGTGAGGTCCTCCAGCAGCGGATCACGGTGGGCCGGCGAAGCGGAGGGCGCACCAGGCGCGGGCGAACCGGTGCCGCGGACATACGTTTCCAGCAGGCGCCGGGTGATGCGGGGAGCCACGACGGCGTCGCCGCTCGCCACGACCCTGACGGCCCGGACAAGGTCGGCGGGGGCCACATCCTTGAGCAGGAAGGCCGACGCCCCTGCCTGCAGCGCGGCGAAGGCGTATTCATCGAGGTCGAAGGTGGTCAGGATGATGATCCGCGAGCGGGAGCCCGAGCCCGCGATGGCGCGGGTCGCCTCGATGCCGTCGAGGACCGGCATCCGTACGTCCATGAGCACCACGTCCGGGGTGAGCTCGCGCACCCGGCCAATCGCCTCGGCCCCGTCGGACGCCTCGCCGACCACTTCGAGGTCGTCTTCGCCCTCAAGGATCAGCCGGAAGCCCATTCGAAGCAGTGGCTGGTCATCCACCAGCAGGACCCGTATTCGTCCGGCGTCGTTCATTCGTCCCCCTTGTTTCCGTTCAGTTGCAGCACAGCCCGCACGCGCCACCCGCCGTTGACGGTACGGCCTGCCTCCACGGTACCGCCGTAGATTCCGGCGCGTTCCTTCATCCCCGGCAGGCCCTGTCCGGAACCGAGTGAGCCGGTGCCGAGTGTTCCGGCGCCGCCGGCGCCCTCGGCGGTGCCCCTGCCGTCGTCGATCACTTCAATGGTGACGGTGGATTCATCCCGGACCACCAGGACGTCCACCCGGCTCAGCGCCCGGCCATAGCGGAGGACATTGGTGAGCGACTCCTGCACAATCCGGTACACGGTGAGCTGGAAAGCGGCGTCCTCCGGCAGCGCCGGACCCGTGTGCGAGTAGTGGACCGGCAGGCCCGCGGTGCGGAAGCCGTCGAGGAGCTTGGCGAGGTTGTCCCCGGCCGCCAGCGGCTCGCGGGGCGCCTGTCCGGCGGCCGTGTCATCGCGAAGGACGCCCAGCACGCGGCGCATGTCCGCCAGGGCGGTCCGCCCGGTCCGGGACAGCTCGGCCAGCACGTCCGCGGCGCGTTCCGGATCCTTCCGGACCACGACGGCGGCCCCGTCGGACAACGTGATCATCACGGTCAGGGAGTGCGCCACGACGTCGTGCATCTCCCGCGCTATCCGGTTCCGTTCGTTGACGGAGCCGAGCCGCGCGGCCCGGGCCGCCCAGGCCGCGATCTCCTGTTCGTGCTCCCTGCGCTGGCGCACCGAGATCCCGATTCCGGTGGCAATGACGTTGGAGAGCGCGATGCTGGTGCCCGCCGCAATGCTCGAGATGAGCTGGAATTCCTCCGGCGACGCCGCGGAGCGCGGCAGTTCCCGCTCCAGGGGGCCAACGGCCGCGAAGAAGTACAGCAGCGCCAGCGGCGCCGTCACGAGGGCCAGCGTGACCAGGGCAAAGCGCCGGGTGTGCACCACGGCAACCGCGTACAGCGAGAACCACAGCCCCGCCGAAACGTTGGAACCCCACGGATGCAACAGGGTCACCACCACCTCCACCGCCGCGATGACGGCCACCACGGGGACGGGATACTGCCGCCGGAAGAGCAAGGCAAGCGCGACGCCGGCGAGCAGCGCGGGCGGCGCCCAGCCCCCGGCCGTCACGGCGTCCACTACCGTGGGCGTCACCAGCAGGACGTAGCAGGCCACCACCACCGCATCCATCACCCGGGGATGCCGGTGCAGGTACCGGCGGACGCGGCCGCGCCGCCGGGCGGCGAACTCGGCGAAGGACGCGTCAGCCGGGCCGGCTGGCGCGTCCTTCACGGAAACAGCTTCACTCATGGGTTGAGCCTGAATGCACGATCCGGACTACACGTCGCGCTTCTTGAGCAGGACCATGGCCAGGACCACCGGCACCAGCACCCAGGCGCCCAGCACGAGGGCGGCCTGCCAGACTTCGAGTGTCTCCGGGACGTGTTCCACGGCCGTCAGGGGGTTGATGGTGTTTCCGGGCAGGTACTTGCGGGCTTCCACGAAGAAATCGCCCGGGATCAGCTGGAACGCAATGGGCGCTACGAAGAACAGACCCACCAGGCTCATGATGCCCCCGGCCGAATTGCGGATGAGGGTCCCGAGCGCCATGCCGATCGCTGCCACGGCGGCCACGTAGGCGCTGTTGACGAGCAGCAGCTTGACCGACTGCGAACTGCCCAGGTCCAGTTTGAGGCCGTAGTTGTCCAGGATCGGCACTGACACCAGGCCGGCAACATAGGTGGACACGGCCGTCAGGAGAAAGGCGCTGACCATGACCACTACGAGCTTGGCGATGAAAGCCGGGATCCGCTTCGGGACCGCAGCAAACGTGGAGCGGGCCATGCCGGTGGTGAACTCCGAACTCATCAGCAGCACACCGAGTGACCCCAGGATCAGCTGCGCGAAAGCGATGCCGGACGTGGGAACCGTCACGGCAAGATCACCGCCCTGGGCCGCGATGGCTTCAGCTGCCTGCGGGTCGGAGCCAGCCGCGTCAGCGAACTGGCCTGTTCCCCAGGCTGACAGCGCGCCGAACCCCACCATGACCACGGCCGTGGAGGCCAGGAGGATCAGGGTGGACAGCAGCGTGCGGAACTTGATGAATTCGGAGTTCAGGACCCGGAGGAAAGTGGGTCCGGGACCGATGCCCGCGCCGGCCGGGCGGCCGGGGCCGCCGGAGGGCGCACCGTTTGCGGCGTGCGCACCGCGGCGGGAAGGGGTGGAATCCAATGTTGTTGAGCTCATGACTGGTGGCCTCCGGACTGGGCGGGAACAGGGGCTCCCGTGGTGATCAGCGAGTGGTATTCGACCTCATCCTTGGTCAGCTCCATGTACGCCTCTTCAAGGCTTGCCTGGAGCGGCGTGAGCTCGTAGACCATGACATGGTTGTCGAGGGCGGCCCGCGCAATCTGGCGCGGATCGAGGCCCTTGACCTCGAGCAGTTCGTAGTCCTGCACCTCAACGGAGACGCCGGCTCCGGCGAGGGCGTGCATGAGCTGGTTGGGCTGGTCCGTGCGGACGCGCGTGCGGCTCTGCCCCTTGCCGGTGATGATGTCCCTGATGGGGGCATCGGCGATGATCCTGCCGCGGCCGATCACGATCAGGTGGTCCGCGGTCAGGGCCATCTCGCTCATGAGGTGGCTGGACAGGAACACGGTGCGGCCCTCCGAGGCCAGGAATTTGACCAGGTTGCGCACCCAGACGACGCCTTCCGGGTCCAGTCCGTTGACGGGCTCGTCCAGGATGATGGTCTGGGGATCGCCCAGGAGTGCGGCGGCAATGCCAAGCCGCTGCCCCATGCCCAGGGAGAAGCCCTTGACCTTTTTCCGCGCGACATCCGCCAGGCCCGTCATCTCAATGACCTCGTGGACGCGCTTCTTGGGAATGCTGTGGGTGGCTGCCATGGCCAGCAGGTGGTTGTACGCGGAGCGGCTGGTGTGGACGGCCTTCGCGTCCAGCAGCGCCCCGATTTCACGCAGCGGCGCGACGTGGCGCGCGAACGGCACGCCGTTCACGGTGACCGTTCCCGCCGTCGGCGTATCCAGCCCCATAATCATGCGCATGGTGGTTGATTTACCGGCTCCGTTGGGGCCCAGAAAGCCAGTGACCTGGCCGGCTTGGACAGTGAAGTTGACGCCGCCGACGGCGGTTTTGTCGCCGTAGACCTTCGTCAGGCCTTGTGCCTCGATCATGGAAGCGTTCCTTTGCGTAGCTGCGGGATGCTGTCTCGTGTGCACGTTCCACGCTACCGATGCGGACGGCCGAATTCGCCGGTCTCAGGGATGATTCAGGGGCGAGTCAGGGTAGCCCCCGTCATCCGATCGGATGAGACGCCGGGGGTCAGCCGCCGCTGTGCGGAGAGTAGTACCGGAGCGCGCCGCGCTTCAGCGTGAATTCCGCGGCCCGCACGCCCGGCATGGCTTCACCGTCCACGGCGAGCACCAGCGGCCCCGTATCGGACTCAACCCGTACGCGCGTGGCCTCGGTCAGGTGGGTGATTTTGGATGTTGCCACGGTACCCGTCAGCACTGACCAGAGCATGCGGAGTCGGGCGAAGGATTCGTCCGCGGTGATCATCCGGAGGTCCAGCACGCCGTCGTCCAGCACCGGACGGAGCAGCGGGGCGTGGTCACGGGGGTAGTAACGGCCCCGGCCGAGGTACATGATCCACAGCTTGTGGCGTACGCCGTCCACTGTGAGTGTGATGGGCTTCTCCACCGCGAACGTCCGGAACATCGCCACCACTCCGGCCAGCGGTTTGCCGAGGGCCGGCTGCAGGTGCTCGCGGCGCCGCACGAGGTTGGGGTACAACCCGATGCTGGCCGTGTTGAGCATGATGAGCTCCACCTTTTCCGGGTCATCGGCGAGCCCGCGCTCCACCGCGACGACGCCCACGTCCGCCAGTGCCGCCTCGCCCTTGCCTGCGGCCGCCACCGCCTCGGCGAGTGAGGGCGTCCCGGCATCCCGGGCGAAATGGTTCAGTGTTCCGCCCGCGAGCACCAGCAGGGGAAGGTCATGCGCGACGGCGGCGGCAGCGGCAGTGCCCACCGTTCCGTCGCCTCCCCACACGCCCAGCGCACGCGTGCCCGGCCTCGTGGCCGCGGCCTCCACCAGCGCGGCAACGTCCTGGTCCGGCGTAATCGTGGTTATATGCGCGAGCGGGAATACCTCCAGCAGGCCTGCCGAGGTTTCCTCGGTAAAGGACCCGCCCAGGGTGTTGACGGCAATGCTGAGGCCTTCGCCGCGGGGAACTTCCGCCGCGCCGACCTGGCAGCGCGTGGTGGGTGGAAAGGGCGGCCGGACGGGCCACCATTTCCTCGTCACGAGGGCTGACGCTGCCCCAATCGCCGAGCCGAAGAGCACGTCGGAGGGCCAGTGCGCCCCTGTATGCACCCTGGAGTATGCAACGCCGGCTGCAACCGGCGCCACCGCCGCGCCCAGCACCGGCTGGACGAAGCCCGCACCGAGGGCAAAGGCGACGGCCGACGCGGAATGGCCGGACGGCATCGACGAACTGGTCGGCTGCGGGTTCACGAAACGGAACACGGGCAGGTGTTCCGGCAGCGGCCTGGTGCGGGGCAGCAGGGTTTTGAACACAAGGTTGGTCACGGCGGAGGCGACGCCCTGGGCTAGCAGGCCGTGAACCGCAGCACGCCGGGTGCGGCCGGGAACAGCCGCCGCCAGGGCGGCTACGCCGAACCAGAGCTTGCCCTTGTTGGCTGCGGCAGAGAGCCGTCGGAAGAACGTGTCATGGTGCCCGCCCGGAAAGGCCGACACGGCGCGCATCAGCGTTCGGTCAAGCCCGGCCACCCAGCCGGGTCCCCTGCGCAGCATTCTTCGCATTCCCTCACCCTACCGCCGGGTAGTCCGCAGGACATGGACGTTCTGTGCTTGCCGGGATTGGCAGCGTGCAGGTCGGAAACCGCTACCGGCGGGTCATCGCCCGGCGGGTCATCGTGTGGCGGGTCATCGCCTTCCGGACAGCGGTTTGGCGGCGCCGGCGAGCAGCAGGGCAACCAGGATCGGCACGCCGATCGCGAGGAGGGCCAGACGGATCCCCGTCAGGTCGCCGAGGTAGCCGAGCAGCGGAGGCCCGGCCAGGAATGCCACGTAGCCGATGGTGGAGACCACCGAAACCCTTGCAGCCGCGTGCCTGGGATCGTCCGCCGCGGCGGACATTCCCATGGGGAACGCGAGGGCAGCCCCCACTCCCCAGAGTGCGGCTCCGACGGCCGCAAGCCAGATGTTGCCCGCGAACACGAACAGTCCCAGGCCGGCCGCTGCTGCGGCCATGCTGGCGCGCAGCACGGCCACCCGGCCGTATCTGTCAATGGAGGTGCCGCCAAAGAAGCGCATCGCGGTCATGGCCAGGACAAACAGCGCGAAGAGCAGGGCCCCGGTGGATTCAGAGGTTCCGAGGCCGTCCACGGCCGCCTTGGCGATCCAGTCATTGCCGGCGCCTTCGGTCAGCGTGGCGCCAAGCACCACCACGCCGATCAGGAGCGTGCGTCCGTCGCGCCAGGCGGACGGGCCGCGGGCGGGCTTGGGCTCACCGTCGGCAGCCTGCTCGGGGATGGCATGCGGCAGGAAGTAGCGCGGCGTGACGAAGGTCAGTACCGCCACGGCGGCGGCGATGACCAGCAGGTGCTGGGGCAGGCCTACGCCAATGCCGGACAGCCCGGCCCCGATGAGCGCACCCACAAAGGCGCCGCCGCTGAACGCCGCGTGGAACTTGGGCATGACGGTCCGGCGGAGCCGGTGCTCGACGTCGGCCCCTTCAACGTTCTGGGACACATCCCACAGCCCGATGCCCATGCCGAAGAAGAAGAGCGCCACCGCCGTGCCGGGAACGGACTCCGCAAGCAGCGATATTGCGATGCCCACGCCGGCCAGCGCGGCCAGGAATCCACCTGCGCGGACGCTGTTGGCGGTGCCGATCCGGTTGATCACCAGCCCCGCGGCGGGCAGGGCGATCAGCGACCCCACTGCCGTGCACAGCAGGAGCGTCCCCATCTGGCCGGACGATATGTGCAGGATCTCCGTGACTGCCGGAATCCGGGCGGCCCAGCTGGCAAACACCAGGCCGTTGGCGCCGAAAATGATGAAGGTCGCCACCGCTGCGGCGGAAACCTGGCGGTCGGCGAGCTGCTGGGTGGTGGACGTCATCCGACAACTCTATCGATGCCCCGCCGGTGGGCCTGCCGAACCCCCATCCGCTGGTGGCGCCTCGATCTCGACAAGCTCGATCAGCGGGACCGGCCGACGCTCTCTCACTCCCTGCAACTAAACCCCCGACGCTCTCTCACTTTTCGCAGAAAAGACGCCAACGCTCTCTCACCGGGTGAGCGAGCGTTGGCGCAGAACGTGCAGGAAGTGAGAGAGCGTCCGGTTTACCGGGCGCGTTCCACGCGCTTCTCGTCCCACACCGGCTCGGCGGCCTCGTACACCCTGCCGTCGGAGCCGAACACCAGGAAGCGGTCGAAGGTCCGGGCAAACCAGCGGTCGTGCGTGACAGCCAGGACGGTTCCCTCGAAGTGGTCGATCGCCCGCTCCAGTGCCTCGGCCGAGTGCAGGTCCAGGTTGTCGGTTGGCTCGTCGAGGAGCAACAGCGTGGCCCCGGACAGCTGCAGCAGCAAAATCTGGAAGCGGGCCTGCTGGCCGCCGGAGAGGGACTCGTACTTCTGCTCGGACTGTCCCGCCAGGCCGTAGCCGTCCAGTGCGCCGGCCGCGGCTTCGCGGCCCAGCCCGGAGCGGTGTTCGTCGCCGCGGTGCAGGATCTCCAGCAGCGTCTTGCCGAGCAAGTCGGGGCGGACGTGCGTCTGCGCGAAGAAGCCGGGCCGGATACGGGCGCCGAGTTTCACGGTGCCCTCGTGCGGCACTTCGGCGATTTCGACGTCGGACACGGGCAGGTGCTCGCGCTCCGGATCGGTGCCCCCGGTGGCGAGCAGGCGCAGGAAGTGCGATTTTCCGGAGCCGTTGGAGCCGAGCACGCCGACGCGGTCCCCGAACCACACCTCGGTGGAGAACGGCTTCATGAGCCCGGTGAGTTCCAGCTTCTCAGCCACGATGGCGCGTTTGGCGGTCCGCCCGCCCTTGAGACGCATCTGAACATTCTGCTCGATGGGCAGGGCCTCCGGGGGACCGATTTCCAGGAACTTGGCCAGCCGGGTTTGGGCGGCGTGGTACCGGTTGGCCATGTCGGAACGGAACGCCGCCTTGTTCTTGTACATGTTGACGAGTTCCTTGAGCTTCACGTGCTCCTCGTCCCAGCGTTTGCGCAGTTCCTCGAAGCGGGCGTTGCGGTCCGCCCGGGCCTCCACGTACGAGCCGAAGCCGCCGCCGTGGACCCAGGCGCCGGCCCCGTTGATGCCCGGCTCGAGGGTGACGATGCGGCCCGCGGCGTTGTTCAGGAGCTCGCGGTCGTGGCTGATGAAGAAGACCGTCTTCTTTGACTCGTTGAGCTTGCCTTCCAGCCAGCGCTTGCCGGGGACGTCCAGGTAGTTGTCCGGTTCGTCCAGCAGCAGCAGCTCGTCGGGGCCGGCGAACAGCGCCTCCAGCACCAGGCGCTTCTGCTCGCCGCCGGAGAGGCTCGACGCCGGGCGGTGCTGCGCGCGGTCAAACGGCAGTCCCAGCGCGGCCATGCAGACTTCGTCCCAGACGGTCTCGACGTCGTAGCCGCCGGCGTCTCCCCAGTCCACGATCGCCTGGGCGTACCGCATCTGGGTGGGTTCGTCGTCGTGCTCCATCATGGCGAGTTCGGCGTCGTCGACGGCGCGGGCAGCGGCCGCCAGGGCGGGAGGCGCGGCGGACACCAGGAGGTCCTTGACGGTGGAATCGTCCCGCACCTGGCCGACGAACTGGCGCATGATGCCCATGTTGCCGGAGCGGCCGATGACACCTTCGTCAGGCGTGAGGTCGCCGGCGATGATGCGGAACAGGGTGGTCTTGCCGGTGCCGTTGGGCCCGATGAGCGCCGTCTTGGTGCCGTCCGGGACCTTGAATGTCACCCCGTTCAGCAGTTGGGTGCCGTCGGAGAGGAAGTAATCAATGCCGGAAACGTCAATATGGGCCACGCCGTCCATCTTCCCACGGGCCTGCCCGCATCCTGCCCCGCCCGGGCTCAAGCTATGGCAAGCTGCCGGCGGCCGGCACCGGAGCGCCGGCGTCAGCCGGCGGCTGTCAGGAACTTCTTCAGGAGCGGCCCTGACGTTGTGGCGCCGAGCCCGCCGTCTTCCACAAAGACAGCCACGGCCAGATCGCCGTGCACCGCAATGATCCAGGCGTGGGTCTTGGGCGGGTTGGCATTGCCGAACTCCGCGGTGCCGGTCTTGGCCCCCACAGGTTCGCCGGGCACGTCGGCCAGGAAGCCGGCGTGGCCGGACGTCACCACTGCGCGCATCATTTCGGCGAGGGAGGCGGCCTCCGCCTTGGTGATCGGTGTTTCAGCGGCTTTGGCCGGGGCCTCGGCAGTGACGGTCGACGACGGCGACGCACCTTCCGCGTGCTGCGTGCCTGCCGCCCCACTTGCCGAGGGTGATGCGCCCGGGGCGGCCTCCTGGACCAGCACCGGCGAGACCGGCGAGCCCTTCGCGACGGAACCGGCCATGATGGCTGCGGCCAGGGGGGACATCAGGACCCTGCCCTGCCCGATCATGGCCGCGGCGTGGTCTGTGCCTTCGGCCTCGCCCGGGACGGAGCCAAGGAAAGCGTCCGCACCCAGCTTCGGTGCCTCAACGGCAACACCGAGAGACGTCGCCGCTGACTCCAGCTGTGCCTGCGACACCTTGTCCCGCGCCGAGATGAAGGCCGTATTGCAGGAGTGAGCAAACGCGTCACGGAGGGTGACGGAACCGAGCGAATCGGCGGGATAGCCCTCTGCGTTCTTGAACTTCCGTCCGTCCACGGTGAGGGTGGGCGTGCATTCCACCTTTGAATCGGGGGTGAGCCCGTTGCGCAGCATGGCCAGCGAATCCACCACCTTAAACGTGGAGCCCGGCGCGTACTGGCCCAGCATGGCGGTGTTGTAGCCGTTGCTTCCGGGTCCCGAAGCTGCGGCCAGCACGGCTCCCGTGGACGGCCGGAGCGCCACGATCGCGGACGCAGGCTTGATGTCGGCGAGAGTGTCCTCGGCGAGCTGCTGAAGTTTGAGGTCGAGGGTGGTCTTCAAGGGCGTGCCGGCGGTGGCCTGGATCTCGAATACCGTTCGCCGCGGATCGGTCGGTGCGGCCTGAATTTCGTCTTTGGTGAGATCAGCGCGCTGCACCCGGATCACGATGCCGTCCGTGCCCCTCAGCTGGGCGTCGTACTGCTGCTGCAAGCCGCCGGTGCCGGTGACATCGCCGGCGGTCAGGCCGCCGTCGGACTTTTCGATCTGCTCAGCGCTGGCCTCGGCTACGGTGCCGAGCACGGCACGGGCAAAGTTCCGGGTGGGAGCGAGGGGCAACTTGTCCTTGATGGCCCGGCCACCCGGAATGGCCTCGATCTGCGCATCAGTGACGGTGCGGCTGCTGGTATCCCGGAGGGTGATGGCCGGTACGAAGGCCTCTGCTCCGGACGCCTCCACCTGCTGAACGTAGGCGGCCGGATCAACGCCCACCAGCTTGGCAAGCTTGGTGGCGGCATCGGCAGCGTCAGCAGTGCCAAGCAGCGGCTTATCGATGCCGACGTTGACCACGGGACGGTAGGTGACCAGCTGGGTGTCCTGCGCGCCAAGAATATCGGCGCGCGGCGGGGACTGCGTGGACTTGCTGAGGATCTCGCCTTCGGCAAGATCGGGCACCAGCATCCCGGGCGACCAGACCGTCAGCCACTTGTCTCCCGATTTCCTCAGGTCCGCGGAAACGGTGTACTTCCACTCGCCGGAGGAGATCTTCCAGCTGTAGTTGAGCGGGATCCGGGCCGTGTCGCCGTCGAGCTGCAACGCGCCCGCTTCTACGGACGGCTTCTCAGGTGCGAGGGCTTTGAAGACCTGCTGCAGCTGGTCGTTCGCGACAGCGGAATCACGGCCGTCGAACCCCACGGGACGGAGGTCCATCCCGGCTACGGCCGAGGCGAGCTGCTTCGCCGCGGCTTCGGAGCCGCTGCGACCGTCGTCGCACGCCACCAGCGAGGCGCCGAAAATGAGACCAATAAGGGCAAGTGAAAGTTTTTTAGAGTTCCCCACCGCGCTATTATGCCCCTTTCCCCGGGCCCGTGCCGGTTACATGACCCCACCCCGAGCGCCAACGAACACTTAAGCCCCGTTCCCATGCGCAAAAGGGGGCCGGCAGAATCTCAGAGACCCAGGGCGGGCATGCCCAGACCGAATATGTCCTTTAGTGCATATTTCGCCGCGTGGAAGCCAGGCATGCCTGTCACCCCGGGTCCGGGCGGTGTGGAGGACGAACACAGATAAACCCCGCGGGCCGGCGTGCGCCAGGGAACCGGGGAGACCACCGGCCGCTGCAGCAGCCCCAGGATGTCCAGCAGCCCTGCACTGAAGTCCCCGCCGATGTAGTTCTGGTTGTAGGCGGCAAGTTCCGACGCCGTGGTCACCTTGTACCGGACCACGACGTCCCGGAATCCGGGCGCGAAGCGTTCCAGCTGGTCCATGACCGCTGGCCCCATGTCCACTGTGGACCCGGCGGGAACGTGGCAGTAGCTCCACAGGATATGCCGGTCGCCCGGCGCCCGGGTGGAATCGACCAGGGACGGCTGCGACACGAGGACATACGGCCGCTCCGGGTGCTTCCCCGCGGCAACGTCTGCTTCGGCCTGGGTCATCTCCGCGCGTGTGCCGCCGACATGGACCGTGCCGGCATCTTCCAGTCCAGGGCCGGTCCACGGCACCGGCCCGGACAGGATGAAGTCCACCTTGCACGCGCCGTTGCCGAAGCGGAAAGCCTCCAACGCGCGAAGGTATCCGGCCGGCAGCCGGGTTCCGGCGATGCGTGCCAGGGCTGGCGGGGCCACGTCCAGCAGCACGGCCCGGGCGGGCTCCAGTTCCGAGAGCGATGAAACCAAGAAATCCGTTTCAATCACGCCCCCGTGAGCCTCGATGTCCGCGGCCATGGCAGCGGCAATCGCCGATGACCCGCCCACGGGTATGGGCCAGCCCTGGGCATGGGCCAGCGCATTGAGCAGCAGGCCCGCGCCGGCCGCCGCGGGGGAAGGCAGCCGGGACACGGCGTGGGCTGCCACGCCCGTGAGCAGTGCCGGTACGCGGTCCTGCCTGAAACGGAGGTTCCACAGCGGCGACCCCTGCTCCAGCGTTCGGAGGCCCATGACCGCAGCGGCCGCCGGCTGGCGCGGAATCCGCAGGAGCTGATCCGACGTGGTCTCCACGATGCCGTCGATGTGCCGCACGAGCGGAGCCATGAGCCTGCGGTAGGCACGGCCGTCACGCCCCAGTTCGTCAGCCGTCCGGTCCAGGGACCGGTATGCGAGGGCCGACCGGCCGCGGTCCAGCGGCGAACCGAACTGGACGGCGGGAATCTTCAGTTCGATCCGGCGCGGCAGCCCGAAGGCCCGGAAAAACGGCGATGCAAGCGCCATGGGATGTACGGCGGAGCAGACGTCATGCCAGTGGCCGTCCTCAATGACTTCGGAGGTCCGGGTTCCGCCGCCAATGTCCGGTGCGGCCTCGTAGACATGCACCTTCAGTCCCGCCCGGGCCATCACGACGGCTGCGGCGAGCCCGTTGGGGCCGGAGCCGACGACGGCGACGTCAGCCATCGCGGGGGCCCGCCCTCCAGGGCACCACGGACGCCGCCGGGCGCAGCGGGTCCAGCCGGATCCAGTCAGGGGCATTGTTGAACGGCCCGCCGTGCGGATCGTCCATGAAGTGGCGGCGGATTGGATCGTACCGCGGGTCCCAGATGTCCCAGGCAACGCGCAGCATCAAATATGCAGTAGCGAGCATATGTGCCGCAACAGCCAGGACGTAGTAGGGCATGTCGATGTTGTGCTGTGAAACGCCACCGCTGGTCACTTGGCCAAGATACATCCAGATCGCGGCCCAGTGCAGCCCCTCGATTCCCTGCCAGATGAGGAAGTCTCGCCACTTCGGCCGTGCCAGCGCCAGCAGGGGGACCAGCCAGATCACGAACTGCGGGGAGTACACCTTGTTGGTCAGGATGAAGGCCGCAACGATCAGGAAGGCCAGCTGCGCCAGCCGTGGCCGCTGGGGGGCGGTCAGGGCCAGGACAGCAATGAGGACGCAAGCCACAAGGAATACGTTCAGGGCCAGCGTGTTGATGGCCTCAGGTGTCAGGGGGGTCCACCGGACGCGCTCAGCCACCAGGTTGTAGGCGAACCAGGGCGAGCTGAACCCGGCCGGGCGGTCCTGGGTGAACTCGAAGAAATACTTCCAGCCGGTGGGGTCCCGCACCGCAACTGGCAGATTGACGGCCAGCCAGGCAAGGGCGGCAGCCGCCGCCGTCACCAGGAAGGCGCGGATTTTCCCGGTGCGCAGGGCCAGCAGGAAGATCGCGCCGAAGACGAGGACGGGATAGAGCTTCGTGGCAGTCCCCAGGCCGATCAGGATCCCGGCGAGGACCAGCCGCTCCCGTGAAAAGAAGTACATGCCCAGTGCCAGCAGGGCCACGGCCCACATGTCCCAGTTGATCACGCCGGCGAGAACGATTCCGGGCGCCAGGGCCACCATGGCCGCATCCCAGGGGCGCCTCCGGGTCATCCGCGCCGTTGCCAGGACAGTGACGATCCAGACAGCGGTGATGAGGGTGGCGTTGACGTCGAAGTAGCCGAGGATCCGGGCATCCGTGACGCCCCGGCCCGGGACCAGCAGGGCCGTGATTCCGGCGATGATCCCCATGAGCACGGGGTACTCAAACAGAGTGCCGGGAGTGACAAACGGGAAGGCCCCATCACCGATGCCGCGGTTGCGGAACAGTTCCGGAAAGTCGGAATAGCACGTGGAGTAGAACTGGGAGGGTGTCTCCCAGCCGTTGACCCGGCAGTAATCCTTGACGGCGATTCCCAGCAGGGCGGCCAGGACGGTGAGGATGATGAGCACGCGTTCCACCGTGAAGAAGCCGGGGGAGACGATCCCGGGAGCGGAACGGTAGCCCATGGGCCCGCCGATCAGTTCGGTGAAGTTCCTGAGGAACCGGTCGCTGCGGCTCGGCACGACGAGGCGCGCCCGCTTTCGATGGGGCGGCGTCTGTGTCTCCTGCATATGTTTGAGCTTACCGGTGCACGTGCAGGGCACGGCGAAGCACCAATTCACCGGAACGCCGTCCTTCCGAGCGCCTGCTTCTCGTGTCGTACCGATGCGCGGAAACGCGGCGAGAGCCCGCGCGTAGCCGCGCGGGCTCCCTGCGGAGTGCGCTGGGCAAAGCAATCCATCAGTTCCTCCGTGGTGGACAGGACATTGGTGGACGCGGTGTCAGCGCATGCTGCTCATTTGCTGGTGCATCAATACGTAGACGTCCTCCCGTCTCTGGTCAAGCAGACGGCCGTTGAACTGCGGCTGCTGGTTCATTCCTGAGTTCCGGCCTGAAAGGGCTTCCTGGAGCTTGCGGAGCATAGCGTTCACCTCCTTTCGCTGGGGGCTGGTAGTGCGGCTGGCGGCGCCGACGGCGGTACTGCTGCTGGGTGTCAAGACGGATCCTCGGTCTTCGGGATGGAAAGGGACGGGTTTCCGGATGGAAAAAGGACGGCAATTCGGGCATGGGAATTAAGGCCATTTGAATTCTGAGAATGGCCGAAAATAGGCATAGAAATGCCCGGTACACAGAAAGAGAAATCCGCAAAAGCGGTAAATGGCCCCCGAAGCGGTAGCACCGCAGACCCCAACAAGAAGCAGGGTTCCGAATTATGAGGGTGCTGCGCAACCGCGTGGTTCCGCTACATCAGACCGCCGTGGCCCAGAAAATCCCCCAAAGAGGGGGACCAGTTCCTGCTAACGCTTCCTTGGTGCAGGCACCAGGAGCGTGAGGATCAGGAGCGGGCGAGTCCGTGAAGAGGGCGCGGGCCAGCAACGAAGGCCGGGAACGCGGTGATGGTCAACTTCCATCCGCTAGTCAAAGTAATCATTTTCCCAACCTCCTTTTCTGCTCTGCCGTTGCACCAGCTGACTGGCCGGACAACGCGCGCCGTGACCCTGGCAAGCCGCACTGGGATCAGAAATAAAATTACACCAAGAATGGCGTTCTTGACTACTTAATTCTCAAACAAATTCGAGAATCACCCGGAATCTATTCTTAGAGGCCCCAGCGGACAATAGCAGGAGTCCGTTTGTCCCAGCCGAGCGTGCACACTTTCGCGGTGCCGAGAATGAAGTGCCGGCCCTCTTCCGGGGCGAGTTCGAGCCATCGTGCCGTGAGGATCCTCGAGAAGTGGCCGTGGGCCACGATCAGGACATTGTCCAGCCCTGACTCCAGGACCCGTGCCACGATTTTGTCGGCCCGGGCCGCCACGTCACTCAGCTTCTCACCGTTCGGAACGCCGTGCGTCCAGATCAGGTACTCCGGGTTGTCTTTCCGGATCAGGTCCGAGCTGATGCCCTCGTAGTCGCCGTAGTCCCATTCGACGGCCAGCGGTTCGTGGACGGCATCCGGGAAGCCGGCGAGTTCGGCGGTCCGGCGTGCACGGCGCAGCGGCGAAGTCAGCACCAGGTCAAAGTCCACGCTGTCCAGGATCTTGCGTGCCTCCACCGCCTGCTGTTCGCCCTCCACCGTCAGAGGAAGGTCGGTCAGCCCCGTGTACTGGCCGCTCTTGGACCACTCGGTTTCACCGTGCCGCAGGATCCAGAGCTGGGTACGGGCAATGTTGGCGGCGTTCACTTAGGACTCCTGGGTTGGGGAAGGTTCGACGTCGGCGGGAGACTTGGCGGGGTCCGGTGCCGTAGCGCTCGGCGCGGCGGGCTCCGGAGCTTCGGGGGCTGATTCGGGCTGCTCGGCCCACCAGGCGCGCAGCCGGGACTCGGCGTCGGCCGGGTCCAGCGGGCCGTGCTCCATCCGTTCCTCCAGCAGGAACTTGTACGCCTTCCCTACCACCGGCCCGGGCCTGAGCCCCAGCAGGGCCATGATCTCGGCACCGTTCAGGTCCGGCCGCACAGCTTCCAGGGACTCCTGCTCGCGGAGGGCCTCGATCCGTGATTCGAGATCGTCGTAGGCGAAGGACAGCCGCTCGGCCTTGCGCTGGTTGCGCGTGGTGACGTCCGACCGGGTCAGGCGGTGCAGGCGCTCCAGCAGGGGGCCGGCGTCGGTGATGTAGCGGCGGACCGCAGAGTCGGTCCAGCCGGCGTCGCCGTAGCCGTAGAAGCGCATGTGGAGTTCCACGAGGCGGGCGACGGCCTTGATGGTGTCGTTGTCGAAGCGGAGGGTCTTCATCCGCTTTGCGGTGAGTTTGGCCCCCACCATGTCGTGGTGCCGGAAGCTCACCGCGCCGCCCGGTTCGAAGCGGCGCGTAGCCGGCTTGCCGACGTCGTGCATCAGTGCGGCGAACCGCAGGACGAAGTCCGGGCCGGGCACCGGACCGTCGCCGTCCGTCTCAAGGGATGCCGCCTGCTCGAGTACCTGGAGGGAGTGCTGGTATACGTCCTTGTGACGGTGGTGTTCGTCGGATTCGAGGCGCAGCGCGGACACTTCGGGCAGCACGAACTCGGCCAGGCCGGTGTCCACCAGCAGATCCACGCCCACGCGCGGGTTCCTGCCGCAGATGAGCTTGACGAGTTCATCGCGCACCCGCTCGGAGGAGATGATGCTGATGCGCTCGGCCATCTGGGTCATGGCAACCCGAACGTCGTCATGGACGGCCACGCCGAGCTGGGACGCGAACCGCGCCGCGCGCATCATGCGCAGGGGATCGTCGGAAAAGGACGCCTCGGGGGCCCCGGGCGTCGCCAGCACCGAGGCGTGGAGGTCGCGGACGCCGCCGAACGGGTCGATGAGCTCCATCGACGGCAGCCGCAGTGCCATGGCGTTGATCGTAAAATCGCGGCGCAGCAGGTCATCGGTGAGCGAGGACCCGAAGGCCACCACTGGCTTACGGGATTCCGGATCGTAGGCCTCGGCGCGGTACGTGGTGATCTCGATCTGGAAGCCGGCCTTGCGCATGCCGATCGTTCCGAAGGCGCGCCCGATCTCCCAGAAATTGTCGGCCCACTTCTTGATCAGCGCGACGGTCTGGTCCGGGGTGGCGTCGGTGGTGAAATCAAGGTCCGGGGACGTGCGGCCCAGGAAGAGGTCGCGGACCGGTCCGCCGACGAGCGACAGCTCGTGGCCGGCGTCCACGAACCGCTGCCCGAGCTCCAGGACCACCGGGTCCACCTGGAAGTCGACGGTGTGGAGATCAGTCTTTTGATGTGCGTGCGCCATAGTTACTTAAGCTTGTCAGAAAACCATCCCCAACCACACCAAATCGCGGTCATTGCGGGACGGCGGCCGGAAAGTCCGTCACATGCAGTCCATCTGGAAGTCATGTTCCGGTCATCACCAACGGGCAAGAGTCGTTAGAGTGGACTTCATGGCCCATCCCGTACCGAGCGCTCCCGGCAGGAGGACGAATCCACCGTTGCCATCGGCAATAGGTGCCCACGTCGCGCCCGCCCCGCACTCGGCACCGGCCTCCCTTCCCACCGTTGAGGAAATCTCCGCCGGTGGCGTCGTGGTGGACACGTCCGACGGCGAATTGAGGGTGGCGATCATCGCCCGCCTTAATAGGGGCGGGCGTCTTGAATGGTGCCTGCCGAAGGGGCATCCGGAAGGCCGGGAAAACAACGAGGAAGCCGCTGTCCGCGAGATCGCCGAGGAGACCGGCATCGACGGCAAGATCCTGGCCCCGCTGGGCAGCATCGATTACTGGTTCACGGTCAGCGGGCACCGGGTGCACAAGACCGTGCACCATTACCTTCTGCAGGCGACGGGCGGCGAACTCACCATCGAAAACGATCCTGACAAGGAAGCGGTCGATGTTGCTTGGATTCCCATTCAGGAGCTTGCCCGCAAGCTGTCCTTTCCCAACGAACGCCGCATCGCGGACCTGGCCCGCGAAGTCCTGCCCGAGCACCTCTGAAGGGCCAGGGCCGCGTGCCGGGACCCCGAAGATTACGGCGTTCCGCGCGCGCGGGTGAGACGATGAAGACGATGTCAGCAGCCAATCCATCTTCCGAGCAGCCCGCGCAGCCAGGCGATACGCCTTCCGGTGTCGTGCCTTCCGGCGCGGCTGCTTCCGGCGCTGCCCAGTCCGGAGGGGAACAGTCCGGCGAGGCCCGCTCCAGCGCCGTCATGGCCGCCGGTACCCTGGTCTCCCGGATCCTGGGCTTCGGCAAAACCTGGATGCTCGGCGCCGCCCTCGGCCTGGGCTCCACGGTCAATGACACGTTCATCAACGCCAACAACCTGCCAAACCTGATCTTCCTGCTCGTTGCCGGCGGCGTGTTCAACGCGGTGCTGGTCCCGCAGATCATCAAAGCCAGCAAGGCTCCGGACAGGGGAGCGGACTACATCAGCAGGCTGCTCACGCTGGCCGTCCTGGTCCTGTTGTCCCTGACGCTGCTGGTTACCCTGCTGGCCCCCTCGGTCATCGAACTGACCACCCAGGGTTACTCGCCGCAACAGAAGTCCCTGGCCGTTGCCTTCGCGTTCTGGTGCCTGCCGCAGATCTTCTTCTACGGCCTGTACGCCCTGCTGACCCAGGTCCTCAATGCCAATGGCGCCTTTGGACCCGCCATGTGGGCGCCCATTATGAACAACATCGTGGCCATCGCAGGCCTCGGCATGTTCATCTGGATTTTCGGCGCCAACGTGACCAATACGCATTCACTGGACAACTGGGGCGACTCCCAGACGTTCTTTGTCGCCGGCTTCTCCACGATCGGCGTGATTGCCCAGACAGCCATTCTGCTGGTCCCCGTGTTCCGGCTGAAGCTGGGACTCCGCCCGCGGTTCGGCTGGCGCGGCGTGGGGCTCGGCCACGCCGCAAGACTGAGCGTCTGGACGCTCCTGACTGCCGCCGTCGGGCAGCTTGCGTTCCTCTATGTCATGCGCATCGCCACCATTCCCGGCAGCGAGCGGCTTCGCCTGGAGAAGGCGAATGACTTCGGCGCCGCCGCGATGCTGCCCGGCAACGCTGTGCTCGAGGTGGCCAGCCAGCTGTACCTGCTGCCGCACTCGATCATCGCGCTCTCCCTGGCCACCGTGCTGTTCAACCGGATGACCCGCGCCTCCCAGGACGGGAACCGCGACGAGTTGCGCGATGCCCTGTCCCAGGGACTGCGGACCATGGCGGTGGCGACCGTTTTCGGCGCCCTGGCGCTTTTCGCGCTGGCGGGACCGCTGGGCATGTTTTTCTCCGGCGGGCGCTCCACGGACGGTGTGCTGCTGGCGCAGACCCTCACCATCCTGGCTCTCAGCACGCCGTTCATGAGCGCCAACTTCATGATGTCCCGGGTCTTCTATGCGAACGAGGATGCCCGGACCCCGTTCTACATCCAGCTGGTCCTCGCACTGGTCAATGTTGTGGCAGCATTTTTCATCCAGTTCCTGCCGTACAACCAGATAATTTTCGCCATCGCCATCCTTTACACGGCGGGCAACATCCTGTCCGTGATCGTGAGTGCGTTCTTCCTGCGCCGGCTCCTGGGGCATCTGGACGGACCGCGGATCGCCAACTCCTACATCCGCATGGGCTACGCCGCCCTCGGTTCGGCCGTGGCCGGCGCGGGCGCGCTGTGGCTGCTGGGCAGCTACAGTCCCGTTGGCTTCGCATGGAGCAGCCGCCTTGCCGCGCTGGTGACCATCGTCGTCGTCGGGCCCATCATGCTGACCGCTTATCTGCTCCTGCTGAAGCTGTTCCGCGTCACCGAACTGCGCGACCTTTTGCGGCCGCTGCTGGGACGCCTGGGCCGTGGCGCTGGCGCCCCTGCGGCAGCCGCGCCAGCTGGCGGGGCGCCTGCTGGTCCGGTGCCTGCTGGTACGGCTTCCGGCAGCGGCGCAACCGCGCCCGCAGTACGGCGTCCGACGCCGGAGCGCGCCACGGTCTCCGTGGACACCGGTCTGATTCCCAGAATTTCCGGCGAATTCGATGCGGCTTCCTTCCGTGCCGGGCCGGCGCCCCAGCCGGAACCAGAGCCGCAGCCGGCAAACCATGGCGGGTCCGAGGACCAGGCCGCCACCTACTTGCCGGAAGAGGACGTGCCCAGCACCGCCCGCGGCAACGCCCTGCGCGAACAGATCCCGCTCCCCGGACGCCGGACCTTCCAGGGAACACCCGGCCAGAACCCGTATTTCAGGCACGGGCGGAAGAGGAAAAAGTAACCGCCGGGGGATTTGGCCAGCCCTGTCTCCCTCGGCCGTTGCACAGCATCGGCTAGGATCGACAAAGAACAAGGGTAGTTGCAGGTCAGTGTCAGCCGGCTTGCTGGAGGTCTCCCCATGGCGAGAAATCGCCAGGCCCGCGCAATTCCCGGACAGCCTAGGAGGAACACGTGTCCCACCCGATCGATGTCGGATCAGTACTTGGCGGCCGCTACAAGGTCACGGCCACAGTACTGACCTCGCATGACCAGGATCTGGTGCTGGACGGTGTCGACCAGGTGCTGAACCGCCCGGTCAGCATTCTGGTGGCCGGCCCGCACAATGCGGATCAGGTAGCCCAGAGCGCCCGTGAAGTGGCCACCGGCGAGCGTCCGGGGAGTGTGCAGATCCTGGACCTTGGCGTGAGCGACGCCACCACCTATCTCATCACCAACCACACGTCCGCCGCCGACCTGCTGGACCTGGTGGTCGCTTCCAGCCCGCCCTACGTCGAGCCGTTTTTCACGGACACCCTCGGCAGCGAGATCTTCGGCCAGGCCCGCTCGCATGAGCCGGAAACGTACGACGACGACGAAGAGGTCGACGCCGGCTACATCAACTACGGGGACAACCAGCCCAGGCAGGCTGATCAGTATCACGCGGCTGCACCCGCCGCCGGACGTGCCTCCGCGGGCACCGCAGAGCACGGCGCGGGCGCCCAGGCCCCCACTGCGCCCGTGCGCAAGGCCCCCGTCGTGCCGCCTCTACCGCCGGCCCGTCCTTCCGCCGCGCCTTCTGCCGGAGCCGCAGGGGCTGGTGTCGCTGCCGGCGTAGCCGCCGCGGCCGCCGCAGGGCAGGGCCGGCAGCAGTCCGGTGTCCCCGAGACCACTGCTCCCCAGCCCGTTCAGCGTGAGAACGTGGAACAGGCACTGCTGCAACGCGAGACCAACCGCTCCGCTGAAGCGGCGTCCGGCTCACTAGACAGCGCCGGCTCCGGAGCAGGCCAGGACGCCCCCAAGGTGTCACTGTGGTCCGAAGACGACTATGACTACGCCCCCGAAGACCAGTACGCCGACGACGACGAATCGGCGGAAACCGACAGGCGAGCGGGCAACTTCCCCGCTGTGGCCAGGACCAGCAGTGTTCCCGCTGCAGGCGGCTACGACTACGACGATGACGACGACGAACCGCAGCGCGAACCCCGTTCCATGCGATGGCTCGTCGGAGGCCTGCTGGCAGCGGTGCTGATCGTTGGACTCATTTTTGCCGTCACCAACCTGGGCAGCCTCTTCAAGACCACGCCGCAACCGGAAGCAACGGCAGGGTCAACAGTGCCGCCGTCGTCCGCACCTCAGTCCGGCTCCGGGTCGCCGACCCAGAGCACGGCTCCGGCAGGACCGCCGGCCATTGAAGGCGTCACCCGCCAGGGCAGCTTCGACTTTGCCTCGACGTACGACGCCGACCTCAAGAAGACCTTCGACGGCAACGCGGCGAGCTACTGGTCGGATATGGAGTTCGCCACGGAGGACTGGGGCGGCCTGGCCCCGGACGGTGTTCCCCTCGTGGTCAAGTTGAAGAGTCCCTCCAAGGTCTCCTCCATTACGTTGAACCAGCTGGGTGCATCCGGCGGAAGCATCAGCGTGTTCACCAACGACCGCCCGTCCCTCGACGGCGCGAAGCAGGTGGGCTCCAACAGCTTCACCTCGCCGGACCTCACCATGCCGCTGGCTGAACCCGTCACTGCGCAGTACGTGATCGTGTCCATCAAGACCCTGCCCAAGCTCGCCGCACCTAAGACCCGTTACGGGTACGGCCTGCGGCTTGCCGAGATCAAGGTTCAGTAGGCGCGCCGTTCCGGCGCGCAGCATCCCCGGGCTCAACCGCCCGGCTCTGGCCGCGCAGCAGCCTTGCGCGGCTGGCACCCGGCCTCCGCGGTTCGGTGTAATAGGGCGCCCTTGACACTCCCCAAGACGGTAACCTTGGGGAACGTCTTGTGATGGTGTGTGCGTGCGGGCTCAATGCGCCTTCACCAGGCCTCCACCACGTCTGGAATATTCGGCACCGCCAAGCAGTTGTGCCATGTGGCCGGCCGGAAGGCTGGTGCATCGACTAAGGAAGAGGTTCACCGTTCAGTGAGCAACGCAGAAAACAGCGCGTCAGAAGTACGTGATGTCATCATCGTCGGCTCGGGTCCGGCAGGCTACACCGCCGCCGTGTACACGGCACGCGCCAATCTGAAGCCACTGCTTCTGGCCGGTTCCGTCACAGCCGGTGGCGAGCTGATGAACACCACGGACGTCGAGAACTATCCTGGTTTCCCTGACGGCATCATGGGTCCGGACCTGATGGAGAACTTCGAAAAGCAAGCTGCCCGCTTCGGCACTGAAATTCAGTTTGAGGACGTCACGGCCCTGGAGCTCGACGGCGACATCAAGACCGTCACCATCGCCACGGGGGAGACCTTCCGCGCACGCGCCATCATCCTGTCCACTGGTTCGGCGTATCGCGAGCTTGGTCTCGCGAACGAGAAGCGCCTGTCGGGCCACGGCGTGAGCTGGTGTGCAACCTGCGACGGTTTCTTTTTCAAGGACCAGGACATCGCCGTCATCGGCGGTGGCGACTCCGCCATGGAGGAGGCGCTGTTCCTCACCAAGTTCGCCAAGTCCGTTACCGTCGTTCACCGGCGCGACGCGTTGAAGGCCTCCAAGATCATGGGCGACCGCGCCCAGGCTCACGAGAAGATCAACTTCGTCTGGAACACGGCCGTTGAGGACGTTCTGGGCGGAGACAAGGTCACCGGCCTGAAGCTGAAGAACCTGATCGACGGCTCCGAATCTGAACTTGGCGTCACCGGCGTTTTCGTCGCCATCGGTAACGATCCCCGTACCGAACTGGTCAAGGACACCCTCGAGATGACCGCCGCCGGAACCATCGCGGTGGAGGGCCGCAGCTCCCGGACCAGCGTCAAGGGTGTCTTCGCCGCCGGCGACGTCGTGGACCCGACCTACCGCCAGGCCATCACGGCTTCCGGCTCAGGTTGTGTCGCTGCGATCGACGTCGAGCACTACCTCGCTGACCTTCACGCCTGACCGGCGCTGACCACCGTTCGAAGAGAGAGACAAGGGTTATGAGCAACGCAAAAGACGTAACAGACGCAAGCTTCAGCACGGACGTGCTGGCCGCCGACAAGCCGGTAATCGTGGATTTCTGGGCCGAATGGTGCGGACCGTGCCGGAAGCTTGGCCCCATCCTGGATGAGATCTCCGTGGAGTATGGCGAGAAGGTGAACGTCGTCAAGGTCAACGTCGACGACAACCCCGCCATCGCTGCAGAGTACGGCATCACCTCGATTCCGGCCGTGTACCTGTTCCAGGGCGGCGAAGTGAAGAGCACAGTCATCGGCGCCAAGCCGAAGCAGTTCTTCGAAAAGGAATTCGCGGACGTCCTGTCCTAGTAGCGTCGTCCCGTACTTCGCGAGCGGCAGTCGCCCAACGGCGCTGCGCAGCTGACGCGGAGACAGAGAGCTGACGCGTAGACAGACCAGTGGCCATCACTCCAGGGGAGTGGTGGCCACTTTCGTTTGCACTGACCTGACTTGGCTCATTTGGTTAGTGCGTGATTTTTGGGCTGTGGATTGCCTCGAGGATGGCTTGCTGCTCGGTGTTGATGTCGGGGGCGAATCTCTGTGTGGTGCCATTGATGGCGATGGTCGCTGAGCGCAGGGGCCGGAGCTGTTTGATGACGTTGGCCACCGCGAGCCCTGTCCTGTTCTGGACAGTCCTGGAGATGGCAAGCGCGCTGAACACAATCGTCAGGTGTGCCTCGATCGCGTCACGGGTTCGGTGGAACATGGGCCTGGCCCGCAGGTCCGACTTGCTCATCCGGAAGGACTGCTCGACGTGCCACAGCTCGTGGCATGAGCCGATGACTTCCCCTGCGGCCATGACCGCCGGCGGAATGTTAGTTACGTAGCCCTTGAGGCCAGCCAGTTGCCGGGCACGTGTCAGTGACGCCTCATCGAGGCTGCGTTTCCCGCCGGAGGTCTTCACGAACCGTGGGATCCGGGCCGTCTTCTGTCCCTCGATGACCTCGCGAGCCCGGTTCTCTTGGGCCGTGAGGGTGTTGGCATCGCGAACTGCCCTCTTGCGGGAGTAGGCCCACACGGCCCGCCACGAGCCGGGGTGCGTAGCGGATCCAGACGGGCTCGGCGCGCAGGTCCCGGTTGTTCTCATTCCGGTGGCCGGTCCCGGGGGTGATGGTGTCGATCAGCTGCCTGTCAGTGAACGCGTCGCCGTGCCAACGGAAGTGCGAGGCCAGATCGTGGTGACATCGTAGAGCACCAGGGAAACGTCCCCGTCGGTGCTGGCGTGCTGGAAGCACCAGGTCGCGATCCGGTCCCGGTACTTGCCCGCGGCGGCCCGGCCGAGGGTGCGCTTCATGGTCGCGTAACTGGCCGGGACCCGGCCCAGGTCCCGCAGGACCCTGCCGGCATCAAGCAGCGAGGTCGGTTCCACGACCCGGGCGATCACCAGGTCCCGGAACACCTCGTCGCCGAGCCCGTCGAATCCCAATGCCGTGAACACCCCGGCCAACGCATCGAACAGGACCCGTGAGTCCGTTCCCACCACGCGTCCTGAACCGTCACGACTGGCTGGCCCGGCCGGCTCGGCCGCATCAAACAAACCCGGCCCGCCAGCAGGCACAACTAGGCCCTTGACCTGGGGCGTCGGCTCGACGCCGAGGTCAAGGACACCCTGAGCGGGATCCTCAAGCAACCCACGGGCGCGCTCCAGCAGCACACCGAGCTCGGCCTCCGTACGCGCCGAGCCGACATGCTCCACGATCCGCTGACCTCCGCGCACATACTCAGCGATCTGCACCGCCGTCGCTCCCGAGGCCGTCCGCACCCTCCTGATGAATGCCACACCGGTGACACTAGAACAAATCCCATTAGTGCGTGAAAAAGCACCAACCAGCCCACATCACCGCAGGTCAGAGCGCCGGCCCACCGTGAGACCGCGAACCGTGAGCCAAGTCAGGCGTCGTCCCGTACTTCGCGAGCGGCAGTCCCCCAACGGCGCTGCGCAGCTGACGCGGAGACAGAGAGCTGACGCATAGACAGACCAGTGGCCATCACTCCAGGGGAGTGGTGGCCACTTTCGTTTGCACTGAGATTCGGACCACGGCTCTTTGTGAGAGGCTTGCTTGGACGGGGCTTGGGGTGGAAGCTCTGCTCGCGGGCGTTTTACTCTTTGGGAAGCCGCCGCGCCGCTCAGCACTGGAGCACTAACGGCGGAGCGCCTATTCGCTTCTGCGTTCTCGACCTTCACAATCGATATCTATTTCAGAAGACGCTTGTGTTGGTCAGACGGACTTCAGAATGGTGGCGGTCTCATTCGTGGGTCTGGGGCAAGGGTAAAACGGAGGGTTATGTCCGCCGCTGGCTGCATTCGGCAAATGGTCGACTCCGCCCCGGGCCTGACTCGGGTGCATGCGGTTCGTTTCACGTGAAACATCAAATGTCGATCCCACGCCTTCCCCCGAGTGGGGGACCAGACAGCGAGAGACCGGCCTTGGAAAACCAGGAAGATGATCGAAAGACATCATGTCGGTCGCCGGCGCCACGTGAAACTGGCCGCATCCTTCAGCGCCACTTCTCCTCTTTGCCGTGCCATACGCAAACAAGGATCCCCGCGGCATCTTCTGACAATTCCTGCACGTCGTCCGGTCCGACGGGTCCAGCTCGTCGTCCGCGCTGGCCAACTCGAAGCATTACGATCACACGTGCATCTTGGACTTACCACGCTCCTACCCTCCCCATACCCTCCCGCAGTCTTTGCACAGGGAACAGACCTGATCCAGTGAAGGGTTTCACGTGAAACATGCTGACCGCGCCGGCCTACTTTCTTGGGAAACGGCACGTCTTTCCACTGAATGAGACTCCAGGCAATCCGATCCATCACCACAATCCGAATCCGGTACCACCGAACACAGGCCATGCTCGGCTTCACTGCATTCCTTCGGCCCTGCCATCCGCCCTTAGTCGCGAAGTTCCGAGGCCCCGTGCACCGGCATCCACCCTGGTTAGCGCTGGACGGCAGATCGTGCGGTAGGCAGATCAAGCAGCTAATCCTGGCAAGGTGACGGAGCGACCAAGAGGCAGAAACCAACCAACCCCGGACAAGCGCGGGGACGATATGTGTGCGTTGGACTCGGGCGCGCGATGCGGCCCTATTCGGCGATCCCGCGTTACACGGTCCTCGCGTCATGCGGCTGCTTGTCCGGTCAATCGATGCCTTCTGATTCCACTACCCTCCCTCTGCCGACCGAGTTAGGGTCGCGCCCGAAGCCGCCAAGCCATCAACCACAGGGGCGCGCCGTGGACGTACTCCCTCTCCCAGATTTCGCAGATTCCAGCCAAACAACGAAAGCAGGACACGGTGGACAAACTATCTCTGGCATGTAGAGAACGAACGGGGTTGAAGTTGCTCTATAGGACCGAAACGGGCATTGACTCCAAAGGCCGGAGAATCAGGGAGCTACAAAGAGGAGCTCTTCTCTCCGCTCGTGTTTGGACGTGGACGTCCGTGACTAGTCCTGACCGGTCAATATTCGACCGCGTTTCGCACAGTTCACGCACAATCAGGGCCTGCGCCAACCCAGGCCCCGCGGCGTCCCGCGTCCTGCGCCCGCCGATCACGCCCGCGAAGCCGATGCTGCTCCCGAACAAGACATCCCAGATCTGTGGGGCAAACATCAAAGGGCGTGGAAACTGGGCTCATCCGAATCGGCCCAGGGGTTTCACTAAGCCGTGCCGAGCTGTGCTGTGTTGTGCTGTGCCGAGGGAAACTCAACCACGGTGTCGCATCTTCCTAACCACTGTCTTCCGGAGAGGGGAGTGTCGACGGGCTCGGGGTGACGCTCACGACGGGCTCGGGGTGACGCTCACGACGGGCTCGGGGTGGCCCTCACGTCCCGTCGGTCCAGAATGTCCGCGCCGTGTAGGGTCCACGCCGTTTCACGTGAAACACGACTCATTGTGCGTGGGCTCATTGTGCGTGAGCGGCAGCGCAGACCTTTCGCTGTTCCTCCGGGTCACTGATTTTCACGTGCATTGACCTTGCTTTATCCCCGCAGAGAGACGGGAGGATGACCACATTTTGGAGTCAGCGCAACGAGCGGAAACGTGACTAGTCGACTGTGCCGGCAATACTCCCCGTGCAAGCGGTCTGTCGACCCATACTGCCCTTGTTCAGTCCCTCGCTGACGGCATAAAGCTCCCGGGTCTCGGGAACTGAATAATATTGAGCACCCGAGCACCCGAGCACCCGAGCACCCGAGCACCCGAGCACCCGAGCACCCGAGCACCGAAGCACCGAAGCACCGAAGCACCGAAGCACCGAAGCACCGAAGCATCGGAGCATCGGACAAGGGTGCACAGAACTCCGGAGCGTCAGCCTTCAGCGCCGGGCAACAGGAACCGCCATACCCCGCCTCGAGTCCGCCCTCTGTTTCACGTGAAACAGCCTTCTTCCCCTGTCCACCCTGTGTTTCACGTGAAACGATCTTCGCCCTACCAGCCGCCCACTGTTTCACGTGCAACGGCCATAGTGCAGCTAATCTTGTGGACCGCACCAGCGAATCCGGAGGCCGTCCGAACTGCCCTCGCGGACAAAGGCCAATGCGGTCCATGCCTGGCCACATCACCTTCGCGCCGGGTACGCACCATCAGAGGGAACCCCAAAGGGCCACGCGGAGTCTGAACCATGGCCACATTGATCGTGGCTCTACACTCACATGCTTCCCTACGTTGAACCACCAACGAACAAGGATACAGCCCGACACCGACATGAGCCGGGAACGGGAACCTCGACCGCCGGGGACAAGTCGTCGTCTCTCCATGACGGGCGATCGCGTGGCAGCCGCGCTGTGATTCGATACGAACGCAGTCTCATTGGTGGCGCAGTCTCATGGGTGGAAGCCGGCTCCGTCCTAGCGTCTTCGGCTTTGAACCACGGTCACCTGGAGCAAGGGGCATCAAGTCTTGACCAGCCGATTGTGTACCCTGGCCGGCAGTACTCGAGGTCTCCGATACAGCACACGATCCGCTGCAGCCATGGGCCCTGCATCAGTGACTGTCCGCCGTAACCAGAACACTAGCCGGCTGTTCGAATGGCATCATCGCCACATTCCGACCAGCCGTGCGCCGGGCGTCAGCGCGCCTCACCGCCGCCCCCAACAACAGTTGAAGCTATTTCGACAGACAGTTATCTCCACGCCAGGACCCGTCGTGCCGCGGGCCCAGCCACCAAGAGCACGGGAAGGGGAGCACAGGAAGGTCTGCCCACCGTTTCAGCTGGCCCTGAGCCGGGCCGAGACCCAAGAGGCGTCAGCGCCAGACCCCGCGCGGTCATGTCAAAGTCCAAAGTGGACGCCCTGCGCTCTACGGTCCCAGCCGACCACGTTGAATCTCGTGAGCCCGCTGAACTTTCTGAGTACGACACTGCCGAGATGCTGCGGGATTGAAGACCCCACACGAGGCAAGTTTCCCACCAGCGGCGACATCCTCCGCCCACGCAAGCCACACTGCCACCTTGCCTCCTTGCCACCCACCGCGTTTAGCCACCAGCCCGCGACATCTTCTTCACACCGCCCACCGGGCACCGCAGCCATTGCTCCATGGGTTCCACATGGACGGCGTTCCTCATGGACACGCGGCCCATCGGCATCCGCGTCGGCGTCGGCGATAGGTCAGTTGCTCAGGTGTCAGTTGCTCAGGCGCCCTCATTGGGACCGGCGCTCCGACTCCGAAGTAGGACCCCATGGACACGACAGGGCCCACGACATCCACGATGCTTCCTCAAGCAAACGAGCGGCTGCCCGCATGCTATAGCGGTCCGGCAAGCTGCCTATTGCGGCCAGCCTGCGTTCGTGACTGCAGCATAGCGACCAGGTTCGTGACTGCGGCATAGCAACCAGGTCCACTTGTGGCCTTCCGCCGTCAATACGGCCCGACCTTTGATCACCGCCGGCAACTCCACATGGTGCATGCATCTGGCCCCCACGTTCGTCTCGACGACCTCGGCGTCTACCGCACCGGACGTTCACCTCTCCTCTCTTGTTCGGCATCGCTATGGATTGCATCCGTCTCGCGGCATTTCGATAGCCCGACGTTCGGGCGGGAAATGTCGACTAACAAGATCAGCCCGGCACTGATCGACGCGAACCCTCCCGCCGAGCCACTCCTGTCGTGAACTTCCCACAGCCGGAGCATGACATTATTCACAGTCTTATCCACAGCTGAATCCACAGGGTTTTCCACAGGCACCCGCTGTGCGCATTTCGACACCTCTAGCGCGACACTGGAAACCGGACCCGCGTTGTGGTGGGATGCCGAGACTCCTGATCCTGCAACGACGGGGCGGCCGTTTGGGAGCTCGGGTCGCAAGCAGCAGACCATGTGCCGAAAATAAACTGATTCAGCTTAATCTTGGACCGACATTATCGAGATTTTCCCCGCTGTCCACATCGAACAGCCCGCGGTCTGTTTGTTTCACGTGAAACAGGATGTCGCGCCTGAGGAGGACTTGCTTCACCCACATTCCGCGGGGCGCCCGCCTGGCTGGTAAATCCACCGCCCCTGGGCCCGTGTGAGATTAGTTACCAACAGAGTTATCCACAGCGTTATCCACTGTGATATCCACCGCAATATCCACTGGCCTGAGCGTCGCTTCATGACCCGTTGCCGCGCAGGACGACGCCTGCCTAGGTCCACCCCTGGACTGTCCTCTGCAAATGGGAAGTGCGTGAGCTGACTGGATCCGACTCGTCCTGGTCGACAAGCATCGTCACACATGGGTGACGAACGAGAAGTTCTGGACGGACTGTCAGACGCTGATCACCGGAGGCGCACCGCCTCCGCGTGCATCTGATGAAGTCTGTCCCCGGACACATGATGGTCTGAGCACGGCGCATCCGCGTATCGCTCAGATCGTCAGGGGTTCTAGTTGCCACCAAACGCGATGTCGCTCAGTTAGGGGAGCGTCCACGGCCTCAACGAAATGACGGGGAACGCTAGGCGCCGCGATCGGACCATGTACAGGGCTGGCCCCTTCCACCAGGACGTTGTCGGTCCGCCTGGCTTAGGCGTTTCACGTGAAACACCGGGGACAGAGTCCGCCATGGTGACAGGCCACGAAGAATGAGTCCCGCTCGGATAGATGAAGTCCTAGGAGCGTAGTGCGTGCGTACTGTGCGACGCTGCCGGGCAGACGAATACAACAGGCCACACGTGACATCCTCAGTCAGGCGTGCGTAGATGTTTCACGTGAAACACCTGGGACAGAGTCCGCCATGGTGACAGGCCGCGATGAAAGAGACCGGCTCGTATAGTTGAAGGCCTACGAGCGGTAGCGACTACTGTGCGACGCTGCCGGACAGACGGATACAACGGGCCACGAATGACATCCTCGATCAGGCGTGCCTAGATGTTTCACGTGAAACGCTGGGGGCAGGGTCGCATATCGCAGAGTCACACTGGAGCACGCCTGCCGGGAAGCCCGATGAAGATTCGTAAGCGGTGGTGAGTGGACACCGCGCCACGCGTACAGCAAGGGACTGATACACCGGACTGGTCGCGCCGGTTCCTAGGCCCGAGGAGTCGATGTAGGGCCTGAAGACAGGGGGCTGAGCTCTTTGAGTTCGGGATACAAGCACCTTGAGGATGACAGCTCGGGTGCCAGGGTGAACCGCTCAGGTGCCCGGGGGACCGTTCAGCGTTCGGTGTGCAGACTGACGCGCTGGCCTCGCGACTGCCGAACTTCCCCCTTGGATCGTGGGGCAACTTTGAAGCTGTCCGACGACAAGGACTTCCACGAGATGCATCTTCGGGATCATCCAGCGTCCCCGGGGCTACTGCCGACAGGTCAGGAATTGTCACGTTCATCCATGAAACTCACGGCCTTCTCATCGACGCACGTCCGGTGGAGAGCTTCACGAACTAACCTCCTCCAACGGCCGGCCCACGGACTGCTCGGCCAGCAACCCCGGAGTCGCAGCATCGCCTGCCGGCGACTCCAGGGATCGGCATAGCCGAGCAGCCAAAGCGTTCGAAGGCGTAAATGAGGCACGACAACGTCCTAGGTCCAAGAAGTCCGATGCCTAGAAAATCGCAGGTCCCAAGAGGGGACCGTAAGGGGCACTCTTGCTGCATCCCGGGACCGGCCGTAGCAGCAGCGCGACTGCACGAAGCACACGGCCCGTGAACTGAAATTCCCAGTCATTTCTTGACCATCGTTCGTGGCGTGGAGCGCAAATCCACCGCAACCCTTCACCCTCGAATCAGGATGGAGATTTCACGTGACGCGGCCGGCACAAAGATGTATTTCCCTCCCGAGCTATCAAGTTCCACTTGTTCGGGCAGCCGCCGGCGCAATCGGTCTTTGAACGGAAGGCTGGTGCCAACCCAGGAATGCAGTCCCAACCGACAGCTCACATGCCCACGTGCGCTCGTGCCAGGAATGGAGGTCGCCGCTCAGAGTCGAGTGGTTTCACGTGAAACCAAACGGGGGAGCCATGTGGGTTCACCGACTGCCAGGCAACAATGTTGGACTGTTCCGTCGCTAACGACCCCGCCGAGAGTTTACGACCGCATCCACTTACGTCCGGTGCCCGTCCAGCCGGGATCACCTGCATGACCGGACCCACGGGCTCAGAAGAGTATGCACGGGCGTGGCAGACGCTCTCAGCCGCCATGAGAGCCCGCTAGACCCCGGAACTCGTTTATGGAAGAGCGATGCGCAGTGGGCATGCCATTGCGGCATCCTCCCGCCGCAGACTGAGAGCGGCTTCGAGCGCAGATAATCACCGAATTTGCCCCGATCAGCCCTCCCAAAGCCCTCTGGGAACCGTGGAAGGTCTGAGTGGAGTAGAAAGAAAGGCCAGCCCCGGCGTTTCCGTAGGCCACTCGGCGGTTGAGGACAGGTCGACAGGACGGTTGGGGCAGGTTCATACGGCGCTAGGTCACAGGCCACAGAGCGCTTAGATCGCGATCTAGAGGGCGCCGGGCGGCCGCAGCGGGGCACAATGGCAAATACCGCGCATCCACGTACTTGTACGCCCCGAACGGACGCGTTCGGCGCTCTGCCAGCAGTAGCCTTGAGCGACGCCGCAACGCTCAACACGGCCATTCAATCCCTGGGAAAAGGCGTCATGGGGAAGCAATTCCCGCATCTTGCAGTGGAATTCATCAAAAGTGTCCAGTGCCTCCGGCGGACGGTATGGCTGCAAGCGGTGTAGATGGGCTGCACGGTCCATTGCCTGCGTCCGTGCCCGCGTCCAGGTCCAGGTCCAGCTCCACGTCGACTCGGCGTCCGTGCCTACGTCCACGCACATGTCCGCTGTTAGAGGCCAGCACGCCGTACCAGCTAGCCCACTGGGATCCGGTCAGGACTGCTGCAACGTCGATCCAGCCATTCAACAACCATAATGAGCAGCGATTCCGTGGTGCGGAGGGCAGTTCGAGTACTCAGACCAAACACTCAGACCAAAGAAGAAGGGCCCGTTTCACGTGAAACGGGCCCTCGAAAATGCTGAAGTTCCTAGTTTTCGGCCCCGGGAGCCAACACGTCCATGATTCGGTTCAGATCTTCCACGCTGGCGAACTCGATGCTGACGCGTCCTTTTCGTGCGCCCAACGAGATCTTCACGTTTGTATCGAGGCGATCCGAAAGTGAGGAGGCCAGATAATCCAGGCGTTCATGGCGCGCACCGGGACGGGGGATGTTGTTCTTCGCCGGTGCGGCAGGCTCGCGGTGAAGAGTAACCGCTTCCTCCGTGGCACGTACAGACATACCCTCGGCCACAATCTTTTGCGCAAGGCGTTCCATGGCGGCTGCGTCCGGCAAGGCCAGCAGTGCCCGAGCGTGTCCCGCGGAGAGGACGTTTGCAGCCACACGGCGCTGCACCAGCGGGGGCAGCTTGAGCAGCCGGAGAGTGTTCGACACCTGGGGGCGCGAGCGGCCGATGCGGTCAGCGAGCTGCTCGTGAGTTGTGCCGAAGTCTTCGAGGAGCTGCTGGTAGGCGGCAGCCTCTTCCAGCGGATTCAGCTGGCTGCGGTGCAGGTTCTCCAGCAGTGCGTCGCGAAGCAGGTCGTCGTCGGTGGTGTCACGGACGATTGCGGGGATTGTGTCCAGTCCTGCGGCCTGAACCGCCCGCCAGCGGCGTTCACCCATGACCAACTCATAGGGTTCACCACCCTCTTCGGTTGAGGTACGCACCACAATTGGCTGGAGAACGCCTATTTCCCGAACTGAGTGAACCAGCTCGGCCATATCGTCCTCATCGAAGACGGTGCGGGGCTGTTTCCGGTTGGGATGAATATCAGCCACGGGGATTTCGGCAAACCGAACGCCCGGAACCTCAACAAGCTCGACGTCGTTGCCCGCTGCCCGGTAATCCGCAGCTGAAGCATCGTCCGTTCCGGCAGCAGCATCGGCGGGCACCTCATCGCCGGCCCTACCGGCGGCTGGCGCGCCAGCCGCGGTTTTCACCGGAGCGGCCGTGACCGGCGCCTCCTTGGTACCGGGATCGGTAGCAACAGAACCCTTGGATCCGGAGGACCGGCTGGGCGTCGTCGAAGAGGGTTCAACAGCGGGAGCAGTTTCAGCGGTCGCAGACTTGCGCGCTTCCGGAAAGAAAAGGTCCACAGGGCGTGACGGCGCTGCTCCGCTACCCGAAGCGTTTGTGGAGGCAGAACTTGGAATGAGTGCGCCAAGACCGCGACCGAGCCCGCGTCGCTTATCGCTCATTGATGAATCCCTCCATTGGAAGAGCCCGGCTATGCCTGGCTCCGGCTGTTGCAGTGTTTGGAAAATTCTAGCGCTCAGCGATTTCCGCTGCGGCTTCCAGATAGGAAAGGGCGCCGCTGGAGGATGGATCGTACGTCATGACCGTCTGCTGATAGCTCGGTGCCTCGGAGATGCGCACGGAGCGTGGAACAACAGCACCCAGCACCTGGTCCGGGAAGTGCTGGCGCACCTCGGCGGCAACCTGCGCCGCCAGGTTCGTCCGGCCGTCGTACATAGTCAGCAGAATGGTGGAAACCTCCAGATCAGCATTCAAATGCTTCTGGATCATCTCGATGTTCTTCAGCAGCTGGCTAAGGCCCTCCAGCGCATAGTACTCACACTGAATAGGGATCAAGACCTCGCCTGCAGCGCAGAATGCATTCACCGTCAGCAGGCCAAGACTCGGCGGGCAGTCGATGAATATGTAGTCCAGCCGTTCTTCGCCCTTTTTCTGGCGTGACTTGGCGTAAACGTCGATGGCGCGGCGGAGCCGCTGCTCCCTGGCCACGAGCGACACCAGTTCGATTTCGGCGCCGGCCAGGTGAATGGTGGCAGGCGCACAAATGAGGTTGTTGATGTCGGGGCATGGAGCCACAACGTCCTCCAGCGCCATGTCATTGATCAAAACGTCGTAGATGCTGTCGACGTCGGCATGATGTTCGATGCCCAATGCGGTGGAGGCGTTTCCCTGCGGGTCAATGTCGATAACCAGGACATTCAGCCCGGCCGCCGCCAGCGCGGCCGCGATGTTGACGGTGGTGGTGGTCTTACCCACGCCACCTTTTTGGTTTGAAACGGTAAAGACTCGGGTCTTCTCGGGTTTAGGAAGGTTGCGGTCCAAGAGCCTCTCCCGGCGCCTGTTCTCGTGCGCTAGTTCGCGGGCAATGGGGCTATCGTCATCCAAGGCATCCAAAACGTTCCCGATGGCCGGTGTTTCACGTGAAACCTTCGCACCGTTCATGATGCCCGCAACCGAATTCAGGTGATTCGATGCCGTAGCGACCGAGGGTACACCAAAGGCGCGTGCCGACCCCAAGGACACGAACGGGGGGATCCGCTGCGTGGAGGTTTCGCTACTGGTCACTGGGACACACTCACTCTCGTTCGGCTCTTACTGCCGTTCTCTAGCCTAACCGCTACGCCCTCAAGACCCGTGGCACCGGGCCTGGGCTAGGCGATCTTTTGGGTCTTCTTCACTACAATCCGCACCACGGTGGTGGGTTCCTCCAGCAGATCCTGCCCCACTGTTACCACGGAAGTCTGCACCCCGCCCAGCTTGCGGATCACCTTGGCGGCCTTTTCAATTTCCTCGGCGGCGCTTCGGCCCTTGATGGCTACAACTTCACCATCGCCATCCAACAGCGGAATGGTCAGGCCAGCCAAATTCTTCAGCGCCGACACGGCCCGAGCCGTGACAACGTCCGCCTTCACCATCCCTACAGCCAGTTCAGCCCGGGTGCGCATAACCGTAACATTGCTCAGTCCGAGATCGTCCACGACCTCCTGCAGCCAGATGACCCGCCGTTCCAGCGGTTCAATAAGGGTCAGCTCAAGATCCGGGCGGGCGATGGCCAGGCACAGGCCCGGCAGGCCCGCTCCGCTGCCGACGTCGACCACGTGGCTTCCATGCGCAATTTCGCTTTCAATAACCGCGCAGTTCAGGACGTGGCGTCCCCACAGCCGGGGAACTTCCCGCGGACCGATGAGTCCACGTTCGGTTCCCGACGTGGCGAGATGCTCCACATACCGCTCGGCCAAGCCAAGGCGGTCGCCGAAGATCTTCTCCGCTGCCTGGCGTTCGGCCGCCGTTATTTCCACCATCAGTAGATCAGCCGGCGGTTCAGTCGGCGGAGACGACGATGTGCCGGCCGGCGCCTTCGCCCTCGGACTCGCTTACAAGCCCGAGATCGGCAACGGCGTCGTGCACGATCTTGCGCTCGTAGGCGCTCATCGGCTCAAGGGCGACTGCCTCACCGGTTTTCTTGACGGACGCCACGGCATCCTCGGCGATCTTCTGCAGGTGGCCCGCGCGCTCCTTGCGGTACCCGTTAATGTCGAGCACCAAGCGTGACCGGTTATCCGTTGCGGAAAGGACCGAGAGACGGGTCAGCTCCTGGAGTGCTTCCAGTACTTCGCCGTCCCGGCCCACAAGGCTCTCCAAGCCGGCAGACTCTTCATCGGTGACGATCGAGATGTAGGTGCGTCCGTTGCGGACCTCGATGTCGATGTCGCCGTCAATGTCGGCAATATCGAGCAGTTCCTCGAGGTAGTCAGCTGCGACGTCGCCTTCTTCTTCCAGGCGGCTCGCAGACGTACCCTTACCGCCGTTCACTGCCTCGGTGGCGTCGTCCTGGTCTTCGCTGACATCAGCGGAAAGTGCGTGCTCAGAGCTCTCAACAGACATTACTTCTTCTTCCTGTTCTTACGTTGTGGCTGAATGCGCTGGCTGCGGGCCTGCGCAACCGCAGCGGCGGCAGCGGCCTCAGCCTCGGCGTCGACTTTCTTGCCACCCAAGATGGGCAGGGACGGCAGGCCCTTGGCGGCACGGCGCTCGGCGAGGGCCTTTGCGGCGGGGGATCCCGGCGTCGGCATGCGGCGGATGACGAAGAACTGCTGACCCATGGTCCACAGGTTGGTGGTGGTCCAGTAGATGAGGACACCGATGGGGAAGTTGATGCCGCCAACACCGAAGACGATGGGCAGGATGTAGAGCATCATCTTCTGCTGGCGCATGAAGGGGCTCGCCATGGCCTCTTCGGACATGTTCTTGGCCATGATCTGCTTCTGCGTGATGAACTGCGAAGCCGTCATGGCCAGGATCATCACGATGGAGAGGATCCAGACCGCGGTCTGGTTACCGGCGCCGCCGTGCAGCAGGGAAGCCGAAAGCGTAGCTCCAAAGATGCTGGAATCGTCGAACTGCACCACCTGCTCGTGGCTCATAGCGCCGATGCCGGCACCCTTAGTCCGGGCGGCCGTGATGCCGGAGAGCACCTGGAACAGGGCGAAGAAGAACGGCATCTGGATCAGCATGGGCAGGCAGGCCGAGAACGGGTTGGTCCCATGCTTCTTGTACATGGCCATCTGTTCCTGTGCCATGGCCTGGCGGGACAGCTGGTCGGTCTTGCCCTTGTACTTGTCCTGCAGCTTCTTGAGGTCCGGCTGCAGGAGCTGCATTCCGCGCTGGGCCTTGATCTGCTTGACGAACACAGGGATCAGGGCGGCACGGATCACCAGCACCAGCCCGATGATGGACAGCGTCCACGTCCAGCCGTTGGCGGCCGGCAGGCCAATGGTGCTCAGGCCCTCATGGAAGCCCACCATGATGACTGACACCAGCCACTTGAACGGAAACATAATTGTTTCAAAGAAGTCCATACGATATCCCTATTCGTTAGGCCGCAACGCGGCCTTCTCCATCAGTCCGAGCAGCCAGGTATTTATCCGGGTTGTTCAGCACAACAATTGTGGGGGTCTGGTTGTCTGGCCATTCGCGGTGGCCTGCGGGGACGTGGTCCACGCCGCCGGCGTTCCAGGGATGGCAGCGCACCAGGCGCCTGGCCGCGAGCCAGCTTCCCTTGACGGCTCCGTGAACCGTGATTGCCTCCAGCGCGTACGCCGAGCACGAAGGAAAGAAGCGGCAGACCTGGCCGTACAAGGGTGAAATCACCTTGCGGTAGGCCATCAGCAGAAGAATGAGGATATTGCGCGGCAGGTTCCAGACGAATCTGCCGGCAGCCGCTGCTGCGGACTTGAGGGAAGGGACGACGGCGGCAGTCAGGTCAAGCACGCTGTGTCCCTTCCTGTGTTGTTCCGTTCGATCGCAATGCAGCCGACTTTGGATGGCGGCCACCCAGCCGCTTCATGGTTACTTCCAAGGCAGCGTTGTAATCCGCCAGCAGTTCCTGCCAGCTGGCGGTTGCCGATGCGGGCAGGGCACGCACCACAATAGCGAACCCGGTACCGTACTCGCGCAGCGAGACAGCACCGGCTTCCCTAAGTCTCCTCTTAACGAGGTTCCTGGCAACAGCGTTCCCGACACCCTTGGAAACGATGAACCCGATCCTGCTGGGTTCATCGGCCCCGATAGTTGCCGTATATAACACTACGTTCCGGCGTCCATTGCGGACGCCGGAACGTACAGTTGTTGAAAAATCGGTTGAAGTCCTCAGACGGTTCCTGGTGGCCAGCACCGTTAAACTCGCAAAGGGAAGATAACCGACGAGTCAGTATTTAGGCCGACAGTTCGACGCGGCCCTTGCCGCGGCGGGCAGCCAGGATGGCGCGGCCGGCACGGGTGCGCATACGAAGGCGGAAGCCGTGCTTCTTGGCCCGACGGCGGTTATTCGGCTGAAAAGTCCGCTTGCTCACGTTAGTTACTCCAGTGGATCAAAGGTGCGCCCACCCGATCAAAAAGGGGAAGAACTGGCCGACGCTAAGTTTTGTATGTGTCTGCCTCCCCCGATTCCCGGAACGCTGGGGCGTCTGGAAGGTCCAAATGGGGTCAGAAAGCAGGCACAAAGGACTCCACAACGTTAGGCCAAAACGCGACCCCGAGTCAAACCGGCAGGTGGCCCGCCGCATTTCCCCAACTGTGGCTAACCGACGTCCCCAGCCTGTGGATGAAGTGGGTCACAAGCCGCTTTTTCGAACCACAACGGTGTAATTATCCACAAGCTACTTCCCAGCTATCTTCTGGCCTTTTCATCCCCTAGAGTGGCCCAGTAGCCGATTATCCACGGACTGTGCATAACCCTGTGGATGAAGCCGGGACAGTACCCTGAATCCAGGCTTGCGGCTGCACGTAATGCAGGTAAGCAAGCTTTGAGGAACCCGATTGATGACAGTAGACGAAGCCAACCACGCCAATACTGTCGGAAGTTCCTGGCGGCGCGTGGTGAACCTTCTTGAGCAGGACGACCGCGTTTCCCCAAGACAGCGCGGCTTTGTCATCCTCGCCCAGGCACAGGGCCTGATCGGTTCCACCCTTCTCGTGGCCGTGCCCAACGAACTCACCCGGGAAGTGCTCCAGACCCAGGTCAAGGACGCGCTCGATGACGCGCTCCGCAATGTTTTCTCAGACGACATCCGCTGCGCCATCGATGTTGACACCGATCTGGTGCCCGTCCACGAAGAGCCGGAACCCGCCGTCGAGCTTTCCCTCGCTGCCGATCCGTCGGTGGAACTGAAGCCGCAGCCCATGCTGCCGAGCACCTCCCACGAGTTCGGCCGGCTGAATCCCAAGTACGTCTTTGACACGTTCGTGATCGGCTCATCGAACCGGTTCGCCCATGCCGCTGCCGTGGCGGTGGCCGAAGCGCCTGCGAAGGCCTACAACCCGCTGTTCATCTACGGCGACTCCGGACTGGGGAAGACCCACCTGCTGCACGCGATCGGCCACTACGCCCGGCGCCTCTACAGCGGCATCCGTGTCCGGTACGTGAACTCCGAGGAATTCACCAACGACTTCATCAACTCGATCCGCGACGACGAGGGCGCCAGCTTCAAGACCACGTACCGCAACGTGGATGTGCTGCTGATCGATGACATCCAGTTCCTCGCCGGCAAGGACCGGACCCTGGAGGAGTTCTTCCACACGTTCAACTCCCTGCACAACAACAACAAGCAGGTTGTGATCACGTCCGACCAGCCGCCCAAGCTGCTGGCCGGTTTCGAAGACCGCATGAAGTCACGCTTCGAATGGGGCCTGCTGACCGATATCCAGCCGCCGGAACTCGAAACCCGCATCGCCATCCTCCGGAAGAAGGCCCTCAGCGAAGGCCTCTCCGCTCCGGACGACGCCCTGGAATACATCGCTTCCAAGATCTCCAGCAACATCCGCGAACTCGAGGGCGCCCTCATCCGGGTCACGGCCTTCGCGAGCCTCAACCGCCAGCCGGTGGATGTTGCCCTGGCCGAGATGGTCCTGAAGGACCTCATCACCGACGACGGCGCGCAGGAGATCACCTCGAGCCAGATCCTCACGCAGACGGCCGAGTACTTCAAGCTCAGCATGGAAGAGCTCTGCAGCAAGTCCCGGACCCGGACACTGGTCACGGCCCGGCAGATCGCCATGTACCTGTGCCGCGAGCTGACGGACATGTCGCTACCCAAGATCGGGCAGGAGCTCGGCGGCCGCGACCACACCACGGTCATTCACGCTGACCGCAAGATCCGCGAGCTCATGGCTGAGCGCCGTGTGATCTACAACCAGGTCACCGAGCTGACCAACCGGATCAAGCAGCAGCAGCGCGACTCCTGACCCGCGGTTCTTAACCTTATTAACAGGCACGTGTGGATAACCCTGTGGACAGTTAAGGGGACAACCGCGGTTAATGGGCTTAAAACCCTTAAGGTGTCTGTGGATCGCCGAATCGGCCAAAAATGTTATCCCCATCCACAGGCTGTTTAAAACCTGCTCCGCCCACAGTCCATGAACAGGGCTTAACCGCGGATTCCAGCCGCGGGACGGGGTTATCCACAGTTTCCACAGCAGTTATTAACACTACTAATCCCAAAAAATTGAAATTCCCTCAAACAACAATCTCGTTCCCCGCCCCACACGACTCCGGGACCCCGGCCCCGAAGGGCCGCCGTCCCTGACGGGGATGGGGAAATCCCCAATGTTCCGGCTAAGCTGTCAGCAGCGCTCCCATCCTCGGGTCTGCCAGTGGTTCAGCAAGTGCGGACCATGCAGGTTCAGGTGTCCCGGGAGCAGTGGTTTTGTGGACTCCCCGCAGGAGTTCCCGTTCAGAAAATGGCAGCAGCAATGAAAGGCGGCACCCTTCCGTGAAGTTCAGAGTCGAACGGGACGTCCTGGCAGAAGCCGTAACGTGGACAGCCCGATCGTTGTCTCCGCGGCCGCCGGTACCGGTCCTGTCCGGCCTGCTCCTCAAGGCCGAGGCCGGAACAGTGAGCCTGTCGAGCTTTGACTACGAGACGTCGGCCAGGCTTGAAATCCCCGCCGACATCGCGGAGGAAGGCACCATCCTGGTCTCAGGCCGGCTCCTCGCCGATATCTGCCGCAGCCTCCCGTCCGCCCCCGTTGAGGTGGCGACCGACGGCAACAAGGTGACACTCACCTGCCGCCGAAGCAGCTTCCACCTGGCAACCATGCCGGAGGCCGAATACCCGCCGCTGCCTGCCCTGCCCACCATCAGCGGCACGGTTGCCGGCGACTCCTTCGCCCAGGCTGTTTCCCAGGTGATCATCGCCGCCAGCAAGGACGACACCCTGCCCATCCTCACCGGCGTGCGCATGGAGATCGAGGACGACCTCATCACCCTCCTGGCCACAGACCGTTACCGGCTCGCCATGCGGGAAGTTCCCTGGAAGCCTGTCACCCCCGGCATGTCCACCAGTGCCCTGGTCAAGGCCAAGACCCTCAACGAGGTTGCGAAGACACTCGGAAGCAGCGGGGACATCAACCTCGCCATTGCCGACGACGACAGCCGCCTCATCGGGTTTGAAAGCGGCGGCCGCACCACCACCTCGCTTCTGGTCGACGGCGACTACCCCAAGATCCGTTCCCTGTTCCCGGACACCACGCCGATTCATGCCACCGTGCAGACCCAGGAACTCGTGGAGGCAGTCCGACGTGTGTCATTGGTTGCCGAGCGCAACACACCCGTCCGCCTCGCCTTCACCCAGGGCCAGCTCCACCTTGATGCCGGCACCGGCGAGGATGCGCAGGCCTCTGAGGAACTCGAAGCGCAGCTGTCCGGCGAAGACATCACCGTGGCGTTCAACCCGCACTACCTCGTTGAGGGCCTGAGCGTCATCGAAACGAAGTACGTCCGCTTCTCCTTCACCACCGCACCAAAGCCGGCCATGATCACCGCCCAGGTTGACGCCGACGGCGACGACCAGGACGACTACCGCTACCTCGTGATGCCGGTCCGCCTGCCCAACTAGGTAGCAGCAGATGTCGTTATGGGCGCCCAAAACGACACCTAATGCGACCCAGTTGGGTGCACCGCCGCAGCCCCACCACCACACCAGCGCAGAAAAGAGCTCACACCGTGCACATCGGACTGATCGGCCTTGGCAAAATGGGTTTCAACATGCGCGAACGTCTGCGCAAAGGCGGCGTTGAGGTCACGGGTTTCGACCGCAACCCCGACGTGACCGATGTTTCCTCCGTCGACGAGCTCATAGCGGCCGTGCCGGTTCCGCGCCTGGTCTGGGTCATGGTCCCTTCCGGGGCTATCACCGACGCGGTCATCACCGAACTCAGCGAGAAGCTGCAGCCCGGCGATTTAGTGATCGACGGCGGCAACTCGCGCTTCACCGAGGACCAGAAGCACGGTGCCGTGCTGGCTGAAAAGGGAATCCGCTTCGCCGACTGCGGCGTCTCCGGCGGCGTCTGGGGGCTCCAAAACGGCTACGGCCTGATGGCCGGCGGCGATGCCGAGGACATTGAACGTGCGCTGCCTGTCTTTGACGCCCTTCGCCCGGAAGGTGAGCGGGCCGACAGCTTCGTCCACGTCGGCGGCGTCGGCGCAGGCCACTACGCCAAGATGGTGCACAACGGCATCGAGTACGGCCTGATGCAGGCTTATGCCGAGGGCTACGAACTCCTCGCGGCCAAGGACATCATCACCGATCTGCCCGGCACCTTCCGCGCCTGGCAGAAGGGCACGGTTGTCCGCTCCTGGCTGCTGGACCTCATGGTGAAAGCCCTGGACGAGGATCCGGGCCTGGCCTCCATCGACGACTACGTCGAGGACTCCGGTGAAGGACGCTGGACTGTGGAAGAAGCCATCGCGAATGCGGTTCCGGCGCCCGCCATCACGGCCGCGCTGTTCGCCCGCTTCTCATCTCGCGAAGACAATTCACCTGCCATGAAGATGGTGTCCGCGCTGCGCCAGCAGTTCGGCGGCCATGCCACCCGGCCAGCCAAGTAACACCGAGCCCGGGATCCGCAGGGTCCCGGGATTTGGGGCTCCCGAGAATTTGAAGATCGCGTGTACCTAGAACACCTGTCCCTGACCGATTTCCGCAGTTACGCCCAGGTTGACCTCCGGCTGGAACCCGGCGTCACCGTCCTGGTGGGCTCCAACGGAATCGGCAAGACCAACCTCATGGAAGCAATCGGCTACCTGGCGACGTTGAGTTCGCACCGAGTCAGTGCTGACGCCCCGCTGCTCCGCTTCGGAACCGAACGGGCCATGATCCGGGCCAAGCTGGTACGCGGCGAACAGTCCACGGTCCTGGAGCTGGAGATCAACGGCGGCCGGGCCAACCGCGGACGCATCAACCGCAGCAACCCGGTCCGTGCGCGGGACCTCCTGGGCATCTGCCACACCGTTCTCTTCGCGCCCGAGGATCTGGCACTGGTCAAGGGCGACCCCTCCAGCCGCAGGCGTTTCCTCGACGAGTTGCTGGTCAGCCTTGTGCCCCGGCACGCCGCCACGCGAAGCGACTACGACCGCGTGCTCAAGCAGCGCAACGCCCTGCTGAAATCCGCGCGCGCCGGAAAGTTCACGTCCGGCCATGAGGCCACCCTGGATGTCTGGGACCAGCACATGGCACGCGCCGGCGCGGAGCTGCTGCATGCCAGGCTGGAACTCGTGGAGCGCCTTCGCCCGCATCTGAACAGCGCGTACGCCCAGCTGACCGACGGGTCCAAGGCCGCGGACGCCATTTACCGGTCCACGCTCCAGAACATGATCGACGACGACGGCGCACCGGCCGGCGCGGGAGCCGAACCCTCTGCAGGCGGAGACCCGGTTGAAGACCTGCGGCTGCTGTCCGTTAATGAGCTCACCGAACGCTATGTGCGCGCCTTCGCGGCGTCCCGCCGCAAGGAACTCGAGCGGGGCATCTCGCTTGTGGGCCCGCACCGCGATGAACTGGAACTGGTCCTCGGCCAGGCACCGGCCAAGGGCTATGCCTCGCACGGTGAGACCTGGTCCATGTGCCTCTCCCTGCGGCTTGCCTCCTATTACGTCATGCTGGACGATGCCCGCACCGGAGGTTCGGCGCCCATCCTCATCCTGGACGATGTTTTTGCCGAGCTCGATGTGCAGCGGCGGCGTAAACTGGCCGCAATCGTTGCCGGTGCCGAGCAGGTGCTGGTGACCGCCGCCGTCGATGCCGACATTCCCGAAGAGCTGACCGGGCGGCGGGTGAAGGTTATCCCGGGAGGAATCGATGAACAGGGATAAGGACGGCGGCCTGCAGCCCGGCCGCGATCCCGATGAAATCGATGCCGCGCAGGCGGCCCTGAACAGAATGCGTGAAGCGGCAGCTGCCCGCGGCGAGGTCCGCCGGGCGGCGCCGCGCGCCGGAAGCAGCCAGAAACCGCGCACCACCGGGCGGAGCACCCGCGGCTTCAGCCAGTTCCATTCCACGGGCCGGGACCCCCTCGGGCTGGGCAAGGTGGTGGGCCGGCTGGTGGCCGAGCGCGGCTGGACCTCGCCCGTTGCCGTCGGCTCGGTCATGGCGGAATGGCCTGCCCTCGTGGGTCCCGAAATCGCCGCGCACTGCACGCCCGAAAGCTTCACTGACACCACACTGCACGTGAGGTGTGACTCCACGGCCTGGGCCACGCAGCTCCGGCTGCTGAGCATCAGCCTGCTCGACAAGTTCCGGACTGAACTGGGCGACGGCGTGGTCACCAGCATCCAGGTCCTCGGTCCGGCGGCGCCGAACTGGCGCAAAGGCGGGCGCACGGTCAACGGCCGCGGCCCCCGGGACACGTACGGATAGCCTGCTATCGCAAGGGATCGCCGACCGGCCCGGTGCCGGTTCCCTTGAAAAATGCACAAACGGCGTGTAGGGCGTTCAAACCGCCGTGAGTCGTATAGGAACCCAAAGACGGGACCGCTGGCCCCTTGCAGGCGGGGCCAATGGCCAGCGAGCGGCATATTGCCTGCCGTTCGAGGCCCCGGAATGCGGGAATCGTGCCTGTTTCACGATAGAATCTCCGTAGATAACTGGGCGCCGGTGAAACGTTGACTGAGTCCGTTTTCCCGCGCGATTCCAGCAGCGGAAGACGGGTCCGCAGGTCAATCGAGTAGCCGGCGCTATCAGTGACGTGCCTGTTGGCGGAAGCCTTTCCCTTGGGAGACGGCATCAGCCGGCCATCATCGAAACAGAGGAGTCGAAAGCGCCTGTGGCTAACGACAATGCAGATATCCAGGCAGTGGAACCCGCAACGGAAGATGCCCGGATGCCTGACACGCCGGCGGAAGCGGTGACACCGCGGGAATACGGTGCGAGCGACATTACCGTTCTCGAAGGCCTTGAAGCCGTGCGCAAACGGCCCGGCATGTATATCGGCTCCACCGGCCTCCGCGGCTTGCACCACCTGGTTTACGAAGTGGTGGACAACTCGGTGGACGAGGCCCTCGCGGGATACTGCACGCACATTGAGGTTGTCCTCCAGGCCGACGGCGGCGTCAAGGTGTCCGACGACGGCCGCGGCATTCCCGTGGACATCCACCCGACCGAGGGCAAACCCACTGTTGAAGTGGTCATGACCATCCTGCACGCCGGCGGCAAGTTCGGCGGCGGCGGTTATGCCGTGTCCGGCGGCCTCCACGGCGTGGGCATCTCGGTGGTCAACGCGCTCTCCCGCAGGGTGGACACCGAGGTCCGCAGGCAGGGTCACGTCTGGCGGATGTCCTTTGCCGACGGCGGCAAGCCCCAGGGCGATCTGGTCATGGGCGAGGAGACGGACGAGACGGGCACCACCCAGACGTTCTACGCGGACCCAACCATTTTCGAATCGGTCGAGTTCGAATTCGAGACGCTGCGTGCACGCTTCCAGCAGATGGCCTTCCTCAACAAGGGCCTCCGCATCACGCTCACGGATGAGCGGGTCACCACGACCCCCGGCGAGAACGACGATCTCGACCTCGACGCCGTGGCCACCGAGGGTGAAGTCAACGCTGAGCACCGCACAGTGGTGTACCAGTACAACGACGGCCTGCTGGACTACGTCAAGCACCTGAACTCCGGCAAGAAGGTGGACGTCGTCCACGAGGACGTCATTGCGTTCGAAACCGAGGACACGGAACGCAAAATCGCCGTGGAAATGGCCATGCAGTGGACCAACGCGTATTCGGAGAGCGTCCACACCTACGCCAACACCATCAACACCCACGAGGGCGGCACCCACGAAGAGGGCTTCCGGGCCGCGATGACCTCGCTCATCAACCGCTACGCGCGGGACAAGAGCATCATCAAGGAAAAGGAAGAGAACCTCACCGGCGACGACATCCGTGAGGGCCTGACGGCGGTCATCTCCGTGAAGCTTGCCGAGCCGCAGTTCGAGGGCCAGACCAAGACCAAGCTCGGCAACTCCGAGGTCAAGGGCTTCGTGCAGCGCGTGGTCACCGATCAGCTGGGCGACTGGCTGGAACGCAATCCCGGCCCCGCCCGCGATGTCATCCGCAAGGCCATTTCCGCTGCCCAGGCACGCATGGCGGCCCGCAAGGCACGCGACAACGCCCGGCGCAAGAGCCCGCTGGAATCCTTCGGCATGCCGGGCAAGCTCTCGGACTGCTCCTCGAAGGACCCGTCGAAGTGCGAGGTCTACCTGGTGGAGGGTGACTCCGCCGGCGGTTCCGCCAAGCGCGGGCGAAACCCGGAGACCCAGGCGATACTGCCGCTGCGCGGCAAGATCCTTAACGTCGAGCGTGCGCGCCTGGACAAGGCTCTGGGCAACAACGAAGTGCAGTCCATGATCACGGCCTTCGGCACCGGCATCGGCGAGGATTTCGACCTCAGCAAGCTGAGGTACCACAAGATCGTTCTCATGGCCGATGCCGACGTGGACGGGCAGCACATCACCACCCTGCTGATGACCCTGCTCTTCCGCTACATGCGCCCGCTCATCGAAAACGGCTACGTCTACCTCGCCCAGCCTCCGCTGTACCGGATCAAGTGGTCCAACGCGCCGCACGACTACGTCTTCAGCGACCGGGAACGCGACGCCGTGCTTGTCTCCGGCCAGGCCGCCGGACGCCGCATCCCGAAGGACAACGGCATCCAGCGCTACAAGGGCCTCGGCGAGATGGACTACACCGAGCTCTGGGACACCACGATGGACCCCGACCGGCGCACCCTCCTGCAGGTCACCATGGACGACGCCGCGGCTGCGGACCAGATATTTGCAGTCCTGATGGGCGAGGACGTCGAATCGCGCCGCAACTTCATTCAGCAGAACGCCAAGGACGTCAGGTTCCTGGACATCTAGCCGTTTTTCGCGCTTGATATTCCAGATCCGACATATACCTGAAACGGAAAATACAGATTATGAGTGACGAAACCCCCGAGGTTCCCGCGGAGTCCGCAGATGCCACGGAGCCGGTGCTGGAAGGCGACGTGCTGATCGACCGCGTGGAGCAGGTGGACCTCCAGACGGAGATGCAGCGGTCCTACCTGGACTACGCCATGGCCGTCATTGTGGGCCGCGCCCTCCCCGACGTCCGGGACGGACTCAAGCCCGTGCACCGCCGCGTGCTCTACGCCATGTTCGACGGCGGCTACCGCCCCGACCGCTCCTTCAACAAGTGTGCCCGTGTGGTGGGCGAGGTCATGGGCCAGTACCACCCCCACGGCGACACCGCCATCTACGATGCCCTGGTCCGCCTGATCCAGGACTGGACCATGCGCTATCCGCTGGCGCTGGGCCAGGGCAACTTCGGATCGCCCGGCAATGACGGCGCAGCAGCGCCGCGGTACACGGAAACCAAAATGGCGCCCCTGGCCATGGAGATGGTCCGTGACATCGACGAGGAAACCGTCGACTTCCAGGACAACTACGACGGCAAGAACCAGGAACCCACCATCCTCCCGGCACGGTTCCCCAACCTGCTGGTCAACGGATCCTCGGGCATCGCCGTCGGCATGGCCACGAACATCCCGCCGCACAACCTCCGCGAGGTGGCGGACGGCGTCCAGTGGTACCTGGCCAATCCCACGGCGAGCCGGGAGCAGTTGCTCGAAGAACTGCTGCTGCGCATCAAGGGACCAGATTTCCCCACCGGCGCCACCATCCTGGGGCACAAGGGCATCGAAGACGCGTACCGCACCGGCCGCGGGTCCATCACCATGCGCGCCGTGGTCAATGTGGAGGAACTGCAGGGGCGCACCTGCCTCGTGGTCACGGAACTGCCGTACCAGGCCAACCCGGACAACCTCGCCATCAAGATCGCCGAGCTCGTCAAGGACGGCAAAGTCCAGGGCATTGCCGACCTCCGTGACGAGACCTCGGGACGCACCGGCCAGCGCCTGGTGATTGTGCTGAAGCGCGACGCCGTGGCCAAGGTGGTGCTGAACAACCTCTACAAGCACACGCAGCTGCAGGAAAACTTCGGCGCGAACATGCTGGCGATCGTGGACGGCGTGCCGCGCACCCTCAGCCTTGACGCCTTCATCCGGCACTGGGTCACCCACCAGCTCGATGTCATTGCCCGCCGCACGCGGTACCGCCTGCGCAAGGCCGAGGAAGAGGCGCACATCCTGCGCGCCCTCCTGAAGGCCCTGGACATGCTGGACGAGGTCATCGCCCTGATCCGGGCCTCCAACACCACGGAGGCCGCACGCGATGGCCTGATGGAACTGCTGGATATCGATGAGCTGCAGGCCAGGGCAATCCTGGACATGCAGCTCCGCCGGCTCGCCGCCCTGGAACGCCAGAAAATCCAGGACCGCCATGCCGAACTCGAGGCCATGATCGCCGAATTCAACGCGATCCTTGCCTCCGAGGAACGCCAGCGCGAAATCATCAGCACCGAGCTCGCGGAAATCGTGGCCAAGCACGGCGATGACCGCCGCACCAAGATCCTCATGGGATACGACGGCGACATGTCCATGGAGGACCTGATCCCCGAAGAGGAAATGGTGGTCACCATTACCCGCGGCGGCTACGTCAAACGGACCCGGAGCGACAACTACCGCTCGCAGCAGCGCGGCGGCAAGGGCATCAAGGGCGCCCAGCTGCGCGGCGACGACGTCGTAGAGCACTTCTTCGTCACCACCACCCACCACTGGCTGCTCTTCTTCACCAACCTGGGCCGCGTTTACCGGGCCAAGGCCTATGAACTGGCCGAGGCCGGACGCGACGCCAAGGGCCAGCACGTGGCCAACCTGCTGGCCTTCCAGCCGGACGAGCACATCGCCCAGGTGCTGGACCTGAAGGACTACCAGCACGCGCCCTACCTGGTGCTGGCCACCAAGCGCGGGCTGGTCAAGAAGACGCGGCTGGAGGACTACGACACCAACCGGTCCGCCGGCGTCATTGCGATCAACCTGCGGGACGGGGATGAACTCGTGTCCGCCCAGCTGGTTTCCGAGACGGACGACCTCATGCTGGTGTCCCGCAAGGGTCAGTCCATCCGCTTCACCGCCACCGATGATGCACTCCGCCCCATGGGCCGGGCCACGTCGGGCGTCACGGGCATGAAATTCCGTGAGGATGACGAGCTCCTCGCGGCGAACGTCATCACCGACGGCTCCTACGTCTTCATCGTGACCGAAGGCGGCTACGCCAAGCGCACCGCCGTCGAGGAGTACCGTCTCCAGGGACGCGGCGGCCTGGGCATCAAGGTGGCCAAGCTCGCCGAGGAACGCGGCGACCTGGTCGGCGCCCTCATCGTCCAGGAGGAAGATGAAGTCCTCGTGGTGATGGGCGGCGGCAAGGTGGTCCGGTCATCCGTGGCAGGCGTGCCCGCCAAGGGCCGCGACACCATGGGAGTCATCTTCGCGAAACCGGACAAGCACGACCGCATCATCGAAGTGGCGCGCAATAGCGAACGCGGCATCGAGGGAGAGGAATCTCCGGAGGATGACGTAACGTTGGCTGAAGATGCCGGACCAGTAGACGGGTCCGCAGAGGCAGAAACAGCAGAGGCAGAGTCGGCAACCGCCACAGCATCCGAGGATGCGGGCAGCGACGCCGAGCTGAACGAAGACAACACCGGAGGTAACGAGTGAGTAATTCCGACTCATTTCCCAAGCCGAGCAGCAATGGTCCCGGCGGGATACGGCAGCCGGCATCCGCTCCCCGAGTGAATGCCCCGGTGCGTCCGCAGCAGAGCCCGGGCACGCCGTCGGGCCTTCCGGGACAGCGCACTGCTGCCCCCGGGCAGCGTCCGGCCGACGCGGGCCAGCGGCCCGCGCAGGGGCAGCGCCCCGCGGCTCCCGGACAGCGGCCTGCGACGCCGGGACAACGCCCGGCCGCCCCGGGCCAGCGGCCCGGCCAGAGCGCTCCCGGCCTGGTCAAGCCTGCGCCGAAGGCCAAGGTCCGGCGCGCGCGGCTGCTGGTCAGCAAGGTGGACCCCTGGTCGGTGCTGAAGATGGCGTTCCTGCTGTCCGTGGCCCTCGGCATCGTCACGGTGGTCGCCGCCATTGTGCTGTGGACGGTCCTGGACCTCACGGGAATCTTCGACCAGGTGGACAGCCTCCTGGGAACGCTGGCCGGCTCCGAGGGCGGCGGCTTTGAACTGAAGAAGGTCGCGTCCCTGGGCCAGGTGGCTTCCTTCGCCACCATCATCGCCGTGGTCAACGTTGTTCTGCTGACGGCCCTGTCCATGCTGTCCGCGGTGCTGTACAACATTTCGGCGACCCTCGTGGGTGGCATCGGCGTCACGCTGACGGACGACTAAAAAGCCCGCAATTCCGCGGAAAAACTCCGGTGGAATGCCTCGATTTGAGATCGGGCCGGGATGTGCTGTAAAGTCATGTCTCGGCCCGATGAGGCATCGGGGCGTATAGCTCAGGCGGTTAGAGCGCTTCGCTGATAACGAAGAGGTCCCAGGTTCAAGTCCTGGTACGCCCACGGAACCTGCACAGGTTTCAGGTAGTTTAGGTGAGATTCGAATGGATCTGGCCGGAACGGGGTGCATGTGAAGAAGTTGCTGGCTATTGCAGCTGCGATCGCAGGCGTCCTGCTCTACAAGAAGGTGCAGGAATCCGAAGCCCGGAAAACGGTCTGGAGTAAGTCAACCGATACGGTTGAATAGTCCGGATCCCCGGTACGGCAGCTGGTCAGACGGCCTCCGGAACTAGGGTATGATTGACGGGTTGCTTCTTATGGGGGCATGGCGCAATTGGTAGCGCACCTGCTTTGCAAGCAGGGGGTTCGGGGTTCGAGTCCCCGTGCCTCCACCCATAAGAAAGTCCCGGCCAGGAATGGCCGGGACTTTTGCTTTAACCGGGTTGCGGCAGGCCCAGCCAACGGCATCCGCTGCGCCCGGCCAGCGGGCTCCGGCGGTATAAGGCGGGCTCGATCAGTGGCCGCAGCACATTACGGTGGAACCGTGAACTTTTTCCTTGCAGCCTTGGGTGTCCTCGGCGTCGCTTCGTCGGGGCCGCTCATCGCTGCAACACTCGGTGCAACCACGGTGAGCGCCCTCGCCATCGCCTTTTGGCGCAACGCGATCGGCGCCGCCGTCATGGCCTCTCCCACGCTGATCAGGGAGCCCAGTCAGTTCGGCCGCATCACCGGCAAGGAGTTCCGCTGGTCGCTCATTGCGGCGGTGGCACTGGCCCTCCACTTCGCGTGCTTCATCACGTCCCTGCAGCTGACCTCGGTGGCTGCTGCCACTGCGCTGGTCTGCCTGCAGTCAGCCTGGATTGCCGTCATCCAGCTCCTGCGCGGTGTGAAGCACCGCTGGCAGGTCCTGGTGGGGCTCGGGATAGCCTTCGGCGGGGTGGTGGCCATCACCGGCTTCGATATGGGGGCCTCCCCCGAGGCGCTGCTGGGCGACCTGCTGGCGATGGCAGGCGGCCTTCTGGCCGGGATCTACACGCTGGCAGGCGGGAAGGCCCGCCAGAGCATGACCACGGGAACTTACACCGCGCTCTGCTACGGCATGTGCGCCGCGCTGGTGGCGGTGCTAGCACTCTTCACCGGCCAACCGCTGGTAGGGTTCGACGCCGGCGGCTGGCTGGGGATCATAGCGATCACCGTCTGTGCCCAGCTGGTGGGGCACACGGCCTTCAACCACCTGCTGGCCACCATGAGCCCCCTGCGCGTCTCGATGATCATCCTCCTCGAGATCCCCGGTGCCGCCCTGCTCGCGGCCTTCTTCCTGAATGAGACGCTGCCGGCCGGAACGTATGGCGGACTCGCGCTGATCCTGGTGGGGCTCGCCGTCGTCGTCATGGGTCAGAGGAACGGCAAGGCGGGACGCGGCGGGCCCGCGGCAGAGCGCCCGCTGGCGGAGCTGGGAACTGACTGAGCGGGCTGGCTTGAATCCCGCCTGAGGCTACTGCCCGCCGCGGCGGGCGGGCTGGCTGGTGTTCACGGTGTGGATGGCGCGCAGCAACTTGGCCGGGAAGTACACCGAGAAGAACACCACCATGGGTGCCTTCAGGGCCATCTTCTTCACGTTATGGGCCTTGTACGTGCGGTCGAAGCGGCTCACGTAGTAGCGGTAGTCGCGCGGCGAGTCTTCCAGCCGGCGGGCCGACATTCCCGAAACCATCTGCGGCCAGTACTGGACCTTGAGGTCGTGGTCGGCCAGATGCAGGGAGAGATCGATGTCCTCGTGCATCTCGTCCTTCTCATCACGGCAGGTCTCGTCCCGGATTGTCTCCCAGGCAGAGCGCCGAAGGGCCATGTTCGATCCGAACAGGAAGTGGTACTGGTGCTTGGCCAGTTTCAGCATCAGCTGGCGCATCTTGTCGTCGGCCTTGAGGCCGAAACGGCGCATGGGCATGTCGTAATAGACCACGGGCCCCGTGGCGGCCTGCGTGGACGGCTCCGCAAACGCCTTCTGCACCTGCTCCACCCAGTCGGGTTCCACTACGGAGTCCGCGTCGATGCGTCCCAGGATTTCACCGGTGGCGTGGTCGAGGCCAAAGTTGCGTGTGGGGATGAGGCCCTGGCTCGCGTCCTGGCTGAGCAGGATGATGGGGCTCTCCGGGTACTCCTGCTGCATCTGCAGCACGATCGCGGCCGTGCGGTCCTTGGACATGTTGTCCACCACGATGATCTCGTGTGTGGGAACAGACTGGTACACCGCGGCGATGAGGCACTGCCGGATGACGCTTTCCTCGTTGTATGCCGGTATGACGATTGATACGCCCGGCGGTTGCGGAGCGTCAGGCGGGGCGTCCTCGGAAGATCTATCGGGTGACATCACCTTAAATCTAGCACCGATAGTTTTCGTCACAGTTGGTTCGGGCGGGTCCCAACCCGTCCCGGCGGTTGCGGCCTGGCTCCGGGCCGATACGACAGGAGGGGCCCCGCACCAGGCGGGACCCCTCCGGCTGCACGCCGTTGCCGGCGTGACGCTGTCACTTACGTCGTTACTTGTCGGCGGGCTTGTTCGCGCCGTTCTCCATGTTGGCGGCAATGTTCTTGACCGCGGTCTTGGCGTCCGTGGGAACTGTGCCGGCGCTGCCTTCAGCATCCTCGGCGACGTGCTTTGCCTTGTCGGCGTCCTCCTCGGCATCGCTGGACGCTGCCGCTGCCGCCGCCGAACCAGCCGCGGTCTCGCTGACCGTGGCTGCGGGAACCGGAGCGGGCGTTTCAGCCGCCGGCGCAGACGCTTCCGGCGTTGACGGGGCCGGGGTGACGGGTGCCGGGGTTTTCCAGGGATCCTCCACAGGCTTGGAAGCCTTCCAGGCAGCGACGCCTGCGGCCACGGCTGCAGCGATCACTCCGACAATCAGGAGCCCCCGCTTCTTGGGCTTCTCCGGCTGCACCAGCGCCTTGCCGGTCACTGCCTTGCTGGCGTCGGAGGCCGCTGACTTCAAGTGGCCGCCGGCCACCTGAGCCTGCTCCTGGATGGTGTGGATGATGCCGGCGTCGCCGAGCCTCTGGGCCACAGCGTCAACGCGGGCAGGAGCGCTCTCCAGCGTGCGGTGGACTGCCTCCGAGGCGGTCCCGATCTGCTCCGAGAGGCGGGGAAGGTATTCCACCACCACGCGGTCGCGGGCCTGGGCAATGACGGGAGTTGCCTTGTCCAGGGCCTCGTGCAGCCGCGGCGGTGCGCCCTCGACGGCGTCGTGGATCTTGGGTGCCAGCTGGGCCAGCCCGTCCTGCAGGCGGGGTGTCACGGTGGCAACGCCGTCGGCCAGGTTGTGGGCTGCCGATTTGAGCCCCTCCTGGATCTTGGGGGAAGCGGTGTCAAGGCCATGCTGAAGGCGGGGCACAGCCCAATCGACTGCTGCCTCTACCTTGTCTTTCGCGGTCTCTACCGCTGAACTGACCGACAACTCCAGTTCGCGGGCAATACGATCCGATTTCTTCACAACTACCTCCCGATTAATGTGACGGCTCTTTCGCTAGCCTACGTTGATGGTGACCCGGGCTGCTATCGTTCCGGCGGATTCAGGGCGGATTTCACCCAACGCGGAACTGCCTTGCCAGCCCCATTCGCGTTGACCCGCCGTGAAAGAATGGCCCTATGACTGCCACAGCAACTGCAAAAGCAACCATCCACACAAGCCTCGGCGACATCGTCGTGAACCTCTTCGGCAACCACGCGCCCAAGACCGTTAAGAACTTCATTGGACTGGCCACGGGCGAGCAGCCTTGGACGCACCCGGAATCCGGCGAGGACAAGACGGGTACGCCGTTGTACGACGGCACCATTTTCCACCGGATCATCAAGGACTTCATGATCCAGGCGGGCGATCCCTTGGGCCGCGGCGTCGGCGGACCGGGCTACAAGTTCGACGACGAGATCCACCCGGAACTGACCTTCAACGCCCCGTACAAGCTGGCCATGGCGAACGCCGGCATCCAGATGGGCAAGGGAACCAACGGTTCGCAGTTCTTCATCACCACCATCCCCACCGACTGGCTGCAGGGCAAGCACAGCATCTTCGGCGAGGTGGCTGACGAGGAGTCCAAGAAGGTTGTCGACGCCATTGAGGGCGTCCGCACCGGAATGGGCGACCGCCCGGTTGAGGACGTCAAGATCAACAGCATCGACGTCGAGCAGCTCTAACCACACCATGAGCTATGGGATACCGGCGGCGGAGCCGCCCGCACAGATACCCGTGTGCCCCCGGCACCCGGACCGGCCCTCCTATGTGAGCTGCCAGCGCTGCGGGCGCCCGGCATGCCCCGAGTGCCAGCGGGCGGCCGCCGTCGGATTCCAGTGCGTTGACTGCGTCAACGAATCAAAACGTACGACGCCGGCAGCCAGGACCGTCTACGGCGGCGCCGTTGCGTCCGATAAGCCTTTAGTGACGTACGCGATCATTGCCTTGTGTGCGGTGCTGTATGTGCTGCAGTGGCTGATTCCGGGTGATGAGGTCTACCAGAACCTTGCCTTCGCCACCGTCTATGCCACTCCGGAATACGGGGTGTTCGAACCCTGGCGCATGCTGACGTCGGCCTTCCTCCATTCGCAAGGCTTTATCCTGCACATCGTCCTCAACATGTACATGCTGTGGATGTTCGGCCAGGCGCTGGAGCCGCTCCTCGGACGCATCCGCTTCCTTGCCGTGTACCTCCTGTCCGCGATCGGCGGCTCCGTCGGCTATCTCCTGCTGACACCCGGCTACGTTCCGGGCCAGCCCCTCACAGGCGTCGTAGGCGCCTCGGGAGCCATCTTCGGACTTTTCGGCGCCATGCTGGTGGTGCAGCGGCACCGCGGCGGAGACACCAGGCAACTGTGGGTGCTCATCGCGATCAACGGCGTCATCGGCTTCTTGGTGCCGCAGATTGCCTGGCAGGCCCACCTGGGCGGCCTGATCACAGGTGGGCTCTGCGCTGCCGCGATCGCCTACGCCCCGCGCGGATCCCGCCGGAGCCTCATGCAGGCGGGCGGCCTCGCTCTCGTCGCGGTACTGCTGGTGGCGGCCACCTGGTACCGCGTCATCGCCGGCTGACCCTCCTACCGGCCAGCTCCGCAGCCTCTCCGAGCGACCGCTCAGGCTCTCTGACGGACCCCTCGGGCTCTCTGACGGACCCCCACAGTTGCTCTGCCCTGCCCAGCGCACCGCGTCTTTCCCCGCCCGAGTCCCTTCCAACGCTTAGTACCATTCCCCGCTTCGTCCGAGGCGGGGTCTTTGGTTTAACGGGTTTTCCACAGGGGTTATCCACATTGTTGGTAACTTACACGGATGTAGTTCAGCTTCCTGAGGCTCAAATTCCGCGCGGACTGGCGGTTCAGGCCGCCGGCGCCTTCGCGAAGTCCACACATGTGGATAAGTGGCGGCGGCGGAGCTGTGGTTAAGTGGACAACTTTCGCCGGATTACCGCGGTCCCCGGCGCCGGAAGGTGAACCACCCCTCAAACGAGGGGCCTGACTGCTGGAGCCGACACCGCCGGGTCATGAAGGCCGGGTTATGCCGGGCAGAACAACAGGTGAAACCATGACTAACCGGGTCGGCCGTCCACATTTTCAACAGGGTTATTCACATTGTTAATAAGTTACAGCCGTGTAGTTCATGACCATCCCAAGCTGTGAAGGCCTACATCGCAGCGATCGCCCACAGATATCCCACAGGTTATCCCCATCTGTGGATAACTTGTGGGTAGCTGCCTGTTGCTAAGTGGATAACTTTCCCCGCGTGTAGTCTCGGATTAGTTGTCAGCCACGTGGACCTCCGGCGGCCGTGGCCCGATGTTGCGAGGAGTAACCGTGAGTAACTACGTCACAGAACACGTCTTCCTGGACAAGCAACACCCTGCAGCCTGGCGGGCGTTGAACGGCCTGGGGCTCAAGGCCAAGGAAGCCGCCCTTGAGGCCGGTTTGGACCCCAAGGTCATCGAACTGCTGCACGTTCGCATCTCGCAGATCAACGGCTGCGCCTACTGCCTGGACATGCATGTGGCTGACGCCCTGAACGGCGGCGAAACGGTGCAGCGGATCGCTGTCCTGTCGGCCTGGCGCGACACCGCCCTGTTTGACGGGACGGAGCGTGCCGCCTTGGCCCTGGCAGAGAGCATCACTAGCCTTCCTGATGCCCGGGAGCGGGCCCTGGAGGACGGCTATGCAAGGGAACACCTGTCTGCCGAGCAGTACTCGGCAGTCAGCTGGTTGGCCATTGCCATGAATGCGTTCAACCGGGTGTCGATCACCAGCCAGCACCCGGTGCGCCGCAAGCAGGAGTAGTCACGCAACGTTTTCCACAGACTTTCCACAATTGTTAATAACCCGGTGTCGGATCAATGGTGGCAGGGAAGGCCTTGGCGCGGCTTTCAGGGCGGCCCGCGGTCCGGGACTTATCCACACTGTGGATATCTTTACCAACATGTGTGGACGGCGCTGGTGGTCGTGAACAGGTTGGCGGCGGCGAACAGGGGGTACGGCTAGCGCCAGACTCCGGACGTGCCCCTGCGGTGGCTGTCCACGAGGTGCGTGTCCACCATGCCGATGGCCTCCATGAGGGCAAACATGGTGGTGGGGCCGACGAAGGCGAAGCCCTTTTTCCTCAGCGCCTTTGACAGCGCGATGGACTCCGGCGAGGTCGTCGGCACGTCGGCGTGAGTAACAGGCTCAGGAGTGGAGGCAGGCTGAAACTGCCAGACGAAGTCCACCAGCCCGCCTTCGGCACGCAGGGCAATGGTCGCCTGGGCGTTGGTGATGGCGGCGCGGATTTTGAGCCTGTTGCGGACGATGCCCGGATCCTGAAGCAGCCGTTCGACGTCGGCTTCGGTAAAGGCGGCAACCGTCTCGGGATGGAAATCGTGGAAGGCCGCACGGAAGGCGGGACGCTTGCGCAGGATGGTGGCCCAGGACAGGCCGGCTTGGAACGCCTCCAGGCTGATGCGCTCGTAGAGGCCCTGTTCGTCCCGGACGGGCAGGCCCCACTCGGTGTCGTAGTACTCGCGCATGAGGGGGTCCGACGAGGCCCACAGCGGACGTGCCAGGCCATCGTCGCCGATGATGATGCCTTCCACAGTCATGAAGTGGCGCGGGTCAGGAACGCCAGCGGGTGGTCATCAGGAAGCCGGCGATGGCGATGCCGAAACCGGCCAGGATGTTCCAGGATTGCCATGCCTGGACGGGAAGCTGCCCTTCGCTGATGTAGAACGTGATGATCCACAGCAGGCCGATGATCATCAGCCCGAACATTACCGGCTTAAACCAGACGGGGTTCGGCTTGTAGGCCTGGGCGGAGACCGGCTCGGCCGCGCGGGAAGTCTTCTTACGTGGCTTTGACTCGGGCACATGTCCTCCTTGGCGGGCTGAATCAAGAGTGTGGACCGCGGCTTGATATCCTGCAGGAAGGAAATCGCCGGCGGTCGGGGCGCTCTTGGTCAAGTCTGAAGTCTTACTAGCAGCCAATTCTAGCTGTAGTTCAGGCCACACCGGCGCCCGCCGCAACCGCCTTGGAGGAGAACGCGTGGTACTGCAGGAGAAGGTGGCGCCCGCCGCCGCGCCGGCCACCGGCGTCGTGATCCTGCGTAAAGCAGTCCAGATCTTCGGCGAGCTGCTCATCACGGTCGGCATTGTGCTCCTCCTCTTTGTCGCGTGGCAGCTGTGGTGGACCAATGTGGCTTCGGACGCCAAGCAAAGCGAAGTGATCAAAGACTTCGCCCGGGAACTGGGCGGGCCCGTCACTCCTGCACCGGTCCCGAGCCCGTCGGCGTCCATGCCCGGCACCACGGATTACGGCACGCCTGCCGTGGCCAAGGCTCCGGGGCACGGCGGCACAATCGGCATCATGTACATCCCCCGTTTCGGTGAAAACTACACCCGGCCCATTGTCGAGGGAACCACGGCGGACGTGCTGGACACCCTTGGCCTGGGCCATTACGGCAACACGTCCATGCCCGGTGCGGTGGGGAATTTCGCCGTCGCCGGCCACCGGCAGACGCACGGTGCCGTCCTGGACAACATCCACACGCTGGTGCCGGGCGACAAAATCTATGTCCAGACACGCGACGGCTACTACGTCTACGTATTCCGGAACAACCGGATCGTGATGCCCACCGACGCCGACGTCCTCCTGCCCGTGCCGTCGCAGCCGGGCGTCAGGCCCACGGAAAGCTTCCTCACGATGACCAGCTGCAACCCCCGGTTCGGATCCCAGGAACGGATCATCGCGTACTCCCTGCTGGACCACTGGCAGCCGGCGTCCGCCGGACCGCCAGCGGAAATCGCAGCCCAGGTGGCTCGCGCCCGGGGGGAAGGCTGACATGTACGGCTGGATATTCCGTCACCTGCCGGGCCCCCTCTGGCTCCGCATCATCACCTCAGTGGCGCTGATCGCCGGTGCCCTGTTCCTGATGGTCGAGTTCCTGTTTCCCTGGATGTCCCAGTTCACACAATTCACCGACTCAACGATTGGTGCGGCAAGCAACCCATGAGAACAACCAAGATCCTCGTCGTGGACAACTACGACAGCTTCGTCTACACCCTGGTGGGCTATCTCCAGGAGCTCGGCGCCGAAACCACGGTAGTCCGCAACGACGACGTGACGCTTGCCGAGGCGATCGAAATGGCCGAAACGCGCGACGGCGTCCTCATCTCGCCGGGTCCGGGCTCGCCGGCCGAGGCAGGCGTCTGCATCGAGCTGATCAAGTGGTGCGGGGACCACAGCAAGCCGATGTTCGGCGTTTGCCTGGGGCATCAGGCCCTCGCCGAGGCCTACGGCGGGATCGTGACGCACGCGCCGGAGCTCATGCACGGCAAGACATCGCTGGTGCAGCACGACGGCTCCAGCGTCTTCGCCGGACTCCCCTCCCCCGTCACCGCCACGCGCTACCACTCGCTGGCCGCCGTGCGGGAGTCCATCCCCGACGTCCTCGAAATCACCGCCGAGACCGCCAGCGGCGTCGTCATGGGGCTGCAGCACCGCACCGCCCCGCTGTGCGGCGTCCAGTTCCACCCGGAATCGGTCCTCACCGAAGGCGGCTACCAGATGCTGGGCAACTGGCTCGAGTCGCTCGGCATGAAGGGTGCGGCCGAACGGGCGGCCAAGCTCAGCCCGCTCATCCAGCACTAGCACTCCGGGCGGCCTGCTGGCGGGGCGGCCTACGCCTGCGCGACGTGGCCGGTCAGCCCGAGTCGGTCAGCCCAGGTCGGTCAGCTCTTGGTCGGCGACGGGCTGGCTGACGGGCTGGGCGTGGGCTTCGGTTCCGGAGCCTTTGAAACTGTCACGGTGATGGACTTTCCCTGTTCCACGAGGGCGTTGAGGGGATCACTCTGACCGGTCACTTTGCCCGGGACAACCTGGGAGTTCTCCACCTCCATGATCACCGCGGTCAGGCCGATCGCCTTGAGCGCGGCCTCGGCTTCGGCCCGCGTCATGCCGCGCAGCTCGGGCATAGACACTTTGCCGGTGGAAACCACAATCTCCACGGTGCTGCCGACGGCCACCTGCTGGCCCGGAGCCGGCTTGGTGGTGATCACGAGGCCTCCGGGCACCGTTGCGCTGTTGGCCATGGTGGTGGAGGGCGCCCCCACCAGCCCGGCCTGGCGCAGGATGTCCCGGGCGGCGGCTTCCGTCCGTCCCGGCAGCGTCTCCGGGATTTTGACGGCACTTGGACCCGCCGAAATATTCAGGGTCACTTCAGAATCCGGTGCCAGCGACGATCCCGCCGGCGGCTCGGTGCCGATGGCAGTGCCCTTCGCGATGGTGTCGTGCTGCACGCGCTTGATCTGGGGACGCAATCTGGCGTCGTACAGCAATTGCAGGGCTTCAGTTTCCGTGCGGGCCTCCACCGAGGGGATGGCGATCCTGACCGGCTCCGCTGGCGGCTGGTTCATCATGTTGTACAGCCACAGGCCGCTTCCTGCCAGAACCAGGAGCGTGAAGATCACAAATGTGGCGATCCAGGCGCGACGGCGGGACTTCTGCACCCCGGTGCGCTCCCGTTCACGGGGAAGGCCAAGGGGCAGGTCGTCCTGCTCCGCCGTCTCATAGACTGACGTAGCCTCCGCCGGCAGCACGGCATCGTCTCCGGTGCCGTGCACCGGGCGGAACCGGCCGCCGGGAGCGTCATCCAGGAAGCTGGCGCCGGTTACGGAAAAAGCGGCGGTTGCCGGTGTCCGGTCGGGTTCCGGAATGTGGTCATTGGGGTCGGTTGGCGCGTCACTTGCTGACAGGGCGGGCACGGCGATGCCGTTCTTCGCGGCACGGAGCGCGCGCCGGAACGCGGCCGCATCCTGGAAACGGTCCGCCCGGTCTTTCTGCAGCGCCTTCGCCAGGACGCTGTCCAGAGCTTCGGAAACATCGGGGTTGAAGCTGCTGGCCGGCTCCGGGATCTCGCGAACATGCTGGTACGCCACCGAAACGGGGCTGTCACCAATGAACGGCGGCCGGCCGGTCAGCGTTTCATAGAGAAGGCAGGCTGCCGAGTACAGGTCACTGCGGGCGTCCACGGTTTCGCCGCGGGCCTGCTCCGGGGAGAGGTATTGGGCCGTGCCCACCACTGCCTGCGTCTGGGTCATGGTGGCCGAGGAGTCAGCCATGGCCCGGGCGATGCCAAAGTCCATGACCTTGACCGTGTCCGAGTTCTCGCAGAACATCACGTTGGCCGGCTTGATGTCCCGGTGCACGATTCCGGCCTTGTGGCTGTACTCCAGGGCTGACAGCACACCCAGGGTGTACTCGACGGCCTGGTCAATGGTGATGTCCTTGGACCTGATCAGCTCCCGGAGGGTCTTGCCGGATACGAATTCCATCACGATGTAGGGAACGCGGACCTGATCCTGGGCGTCGCCGGGCACCGCGTGGTCGCCGGTGTCGTAGATGGCCACGATGGAGGGATGGTTCAGGGCCGCGACGGCCTGGGCCTCACGCTTGAACCGGGCCTGGAACTGCGGATCCCGGGCCAGGTCCTGACGCAGCAGCTTGATGGCCACGGTCCGGCCGAGGCGCGTATCCACGCCACGGTGGACGTCGGCCATGCCTCCGCGGCCTATGAGCTCCCCGAGCTCATAGCGCCCGTTGAGGACGCGCTGTGTCGTCACAGGGATGCTGTCCTCCCGGTGCGACGGAGTTCTTGGCGGCGTGGTCACTGCTTACCTTTGGGTTGGAACGGTGCTGGGCGTGGCGCCTGGCGGGGAAACGAGGGGGGCCGCGAGGTGGTAGGTCACCACAGATCCGGACTCGACCTTGCGCCCTCCATCGGGATCGGACCTGACAAAGGTGCCGGCTTGCTGCCCCGGTTCTCCGGCCTCTTCAGCGCCTTTGACCCAGCGGAGCCCGGCCTTTTCGATTGCGGCCTGCACCTCGGCTTCGCTGCTGCCCACGCTGATGTCGGGAACGGAGACCGTTTCGGGACCCTTGGAGTACGTCACCTTGATGGTTTCCCCGACCTGCACCGGCCCGGCGGGATTGATGTCAGTGACGGTGCCGGGGGCCGCCGGATTGGCGACCTCAACGCCGTCCACCTTAAGGCCGAGAGCGATCAGGTCGTTGCGGACCTCGCTGTACTGCCTGCCGAGATAGGCATCGGGAATCAGGTTGATGGCCTCCGGCGTGGTCTCCGTAGGCGACGGCGTGGTTTCCGTTGGGGTTGCCGACGTTGCCGACGGCGTCGGGCTGGCACTCGTTGAAATGGTGCGGCTCGGGGTGCCCGACGCGGTGCCGGCAGGGGTCTTCGGGAACAGGATGCCGGCCTGGGTCAGCAGGACGCCCACGAGCGCGAACAGGACCAGCAGGATCAGCGCGATCAGCGGCCAGGTCCAGGGACTGCGCCCGCGCCGCTGCGGCTCATCCGCCGGTTCGTCGTCGTACTGTTCCTCTTCCTGGATCCAGCTGCGCTCGGCGGCCAGGGCGTCGGCACGCGAGAGCGTGCTGCCGGCCCGCGTAGCCGTTTCCTCGCCGGCTTCGGCTCCTGCTGCCGCGGCAGCACTTCCCGCGGCAGCGCCAGCGGCCGCGGCGCCCAGCACCGGGAGTGCGGACGTCGCCGTCGTCGAGCTTTTCTCCGTGCCAATGACGCCGGTGGGAGCCGTGTGCGTCTTGACCGGCGCTGTGATGGGGCCGGTGGCGCCTTCGAACAGCAGCATTCCGGGAACGGCGGCCTGGGCCGCGGGGATGTCGCCGTTGCGGATTGCCTCGGCGGCCTCGGACAGTTTGATGGCATTGGCCGGGCGGTTCTTCGGGTCCTTGGCCAGCATGGACATCAGCAGGGCCCGGACCGGCTTCGGAAGGGTCTCCGGCAGCGGCGGCGGGGCGTCATTCACCTGCGCCAGTGCAATGGCGATCTGGGATTCACCGGAGAACGGCCGGTGGCCCGAGAGGCATTCGTAGCCGATCACGCCGAGTGAATAGATGTCCGAAGCGCCGGTGGCCGTCTGGCCCGTTGCCTGTTCGGGAGCCAGGTACTGTGCGGTTCCCATCACCTGGCCCGTCTGCGTCAGCGGCACCTGGTCGGCCAGTCGGGCGATGCCGAAGTCGGTGACTTTAACCCGACCGTCGGGGGTGATCAGCAGGTTTCCCGGCTTGATGTCGCGGTGCACCAGCCCCTGGGCATGGGCTACCGACAGCGCGCGGGCCGTCTGGGCGATCATGGACAGCGTGCGGTCCGGCGAGAGGACCTGTTCGTGTTCGATGATGCTGCTCAGCGGCTGGCCGGGGACCAGCTCCATGACGAGGTAGGCCGACCCCTCCTCCTCGCCGTAGTCGAACACATTGGCGATGCCGACGTGGTTGAGCAGGGCGGTGTGGCGGGCCTCGGCACGGAAGCGCTGGAGGAATCCGGGATCGCCCGTGTACTCCTCTTTGAGCACCTTGATCGCCACGATCCGGCCGAGGATGAGGTCCTTGGCCTTCCAGACTTCGCCCATGCCGCCGATCGCAATACGCGTGGTCAACTGGAATCTGCCGCCGAGGGTGATTCCTGATGTAGGCCTCACTTATTCAACACCGCCTCAAAAATCTTCTTTGCGTTCGGACTGGTTAGCTGTGCGCCGGTGGAGATGTCCACGCCTTGCATGACGATCGTGACAGACACCTGCGGGTCGTTGGCCGGGGCGAACCCGGTAAACCAAGAATTGTTCAATCCGCCGGTCCCGAGTTCGGCGGTGCCGGTCTTGCCGGCGACCTGCACACCCGGGACTGCGGCGCCGGCGCCGATGCCCTCGCTCACAACGCTGGTCATCCACTGGGTGATCTGGCCGGCGATTTCCGGCGTGGTGGAGGTCCTCAGGGCTGTGGGTTTCGGTTCGTCGATGACGCGAAGGTCCGGCGAGCGTACGGCCTTGATCAGGTTGGGAGCCATCTGGACTCCGCCGTTGGCGATGGCCGAAGTCATCAGCGCGATCTGCAGCGGTGTGGCGCGGACGTCCCGCTGTCCGATGGCGGACTGGGCCAGTCCGGCGTCGTCCAGGTTCTTTGGGAAAATGCTCTTTTGATAGTCGAGCTTGAGCTGGTCGCCGAGTTCCTGGCCCCAGCCGAACTTGGCTGCCTGCTCGGCGATCGCGTTCTCCCCGAGGTCGAGGGCGATCCTGGCAAACGGTGTGTTGCAGGACTGCTGGAGCGCGAAGGCGAAGCTGGCGGTGTTCCGGGTGTAGCAGTTGCCGCCGGCGTAGTTGGGCAGCTTGTACTGGATGCCGGGGAAGGACATCTCTGCCGGATTGGGCAGCTGGCTGTCCGCGTTGTACTTCCCTGAGCCCAGGGCTGCCGCAGTGTCCACGAGCTTGAAGACCGAGCCCGGGGCCAGGACGGCGCCCGTGGGGCCGCTGACAGACTGGTTCAGGTTGACCCCGGGGACCTTGATGATCTCGTTGTAGGCAGCCTGCTCTTTGGCCGCGTCCTGGGTGGCGATCTGGTTGGGGTTGTAGGACGGTTTGCTGACCATGGCAAGGATGTTGCCGGTCTTGGGATTCGTGACCACGATCGAACCGCGCTGGCCGTCCGGAATGAGGTCGTAGGCCAGCTTCTGGATCTTGGGGTCGATGGTCAGCTCCACGGAGGCACCCTTGGGCTGGTTGCCCAGGAAGAGCTGCCCGATGCGGTCCAGGAATTGCTGGTCCGAACTGCCCGCGAGCTGGGCGTCCATGGCGCGTTCGAGCCCGGTCACTCCGTAGTTCTTGGAGAAGTAGCCGGTGATGCCGGCGTAGAGCTCGGGCTGGGTGTAGGTGCGCTGGAATTTGCACGTCTCGCTGCCCGGCACCGACTCCGCAATAGGAGCGCCTGCCACGAGGATGGCCCCGCGGTCATTGCAGTAGTTCTGCAGGATGGCGCGCTTGTTCCAGGCGTTGGCCTTGAGTTCGTCGGCGCCAACCACCTGGACGTAGCTCAGGGCGCCGAAGATCAGGGCGAACATGGCGATCGCGGCAATCCACGAATGTCGTATGGCCTGGTTCACAGGTGTTTCACCGCCTCGGTGGGAGCGTCTGGAAGGACTTGCGTGGCGTTCCTGCCCGGCCGTCCGCCGGCAGCGAGGGCCGGCTTGGTTTTCTTCGCCTCGGGAGCCCCGCCCGGCTGCAGGGGCGTCGTGTCCACCGGTCCGCGGGCCGTGTGCGAGATCATCAGCAGGAGGCCCACGATGATCCAGTTCGCCAGCAGGGAGGAGCCTCCGGCCGCGAGGAACGGTGTGGTGAGGCCCGTCAGGGGGATGAGCCGGGTCACGCCGCCGATGACCACAAAGCATTGCAGTGCCACGGCGAAGGAGAGGCCGCAGGCCAGAAGTTTGCCGAAGGCGTCGCGCGTGCCGAGCGCTGCCCGGAAGCCGCGGGTGAACAGCAGCAGGTACATCAGGACAATGGCGAAGAGCCCGATCAGGCCCAGTTCCTCACCGAAGGACGCGATGATCATGTCGCTGTTGGCAAACGGCACGAGGTTGGGGCGGCCCTGGCCGAGGCCGGTGCCCACCAGCCCGCCGCTGGCCATGCCGAACAGACCTTCCACGATCTGGCCGCTGCCGCCGGGAGACCGGCCGAAGACTTCCTCCGTAAACGCGTTGAGCCAGGCGTCGATGCGGAGTGCGACGTGCGAAAAGACCTTGGAGGCCACAAAGCCGCCGCCGAGGATCAGGGCCAGGCCGATGACCACCCAGCTGATCCGGCTTGTGGCCACGTAGATCATCACGATGAAGAGGCCGAAGAAGAGCACGGAGGATCCGAGGTCGCGCTGGAAAATGAGCACGCCGATGCTGACGAGCCACGCGGTGATCATGGGGCCCATGTCCTTGAACCGCGGGAACTGGAGCGGGCCGATCTTGCGTCCGGCCAGCATGATGAGATCGCGGTTGGACGACAGATAGCCGGCGAAGAATATTGCCAGCGTGATCTTGGCGACCTCGCCGGGCTGGAAGGTCATGGGACCGAGCCTGATCCAGACGCGGGCACCGAGGATTTCGCCGGCGGAGATGCCCGGAACCAGCGGCAGGATCAACAGCAGCGCACTGACGGCCAGGGAAATGTAAGTGAAGCGCCGCAGTATGCGGTGATCCTTGAGGAACCAGATCACCGCGATGGCGACGGCCATGGCGATCAGCGTCCAGCGGAGCTGGTTGTTGCCGGTGTCTTCTCCGGGAGCGTCCAGACGGTGGATCATGGCCAGGCCAAGCCCGTTGAGGGCCACCACGAGGGGAAGTATTACCGGATCCGCATATTTTGCCCGAAAGCGGAGGACTACGTGGAAGACGAGGGCCGCCACCGCCAAAAGGCTCGATTGGAACCAGAAGTCGGTATCAAGTGCGGTTTGCCCGTCGACGCTGATCAGCGCGTTGGCGCCGATGCTGACCGACAGGGCCAGCAACAGCAGCAGCAGCTCCACGTTGCGCCGGGGTTTGGGCATGGTCTCGGCGATGGTCATTGGCCCGCCTCACAGGTCGCGGTAGGGGTCGGCGCGGCAGACGCCCCGGCCGTCGCGGTCGGCCTCGGGGTGCTGGTCGCCGTGGGTCTTGGGGTGGCCGCAGGCGTCGTGCGTGTGGCACGCGGCGACGCGGAAGGGGTCGGCGACGGAGTGATGCATTCGTCCGAGGGGGCAGTGGTGCCCGTGCGTTCAAGGTTCTTGACGATGCGCTGGGCGTCGTAGAGATCGCGCGCGGGAACCGTCTGGCGGACCCGCTGCTGGGAGAACTGCGGCAGGGAATCCATCCGGATATCCGTGACTGCCTCCAGGGTGGACAGCTGGATGGGGCCGAGGCGCTGTGAAACGCCGTTGAAGATGGCCACCCGCTGATCGAACTCGCCGATGTAGTAGCGGGTCTGCGTCCAGGCGTACCCGAGCCACAGGCCCACGGCGAGGACCACAAGCGCCGCCGCCGCGATTCCCATGGTGATCCAGCGCCGCGGACGGCGCTCGGGCCCCGGTTCTTCGGCGGCCTCGCGGTCCTGCTCGGCTTTGTGGGTGAGGACGGTTGCTGCCCGGCGGGCCACAGTGCGGCCCGCGATGGTGGGAATGGAACCCGATTCGGCTGCCGTTACGGCTGCGCCGACGAGGAGGTGGGGCCTGGACGACAGCTCCTCGCGCAGCACTTCTGCCGACAGGTGTTCGCCCAGATGAGGATCGGTGCTGGTGCCGGGTTCCTTGGCCGTGGCTGATTCGGAACCCTCCGTGGCTGCCGCACCCGTTTCTTCACCCGTTACTTCAGCGGGTTCGGCATCTGTTTTGGGCGCACGTGTGGACCCGGGTGCCGGTGCCGGAACCGGCGTCGCGGGCCCGGCGGCCGGTATCGCGGAGCCGGCCGCGGCTGCCGCGCCAGCTTCGGCGGCGGCAGCGGGCGTTGCCCCGGGTTCCCCGGCGGGAGGAACGACGTCGACGGCGGCCGTTCTGACGTCGTCGGCCGTTTCCTCGACAATTTCCGCCATGACGACGGTGACGTTGTCCGGGGCGCCCGCTTCGAGGGTGAGGTCAACGAGGGTTTCCACGCATTCGCGGAGGTCCTTCGTTTCCCGGACGGTCCGCTCCACGACATGGCCGGCCACGTAGTTCAGGCCGTCGGAGCACAGCAGCCAGCGTTCGCCGGGCTGCACTTCCAGCGTGGCGAGGTCCAGTTCGGGACTCGCGTCAACATCGCCGAGGACGCGCATGAGGACGTTCTTGTGCGGGTGGGTTTCGGCTTCTTCGGGGCGCAGCCGGCCTTCGTCGATCAGCCGCTGGACGAACGTGTGGTCCACGCTGATCTGCTCAAATTCGCCGCCGCGCAGGCGGTAGGCGCGGGAGTCGCCGATGTGGGCGAAGTGAAGCTTGCCTTCGGCCAGCAGCAGGGCTGTCACCGTCGTGCCCATTCCGGCAAGCTTGGGATTGATGTGGACGAGTTCGGAAAGCAGGGAATTGGCCGTCTGGATTTCATCGGCCAGGACGGTGCCGGCATCGCCGTGGTATTCGTCCGTGTCCAGGTGGATCATGTCCAGAACCGTGGCGGCCGAGGCAACATCGCCGCCGGCGTGCCCGCCCATGCCATCCGCCACGACGGCAAGATGCTTGCCCACATAGGCCGAGTCATCATTTTTGGCACGGATGCGGCCGACGTCGGAACGGGCGGCGTAACGCAAAATGAGCGGCCGTTCCGAGGCTGGCGCCTTCTCCGCGGGAATGTCCGGAGCGGCCATGGCTATGGCCTCAATTCGATGACCGTCTTGCCGATTCTCACGGGTACACCAAGGTCCACGGGAAGGGCCCGGGTGAGCTGCTGTTCGGCCAGGTATGTGCCGTTGGTGGAGCCGAGATCCTCAATGAACCACCGGCTTCCCTGCGGGAAGAGCCGTGCATGCCTGCCGGAGGCGTAGTCGTCTTCAAGCACCAAAGTGGCCTCCTGGGCCCGGCCCAGCAGGATGGGGCTCGCAGCCAGGGGCACGGTGGTTCCCTTGAGCGGTCCTTCGGTGACCACCAGTTGGCGCGCCTGCTGCTTGACGGGGGCGGGAGGCGGCTCGGCGAGCTCGGGGTTCTTGCGGACCTGCCGTGCCGTGGGCGCACCGGTGGCGGCCTTGCGGCCGATCATGAGGTCGCGGCGCATGGCGGAGACGATGCTGAAGATGAGTACCCAGAGAAGCAGAAGGAAGCCGAAGCGCAGGGCGGTAATGGTCAGTTCGCTCATGGGCGGCCGCCAGTGTTGGCGGGCAGGAGGCGGAAGATGATTTTGGTCCGTCCCATCGTAATGGTGGAGCCGTCAGTAAGCTCCATGCTGCCGGCCACTTTATGTCCGTTGACGTAGCTGCCGTTGGTGGAACCCAGATCCACGGCCGTGGTGGTGCCGCCGGCAGTCTGGATTTCCAGGTGGCGGCGCGAAACTCCGGTGTCGTCCACCAAAATGTCAGCTTCTGATGAACGGCCCAGGACGATTGAGGGTGCGTTGAGTGAATACCGCTGGCCGTCGATGTCCAGGACCGGCTGCATGCGGACCGGCTGGCGCCTGGGCGCTGCCGGTACGTTGGCGCGGGGCGCAGCCGGTGCGGGAGCGGAGGACTTTTCTGTCTTCGAGGTGATCTCGAAGTCTCCGGCGCGGTGTGCTTCGTCCCGCCGGAAGGAAATCCGGACCGGGCCCTGCAACGTGTACCCCTGGCTGCGGACATGGTTGATCACCACATCGCAGAGTTCCTCGGCCAGCGGGGTACCCCACTCCTGGGCCCGTTGGAAGTCGTCGTCGCTGAGCATCACGTCAAAGACGTTGGGGGCGAGGGTGCGTCCGGCGGCAACGGTGATGGCCTTATGGTCCACTTCGCGGCGCAGGCGGCTGGCGATTTCCACAGGCTCAACCTGGGCCTTGGAACCGGTGGAGAAGACACCGCGGACGGCCTTTTCGATGCCACGCTCGACTTTGTCCAGCAAACCCATGGTCCCTCTCCTTTCCTTGCAGCTGCAGGGCAGCACATCTCGTGGAACTCAACTGGCAACGCAGGTCACAACACAACAGCGGGCCCGCCGGAAGCGGACGCCTATACATCCGATACTACTGGCCACGTCCGTGAATGACCTTAATCCACAACGCGCCGGACGCTCGATTCGTTCATTTCGGCGGCCCTGGTGTTTGCGGGATCACACGCCCTGCGGCGCGGTATCGCCGGGGTTCGGAGGGCGTGGAGGCCTGCTGCGATGCCTGCTCCGATGCCTGTGGACGGGGCCGGTGCGGCACCCCGGATAGGCTCGATTGGCATTTTGCCGGGATTGTCCGTTATGCTTGATCTCGCTGCTTTTACGCGGTTGAAACTCCGGATTCGGGAGCTGAAACCATGTGAAAGAAGTTGCGCGCGAGTGGCGGAACGGCAGACGCGCTGGCTTCAGGTGCCAGTGTCCGAAAGGGCGTGGGGGTTCAAATCCCCCCTCGCGCACGCATCAGAAACACCCCGGTCTTCAGACCGGGGTGTTTCTTTTTGCCCTCGCTCAGCCGCGTATTGCTCAACCGCGGATCAGAAGACGGGCGTGACCAGGGTTCCGTCCGCTGCGTACTGCGCGAGATTCGCAAGCGTGAGTTCGGCCATGGCGGCCCGTGTCTCGATAGTGCCGCTTCCCAGGTGCGGCAGCAGGACCACATTCTCCATCGCCAGCAGATCCTGCGGAACCTTCGGCTCGTCGGCGTAGACGTCGAGGCCCGCGCCGGCCAGCTCACCGGCCAGCAGAGCCGCCACCAGAGCCTGTTCGTCCACAACGGAGCCCCTGGCGATATTAATGAGGTAGCCGTCAGGGCCGAGTGCCCCGATGACCTCACTGTCCACCACGTGCACAGACTCCGGACCGCCGGCGGCTGATTCCCACGCGCTTTCCGCTGGCTTTGGTAGCCGATCATGGTGGCAGTCCCGTCAGGTCACCGCTTGACGCAACTGAACCGGCAGCTGACGGCGGAAGACCTGCACGGCGAGGACCTCATCATGCACTCACCCACGCAGGCGCGCTACTTCTACGACCTGGTGGTCAGCCTGGTGTCCTCGCACCGGACGTTCGTGCACACCGTCAGCCAGATCCTGACCATGATTTTCCTCGTTGCCGCGGGCCGCGGCGTTGCGCTTGTGCCCCAGTCGGCAACCGTCCTGGGCATTGACGGGGTGGAGTACGTCGAGCTGGACGGCTTCGAGGTGGATCCGGTGGAGCTCCACGCCATCTGGATGCGCAACTCCCACAACCCGGCACTGCATCGCGTCCTCGAGGTCATCAACGAACAGGGCGACTAGAACTTCCCGGTGAATGGCGCTACGGAATTGCCTGCGCGTGTATTTTGAGGGGATGGAGGTCCTGGACTGGCTGCTCGACTCTGACCCTTCGATCCGCTGGCAGGTCCTGCGCGACCTCACAGATGCGCCTGCAGAGGACGTGCGCGCCGAGCGGGCCCGCGTCGCTACTGAGGGCTGGGGCGCCCGGCTGCTCGCGCTGCAAGGCGACGACGGACAATGGGACGGGGGCACTTACTTCCCGTCGCCGTTCGATGACTCCGAGACCGGCCAGCCGTGGACCGCGACGACCTACAGCCTGCTGCTCCTGCGCGACTTCGGGCTCGACCCCGGCAGTGACGAGGCCCGCAGCGCGGTCCAACTCGTCCGGGAGAACAGCCGGTGGGAGGAGGGCGGTCAGCCGTTCTTCGACGGGGAAGTGGAGCCGTGCATCAACGGCATGGCGGTGACCCTCGGAACCTACTTCGGCGAGAACGTCGACGGCGTGGTCGCGCGGTTGCTCGGGGAGCAGCTCGAAGACGGCGGCTGGAACTGCGAGGCGGAACGGGGCTCAACACGGTCATCCTTCGGGACGACGATCAACGTGCTGGAAGGGCTTCTGGAACACGAACGCCCCACCGGCGGCTCGCCGGCGTCAGTCGCCACCCGCCGGCGCGGCGAGGAGTACCTGCTCGAGCGCGGACTCCTGCGCCGCAAGAGCACCGGCGAGCTGATCAACGCGGACTGGCTGCACTTCTCGTATCCGACGCGCTGGTTCTACGACGTGCTCCGCGGCCTCGACTACTTCCGGGACGCCGGCGGCGCCCCGGACCAACGCCTCGCCGAGGCAGTCGGTGTGCTGCGCCCGAAACGGCAACCCGACGGCACCTGGCTGTTGGAAAACACCCATCCCGGACGGATCCATTTCGCCATGGAGGACGGCGACGGATACCCGAGCAGGTGGAACACCCTCAGGGCGCTGCGGGTGCTCAAGTGGTACGAGCAGCCGTAGGCCGCTACGTAACCCGTCAGACCTAATCTTCGGTGGCTTCCTCAGCGAGCTCGGCGAGAACGTCGGCGGCGTCACTGTTGCCGGCGGCGGCGAGGCGCCCAAGCTCTTTCAAGTCGCCCTTTTCCGCGGCGAGCTCAACCAGCTGGTCCGCAGCATCGCTGCTGCCGGCGTCGGCAAGTCGCCGCAGCTCCCCGAAATCCTCCCGCTCGGCGGCAAGTTCGACGAGTTCCCCGACGGCGTCGAGGTCACCGCGGGCGGCTCGGTCCCGTAGGGCGGCGAGGTCAGAATCGGACATCGTGAGGACCTTCCATGGAGCTAAATGGACATTCTGCGTTCATAACGGGAGCGGGCGAGTTCGTATGCCTTGCGGAGCATATTCCGCGTAGCCTGAGTCGTCGATGGACCCGGGTTTACAACAGCCAGCCACCCCAGGGATCCGTAGACAGGATGGGCAAATACCGTGTCGGTCACGCTCGGGTCAATGTCATCCGGCTCGCCTGGCTGGTGGCCGGTCCACTCAACGAAGGCCGGCTTCCCGGCAGCGACATTGACGCGGAAGGATCCCGGCCGATCAAGGCGTGACCGCTCATCGTCGGGATAGTTCTTGGTCACGATGGTCGCAAACGGTTGAGTTGCCTTGGGCATGGCGCCGTCCGGCGCGTAATAGAAGAAGACATCACCCCACGCAATTTCGGGCGAGCCGTCTCCCGGGCCAGGCATGACCGCGAGTGTGCCGTCGAAGCTTTTCACGAATTCAATAACCTTATCCATGGTCATGCCTCAAGCGTTGCAAACCGGGACCAGCTCCACAATGAGGGCCGGCCGTTTGGTGGGACTTGGAACCTTACGTGTGACTGTTACCCGAGCGCGAGACCGTGTTCCTCCAGCGCATCCTCGATGATACGGAGCGCCTTCGGACCGACGCCGTGCAGTTTGGATAGCTCCGCACGGGGGACACCTGCGAGCCACCTGGAATAGTCGGCCGCCTGAAACATGAACCGCATGCGGATGCCTGCGCTTATGCCGTCGGATTAGGAACTTTCTCCGGTTGGCGCGGGACAGCCGATGCTCCGGGCGGGGCCTTGAGTTCCAGCCGCTGCCCCCACATGGTGCCAGCCAGCACGAGCAGCACACCCAGGATGCCGACAGGGCCCAGGACGTCGCCGGCGAGGGTTACGCCGATGACTGCCGCCCAGACCGGCTCCGTTCCGAGCAGGAGGCTCACCCTGGTCGGAGAAGTCCTGCGTACCGCCCACATCTGGATGAAGAACGGGAACACCGTGCACACGATCACGAGATAGGCCATTTGCAGTACCGCGGGCCAGCTCATGCTTCCGGCATAGGCCGCGACGGGTGCGCCCCAGAGACCCGACAGGATGAGGAAAATCAGCCCGCAGGTCGCCATCTGCACGAAGGTCAGATTCAGCGAATCGATGCGGCGTCCTGCCGAGAGCCGGTGCATCCCCGTCACATGGACCGCCCGAGCGGCTGCGGCCAGCAGGATCAGCAAGTCCCCGAAGCCGAAGGACGCAGAGGCGCCGCCCGTGGCGAGGAAGTACACGCCGGCAACCGCGATAACCGCGGCCAGGTAAAACAGCCCGCTCAGCTTCCGCTTGCCCACCACGGTCTCCAGCACGGGAGTCATCACGATGGTCAGGCTGATGATCAGCCCGGCGTTGGTGGTACTGGTAGCTGCAATGCCGAAGGTTTCGAAGGTAAAGACTGTCGACAAGAGCAGGCCAAGAATGCCGCCGATCACGGCCTCCGTCCTTTTCAGCCGCCTTCGCATTGCGACGAGGATCAGGCCAAGGGCAACGGCAGTCAGCAGCATTCGGACGGCAAGAACCGCCAGCACGGTGTCAGGGCTGACCAGTTCCTTGGCGACCCAGTACGTTGAACCCCATGCCACGGCAACAGCGAGCAGCAACACGTCGACGATCGATGTCCGTGTCGTGGCCCGTGCGGCCATGCGGTCAGGCACTCCGAAGCGCCCCTAGCCCTGCAATCAGTGCCTCAAGCCCGAGGCTGAACGCCACGTCCGCCGGCCGTTCATGCCCCTGCGCAGCGAGGCTGCGCACAGCGCCGGTGAAGCTGGGCGTGACGTCGGCCATGGAACCGGAGTCGAAGATGTCCGCCGGCGCCGTGACGTCGTAGGCCGATCCGAAGATGAACGACTCCAGCGCCACGATGGACGAGACAATCCGCTCTTCCGGGAAGCCGGCGTCGCGGAATCCCGCGCTTACGGTCTCATACATGGCGAGCGTCTGCGGGGCGTCCGTCACCGGCAGCACCGCAATGACCGGGATCAGCGGGGTGTGGCGGGAGAACACGTCCCGGTAGCTCCACGCCCACTTCCGGACCGCTTCCTCCCAAGGCTCGGCGCCGAACGCTGACACGTCAACCAGGGCGGCAAGGTGGTCCTCCACCAGCAGCAGCACGTCGCGTTTGGATTCCATGTGGTTGTAGAGGGCCGACGGCGCCACGTTCAGTGAGCGGGCCAGTGCGGCCATGGTGAGGCCGTCGTAGCCCTTCTTTTCAATGAGCGTCAACGCGGCGGCCGTGATGCCGGCCTTGTCCAGAACCCCGCCCACCGGGCGGCCGGCACGGCGCCGACCGGCCTCGGATCTCGGTTCCCCCAGGGCTGTGCTTCCGGGGGCGGCTGGTGATGCCGGCATGGCTGGCCTTTCTGCGGGCGGTGTCCTCAGCATTATTCCATCAGCCTCTTCCCCGGGCAGGCCAAAGGCGCTATAGTCTTCATAAATGAATGGCATTCATTTAGTGGTCCGCATCACTCGGGCGGCCACAGAGAGAGGACATCATGCTGAATTTTGACCGCGACGTCGTCGTCGTAGGCGCCGGCCCCTCCGGGCTCACCGCGGCCCGTGCACTGAAGAAGGCCGGCCTCACCGTCGCCGTACTGGAAGCCCGCGACCGCGTGGGCGGCCGCACCTGGACCGACACCGTGGACGGGGCCGTGCTGGAAATCGGCGGCCAGTGGGTATCACCGGACCAGACGGCCCTCCTGGCACTCCTGGACGAGCTCGGCCTCGAGACCTATTCCCGCTACCGCGAAGGCGAGTCGGTCTACATCGGCGCGGACGGCACCCCCGTCCACTACACCGGGGAGTCTTTCCCGGTCAGTGCCACCACGGCCGCCGAAATGGACAAGCTCACGGGACTGCTCGACGCCCTGGCTGCTGAAATCGGTCCCACCGAGCCCTGGGCCCACCCTAAGTCGCGTGAGCTGGACACCATTTCGTTCCACCACTGGCTCCGCCAGAACTCCGCCGATGAGGAAGCCTGCAACAACATCGGCCTCTTCATCGCCGGTGGAATGCTGACCAAGCCGGCCCACGCCTTCTCCGCGCTGCAAGCCGTGCTGATGGCCGCCTCCGCCGGCTCCTTTAGCCACCTGACGGACGAGGACTTCATCCTGGACAAGCGGGTGATCGGCGGAATGCAGCAGGTATCCCTGCTGCAGGCAGCGGAACTGGGCGCCGACGTCGTGCTTGACAGCCCGGTGCGCACCATCAGCTGGGAACCGATCGCCGACGGCGGAAACAGCGCCGGTTACCGCGTCACCGCCGTTTCCGAGCGCGCCACCGTCAACGCCCGCTTCGTGATCATGGCCGTGCCGCCCAACCTGTACTCGCGCGTCTCCTTTGACCCGCCGCTGCCGCGCCGCCAGCACCAGATGCACCAGCACCAGTCGCTGGGCCTGGTGATCAAGGTGCACGCCGTCTACAGCACGCCGTTCTGGCGCGAGGACGGGCTGTCCGGCACCGGCTTCGGCGCCGGGTCCCTGGTCCAGGAGGTCTATGACAACACCAACCACGGGGATTCGCGCGGAACCCTCGTCGGCTTCATCTCGGACGAAAAGGCCGACGCCGTGTTCGAACTCAGCGCGGAGGACCGCAAGCGCGCCGTCCTGGAATCCATCGCCGGCTTCCTGGGAGAGAAGGCGCTGCAGCCGGAGGTCTACTACGAATCCGACTGGGGCTCGGAGCAGTGGACCCGCGGCGCGTACGCCTCCAGCTACGACCTCGGCGGCCTGCACCGCTACGGCAAGGACCAGCACGCGCCGGTGGGGCCCATCTACTGGTGCTCCTCGGACCTCGCCGCCGAGGGCTACCAGCACGTGGACGGCGCCGTCCGCATGGGCCAGTTCACGGCGGACCGCATCGCGGCGGCAGCCGGGAAGGCCCCGGCAGCCCAGAACACCGCAGCCCACAGCACCGCAGCGTTCGGCGAGGCAGAGCTGGCCGACGCCGCCGCCGTCGTCGGCTGACACCCCGGCCCCCACCCATTCAACGACGAATGAATTTTCCGGAAAGGCAATCCCATGAGCACCGAAGCCGCTGCCACCCAGGGCACGGACGCATCGCACAAGACGCTGAGTGAAAAGGGCCTGAAAGCCGGGTCCGTGGGGCTGATCGGCGCGGTGGTGATCGGGGTGTCGTGCATCGCTCCGGCCTACACGCTCACCGCGGCGCTCGGTCCCACGGTGTCCGAGGTGGGCGTGCACCTGCCGGCTATTTTCCTCGTGGGGTTCATCCCCATGCTGCTCGTTGCGCTCGGGTATCGCGAACTGAACAACGCAATGCCCGACGCCGGGACTTCCTTCACGTGGGCAACGCGGGCCTTTGGCCCGTGGATCGGCTGGATGGGCGGCTGGGGGCTGATCGCCGCCACCATCATCGTGCTGTCCAACCTGGCGGCTGTCGCCGTCGACTTCTTCTATCTCATGCTCTCGCAGCTGTTCGGCAACCCCGAACTCGCGGAGCTGACCGCCAACCTGCCGCTGAACATCGCCACCACCCTGGTGTTCATCGCCCTGGCGTGCTGGATTTCCTACCGGGGCATGGAAACCACCAAGGGCGTCCAGTACGTGCTGGTGGGCTTCCAGCTGCTGGTGCTCGGGTGGTTTGCGGTGTCCGCGTTCGTTCACGTGGCCAACGGCTCCGCCTTTGACGCCACGGCCATTTCGCCCGACTGGTTCAACCCCTTCGCCGTGGACTCCTTCTCCTCGTTTGCGGCCGGCGTTTCGCTCTCGATCTTCATCTACTGGGGCTGGGACGTGACGCTCACCATGAACGAGGAAACCAGGAATCCCGAAAAGACGCCCGGGCGGGCGGCGACCGTGACCGTCGTCGTCATCATGGCCATCTACATGACGGCCGCCCTGGCCACCCTGTCCTTCGCCGGGGTGGGCGAGACCGGGCTGGGCACCGGGAACCCGGACAACCAGTCCAGCATTTTCGCCGTGCTGTCCGGGCCGGTGATGGGCCCGTTCGCCATCCTGATGTCCCTGGCCATCCTCAGCAGCTCGGCGGCGTCGCTGCAGTCCACGTTTGTCTCCCCGGCCCGGACCCTGCTGTCCATGGGCCACTACAAGGCGCTGCCGCGGACCTTCGGCAGGGTCAGCCCGGCGTTCAAGTCCCCGAGTTATGCCACGATCGCCGCCGCCGTCGCGGCGGCAGCGTTCTATGTCATCACCAGGACCACCTCCGAGAACGCCCTGTGGGACACCATCACGGCGCTGGGCATGATGATCTGCTTCTACTACGGCATCACGGCCGTGGCCTGCGTCTGGTTCTTCCGGGCCGTGGCGTTCAGCAGCGCCCGCGCGTTCTTCTTCAAGTTCCTGGCACCCCTGCTGGGCGGCGTGATCCTGCTGGTCATGTTCTTCAAGACGGCCTACGACTCGATGGACCCCGAATACGGATCAGGATCATCCGTGGGCGGGGTGGGCATGGTGTTCATCCTGGGCATGGGCGTGATCCTGCTGGGCGTGGTGATCATGCTGGTGATGGCCAGGACCCGGCCGGAGTTCTTCAGGGGCCAGGTGCTGGCGCGGGGCTTGTAGCGACTGGTCCGCGCGGGTGCGCGGTGGCGCAGCGCGGATCCGCGGGTCAACGTTGCCTTCGGCAAGAGGACGGAATGGGTGTCCGTGGCCGGAACCGCGGAAGTGGTCCGGGACCGGGCGAAGATCCGCGAACTGTGGACCCAAACCGTGGACGCATGGTTCCCGGACGGGCCCGACACCCCCGAGGCGGTCCTGCTGCACGTCGATTCCGACTCCGCTGAACACTGGACGAGGCGGCACTGCAGCGACCGTGCTGCAGTGGGTCAAGTCCAAGGTCACCCACAGCCGCATGAGCGTCGGCGAAAGCCGGACCGTGGAGCTTTAACCGGCTGGAAATCAGAGCGAGCCGCCGGCGGCATCCGGCGTGCCGGAGTCATGTGTCCCGCCGCCGTGACCGCCGCCATGACCGCCGCCGTGGTGTCGGCGGTGACCGACATGGTGGCCACCGGGAGATCCGTGGTCACCGACGCGTTCACGGGCGAGGAAATTTTCGATGTCGAAGAGGTTGTCCGCGCGGCGGGCGATGTTCAGGAGCGTGGACATGGAAGCGACCTCTTCGACCTGCTCCTTGAGGAACCAGAGCATGAACTGTTCGCCCAGGGGATCGTTTTCCTCCCGCGCGGCGGCGAAGAGCTCCTTGATGCGGTCGGTGACCTCAATCTCCTGGGCGAGGGCCAGGACGAGGGGTTCCTCCGCGGTCGTGAAATCGTTCCGGACGGGCTCGATCCCCGGGATGGTGATTTTGATCCCGCGGTCCAGGATGTACCGGACCATCATCATGGCGTGGTTGCGTTCCTCCAAGGACTGGCGGTAGAAGTGCTTGGCCAACTGGCGCAGGTCCTGCCCGTCAAACCATGCGGCAATGGCGATGTACTGGTGGGACGCGGCGAACTCGTTGCCTACTTGGCGGGCTAGCAGTTCGTTGAATGTTGTGGGGCTCATGAGGCTCCTCCTCAAGTTGGTTCAAGGCAGAGCGCTGGATCACAGGGCCTTGACGGCCCGGCCTGACGGAGGGCCTGAACTGAGATTCCTCCGCCGGCGACTGCGGGTCAAGACCCTCCTGCTACCGTTCCGGCAGCGGGTTTATGCGGGGAGGTTTGGGCCGCCCACCGTCGCCAGATGGGGGCAGCGGTTCTGCCGGTAGTGGGCAGCACGACCCCGGCGGTGCTGGTGCCGGCGACTGGACCGGGGGATCCACGGGCGAGACCTCAGTGGTCGAAGGCGCGGTCTGGCCGCGGCTCAACGCCGTCAAGGGTGGCCAGGCAAAGGCCGTCAACGACGACGTTTGGTTCCTCGGTCTTGGCCCGACAGGCGCACAAGCTCATCCTGAAGGACCTGCGGGCCGTGCTAGTCGACAGCTAAGACCAAAACAAGAACGACGGCGCCAGTCACCCCAAAAGGTGGCGGGCGCGCCGTCGGCATTTATTGCTGCTGGTCGGCGGATCTGGCGGGGCCGCCATCCGGAAGCCCCGGATGGCGGCCTTCGCCTTTGGTGCTTCCTAAAGCCCTGGTCCCGAAGAGGGGCCGCTTCAGGCCGCCGGTGCCGGCTCCGTCACCTTCAAGGGTTCGATCTTGCCCATGACGAACAGGTAGTTGGCGGCACCGATGAGCGAGACGGCGCCGATCACGGCGAGCGGCGCCACGAACGATCCGGTCTGGTCAACAAGTACGCCGATCAGGATCGGGGTGAAGATGCCCGCCAGGTTGGAGGCGAAGTTCTGCAGGCCGCCGATGGAGCCCACATGCCGTGAGCTGGGTGCGACGTCGGCCGGCAGCGACCAGATGCCGGTGGCGGCAACGGTGAGGCTGGAGTACGCGACGGACAGCAGCGCGAGGGCCATCCACGCTTCGGGAACCAGTGCCGCGAACATGATGACGGAGCCGCCTGCGAGGCCGCCGGCAATGGCGGTCTTGCGGACCTTGGTGACGGATGCCCCGGCCCGTACTGCGCGGTCGGCCAGATAGCCGCCGAGCCAGCCGCACAGCACGGCGCAGATGCCGGGGATGGCGCCAAAGAAGCCGAGCTTCAGGAGGTCGAAGCCGCGTTCCTTCACGAGGTAGCTCGGGAAGAAGGTGATGAAGAAGTAGATGGCGCTGTTCAGGCAGAAGAAGCCGAACATCATGCTGAGGACGGTGCGGTACTTGAAGAGTGACCGCCACGGCAGCTTGGCGGCTCCGGCATCATCGCTGGCTTCGCCGCGGGCGCCGCCTTCTTCGATGTAGGCCAGCTCGGCCGCATTGGCTCCGGGGTGTTCCTGCGGGCTGCGGTACACCTTCCACCAGACGGCGGCCCAGATGAGTCCGGCGACGCCGATGATGATGAAGACCGCGTGCCAGGAGGTGAGCGCCACGATCAGGGTGACGATGGGCAGCGCGATGACGGCGCCCACCCGCGATCCGGAGTCCCAGATGCTCGTGGCGAAGGCCCGCTCCCGGACCGGGAACCAGGTGGCCACCACCTTGGCGGCAGTGCTGGGGGCCGGGCTTTCGCCGACGCCGAGGAGGAACCTGGCGGCGAAGAGCGACCAGAAGCTCGTCGCGGCGGCGGTCACCATGGTGAAGACGGACCACCACACCGCCGCCAGCGAGAATGACCGGCGCGGTCCCACCTTGTCCACGTACCAGCCGGCGGCGAGCTGGCAGAAGTCGTAGGCCCAGAAGAAGGCGGCGAAGATGAGTCCCTGCTGCGTGGCGGTGAGCTCGAAGTCCTTGCCCATGAACGGCAGGGCGACGCTCAGGCTTGAGCGGTCAAGGTAGTTGATGCTGAGCCCGATGAAGGCGAGCCAGATGATGACCCAGCGTTTCCGGGTCATCAGGCGCGGTGGTGTGGGGGATGACTTGGTGGCGGTCTTGCTTCCGAGCGCAGTCATGCGGTCTCCTTCGACGTGAACATGGCTTCGGGTGCCTGGGCACCGGCGGGAGGGAAGACGCCGAAGATGTCGGCGCCAAAATCATATAGGAATCTGGTTAATCATATAGATAATGTGATCCGGATCAAGTCCTGCCCGAAAAAAGTTCCGCACCCCGTTCGCGGAGCGCCGTGGCTTATGATTCCCCAAGCGAGTCCCGTCAGACCAGAACCAAGAGGTAAGCACGTGCCACCACGTCAATCAACCGATGCTTCACGAGGCAAAGCCGCTGTCAGCGACGTCTATTCGTCCATGCGCGCCGCCATCCTGGAGGGCGAAATTGCGCCGGGCACGCGCATCAACATCGATGCAGTTGCGCGCAGCCTCGGCGTCTCCCAGACGCCGGTGCGCGAAGTGCTGCAGCGCCTCGAGGGCGACAACCTGGTGGTCTACAGCCCCGGGCGCGGCTACAGCACCACCCCGCTGCTGGGGCTGGCCGAGCTGCGGTCGCTGTTTGAATTCCGGCTCCTCGTGGAGCCCTGGGCGGCGCGCTCGGCCGCGGTGGACCGGCTGGCGAATCCTGCGGCGGCCCTGGGGAAGGAGCTCGCCGGGTTCCGGGAAACCATGGCCGCGACGGGAGACCTGCGGCAGGACCTGGTGGCCCATGACACCCGCTTTCACGACACCATCCTCGCGGCCTCGGGCAATCCGGTGGTCCGCCACGCCTTCGCCCAGACGCACTGCCACCTCCACACCTTCCGCCTGTACCCCGCCGACGTCGACGGCGCCATCACCGTGGCCGAGCATTCGGCCGTCCGGGATGCGATCGAGGCGTGCCTGCCGGAGCAGGCCGAGGCCGCGATGGCGGAACACATCCGCAACTCCTTTGACCGCTTCGCCCAGGCCTTCGAGGGCCATGCAGAACTGTCGCCCCTGGAGGACGGCGGACCGCCCCGGAAGCGGATCATCAGGTAGGCGGTACCCTCGCCGCACCTCAGCCCCGGCCTTTGTGGCCGGGGCATTTTTCTGTCCCGTGGCGCCTATAAAGACGGGATCCGGGCCCAGGGCTTGATCTGGGTCACAGTTCCTATATGATTACCGAAATTCATATAGGAAATCATGCAAACCCCTCCAGCACGGCCACGAGAGAAGAGATCCATGCCTTCCATCACCTCCATCACCACCCAGGACGTCCGCTTCCCGACGTCCCTGGAACTCGACGGCTCCGACGCGGTCAACGTCGATCCCGACTACTCCGCCGCCTATGTAGTGATCCGCACCGACGCGGGCGACGAAGGCCACGGCTTTGTGTTCAGCTGCGGCCGCGGCAACGAGATCCTGACAGCCGCCATCGACGCCTACGCCCGCCTGCTCATGGGCCGGGACATCGATGAGCTGATCTACGACCTGGGCGGCGCGTCCAAGCGCCTCATCCACGATTCGCAGCTGCGCTGGCTGGGACCGGAAAAGGGCGTGACGCAGATGGCCTGCGGCGCCCTCGTCAGCGCCCTGTGGGACATCCGCGCCCGCCGCGAGAACAAGCCCCTGTGGCTCCTGCTGAGCGAAATGTCCCCCGAGGAGATCGTGGACGTGGTGGACTTCACCCACATCCGCGACGCCCTCAACCCCCAGCAGGCGCTGGACATCCTGCGCGCCGGCCAGGACGGCAAGGCAGCCCGCATCGCCGCGCTGCAGGCCGACGGCTACCCCGCCTACACCACCTCGCCGGGCTGGCTGGGCTACAGCGACGAAAAACTGGTCCGGCTGAGCAGGGAAGCGGCCGCAGACGGCTTTTCCATGATCAAGCTCAAAGTGGGCGGCGACATCAACGACGACCGCCGCCGCATGGCGATGGCCCGCCAGGCCGTGGGAGACCTCCCGATCGCGATCGACGCCAACCAGCGCTGGGAAGTGTCCGAGGCCATCGAGTGGGTCAACCAGCTGGCCGAGTTCAACCCGTACTGGATCGAAGAACCCACCAGCACCGACGACATCCTGGGCCACGCCGAGATCCGGAAGGGCATTTCGCCCGTGCGCGTTGCCACCGGTGAGGCCGTGGCCAGCCGGATCGTGTTCAAACAGCTCCTGCAGGCCGGCGCCATCGACGTCCTCCAGCTCGACTCCACCCGCGTGGGCGGCGTCAACGAGAACATCGCCAACCTCCTGCTGGCGGCGAAGTTCGGCGTGCCCGTGTGCCCGCATGCCGGCGGCGTGGGACTCTGCGAACTGGTCCAGCACTTCTCCTTCTTCGATTTCGCCGCCGTCAGCGGCAGCCAGGAAGGCCGCATGATCGAATACGTCGACCACCTGCACGAACACTTCGCGGAGCCCGTCCGGATCGTCAACGCACGCTACGCCGCGCCGAAGCTCCCGGGCACCGGCGCCGAAATGTTCAGCGCCGCACGCACCCGCTGGGAGTTCCCCGCCGGCGCAGGCTGGCAGGAAGTGGGCAACCGGGCAGCCGTCACGGGCGCCTCGCTGGCTCCCGCGGGGGCCGGCCGATGAGCGCGGAGACCGCGGTCCGGAAGTCCGCAGCCGGAGCGGCCGCCGGAACCGACCAGCTCAATGCGGCCGTCGAGGCGGCCCAGGCCGCCTTCGAACAGGGTCGGACGGCGGATCCCGCCACCCGGGCGGCGTGGCTGGAAGCCATCGCGGCCGGTCTGGAACAGGACTCGGCGGCGCTCGTGGAGATCGCCGGCCGGGAGACGCACCTCGGCGCACCGCGGCTGGAAGGCGAGCTCAAACGCACCGTGTTCCAGCTCCGGCTCTTCGCGGCGGAAATCCTGCAGGGTGAACACTTCGACGCCACGATCGACCACGCGGACCCCTCCTGGGGCATGGGACCGCGGCCGGACCTGCGCCGCTACAACGTCCCGCTCGGCGTGGTGGGGGTCTTCGGAGCCTCAAACTTCCCCTTCGCATTCAGCGTGATGGGCGGCGACAGCGCCTCGGCCCTCGCCGCCGGCTGCGCCGTCGTGCACAAGGCCCATGACGGGCACCGCGAGCTCGCGGTCCGCACGGCCCAAACGGTGACGGCAGCGCTCGACGCCGCCGGGGCGCCGTCGGGCCTCTTTGCCCTGGTCACCGGACGGCAGGCCGCCGAAGCGCTGGTGGACCACCCGCTGGTGAAGGCCATCGGTTTCACGGGCTCGACGGCGGGCGGCCGGGCGCTGCTCAACCGCGCCGCGGCGCGGCCGGAACCCATTCCGTTCTTCGGGGAGCTGGGAGGCATCAACGCCGTCTTCGTCACCCGGAACGCCTGGACGGCCCGCCGCGAGGAAATCCTCGCCGGATACGCGGGCTCCTTCACCCTGGGCATGGGCCAGTTCTGCACCAAGCCGGGGCTGCTGTTCGTCCCCGCGGGCACGTCGGCGGAGACGTCAGAAGGCACCTCAGCGGGGGAGAACGCTGACGTCCGTGGCATCCTGGGGGCCGCCCTCGCGCACTTCACGCCGGCACAATTGCTCAGCGAACGCCTCCATCAGGGCTATACGGACGCAGTCCGCCGCCTGCAGGACACAACAGGTGTGGAGCTGCTGGTCGAGGGCGACTTCGCTGCGGCGCCGGCGCCCACCGTCCTGCACACGACGGCCGATGCGGTGCGAAAGGATCCGGAAATCTTGCGGCAGGAGATGTTCGGCCCGGCCAGTCTGGTGGTCGAGTACGGCGACGAGTCCGAACTGGCCGGGCTGGCCGGACTCCTGGAGGGCCAGCTGACCACCACGCTGCAGGCCGAAGAGGACGACGACGTCGCCGGGCTCGCCGCCCGCCTGACCGCCATCAGCGGCCGGGTCCTGTGGAACGGCTGGCCTACCGGCGTCACGGTCAGCTATGCCCAGCACCACGGCGGCCCCTACCCGGCGACGACGTCCGCCACGACGTCCGTGGGGACTGCCGCCATCCGCCGCTTCCTGCGCCCGGTGGCGTACCAGTCGTTCCCAGCCGCCCGCCTGCCGGAACCTCTCCGGGACGGCAATCCGTGGAACGTCCCGCAAAGGGTCGACGGCGTCTGGCACCGGCCGGCTTCGGCTCGCCAGGATGCCAACAACCAGGAGGGTCAGCTGTGAGCGACGCGGAGGACATGGCAGCGTCGGTCCTTCCGGAGGATGCGGGGCAGGCCCTGCTGGTGGGCAGGGTCTGGGACATCGGAACCGGCGGCCCCCGGGTGGTGGCGGTCAGCGGCACCGAGGTTTTTGATCTGCACCGCGTGGCCGGCACAGTTTCGGAACTGCTCGAGCTGCCGGACCCCGCGGCCGCAGTCCGCGCTGCGCTGCTGGACCCGGACCTGGCGGAACCCCGGTGGGTGACGTCCGACGTCGTCAGTGCCTCGCTGGAAGGGGACACCACCCGGCCGCACCTGCTGGCACCTGTTGACCTGCAGGTCATCAAGGCCTGCGGCGTGACGTTCGTGGACAGCATGATCGAGCGCGTGATCGAGGAACGCTGCGCGGGCGATGCCGGGCGTGCCGCGGAGATGCGCGAACTGGTGGGCCGGGCCCTTGGCGGAAGCATCGGTGCCGTGCGTCCGGGGTCCCCGGAAGCGGCAGAGGCCAAGCGGGTCCTGATCGCGGAGGGGCTGTGGTCGCAGTACCTGGAAGTGGGCATCGGCCCGGACCCCGAGGTGTTCACCAAGGCGCCGGTGCTGTCCTCCGTGGGCCTCGGCGCGGGCATCGGCATCCCCGCCTTCTCCTCCTGGAACAACCCGGAACCGGAGCTCGTGCTGATTGTCACCTCCCGGGGTGAGATGGTGGGCGCGACGCTCGGCAACGACGTCAACCTCCGCGACGTGGAAGGGCGCAGCGCCCTGCTGCTGGGCAAGGCGAAGGACAACAACGCGTCCAGCGCCCTCGGCCCGCTGATCCGGCTGTTCGACGGTGCGTTCACCCTGGACACCCTGCGCGAGGAGGAGATCCTGCTGGGCGTGGAGGGTCCGGACGGCTACCGGCTCGAGGGCCGCAACACCGTGGCGCGGATCAGCCGGCCCTTCGAGGAGCTGGTGGCGGCCACCCACGGCAGGCACCATCAGTATCCGGACGGCTTCGCCCTGTTAACCGGGACGCTGTTCGCGCCGACCCAGGACCGGGACGAACCCGGGCAGGGCTTCACGCACAAGCTCGGCGACGTGGTCACCATCCGCAGCCGGCACCTCGGAGCCCTCATCAACACCGTAGGCGCTTCGGAGGAACTGCCCGAGTGGACCTTCGGCCTGCGGCAGCTGTTCGGCTACCTGGAGGCCCAGCGGCTCCAGCCGGCGGGAAGAGCCGGCCGGCGCTAGCGTTTGCGCCGATATTCGTGATCCGGCACGTCCGTTGGGGGCGTGCCGGATCACTTCAGACTTTCCTAGGCCTTGGGCGATGCCGCGGCGGCTCCCAGGGAGGCCAGGCCCTTTTCGAAGTCTCCGCCCACCATCTTGTCCATGTTCATGAACAGGCCGAACACCTTGCCGATGCCCTTGTGCTCGCCGGTCATGGTCCAGGTGACGCGGGTGCCGGTGCCTTCGGGAACGAACGTAAAGGTGGTGGGGTTGACTGCCGGGAACGGTTTGGTGAATTCCAGCCGGATGTTGACGTTCTCCGGTTCCTGCGAGCCGATGATCTCCATGTTGCCTGCGCCGGCCTTGCGGTTTCCGTTCCAGGCGTACTTCGCACCCACGCCTGATTCCGGGCCCGAGTAGGTGCGGTTCAGTGCGGGGTCCACGGCTTCCCACGGCGACCATTTGGTCCATTCACGGAAATTGTTGACCAGCGGGAAAACGTCCTTGGCGGGGGCGGGGATGAGGGCGCTGCGCGTTACCGAATAGGTTGACATGGGCCCATCCTATGGCCGGGCCCGGGCAGGCGGGAGGAGGTCTGGCCGCGCCGTTGTCCGGCATTTACAATCGGGGTGGGCGCACCGGGAAATAGTCACCCCGGTTCTGCCCGACGGGGGGACGTCACCACATTGGAGCGTTGCCGAGACAAAGGATGCGGACCATGCCGGATATCCACGGAATGATCAGTTCACTGCTGCCGGAAGACCTTGCCTTGCTACAGGAACGCGGGCCGGATTTCCCGTTGGACAAGGAACTGATCGATGCCATTGACCGCGCCGCCGGCGGGCCCGGTGAAGGCAGGGGCTATTACGTGGTGCGGGGCAGCCTGCAACCGCTGGAACACCGGAGTTACTTCCTTCGGGAGGACGTGGCCGCCGCCTTGTTCGCTCCCTCGACCCTCGAGGACGCGGCAGGCACCTAGGGTGCGTCGCCCCAGGCATACCCAGTGGTTAAGACTGGTCATTCTTGGATCCGCTGTGGCTTTGGTAACCCTGGCCTGTGCGGGTTCATCCTCTCCCCTCCGGATCGTCACATCTGATATACCGCAGCTGAGCGGCATGGAAGCGCTTCTCCGTGGCACGTTGGCAGCCGACGACGACGGCTGTGTTCAGGCGCAGACGGCCGGAGATCCGGTGACTCTCGTATGGCCCCGGGGATACACCGTCAGTGGCGATTCGAAGTCCTTCGAAGTCCTTGACGCGAGCAAGAAGGTTGTGGCGCGTTCGGGGTCGCCCCTTGCCATCGGCGGGGGCGGTGCTGACTCGTTCAGGGGCACGTGGACCGAACGCGGCTGCGCCAAGGGCAGACTTTGGATGGTCGGCGCAACCCTCGGAGCGGACTGACAGCAAGGTCTGCCACGGGCCGAAATCCCCGGGCAGCTCCGACAGGATCCCGCACCGTAGCCGGCGATTCAGGCTTGTGGCGTGGCTTCGGCGCCGCTGTGCCGTACCTCTGAATGACCTCCGTCGCAGTTCGGGACCCCTGCTGCGGTTTCGGCACGGCCCAGGGCGAGTTCCAGCCTGGCAACGGCCGGCCCGTATCCGGGGTCGGACGAGGCCTTCAACAGCTCCGCCTCCCGCATCGCCTTCACGAACGCGGAGGTTTCCGGCCGGGCAACGTCCGCCATGTCCGGGTAGCCGATGGCCAGCGCGGGATCCAGCTCGTAGCGCCGCCAGCGGCTCAAGACCGCATTGTGGACCTCGACGGCGGCCTCGCGCCGGGGGATGTCCAGGCGCCGCCGGCGCCGGGACGCATACCAGGCCAGGATCCGCGGGCTGCTGCGGTAAGCGGCAACGCCGCTCGCGGCGGTGACCGCCGCCAGCGCCAGTCCGGCCAGCGGGGACGCCACCGCGGGAATGAGGAGCGCCGGGACGATCACGGCTGCGCCGCCGAAGAGGTCCCAGAACAGCGGGTCTGAACCGTCGGCGTCGGGCTTCCCGGCATGATGCCGGACGGCGACAACCATGCAGGCCACGGCGGCCGTCAGCACCGCGCCCCAGATGACAAGCTGCAGCGGCCCCAGCGGGACCGCTTCGGATACGGCGGGCACCACAGCACCTCCAAGCGACGGGCCCTGCCCGGTAATTCGGGCTTCACTTAAATTGCAGCCCCTGCGGCGGCGCAGGTCAATGGGTGCGGGAGCGGCCGGTGTGGGCGGTTTGCAGCCGGCGCCGCGCGGCGTAGCGTTGGCCGCATGCGACTCAAAATGTGCAGCATCCACGTCCAGGACCCGGCCGAGGCCCACTCCTTCTATACGGGGACCCTCGGCTTCGAAACGCTCATGGCCATGCCGGAGTACAACCTGTTCATCGTGAAGGATCCCGGTGCCGACGGCGGCGTGGGGCTCCTTCTGGAACCGAGCGACAATCCGATCGCGGCGGCGTACATGAACGGACTTCACGACGCCGGCCTCCCGGCCATCGTTTTCGGCGTTCCTGACGTGCGGGCCGAGCACCAGCGGCTCACCGCCGCCGGCGTCCAATTCCAGGGCGAGCCGTCCGAGGGTGCCGCCGGTGTCTCTGCCGTGTTCGACGACGGCTGCGGCAACTTCGTCCAGCTGCACCAGGACTGACGCCCGCCGCACTGGACGCCGGACCGGGGAGGGGACTGAATGGACGCCGTAGATGCCCTGAATGAGATCGCATTCTGGCTGGAGCGCGGATCCGCGCCAACCTTCAAGGTCCAGGCCTTCCGGAAAGCGGCCGGCATCATCAGCGACGTGGACCCGGACGAACTCGCGGAACGCGCCCGGGACGGCCGGCTGAAGCGGACGAAGGGGATCGGGGACACTACGTTCCAGGTCATCCGGCAGGCGGTGGACGGCGCCGTGCCCGACTATCTGGAGAAACTGAGGCAGAGCGGCGCGGAACCGCTGGCCGTCGGCGGCAACGGGCTGCGCCCGCTGCTCCGGGGCGATCTGCACAGCCACAGCGACTGGTCCGACGGCGGATCGCCGATTCAGCTGATGGCCGACGCCGCCCGGCTCCTGGGCCGCGACTACCTCGCCCTGACGGATCATTCCCCCAATCTCAAGATTGCGAACGGGCTGAGCGTCGAGCGCCTCAGCGAACAGCTCGACGTCGTGGCCGGGATGAATGAGGCCCGGGTGAATGAGGACGGCGCCGGAGACTTCAGGCTGCTGAGCGGCATCGAGGTGGACATTCTGGAGAACGGTGAGCTGGATCAGACTCCGGAGATGCTGGACAGGCTGGACGTGGTGGTGGCCAGCGTGCACTCCAAACTCCGCTCGGACCGCCGCTCCATGACGGACAGGATGCTCGCCGGCATCGGCGACCCGCACACGAACGTGCTGGGCCACTGCACGGGCCGCCTGCTGCAGGGATCGCGGGGTACCCGTCCCGAGTCTGAGTTCGACGCCGAACGGGTGTTCGCCGCGTGCGCGGAGGCCGGCGTCGCCGTCGAAATCAATTCCCGGCCCGAGCGGCAGGACCCTCCGGACAACCTCATGCAGCTGGCGCTCGACGCCGGCTGCCTGTTCAGCGTGGACAGCGATGCGCATGCCCCCGGCCAGCTCGACTTCCTGCAATACGGGGCGGAGCGCGCGGAACTGAACGGGGTGCCGGCGGAGCGGATCATCACCACCTGGCCCCTGGAGCGGCTGCTGGACTGGCTGAAATCCGGGCTCTGAAACGCCGGAACCGGGCCGTAACCGCGCCGGGACGGCATTTGGTAAGCATGATGACTATTAGGTTGCAGAGTGGTAAACCTTAACTGTTCCGCTGAGGAACCCCGGCGGGCCCGTTTCGTAGAGCGAGGTGCACCATGACTTCCATGAATCCCGCGAACCAGCTGGACGAGCTGGGTCAAAGAACCCTGCGAAAAGTGCGCGGACGCCTCATGCCGCTCATCGTGCTGCTCTACTTCGTTGCCTATCTGGACCGGAACAATGTGGGCTTCGCGAAGCTGACCATGAGTGCGGACATCGGGCTCAGCGCCTCGGCGTACGGACTCGGGGCCGGCATCTTCTTCCTGGGTTACGCGTTGCTGGAAATTCCGAGCAACGCCGGCATGTACAAGTTCGGTGCCCGGAAGTGGATCGCGCGCATCCTCATTTCCTGGGGCATCTTCGCCTCGGCCATGGCCCTGGTTAACGGTGAGACAACTTTCTACATCATCCGGTTCCTGCTGGGTGCGGCCGAAGCGGGGTTCTTTCCCGCTATCCTGTTCTTCCTGACGCTGTGGTTCCCGGCTGCGCAGCGCGTCACGGTGCTGGGTATCTTCATCCTGGCCCAGCCGGTTTCCAACGCCCTGGGTGCTCCGGTGTCCGGCCTGCTCCTCCAGATGGACGGGATCATGGGCCTGCAGGGCTGGCAGTGGCTGTACATCATTGAAGGCGTCCCGGCCATTCTCCTCGGCCTGCTCACCCCGCTCCTGATGACCGACCGCCCGAGCCATGCGCACTGGCTGGCCGACGATGAGCGCGAATGGCTGACCAAGACCATGGACGAGGAACTCGCGCACAAGCAGAAGGGCCAGCCGCACCACTTCCTGGCCGGCCTTAAGGATTCGCGCACCATCGCCTACTCAGCGCTGTACTTCGGGCTGGTCTGCGGCATCTACGGCCTGGGCCTGTGGATGCCGACCATTGTTGCCGCCCTGGGCAAGTTCAGCACCACGGAGGTCGGCTTCATCGTGGCAATCCCGTACACCATCGCGGCCGTCTTCGTGTACTTCTGGGGCCGCCGCTCCGACCGCACCGGCAACCGGGTCATGCATGCCAGCATCAGCATGGTGATGGCGGCCATTGGCCTCCTTGCCGCGGGCTACCTCGTGCAGGTCAACGCAATCCTGGCCCTGATCGCCCTGACGCTGGCGGCCATGGGCATCTACTCGGCCATTGCCCCGTTCCTGGCGATGCCGTCGACGGCCCTGGTGGGCGCTGCTGCGGCCGCCGGCCTGGCCATGGTGAACTCGCTGGGCAACCTGGGCGGCTTCGTGGCTCCGTACGCCGTGGGGCTGTTCAACGACGCCACCGGCGACAACCGTTCGGGCCTTGTGTTCCTTGCGGCCTGCCTCGGCATCACAGCCGTGGCCACCTTCCTCTACGCACGCAAGCGCCCCGAGGGCCATGTGAAGCCGGGCACGCCTTCCACGGTCGGTGAAGAAGCAGTCGCTGCCGACGAGTTCGATATCAAGTAAGACTTCCAGGCGACGAAGGGCTGAGGAACATGACTCATCACGAAACGTTCCCGGCCGAGCGGACCGCGGTGCTGACCGGCGCCGCGTCTCCGCGAGGCATTGGCCGCGCTACGGCGGAAATGCTGGCCAGCCAGGGCTGGTCGGTGGGCATTCTGGACATCGACGGCGATGCGGCGCGGAGGGCGGCGGAGGAAATCACGTCCATCTACGGCGTCCAGGCCCTCGGGGTGGGCGCTGACGTCTCCGACCAGGCAACCGTGAACGCGGCCATCGACGAGGTCGAGTCGACGCTGCCTCCGATTGTGGGCCTGGCCAACCTGGCCGGCATCAGTTCCCCCACGGAGTTCATGGACGAGACGCTCGAAGCGTGGGATCGGGTGTTCAGAATCAACATGACCGGCACGTTCCTGGTCACCCAGCGTGTGCTCAGGGGGATGATCGAACGCAAGCTCGGCAGGATCGTCAGTGTCTCCTCGATTTCGGCGCAGCGCGGCGGCGGCACCTACTCCAAGGTGGCGTACAGCGCCTCGAAGGCCGCCATCATCGGGTTCACGCGCGCGCTGGCCCGGGAAATGGGCCAGCACGGCATCACCGTCAACTGCATCGCCCCCGGCCCGGTGGACACGGACATCATGGGCGGCACCCTGACGGAGGAACGCAAGGCCGCGATGTCGGCGGACATCCTGGTAGGCAGGGTCGGCACCGTCCGCGACATCGCTGCGCTCATGGTGTTCCTGATGGGCGAGGACGCCGGCTATATCACGGCCTCGACGTACGACATCAACGGCGGCCTGCAGATTTCCTGACGGTGCGCTTTTCCTGAAGCTGAAAGGCTAGCCGCGCGCAGGCCGGATCGGCGACGCTGCCGGGCTCGGTGACATTTCCGCGGCCTGGCGCAGCGCCTCGATCATGCTCCCCACTTCAACGATGCCCTTGCCGGCGATGTCGAAGGCCGTGCCGTGGTCCACCGACGTGCGGATGACGGGCAGCCCGACCGTGATGTTGACGCCGGCCTCGATGCCGAGCACCTTGACCGGGCCGTGGCCCTGATCGTGGTACATCGCGACGATGAGGTCGTAGTCGCCGCGGCCGGCGAGGAAGAAGGCGGTGTCGGCCGGGAGCGGGCCGCGGGCGTCGACGCCGTCGGCCTGGAGCTTTTCGATGGCGGGGGTGATCTTCTCCGCTTCTTCGCCGTAGCCGAACAGTCCGTTCTCGCCGGCGTGCGGGTTGATGGCGCAGACGCCGATCTTCGGATTGGCGATGCCGGCGCGCTGCATGGCTTCGTAGCCGCGGCGGACCGTCCGCTCCACCAGGCCGGGCTCGATCTTGTTGATGGCATCGATCAGGCCGATGTGCGTGGTGACGTGGATGACTTTGACCTTCGGGGTGGAAAGCATCATGGACACTTCCTCGATGCCCATGAAGTGGGCCAGCAGTTCCGTGTGCCCGGGGTAGATGTGCCCGGCCTTGTGCAGGGCGGCCTTGTTCAGCGGCGCGGTGCAGATGCCCTGCACCTGGCCGCTCATGCCGAGCTCGCACGCGATCCTGATGTAGTGGTAGGCGGCGTTGCCGGCTTCGGCGGATTCCTGGCCCCAGGGCAGGTCCGCCGGCAGCAGCTTCGGATCGATCACGTTGATGCGGCCCGGCTCAAAGACGGCCTCGCCGACGCTCGCCACCTCCACGATGTCCGCTTCCACGCCAAGCGCCTTGGCACCCAGCTGCAAACGGTAGGTGTCACCGATGACCACCGGCCGGCAGTCGCGGTAGGCGTTCTCAGCCACGAGCGCGCCCACGGTCACTTCGGGGCCGACGCCGGCGCCGTCGCCCATGGTCACGGCGATGAACGGCCGGGTGTCCTGATCGATGTTGTTCGCTACTGCGGATGTCATTTCTTCTCCAGATTGATGGGAGGGATTGTCGTGGTGCTCTGTGGCCGGGCCTGCGGGAATGACCGCGGCGCGAATGTCTTTGATGGACTGGTACAGCTCGACGAGCGCGTGATCGTCCCCGAAGCTGCCGGGTTTGGTGCCGACGAGGCGCCCGTCATCGGACACGCTGACCACGGCTCCGTGCTGCGCGGACGCCAGCGGCGTCAGGTGGCGGATGCCAAGGTCATCGAGCACCTCGCGGGCTGTTTCGCCGCCGGTGAGGATGAGATCGGCGGTGCCGGCGGCATCTGCCACCAGGCGTCCGAGGCTGCGGACGATCGCACCGGATTCCTGCGGATTCACGACGTCGGCGCTGACGGTCAGGGCGGTCGGCGTGCCCGCCGCCAGGAGTTGCTTCGCCGACTGCAGCCGCTGCGCGCAGGCGTCCGGCTCGCGGAGCTCGGCGGGAGCTATCCGCAGCGAACTGAATCCGGCGCTTTCCAGCCGCAGCAGCTGAGCGGCCGCCGTCGCGGAGGAGGAGCCGACGGCGGCCAGCACCGGCCGGACCGAACGCGCCGCTGCCTGATCGTGCCGCCGAGGCTGCCGGTTCTGCGTGTTTCGCGCAGGTTGGCCGCCCAGTTTCCGGGCCAGGAGGGCGGCGATGCCGCCTGTTCCGGCCAGCACGATCCGGCGGCCCGCGGCGGTGAACTCCAGGTCCAGCAGCGCGTCCGCGACGGCCTCCAGATCCGCCTCGGTTTCGCCGTCGGCAATCACCGTGACCGGACCCCCGGCTGACAGGGTCTCGGCGAGAAAGGCCGCCAGGCCGCCGGACCTCACGATGCGGAGGCCTGCCAAGGCGAGGGAGGAGCCCCCGCGCCGGTTCAACACCTGTTCTACTGACGACGGCGGCGCGGCGTTCTCCGCCCTCCAGAGTCCGGTGTGGTCGAGGCGGATGCCGCCGGCCATGGGCTGGCCGCCCACCACGGTTCGTCCCAGCTGGGGGAGTGCACCAGCTACCACGACGTGGTGGCCCAGGCCTGTCAGTGCGGCCAGTTCGGGGCCAATGTTGCCGCGCCACAGCGAATCCATCTTCTTGAACAGGACCTGTGCCTGTTCTGCCGCGGCGTCGCCAAACACTCCGGAAACGGCCGCTTCGGCCGCTTCCGGGGCAACGGCCCGGGTATGCGTGTCAACCACGAGGACGTCCGGAGCGTCATTGTCCGCGAAGCCTGAGTCTGCAACGCCTGCCGTGCCGGCCTCGGTGCCTGCCGTGCCGGCCTCAGTGCCGGCCAGGAGGAGGCGCGTTCCCAGGCCCTGGGAAGCAAAGCACTGCCCCACCTCGGCTGCGCCGGAAAAGTCATCCGCCTGAATGAGGACTGCGGTCACGTCGTCCTCCTTTCTTCTGTAGATCCACCCGATTCAGAAGCGGCCGGGATGGGTCCCCGGCGGCGTCGTCGGTAGCACCATCATGGCACGACTGCGCGAAATGCGCTAGATCGCTTGCGCATTTCGCGCAGGGGTGGCAGAGTGATCCATGTAACACGGCGCAGGCCAGCCGGCCACCAGCCGTCCCGTTCAACCGAGAGGTCAACGATGACCGTTCTTCCTCAAGGAAGTGAGATCTCACGGCGCCGCCTCCTGCAGTTCGGCGCAGCCGCCGGATTTCTCCTGGGCACAGGCTCCATCGCCGGGTGTGCCGGCCCCACAGGCCTGCCGGGTCCCAGCACCCTGACCCTGGCCCTCAACAGGTCGCTTGTCAGCCTGGACAACAAACTTAACCAGTTCGACGCCGCCGTCACCGTCCAGCGCGCCGTCCGGCAGGGACTCACGGCCATCGGGCCCGAAACCAAGCCGGTCCTGGTGCTCGCGGAAAGCTTCAAGATGACCAAGCCCACGCAGTGGACCGTCAGGCTCCGCGAGGGCGTCCGCTACTCCGACGGCACGCCGGTGGTGATCGAGGACATCGCCACGGCCCTGAAGATGTACCAGCAGGTGCAGGGATCCTTCGTGGCCGGGTTCTTCCCCGAGTTCCCCACCGTGGTGCCCGTTGACGAGCGGACCTTCCTGATGGAGTCCAAGAACCCCATCCCCATCCTGGATTCGCTCATGAGCATGATCCTGATCAGCCCGGCGGCCAAGAACAAGCCCGAAGAGCTCCAGGAGGGCGTTGGATCCGGCCCTTACGTGGTCACCAAGTACAACCGCGGCGCCGGAACCTACAGCCTCAAGCGCAATGAGAACTACTGGGGCCCCGCGCCCAAGGTGGACAACGTCGAGGTCCGCTTCCTCCCCGAGGAATCCAGCCGCGTGATCGCCCTGCGCAGCGGCGAGGTGGACGTCATCGACTCCATCACCCCCGACTCGCGCGAACAGCTGGCGGGACTTCCCGGCGTCGTCCTTGCCGAAGCCTCCAGCCTTCGGCTGAACCAGATCTTCTACAACTTCCGCAAGCCCGCCGGCCACCCGCTGGCCGACGTCCGGGTCCGCGAGGCCCTCAGCTGGGCGGTCGACGGCGAGGCGCTGGTCAGGGACGTGCTGGTCGATTCGGTCAGCGCGGCCGAAGGCGTGGTGCCGTCCAGCCTCACGGGCTACTCCAAGACCGGCACCTACACCTACGACCCGGAGAAGGCCAAGGCAACGCTGAAGAGCCTGGGCGTCACCGACCTGAACCTGAAGATCATCTGGGAAACCGGCGAATTCGCGTCGGACACCTCCGTGATGGAGGCCCTTGTGGAAATGTTCGGCGCCGTCGGCGTGAAGACCCAGCTCCAGCAGTTCGAGCCCGGCGGCAACATCCTCGCCTGGCGCCAGGGCAAGCAGGGCGACTGGGACCTGCTGGGCAACGGTTTCAGCAGCCCCACCGGCCTGGCCATCACCATGATGCAGGGCATGTACGCCGGCACTCCCGAGAAGGAGAAGACCCGCGACACCTACCAGGGCTATGTCTTCCCGGAGGTGCAGGCCAAGATCCAGGCGGCATCCTCCGAAGTGGACCCCGTCCGCCGGCAGCAGCGGCTCGCCGTGGCGCAGAAGGCCATCTGGGACACCTGGCCGTGCGCCTGGGCCTTCGTGCCCAAGTCCGTGCTGGCCCACCAGAAGCGTGTCAGTGGCCTCGCCTTGGCGCCCACCAACTCCTACCCCCTTGTTGATGTCCGGCTGGAGGCCTGAGTCATGACGAACTACATCCTCAAACGGCTCGGCCAAGGCCTGCTGACAGTGTTCCTCACTGTCTCCACGGTCTTCATCCTGATCCGCCTGGCCCCGGGGGATCCGGCCGTATCCTACGCCGGACCGCTTGCCACCACCGAACAGCTGGCCAAGGTCCGCGAGCAGTTCGGACTGGACCGCCCCGTGCTGGAGCAGTACTGGATCTTCCTGCAGCAGCTGTTCACCGGCAACCTCGGCACCTCCTACTCCTTCCAGGCGCCGGCCATGCAGGTGGTGGCCGAGCGGATGCCCTACACACTGACGCTCGCCACGGCCTCGATCCTCCTCACCGCGGTGGTCGCCATCCCGCTGGGCGTGTGGATGTCCCGCCGCCCGGACACCAACCGCGAACTCGGCGTCAACGTCCTCACCATCGCGGGGCAGTCCATGCCGGACTTCTGGACCGGCATCATGCTCCTGACCGGCTTCGCCGTCCTGATCCCGCTGTTCCCGGCGTCGGGGTTCGCCACCTGGGGCGGGCTGGTGCTCCCCACGGTCACCATCGCCATCCTCCAGATCGCCCTGATTTCGCGGATGGTCCGGCGGGAGATGACCGCCAACTTCGCGGCACCGTTCCTGACCGTGGCACGGTCCCGGGGCGTCCGGAACTCGGTCCTGACCTGGCGCTACGCCATGGGCAACTCCGCCATTCCCGTTTTCACCGCGCTCGGCACGCGGTTCGCCGCCATGCTCAACGGCGTGGTGGTGGTGGAGGTGGTGTTCGCCTGGCCGGGCGTTGGCTCCCTGATCGTCCGTGCACTGGAAACCCGCGACTACCCGCTGATCCAGGCGACCGTCCTGCTGACGGCCCTGCTGGCGGTAGGCGTCCAGCTGGTCATCGACCTCGCCTACCCCCTTCTTGATCCCCGCGTTCGTCTTGGAAAGGCGGCAACAGCATGAGCCTCGACACCGCACCTCCGGCAGAAGTCCCGGCAGGCCTGCCGTCCGGATCTCCGGAGCGGAAACCGTCCCCGAGCGCCGTCACGAAGGAGCTGATCGCGAAGGCGGGCGCCACCCGCCGCCGCAAGGCAGCGCAGTGGAAGATGCGGATCGGCGCGGTCTGCACCCTGATCGTCATCGTCCCCATCCTGCTGGCCCAGCTGCTTCCGCTGCCGGACGCAAACCACCAGGACCTCTCCGCCCGCCGGCTCGCGCCGCTCATGGACGGCCACCTCTTCGGCACCGACCAGCTCGGGCGCGACCTGCTCTCCCGCGTCCTGCACGGCGGCCAGGTCTCGCTGACCATCGGCGTCCTGGCCGTGGTGGTGTCGGGCGCCATCGGCATCATCCTCGGCGCCGCGGCCGGCTATTTCGGCGGCTGGGTGGACACGTTGGTTTCCCGCATCCTTGAAGCCCAGATGTCGCTGCCGCTCCTGATGATGCTGCTGCTGGTCGTGGCCCTGTTCGGCCCGTCCATCCCGGTCATCACGTTTGTGATCGCCATTGCCCAATGGCCGGAAGTGGCGCGGCTGACCCGGTCCATGGTGCTCGTGGAGCGCGAAAAGCCGTACGTGTCCGCGGCCCGGATCCTGGGCCTGCACCGGATCCAGATCCTGATCGAGCACATCATCCCCAACGTCATCAAGCAGGCAACGCTGGTTGTCCTGCTCCTCCTGGCCCAGGCCGTGCTCCTGGAAAGCGCGCTCAGCTTCCTCGGCGCCGGCCCGCAGCGGCCGTTCGCCACCTGGGGACGCATCATCTCCGACGGCCAGGACTACATCACCACCTCATGGTGGATGGTCACCCTGCCCGGCCTGGTGATCGTGCTCATGGTGGTGGGCGTGAACCTGCTGGGCGACGGCCTCCGCGACCGTCCCCGCCGCAAGAAGAAGGGTGCCTGACATGAACGCACACACAGACGCAGGCCATCAGGAGCAGGCCCTGCTGGAGGTCCGCGACTTCCAGGTGGAACTGATCACCGACGCAGGCATCATCCGCGCCGTGGACTCCGTGAGCTTCAGCATCCACCGGGGCGAAACCGTCACCATCATCGGTGAGTCCGGCTCGGGGAAATCGACTACGGCGATGGGCATCCTGCGGCTGCTGCCGGAGGACCTGGCCGTGATCTCGGGCTCCGTGCTGATCGACGGCGTCGACGTGATCGCCGAGCCCAAGGCAATCGACAAGGTCCGCGGCAAGACGCTCGCCCTGATACCCCAGGACCCCATGACCGCCCTGAGCCCGGTGCACTCCATCGGCAGCCAGCTGTCCGAGGCCATCAGGATCGCCGGCGCCGCCTCCAGGGACAAGGACGCCGTCCGGGCCCGCGCCATCCGCCTGCTGGAGCAGGTCCACATCCCGACGCCGGAAAAGCAGCTGAAGAAGTATCCCCACCAGCTGTCCGGCGGCATGCTCCAGCGCGTGCTGATCGCCATCGCCCTGGCCAGCGAACCGCAGCTCCTCGTGGCCGACGAGCCCACCTCGGCCCTGGACGTCACCGTGCAGGGCGGCATCCTGGACCTCCTGCTGGAGCTCCAGGAACAGCGCGGCATCGGCATCCTGATGATCACCCACGACCTCGGCGTGGCCCGGCTCATCTCGGACCGGATCCACGTGATGAAGGACGGCTCCTTCGTGGAGTCCGGCGAGGTCCAGCAGATCGTGGAGCATCCCGCCACGGAGTACACCCGCAGCCTCCTGGCGGCAGTGCCGGTCCTGGGCCCGTGGGACGAAACCCCCGGGCTGCCGGCACACGAAACCCCGGCCGCAAGTGAAGACCCGGCCGCAAACGGCGGCGACGGGACGGCCGGCGGCGACAGCACCGCCGTCGGAAGTCCCGCCGTCGACACCACCACCACGGCGCCCGGCGCCGCCCTGACCAGGACTGGAGTCCGCCATGAGTAAGCCGTTCCTCTCCGTCGAAAACCTCGTGGTGGACTACCACGTGCCGGGCGGCACCTTCCGGGCCGTGGACGACGTCTCCTTCTCGGTGGACAAGGGCAAGACGATCGCCGTCGTCGGTGAATCGGGCTGCGGCAAATCGACCATCGCGAAGGCGCTGATGCGGCTGGTGACGCCGGCCAGCGGCCGGATCGAGCTGGACGGAACGGACCTGGCCACGCTCAGTGAGGCGAAGCTGCGCCCGCTCCGCTCCAAGTTCCAGATGGTCTTCCAGGATCCCTACGGCTCCCTGGACCCGCACCTCACCGCGCAGGAGATCGTGGCCGAGCCGCTGAAGCTGCAGGGCGTGAAGTCCCGGGCCGAGCGGAACAAGGCGGCGGCGAAGCTGATCGACCAGGTGGGCCTGCCCGCCAAATCCCTGGACCGCCATCCGGCGGAATTCTCCGGCGGCCAGCGGCAGCGGATCGGCATCGCCCGCGCCCTGGCCTCGAAGCCGGAGCTGCTGGTCTGCGACGAGGCCACCAGCGCCCTGGACGTCTCCGTGCAGGCACAGGTGCTGCGGCTGCTGAAGTCCATCCAGGAGGAGACCGGCATTACGTACGTCTTCATCTCGCACAACCTTGGCGTCGTGCAGGAGATCAGCGATAGCGTCATGGTCATGCAGCGCGGCCGGCTCGTGGAGTCCGGAACCACCGCGTCAGTCCTGACATCCCCCAAGGAGGACTACACCCGCAGGCTCCGCCGCGCGGCACTGGACCCGTCCACCATGCGCGGGCTCAAGCCGCGGCACCTTGTCTCGTCGCTGGCCCTCGCCAACCAGCCGGGCTGACCTGAATCCAACCTGAACTGAACCAAACACACACTGCAACCATGAGGAACCAACACATGAGCAAGCAGCCAGCAGGCACTCCCGTGGACGGACTGAAGCTACCCATCTCCCGGCTCGTCCTGGGCACCATGACCTTCGGCGACACCGCCGACGAAGCCACCGCCGGCCGCATGGTGGATGAGGCACTCGCCGCCGGCATCACCACGATCGACACCGCCAACGCCTATGTGGGCGGTGCCACCGAGGAAATGCTTGCCCGGCTCCTCAAGGACCGCCGGGAGGACATTGTCCTGGCCTCCAAGGCGGGCATGCCGCACGCCGACCACGGCCAGCACGCGCCCCTGTCACCCCAGGGACTGCGCAACAGTGTCGAGGGCAGCCTGCGCCGCCTCGGAGTGGACAGCATCGACCTGTTCTACCTGCACCAGCCGGACCGCGCCACGCCCCTCCGTGACACCCTGGCCACGGTGGCGGAACTCGCCGCCGAAGGCAAGATCGGCGCCCTGGGCGTGTCCAACTTCGCCGCGTGGCAGATCGCCGACGTCATCCACATGGCCCGCGAAGTCGGGGCTCCGCGGCCGGTGGTGGCGCAGCAGCTCTACAACCTCGTCGCCCGCCGCGTGGAGGAGGAGTACCTCGAATTCGCCGCCACGCACGGCGTCCACACCATGGTCTACAACCCGCTGGGCGGCGGGCTGCTCACCGGAAAGCACAGCTTTGAGTCCAAGCCCTCCGAGGGCCGGTTCGGCGACTCCAAGCTCGCCGCCATGTACACGCAGCGCTACTGGGACAAGCAGCTGTTCGAGGCCGTCACGGGCCTCGCCGGCATCGCCGCAGACGCCGGAATCAGCCTGGTGGAGCTGTCGCTGCGATGGCTCGCCTACCGCGACGGCGTCGGCTCGATGCTGCTGGGCGGCTCCAAGGTGGAGCAGTTGCGCGCCAACATCGTGGCCGTGGCCAAGGGCCCGCTGCCCGCGGACGTCACCGCTGCGTGCGATGCCATCGGAGCCGGGCTCCGTGGTCCCATGCCCGCCTACAACCGCTGACCACGGGCCACAAAGCCCACAACATGACTGAAGGTAGAAAAAGATGACATCGGAACTGGCCCTCGAATTCGCCCGCAAGATCCGCGCCCGCGAGCAGGCCGTCGGATACTGGGCCGTGCTGGATGCTCCCGTGGCAACGGAGCGCATCGGGCGCCTGGGCTACGACTACGTCGCCCTGGACGCCCAGCACGGGCTCCTTGGCTATTCGGGGGTCCTCAACGGCCTGATGGCCATCGACGCCGGGCACACCGCCGTCGGCATGGTGCGCGTTGAGGACAACAACCTCACCGCGATCGGAAAGGCCCTGGACGCCGGCGCCGTCGGCGTCATCGTGCCGCTCGTGAACACGGCCGCGGACGCCGCCGCTGCCGTCGCCGCCGCGAAGTACCCGCCGATAGGCGGCCGCTCCTACGGGCCCATGCGCTCCGCGCTGCGGATCGGCCCGGTTCCCGCCGACGCCAACGCCGCCACCCTGGTGTTCGCAATGATCGAGACGCCGGACGGCCTGAAAAACGTCAAGGAAATCTGCGCGACGCCAGGGCTCGACGGCATCTACGTGGGCCCCTCGGACCTCGCGATCGCCGTCGGCGGCGCCTTCCCGGGCGATCCCGCCATCGAAGCCGAGTTCAACGCCGCGCTCGAGACGGTCGCCGAAGCAGCTGCCTCCGCCGGAATTGGTGCCGGTATCCACACCGCCTCGGGCGACATCGCCGCCCGGCGGCTGCGCCAGGGCTACACGTTCACCACGGTGGCCTCGGACCTGACCCACCTGGAACTGGCCGCCAAAGCCCACCTGGCCGCCGCAACCGCAAAGGACTGATCCGTGCCCACCACCCCCACGCCCACCACGCCTGGCACCGATTACAGCTCCATCACCCCGGACGGCACCGTGAAGCACACCGACGGCGCGGACTTCGCGTACCTCCCGGCGCCCACCGTGCAGAGCCACGCCGCCAACCTCCTGACCCTGCCGGACGGACGCCTCGGCTGCGTCTGGTTCGGCGGCACCCAGGAGGGCGTGCCGGACATCTCCATCTGGTTCTCCACCCTGGAACCGGGCAGCACGCAGTGGTCCCCGGCGGAGCAGCTCTCCGACGACGGCACGCGGTCCGAGCAGAACCCCATCCTGTTCAACGCACCGGACAGCCAACTGTGGCTGCTCTACACCGCGCAGAAGGCGGGCAACCAGGACGCCGCCGAGGTCCGCCGTCGGACTTCAACGGACGGCGGCCGGACCTGGGGCCCGGTGGAGACGCTGTTCCCGGCCAACGAAACCGGCGGCGTGTTCGTCCGGCAGCTGCCGGTGGTGCTGCCGTCCGGCCGGCTGATCATCCCGATCTTCCGCTGCATCACCACACCCGGCGAAAAGTGGGTGGGCAACAGCGACGACAGCGCGGTGATGATTTCCGACGACGCCGGCGCCACCTGGAGCGAGCACGTCCTGCCGGACAGCCTGGGCTGCGTCCACATGAACATCCAGCCGGTGGCCGACGGCTCGCTGCTGGCCCTGTTCCGCAGCCGCTGGGCGGACTCGATCTACGAGTCCCGTTCCACCGACGACGGCACCACCTGGAGCGAGCCGGTCCCCACCGAGCTGCCCAACAACAACTCCTCCATCCAGTTCACGGCGCTGGCGGACGGCCGGCTGGCGCTGGTGTACAACCACAGCCGTGCCGAGGAGAACACCGAACGCCGGCTCTCGCTCTACGACGAGATCGACGACGACGGCCTGGCCGACGAACAGGGGCAACTCGCTGACGCACACGTGGGACCGGCCGCGCCGGCCGGCGGTTCGGTTCCCGGTGACTCAGCTCCCGACGGCGGGGAGCGCCGCGCCTTCTGGGGCACCCCCCGCTCGCCAATGACGCTCGCGATCTCGGAGGACTTGGGCCGCAGCTGGCCCATCCGGCGGAACCTGGATGTGGGCGACGGCTACTGCCTGTCCAACAACTCCCGCGACGGCCTGAACCGCGAGTACTCCTACCCCTCCATCCATCAGGGCCCGGACGGCGCATTGAACATCGCCTACACGTACTTCCGTCAGGCCATCAAGTTCGTGCGCGTGGACCCGCAGTGGGCCTACGACGGCAGGGCCACCCCCGGCGGGGACTCGTGAGCGCACCGTTGGAGACGGCGCGGCACGCGGTCGTCACCGGCTGCAGCTCGGGCATCGGCAAGGCCATCACAGCCCGGCTGCTGGCTGACGGCTGGACGGTCACAGGGCTGAGCCGCAGCGAAACTGCGCTGGGGCCGGGCTTTCAGTGGCGCCGCGCGGACCTGTCCGATCCGGCGTCGCTGGCCGGAACCGTCGCCGACGTCGGCCCTGCCGACGCCCTGGTGCACGCCGCGGGGTTCCAGCGGACCGCCGTCCTGGGCGAACTGGATCCGGAGGCACTCGCCGGGATGTTCACGGTCCATGTCGCCGCTGCCAGCGCCCTGGCCAACGCGCTGGTGCCGAAGATGCCCGACGGCGGCCGGGTCCTCCTCATCGGCAGCCGGACGTCCACCGGGTCCCCGGGCAAGAGCCAGTACGCGGCCACCAAGGCGGCGCTGCTGGGCATGGGCAGGACCTGGGCGCAGGAGCTTGCGCCCCGCGGCATCACCGTCAACATCCTGTCGCCCGGGCCGACGGATACCCCCATGCTGGCCGATCCCGGGAGGTCGGCCACTCCGCCGAAGCTGCCGGCGCTGGGCCGCCTGGTGGACCCCGAGGACGTTGCGGCTCTGGCCGGTTTCCTGCTGGGACCGCACGGGAAATCCATCACCGGGCAGAACTACGTGATCTGCGGCGGCGCGTCCCTGTGAGCGGATACGGTCGCCGGGCAAATACGATGAGGACAGCGTGATGGCCCGCCGGACGCGGACCAGGATGCGGCATCAGCTGCCGAAGGAGAACCAGGGATGACCACCGCCAAGACCAGGCGCGAAGAGATCTACCACCTCGCCGTCACCACGGGGCTGGCGTCGGTGGAGGAACTGTCGCGGCATTTCCAGGTCACGGCGTCCACGATCCGCCGGGACCTCGCCCAGCTGAATGAGGAGGGGAAGCTCGCCAGGACCTACGGTGGCGCGGTGGCGCTCGGCGCCCACCCCGAGCCGTCCCTGCGGCAGCGCACCGGCGAGGCATTCGAACAGAAGCAGGCCATCGCCGCCTGGGCCGCTTCAGAGGTCAAGGACGGCGAGAACATCCTGCTCGACGGCGGTTCCACCGTTGGCGCGCTCGCGCACGCACTGCGCGGGCGGGAGAACCTTTCGGTCACCACACCGGGCATCAACACCCTCCAGGAACTGGCCGACTCCCCGGGCATCCAGGTGGACTGCCTCGGCGGCCGGCTCCGCGTGGTCAGCCAGACGTTCGTGGGCCCGCTCGCCGAAGCCGCCCTGGAACGCATGAGTTTCGACCGGGTGTTCCTGGGTGCGGATGCCGTGACAGCAGATGACGGGCTGTGCGAGGCGGACCATTCCCAAACCAGGCTGAAGGAACTCATGGCACGCCGTGGCGACGCCGTCTACGTCCTCGCGGACTCCAGCAAGCTCGGCAAGCGGCCGTTCCACGCCTGGGCCAGGATTCCGCTGCCGTGGACCCTCGTCACCGACGCCGACGCCGACGCCGGCCAGGTGGCACTCTTCAGGAACGCCGGTGTGCGGGTGGAGCTGGTGCTGATTGAGGGCGAGGCGACGGCGGCTGAAGGAATGGGGAGGTCATCGTGACCATGCGCGAAACCGGCCGCGACATGTCCTCCAAATACAAGGAACCGCCATGCGCGGCCTCGCCGTCAACGTTCCGGAATGGTGCATGGTAGCCGCCGCTCCCTCAGACTGGCGGACAGCTTAGCCCGAGGACCATCTGTGTCCGAGCTGCGAGGGGGCTTGCGTCTGCATGGCTTCGTGGACCTGCAGGGCGAACCATAGCTGCGCAAGGGTGGAGGTTTCGGTCATGTCCAGACCCGTCAGCTCGCTGATCTTTCGCATCCGGTAGATGATTGTCTGGCGGTGGGCAAACAGGGCCGCCGCTGTTTTCTGCCATGAACGCTGTGTGTCCAGGAAGGTCTTCAGGGTGACGATGAGGTCCCCGTGCTCTCCCTGTTCATACTCGAAAATCGGGCCGAGGAACCTCTGGACGAGCGCGTTGCCTTCCTCGAAGCTGGTGAGCCCCATCCACGAGGGGCCGTCTGCGTAGCGGACCAGTCTCTCGCCGGTGCCGGTTGCTGTCCCAAGGGCCCATAGCGATTCCTGCAAGGCACGCTGTATTCCGGCGGCAGTTGACGGTGTACTGATCCCGATTCTGATATTCGACCCCACGGAGTGGATCAACATATCGTCGGTGATGTCCGCAGAGATAGCCAGATGAAGGGTGTTGAAACGGCTAAAACACGCGGCGGGGTAGCCGTGACGCCACAGTTCGACATGGACGTTTGCCAGCCTCTCCCCGTCGTCGGCGGACATCGAGACAAGCAGGAATTCACGGGACGGTACATCACAATCGGCGAGGCGGCTTTCCACTTCTGCAATCCCAAGGCGTCCGTCGATGGCCTGCAGGAGGAATTCTGCCCCAAGCCGGCGCTGGTTCTCCAGGGAAAGCGCCGTTCGCGACAGTTCGAGTCCCAGAACCGTGGCCGCATGGAGCAGCACCACGGCGTCGGGGTGCGGCTCTGCATTCGGCAGGACTATCAGAAGCGCATTGGCGTGTGTGGGAATGTCCGTCATCAGGACATGTCTGTCACGAAGGTGATGCCATTGGAACTTTTTGCTCACAACGGGCCTTTGGCTGGTCAGCGGCGCCAGTTCCTCGTCAAGCCATTCGGGCAGCACTTGTCCGCCAAGGTACCAGGCGTGCAGGCACCGCCGGTCCACAACGAACAGGTCTGAGTGGAGCTCGGTTGCAAGCCCCTGAAGGAGGCTCTGCCAATGGTCCTCAGACGTGCCGGCGGTGCGGAGCAAATCATAAATGCGGGCAGTCTGGCGCAGCCGACGGGATTCCTCCAGCAGCGAGGACTCAGCCACGGAGCGCGCGATCGCAATGAACGGCAGCGGATAGGGGACATTGATCACGGGCAACGGGAGTCGGTCGCAGGCGTCGAAGAATTCCTTCAGCAGCTCAGGGGCGTGCATCTTTTCACCGATCGCCAACGCGCTGGCCCCAGCCTTGAACAGCGCCTCGGCAAGCCCCACCTGCCCCGCAGCATCCTCGGGGATGGACAAGCCGTTGGTCATCATCAGCTCGCCGCCCGTGACCCATTCCCACAGGCGCGGCAGGTCGGAAGTGTGGGCCCAGATGATGCGGTTGGACAAGCCTTCCGACCCTGCCAGTAGAGTCAGCCCAAGCTGTGGTTCGGCCAGCAATTCGGCCACGGCGATCGCCATGCGGAGGTCTCCTGTTTATGAGTCCGGAGGCCATCCCACAGCCGCTTATACAAATGTATAAGCCATCCTGTTGTTTGTAGTCAATCTGCGCATGTACGCAGTGGGGCCGATCACCAACAATTGGGTCACTGAAACTTCCACGCTCAATGATGAGCATTCACGAGAGAGGGTTTGCAATGAGCGCAACGAGCAATCTCATTGATGACGCCCCGCTGACCAAATTCCACAAAAAGCTGACCTTCTTCGCTTCCGGTGGTCCTTTCATCGATGGCTACGCGCTGTCAATCATCGGCATCGCCCTGATCACGATGGTTCCCGGCCTGAACATGACACCGACGGAAATCGGCCTGGTAGGCGCCGCCAGCCTGGTGGGCATCTTCTTCGGTGGTGGCATCTTCGGGTGGCTGACGGACAAGATCGGCCGGCACAAGATGTACATCGCCGACCTCATCGCCCTGGCGCTGTTCTCCCTGCTGAACGGATTCGCCACAGAGATCTGGCAGGTTGTCCTCTGCAGATTCTTCCTCGGCATGGCCATCGGCGCCGACTACCCGATCGCGACCTCCCTGCTGGCCGAGTTCCTCCCCAAGGAGCACCGCGGGCGTCTCCTCGGCGCCACCTTCGTGGTCTGGGCCATCGGGGCAGCCGTTGCCTACGCCGTCGGCTACCTGCTGCGCGACATGGGCCCGGATGCCTGGCGTGTCATGGTTGCCAGCCCCGCGATCTTCGCCGTCATCACGCTTCTCTTCCGTCTCGGAACCCCCGAATCCCCGCGCTGGCTGCTCTCCCGCGGCCGCCGCGACGAGGCCGACGCGGTTATCAAGAAGGTCTACGGCCAGCAGTACGGCCTGGCCGACATCGCCTCGGACAGTGAAGGTCCGGCAAAACAAGGCAAATTCATGGACATCTTCAAGGGCCAGTTCTGGAAGCGCACCCTGTTCGTCTCCATCTTCTGGACGGCCCAGGTCATCCCGCTCTTCGCGGTTTACACCTTCGCGCCGGACCTTCTGCACTCCATGGGCTTGACCGGTGACGCCAACCTCTACGGCGGATCGTTCCTGATCTCCATGCTGTTCGTTGTCGGTGGCATCCCGGGCCTGTGGCTCGTCGAGAAGATCGGCCGCCGCAAGCTGCTCCTGTGGAGCTTTGGAATCATCGTGGTGGCCCTGGCCGTCCCCGCCTTCATCCCGAACGTCCAGGCCGCACCGCTCTTCATCGCCCTGGCCGTCTTTGCCCTGGCATCCGGCGCCTCCAGCTTCCTCGAGGTTGTCTACCCCAACGAACTGTTCCCCACGGAGATCCGCGCCACGGCGGTGGGCTTCGGCACGGCCATCAGCCGCGTTGGCTCCGCAGCGAGCACCTACTTGATGCCGGTCGCCATCCTCAGTCTCGGCGCCGCGGGCTCGCTGCTCATCGGCGCCGTCATCTCCCTGGTCGGCCTGTTGGCCACCTTCCTGCTCGCCCCGGAAACCGCGAACAAGTCGCTCTCGGAACTCACCACAGAAAAAAAGTCGGCTATGCCGATAACCAGCAAAGCAACTGAAGGATCCCTGTCATGACCACGCACAAGCCAATCGGCCCCGTCGACGCAACGAAGGTTCCCCGCTATGCGGGCCTTGGCACCTTCGCCCGGCTTCCCCAAATCGACCGCGTTCCGGACTACGACATTGCGATCGTCGGAGTGCCGTTCGACGGCGGTACCTCCTTCCGCCCGGGCGCCCGTTTCGGTCCGGCTGCTGTCCGTGAAGCATCCCGGCTGCTCCGCCCCGGCTACCACCCGGAACTGGACGTCGAGCCCGTGTACGAAGCCCAAGTTGTAGACGCCGGCGACATCGCGTGCACCCCCTACGACATCACGCGCGCAGTCCGCGAGATCGAGGAGCAGGCCCTCCCGCTCCTCGGCGACGCAGACTCTGGCAAGAAGATCATCTCCATCGGCGGCGACCACACCATCGCATTGCCGATGCTGCGGGCGCTGAACAAGGTGCACGGCCCGGTGGCCCTGCTCCACTTCGACGCGCACCTGGACACCTGGGACACCTACTTCGACCAGCCGATCACCCACGGAACCATCTTCCGCCGGGCATTCGAGGAAGGCCTCCTCGTCGAGGACAAATCGATGCACGTAGGCATCCGCGGCCCGGTTTACGACCGCGACGACTTCCTCCACGACCACGAATTCGGCTTTCAGATCATCCGCTGCTCCGACCTGGACGTCATCGGCGTTCCAGCCGCGATCCAGCGCGTCAAGGACCGTCTGGGCGACACCCCGGTCTACGTCTCCATCGACATCGACGTCCTAGACCCGTCCTACGCCCCGGGCACTGGAACCCCGGAAATGGGCGGCCTGCACTCCCGCGAGCTACTTGCCCTCCTGCGAGGCCTTAACGGCATCAACATCGTCGGTGCCGACGTCGTCGAGGTTGCTCCGGCCTACGACCATGCAGACATCACCACGGTGGCAGCGGCAACGCTCGTCTTCGACCTCCTCGGCCTGATGGTGAACCGCAGCAAGGGTGCCACCATCGCCGGCTCGGAAGACCTGGAGACGGCTACCGTCTAACGCGTCGCGCCTTCCCACCGCTCGCTAGCTCGCGGCGGGACCCTCGGCGCTAGCTAGCTTCCACTGCGGGCCTGGCGGATCATTCGCCGGGCCCGTAGCCGTAGCCGTATCCGGAGCCTGCACTGGGCTCCAATCCTGGCAGTGCCGCGAACGACGGCGCCCATCTGACTGAACGGGCTGAAGCATGACCACTGCACAGACCTTCGACAACCTCCAGCACGGCGATCATGTAGGAGAGGGAGGCGTAGTAGATCTTTTTCAGGAGAGATGGTCTTTGGATTGATGGGGGTGAAGCGCGGAAGCCTTCAGGGACGGGCCCGCGGGTTGGCGGGCCGCGGTTCTTGCACGATGTCAGCGGCGGATGTTGGGTATCAGACCGTCGTCAGCACGGGGGCGGTGAGTTTACCGTCGCGCATGGTGGCGACCGAGTCTGTCAGCGGGACGAATTCGGTGTCGTGGGTGACCATGACGGTGGCGACCATGAAGTCGTCGGTGACGCGGCGCAGGAGCCGGACAATGGAGTCGCTGCGTTCGTGGTCCAGGGCCGCGGTTGGTTCGTCCACGAGCAGGACCTTGGGATCGCCCATCAGGGCGCGGGCGATGTTGACGCGCTGGCGCTGGCCGCCGGAGAGTTGGTGCGGGCGTTTGTCGGCGCTGGAGCTGAGTCCGACAATGTCGAGCAGTTCGACGGCCTTTGACCGGGCAGCCTTGAGGGGTTTTCCGCGCAGGTGGTCGCCGATGATGAGTTGTTCGGCGGCGGTCAGGGACGCGAGCAGGTTCGGCTGCTGGAAGATGATGCCGATCTTCTCCCGCCGCAGCGCGGTGAGGTCCTTGTCGCTGAGTCCAGTGGCGTCGGTGCCGTCGATGATCACCAGTCCATGGGTGGGGTGGACGAGGGTGGCGGCGGCGGCGAGAAGACTGGATTTTCCGGACCCGGAGGGTCCGACGAGGGAGATCATCTGGCCGGCCTGCACGGTGAGATTCACGGCGTCCAGGGCCTTGATGGTTCCGTCTCCGTCCGGGTATTCGAGGGTGACGTTGACGAGGTTCAGGGGGCTGGGGGTGGAGGACATTGGGTTACTTCCTTTCAGAATGTACTCAGCGGAATCTGTGGCGCGGCCGCGGACGGAATCTGTGGCTGCGAAGGGTTTCAGTTCCCGCCGAGGGCGATCAGGGCGTCGACCTTGGTGACGCGGCGGACGGCCAGTGCCGCTCCGGCCAGGCCGAGGGCGATGATTCCGAGGATGGGCAGGAGTGTCGTTGCGGGGTTGACGAGGAAGGGGGCTGCCTGGGCTGCGAAGAAGCCGCCGACGATGCCGATCCCGCCGCCGATTCCGGCCCCGGCCAGCAGGACGATCGCGGCCTGGGTGATGGCGTCGCGCAGGACGTAACTGCCGGATGCTCCCATGGCCTTCAGGACCGCGATGTCGCGGGTCCGCTGGACGGTCCATACGGTCAGGAAGGCCACGATGACCAGGGCGGAGATGCCGTAAAGAAAGGCCTGCATCAGCGTCAGGGAGCCGTTCTCGCTCTTATAGGAGCCCAGGGCCTGGAAGGATCCGGTGCGCGAAGCGCTCACGGTGTGGGCTGCTACGTTGGCGGCGGCCTCGTCAACGGTGGCGCTGTCTTTGTATGTGATGGCGGCGACGGTTCCGAGCTGCTCCGGGTCGGTCAGGTGGGCGAGTTTGGCCCAGGTGGGAAGGGCGGTCCAGACGACACTGGTGTGGGAGTACCACTGGTCCTCGACTACGGCGCTGACGGTCAGTTCGGTTCCTCCGACGCTGGCCTTGTCTCCGGTGTTCAGGGAAAGGGCCTTGGCCACCGTTTTGCCGATCACGACGGTGTCCGCGGTAACCGCTGAGGGCGCCAGCTGGCCGTCTGGTGCCACGCCGAAGACGGCGACATTGGTGGTTCCGGTGGCCGCGGCGGTACCTTCGGCCACGGCCTGGAAGCGGGTCTGGCTGATGCCCAGGGCTTCGGCGGTTTCTACACCGGCCCGGTTCTTCCAGCTGTCGAGCTGCGCGGCGGTGACTTCGCTTTCGGTGAAGGAGGCCTTGGGCTCGTTGGTGCCGGGGGCGCCAAAAACGATGCTGTCCACTGCCTTGGAGTCGAAGCCGCTGCCGTTGACGGCGCCGAGTTTGTCAACGGCCGAGGTCGACTGGTCGCCCAAGCCGGCCGTCAGTCCCGAGAGCATGACGAGCAGCAGGGTGATCAGGGCGACGACGCCGCCCATCAGGGCGAACCTGCCCTTGGCAAAGCGGATATCGCGGATAGCAAGGAACACGTTTTCTCTTCTTTCAGTGGGCGACGCCGAGGCCGAGAGGCTCTGATATCCACTCTCCCGCGGGCCGGCGCAGGCGCCATCGTGCAGTTGATTGATACGCGGCGGAAGAATGGTTGATCCCCGGGTCAACCATTTGGTTGATCCGTCCCGGGCCCGGCGCGCATAAGCTGATCCAATGCCCTCCACAGAATCACTACCTCCCTTGGACGGGACCGGTCCCATAGGACCCGACGACGCCCTGCTCAGCGGCCTGGACGCTGCACCCTCCGTTGCGATCCTGGGCGCCCTGAGAGTGACGCTGCACGTCGGCTTCGCCGCCCTGCTGGGCGTGGCTGTCCTGAGGCTGCTGGTATCCGGTGGCGGGGACCCCCTACGGTATGTCTGGGCCGGGACCGCGCTTGTTCTGGCCGGAATGTACCTGACCGGCACCATCCTGGAAAAGCGTTTCGCCGCACGCGGCACGGGATTCGACCCGCGCCGCTACGCTGTCCTCTGGCTGGGACTCGTCACGGCCGTGTGGGCCATCCTGCTCGCCGGGAGCGCCGATTTCGCCTGGCTGGCATTCCCCCTCTTCTTCCTGCACCTGCACCTGCTGCCACGACGGATGGCACTGCTGACCATCGTGTTGATGACGGCGGCGGTGATTGCCGCCCAGTGGGCTGCCAGCGGACTGACCGTCCCGCCGCTGGCGGTGGTCCTGGGTCCCCTGTTCGGCGCTGCATTCTCCGTCGTTACCGGGCTGGCCTACCTCGCGCTCTACCGCGAGGCGGAGAACCAGCGCCGTGCAGCCGATGAACTCCGGCGGACCCGTGCGGAGCTGGCAGCGTCCCAGCACGACGCCGGCGTCCTGGCCGAGCGTGAGCGGCTGGCCCGGGAAATCCACGACACGCTCGCCCAGGGGTTCTCGAGCATCGTACTGGTGGCCCGCGCGGCGGAAAAATCGCTCAAGGCCGGAGATACCGCCACCGCAGCCGCACGCTTCGCCCTGGTGCAGCGGACCGCCTCGGAGAACCTGGCTGAGGCCCGGAACTTTGTCCGCGGACTCTCCTCGCCGAAGCTGCAGGGAACCTCCCTGGAGGAGACCCTGCGCCGGCTTTGCGAGAGTACGGAATCCAGCGCGGCGGCCCGGGGCTTAGGGTTGCGGTGCAGGTTCGAACTCGACGGCGACCCCGTTGAACTGCCGCAACCGTACCGGGTGACCCTGCTCCGCGCGGCCCAGGCCAGCCTCGCAAACGTCAGAGACCACGCTAGAGCCAGCAACGCTGTCGTGACCGTCGCATTTCTGGGCAGCGAAGTCACCATGGACATCTATGATGACGGTGTCGGCTTCGACACGTCCGGTTTGAAGGACAGCACTGATGCCCGCACGGACGGGAGCGGTTTCGGGATCCCGTCCCTGCAGGAACGGGTGACCGCGCTGAACGGCTCTCTCGAACTCGAATCAGCACCGGGGGAGGGGACCGTGGTGGCTATCCGCCTGCCCCTGGACGACGTGCCTGCGAGGGAAGAACAATGAACGACATCCGAGTCCTGCTGGTCGATGACCATCCCGTGGTCAGGGCCGGGCTGCGGGCCATGCTCACCGAATTCGAGGGCATCTCGGTAGCAGCCGAAGCAGCCGACGGCGACGCCGCGCTCAGGGAACTGAAACGGTTACAAACCCTGGGAGACCCGGTCGCTGTCGTGCTCATGGACCTGCAAATGGGTGCCGGCATGGACGGAGTCACCGCGACCTCGCAGATCAAGCTGCTGGACGCGGCTCCGCCGGTCCTGATTCTGACCACGTACGATACGGATGCGGATATCCTGGCCGCCGTGGAGGCAGGGGCCAGCGGCTACATGCTCAAGGACGCACCTCCCGAACAGATCCGGCAAGCCGTGCTCGCGGCCGCCGCCGGCCAGACGGCCCTGGCCCCCAAAATAGCGGCTCTGCTCATGAACAGAATCAGCAACCCCGCCCCCGCACTCACCCCGCGGGAAGTCCAGTTGCTCGGGCTGCTGGCGACCGGGCTCTCCAACCGGGCCATCGCAAAACAGATCTTCATCTCCGAGGCAACCGTGAAAACCCACTTGGTGCACATCTACGGGAAACTCGGCGTGGACAATCGCACCGCCGCCATCGCTGCGGCAACCCAGCGACGCATCATCCGAGCCCCCGGGCACTAGGCATGAGACGCCCCTGCTGCGAGAGTTCACGTCTTGAGATTGGTCGTCCCGGACCATACCAGGGTCGGCAGCGGCACGCCTGTCTCTTCGACTCCGGCCTTCCACCTGACGTACGCCACCACGATAGGAATGGCGTTTGTCATGCCCTTGCCTGAGGAGGGGTGGCCGGAAGGGCCGATCGTGCTCGGCGTCAGCTGGGGGTTCCCTGAGCTTCTCGTCCGGACGGCCGCTGACCTAGCCGCTGATCTTGGCCTGCATTTAGTGTGCGCTTTTGTCGATCCGGCCAGCTACCTGACCGAATGGGAGGCTGAGGAGCTGCGGACCGCCCATTCCATGGACCCTGCCGCCAATGAGGAGGCCGACTTTCCGGCCGGGCAGCTGCTGTCGAGACTTGAAGCCATTCTCGGGCAGCCGGGGGAGACCTGGTCTTTCCGGGTGCTGAACGGTGACGTTGCGCAGGCTCTCGGCCGCTTGGCCCAGAGCGCGGGCGCATCCCTGTTCATCGTGGGCTGCCGCCGGTCAGGTGTTCTCGTCTGGATGGACCGGCTCATCGAGGGATCGGTCTACGCAGCCCTCGTCCGTCAGCAGCAGCTGCCCGTTCTCATCGTCCCGGACGCCGGCTGACCGCGAACCTAGGGTGCCGGCCGGCCGGCGGGAATCTTGCGACTGCCTGGCCGGGTTACCGCTTTTTCCTGCCCACGCGCCAGCCGGGAAGGGCGGCATCGAGTGCTTCGGCCTTCTTGGGACTGAGTTTGCCGCGGCGCTCCTTGAACCTCTGGGTGCGCAGCCAGACACCGAGCTCATGTTCCTCACCGCTGATGGAGGCCTTGCTGCGGGGCCAGTCGTGCCCCGAAGCCCGGTACGTGACCAGGGCCGCCAGCCGTTCCCGCCACTTGGCCTCGTGGGCGACATCCCGGGGTCTCCGCTGCCAGTCCGGAAGCAAGGCCAGGCCGTCCCGGATGGCCGGGTCCAGAATTCCGGCGTCGGCGTCACGGCGTCGGCGTCTCAGCCACGCCGCCAGCTTTCGTTCGGACTCGTCGTCAGCGTTCCGGGACGGATACCGCCCGGTTGCCTCCACCATCGCGAGCACCGCACGCAGGCGCTTCATGCCGGGTGTAGCCGCTGATTCGCCGGCTGCTTCGTGCTCGGACCGCAGATCCGGGTCAAGGGCCTTTGCCAGGGCGATGTGGTCCTCGACTGTTGATGACGGGGCGCCGGTCAGTCCGGCGATTTTCTTTCGGGAAAGACCCCGCCGGTACATCAGCACCCACTCAGGATTCGGTGCCGCGTCCCCTCGCCACTTAGCCACAAAGGCAATCCTGCCACCCGAAGGGCCTCCCAAGGGTTGGCCGTCCCGGAATTTAGCAAAACTGAACTTCCGCGCGTCCGGTGGTGCGGACTAATTTACGCATTACTCTGCTGCCATGGATGAATATTCCGAGGAACTCGTCAACCTTGCGTTTATGGCTTTGGATCATGCGATTGATTCCGTGGTTTCATCGGGCGCCGATTTGGTGCCCTTTGTTATCCGAGAAACCGACAATCAACGGAATCTGCAGCGGTACATCACCGGGGACAGGCTTGAGGAAAGCGTCGCAACTGCCAGGCAGGCCGTCAGGGACGAACCGCTTCCCGATCGCGTGGCGCTGGCATGGGACGGGTATCTCACCACTGCCGACGGGCGTCTCGAAGCCGTTTTCGTCGAATCCTACGAGCAGGGCGCACCGACTGGATTCATCATGGCTCAGCGTTACCAGAAAACCGGATTCCTGAAGAAGAAACGCGAATCCGTAGGAAATCCGGCTCTGGTGCAGAAGGACTCAAAGCCGCTTTTCTAGTCGCTATTCAAAGGTGATGGCACAACGAAGTCCGGTGGCTGCCTGCGTGGTGCCGGCAGCCACCGGACTGGTGGCGGAACTGCCTGGAATTATGCAGCGTCACCGTGATCGTTGAGGCCGCGGTTTACTATTTGTTCGCTACGGTGGCGGGTCCCGCGGTACCGCCCACACTGGACTCAATCCAGACGGTGCCGGGGTTGCTGGTTCCGGCGGCGGCATTGCGCAGCCGGAGGATGTAATCGCCGCCGGTTGCCGGTGCCACGGCTGCGGTGACGGTAACGCGTCCCAGGACGGGGCCGGCCAGGCTGCCCGAGTGGACGGTGATGACGCCGCCAACCACGCTGCTGGTGCCGATGATCCGGAGATCGCCGGTCTTCCACTGTGCCGAGCTGATGGTCACACGGTCCGGCACTGGCGTCACTTTGACCTCGTCGGTCCGGACGTCGGTGCCGGCGGTGACCGTCAGCCTGAAGGTGAGCGGGCTGTTAGTCATCGGGTACTGGTAGACCGGAAGGCTGAACGTGGGCTTCAGTGTGGTGGCGCCGGTCAGCGTGACCCTGTTGGGATCGGTGGGCGAGGCCAGGACCTGCTCCCACCGGTAGGTGGCGCCGGTGGTGGAACCGGTGCCGTCCAAGGTGACCGTGGTGGCGGTGGTACGGCGTGCGACGGTCTGATCCGGACCGGCAATGGCTACCAATGCACCCTGGACGGTCACGGGAGCCGTCTTGGCGGATTCGGGCCCGGTGCCGTTGATGTTGCTGGCCCTGACCGTGAACGTGTAGGCGGTGTCACCGCTGAGTCCGTCATAGACCAGGGTGGTGACGTTGCCGGCGACCGTCTTGGGGGCGCCGAACGCCGCGCCGTCAGCGGTGTAGGCCTGGACCGTGTAGCCGGTGATGGTCAGCCCTGCGGCGCCCGGGTCCGGTGCGGTCCAGGTCAGGCTGGCCGTCCCCTGACCTACAGTGGCTGCGGTGATGACCGGCGCTGCCGGCACGGGATCGTTGGTGATGGTGAACGTGGCCAGTCCGGTCTGGGACACGTTGCCGGACGGATCAATGGCCACGAATGTCAGCGTGCTGGTCTGGGCGACGTCCATCGGCCCCGTGTAGAGCACTGCCGCGTCGGAAAGGACGCCGCCCGAAAGCAGGACCGGGGACCCGTCCAGGGTGTAGTAGATCTGGGCGCCAGGTTCGCTGACGGTGAGCGTCACCTTCTGGGCGGTGGGGGATGTTGAGCCGTTGGGCGAGGCGGTCACCGTAGGTGCGGTGGTGTCCGTCACCGGAACCGCGTGGGCGGCCGGGAAGGTCTCGCCGGAGCTGCTCATGCCGACCACGTAGACGTCGTACTCTTCAGTGGCGGAAAGGCCGGTGATGGTGGTGCCGGTGGCGCCCTGGCCGGAGATCCGCTTGCCGATTTCCACCTGCTCCCCGCTGTTGACGGTCTGGCCGACGGCCACGGCGCGGTAGCCGGTGATGGCCGGAGTGCCGGGGACGGCCTCGGCAGGCGTCCAGGTCAGCTTCAGTCCGCCGGATACCTTGGCGGCGGCGATGTTGGTGGGGGCCACAGGGCCGGACTGGCGGGGGCCGTTGGGGCAGCCGCCCATGCCGGGGCCGCCGGGCTCGCCGTACTCTGCAATTGTCAGGCCCTGGCGGTTGGCGTCTGCGTCCTCAAGTTCCCAGGCCATGGCGCGTTCGCCGAGACCGGCGTTGGCAGCAATTTCAGCAGTGGCGGCGTCGTCGAAGACATAGGTGGCGGTGAAAGTATCGCCTGCGTACTCCAGGCTCGAGGAGTAGCCGCCCTTGGGCGCAGGCGTCAGGGGGCCGGGGACTGCGCGGATGTCGCGGCGTGCCACGGTGGTGTCCCGGAGGGCGGGCTCAATGATGCGCTGCTCCATCTGGGCCGGATTGACTCCGGCTCCGATGTGCCCCTTGACGGTGACGGTGCTGCCACTGAGTTCGGCGTCCCCCGTCACGTAGGTATCCTGGACCGTTGTTTCGCCGGCGGCAGTGGTGCCGAATTTGATGGAGACGACGTCACCGGGAAGGATATCGGGAGTGACGTTAAGTCCGGTACCGGCACCCCAGCAGGCGCCGCCCGGGTGGTTGATTTCGAACGCCACGTCGCCCGCCGCGACCACGGACTGTGCGGAGCCGACGACTCCCACGCCCGGCCGGGTGACGTCAACCGTTGCTGTCTCACCGAGGTGGTCCTGGTAGCCCTCGATCGTCACAAAGTCCCGGTCGGGAAAGACCACGATGTTGTCCGGGAAAGCAGGGACGGCCGCATTGGCGGCTGGAATGACGAGCATGGACGTTGAGCAGATGACGGCGGCCGAAACGGTGGCAATGATTCCGGCCCTGCGGGTACCGGGAGGGCGAGAAGTGTGCGCTCCCGGCTCGTACTGTGCTGATTTCATGATGACCTCATCGATCCGAGGTGCGCGATACCTTCACGCACAATCACAGAATCAATAAGGCCCCTTGGGGAAACGCTGTACGCCCCGGAGAGCCCAAGCGCTACAAGCCACCAAATTGGCAGCACCCCTGGTCCCCCCACTTAGAGGGGCAACGGGCGCGATGGCCTGGCCTCCCAATCGCCGTACGGCAGGCAAGGGAGGCTCTGATAAGTCTCTGCAGGAAGGCATCCGAGTGCGGGGACATGACCCCCATGGGGGATGGCTGTCCCCTCAGGCGGGGGGATCAGGAATCCGGGTTTCTCCAAGGGCAGGACAGGTTCCGTCCTGCCCTTGTGACGGCTTAGCCGGGCAAACCTAGCCCTGGCGGGCCTTTTTCGCGTCCTTCTTGGCAGCCTCGTCCTTGACGCGCTGCGCTTCGGCGCGAACTGCTGCGTGCGTGGAGCGCTCGGCGACCAGCCAGGCCGGGGGAGCCTGCAGCAGGGCGGTGATTTCCGCCGTCGTCAGTGCCTCTTCGACGCCGCCGCGGGCCAGGCCGCTGATGGAGACGTTGAGCTTCTGCGCCACCACCGGGCGGGGGTGCGGGCCGTTGCGGCGCAGCTCGGCCAGCCACTCCGGCGGATTGGCCTGGAGTTCGGCGAACTCGGCGCGGGTGATGGTTGAATCCTGGAACTCCTGCGGTGTTGCGGGCAGGTAGATGCCAAGTTTCTTGGCAACGGTGGCCGGCTTCATGGACTGGGAGTTAGCAGAGGTCATGCTCCAAGGGTATCTGGCCGGCCGCGCACAGCGCACCAACATCAGGCATCAGCGGGCGGTGCTGGCGGTACTGTGAAGGTGTGCCCGCTGAAGATGAACCCACGCTTGCCCCCGCCCCTCCGGAACCTCAGCCGCGGGAGCTCCGCTTTGCGTACGTCGCCGGGGTGACTCCGGGCAAGTGGATCAGGCGCTGGGAAGAACGGATGCCGCATGTTCCGTTGCGCTCGTTCATGTCCGACGGCGGCACCCAACTTTCGGTGCTGCGCGACGGTTCGGCGGACCTTAGTTTCGTCCGGCTGCCCGTGGACCGCGAGGGCCTGAACGTCATTCCCCTGTATGAGGAACAGCCCGTGGTGGTGGCGCCCAAGGGCCACGAGATCTCCGTGTTCGAGGACGTGGCGCTTGAGGACCTGGCGGCCGAGACCTTCCTTGACGCCGACGAACTCGGCGGGCCCGAAACCGCCCTCCAGGTGGTGGCTTCCGGAGCGGGCCTGCTGATCCTGCCCATGTCCGTGGCCCGGCATTTCAACGTCAAGGACACCGTGGCGCGCCGCCTCACCGGAGCGCCCGGCACCGAGATCGCCCTGGCGTGGCCCAGCGATTCCACGGACGAGGTGATCGAGGAGTTCATCGGCATTGTCCGCGGCCGGACCGCGCAGAGCTCGCGGCAGCCGTCGGCGCAGCAGGAGAAGCCGAAGAAGGAGCCCAAGCCGGACCGCCGCGGCACCGGCGTCAAGAAGCCCAAGGTGGCTCAGCGCTACGCCCCCAACCCGGACAAGGGCCGCGGCAAGGGCTCCCGGAAAAAGGGCAAGCGCTAGATAAGCCCTTTCCCGATGGCGCTGACTTCGATGGCATGGCGGACTGTATATACGTAGACGTCGCCTCATAGACGTCGCCGGAAAGCGCCCTGCTCCTGCCTCCGAATTCGCCTGCCTCCTAAATCGTTGAATTGCTGGATTGTTGAACAATCCTGAAAAGTGTTGCATCCTTGAAGCAGGCACTTCAATGAGACAGGGGTCACAATGCCAACCATGGACCTGAACAGTGACGTCGGAGAATCCTTCGGACGATGGACCCTGGGCGACGACCAGGCGATGTTCCGCTCGGTCACCAGCGCCAACGTCGCGTGCGGATTCCACGCGGGTGACCCCAGCGTCATCCGCAGCACCTGCCGGAAAGCCGCGGAGGCCGGCGTCGTGATCGGAGCGCACGTGGGCTACCGCGATCTCGCGGGCTTTGGCCGCCGCTTCCTGGACATCGACCCCAACGAGTTGGCGGATGACGTGGTCTACCAGATCGGCGCGCTGCAGGCACTGGCCGCAGCGGAGGGGGCGCGCGTCAGATACGTCAAGCCGCACGGCGGCCTCTACAACGCCATCGTCCGCCACACTGCGCAGGCACGGGCCGTCGTCGACGCCGTCAAGTCCGTGGATCCCGGACTGCCCATCATGGGCCTCCCGGGCTCCGAGGTGCTGCGCCTGGCCGAGGCCGCTGGGTTGCGGGCCGTTCCGGAGGCATTCGCCGACCGGGCCTACACCCCGGAGGGCACGCTCGTCTCCCGCTCGCTGCCGGGATCCGTCCTTGAAGATCCGGCCGAGGTGGCGGAGCACGTCCTTCGGATGGCGACCGAGTCTGCCGTCCGCGCTGTGGACGGCTCCATCCTCAAGATCCGGGCCGAGAGCATCTGTGTCCATGGCGACTCTCCCGGGGCTGTTGCCATGGCCGCCGCGGTGAAGTCGGCCCTCAGCGGGGCGGGCGTCAGCCTCGCCGCGTTTGCCTGATCCCCGCAGTCTGATCCCGCGGGCAGCCTGCCGCGTTTGCCTGATTGCCGCGCCAGCCACCCGAGTCCGTCCCCGCAGGACACCGCAACCTCTCCAACACCCAACCCGGAGTAACCAATGACCGTACTAAGTGAAACCGCTCATCGGGTGAAAACCGTGCGGCCCGTGGGCACTCGGGCGGTTCTCGCCGAGCTGAGCGGGCTGCAGGATGTGCTCGCGCTGCAGGCGCTCCTGCTGGAGGCTCCGCTGCCCGGACAGCTCGACGTCCTGGCGGCGGCGGAAACCGTGATGATCAAGGCGGAGTCGCCGTCGGCCGCGCGCCGCATGGCCGCCCTCCTGATGGACATGGACCTTACGGCGCCGGCCCATGCCGACGGCAGCCTGGTGGTCATTGACACCGTGTACGACGGCGACGACCTCGCCGAAGTGGCGGCGCTGACCGGCCTGGGCACGGACGGCGTGATCGCCGCCCACTCCGATCAGGTCTGGACCGTGGCCTTCGGCGGGTTCGCCCCCGGGTTCGGCTACATGGTGGGCGAAAACCAGGTCCTGGAAGTCCCCCGCAGGAACTCCCCGCGCACCGCCGTCCCCGCCGGCTCGGTGGCCCTGGCCGGGAACTACTCAGCTGTGTATCCGCGCAGTTCGCCCGGCGGCTGGCAGCTGATCGGCCGGACCGGAGCGAGCATGTGGGACCTCAGCCGGCCCCAGCCCGCGTTGGCCAGGCCCGGCGACCGCGTGCGGTTCCGACCGGTGCGGGAGGCGGTCGCCATGGCACCGCCAGCAGCACCGGAAACAGCACGGCAGGCATTACCCGAAGCAGCACGGCAGCCAGCGACGGTGACAGCAGATGCCGCCGCAGGCGCAGGCCCGCTCGTGGCCGGTCTCCGCATCCTGTCCCCGGGGCTCCAGAGCCTGATCCAGGACCTTGGCCGGCAGGGCCACGCCGCCCTAGGCGTTTCCGCCGCCGGTGCGCTCGACCGTGCCTCCCTGCGCCGCGCCAACCGCCTTGTGGGCAACGGTTCTTCCGCGGCCGCCGTCGAAACCGTCGCCGGCGGGCTCCGCGTTGAAGCCGTGGGGGACCAGGTCCTGGCCGTCACGGGTGCGCCCGCCGCGCTGACCATTGAATCGCCGTCGGACACCGGAAAACCGGGCCGGCAGCGGACGGTTCCCGCCGCCACGGCGTTTGCCCTGCTCGACGGCGAAGTCCTGAGCATGGGTGCGCCGGAGAGCGGATTCCGCACCTACCTGGCCATCCGCGGCGGGGCCGATGTTGCCCCGGTGCTGGGCAGCCGGTCCACCGACACGATGTCCGGCATCGGCCCCGCGCCGCTGGCCGCAGGCCAACTGCTCCCGGCCGGCCACGTCACCGACTCCGGAGTGGTGGGAAGCCCCGAGCTCCAGCCGGAGTTCCCAAGGGAGGGCGTCACCGAACTGGATATCGTTCCCGGCCCGCGGGATGACTGGTTCGACGACGCGGCACTTGCCTCGCTCTGCGGCCAGTCCTGGCAGGTCACCCCGCAGTCCAACCGCGTGGGCATGCGCCTGAAGGGCGAGCCGCTGCGGCGCAGCCGCGACGGCGAGCTTCCCAGCGAGGGGACCGTGGCCGGTGCCATCCAGATCCCGCCGGAAGGACTTCCCGTCCTGTTCCTGGCCGACCACCCGATCACCGGCGGCTACCCGGTGATCGGCGTCGTGGCCGACGAGCACCTGGACCGGGCAGCCCAGGTGCCGATCGGCGGGAGCATCCGTTTCCGGATCGCCCCGCATGCCCCAAACGCAAACAACAACACAAGAAGCGAGTAACTGATGCGCAAGGTCCTGATCGCCAACCGCGGTGAAATCGCCGTCCGCATTGCCCGTGCCTGCGATGACGCGGGGCTCGGCTCGGTGGCCGTGTACGCCGACGTCGACGCCGACGCGCTGCACGTTTCCGCCGCGGACGAGGCGTACAGCCTCGCCGGCAACGCGCCGTCGGAAACCTACCTGGACATCGCGAAGCTGCTCCGCGTCGCGGCCGACTCCGGCGCGGACGCGGTCCACCCCGGGTACGGCTTCCTGTCCGAGAACGCTGACTTCGCGCAGGCCGTACTGGACGCCGGACTGGTGTGGATCGGCCCGACGCCGGAGGCGATCCGGCTGCTGGGCAACAAGATCACGGCGCGGGAGATCGCGGTGCGCGCAGGCGCCCCGCTGGTGGCCGGCAGCGACGGCCCGGTGGCGACGGCCGCTGACGCCCGGGCCTTCGCCGAAGCGCACGGACTGCCCATCGCCATCAAGGCGGCGTTCGGCGGAGGCGGGCGCGGGCTGAAGGTGGTCCGCGAGATGGACCAGATCGAGGAGTCGTTCGACTCCGCCGTCCGGGAAGCCGTGGCCGCATTCGGCCGGGGCGAATGCTTCGTGGAGCGCTACCTGGACAGGCCCCGGCACGTCGAGGCCCAGGTCCTGGCGGACATGCACGGCAACGTGGTGGTGGTCGGAACGCGCGACTGTTCCCTTCAGCGCCGCCACCAGAAGCTCGTGGAGGAGGCCCCGGCGCCTTTCCTGAGCGACCAGCAGACCCGGGAAATCTACTCCGCAGCCAAGGCGGTGTGCCGCGAGGCCGGCTACTCCGGTGCCGGCACCGTCGAGTTCCTCGTCGCCGCGGACGGCACCGTGGCGTTCCTGGAAGTGAACACGCGCCTGCAGGTGGAGCACCCCGTCACCGAGGAGACCACGGGAATCGACCTGGTGCAGGAACAGTTCCGGATCGCCGCGGGGGAGCAGCTGCGGTTCACCGAGGACCCGGCTCCACGGGGCCACTCCTTCGAGTTCCGGATCAACGCCGAGGACGTGGGACGCGGCTTCCTGCCGTCCCCCGGCACGGTCGGGGAGTTCACCGGTCCCACCGGCCCCGGCGTCCGGATCGATGCGGGATTCGGCGCCGGCTCCTTGGTTCCGCCGCAGTTCGACTCCCTGCTCGCCAAGCTGATCGTGACCGGCGCGGACCGCCAGCAGGCCCTGCGCCGGTCCCGCCGTGCGCTGGCCGAAATGCGCATCACCGGCGTTCCCACGGTCCTGCCGTTCCACCGCGCCGTCGTCGAGGCCCCGGACTTCACGGCAACGGACCGCCTGGGCGTCCACACCCGGTGGATCGAGACGGACTTCGCCGGACAGATTCCGGCCGACGAGCAGTTCAGCACGGCTGCCCCCGTCGGCGAACGCCGCACCATCACCGTTGACGTGGACGGCAAGCGGCTGGCCGTCGGGCTTCCGGCCGCGCTGCTGGACGGCTGGGCCCGCTCCGGGCAGGGACTCCCGGACGGGTTCGACGGCGGAGCTTCCGCCGCCGGCGGCAACTCCGGCAGCGCCGCCGGAAGCGCCGGGACGAACGGCAGCGTCGCCCACCCGGCGGAACTCCGCTCGCAGATGGCCGGCACCGTGGTGAAATGGCTGGTCGAAGCCGGGGCACAGGTGACTGCCGGGGATCCGCTGCTGGTGCTGGAGGCCATGAAGATGGAAACCCAGGTGACAGCACACCGCTCGGGAACGCTCTCGGAACTCGTGGCCGTACAGGGCGGGGTGGTCAGCGCCGGCTCCGTGGTGGGACGGATCGAGTAGCGGTGTCATTTTCCGAAGTCGTCTGCACCACTCCCGGCTGCCGCCCCGGTCAGCCAGGAGCTGATCAGAGCCACGACCGTCCCAGTTCTAAGCTGCTGGAACATATGTTGACCTCAACTTCCAAACCGTTGCTACCGCAGCGGGGGAGTTCTTAGTCACAGACGCTATTTCCGCGGGTTAGCCTAAGAGCATCTTATGCTTGACCGTTTTTGGGGCAAGGACCCCTTTGCGTTCACTAGTGTTATGCGCGTCACAGAGAAGGAAGGACGCCGTAGCAATGTCTGCAACAACCGCTCAAATAGAACTTCAGTCCCCAACGGGGCACGTGCTGGCCTCAAGTAACGCGTGGATCGCACTGAAGCGAGCCGCCGGGGATCTGCAGCAGATCCAGGTCCAGGACGGCTCCATACCCGATCCGGCGGACCACGACCGCGCACAGCTCGCCGTCGACTCGATCACGGCTTCGATCCGGGAACTGGCCCCCTCATTCCCGCACGATGCGGAGTATCTGGCCTTGCTTGAAGCGGACTTCGAGCAGTGGGCTGGTTCCTCCTTTGGGGTACCCGACTTCCTGGATTCGCTGCTCGCTTTCCAGCCGCAGCAGCACCGCATCGACGGGCTGCAGCACCTTGTGGTTTTCCCGATGTACACGCAGAACGGCAGTGCAAACCGCTTCGTGGAGGCCGTTCTGTTCGAAGTGGCCTGGCCGGAGTTTGTTGCGGAACTCGAAAGCGGAGAATACTCGAACCAGCTTTTCGTGCCCATCCGCTTCATCGACTTCACGCCGGGCTATGACACGAATTCGGCCGTGTTGTTTCCCGAAAGTGTGGCCGTTCGGGAAACCCCGGCGTTCACATGGGGCGGCATTTTCGCCGACCGCGAGGCTGAGAGGTTCCGGAGGGTGGTGGCTGCGGCCAGCCAGACCACCTCCCTCACGCTTCCGGACGACGCGCGACGGCTCCTCGAAGACCCTCAGCTTGCCCTGGAAACCTTTGTGATGTGGGATCTGATCCACGACAGGACGCACATGCGCGGCGACCTGCCGTTTGATCCGTTCATGATCAAGCAGCGGATGCCGTACTTCCTCTACACCCTGGAAGAGCTGCGGTGCGATCTGACGGCATTCCGCGAATCCGTACGCATCGAGCGGGACGAAAGTGCCTCGCCGGAGGCGCGCAGCCACGCCAAACTCGTCCAGTACGCCGTCATCTTCGACAGGATCTTCCGGTTTGCGATGACCGGGACTCGGGTCCGCAACTACGACGGCCTGGGCGGGCAGCTCCTCTTCGCCTGGATGCACCAGCACAAGGTGCTTCACTGGACGGACTCGACACTTTCAATCGACTGGGCGGACGTGCCCGAGGTCGTCATCGAACTGGGCAAGCGGATCGAGGAGCTGTACTGGCGTTCCATCGACCGCCCGAAAACCGCCCACTGGCTTGCCGCCTATGAACTCATCAGCGGGACAGTCACCCCGAACCCCGCATCCGTCTGGGCCAAAGGGCCGGACGCGCTGCCCCTTGACGGCCCTCCACGGGGCCTGACCGATCAGGTGCTCGATGACGAGTTCCCGCTCTCGATGTTCTACGAAGCACTCGAGAAGAAGATGAGGACCGTCATCGACTCAACGGCCGGAATCACTGGCGGGTCCATCGGCGCCGACGCCCACAAGGACGCGGCATGATGGCGCCGGGCGGACCCCGGACGGTCATGGTGGCAGGTTCCACCAGCGAAGCCGGGACGGCCGTCGTGTCTGCCCTCAGCGATGCCGGCTTCCGCGTCGCAGCCGTTGATCTGGACACCGAACGCGTGCAAAACCTCGCGCAATCCCGTCCGAACGTCACCGGCTACACCTGCAACCTCGCAGAGCCGGCGGCCGTCCGGGAGCTGGCGTCCTCCGTCCGCAGCGACCTTGGACCCCTCGACGGCCTGATCCATCTGGTGGGCGGCTGGCGCGGCGGCGACGGCATAGCGGGCCAGAGCGACGAGGATTGGGACTTTCTGCAGACGAGCGTCCTGACGACGCTGCGAAACACCAGCCGCGCCTTCTATCATGACCTTGAAAAATCCCCGACTGGCCGGCTGGCCATAGTCTCAGCCCAGGCGGCCGCCAATCCGTCAGCGGGTGGTGCCGCCTATGCAGCGATCAAGGCCGCTTCCGAGGCCTGGACCCTGGCGATTGCCGACGGCTTCCGCAGCTCGCAATCGGCCAGCAACGGCGACCCGCAGCCGCAGCGATCGGCCGCCGTCGTATTCGTAGTCAAGGCGCTCGTCGATGACAGGATGAGGGCCTCCCATCCCGAGCGGAAATTCCCGGGATTCACCGATGTGAAGGATCTAGGGGCTGCGTCGGCCGCACTGTTCAGCGGGTCCGCCGCCGAACTCAACGGTTCCCGTTTGCCCCTGGGCTGATTTGCCGGCTGTCCGGAAAGTGATATCTGCGCGGCACGCTGCTACAAGAGCCAGCGTGGCCGCCGCGCAGGCAGTTGACCAATAGAAAAATAATGTGTTTCGCCACGCATATATTGTGTGGCAGCGAATCTGGATCCCCTTTCGTGGGACCACCCCGAGCAAAAGGTAATCAATGATGATTTCTTCGTCCAAGAGGTCAATGGCGCTGGCAATTCTCGCCGTCGGCCTTCTCGCACTGACAGGCTGCACCAATGCGTCCCAGACCGCCGGTGGAACCGCCTCCGATTCCACCGGCTTCGATCCTGCATCCGTGGCCAGGGATGATGCCCTGGCCGCGAGCGTCCCTGACGCCATCAGGAGCAAGGGCACCATCACCGTGGGCGCCGACACCTCGTATGCGCCTGCCGAATCCCTTGGCGGCTCCGATGGCCAGACGCCGGTGGGCTACAACGTGGATTTCGCCAAGGCCATCGGCGCGACCCTAGGCCTCAAAGTGAAGGTCCAGACCTCGGAATTCACCGGGATCCTGCCCGCGCTCGGCTCCAAGTACGATCTGGGAATCTCCTCCTTCACGATCAACTCGGAGCGCCTGAAGGCCGTCAATATGGTCAGCTACTTCAACGCCGGCACCTTGTGGGCCGTCCAGAAGGGCAACCCCAAGAATTTCAGCGTCGATGACATCTGCGGCAAGACCGTGGGCGTGCAGACCGGCACCACCCAGGAGGCCCCTGACGTGTCCGGCCGCTCCAAGGCGTGCACGGATGCGGGCAAGTCAGCCATCAACATTGTCACCCTGAAGACCCAGACGGACGTGACCACCCGGCTGGTGAACGGCAGCATCGACGCCATGTCCGCCGATTCGCCCATCATCGGCTACGCCCTCTCCCAGACCGGCGGAAAGCTGGAAGTCCTGGGCGATGTTTACGACGCCGCACCGCAAGGCATCGCCGTGGCCAAGGGCGACCCAGCCCTGGCCGAAGTCATGAGCAAAGTCATGAACAAGCTGATCAGCGACGGCACCTACAAGAAGATCCTTGATGCATGGAACAACTCCACCGGAGCCGTCACCAAGTCTGAAGTGAACCCGGCGGTAACAAGTTGAGCATCCAGGCACCTGACCTCCCCGCCACGGACCGGAGCGGGCATGCCGCCCCCGCGCCGGAACTGATCAACGCCGTTCCGGTCCGGCACCCTGGCCGCTGGGTGGGCGCCGCCATCATCTTTCTGTTTCTTGCCCAGCTGTGCCAGAGCCTGGTGACCAATCCCAATTTCCGCTGGGATATTGTGGGCACGTACATCATGGACGTGCTGGTGATCCAGGGCATCGGATGGACCCTGCTGCTGACGGTCCTCTCCATGGTCCTTGCCGTTTCATTGGCAATTCTGCTGGCCTTCATGCGGCAATCGGACAACCCCCTGTTCCGCTGTGTCAGCTGGTTCTGGGTCTGGTTCTTCCGCGGGACCCCCGTCTATACGCAGTTGGTGTTGTGGGGCCTCGTCTCGGTCCTCTACCCCAAGGTTTCCGTGGGCGTGCCTTTCGGTCCGGAACTGTTTCACTTCAGCACGCAGGACCTGGTCACCGCCGGGGTCGCCGCCGTCCTTGGCCTGGGGCTGAATGAGTCCGCTTACCTGGCCGAAATCTTCCGGGCCGGCCTGAAGTCCGTGGACGGGGGTCAGATGGAAGCCGCCGAGGCGCTGGGCATGCGCAAATCCAAGATCATGTGGCGGATCATTCTTCCGCAGGCCATGCGCGTGATCGTGCCGCCGACCGGAAATGAGACCATCGGCATGCTGAAGACCACCTCGCTGGTCCTGGCGGTGCCCTTCACCCTGGACCTGACTTTCGCGACGAATGGAATCGCGAACCGCACCTACTTGCCGATTCCGCTGCTGATCGTGGCAGCCTTCTGGTACCTGGTGATCACCAGCCTGCTGATGGTGGGCCAGTTCTACATTGAGAGGCACTTCGGCAAGGGAGTGGACAACCTGGTCCAAGCCCCGGTGAAGGCCAGCCAGACCGCGGCCCGCGCAGCCAAGGGAGCCCACGCACGCAAGGAAGAAGGTGAGGGACTGTGACACTTACCCACGACGTGAGGACGAAGGAAACCTTGGTCCGCATTGAAGGCGTCCACAAGTATTTTGGCGAACACCATGTGCTCCGCGGGATCGACATGAATGTCAAGGAGGGCGAGGTCTCCGTGATCATCGGTCCCTCCGGCTCCGGAAAGTCCACGCTGCTGCGCTGTGTGAACCTCATGGAATCCATCAGTGCTGGCAGGATCTACGTCCGCGACGAGCTCATCGGCTACCGGGAAGCCGGCGGCAGGTTGCACGACCTGAGCAGCAGGGAGATTGCCGCCCAGCGCCGTGAAATCGGCATAGTCTTCCAACGCTTCAACCTGTTCCCGCACAAAACTGCCGTGCAGAACATCATCGAGGCCCCCACTCAGGTCAAGAAGCAGTCCAAGCCCGCCGCCCGCGCGAAAGCCCTGGAGCTGCTGGACCGCGTCGGCCTTGCCGACCGGGCCGGGCACTATCCGGCCCAGCTCTCCGGTGGGCAGCAGCAGCGCGTGGCCATCGCCCGGGCTCTGGCGATGGAGCCGGAGCTGATGCTCTTTGACGAGCCGACCTCGGCCCTGGACCCGGAACTGGTGGGCGACGTGCTCAGCGTGATGAAGGACCTGGCCAAGTCCGGCATGACCATGATCGTGGTGACCCACGAGATCGGCTTTGCCCGCGAGGTAGGCGACACGCTGACCTTCATGGACGGCGGCGTCGTCGTGGAAAGCGGTAACCCGCGCGAAATCATCGGCAACCCGCAGCACGCCCGCACCCAGGAGTTCCTCTCCAAGGTTCTCTAACGGATCCGCCTCGGACGGTCAGTTGGTGCGGCAGTCTTCCCACGGCCCCGCACCAACTGGCCCGCAAGGAAAATGACAAGTGGCCTCAGCGGACGAACGTGCGGAATCCGCCCCAGCCCTTCCCGATGGTCGAGGGTATGCCCCACCCTCCCTGGGCAAGCGGGAAGTACCGCACGGCGCCGTCATTGAAAAGGACAGTCAGCCCCCGTGTTCCTGCGCCCTGAAAGCTCGAGCTGGCCGTGATGGCGCGGGCACCCCAGCCGGTGCCGATCTGCGGGCGGGCTTCGCTGCGGAAGTTGCCCCTGCCGTCCTGGCGGTAGAGGCGCAGAACACCGTCCCGGCCCGGTGCCAACAGGTCCGGAATCCCGTTGTCGTCCCAGTCCGCAATGGTGAAGTTTGTCAGGGTGCCCCACCCGCTGCCCACGAGACGGCGGCCCGCCAGTCCCCGCCCGGCGGGGTTGTCATAGAGCCAGAGCTTGCCCGCGGCGTCGCGCGCCAGGACGCCGGGGTACCGGCGGGAGGTGTCCCACGTGCCGGCCGTGATGGCCATCTGCTGCCACCCGGCGGTTCCGGCCGTGAAGGCAGCGCCGAAGCCTCCTGTGGACCGGCCGGGGTGGACGGTCAGCGTGCCGTTGGGCCACTGGGCCAGCAGGTCCAGCGTGCCGTCCCGGTTCCAGTCCACCTTGGACACCGAGCGGGCAGTTCCCCACCCCTTGCCGATCGGGGCGCGCTGGCCAAGGCCGCCGTTGCCGAGGGCCGGGTGGTTCCACAGCGTTCCGTCTGCGGCCACGCCCAGGGCATCTGAACTGCTGTGGACGGAGGAAAGGGACTTTCCTCCGGTGTCCGCAGGGCCCGTCCGTGAAGCTGATCGGAACACGTCGCCCACGGCGCCCATGACGATGCGGTCTCCCGGCCTGCTGGTCCGCAGGAACCTGGTCACCGTGGAGAGCGTGGTGGAGATGCAGCCTGCCGACGGGACGTTGCCGGCGTGGAGGAAGATGGCGTACGAGGCACCCTGGACCGTGGAGGCATCCGGCAGGCGGTTGTAATTGATGACGGCGGCCTGCTCGTAATAGCCCTGGTTCATGTACGTCCACAGGTTCTCGTCCGCAGGCCCGCCGCGGCCGTCAAAGTACTGGTTGTAGGTGGCTCCGCGCTCGCCTCCCCACCGGGAGGACGGGTTGATGGCGCGGTACCTGAGCGCCGTGCCCGGATTCCGCCGGCCCAGGGCCTCTGTGACAGTGAACGATCCGGTAGGGGAGCGGTAAGTGTCCTCCCAGGCCTGGCCCGGTGCGGAGAACCCCCGGCTGCCCGCGAAGCCGGTGGTCTGCCATTCGGTACTGTAGCCGGCACCTGATTTCACGCAGCCCGTAATGACCACCCGCGTCTGGTTCCGGTCCGGGGCCGTGGCGAAGGTGACCCGCGTGGCCCCGTAGGTGTTGAACTGCACCTGTCCTGCCGAGAGCCGTGCGCAGGCGTTGTAGACCGGGGCGGCGGCGCCGGACGGAGGAACAGTCCCCAGAGCCAGCAGCACGACCAGGGTTAAAACCACCAGGGGCCGCAGTCCGGACGGACGGTTCAACGAAAATAGCCTCAATTTATCCCCCCAATAAACGCGCAGCAGGGCCGCGCAGCCTGATCCGCCGCAGCGGATACCCCCTGTAGTAAACCACCCATACAGGTGGGTTCCCGCCTGGACAGGTGCCTTCCCCAAGGTTTTCAGAAGTCGACCGGCGCACGATGGCCTTGTTCCACTCCCGGATCGGTAGTTGTGCATGAAGTTGGTAGCCGCAGCCCATACGAACTACCAGGAACTTGGAGGAGGCCATGGCAACACGAAGGGACGTGCTGAAGCTGAGCATGCTGGGCGGCGCTGTAGCCATTACCGGGATGAAGGAGGGCCCGGTCCTGAACGGTGTATCGGCGAGACGTGGTGCCGATGATGCCACCACTTCTACGCCGATCACCACCCCGAGCAAGCTGGCCGCGAAGAACACGCCGGTCCCGTATACCGCCACGTTCCGCCGCCCTCCGGAACTTGTCCCGTTCTCCACGGGATTCGACGCTGACGGCCAGCCTTTCGCAAAGTACTCGCTGACCCAGAAACTGGGGCAGGCCCAGATCGCGCCGGGGCTGTCCACCACACTGGCCGGGTACAACGGGATCTTCCCCGGCCCCACCATCCGGGTTCCGCAAGGGACCCGCACCGCGGTCAGGATCAGCAATGCCCTCCCCGCGAAGGGACTCCTCTACACGGAGCCGTTCAACACCGTCACGCACCTTCATGGCTCGGCGTCGCTGCCGCAGTACGACGGCTACGCGAACGACCGCACCGCCCCGGGGAAAGTGAAGAACTATAAGTACCCGAACTGGCAGGTGGCGCGGACGCTCTGGTACCACGACCACAACCACATGCTCGCCGCCCAGGGCGTGTACTCAGGACTCGCCGCCACGTACGCGCTTTCCGACGCGCAAATAGACCACCCCCATACGGATGGCTGAGGCCAACCGACAAGTTCAATCAATCCGGTACGAAAATGCCGGCGCCGCTTAGCGGCGAGAGTGACAGGAGTAGGCAGTGAGGAGCGTATCCAACCCCACCATTCGCGATGTTGCCGAAAGGGCGGGAGTCTCCTTGACCACGGTTTCTTACGTGCTGTCCGGCAGGAGCGGCGGCACAACCCGGATCAGCCAGCCCACCCAGGAACGCGTGCTGGCCGCCGTCGGGGATCTCGGCTACGTACCCAACCAGGCGGCCCGCGGAATGCGCCGCGGGCGGACGGACCTGGTGGCCATCGCCATCGGCGATCTTGAGTGGCCGCCGGACCGCGCGCTGGCCACGGCGGCGGCTTCCATCCTTCCGCGCCACGGCTACCAGCCCGTCATTCTGCTGGGCCAGACCTGGCGGCAGTTCATGCTGTCCGGCGGTGCGGACGGCGTCATTGTGGGTGTGGCCCCGCATGCCGCCGCCGAGGACGGCACCATCACCGAACTCGCCAGGCGCGGCGTGGCGCAGGTGGTCATCTCGGAAACCATGCACGCCGAACAGGCCGTCGCACTGCTCATGGACCAGATGGAGGGAGGCGCGCCGCAGGACGCCGTGAGCCCGGCTCCTTGGAAGCGGCTCAGCGAAAACGTCCTGTTTGGCGGCGGTGTGCTGCACGTGCTTCACGAGGTGCTGTCCGCCGTCGACGTCTTTGCGCAGCAGCTCCCTGGCCTCTAGGAACCGGACGAGGGCGGCCGCGTAACAATCGGACCTGCTCCGTGCCCTTTTCCGGCTGAAGGGGAGGCGCCGCCGGGCTGCCGCTGCTGTCATTGTCCGTAGCCGTCCGAAACATCAGCCTGCCTTCGCGCCCGTAGCGGGCGCAATGCGTCATCCGATGGCGCCGGAAGACGCCCGCCATTACTCAGTGTTTCCTCGCGAGTCTCGTCGCGTCGTGGAACCAACTTTCCCAGCCGGCGCCGGGAGATTACGCCGCATTGCCCCTCATGACCGCGCCCTTCAGGCGGTGATCCATCTCTGCTCTCATGGTGGACACACCGCATTCAACGACCTGCTGAAGGGAAGCACAGCATGACCTCCGGTACCGGCCCCACCCCGAAAATCAGCCTCCAGAACATCACGAAGAAGTTCACCGTCCGGCCCACCAGGGAGAACCCAGAAGGCTCCGTCCTGACAGCCCTCGACGGCATCTCCCTGGACGTCTCCACCGGTGAGTTCATCACGCTCGTCGGGCCCAGCGGCTCCGGTAAAACCACGCTCCTCGACCTGCTGGCCGGGCTGACGAAGCCGGACGCCGGCAAAGTCCTGGTGGACGGCAGGGAAGTCACCGGACCGGGCCGGGACCGCGCCGTCGTCTTCCAGCAGTACGCGCTGTTCCCCTGGCGAACCGCGGCGGCGAACGTCTCCTTCGGCCTCGAAGGAGCCGGCAGCGACGGGAAACGCTTCAACCGCAAGGAGCGCGCCGAGAAGGCGCGCGAATACCTCGAACTCGTGGGCCTCGGCGGCTTCGAGGACCGGTACCCGCATGAGCTGTCCGGCGGGATGAAGCAGCGCGTCGCCATAGCCCGCAGCCTCGCCTACGAACCGGACGTCCTGCTGATGGACGAGCCGTTCGCGGCCCTGGATGCCCAGACCCGCGAGCAGCTCCAGGAGGAACTGCTGCGCATCTGGGCCGCCACCGGGAAGACCATCATCTTCATCACCCACGGCATTGACGAAGCCGTGTACCTGGGCCAGCGCGTGGCGGTGCTCAGTTCCCGGCCCGGCCGGCTCAAGCAGATCGTGGACATCGATCTGGGCGACCGGTCCGGGGACGAGGACGTCCGCTCGAACGCGGCATTCGTGGAACACCGGCACAAGGTCTGGTCGCTCCTTCACGACGAGGTGCGGCGGGCCCAGGAAGCCGGGCACGCCAAGATCCAGCCGGACGGCTCGGCACCCGATGAAGCAAGGAACATCCCCACCGGAAAGGCAGCCTGATGAGCACGCCAACACTAGCCAAAGACACGAACACCCTGGACGGTTCTGCGACGGGCCGTTCCGCAACGGACGGTCCTGCGACGGCCGCCGCGACTCAGGCGCCTCTTGCCGGCATCGCCGGGCCGTCACGGTTCCGCCTGGCTGCCTTGACGGCGGGGCGCGCCGTCTGGGGCGCGGGAGCCATCCTGCTGTTCCTGCTGCTGTGGGAACTGGGCCCGACGTACCTCGCGCCGGCGTCAACACGCGTCTTCCTTCCGCCCCTGCACGTGGTGCTTCAGGCGCTGGGAACCCTCATTGAGAACGGCCAGCTGCAGAACCACCTGGCGGCCAGCCTGACCCGCTCGGCCAGCGGCTTCGGCATCGCCGTGGTGGCCGCCGTCGCCCTCGGCCTGCTGGTGGCGTGGTACCGGGCCCTGGACCGCTTCCTGAACCCGCTCCTGGAGGTGTTCCGGAACACGGCGGCGCTCGCACTGCTTCCGGTTTTCACGCTGCTCCTGGGCATCGGGGAAACATCCAAGATCAGCATCGTGGCCTACGCCGCATTCTTCCCCGTCCTGCTGAACACCATCGCCGGCGTCCGGACCGTCGACCCGCTGCTGATCCGGGCCGCCCGCTCGCTGGGGCTGTCAAACTTCCAGCTGTTCCAGAAGGTCATCCTGCCCTCCGCCGTGCCCACCATCTTCACGGGCATCAGGATGGCGGGGACATCCTCCATCCTGGTCCTGATTGCCGCGGAAATGGTGGGAGCCAAGGCCGGCCTGGGCTATCTGATCGTCAATTCACAGATGAGCTTCCTGATCCCGGACATGTACGCGGGCATCCTGACCGTTTCGCTGCTGGGCCTGCTGGTCAACTACCTGCTGGTCGCCGCCGAACGCCATTTCTCCCGCTGGCGGACCGCCGTCGGATCACAGGCCGCCTGAGCGGCGCCCCATTACCGCCCCCGAACACCAAGGAACGTCATGCCAGAACGCACACAAACCACGCCCGCAGCGGCCGGCGGCGAACGCCAACTGCACCTGAACGCCTTCCTCATGAGCACCGGACACCACGAGGCGTCGTGGCGGCTGCCCGAAAGCGACAGCTTTGCGGGGACCCAGGTGGCACATTTCCAGCGGCTCGCCCGCACGGCTGAACGCGGAACCTTCGATTCGATCTTCTTCGCGGACTCGCCGGTGCTGCACGGCGACGTGCGCCAGCGCCCCTACGGCACGCTGGAACCCACGCTCCTGCTGAGCGCCATCGCCGCCGTCACCAAACGGATCGGGCTGATCGCCACGGCGTCCACCACCTACAACGATCCCTACAACCTGGCCCGGCGCTTCGCCTCGCTGGACCACATCAGCGGCGGCAGGGCGGGCTGGAACGTGGTGACCACCGCGGGCGAAGCCGCGGCGCGGAACTTCTCGCTGGATGACCAGCCCGCCCACTCGCGCCGCTACGAGCGGGCCGCCGAGTTCCTTGACGCCTCGCGGAAGCTCTGGGACAGCTGGGAGGACGACGCCCCGGTGGGGGACAAAGGCGCCGGCGTCTGGGCGGACAGTTCCCGGGTCCACGCCGTCAACCACACGGGCCGGTACTTCCGGATCCAGGGGCCGCTGGACGTGCCGCGGCCGCCGCAGGGCCACCCGGTGATAGTGCAGGCCGGCTCCTCCGAGGACGGCAAGGACTTCGCCGCCCGTTACGCCGAAGCCGTGTTCACCGCGCAGCAGACGCTCGCGGACGCCCAGCGGTTCTATGGCGACCTGAAGCGGAGGACTGCCGCCGTCGGACGGAACCCGGACCACATCAAGATCCTGCCCGGCATTGTTCCGATCATCGGCTCCACCGAGCAGGAAGCCCGACGCCTGGAACGCGAACTCGATGAGCTGATCCACCCGGAACACGCGCGGAAGCAGCTGGCGGGCATCCTGAGGGTTTCGCCCGAGTCGCTCCCGCTGGACGCACAGCTGCCGGAGGACCTCCCGTCGGAGGACGAGATCGAGGGCGCCAAGAGCAGGTACACGCTGATCGTGGACCTCGCCCGGCGGGAGCGGCTCACCGTCCGCCAGCTCATCGGCAGGCTGGGCGGCGGCCGCGGCCACCGCACCTTCTCCGGCACCCCGGAGCAGGTGGCGGACGCGATCCAGGGCTGGTTCGAGAAGGGCGCGGCGGACGGGTTCAACATCATGCCCCCCGTGCTTCCCTCGGGCCTCGACGCGTTCGTGGACCACGTCATCCCGATCCTGCGGGCCCGGGGACTGTTCCGGCGCGAATACACGGGCAGCACCCTGCGGGAGCACTACGGACTGCACCGGCCCGCCAGCGTTTTCGCCGCGGCCGGCCCGGCCGGCAGCTCCGGCTCGGCCCGCACCTCGGGACCCACCGGACCCGCCGCGCGCACCGAGCCCGCCGCGCCGACGAAAAGAGAATTCGTCGTTTCTGAACCGTGATTTAGGCCCGCCCGCCGCAGCCTTCCGGGGAAGAACGGGCGGTGTCCGGTTGTTAATACATAGTGGCAAAGCAAAGGTCGCGCCGAGGGAGGCCCGACATGACAAGGATTGCGATCGTACTGGGAAGCACCCGGCCCGGCCGGCTCGGAAAGGCGGTGGCCGACTGGGTGCTGCAGCGTGCTGCCGAGCGCACCGACGCCCAGTTCGAGCTCCTCGACGTCGCCGACTTTGACCTCCCGCTGCTGGATGAACCATTGCCGCCGTCGCTGGGCATGCACGAGCAGGGTCACACCAGGGCCTGGGCGGAAGCGGTGACCGGCTTTGACGGCTACATCTTCGTGACGGGCGAGTACAACCACTCGGTTCCGGGCGCGCTCAAGAACGCACTGGATTACCTCTACGCGGAATGGAACAACAAGGCGGCGGCCTTCGTCAGCTACGGCAGCGCGGGCGGCATCCGCGCCGTGGAGCACCTGCGCGGCGTGGCCGCAGAGCTGCAGATGGCCGATGTCCGTGCCCAGGTTGCACTGCCGCTGTCCACGGAATTCGAGCACTACAGGACGTTCACGCCCTCCGCCGCGGCGGAGAAGAATCTGGTCACCGTGTTCGATCAGGTCATTGCCTGGTCGGGGGCGCTGAAGGTGCTGCGCCCGCCGGCCGGAAAGAACACAGAGAACCGCGGTCATCTGGCGGCGTCCGCCTAAGACCCTCGTCGGCCGAACGCCCGGGCGGCTAGTCTTACGAGCCGCTCGGCGTGGAGTCCTGGAGGGGCCTCCGGGCCAGCCAGGCGGCCACGACGGCACCGGAAATGTTGTGCCACAGCGAGAATACGGCGGACGGAAGCGCGGCCAGCGGCGTGAAGTGGGCGGTGGCGAGTGTCGCCGCCAGTCCGGAGTTCTGCATGCCTACCTCGAACGCCAGTGCCCGGCGGGCCTTGTCGTCCAGGCGGCCCAGCTTGCCGGCCAGGTACCCGAGCCCAAGGCCGAAGCCGTTGTGAAGCACAACCGCCAGGAACACGATGCCGCCTGCTGCCACGATCTTGCCGGCACTTCCCGCCACCACCACGGCGACGATGAGGGAGATAACGACGGCGGATGCCCAGGGCAGCGCCGGGAGCGCCTTTGCGACGAGGTTCTTGAGGAACAGCCGCGCCATCAGCCCTGCAATGACGGGCACGAGGACGGTCTTGACGATGTCCAGGACCATGGCGCCGGCGTCGATGCTCAGGAAGGATCCGGCGAGGAAGAGCACCAGAATGGGCGTGACGATCGGGGCGATCAGCGTTGACACGCTCGCCACGGCCACGGACAGGGCCACATCGCCCTTGGCCAGGAAGGCCATGACGTTGGAGGCGGTGCCGGACGGTGCGCAGCCCACCAGGATCAGGCCCACGGCCAGGGCCGGCTCAAGCTGGAGGATGGTGGCGATCAGCCATCCCGCCCCCGGCATGATCACGTAGTGGGCAACGATGCCCAAGACCACGGCCCAGGGCCTCCGGGCCACAGCAGCGAAATCGGGAGGCGTCAGCGTCAGCCCCATGCAGAACATGATGATGCCCAGCAGGTACGGAACGGCGGGGCCGAGGGGCTGGAAGGCGCCGGGGAGCAGGAATCCGGCCACGCCGGCAGCCAGCACCAGCAGCGGGAACACGGTCACGGCAATACGCGCGACCTTGGCCTCCGCCGCGAGGGCCGGGTTCAGGGGCACGACGCCGGCCGCCGTGGCCAACGGAGCAGTTTCGGGGGTCTTTGTTGCCTCAAGCATTCAATAATGCTGGCACCGAAGAGCGGCCCCAAACCAATTCATGACTGATGTCAGACAAATGTGTCAGCCGCACAGAATAAGTCCGCGGCAGACCAATCGTTGGCGCAGTGCGGGTGCGATACTGGGTTGCACTGGATCGCGGTGCAGGGGGCGGAAATGATCCTAGACACGGCAACACTCCGCGTTGCCTTCAGCGTGATGGCTTTGGTCATGGGCATGCTGTTCTACTTCTCGGCGTTCCGCAGCACCCGTTCCGCGTACAGTGCCTGGTGGTGTGTGGCTCTGCTGCTGTTCCTCGCGGGCGCGGCATGCTTCCTTCTCGACGGCACGCCGCACCAGGTGTGGGCCAACCCGCTGGGAAACGTCCTGCTCGTTTCGGGCGTAGCAAGCGTGTGGGCCGCTGCACGCTCTCTGCGGATGCTCAAATGCAGCGTCTGGCTCTCCATCGCTGTGCCGGTCATCGCAGGCATTGCTGCTGCCCTGGACAATCCGGCATCCAATACCTGGGCCGGGGGCGCTGTGTTCCTGGCCTCTATGTGCCTCTTCATTGGCCTGGCTTCCCGCGAGCTGTGGCAGCTGGAGCCCGGCTACTCCCGGGTCCGGATACCAACGGCCATAGCTGCCGGAAGCGTCGCCGTCTTCTACGTGGGCCGCCTGGTCGTCTTCATCGCGGAGGGGCCGGCGGGGCCCACCTTCGTCACCTACTTCGGATCCTCCGTGACCACGCTGGTCACCATGGTGTTCCTCGTGGTGGGCTCTTTCAGCATGGCCGAGCTCAGCACGGAACAGCAGACGCGGGCACTCCGGACCGTGGCCAGGCAGGACGGCCTGACCGGCCTCCTCAACCGCAGCGCGTTCATTGAGCTGGCGACGGCCGAGCTGGGCCGCAGCCGGCAGTCAAACACCTACGGAACACTGATCATTGCCGATCTGGACCACTTCAAGACAGTGAATGACACGTTCGGACACGCGGCCGGCGACCTTGCCCTGCAGGCGTTCGCGGATGCCTGCACGGAGACGGTCCGCTCCACGGATCTTGTGGGGAGATACGGCGGGGAGGAGTTCATTCTCATGATTCCGGGGGTTGGTCCGCGCCGCGCCGAGGCCATCACCACGGAGATCAGCCGACGGTTGGCCAAGCACGTCTTGCCGGAGGTGCTCCGGATGCCGACTGTCAGCTACGGCCTCTCCAAATTCACGGCAGAAACGCAAGATCTGGACGAGCTGATCGCTGCCGCCGACGTGGCCCTGTACGAAGCAAAGTCGCAGGGGCGGAACCGCACCGTCCAGGGCTGATTGGTCTACGGCGGCCGTGGAACAGGCCTCCGGTACAGCGAGGGTGCTTCTGCGCAGCTCCTACGGCTCTCCTCAAGCGCGCAGTAGTGCGGCACGGGGCCCCGGGACAAGAAGACATGGGATGACGCGGTACCTGATCTCGTTCGATGACGGCGCCATGATGTCCGTGGGGCAGCGGTCTGACCGCACGTCATCCGTCGGACTTGAAGAAGCGCTCCGGCGTCGAGTCCAGCAGAAGCGCGTCAAGTTCCCGGATCTGCTCCGTTGCGCGGTCCAGGAGGCGGTTGGCCGTGGCGGGGTCGATGCGCTCGTCCGTTCGGGAGAGGACGAACAGTGTTTTCCAGAGCAGGGACTTTCCGGTGACCGCACTGAGGAGGCCTTCGAGGGCGAGCTGGCCGCTGGCTCCGTCGGGGGAGTGCAGCGGATTCAGCGGATCCATGGTGCCGAGCTGGGCGCTGATCCACGACAACGGCTTCTTATAGGCCGGCATGTGCAGATGCAGCTGGTCCGAGATCTCGTGCAGCGCTGCCTTGTCCGCGCTCACTTCGGCGGCAAGGTGGCTGAGGGTGGCGCCGTGCGGTGTGCCGTTCCAGCTCTTGGCTGCCTGTTCGAAGAGGCGCTCGCCGGCGGCTGCCGCTATCAGATGGCTGTGCAGATACGCGGACAACGATTTGTCGTCGATTGTTCCGCCGTTTACGTTGCTCTCATTCACGGTCTTTTCCTCCCCGGTGGCGGGCAGTCGTATTCGCTGTCCTGTCAGCATACTGAGAAGTTCGCGGCCGGTGCAGGGAAATGCGGGCGCATCCCGGGATACGGCATCGGAGCAGCCAAAGGGCCGGCGCTCCGCTGCCCCCAAGGCAGCGGAACACCGGCCCTTCACGCGATGCCCTAAGGCTTCGGTGAACGCAGGCTGCGGCGCTGTTAGGCCGCTGCCCGCACGAAGGTGACCGGGCCCGTGGCAGTCAGCCAGGACAGCGGGTGGACCACAGTCTGGTTGGAGCCGTTCATGCCGCCGCTGAGAACGTTTCCGTTGCCGACGAAGATTCCCACGTGGCCGGACTGGACCGCCATGTCCCCGGGCTGGGGCGTGGACACGACGCTTCCGTAGTTCATGAACTGCATCGGGGCCAGGTCGCCCACCGGAATGCCCGAGGCGCCCAGTGCCTTTTCAACCATGGCGGTGCAGTCCTGGGTGATGCCCAGCTGGGCGTAGGCGGACGAGACCATGGAGGCGTTGACGCTGCCGGCGGCAGCCGCAGGGGCCTTGGCCGGAGTCGCCGCGGCCTGGACGGTGATCTTGGCCGGTGCCGGTGCCGGTGCCGGTGCCGGAGCGGCTGCGGGCGCAGGCGCCGGGGTCTCTGCCGCGGGCGGTGCTTCCACGACGGGAGCCGGAGTGGACTTCACCGTGGGGCGCTCGTAGTCAATCCGGACGCTGGAATCCGCACTCAGCGGAGCCTGCGCCTGGCTGACGGCCTCGGGTGCGGCGGCGGGGGCCGCGTCCTGCTGGACGGGTCCGTTGGCGGCATTCGCCGCGATGCTTCCGGTGAAGGCAAGCCCCGACGCCGCGAGGATGACGGCGGTCTGGCGACCCAGTCCTCCGGCATTGGCCGTGACGGCGCGGGAGGCGGAGACGAGTGGATTTGGACGGGTGGCCGCTGCACGGCGGCCAGGGGTAATGCGTGACGACATGAAGGAGCCTCTCCCGATGCCTGCGAGGTGAGCTGTCGGATTCGGATGGGAGACACCCGGCCGCACGTCCTGAACAGAAGCAGGATCTTCGCGGCTTCACCCCAAGGCCCGTCTCAAGCGGGCCGAAAATTGGTTTCCCCGTCTCTGCCGTACATGGTCTGCGAACGGATCCCGGGCTGCGGCAGAGTTAGGCAATCAGCACGGGAGTGCCCTCTTCGGTGAAAAGGGCACCTTTTCCACGGTACGGGAGGCTCCTGCGAAAGTCACATTAAGGTAACGGCGCCCCCGGCGGCCGGGGCTCAGGCCCTAATGGCCGCCGTTGAGCTTCCCGGCGAGGCGTTCGCGCATCTGGATGCTGGCGGCGTTCAGGCCGATCAGTTCGACGTCCCTGCCGTGTCTGCGGTATTTCTCCGTCACCGCGTCCAGCACGGCGACGGTGGAGGCGTCCCAGAGGTGCGAGGCGTGCAGGTCGATCACCACTCCGGCGATGTGCGGCTCCGAGTCCCGGGCGTAGTCGAACTGGGTGTAGAGGTCATTCGAGGACGCGAAGAACAGCTCGCCGTCCACGGTGTACGTGGCCACGGTCCGGCCGTTCAGCTCCACCTCGGTCCGTTCCACCGTGGCAAAGTGGGCAACGCGCCGGGCGAACATCGCCATCGCGGCGAGCACACCGACGCCGACGCCGATCGCCAGGTTGTGGGTCACCACCACGGTGGCGACGGTGATCAGCATGACGGCTGTTTCGGAGCGGGGCATCCGCTTCAGGGTTTTCGGGGCAACCGAGTGCCAGTCGAAGGTGATGGCCGACACGAAGATCATGACCGCCACCAGCGCGGCCATGGGGATGAGCCCCACGACGTCGCCCAGCACCACCACCAGCACCAGCAGGAACACGCCAGCCAGGAACGTGGAAACCCGGCTCCGCGCGCCCGAGCCCTTGACGTTGATCATGGTCTGGCCGATCACCGCGCAACCGCCCATGCCGCCCAAAAATCCGGTGACAATGTTGGCCACGCCCTGGCCCCAGGACTCGCGGGTCTTGTTGGAGCGGGTGTCCGTGATGTCGTCCACGAGCTTGGCCGTCATGAGTGATTCCAGCAGCCCCACGAGCGCCATGGACAGCGCAAACGGGGCGATGGTCTGCAAGGTCTCCAGCGTCAGCGGCACGTTGGGCACGAATAGCGAAGGCAGGCTTTCGGGCAGCTGTCCCTTGTCCCGGACGGCGGGGACATTGATCCTGGCCAGGACTGCAAACAGGGTCAGGAGCACGATCGCCACCAGCGGCGACGGCACCGCCGTCGTGATCCGGGGAACGCCGACGACGATCAGCAGTCCCGCGGCCACCAGCGGATACACCGGCCACGGGACGCCGATCAGCTCCGGCAGCTGGGCCATGAACACCAGGATGGCCAGGGCGTTGACGAATCCCACCATCACCGAGCGGGGGATGAAGCGCATCAGCCGGGTGACGCCGAGGACCGCCAGGAGGATCTGGAAGACGCCGGCCAGGATCACGGCGGAAATCAGGTAGTCCAGACCGTGGCTGCGCATCAGCGGGGCGATCACCAGGGCCACGGCACCGGTGGCCGCCGAAATCATGGCGGGACGGCCTCCCACGAAGGAGATGGTCACGGCCATGGTGAAGGAGGCAAACAGGCCGATCCGGGGATCCACGCCTGCGATCACGGAGAAAGCGATGGCCTCCGGGATGAGCGCGAGGGCCACCACCAGGCCCGCCAGTGCCTCGGTCTTGAGGCGGCGCGGGGAGCGGAGTGTTGCCCGGACGGACTGGAGCTGCTCGGGCTTCATGGATCCCTATTTCTTGGTCTGGCGGTAGCGCTCGATCTGTTTCAGCCGCCGCTGGAGGCTGTCGCGCCGCGGGTGCGGAACGGCGTCGGGCGCCTCGGCGGTGAGGTCAATGTGTTTGGTGCCGTACTGCCAGAGGAGGAGGTCATCCAGCAGCCGGTCCGGGCCGGGGGAGTAGCGGTGGTCCAGGGCCTTGCGGACCTCGGTGATCCGGCTGGCGCTGAGCAGGCCGGCGAGCTGGACCGTCTGGTTGAGGCCGTGGGCTGCCATGAGCTCGGCGGCCCATCCCCAGTCGTCATCTACTTTACGGTCCACGTGCGGCAGCAGCGTACGCCAGACGTCGCGGATGCGGTTGGGCGTGAGCTGGGCCGAGCCCTCGCCGTCCATGTCCCAGTAGCCGCGGACCTCCTCGTAGCGTTCATGCAGGTCAGCGAAGGCGGTCTCCACCGTTTCGAGCATGGCGGCCGTGGCAGTGAACTGGCGGTCAAAGTGCGGGGTCCAGGCCCGCGGATCCTCCGCCTTGAACCGGATGTCGTGCTCGATTTCGCTCCACGCATGCGCAAACACGGTGCGGATCTGGCATTCGAAGAAGTAGCTGCCGTTGGGCTGCGCATCCGGATTGAAGACCTGCTGGTAGTCCTTGACTGCCTCGTTCTGGATGGTCCGCAGGATGAGGTGGCGGCTGGAGTAGCCGTACGTTCCGGACTCGATGGAGCCGATGTCCTTCTCGCGGTCGCCGCGGCAGTCGAAGAGCTGCCGCTGGCGCTTGATGAGGTTGGCCACCGCGGCGTTTTCCGCCGGCAGTTTGGTGATGACGCGGACGCCCACCATGTCATTGAGCGTGCGGAACGGATCGGGGAACTTCAGCACCCTTGGGCCGCCCGGTTCAAGCGGCTCCTCAGTGCGGGAGATTTTTTCCCGGAAGGACTCCACGGACTTGGTGCGGCCGGTGACGAACAGCGGTGTGACATCGGTGTCCTTAAGCATGGTCCGGAGGGTCAGCAGGACCTCGCGGGTGACCAGCTTCAGGGCAGGCCGGACACGCTCGTAGAGCTCTACGTTTTCCTGCACGGAGTCGCGCTGACTGACGTCCAGGCGATCCCAGTTGCTTGCCATGGTTCCAAACTATCAAGGGGGTGCGACAGCGGCGGGGGTGACACCCCCGCTGCCGGCCGCCGTCGCTATCCCTGAAACCGTACCGCTTGCCCGTTGCGGCGCCGGCTTCCGCCCGCCGGGACCAGCTCCCCTGTAGGCTCGGCATATGGCTGATGTGCGCCGTCGTGCCCTGCTGTCCAACGGACTGCAGGGGGCTGCGGCAGTGGTGACGCTGGCGGCGCTGGGCGCTTCCTGTTCACCGGGACCCAAGGAGGATGCAGTGAAGCGGCAGAAGTACAAGTACGGCGACCACCCCAGCCAATGGGGCGAGCTCTTTCTGCCGGAACCGCCGCCAGCATCCCCGTCCCGGAGCAAGCACTCCGTGACCCGCGGCGTGGTGGTGGTCATCCATGGCGGCTACTGGCGCTCCCAGTACGGCGCGGAGCTGGGCGAACCGCTCGCCAAGGACCTCGCCGCGCACGGGATGGCGGCCTGGAACCTTGAGTACCGGCGGGCAGGCAACGGCGGCGGCTGGCCGCACACCTTCGAGGACGTACTCGCCGGGATCGACAAACTGCGCGGAATTGCCGACGAGCACGGACTTGATATCTCCCGTGTCGTGGCGCTGGGACACTCCGCCGGCGGCCACCTCGCCGTCTGGGCCGCCGGCCGGGACCGGCTCGCCGGGCTCGGGACGCCGGACGCCGACCGGCAGGTCCTGCGGAACCTCAACGGCGAGGCGGTGCACCTTACGGGCGTGGTCAGCCAGTCCGGGCTGCTCAACCTGGCCCAGGCCGACTGGCTCGATCTCAGCAACGGCGCAGTGAGCAACCTCATGGGCGGCTCTGCCGGCAAGTACCCCAAGCGCCACAAGTATGCCGATCCCATGAGCGCCGTACCGCTGGACGTCCCGATCTACGCGGTCCACGGACTTGAGGACGACACCGTGCCCATGAGCCAGTCAGAGGCCTATGTGGCCGCCGCCCGTGCCGCGGGGGCGCCGGTGCAGGTGGTCAAGGTGCCGGGTGACCACTTCGCCCTGATCGACCCGAAGGCCTCGTCCTACCGGAAGTGCCGCGAGCTGGTGCAGGAGCTGCTGGGACTCTAGGTGAGGACGGCCCGCAGGACTCCGACGTGAACGTCAGCTCAATCCCGGCTGTGGCCCGTCCACCCAGAAGACGGGAACTCCGTCGACGTCTGTTCGTTGCACTGTCATGGGGTAGATAGTAAGGCCGCTGCCGGCTGAGGCCGGTCAGGGGCACGCCAGCCCTGCCCCGGAGCCACCCGGTCAGGCGCCCTGCACCGTACCCGGTTGCTAGCGGCATCTGCATGGGGGACTCTAGTAGCTGGGGGTTGGGGTAGTTTTGTATATTACGATCACCGGTTTCACTAGGAGAAATATATGGGTGAATCCAACAGGTGGTGGACAACATGATTCGGCTTCGCAAATTGGCGCGCGCCGCCTCCGTTCTGACCACCCCGTTGGCGCCGGAGGATGTTCTTGCGCTTTTTAACCCTGTGTTTTCCGCCCGCCAGCTGCGCGGCGTGGTTACCAAGGTTGTCCCGGAAACGGCGGATTCCGCCACGATTTTCTTCCACCCCGGCCGCGGCTGGAAGGCCCACAAGGCCGGCCAGTGGGCGCGGATCGGCGTGGAGCTCGACGGCGTGCGCCACTGGCGCTCGTATTCGCTCAGCGCGCCCGCCGGGCAGGATCCGGCCATCACCGTGAGCGACGTCGGCGCGGTTTCCGGCGTCTTGGTCCGGCAGACCAAGCCCGGGGACGTCCTGTTCCTGGCGCCGCCGCAGGGCGACTTCGTCCTGCCGGAACACCCCCGTCCGCTGCTGATGCTCACCGCGGGCAGCGGCATCACGCCGGTCATGTCCATGGTCCGCACCCTGGTGCCGCACCGCCCGGATGCCGACGTCGTGCTCATCCACTCGGCCCGCACGCCGCAGGACAGCATCTTCCACGAGGAACTGTCCGAGCTCGCGGACCAGTTCCCCAACTTCCGCGTCACCCATTGGTACACGGGCGAACGCGGCCGGCTGGACTTCGGGTCCACCACCCAGCTGGAGGAGCTGTGCCCGGACTGGCGCCAGCGCGCGGCCTACGCGTGCGGCCCCGAGGAGTTCCTTGACGACGCCGAGGCCTTGTGGTCCAGCGAAGCCGCCGCCCACGAGAAAGCAGCACCGGGTCCGTTCGCGGCCGACCCCATCAACCTGATCATCGAACGCTTCAACACCAGCCTGGTGGGCGGAGCCGGGCACGACGGCGGACTGGTCACCTTCGAGACCTCCGACCGCGAGGTCGAGGCGGACGGGAACACCCCGCTGCTCGACGTCGGCGAAGACGCGGGAGTCCTGATGCCCAGCGGCTGCCGCATGGGCATCTGCCACAGCTGCCTGCTCCCGCTGCGGGCCGGCCAGGTCCGTGACCTGCGCACCGGCGAAGTCCACGGCGAACCGGGCCAACTAATCCAGACGTGTGTTTCGGCAGCCGCCGGGCCCGTTAACCTCGAGATCTGAGGAGCAACACCGCATGACTGCAATATCTGACCGCACAGCCGCGAAATCAACGTCGATCAACGGGGAGGCGGCAAAACACCGCCCCGGTGCGCTGGCATCCTCCGGGAGCCCGCTGGTGCGTCCGCCCGCTGCTGCCCACCTTTCGGACGAACAGGTTGCCGAGATGGGCCGCGAACTGGACGCCATCCGCGACGACATCCTGGCCAAGCGCGGGGCGTCCGACGCCGCGTACATCCGGCGCGTCATCAAGATCCAGCGCGGCCTCGAGATTTCCGGCCGCGCCGCGCTGCTGATGGGCCGCAACAAGGGTGCCTGGGTCGCGGGCACCACGCTGCTGAGCCTCGCCAAGATCCTGGAAAACATGGAGATCGGGCACAACATCCTGCACGGCCAGTGGGACTGGATGCGGGACCCGGACATCCACTCCACCACCTGGGAATGGGACTTCGTCACCCCGGCACGTTCGTGGCAGCACACCCACAATGACCTGCACCACCGCTGGACCAACGTGGTGGGCAGGGACAACGACGTCGGATACAACCTCCTGCGCATGGACGCCGATCAGCCGTGGAAGCCCCACAACCTGGGCAACCCGCTGTACAACGCCATCCTGGCCCCCATCTTCGAGTGGGGGATCGCCATCTACGACCTCGAGCTGGCGGACTACCAGGAGGGAAAGAAGTCCAAGGAGGCCATGAAGCGTGACCTCAAGGCCCTGGGCATCAAGGCCATCAAGCAGTTCACCAAGGACTACGCCGCCACCCCGGCCGTTGCCATGCTGACCGGCTCGGGCAAGCAGGCGCTCTACGGGACGCTGACCGCCAACGCCGTCCGCAACGTCTGGGCCCATGCGGTGATTTTCTGCGGCCACTTCCCCGAAGGGGCGGACACGTTCACCGAGGAAATGGTGGAAGGCGAGACCCGCGGCGACTGGTACGTCCGGCAGATGATCGGATCCGCCAACATCTCCGGCTCCAAGTTCATGCACCTCATGACCGGAAACCTGTCCCACCAGATCGAGCACCACCTCTTCCCCGACCTGCCGTCCAACCGGTACGCCGAGGTTGCCCCGAAGGTGCAGGAAATCTGCAAGCGCTACGGCCTGCCGTACACCACCGGGCCGCTGCTCAAGCAGGTCGGATCGTCCTGGGCCAAGGTCTTCAAGCTCGCGCTGCCGGGAAAGAAGTCCTAACGAAGTACCGCAGCGGGCGTGTGCAGCGGGCCGGACGGTCCGCTGCACTGTTGCCTGCCCGGATCAACTGAGCGCCGGGCCGCGTTCTCTGGCAGAGTATGTCCATGCTCACAGTTATTGGCGAGGGCCTCGTTGACGTGGTCCAGCGCAGCTCCGGAATCGAAGCCCACGTCGGCGGAAGCCCGCTCAATGTCGCGGTGGGCCTCGCGCGCCTCGGCCACCCCGTGCAGTTCATCGGCCGCTACGGCCGTGACGCCTACGGCGAGTCGGTGGCCGCCCACCTGAAGGCCAGTTCGGTCATGCTCCCGCAGGCACCGGACGGCCTGCCCACCAGCGTGGCCACCGCACTGGTGGACGACGACGGCGCCGCCACCTACACGTTCGACCTCGCCTGGGAGCTTCCCGGACTCGCGGAACGGCTGCCGTTCATGCTGCAGGGCACCACCCTGCTGCACACCGGCTCCATTGCCACGATGCTGGCGCCGGGCGCCGCGGACGTCCTGGCCGCCGTCGAACATTCCCACCCCTCGGCCACCATCAGCTTTGACCCCAACTGCCGCCCCAGCATCATCACGGATGCGGACTATGCCCGGCGGCAGGTGGAGAAGTTCGTGACCCTTTCGGACATCGTCAAGGCCTCCGACGAGGACCTGGCCTGGCTGTACCCGGGCGTGGACGTGCTGGACTCGGCGCGGCGCTGGCTGTCGCTGGGCGGCGCGGAAGGCCCGGCCATGGTGGTGGTGACGCGCGGAGCATCAGGACCGTGGGGCATCACGGCCGCAGGGGAAGCCGAATTCGCCGTGCCCCGCGTGGACGTGGCGGACACCGTGGGCGCGGGTGACTCCTTCATGGCCGCGCTGCTGTCCGGCGTGGTGGACCGCGGCCTGGCCGGTGCCCAGAACCGGGCCGACCTCCGCGCCCTGCCGGCCAAAGACCTCGCCGCGCTCCTGGCACACGCCTCCCGCGCCGCCGCCGTCACGGTGTCCCGGCCCGGAGCCAATCCGCCCACGCGGGCCGAACTCAACCGCGTGGAAGCAGCAGCAGAGGAAGCAGAAGCCACCATCTGAAAGGCAGCCATGACATCCGCCAGTCCCTTTCCCAACCTCCCGGACGTACCGTCGTTCGAACTCACCAGCAGGTCCTTCCAGGACGGTGAGACCCTGCATCCCGCACAGCGCAGCGGCAGGCTGCATGCCGGCGGGGCGGACGAATCCCCGCAGCTGAGCTGGAGCGGCGCGCCGGCGGGAACCGGAAGCTTCGCCGTCACGGTCTTTGATCCCGACGCCCCTGGCGCCGGCGGTTTCTGGCACTGGGCCGTGCTCAATATCCCGGTCGACGTCACGTCGCTGGCAGAGGGAGCCGGAGCCGAGGCCGGCGCGCAGCTCCCGCCCAGCGCCGTTCAGCTGAAGAACGACGCCGGCTTCCGGGGCTATCTGGGCGCCGCGCCGCCGCCCGGACACGGCCGGCACCGGTACGTCGTTACCGTCTATGCGCTGGACGTCGAAGAACTGAAGGCCGGGAAGAGGCCTGCGGGGCTGGAAGACCAGCTGGCCAAGCACCTGCTGGGCAAGGCAACGCTGACGGGAATCTACAGCCGCTGATTGACGCTGATCGAGCTTGTCGAGATCGAGGTGGTTCCGGCAGGCTCAACCAGCGCGCGGGTATCCGATAGGCGTAGGCTATCTATGCTTTCTCGCTGCGCGTCGGAAGCCCTGGGATCGGAAGCGGTGAAGAAGCTGGCATGGACACGCGGAAGCTGAAGTATTTCCTTGCCGTGGTTGACCATGGCGGCTTCAACCGTGCCGCAGAACATCTGCTCATCGCCCAGCCCTCCCTGTCCCAGACCATCGCCGGCCTGGAGAACGAGCTCGGCGTGCCGCTCTTCCACCGCATTGGCCGCCGTGCGGTGCTCAGCGAAGCCGGCAAGGAACTCGTCGGACCCGCGCGGCTCGTGATGCGCGATCTCGACGCGGCGCAGTCGGCGGTCCAGGCTCTACGGGGCGTCCGCAGCGGCCGGCTGGACATCATCACCATGCCGTCGCCGGGTATTGAGCCGTTGACCTCGATGATCGCCGGCTTCATCCGGGCCCACCCGTCGGTCCGTCTCAATGTCAGCGCCGCGTTCACCCCGGAAGAGGTGATCGAATCCGTCCGTAGCGGAAGCACCGAGATTGGCCTGGCCGGCTCCTCCAGTGCCATCAAGGTTCCCGGCGTCCAGGTGCTCGACCTCGAGCGCCAGCCGCTGATCCTCATCGTCAATCCCCACGCGGACACCTTCGGTCCAGGGGAGGCAATCCAGCGTGAGGACCTTGGCGGGCACCGGCTGATCGCCAGCCAGCGCGGCTCGCTGATGCGCTGGCTCGTGGATGACGCCCTGGCCCACGGCGTCAACACCGAAATCGTCGTCGAGGTGGCGCACCGGACGTCGATCCTGCCCCTGGTGCTCGCGGGTGTGGGCCACGCGGTGATGCCGTCGTCCTGGGCCCCGACTGCCCACAAGGCGGGGCTGCGCACGCTGCTGATTGAACCGGTATCGCACCTGGAGGTGGCCATCCTGAGCCGGAAGGAAGACCTGACGCCGGCGGCGCGGGCGTTCCTGGCAGTCGCGGAGCTGCATGCCGTCCAGAAGGTCCAGGACGCCGCGAACCAATAGGCTGAACCTATCTACCGTATCGAATCTTGGTCTTGGACGCCGTTCGAGGTCATGGCCTCTACTTGAAGAGGAAGGGCAGTGTGACGCTGCTAACAGACTCAACGAGGAGGTAGGCACATGAGCGCCACCCAGAAATTCAGCATCGCTTCAATCCCCGCAGACGGGGTCGGCAAAGAGGTCGTTTCCGCAGGCCGCCGCGTCCTGGACGCCCTGGCCGAGAATTCCGGCGGCAAGTTCTCCTTCGAGTGGACCGAGTTCCCCTGGGGCTGCGGCTACTTCGAAAAGACCGGCCAGATGATGGACCCCAACGGCCTAGAGACCCTCAAGGACTTCGACGCCATCTACTTCGGCGCCGTCGGCTGGGAAAACGTCCCGGACCACATCAGCCTCTGGGGCCTGCGCCTGAACATCACCCAGAACTTTGACCAGTGGGCCAACATCCGCCCGGTGAAGTTCCTCCCCGGCATCCAGTCGCCCCTCCGCAAGGCCGACAACACCGAGCTCGACTGGGTGGTTGTCCGCGAAAACAGCGAAGGCGAATACGCCGGCCTCGGCGGACGGAACCTCAGCGGCCGCGGCCCGGGCAACGAGGTCGCCCTGCAGACCGCACTGTTCACGGAAAAGGGCTGCGAACGCATCATGCGCTTCGCCTTCGACCTGGCCCGGACCCGCACGGTCAAGAAGGTCTCCTCCGTGACCAAGTCCAACGCCCAGCAGTACGGCATGGTCCTCTGGGACGAAACCTTCCAGCGGGTGGCCCTGGACTACCCGGACGTGGCGACCGAAAGCGTACTGGTCGACGCGATGAGCGCGAAGTTCATCCTCAAGCCGGAGGACCTCTCCGTCGTCGTGGCCTCGAACCTGAACGCCGACATCCTCTCGGACCTTGGCTCGGCCCTGGCCGGAAGCCTGGGCCTGGCGGCCAGCGCGAACCTGAACCCGGAGCGCCGCTTCCCGTCCATGTTCGAACCGGTCCACGGCTCCGCCCCCGACATCGCGGGCCAGGGCATCAGCAACCCGATCGGTGCGATCGCCAGCGCCGCCCTGATGCTGGACCACTTCGGCCTGCACGAGGAAGCCCGCCGTGTCGAGGCCGCCATCGAGCAGACCACCGGCGCCGGCCACCTGACCCGCGACGTCGGCGGCGACTCCACCACGGACGACGTCACCGACGCCATCATCAAGGCCCTCACGCTGAGCCTGGCCGCCGTCTAAACAGAACGCCCGCTTTCTGAAACGTCCGACGGCGGCTGGCCCGCCGCCGTCGGACGCTTCCGCGGAAGTCCCTCCCCAACACTCGCAAGCTCGCGTCGGGGCCCTCGGGACGCCGCTTACCGAACCCTTCAAGCTTCACTCCAGCGAAATTCCACAACGAGGTAGGAATCATGGATCACATCACCACCGCCGGCACGGCAGCGCCGGCCCCCAAGACACGTTGGTACCGCCAGCTGTACTTCTGGGTACTGACCGCCATCCTCTTCGGCATCCTCCTGGGCTGGCTCGCGCCGTCCGCGGGCATCGCCATGGAACCCATCGGCACCACCTTCGTCAACTCGATGAAGATGCTCATCGGCCCGATCGTGTTCCTGACCATCGTCGGCGGCATCGCCAGCGTCGCGGACCTGAAAAAGGTCGGCATGACCGGCCTGAAGGCGCTGACGTACTTCCAGGTCGGCACCATCTTCGCCATGATCTTCGGCCTGGTCGCCATCAACATCTTCCGGCTCGGCGAAGGCGTCAACGCCGATGCGAGCACCATCAAGACCTCCGAGTCCGCCGCGAAGCTCATCGACGCCGGCCAGCACCAGGAATGGTGGCAGTTCCTCACCCACATCATTCCCAACAGCATCGTCGGTCCCTTCGTTGAGGGCGACATCCTGCAGATCATCTTCATCGCCGTGGTCTTCGGCATCGCCCTGAACGCGATGGGCAAGGTCGGCGCCCCAGTCCTGGACGGCGTGCAGCGCCTCACCGGGGTCATGTTCAAGATCCTGAGTTTCATCATGAAGGCCGCGCCCCTTGGTGCCTTTGGCGCGATGGCCTTCGCCGTCGGCAAGTACGGCGTCGCCTCCCTCACCAGCATGGGCGGGCTGATTGCCCTCTTCTACGTCACGTCGATCCTGTTCGTCGTCGTGGTCCTCGGCGCCGTCATGGCGTTCCTGAAGCTGAACATCTTCACGATGATCCGGCACCTCAAAGAGGAATACATGCTCATCCTGGGCACCTCGACTGCCGAACCGGCCCTGCCGGGCCTGATGCGCAAGCTCGAGCACGCCGGCGTGAAGAAGGAAACCGTCGGACTCGTCGTCCCCACCGGCTACAGCTTCAACCTCGACGGCGCCGCCATCTACCTGTCCCTCGCCGCCCTGTACATCGCCCAGGCCACCAACACGGACCTGACCATCGGCCAGCAGCTGGGCCTGCTCGCAGTCATGCTGCTCACCTCCAAGGGCGCGGCAGGCGTCGCCGGCGGCGGCTTCATCGCCCTGACGGCCACGCTGACCACCATCGGCACCATCCCGGCCGCCGGCATCATGCTCATCTTCGGCATCGACAAGTTCATGTCCGAGTGCCGGGCCCTGGTGAACTTCACGGGCAACGCCGTCGCCACGCTGTTCATCGCCTGGTGGGACCGGACCCTGGACGCGGACCGCGCCCGCCGCGTCTTCGCCGGCGAAACCGTTGAGCCGATGCCCAGTGAGGACCCGATCCACCTCGACGAAGTCACGGACATCGACGACGACCTGGCTGAGTACGGCCACCACGCCCCCAAGGAAATCCACGCAAAGAACGATGGCAACGCCGATGATGCCGGGAGGCACTCCCAGGGCCGCACTCCTGCCTACTCGGAAACCGTCTGACATGCACAACACAACCGCCCCGAAAACCGTACGGACCCTCATCGCACCCGACAAGTTCAAAGGCAGCCTCACCGCCGGCGAGGTAGCGGCCGCCCTGGCCGCGGGGCTCCGCTCCGCAACCGGTTCGACCGGCAGAGCCGGAGCGGTCCATTGCGAAGTGCTTCCCCTGGCGGACGGAGGTGACGGCAGCGTCGATGCCGCCGTCGCCTCCGGCTTCACCCGGCGAAGCTACACGGTCGCCGGCCCCACGGGCCAGCACGTCCAGGCCGACATCGCGTTCGACGGCGACACCGCCGTCGTCGAGGTCGCCAACACCTGCGGCCTCGGGCTCCTGCCGGAGGGAAAGCTGGAGCCGCTGAGCGCATCCAGCCGCGGCTTCGGCGAAGCCGTCCTGTTCGCCCTCAGCCTGAAGCCGGCCAGGATCGTCATGGCCCTGGGCGGCAGCGCCAGCACCGACGGCGGCATGGGAATGCTCACCGCCCTGGGCTACAGCTTCCGCGACGCCGACGGCCGGCAGCTCTACGGCAGCGGCAGGGCGCTGGGCCAGATCCACTCCATCCACCGGACCGACCTCCCCGAGCTGGCGGACACGGAACTTGTCGTTGCCAGCGACGTCCACAACCCGCTCCTCGGCGTCCAAGGGGCGCCGGCGGTCTTCGGACCGCAAAAGGGCGCCGGGCCGGAGGATATCGCGGCCCTCGACCAGGGTCTCGAGCACCTTGTTGCCAAGATGACGGAGGCAGGGTTCGCCGGCGCCGCGGTGTTGGCAGGGCACGACGGCGCCGGAAGCGCCGGCGGAATCGGCTACGCCTGCCTGCTCCTCGGCGCCGAGCAGGTCTCCGGCGCGGACTACTTCCTGGACCTGCTGGGCTTCAACGCCCGCAAGGACAGCTGCGACGTCGTCATCACCGGCGAAGGCAGTATCGACGAACAGACGCTATCCGGCAAGCTGCCGGCCGCCGTCGCCCGCCGGTCGGGCACCCGCCCGATCATCGCCGTCGCCGGCCGCTCCCTGCTGCCCCCGGAGCGGTGGCCGGAAATGGCATTGACCCGGGTGTACACCCTGACCGAATACACCGACCAGGACTCGTCCAAGGATCCCGAACTTTCCGCCGCCCTGCTCCGGCGGATCGGAAAAGACATCGGAACAAGCCTCCTGTAGCGGAAAGCCACCTGCCACAGGAACCAGATTCGCCCGCCCGGGGGTAGCCCGGGCGGGCGTTTCCTGTGGGGCGTTGTCCCGGTCCAATTTCGGTAGGACACTGGGAAAAACGATGTGAAAGGAGACCGTTGTGCGCAAGAGAACAGCATGGATCATCGGAGCAGCAGTGGCTGCGGCAGCCCTGGGAGGCGCAACGGTTGCGGTGGCAGCCGGAAACCTGGTTGTTGACGACTTGACCTCGAACGGAGGTTCCCAGAGCACCCTGAGCCAGGCCGATCGCGACAAAGCAGTCGAGGCCGCGCTTGCCAAGGTGGGACCGGGCACGGTGACCGACGTTGAGGGTGGCGGGGACCCGGGCTCTGCCTACGAAGTTGAGATCCGGCTGAACAGCGGCTCGGAAGTCGAAGTGAACCTCGGCCCGGACTTCCAGGTCCTGAATCAGGGCGCCGAGGACGACTGACCGCCCCGCGCTGATCGAGCGGGCCCGCTGATCGAGCCTGTCGAGATCGAGCAAACCCTGCTGATCGAGCCAACCCCGCTGATCGAGCCTGTCGAGATCGAGGTTCGACAGGCTCAACCACCGGGGCACCGCGTCACGCCGACCGGCGCCCTTTGGGGGTCTTCCAGTCCGGCAGGACGCTTAGGCCGTCATCGAGGATGCGGGTAAGGGAGCCCGCCTCAGCGTCGCGGCGTCGGCGGCGCAGCCATGCTGCGAGGTTGCGTTCTGCGGCTTCTGACGAGTTATTTGCGGGGTATCGGCCTGTTTGCCGCACCATTCCGACGAGCTCGTTCATACGTTGGACGCTTCGTCGGGTTGCCCTGGCGGGGTCACCGTTGGCGGCGGCAAAGTGCTCCTCACGAAGCGCCGGATCGGCGGTCCTTGCGGCAGTCAGGTGGTAACCCACGGTTGATATGGGCGCCCCCGTCTGCGCTGAGATTTGTCCGCGGCTGAGGCCGCGTCGATACATTAGTACCCACTCCGGGTTGGGAACCAGGTCCCATCGTATGTTTGCCACTGACTTTCACTTCCTCCATTGGTTCTTCTCGCTGGTTCGGGAGTGCGAAAAGGGTCAGGGTGGCTTGACCGTGCCCAGATTTGGGACCCACCACCAGGACCTCAGCGCGGGGTAGGTTAAGGCCGCGGGTCCTGCAGTGGCGTACATGGGTGGCATTCTTTCCTGTAGTGCGTTACGAAAGTCTTATGGACAGGATCGTGCACCGGTCATGAGAGCAAGCTGAGAAAGCCCGTGCCGTGGGGACAGGCAAGCTCCCTGTCAGGGATACTTCGAGGATGAGTGGGCGGGGGCGGGCGTGAGAATTCTCATTGTTGAGGACGAAAAGCAGTTGGCCGATACAGTCCGCCGCGGGCTGTCCAACGAGGGATTCGTGGTGGACGTCGTCCATGACGGGGTCAGCGGGGTCTGGGCTGCGACGGAGAAGCCCTACGATGTGATCCTGCTCGATCTGATGCTGCCGCTGAAGAATGGCTACGACGTGCTGAAAGAAATCCGGGGCCGCAAAATCTGGACGCCCGTTCTGATGCTGACGGCCAAGGACGGCGAGTATGACCAGGCGGACGCTTTCGACCTCGGAGCCGATGACTACTTGACCAAGCCGTTCAGCTTCGTCGTCCTGGTTGCCAGGATAAGGGCGCTGATGCGCCGCGGAGCGCCGGAGCGGCCCGTTGTCCTGGAGCTGGGATCCCTGAGCCTTGACACGGCAAGCCGCCAAGTGCGCCGCGGGGAGGCAGCGATTGCACTGACCGCCAAGGAGTACGCGCTGCTGCATTTCCTGATGCGGCGGCCTGGCCAGGTGGTTTCAAAGGGCGAGATTCTGGACAACGTGTGGGATGCGGCCTTTGAAGGAGGAGAGAACGTCGTCGAGGTCTACATTGGGTACCTCCGCCGGAAAATCGATGTCCCGTTCGATGTGCAGACCCTGATGACGGTGCGGGGCATGGGATACCTGCTCACCGCCGACAGGACCCCGGTGGCATAGCGCTACGCGAGTATGGACCTGGCTGGCGTTAGCGCGGGATTTTCTTGCCGGAGACCTTCTTGCCGGTGGGAGTTTCGCCGGCGGACGCGGCGTGGGGGAAGACCATTTCAAAGCGGCACCCGCCGCCTGGCCCTTCTGTTGCCCTGATCGACCCGTCATGGGCCGCCATGACGGCGGCCGCGATGGCAAGACCCAGGCCGCTGCCGCCTCGTTCACGGGACCGGCTTTCATCAAGCCGGACAAACCTCTCAAAGATCCGCTCCCGGTCTGCGGCCGGCACAGGCGGCCCGTCATTGTCGATGGTTATGGTGGCTTGGGCCTCGGCGTTGTGAACCTCGATGGAAACCACGGACTTGGCATACCGGTCGGCATTATCGAAGACATTCCTGACCACCTGGGCGAGCCTGCGCGCATCGCCGGTAATCCGTGCCGGTTCAAGATGTGCCACGATCCGATGCCGGCTCGTGGAGCGCAGCCGAACGATCTCGTCGTTCAGGACGTCGTCGAGATCGACGTCGGTCTTCTCCAGGCGCAGCCCTCCGTCATTGGCCTTGGCCAGTGTGAGCAGATTTTCAACGAGATACCGCATCCGGGCTGTTTCGCCGGCAAGGACCGACTTCACCTCGTCCCACGTTCGTCCGGAGGGATCGGCGGCGGCGATTTCCACCCCGGCGCTGAGGGTGGCCAGGGGGCTGCGCAGTTCATGGCTGGCGTCCGAGACGAAGCGCCGCTGTTCCAGATCGGCAGCCTCAAGCCGTTCCAGCATTGAGTTCATTGTCTGCGCCAGAGCCTGGATCTCATCGGCGGTAGGCGGGACTTCCACCCGTCCGTCCAGGCGGCGGGCGCTGATCATGGCAACCTGGCCCCGGATTCTCTCGACTTGGCGCAGGGACCGGCCCACCAGCATCCAGACGGCGATCCCTACGAGCGTCAACAACAGCGGCGTGGCGCCGAGCACGAACCACGACACCGTGGCGACGGTGTTGGCCTCGACCTGGGTCGTGACTGCCACCACCACCGTATAAAGGACGCCCTTGTCACGGACTCCGGTCGCCACAACCAGGAACTCGTCGTCGTTACCGAGGCTGGGCAGCTCGGGCACGCTCTGGATCAGAGTTTGCCCCGCGTCCGGACGCAAACCGGTCAGCGGAGCCGCTGCCGCGCCAGGTACCGAGGAGGCGACGACCGACCCCTGCGGATCCAGGAGCTGGACATACTGCCCGGCCTCGCCGGCAGACTCGATGAAATGGCGCCCCCCAGCAAGGCCCTGGTCGGCGACTTGGGCAGCGACCTCCGTGGCCTCGCCCCGGGCAGCGAACTCCGCAGTGGCGACGAGCGACTTCTGCAGCAGCACCAGCAGCGTCAGGCCGCCAATGAGAAGCGCCACAGCCACGACGACGACGGCAGTGGCCGTGGCGCGCTTTCGCACACCCCAGAGAGTCCGGGGCAGGCCACGACCGGCAAGCTTCCGGACAGCATCCATGCTCCAAGGATGCGGCCGCCACCGGCCATAAACAAACACCGGGTCCGGCTTTCTCAGCCTCTCCACAACAACTCTCAGCATTCGCTCAGTTGTGGCAACGGTCTTGAACAAATCCGGGCGGCAAAGGCTCGAGACAAGACGCCCGCTTTTTCGACTTTGAGCTTATGTCAGAACAAACTATTGACCCAGCCGTTAGAGCGCTCTAATCTGGATGGAAGTGAACTGCACCACTCGTAGCATTCCCCGCCCGAAGGCCGTGGCAGTTCGGCCGAACGATCCAAGGATGTCAACAATGTCGTTGCACGCAGCACACCGGCCCGCATCGGGCTCCAAACATGGCGGATATCTCACCCGTCTGACCATCATCTCCACCCTCGGCGGACTCCTGTTCGGCTACGACACCGGGGTCATCTCCGGTGCCCTGCTTTACATGCAGGACTCGTTGAACATGAACGCAGTCGAGCAGGCGACAGTGGTCAGCGCCTTGCTGTTCCCCGGCGCCGCCGTGGGCGCACTGACCGGAGGCCGGCTCGCAGATGCGCTCGGCCGCCGCGGCACCCTCCTGGTCTGCGCGCTGCTGTTCCTCCTCGGCGCCCTGGGCTGTGCCATTGCCCCCAATGTCGCCTTCATGGTGGCCGCCCGCGTGGTCCTCGGTCTCGGCGTGGGCGCCGCAGCCGTAACCTGCCCCCTGTATCTGGCGGAAATGGCGCCGGCCAATCTGCGGGGCCGCATGGTCACGATCAACGAGCTGATGATCGTCACCGGCCAAATGCTCGCTTTTGCCATCAACGCGCTTCTCGACACCCTCATCCACGACACATCCGTGTGGCGCCTCATGCTCGGCGTGGCTTCGATCCCCGCGATTGCGCTCCTGATCGGCATGCTGATGCTGCCGGAATCGCCGCGCTGGTTCGCGCTCCGGGACCGGTTTGCGGACAGCCGGCGCATCCTGGACCTGAGCCGGGACCCGGAAGAAGCTGACCTTGAATACAAGGAGATCGTCGAGTCGGCCACGACGGCCCGCAAGGAACGCTCACATGCCTGGCGCGACCTGAAGAACAACCCGTGGATGCGCAGGCTTCTCTGGATAGGCATCGGACTCGCAGTCGTCCAGCAGGCCACCGGCATCAACACCGTGAACTACTACGCGCCCAGCATCCTTGAACGCAGCGGGCTCGGTGTAAGCGCGTCACTGGTGGCAACCATCGCAGTGGGCGTGACCTCGGTGGTCATGACCATCGTGGGCATCTGGCTGCTCGGCTTCATCGGGCGCCGCCGAATGCTCATCATCGGGTTCTCCGGCGTTGTCGGTTCCCAGGCGCTTCTCGCCGTCGTGTTCATGCTCCCGCAGTCGAACGCCGTCAGTTACACGATCCTGGCCGCCATGATGCTCTTCGTCGCCTTCGTGCAGTGCTTCATCGGAACCTGCGTCTGGCTGCTCCTTTCGGAGATCTTCCCGATGGCCATCCGAGGATTCGCCATGGGTATCGCGGTCTTTGCCCTGTGGACCGTAAACGCGGCAATCTCCTTCCTGTTCCCGATCCTCGTGGTCGCCTTGGGGTCGACGGGAACCTTTGCCGTGTTCGTGCTGGTGAATGTTCTGTCCCTGGTCTTCGTGGCCAAGTTCGTGCCGGAGACAAAGGGGCAGTCCCTGGAAGAACTGGAGGTGCATTTCCGCACCGGCGCTTTGCCCATCATCGTTTCCGCGACGGCGGCCGGCGAGGCTGCGTCCACCCGTTGACGTTACGCTGGCCGGAAGGAGGCGGCCAATTGTCGGGGAGTGAAGTCATGCAACGGGGAACAGGCAAGCGTGCCACGATTGAAGATGTGGCGCAGGAAGCCGGCGTCTCGCGCGCACTGGTTTCCCTGGTACTGCGGGGGTCGCCCAAGGTCAGCGAGCAAAAGCGAGAGGCCGTTGCCAAGGCAATGGCCGCCCTCGATTACAGGCCGAGCAACGCCGCGCGCTCGCTGGCCAGCGGGCGCACGGGCGTTGTTGGCGTCCTGCTCGATGACCTGGCGAATCCTTGGTTCGTGGAGTTGCTCGACGGCCTCAGGAGCGTGTTCCTGGACAAGGACCTGCGGATGGTTCTCGGCGACCCCCGCTATCTCGCCCGCCCGGGGGAAAGCCCGGTGTCCCCGTTTATGGATCTGCGCGTCGACGGGCTCGTCATCGCGGGCGACATCCCGCCCGACGACGACCTCACGCGGGCATCCACGCACACGCCGACGGTCGTGGCAGGCATCCGCGGATTCGACCTGCCTGCAGCAGATCTGGTCGCCAACGACGACGTCGCCGGCGCACGCATCGCCGTCGAACACCTGATTGACCTCGGCCACCGCGACATCGCCCACCTTGGCGCACCCACCAGATCCGGTGCCCTGCGGGCCGGCTCATATCGGGACACCATGTCCCGCAACGGCCTCCAGGACTACGTCCGGGTGGAGCAAACGGACATGACTGAAAAGTCCGGCTTTGAGGCAATGGGCCGTCTCATCGACGGCGGACGGCCGCCCACGGCGGTCTTTGCCGCCAACGACATCGTCGCCGTCGGAGCGCTCTCCGCCGCCGCCGAGCGCTCCGTCAGCGTTCCTGCGCAGCTCTCACTCGTCGGATACGACAACACCTATCTCGGGCAGATCCGGCACCTTTCGCTGACAACCGTGGACCCCGTCAGCCGTGACGTGGGCATACGTGCCGCAGAGCTGCTCCTCCAACGCATGGCCGAACCCCTCTCGCCCCAACGCTCCGAAGTGCTGCCCCCTCGGCTCGTCGTTCGCGGCAGCACGGCTGCCGTCACCCGAGATTCAGGGCGATCTGCGGAACCCGGGAATAGGTCCGCGCAATAATTAATAGACCGGCAATTAATAGACCGGCACGGGTTTGTCCGACGTGCGGGCCGGAAACGGCAGAGAACAACCTGGGTCAGTGCGCTGGCCGTGTTGGGCGCAAGGCTCCCCGGAGTCATACCAATGATTCAGGTGGCCCGCACTTTTGCCCGGCTTCGGCCTGGACCAATGACGCCCGCCTGCCCGAGGAAGTCCGTCTGCAGGGATACATCGATGTCATGACGAGGCGGGGGCTGGAAGCCGACATAGACGTCGTCGGGTCTGACTGGACCCAGGAAGGCGGAGAAGCGGCCGGCAGGCACATCCTGTCCCGCGCCACCTGGCCCACGGCAATACATGCCGGCGCCGCACTTGGCACGCTCACGGCATTCTGGGGCGCCGGCATTGCTGTGCGAAGACGTATCTGCGAAGCGACAGACAAGTCTGCCTCTTCGCGCCCGCTGTATACGCCAAGCCCCTCAGCGCTGTCGGCTACGCCAGCTCCGTGCTTCCCCGGACGATGAGCTCGCAGGGGAAGTTCACGCGGCGGGGTGCGCGTCCAGGGGAGTAGATGCGGTCAATCATCATCTTCGCCCCGACGCGGGCCATTTCGCGGCTAGGCTGCCGGACGGTGGTGAGGCTGAATGATTCCCAGGCGGCCATCTCGACGTCGTCGTAACCGATGACCCAGCAGTCCCGGGGCTGGAGCTGGTTGGCGCGTAGGGCATCCAGGGCTCCGAAGGCCATGTGATCGTTGGCGCAGAAGACAGCCTGTGGGCGGTCGGCGCGGGAGAGCAAGCGGTTCATGACTTGGGCGCTGATGTCGTGGGAGAACCCGCCTTGGAAGCGGAAGTGCTCGGGCACGGGGTGGCCTTGATGCGCCATTCTGCCGAGGAATCCCTGCCCGCGCTCCAGGGAGGTGCTCGCGTTTGGTGCGCCTCCGATGAAGGCGACCCGGGTTTTGCCGTGAGCCAGCAGGTAGTCGGCGACGGCGGCGCCGCCGTCGGTGTTGCTGCTGGTTACCTGGTCGCATTCCAGACCGTCCACGACGCGGTTGATCAGGACGATCTGGCTGTTTTTTTCGATGGCTGCCTGGAGCTCGACCGAGTCTTCCGTGGCGGTGGTGAAAATGACGCCATCAACCGCGTGTTCCCGGATGGCCCTGAGCGCATCGTGGTGGCTGCCGCCGCCGGCGTTCCAAATGACGGCGCGGAAACCGGCGGCGTCGAGCTCGCGGCTTAGTTCGTCGAGAACCTCCGCGTAGAAGGGATTCGTGAGGTCCGCGACCACGACTCCGATGGTGTTGGTTCTCTTGGTTTTCATGGCTTGGGCGCCGGCGTGGGGCACATAGCCCAGGGTTTCCATGGCTGCCTGAACGCGCGCCCTCGTCGCGGGAGACAGCTTCGCGGGGGAGGACATGACCCGGGAAACAGTGGCTTGCGAGACGCCAGCCAGTTCTGCCACGTCACGGCTGGTCACCATCGTGGTGTCCTCCTTTCTTGGTTCGGACGGATGCCACCCGATTCATTGCAGTTGCTGGTTTCAGACTAGCCAACCTTCAGCACCTGCACCCGCCGGCGCCCACTCTTTGCTGGCGCCGGCGGGCCGGGGAGCACCGGTGAGGCCACTCTTACCGGGCGGTGGTGGGATCATATTCCGCGCTGAGTCCCCGCCGAAGCCGGACGCGGGGTGCTGTCTCGGGTGACCACAGCGCGCCAGCAATGGTGATGATCGAGGTCACCACCATATAGAGGGCAACCAGCCAGTAGCGGTCGAATTCGGGACCGATCAGTGCCGTGGCGATCAGCGGTGCGAAACCACCGGCGAAAACGGCTGCTACCTGAGGACCTACCGACGCGCCCGAATACCGCAGCTTCGGCTCGAAGAGTTCCGTGAAGTACGCCGGTTCCACGGAGTAGCAGAGGTCGCGGCCGACGTTGCAGGTCAGGATGAGCACGAGCAGAAGCATCAGGAAGTCACCGGTCTGCACCGCCCAGAAGAAGGGGAATGCCATCAGGAGCATGGTGCTTGCTCCGGCGATCACGGTGTAGCGGCGTCCCCAGCGGTCGGATACCCAGCCCCAGAACGGGATTGAGAAGATGCCCAGGCCTGCCATGATCATGGTTGCCAGCAGGATGCTGTTCTTTTCCAGCAGTACTGCGGGACCGTAGGCGAGCAGGAAGGTCGTGTAGATGTAGTAGTTCGCGTTCTCGGCAAACCGCATCATGATGACTTTGAGGATGGTCAGCGGGCGGGTCTTGATGACTTTGACCACCGGCATCTTCTCGATCTCACCCTTGCGCTTGATCTCTTCGAACGCCGGGGATTCGTCCACCTTGCTGCGGATGTAGAAGGAGAGCACCACCAGCAGGATCGAGACGAGGAACGGAATGCGCCATCCCCAGGCCACAAAAGCCTCGGGTGAGATCAAGTAGCCCATGACGTAGAAGGCGCCGTTGGCCAAGAGCGTTCCTGCAGGAACACCGATCTGGGGCCAGGATCCGAAGAACCCGCGTCGCTTAGCCGGGGCGAACTCGGTTGCCATCAGCGCGGCGCCGCCCCACTCGCCACCGACGCCGATACCCTGCACGATCCGCAAGAGCACCAGAAGGATCGGAGCCGCAATGCCAATAGTGGCGAAGTTCGGGAGGCAGCCAATGAGGAAGGTGCCGCCGCCCATCAGGCCCAGCGTCATCATGAGCATTTTCTTCCGGCCCAGGCGGTCGCCGAAGTGGGCGAAGATGATCCCGCCAATGGGACGGGCCGCGAAGCCGATCGCATAGGTGCTGAAAGAGAGCAAAATGCCGACGAACGGGCTCGCCTGCGGGAAAAACTGGCTGTTGAGGATGATGGCGGCGGCGACTCCGTAAACGTAGAAGTCGTACCACTCGATGCAGCTGCCCAGCACGGATGAAACGAGGGCCTTGCGGCGCATCTTCGGATCAATGGCGGGTGGCGCTGCGGTTGCTGTTGTCGCGGGGGTGCTCATTCAGAGACTCCTTTGTCTTCGACCGGACAGTGAGCGCAGCCACACCGGCTGCCTCGTGAAGGCAGTGTATACGTATGCAGGAGAGGCGCACAAGCCCTTGCGCCTGAGAAATGTATACGTATACACTCGGTCATCATGCAGGCCGGATGGCTTGGCTGGGGCGCTCCAGATGTCGCCCATCAATGAAGATGGAAGGTAAACCTGATGACGGTTACAAATGAAATCGGTTCGGCCGTGGACTCCACGATGTTGAAGGAGCCGGCCCGGAACAGCGTGTCCCGGGGCAGCACGCCGGAGGTTCGCGCGACCGTGGAAGGCGTAATCGCCGACATCCGCGAACGCGGAGACGCGGCCGTCCGCGAATATTCTGAGAAGTTTGATAAGTACGCGCCGGACTCGTTCCTGCTTAGTGAGAATCAGCTGGCCGAGATCATCGCCCGAGTGCCGGAACAGACGATTGAGGACATCAAGTTCGTTCAGGAACAGGTCCGCGTCATGGCGCAGAAGCAGCGGGAGTCCCTGACCGACTTCGAAATCGAAACCATGCCGGGCGTATTTCTGGGCCAGAAAAACGTGCCGGTCCAGGCTGCGGGAGCCTACATCCCCGGTGGCAAGTATCCGCTCCTGGCCAGCGCCCACATGACCATCATCACGGCCAAGGTCGCCGGCGTTGAGCGCGTAGCCGCCTGCACCCCGCTGATCCAGGGTGAGGTTCCGGACGCCACCGTCGCAGCTATGTATCTGGCCGGTGCCGATGAGATCTACCTGCTCGGCGGCATCCAGGCGGTAGCGGCCCTCGCCATCGGCACGGAAACCATCAAGCCGGTCAATATGCTGGCCGGCCCCGGCAACGCCTTCGTCGCGGAGGCCAAGCGCCAGCTCTTCGGCGAGGTCGGCATCGACCTCTTCGCCGGGCCTACCGAAGTCCTGATCGTGGCCGACGAGCACGCCGACCCGTTCATCGTCGCCGTCGACCTCCTGTCCCAGGCCGAGCACGGCCCCGACTCGCCGGCCGTTCTGATCACCACCAGCGAGGAGCTTGGCCGCAAGGTTATCGGGCACATCGACGCTATCCTCGTGGACATGCCCACCCGCGATTACGCCGGAGCAGCGTGGCGCGACTGGGGTGCAGTCCACGTTGTCGCGACCCTCGACGACGCGTACGTCCTGGCGGACGAGTACGCCTACGAGCACGTACAGATCCTCACCCAAAACCCCCGCGAAGCCTTGGACAAGATGCACGACTACGGCGCGTTGTTCCTCGGGGAAGGAACCTGCGTCTCCTACGGAGACAAGGTCATTGGCACCAACCACGTACTGCCCACCCGAGGTGCCGCCCGCTACACCGGCGGACTCTGGGTCGGAAAGTACCTGCGGACCGTCACCTACCAGGAAGTGACTAACACCGAATCCAGCGCCTTCTTCGGCGAGCTCTGCGGACGCGCATCCAGAGTCGAACGGTTTGAAGGCCACGCCCGCTCAGGAGACGTCAGGGCGGCGAAGTACCGCGGCACGGCCCTGCCCTGGTCGGACCACACCTTCGATAGCTAAGGACCGAAGGTGACGAATTTCCGCCTCGACGGCAAGAAAGCACTGGTCACCGGAGCGGCCCGCGGACTCGGCAAGGCCATCGCTGATGGCCTTGCCGAGTGCGGCGCCACCGTCTACGGGACCAGCCGCGACGCCGACAGTGCCCGCCGGATCAGCGAACGGTACGGCACTCCGGCGCTTCCCATCGACATAACCGAGACCGATGAGATACGCCGATTCGCTGACTATTTGATGGAGGAAAGCGGAGGCATTGATCTCCTCGTCAACAACGCCGGCGTCAACGTGCCCAAGCCTGCGCTGGAACTGACAGCCGAAGACTGGGACACGGTCTTTGACACCAACCTCAAAGGCATCTTCTTCCTGACCACCGCCGTGGCTCAGCACTGGGTAGACAAAGGAATTCCGGGGGCCATCGTCAACGTAGCGTCGCAGGCGGGAATCGTCGGAATCGAGGAACGGGCCGCCTACGGCACCAGCAAGGCCGGCCTGATCCACCTCACCAAGATCCTGGCCCTGGAATGGGCGCCGGCCGGAATTCGTGTCAACGCCGTCGCACCGACCTTCGTGCGCACTGAACTGACCGCTTCGACCCTCAGCAGGCCTGACTGGGCAGCCGAGCTGCTGTCCAGGATCCCGATTGGACGCTTCGGGGAACCGGAGGACATCGCCGGGGCAGTGGCATTTCTGCTGAGCGACGCCGCGTCGCTCATAACGGGCCACACGCTGGCCGTCGACGGCGGCTACACCATCCGCTAACCGCCCAGTGCCTTCGGTCCGGCACGCGGGACCATCTTTCCTAGGAGCATGTTCATGACAATCATCGATGCCATTTCAGCCACCGCCGTCGTCGGGTCCGGCTACATGGGAGGCGGTATCGCCCAGGTGCTGGCTTTACACGGCTACAAAGTCACGTTGGGCGACGTCGACGGCGAAACGGCCGAGCGTGCGCGCGTCCGGCTTGTGGAGCAGGCCCGAGAATTTGAGGCCCGCGGGCTGCTGCCAAAGGCAGCCTCGGAGGCTATCGAGGGCAACCTTGCCGCCGCCGGAAGCATCGAGGAAGCGGTGGCGGCGGCGGACTACATCGCCGAAGCGGTTCCCGAAGAACCCGACCTGAAGGCCAGTGTCCTCCGCCGGATCTCGGCCGCCGCGCCAGGCCGGGCGATCATCGGCACAAATACCTCGGCTATCCCCATCGGAGAACTGGCCACCTCGGTCGCTGGCCCGGAGCGGTTCCTCGGGGTCCACTGGATGAATCCCGCCCCGTTCATACCCGGCGTCGAACTCATTCCCGGCCCGGACACCGACCCCGATGTCCTCGACCTCGCCGAGCAGCTCATCCGCAGGCTGGGGAAGACGCCGGCGAGAGTGGCGGACACACCGGGATTCGTCGCGAACCGGCTTCAGTTCGCGCTGTACAAGGAAGCTGTCCAGATTGTTGACGACGGCGTCGCTACACCGGAACAGATCGACGCCGTCGTGAGCAACACGTTCGGATTCCGATTGGCCCTGTTTGGCCCCTTCGCAATCGGCGACATGGCAGGACTGGACGTGTACGAATCCGCATACCGCACCCTCGAAAAGGCATACGGTGAACGGTTCGCCGCCCCGGAAGCCCTCGTCGCCACCGTCAAGGACGGCAACACTGGACTGAAGAGTGGTTACGGATTCCTGGACATCGACCCTGCCGACCAGGCAGCCCTCCTGGCCTACCGCGACAATGCCTATGCACGCCTGTCCCAGCTCCGCGCGGATCTCGGTCAGACGCCGGGACTGTAACAGTCCCTAGAGTGCGGCGCGGGCCTCGTCGACGTTCAGCAGCCTCCCGCCGAGTCCGCCGTTCTGGTGAAGGTCGCCGCGCATCAGCTCGAGCCGCCCGGCCGCGTCGATTCCGCCGGCTTTGACCGGATCAAAGCCGGAGGCGCTGATGAGCCGTTCCACGGTTTCGGCCGCGGCGATTCCGCCGGCTTTGACCGGATCAAAGCCGGAGGCGCTGATGAGCCGTTCCACGGTTTCGGCCGCGGCGTCGTCGTCCGTTGCATAGAACAGAACTGCCCGCCCGGCCGGCCGGTTGGCCGCCGATCCCAGGGCCTCAGCTCCAAGGGTGCCGAACGCCTTCACGAAGTGCGCGCCGGCGGGGAGCAGGGCTGCCAGGACCGAAGCAGCCGATTGGTCGGCCGGCAGTGTGTTGGTATAGCCGCCGTGCCCGTCGGGCCCGATGGGGTTGGACGGGTCGATCACCACCTTGCCGACCAGAGACTCTGACAGTTGGGAAATGAGTTCTTTCCCGGTGTCCAGCCACACGGCGAACAGGACGGCGTCCGCCGCAGACACGGCATCAGCCACGCTCGCGGATGTCGCCAGCGGACCCAGTTCAGCGGCCAACGAGTCCGCGCCGGATTGATCACGTGCGGCTAAGGCGACCCGTTCGCCGCCCTGAACAAGGTTGCGGGCGGCCCGGGAACCGATGTTGCCGAGCCCGATAATTGCAGTTGTCATATCAGCCTCCACACTGTTGATGAAGCAAGCCTATGGCTGGAGGGACTGACCGTAAACGGCGCAATAGCTTGCCGAAATCCGCGCAAGGGACGACGCGCTTCGGGCGTGCCCGGCGGCCTCGTGCCAGGGAAATGCCGGTGCAATGGTGTAGGTTGCATCCCGGTCAGACAACAATCCCCGGAAAGAGAATCACCCACGTGGCAACCGATTACGACAAAGTCCGGGCCGGGACGCCCGCGGGCTGGTTCGCCTAGATGCTCCGTCTGAAACGGCTTGCAGTCCTCGCCCTTTTCGCATTCTGCGTCATCACCGGTTTCACGTTCTGGGTGCTCCACGTCTCCGGTATGCAGGCCAGCGGGGCCCATCCGCCGCCGCCACAATCGGAGGCGAAACTCGAGGTGCTGTCAGCCAACAGTGCCGTGGACATCACCCAAGCCACCTTTGACGCCCAGTGGCTCGTCCGGACTGCGGCGCGGACCGACATACCGGTCCGCGCGCTTCGGGCGTACGCGGCCGCGGCCGGGGTGGCCAACGCCGCCGCCCCAACGTGCGGGATCGGCTGGAACACGGTGGCGGCCATCGGCTTGGTCGAATCCGCCCACGGAACTCACGGCGGCGGAAGCCTGACTGCGGCCGGGCAGGCCGGCCGGCCCATTGTCGGCCCCAGCCTCGACGGCGACGGTTTCGCCGCTATCCCGGATACCGACGACGGCGCCCTGGACGGTGACGCTCTCTGGGACCACGCCGTCGGGCCGATGCAGTTCATTCCCTCCACCTGGCAGCTGGCTGGGCGGGACGGGAACGGTGACGGAGAAGCCGATCCCCTTAATATCGACGACGCCGCACTAAGTGCCGCCTCGTATCTGTGCGCCGGCGGCCGTGACCTCAGCACCGCCCAGGGCTGGACCGACGCCATCTACTCCTACAACCAGTCTGATTCCTACATGGGCCAGGTGAGCGAGCAGGCCAACGCCTACGCCGCACAGGCGGGTCCGGCTTCGTCATGACCGCCCTCCCCAGGCCAGCGCCGGATCGCTGATTTCCGGGGAACAGGCTTCGTAGGCGGCCGCGGCGATGGCGAGATCCTGCCATGGCATGCCGGTGGTTTTGAACACCGCGGGTCGCCCTTCTTGCCTGCGGCCGTCCAGCAGGAAATTTTCAAGCCGCTTGACCGCATCTGCGATGGCGATGGCGGGCTCCAGTTCAGAGCCGCTAATGAAGAGGGGAGCCGTCCCGGCCGTTCTATACCAGGACATCGATCGTGTCGGTCGCTTTCTTCGGAACCTGTCGGCGTAGCTGCATGGCTTCCAGGACCCGCCTTTGCGCCAAGGCGTATGCGGCTTCGTGCGGTGTCAGGCCGGCACGGTTGCTTTCGTCCAAAACCGCGGTGGTGTTGGCCCTCAGCTTCGTGGAAATCATGGTGAAGATCTCCGCCGGTTCCACCACGAAGGGGGAGTACCTGGCCGCCATCGAGTGGGCTGCCGCCACAATGCCGCCGGCATTGGCGATGAAGTCGGGGACGACGGCGATGCCCCGTTCGTGGAGAATCCTGCGGGAGTTGGGGGACGTGGGGAGGTTGGCCCCCTCGATCACGAGTTTCACGTTCGTTGACGCCGCGATGACGTCGTTGACGGTGTCTTCGCGAGCAGCGGGGATCAGGATGTCGGCGTCGGCGGTCAGCGCGGTGTCTGCAGGCAGCACCGATCCGTAGTGGCGGACGCATGCGTCCCCTGCCTCGGCGCGAAGATTCACGAGCCTGGCGACGTCGAGACCGTTCGGGTCATGGACCGCACCGGCCGCCGTCGAGACCGCCACGACAGTGGCCCCCAGCTCCACGAGGCGCACCGCCGCCGCCTGTCCTACCGCGCCGAATCCCTGAATGGAAACCCGCGATCCCTTGAGTGCGATGTTCCGGTTTTCCGCTGCGGCTTCCGCGGCTTCCGCGACTCCGTAACCTGTGACGCCGAGCTGGTCGTAAGGCAGGCCGCCCAGTGCCCGTGGAAGGCCCGTCGACGCGCCACGGTCACCAAGTTCGTCGAGAAATATTGCCGCATCCTCCTCGGCGAGCCCCATGTCGAGCCCGAAGACGTACTCCGAAGGGACCTCGTTGGACAGGGCGCGGGCGAAGGCGCGCAGTATCGCTTCCTTGTTCGGGTCGTTGGGGTCACCCAGGATTCCCGCCTTGGCGCCGCCGTGGAAGAGGTCCACAGCGGCCCACTTCCAGGTCATGGTCCTGGCGAGCCGTGCCACTTCCTGGACCGTGAGGCTGGGGCTCATCCGGGTCCCGCCTTTGCCTGTGCCCCGTGCGGTGTTGTCCAGGACCAGGACGCCCCGCATACCCGTTTTTCGGTCGGAGACGACAACGATCTTTTCCGGGCCCCATTCGTCGATCAGTCCAAATACGCCGTCAGTCACTTTAGATCCATCCCTGTCTCGGTGCGTTATTAATTCCTAATCAGCTTGGGGGCTGGATCCACGCGGACGCCAGAACCTCAGAGCCACAGTTGGTGCATCTGGCATAAGCAGTTCTTGCCCTGCCTTTCCAGCGGACGCGATCTGGGACACGGGCAAGGAGCGGGAGTTGGACGTGCCCGCGTCAGCGGGCCTGCACACCTGGCGTCAGGTCCGCAGCCGATCGGGCGGCGACCTTCAAGGCGGCGACGGCTCCTTGAACCGCCGGATTCACAGTCGTTGGCGGGTAGAGGGCCAGTACGTGCCGGCGGACCTTCAGGTCGACTATCCGCGCAGTGGAGATGCCGTCCGTGTCGATGTGGCCCAGCGCAGGGATGAGGGCAATTCCAAGTCCGGAGCGGACGAATCCCCTGATGACGTCATAGTCGTCACTGCGGAAGTTCACATCGGGTTCAAACCCGGCTGCGGCACATGCCCGGCGCAGGGAACGCGCCCCGGGGGTCCTTTCCCCTGTCGATACCCAGGTCTCGTCCTTGAGGTCCGCCAGGGAGATCTCGGCGCGCTCCGCCCGGTGGCCTGTGGGAAGGAGCAGTATGAGTTCCTCGCTCAGAAGGGGAGTGGACCTCAGGGCTTTGGGCCAGGCGTGGGGGACGAGGTCATAGTGGTAGACGAGGGCAAGGTCGAGGTCCCGGTCCATCAGCAGCGGAACGAGTTTGTCCGGTTCCCCTTCGTCGAGTTCGATTTTGACGTTCTCGTGGGACTGCACAAACTCTGAGAGAGCGAGCGGAAGTAGCTTTTGGCTGGCCGTCGGGAAACTGCCCAGCCGAACCCGTCCCACGCTGCCCTCGGACATGGCGCGCACCTCGTCTTCAAAGGTGCCGAACGCCGCCAGCACATCCTGCGCCTTTTCCGCCAGGAAGTCTGCCGTCGGGGTGGGCCTGATGCCGTGCGCGTCCCTCTCGAACAGTGACATCTTCACCGCCCGCTCCAGGCTGGCCATCTGTTGGGAAACGGCCGAGCCCGTATACCCAAGCCGGCGCGCGGCTTCGGCGAACGAGCCGGTCCGGAGAACAACCACGAGAGTTCTCAGGTGCAGGGGATTGAGCATACGGCCAGCTAACCCCATGCCGGTTGCAACCGCAAAGAACGCGGGGGATCGGGACAGGCTCTCCGACAGCACGTGCAGCGAGGGCAAGGAGCAGAAATGCGCCCCTGCGGGCCGCAGACCAGGCGTCCGCGGACGACGTCATGGAGTGGCCCTGAAACAAACTGTTTACATCAGGAACGTGCCTGTTGTTCAGCGCATTCCTGCCTGATTCCGCGTGCTGGCGCGACTGTGGTCTAAGTCTCACACGCAGTGCAAGTAATGCTTGCCCTAGTGCCACAATCGGTCATTCTGGATCGCTACCACGGGGCGGACTCGTCAGGCATAGTCGAGCAGATAAGCCGGGCAACCTTCGGACACGGACACCTTGCAAAGGGGGACCCGTCCCATCCAAGCCTTGCCTGGGCCTGACCTCCCACGCCCATGTATTCCATGAGCCAACCCACAGGAGCACAGCCAGAATGCCGCCACATATCGAGCCGCCACGTATCCAAGAAAAACCCCTGACCAAACCCTTTGCCATTCAGCTTGAGTCCGTTGCCAAGAAATACGGCGACCACACCGTCCTGAACAACGTGTCGCTGTCGGTGCGGGAGGGGGAGGTCACGGCCATGATCGGGCCCAGTGGCGCAGGCAAAAGCACCCTGCTGCGCTGCATCAACTTTCTGGAGCGTCCGGACACCGGATGCATCACGGTCGAAGGCAACCAGATCGATGCCGGCACCAACTTCACGGCCAAGGACCTGGCAGCCCTGCGGCGGAATGTCGGAATGGTGTTCCAATCCTTCAACCTTTTCCCGCACTTGAACGTCCTGCGGAACGTCAGCATTGCCCAGGAACGGGTCCTGGGACGCTCACGCAAGGAAGCGGACGTCCGCTCCATGCAGCTGCTGGAACGCGTCGGCCTGGCGGACAAGGCGAAGCAGTATCCCTCCCGCTGTTCCGGCGGCCAGCAGCAGCGCATCGCCATTGCCCGGGCACTGGCCCTGGACCCGCGGGTGATGCTCTTTGATGAGCCCACCTCGGCCCTGGACCCGGAGGTGGGCCTGGAAGTCCTGGCCGTCATGAAGGAACTGGCGGCTGAGGGAATGACCATGGTCGTCGTGACCCACGAGATGCAGTTCGCCCGGGATGTCTCTGACCATCTGGTGGTCATGGCCAACGGGACCATCATCGAAGAAGGTGACCCGGAACAGGTCTTCACGAACCCGGTCCAGACCCGCACCCGCGAATTCCTCCGCGCCGTGCTGGAGCGCTGAGGCAGATGGACATTTTCCTGACCATTCTCCAAGGCGTCCCGATGACCATCGGGCTGACGGTAAGCGCGCTGGCCCTCGGCGCCCTTGGCGGGATTCCCTTGGCCCTCGGCCGCCGCTCCACCATTCCCGGCGTCAGCTTTGTCGCCGTTTCCCTGATCGAAATCCTGCGCGGTATCCCGCCGATCGTATGGCTGTTCATCATCTACTTTGGCCTTGGCACCGCCTTGCCGATGCTCGATCCGCTCACCTCCGCCGTTGCGGGACTGGGACTGATTTCCTGCGCGTACATGGCCGAGATCTACCGCGGGGGTCTTTCGGCCATCACGCGCGGCCAGTGGGAGGCCGGTGAAGCGCTCGGCATGGGACGGCAGTCTGTGCTCACATTCATCATCGGACCCCAGGTCTTCCGCGTCTCGATTCCGGCAGCAGCCAGCTATGCAATCGGGCTGCTCAAAGACTCCTCGGTGGCCTACACCATCGGGGTATCCGAAATCGTTTACTTCGCCAATGACCAGTCCCGCCAAAGTTCGGACGCCCTCGGCCCGTTCTTCCTGTCTGCCCTGGTGTACGTCATCATGACCATTCCCTGTGCCTGGGCCACCCGGGCCCTTGATGCCCGACTGCGGATGCGAGTAGCCCGATGAACATTCTTACCGACTGGCCCGCCTTCCTGCCCGGGCTCCTCGCGGGCCTCGGTGTCAGCGTCCAGGTAGCCCTGCTGAGCCTGCTCATCGGTATTCCCGGCGGCCTGCTGCTGGCCATTGGTGCAAGCAGCAAGACGAAACTCGTCAGGATCCTCATCATCGGCATTGTCGAGATCGGCCGCGGAACGCCGGCCCTGGTGGTCCTGCAGATCTTCTACTTCGGGCTCCCGGCCAGCGGCCTCACGCTGTCATCGATGGGGGCAAGCGTTGTCGCGTTGGCCGCCACCACTGCGGCGTACACCAGCGAGATCCTCCGCGGCGGACTGCAGGCCGTGCCCCAAGGTGAAGTGGAAGCAGCGGGTGCGCTGGGAATGAGCCGGCGCGACACGCTGCGGTTCATCGTCATTCCGCAGGGCTTTAGGGTCGCAATCCCGTCCCTCATCGGCTTCGCCATCCTGATATTCCAGGCCACGTCCCTTGCCTACACTGTGGCGCTGCCGGAACTGCTGAGCCAGGCATATTCGATCGGTTCCACCACCTTCAACTACCTCAGTGTGCTGGTTCTGGCCGGCCTGATGTACGCAGCCATCACCATTCCTGCCAGTTGGCTCACGAGCCGGGCCGAAAAGCGCCTGGCCCGGCACCTTTAAGTCCCCACCCCAAGGAGAAACCATGAAAAACCACAAAACCGCTGTCGTTGCAGCCTTTGCCGTCGCCGCCACCGCTCTTTCGGGCTGCGGGGGCGCTGCCAGCAGCGCCCCGAATGCCGACTGCAAGCCGGCCCATGCCTTTCCGACCGTCGCCCAAGGAAAGCTGTCAGTCGTCCTGTATGACCTTCCCCCGTTCTCAAAGCTCGACGGCAACAAAGTGACCGGTGTCGACGGCGACATCGTCAATGCCATTGCCGGGATGGAGTGCCTGACGGTTTCGGCAAAATCGGTGGCGACAGCGGCGAACATTCCCACCGTGCAGGCCGGCCGCGCCGACCTATCCATTGCAGCGTGGTACCGCACAGCCTCCCGTGCCGAGATCGTGAACCTCACGGACCCGATCTACACCGACCAGATGGCCATCATCTCCAAGGACGGACTGGATGATGCCGAGCAGCTCAAGGGCAAGACCGTCGGCACCGTGGACGGCTACCTGTGGGTGGACGACATGAAGAAGCTGCTCGGCGATTCCCTGAAGGTCTACCCGACGACGCTGAACATGAACCAGGACCTCGCGGCCGGCCGCATCGACATCGGCATCGACAGCTACGGCTCGGCCCAGTTCAACAAAAAGGGAGACTTCAAGGTCGCCGTGATCAAGCCGAACGAGGCGATTGCCGCGTCCAAGGAAGCGGCACAGATCGGCATCCCCGTACCGAAGCAGAACACTGAACTCCTGGCGGCCCTGAACGCCGACCTGAAAACACTGCGGGAAAACGGCAAACTTAAGGAAATCCTGAAGGCCAATGGCCTGGACGCCTCAGCCGCCGACACGGGGGCGGCGCGCCTCATCAAATAGACCCCGCGCACAACCCATCGCAACAACACGAAAACGGCGGCCCCAGAAGGGACCGCCGTTTCGTGTCTCGTGCCGCAGACGACTCAGACGCTCATACGCCGCGGCCCGGGGTAAGGATTCCCTGCGGATCGAAAGCGGTCTTGATTCTCAAATGGGCCGCACGGGTGGCGGGATCAAGCTGCTTGGTGAGGGAACCGAATTTAAGCGATCCCACACCGTGCTCGCCGCTGATCGTTCCGCCCAGACTCAGCGCCCTGTCGGTGATGAGGTCCAGGATCCGTTCCGCTTCCGCGTAGGCTTCGGCCGACTCCCCGGCTACGACGACGGAAGGGTGGAGGTTTCCGTCGCCGGCGTGGGCAAATGTCGGTATGACCACGTTTTCGTCCGCGCTGATCTTCGCCAGCGCTTCGAACATGTCAGCCAGCCGCGCGATCGGTACGGCGACGTCGCAGGAGGCACGCAGCCCCCTGGCATCCAGCGCCTTACCGGACACCCGCCGCGCTTCCAGGAGCACGTCGCCTTCCGCCTGTTCGACGTCGCTGGCCCCTGCTTCCTTGCAGAGCCGTGCAGCCACCATTGCGTCCTCTTCGGAGCTGAGCGAAATGAACTGCCCGACGAGAATCGCTGCTCCGTCGGTCGACAGTCCGGTGGGATGGAACTTTTCCACGATCTCCACGCTGGCCCGGTCCATCAGTTCGAGGACGTCGGGGACCACGGAGCTGTTCATGATCGCGGTGACTGCCCGGCCCGCGGCGGCGGCGGACGGGAACGTCGCCCTAAAAGTGACGGGTTTGCCTGCCGGTCGGGGTTTGAGTCTCAGGGTCGCGGCTGTGACGATCCCGAGGGTCCCTTCTGAGCCGACAAAGAGGCTGGTGAGGTCGTAGCCGACGACGTTTTTGCGGGTCTTGGACCCGGTGCGGATGATGTCGCCGTTGGCCAGCACGACTTCAAGTCCGGCCACACTGTCGGTGGTTACGCCGTACTTGACGCAGCGGAGTCCGCCGGCGTTGGTGGCGATGTTGCCACCAATCGTCGATTGGCGGTAGCTGGCAGGATCCGGGGCGTACATCAGGCCGTATTCGGCAGCGGCAGCGTCGATGTCCGCCGTGATCACTCCGGCCTGGACCTCGGCGAGCCTGTTGCCGGGATCAATGCTCAGGATGGTGTCCATTTCGGCCAGTGAAATGACCAGGCCCTTCGGGTATGCGACGGCCCCGCCGGCAAGGCCGGTCCCCGCCCCGCGGACGGACACGGGCACGTTGTTCCGCGCGGCCCAGCGGAGCCCGGCAGCCACATCCTGTGTGGTCCGGGCTGTCAGGACGGCCAACGGCAGTCCCTGGGGCAGGGCTCGGGAGGCGTCGGAACTGTAGCGAACCAGCTCGTCCGGGTCGGTCAAGATCCGGCCCTCGAGCCCTTCTGTCAGCTCCTGGGTTGTAATCATGGATGGTCTTCCTTTGGCTGGTGCGGTCTGCCCGTCGGATGGTGCTGAACGAAAAATGCGGTGGCCGCCCGGAGGCGGCCACCGCATGTTCGGCTTCAGTCGGTTTCCGGGCCTGTGCAGTAAAAGCAGTCGCGGGCGCAGTCCGACGGGTCGCGGAACTGTTCCTGCCGTGAAGGTGGCTGCTGGTCTGTGGTTGCAGTCATGGCTGCTCCTTCCATCGCTGCGCCCGCGACGTAGTCCCTAGAGGAACTTGACGCCCTGGGCGAGCGGCAGTTCTCCCGAGAAGTTGATGGTGTTGGTGGCCTGGCGCATGTATACCTTCCAGGAGTCAGAACCGGATTCGCGCCCGCCGCCGGTTTCCTTTTCGCCGCCGAACGCGCCGCCGATTTCGGCTCCTGAGGTGCCGATGTTGACGTTGGCAATGCCGCAGTCGGACCCGCTGGCGGAGAGGAACTGTTCCGCTTCGGTCTGATCCTGGGTGAAGATTGCCGAGGACAGGCCCTGCGGAACGCTGTTGTGGATCTCGATGGCCTCATCCAGGGTGTCGTACGTCATCACGTACAGGATAGGAGCGAAGGTCTCATCGTGAACGACGGCGGTCTGGTCGGGCATGCGGACGACGGCCGGCTCAACGTAGTAGGCCTCGGGCTGGTCCTCGGCCAGAACGCGGTTACCGCCGTAGACCACCTCGCCGCCTTCTGCGACGGCCTGGATCAGTGCATCCTGCTGCGCCCGGAAGCTGCTGGCGTTGATCAGCGGTCCGACCAGCGTTTCTTCCTGCGTCGGGCTGCCGATGTTCAGGGTGCGGTAGGCATCCACGATCCGGCTGACCAGCGTGTCGGCGATCGAGGAGTGAACAATAAGCCGGCGAAGGGAGGTGCAGCGCTGGCCCGCGGTGCCGGCCGCGGCGAAAACGATGCCGCGCAGGGCAAGGTCCAGATCAGCGGACGGTGCGACGATGGCGCCGTTGTTGCCGCCGAGCTCCAGCAGCGCACGGCCGAAGCGCTTGGCGATCACCGGCGCGATTTCCTGGCCCATGCGCACGGAGCCGGTTGCTGAGACCAGTGCAATGCGCGGGTCTTCGACCAGCTTCTGGCCGCCGACGCGGTCCGTCAGGAGCAGATGGTGGATTCCTTCGGGTGCTCCAACGTCCTTGACGGCACGGGCCAGGAGGGTGTCGACGGCGAGGGCGGACAGGCGCGTGGCGTCTGCCGGCTTCCACACGACCGTATCGCCGGCAACCAGGGCCAGGGCAGTGTTCCAGGCGTAGACGGCGACCGGGAAGTTGAAGGCGGAGATGATGCCGACGACGCCGAGCGGGTGCCAGGTTTCGGCCAGGCGGTGGCCGGGGCGCTCGGAAGGCATCGTTTTGCCGTACAGCTGACGCGACTGGCCCACGGCCAGGTCCGCGATGTCAATCATTTCCTGGACTTCGCCCAGGGCCTCGGAACGGATCTTGCCGACCTCGGCGGTGATCAGCGTGGCGACGTCTTCTTTGTGTTCGGTCAGCAGCTGGCCCCAGCGCTTGACCAAGGCTCCCCGGACGGGCGCAGGGACGTTGCGCCAGGTCTTGAAGGCCTCGGCGGCCTGCGCGATGGCTGTTTCGATTTCCTCGTCGTTGTGGACCTTGGTGTGGAGGATGACTTCCCCGGTGACGGGCGTGCGGGTTTCCCGGGTTCCGTCCAGTGATGCCGGGTCCACGCCGATGGACCGGAGGCTCTTGAGCACCTCTTCGGTGATTTCGCTGGTTGCGGGGATGGAGGATGTAACGGTGGTCATTGTGTCCTTCTTTCGGATGTGGGTATTAGGAGGGAAGGTCTGTGATGGTGATGCCGAGCTGACGCCCGGCTGCCTCGATTGAGGCGGTCTGTTGCGCGGTGTACAGCTCGTTGGGGTCGAAAATTTTGCTTCCCAGCACCTCTGAGAGCCGGTCGATGTCGTACGGGGTCCCGAGCTGTCCGTCGTCGCGGGAACCGTCGTCGGTGAGGTTTGACTGGAAGATGCCCGCTGCCGACCGCGGCAGGAAGTCTTCATAGACAATGGGCTCCGGAATGAGGACGCCGGCCTCGACCAGCTCCCGCAGCGACGCGGATTCCTGCCTGGGGGCTTTGCCTGGCCCGGCGAGCCGGTAGGTGAAGTACGCCAGTCCCTGCAGGGCAAGTTCCTGTTCGGTGACCGGAAGGTTTCTCCGCCAGACCTGCGTGGCTACTTCCACCCGGGTGGTTCCTGCCGGGGACGCGGCCAGCCGGTTGTCGACTTCGGCGACCATTCTGTCGTAGAGGTCCCGGCCCTGCTCCGTCAGGGCAATTCCGCGCTGCTCGACTTCCCCGAACCGGACGCGGAGGGAGCCGGGGCGGACTTCACCGTCCGGGTGGCGGAAGTTCCGTTCCTCGGCGAGGGCGCGGAAGGACGTCTGGCGCAGCAGAACGTCGGGGCCTTCCCAGTTCGGCGGTCCCTGGATCTCGTCAATCATCGCGATTCCGCGGGCTTCCATCCGGGCGTAGAGGTCATCGATGTCCAGCACGCGCGGCGTCAGATGGTTGATGTGGGTTGAGGGGACGCCGCCGATGTCGGCGGCCACCGCGGAAATCCGCTCCAGCTTGAAGTACCAGTCGTGATCGACAGGCTCCTGCGAAAGCTCGAAGGCGGCCGTGGCCAGGTCCAGGAGGCGGGCGGCTTCTTCCTGCTTCAGTTCCTTCGCCGCGCTGGCCTTATCCGCAAGGTCGAGCAATTCCTCGCTGAACAGCGTGCGGGCACCGATGAAAGATGCCAGCTGCTTTTCCGTTTCCTCGTCAAAGAACCGCCGGTCGTCGTGGGCCAGCATGGAGGTGAAGACCCGGAACGGGTTCTTGGCCAGCTCATCAGGGTCGATCGGGCGAAAGGCCGTGGACACCACGGGAACGGAACTCTTCGAGGCGTCACGCAGGTCATAGAAACCGACCGGATACATGCCGAATGCGGCGAAGACCCGCGCGACCTGAGCGAGTTCCCGGGCGGAGCCGACGCGGATGGCGCCATGGCGTTCAGCAGTCACCCGGTGAATGCTGCCGAGCCGTTCGGCTTCCTCTCCGTTCTTGCTGATGAAGTCCTCATTGACCTCACGTGAGACGTCGACGAGGGTGTTGTAGGCGGGTACTTCGTTCCCGTAGAGCGTGGCCAGGCGCAGGGCGAACTCGGCCCGGAGTTCCCACAGCTGCAGCTTCGTTGTCGTTGGCATGGGTTTGTCCTTTCTGGTGCTGTGTATTTCGGCGGTAGTGGCGCAGAAGTTACGGCAGGATAGGTGATTCAGATGATGTGGACTTCCCTGACCTGGGAGAGCTCACCGACGAACCGCGCAGCGCTGAACTGTTCCGGATCCATGAAGGATTCCCTGCCCAGGTACATGTCCCGGACCAGCTCGCCCACGGCCGGTCCCTGCAGGAAGCCGTGGCCGGAGAATCCGGTGGCATACATGAAGCCATCCACGGTGTCCGAGGATCCGATCATGGCGTTGTGATCGGGGGTGTTCTCGTACAGCCCGGCCCAACCGACCTCCAGCTCCTGATGGGCCAGGGAGGGTGCGACGATTTCCGCGGCCCGGTTGAAGGCGGGCAGCCACTGGTAGTCGAACTCCCGGCAAAAGCCCGGCTCCTGATCCTGATTGGAAATGCCCAGGAGCATCCCGTTGAGGTAGTTGTGGAAGTACAAGGTGGTCGACAGGTCGAGGGTGAACGGAACCGTGGGCAGTGGCGTGGAACCCTGGGGCGTCATGCCGATTTGGCGGCGGACCGGCTCAATCGGCAGATGGACACCGGCCATGGCTCCGAGCCTGGTCGACCAGGCACCGGCCGTACATATGACGGTGGAGGCCCGGATTGATCCACGATTGGTGTGAACCGCCCGAACCGCCCCACCGGTTGCGTCGATGTCCAGGACTTCCGTGTCCTGGCAGATGGTCACGCCTAGCTCCTGTGCGGCGTCGGCGTAGGCCTGGACTACTTTGGAGGGCTGGGCGAACCCGTCCCTTGGGGAGTATGACGCCGCCATGAGCGCGCGCGGGTCAAGGAATGGATTGATCCGATGCGCCTCCTCCGCTGAAACCATCCTGCTGGAACCGCCAAGCCGGTTCTGAATATGAGTGCTGTCCTCAACCTGCAGGAGCTCTGCTTCGTTCCGGCACAGGAAGAGGTAGCCCACCTGGCGAAGGCCAATGTCTGTGCGGAACTTTTCACCGAACCGTTCGTAGGCCTCCAGGCTCCGTTGCCCGAGCCTGATGTTGCCCGGATCGGAGAACGTTGCGCGGACGCCGCCCAATGGCTTGGCGGAAGAGCCCGAACCAAGGACGTGCCGCTCGATCAGGACGATGTTCTTCACGCCGGACTCGGCCAGATGATAGGCAATGCTGGTTCCCATGATGCCCCCGCCGAGGATGACAACCTCACCAGCGGCAGGTAAAGCCCGGGCAGGCGATTTCGCCAGCTTAACTACGTTATCCACGTGTTTGGTTTGCATTGTGATCCCTCCAACAGGTCGTCTTGGATCAAGCTTCGGTCCGATCATCCATTTAGGTCAATCGATACATTTTCAACAATTCATATAGAATTGCTATATGAAATGGACCTTCGAACAGCTGAAGACTTTCAAGGTGGTTGCGGATCGGGGCACCATGACGTCGGCAGCTGAAGCTTTGGGGTTCACTCCGGGTGCGGTGTCGCAGCAGATGGCAGCGTTGCAGGCCGCCCTTCCGCGGCCAATATTCGCCCGTGACGGGCGCCGGGTCACGCTCACCGACGCTGGCGTGACCCTGCTGCGTCATGCCCGGATTCTGCTCGAGGACGAACGAAAGGCCGCAGCCGCGCTCAGCGGACCCCAGTCCGAGCAGCGATCGGTGGTCGCCGTTGGAGTCTTTGGTTCCGCGGCCGTTTCGGCCATGCAGCCTGCCATAGAGCACCTGCGCGAAACATCCCCGCACGTGGCCATCCAGGCGGTGGAAGTTGACGTCGAGAACATGCCACAGGCAATCCTGAACGATCAGATAGATATCGCACTTGGACTGAGCTACGACGACGCGCCACAGCCCCCAATGCGGGGCATCGTGACCGTACTGCTCCACCGCGAGCCGTTCTTGATGGTGCTTCCCCCGGAGGCCGCGGAACTGCGCGAAAACAATTCCGCCCTGGTGGACTATGCCAATGCCACCGACTGGGTCCTGCCGCCCCTTGAGACGTACTACGGGAGGGCATGCCGCTTCGCTTGCGCTCGGGCCGGAATCGAACCAAAAGTCCAACACACAGTCACGGACACGGCCGTCTCAATTTCACTCGCAGAGTCCGGAGTGGGCATTACGCTCGCTACTCCTCTCATGATGGGGCTGCGGCCCACGGACAGCCCCACTGCTACACTTCCCGGCAACTCATATCGAAGCGTCGTCGCGATCGCGCGCTCCTCGGCGCTCGAAAAGGAAAGCGTTCGCGCTGTTAGGGATGCATTAACCCAGGCATTCACGCCACTGCGGACAGCTTAGGAGCACCAGCGCCGGCTGGACGCAATCCGGGCCAAGCCGCTAGGCGCGGAAGGCCCACTTCGCCTCCGCGCCTAGCCTGGCTACACCCTCGCTATCCGTTCGATGTCTTCGACGAAGTCCTTGACTACGGTTTCTGTAACTGTTGCGCGGGTTCCTTCGATGGCCTTCAGGTAGGCGCGGGTTGTGAGGGCATGGTTTTCCGGAGTGGGTTGCCCGGTGCTCTGCACGGCGTGTTCGAGGGCCTGTTGTGACGCTTTTCGGGCCGCGAATTCGATGTCGGCGGGGGAGAACCGTTCGCTGGCCAGGGCCAGGGCGTCGAGGTCGATCTGCGGCGAGATTGAGGGCGGGATGTAGCGGTTCCAGATGGCCGTCCGCGCGTCCAGGTCCGGAGGGCCGATCGGTATGACGTAGTCGAAGCGTCCGTGGCGGAGGAAGGCCTTATCCAATGAGCGAATGAAGTTGGTGGCGCAGATCAGTAGGCGGCCTTCCTTCTCCCGGAAGGCCGGGATGATCTTCAGGAGCTCGTTGGTGACTCCCTGCAGGGGTGATGTTGCTTCTCCGGTGCGGGCGGAGGCTATCTCTTCGACTTCATCAATGAACACGACGGCGTGTTCGAGCCGGCCGATGTCCTGGAAGACCTGCCGCAGGGCTCCGGCGAGGCCTTGCGCGTCGGAGGTGAGCCGGGACGGGAACACCTCGATGAACGGCCACTCGAGTCGGGAAGCGACGGCCTTGGCGAACGTGGTCTTGCCGGTGCCGGGCGGGCCGAACAGGACCACGGATCGCGGCGGGGTGACTCCCAGGGATTTGGCGAGTTCCGTCCGTGCCAGTGGCAGGATCGGGCGGTTTTCAATGAGGGATTTTTCGCGCTGCATGCCTGCGAGGGCATCCCAGAGCCTGTGGGGGAGGAGGCGGCCGCCCAACTGGCTCAGCCGTCCGATCTCCCTGGGTTGAAGCGGGATGGTCCGCTCAAAATAGTGGAGGTCTTCCTCCACCTTGTATTCGCTGTTTCGGAAGGCACGGACTCTGGTTTCCGAGGCAGGGAGGAGTGCGGAAAACCGTCGTATCCCTTGGTTCGTCAGCCTGTCTTCCATCCCGGCCAGGAGAGCACTGCCGAGTCCCTGCTCCCGCCAGTCCCGAGCCTGTGCCAGCATGACCATCCAGGCGCGGGCATCCTGGACCTTGCAGGCCGCTGCCCCGACAACCCTTCCTTCCATCACGGCCACGGTAGCCACACCGGTGGAGCAGGCGTCGATAATCTCGGTGAGGGTGTAGACCGGGTGCACGCCGGGTGTCCGGGACTGCTGCCAGACACTGATGAGCTGATCGAGATCATCCGGGTGGAAGTCGCGCACGCTCCAGGGCTGCATGACAGGCCGGCTACTCGTTGGCGGGCTCATAACCGTCGTGGGTTCCGTCGGAGGCATTTCAGTCGGTTTCAGGGCAGGCGCAGTAGAAGCAGTCCTCGCCGCCGCTGCAGTCGGCGACAGGAGTGAGGAGTGCAGGTTCGGGCACAGTCCGGGCGAGTGGCGCCGGCCGGTCTTGAAGGTCCGGGGCCTGGGAGGAAATCAGATTGGTCATGGGTCCGTCGCATCCTGGTCGAGGGTGGCTGGGCGGCGGGGAGCCCTGGGGCAAACCACGCCGTCCTAAAGTCATGTCCAGTATGTAAGGAAGAACACTTAAGAAAAAGCGATGAGATGTGAAGTGTAAAGGTCAGGAACGATGATGATTCGGAATCCGTGATCAGCCGCTCTGATGACGCTGAAATCCAGCGTCGTGTCCGGACGCGAATGCAAGGCACTACGCCGGACCGTTCTCATCGTGCCGGTCCTCCGACAATGAAGTGAACGATCTGGCGCCGGGCCTGGGAGGGCCGCTTTGCCGAACCTCAGCGGCCCGGGCCGGTCTCTATCTGTGAGTTCGCCGGTTGTTCGCGCCGTTCGTGTGTCTGCCCGTAGGGGACGTCGCGGCTGACAGCGACGGTGTAGCTGGTGTATCCGTGCTGGGTGACGAGGATGCCGTGGCGGCATTCCTTCATGGCTTGTTCGCGGGCGATCTCTACGGCGGCGTTCAGGTCGTTTTCGACGGTGTCCGGGTCGTGGGCGGTGATTTCCAGGACGACGTCCGAGTGGCGNGGCATTCCTTCATGGCTTGTTCGCGGGCGATCTCTACGGCGGCGTTCAGGTCGTTTTCGACGGTGTCCGGGTCGTGGGCGGTGATTTCCAGGACGACGTCCGAGTGGCGCTTGATCATCGTGGTCTCTTTCTCGACGGGATGTGCCGGGGCTCTCAGCGGGCACGGGCTTCCGGGGCCGGGCATACCCGGGGCGGCGGAAAGCGGTGGTTCGAGAGGGGTTGCCCGGCATTCTCTGATGGGGCGGTGGCCGGCCGTAGTGTCTGGCGGGCTGGATCGGCGGAAACAATTTCCTGCGGATCTGTAGTCAGTGTGGATGATCGGCGCGCCGGGCGCAATACNCGGCCGTAGTGTCTGGCGGGCTGGATCGGCGGAAACAATTTCCTGCGGATCTGTAGTCAGTGTGGATGATCGGCGCGCCGGGCGCAATACAAAGTCCGAAAAAGATCGGCTGTGTCGGTGCAGTGCCGTCTTCGTCATCGAGCCATGTCGAACCCGCAGAAGAAGCGTCCGGAACTGTTGGTGGGGAGCTGGAACTGAGTGATCCCTTGCCGGGTGCGCCGCAGTGTTTACTGGAAGAGTGAGCTTCCCTCCGGCGACGCGTGCTCAGAGACTCGTCCTTTGGGTCGCGATTCTTGCCTCCTTCGTGTCCTTTTTGGACAGCAGCGTCATAAATGTGGCATTACCTGCCATTTCCCGTGAACTGGGAGGCGGTCTGACGACCCAGCAATGGGTCGTGGACGCCTACCTGATCACCCTCGGTTCCCTCATCCTCCTTGCAGGATCGCTGTCTGACGTGCTCGGACGGATCCTCATTCTCCGCGTCGGACTGCTCGGTTTCGGTCTGACGTCCCTGATGTGCGCGTTCGCGCCCACCGCTGGGGTTCTGATCATTTCCCGGGCCTTGCAAGGTATCGCCGGGGCCCTGCTCGTGCCCAGTTCGCTCGCGCTCATCACCTCACATTTTGACGGAACGGCCCGAGCCAAGGCCATTGGCCAATGGACTGCCGGTACCACCGTGGCCTTCATCGCCGGACCGCTCCTGGGCGGCCTGTTGGTCGATTCTGTCGGCTGGCGCTGGGTGTTTGGCATCAACGTTCTGCCGATCGCAGTGACCGTGGGTCTTCTGGCTGTGCTGCACGCGCCCGACATCCGCGAGGAGGGGGTGCGCATTGACTACCCGGGGGCAGTGCTGTGCGTTCTTGGGCTGGCCGGACCGGTGTATGCCCTGATTGAGCAGGGCGCCCAGGGGTGGGGGAGTCCGGTCATCCTGTTGCCCTTCATCCTCGGAGTACTCTGCTTTGCGGCGTTCATCTGGCGGCAGGCAACAGCGAGACAGCCACTCATGCCACTGAGTCTCTTCGCCGTCAGGAACTTTGCGGCCGGCAACATGGCCACAACGTTCATCTATGCCGCGCTCTCCATCGGCGGATTCATCATCGTGCTCTTCCTGCAGCAGGTGGCCGGATACCCGGCGACACTCGCCGCTCTTGCCCTGTTGCCGGTCAGCGTGCTGAGCATCTGCTTGTCGTCATGGTTCGGTTCACTCGCCGGCCGATACGGCCCGCGGTGGTTCATGGCTCTGGGTCCCGTCGGCGCCGGCCTGGGCTACCTCTTGATGGTCTCGTCGCAGACACCCGTCAATTACTGGAATCAAGTGCTGCCCGGAATCATCCTCTTTGGGGCCGGGCTCTCGGCAACAGTTGCACCGCTTACCGCCGCCATACTCGGATCGATCTCCGAACAGCAGTCCGGGATCGGCTCGGCAGTAAACAACGCGGTTGCCCGGGTATCGGGGCTGATTGGCATCGCCTTCGTCGGACTCATCGCCGGGAAGCAGCTAGACCTGGCAGGATTCCACCGGGTGCTGATCGCCACCGCCATCCTTCTGGTCATCGGAGGCGCGGTCTCAGCCTCCGGGATCAGGAACCCGCCACGGAACCTCGCACCGCGGGTACCGCCGCCGCCCAGGCTAAGCGGTGGAGTTATGCGGACGCCGGATAAGCCGAACGGCATCCAAAGCCCCTAGCCGGTCCGTCGGGGGCGTGGGCCTGTGCGGAAGGAATGGTAGACCGCGGATCGACGCTGATTCGTGGAGGGCTCCTGCGGCGACGCAAAGGCGATGCGCACCAGGAGGTGGGTGGCAGAATTGTTGGGAAGGGGACCGCACCTGCAGGGGTCAGTGCTGACGGTGCGCGGAGGGTGAAGTCCGGATGGCGGAGGAACCTGCGATGGACCACATGGAAGCTGCCGGGGCTCACAACGGATGGCCCCGCCTCCGCGTGGCTGACTGGACTGAAACCCGGGATACGGTGCACATGTGGGCGCAGATCGTGGGTAAGATCCGCATGGCCCATGCGCCGATGCTCAACCACTGGTGGCAAGTGACGCTGTACGTCACACCGCGCGGGCTGGCGACCTCCAGGATCCCGTATGGCCGCGGCGCTTTCGACATCGAATTCGACTTCTGTGACCACCGGTTACACATACCCTCCAGCGACGGGACTGCCGCGAGCATCGTGCTCGAAGCCAAATCGGTGGCCGAATTCCATGCAGAGGTATTTGAGGCCTTGCACCGGCTCGGCATCAACGCCTCCATCCGTGGCATTCCGAACGAGGTGGATCCGGCCATACCCTTCGCCGCAGACGACCGGCACGCCTCCTACGACCCCGGTGCCGTCCGGCTGTTCTGGCGTCAGCTAGTCCAGGCGGACCGGGTCCTGAATGAATTCAGGTCCTATTTCAGCGGCAAGGCGAGTCCCGTTCACTTCTTCTGGGGATCGATGGATCTGGCTTACGCGAGGTTCTCCGGGCGGGCGACGTCGACCCAACCGGGGGGAGCCCCAAACTGCCCCGACTGGGTCATGGCGGAGGCTTACTCCCACGAGATGAGCAGTTGCGGGTTTTGGCCGGGGGGAGGTGATGAAGGGGCCTTCTACGCCTATTCCTTCCCCGAGCAAGCCGGTTACGCCGAGTACGTCAGCGAAGCCGACGGGGCCGTCTACAGCAAGGCCGACAAGCTATACCTGCTTCCTTATGAGAACGTCCGCTCCGCGCCGGACCCGGACGGGACGCTATCGCGGTTCCTTCACTCCACCTACGAGGCCGCTGCGGAGACAGGACACTGGGACCGTGCCGGTCTTGAAATCGATCCGGACCGCTGGCGGCAGCACCGTCACCACCGGCAGCCCCCTGAGCAGACGTTCGGCGAGACCTCGCGCTGACCCCGAGGCCTTCCGCGACACGACGTCGAGCTGCCCGGACGAACCACCTTTCCATCGGCCCTGCCTGGACCTCCACGTAAAATAGTGCGTGGGCGACGGGCACTCGAATCCGAGGAGAAGCCATATGAATGCGGTACAGGGCATCGATGTCACGGTCCCGCCCAGCGGGGGCGGCTGCGTTGAATGCGAAGCCGGCGCAGGCTGGTGGCTGCATCTTCGCCGGTGCGCCCAGTGCGGCCACATCGGCTGTTGCGATAACTCACCGTCCCAACACGCCTCCGCTCACGCCCGATCCACCGGCCACCCCGTCATCCGTACGTTCGAACCGGGCGAAGCCTGGTTCTACGACTATCCCAGTTCCACTTTTTTCGACGGACCGGACCTGGCACCGCCGGCCCATCACCCACTCGATCAGAGCGTCCCGGGCCCGGCCTCGCGAGTCCCCCAAGACTGGCGCCACCGCCTGCCCTGACAATGTCGCCTGGCGGAAGCGCACGAGCCACCCTCCGTCCAGGCTTACTGTGTCTCGAAGGCAGGACCAGGCTGAGCCTCTTAGAACCGGCCCAGGGCTAGCGCTTAGGCGAAGAAAACGGAGTCGTCGGAGCCTCTACATCAAATACGAGACCGTGGTCTCCCGGGGAACTGCGTCCCTCCATCGGAAATGCGAATATCAAATCAAATGAGAAAGATTTCTTGATTTTGCTGCTTGAGCATCCTACGCTTGAGGACATAGGTTACGGGCCCGGCAGTGACGCAGGGCCGCCGTATCGGACAGCGATGAGAGAAGCGCAGATGGACAGCACACCACCCTTTGATCTGACGGGCCGCTTGGCCCTTGTTACCGGCTCCTCACGGGGGATTGGAAACGCTTTGGCGAGCGGGTTGGCTCGTGCGGGAGCGTCCGTTGTTCTCCACGGCTTGGACGCAGACCGTTTGGAGCGGAGCCGGCTGGCGCTCGCCGAGAAGTTTGGCAAGGACCGGGTCGATGCCGTCGCGTTCAACATCACCGATGAGGGTTCCGTGGCACGGGGAATAGCCCATATCGAGGAGAATCTCGGCGCGCTGGACATCCTGGTCAACAACGCCGGCATCCAGCACCGGGTTCCCCTGCTGGATCTGGCGGTCGAAGACTGGAACCGGGTGATCTCCACCGACCTGACCAGCGCCTTCCTCGTGGGGCGTGAGGTGGCCCGGCGGATGCTGCCGCGAAAGCGGGGAAAGATCATCAACATCGGCTCCGTGCAGTCGGATCTGGCCCGCCCGACCATCGGCGCCTATACGGCCGCGAAGGGCGGCCTGCGGAACCTGACCCGGGCCATGACGGCTGAATGGGCAGGGGAAGGGCTCCAGATCAATGCTGTCGCGCCCGGCTATATCCACACCGAGATGACCCAGCCCCTGGTGGACGATGAGGCGTTCAACTCCTGGATCTGCAAGCGGACCCCTGCAGCCCGCTGGGGGACCGTGGATGACCTCACCGGTCCTGTGCAGTGGCTGGCCTCGGACGCCTCGGCGTATGTGAACGGGCAAACCATCTTCATCGACGGCGGCATGACGGCGGTGGTCTGACGATGCCCGGCAACGTGAACACGAACGGATCGGCCCTTGTCATCCACGGCGTCGGGGACCTGAGGCTGGATGCGGTGCTGCCTGCTGCCCCGCGAAGTGATGAGGCCGTCGTCGAAATCGCCTACGGGGGGATCTGCGGGTCCGACCTGCACTACTGGCTCCACGGTGCCGCAGGCGAGTCCATACTGCGTGAACCGCTCGTCCTCGGCCATGAAGTGGTCGGCACGGTCAGCCGGGCTGCCGAGGACGGATCCGGACCGGGGGCAGGCACCGCAGTCGCGGTCCATCCGGCCACCCCAGGGGGCGCGGGCGCGCGTTACCCTGCGGAATCCCCCAACCTCTCTCCGGGATGCACCTATTTGGGGAGTGCGGCCCGGTTTCCCCACACGCAGGGAGCGTTCAGCCAGTTCGCCGTGCTGCCGGCCCGGATGCTGCGGCCCCTGCCCGAGGGATTGCCGCTGAGGACTGCGGCCCTCGCCGAACCGGCCAGCGTCGCCTGGCACGCCGTCGCCCGCGCCGGTGACGTCCGGGGCAAACGAGTACTCGTGATTGGAAGCGGCCCCATCGGATGCCTCGCGGTCGCCGTACTCAAGTGCGCCGGCGCAGCGGAAATCATCGCCGTCGACGTCCACGAGGAACCCCTGAAAACCGCACGGCTGGTCGGCGCCACGGAAACGATTCTCGCCGCCGACGCCGACGCGATAGCCGCCGTCGAAGCCGACGTCTCGGTGGAGTCGTCAGGAAATTATCGAGGTCTTGATTCCGCGATCCGCGGCACCATGCGCGGCGGGACGGTGGTGATGGTGGGACTGCTGCCCAGCGGCGAACAGCCGGTGGCCATCTCCCTGGCAATCACCCGTGAGCTGGACCTTCGTGGCTCCTTCCGCTTCAACGATGAAATGGACGACGTCCTTTCGGCGCTGGCCGACGGAAGCCTGCATGTGGACCCCGTGGTCACACACGAATACCCGTTCAGCGACGCCATCGAAGCCTTTAACACCGCCAAGGACTCGCGCCGCTCAGGCAAGGTCCTTCTCTCGTTCACGCCGGACACGACCCCAGGAGCACGCTGATGCTGCGAACACTGGGGCAGGCAACCCAGGCGCGGGCCCGCCGTCCGGTCACTGCTGTGACCGGGACCCACTGCCCCGTCAGCGGGGTATGGGCGCCCGTCGGTGAGGAGAGGGCCCTATGCCGGGTCCTCGAAGGAAGCGTCATGCCGGCCTTCCGCAACGCCGCCGCGGAGTGGAAACTCCTTGAAGGCCTTCAGCGGCGTGACATAAATACGTGACATACATAGCTGAGGCGCGTCCGCGCCGGACACCGGCCACACGTGGCGGGCAGGTCCGCCGTCGTTCGGAAACACCCGCCGGGAATCCGGCTCTGGAACGCAGGCTGTCCGACGCCAGAGTGTCGCGCGCCCACCGGCAGAGCCGTGTGCGCACGCTCCAGAACCACAGGAACGAGGCAGTGGCAGCCGCTTTGACCGCACGCGTGCCCGTTGCGGCCATCGCGGCCATCACGGGCCTGAAGCTCACGGACGTGAAGAAGATCGGAAAGGGCCATTCCGACTCCTACGTTGCCGGTGTTTCCCGCGAGCAGCACCTTGCCGGGCTCGCCGAGATAGCCGGCCAGCTCCTGGAAGCCGTGGAGGAAAAGGCCACCGCAGAAAGGAAGTTCCGCGCCGACGTCGTTGAAGCCCTGCGCAGCGGTCAGCTGGACGTCTTCCGGATTGCCGCGCTGACGGCCGTGACCGCCGAGCGGCTGCGCGAGATCACCCGCGGGACCGGATTGCGCGGGGAAGCGTTCCGGTCGCGTCCTTCCTAGGTGCCGGCGCTGCTGGAGCGGTCCTCGCTCCACCCGATCATGGCGCCTTTGAGTGCCGAAACGAGCCGGGCAGTGGCCTGGTCCTTGCTCAGGCCGACGGTCCGGATCAGGTCGAGGATTTCACGGGGGTCGAACAGGATGTTCCAGAGAAACATGGCTTCATCCCCGAGGGGCGGGAGGCCCAGCTCATCGCACGTCTCGCGCAGGGGACGCTCCAGTGCGTCCGCCTGGACGGTCAGGTAGAAGGCGCCTTTACGCAGACGTGCCAGATAGCCCTCGCCTGAACGCGTATACAGCATCGCTCCGCCGTGGCGCGTTACCAGGTCCACCCATTTGCGGCTGACGGCCTCCAGCAGTTCCAGCCCCGAAGTTTCCTGCTTCAGGCTGAAATCCCGGAGCTTTTCCCCCACGCCGAAGCGGTATTCAGCAAGGATGTCCTCGACGGAGGCGAAATGGCGGTAGGCGGTGGCAGAGGAAATTTCGGCGTGCTTGGCGATGTCCGTCATGTTGATCGGACCCCGCCTGGAGGCGAACAGTTCGCCCGCGGCCTTGATGAGCTGTCTGCGGTTGCGCTGTGTGTCGCTACGCATTGATCGGCACCCTTTCGTTACCCACCTAGCTTAGGTCCTTGGCAGGGTCCCAACCCCGGAGCGCGGCCGTGAAGGTCCGCACCAGCCGGTCGGATGCCTGCTGCGGGGTGAGTCCGACCGTATGAATCAGGTCAAAGATTTCGCGCGGGTCAAAGAACAGGTTCCAGAGGAACAGTGCATGATCGCCCGTGTCTTCTGTTCCGAGTTCCCGGGTCAGCTCCTCCAGCGGCCGCTGCATAGCCTCGGCCTGGACGGTGAGGTAGTACGCACCGTCACGGATGCGGGCCAGGTACCCTTCGGCGGAACGCGTGTGGACCATCGACCCGCCATGCCGGACCACCAGCTGTACCCACTGACCGCAGACAAGATCGAGCAGAGCCCTTCCCCGGGCTTTCTGCGCCTGGCTGAACGCCAGCAATTCCCGGCCCACTTCGAAACGGTAGGCCGCGAGAACGTCGTCCACGGAGGCGAAATGGCGGTACGCGGTGGCCGTGGAAATGCCTGCGCTGGCCGCCACTTCGGCCATGGAGGCCGCCGTGCCGGCTCCGAAGAGCTGGCCGGCGGCATCAATCAGCAGCGTCCGGCTTCGTTGAGTGTCGGCGCGCAGCCCGGAGGCAGGGTCGCTGAGAGGCATCCGGTTTACCCCAATGCCGCCAGGCCGGCGGCGATCCGCTCCACACCTGCAGTGATCGCTTCGGCGCTGGCAGCGTAGGAGAGGCGGAGATGGAATTCGCCGTTCCGCCCGAACTCGCTGCCGGGGCGGACGGCCACCCCGAAGTTGCGCAGGTGGGCGACCATGCCGGCTGCGGGCATGTCCGCGTCGTACCTGGGGAAGAGGTAGAACGCGCCTTCGGGTGAGCTGACCGTCAGTCCCGGGATCCTGCTGAGCCCGCTGAACATGAGTTCGCGGCGCAGGGCGTAGGAAGCGTGCATGCGTTCGATGTCGGGTCCGCACGTCTTCAGCGCGGTGAGCGCTGCCAGCTGGACGGCCGTGTTCATGGAGCCGTTGAAGGTGTTGTGCACCCGGGCCGCGGAAGCAATCACGTCGGGGGGACCCCACAGGTAGCCGACGCGCCAGCCGGTCATGGCGTAGCTCTTGGAGAACGTCTGGCAGTAGATGGTCCGGCCCTTGAGGCCCTCGATTTCCAGAGCGGAGACGAAGGGCTCCGCGGTGTAGACGAGGTCGCTGTAGGCCTCATCGGAGAGCACCAGCGTGTCCGTTCCCGCCACCATGTCCGCCACGGCCTCGAGCTCCCGGCGGGAGTGGACGATGCCGGTCGGGTTGGACGGGTTGCAGAAGACAAACAACTTGGCCCCGTCCAGGGCCTCGGCCAGTGCTTCCAGGTCCCAGTGCAGGTCCCCGGCCAGCGGCACCGGCACGACGGCGCCTCCGGCCATGCTCACCAGATCCGCGTACAGGGAGTACGTCGGGTCCGGGATGACCACCTTATCGCCCGGGTTGACGATGCCCAGGATTGCTGCTGAGAGCCCGGCGGTGCCGCCCTGGGTGATCAGCACGTCGCCGGGGCTGGCCACTTCACCGAGGAGCCGGCCGATACGGGCGGCCAGCTCCTCGCGAAGCACCGGCTCGCCCAGCAACGGCGAGTAATGGGTGTAGCCCTCGTCCAGGGCCTTTGCCGCCGCGGCGCGGACCTGGGCCGGCGTGTCGAAGTCCGGCTCGCCCATGGCCAGGGACACGAGGTCACCCTTTGACTGGGGCTGCTGGACTCGCAGGGAGGTGCGCTGAACACGCAGCACGGCTTCGGAGGGCTGGAATCCGCTGGCGAGGGCGGTGGCTGGTTCAAGGGTCATGGTGGGCCTGCTCTGGTTCGTTGGGTGGTGGGCGGCGGTGCCGGGAACGGGAGCGCGTCCGCGCTTCACGGACGCGATGGGTCGTCGGCGGGCGCACCGGCCCACCGGCTGATTTCGATGTCCCCGGAAGTGTCGCGCTGGACGGTGGGGGCGATGATGAGCTCCTGGACCACGGTGCGCTGTGGGAGGGTGGCCACCAAATGGATGGCCCGGGCCACGTCCTCCGGCTGGACCATGGCATCGCGCTCTTCCGGCCGCGGCGGCCGTGCCCTGTTGTCCAGGATGGGGGTTGCGGTCTCCCCGGGGAGAATGGTGATGGCGCGCAGGCCGTCGTTGCGGAAGGTGTTGTGCAGGTACGTCATGAAGTTCCGCACCGCAGCCTTGGCGGCACCGTAGGCGGCGCCTCCGAGGAGGTTGGGGTTGACGGCCGCGAGGGAGGACACGGTGATGATGGTCCCGGTGTTGCGGTCGAGCATGTCAGGCAGAACGGCCTGGGTCAGGAGGTAGACGGCGTTGAGGTTCACGTCCAGCACCTCGTTCCATTCCTGCTGGCTGATCCAGCGGACATTGAGGACCTTGCTGGCGCTGCCGGCGTTGTTCACCAGGATGTCCACCGGGCCCAGCGACGCGCGGACCCCGGCGACCAGCGCATCTACGTCGTCCTTGGACGAGATGTCTGCAGTACGGGCGACGGCGTGACCGCCTTGGGCGGTGATGTCCGCCACGGCCTGGTCCAGGATCTCCTGCCTGCGGCCGACGAGCACCACGCTGGCGCCTTCGGCGGCCAAGAGCGCAGCAGTGGAACGCCCCATGCCGGTCCCTGCGCCGGTAATAACGGCGACCTTTCCTTCAAGTAGTCCCATGGTTCCGTTCCTAGAGTCGTTTGAGCAATGAGATTCAAATCGCATATGCGAAAAGTTTCTCATCTAGCCCGGTGGAGGTCAAGCATCCGGCGAGGAATACCTCAGGCGGCCGTCTGCTCCGGGGCGTGGCTGGCGGCGGCGTGCGGCAGATCTACGGCGAGGAACAGGTTGCGGACGCGATCCTCCAGCACCTGCAGTTGCCGCTGCTCTTCGCGGTGGCGTTCGACGGCGTCGTCCTGGCTGACCCAGCGGAAGGTCATCTTCTGGCCCGGCCGTGCCTGGCCCAGTAAAGGCAGGGATGCCTTCGTGGCGAACGCGACGATCGGGTAGCCGGCGGTCAGGGTCCGGTACCGCCCCAGAATGATCAGTTCATCCCCGTGCGGGATCTCGAAAGCGCCGATCGGGACGCCGTGGGACACGATTTCGCCGAGACCCTCAGGATGAATGACGGGGCCGTCCAGGCGCAGCCCGACATGGTTCGACTTGGCGGTGACGGTGTAGGCGCGCGAAGACAGGAGCTCCCTGATGCCCGGCGCCGCCTCGGTTTCCGGGCCCTCGACGATGTCGATGCTCCAGGTTCCGGGGGAGAAGGCCGGCACGGGCACCGGCAGCCGGAACAGCGGCTGGGAGAGGTAGGGGTGCTCAAATCCCCGGTAGCGGGTGCCGAGCTCGAGGTCCTGTCCGGCGGTGATTTGCTGCGGGAAGCCCATGCGCGCCTCGGGGGCGGCGCTGCCCATGAAGCGACCGGTCACGAGGGAGCCGCTGAGTGCCAGGTAATTGCGCATGCCGCCTCTGGCGTTGGCGATCATGACCCGGGAGCCGCCGGGGACGCAGACGGGCTCCCACATGCTGACTGCCTGGCCGTCGACGGTGACGTCGGCGGGGGCGCCGGTAAGGGCCATGAGGATGGGGGCGGCGGGAGTGAACGTGAACCGGCCGCCCATGATTTCGATGCAGGTGGCTGTGCGGCGGTTACCCACCAGGATGTTGGCGACAGCGGCTGAATGCTGGTCCGCCGCGCCGCCGCACGGAACGCCCATGAACTCGGAATGTTCCCGTCCAAGGTCCTGGAACGTGGCCAGCCACCCGGCTTCCCGGACTTTCAGGCCAACAGCCAGTTCAGCGGCGCCCATTAGTGGTCCTTCCGGGAGTCTGGTGCCGTCATCGGGTCCTGGTGGCCCTCCGGCCTGAGGAACTGTCCCTCAAGATGCTCCCATTCGCTCGCCGGGACGATCCGGAAGCGGACCCGGTCGCCGGGACGGTACGAGGTGGCCGGGTTTTCCCGGATGTCGCATACCGTCAGCGGCGTCCGCCCGATGACCTTCCAGCCGCTGGGTCCCGGGAAAGGCTGAATGATGGCGCTGGTCCCGGCCACCATGACGGAGCCGCTGTCGACGTTGGTGCGCGGCTCCTTGCAGCGGCTGACCTGGCCGGGGAACCGCACGGCGCCCATCATGGGTGCCATGGCGGAGGCGAGCAGGTTGATCGACAGCTCGGACTCCTCCAGGAGCCCCAGCACCGCTTCCTGGCTGATCCCCAGCTCCTCCGCGACGGCGGGAAGGTCGGGGGAGTAGGTGTCGCTGACCACCATGGGAATCACGAACAGCTCCGCGGCGCGGCCCGGCTCGGTGTGCTCCAGCCCGCTGCCTGCCACCGCTAGCCTGATCGTCTGGGCGAGTTGGCCATGGCTGACGGCGAGGCAGTCAAACTCGACCAGCAGGGAATCCACGCCGGCCACGACGTCGGTCAGCCCGTGCGGACGCACGTCGAGCAGGATCTCCCGGAGTCTGCGGCTGCCGGACTGTCGTTCCTCCGCGTCGGCCGTGGCCACCTTGAGCATGAGGGCCGAGTCACCGAAGGGCGTGGCCTCGATGTCAGGTAGCCGTCGCGGCGGTTGTCCTGGCTGGGTGCTCATGTTTCCTTGTTCCGTACTCGGGTGGTGGCGTAGGTGGAGGTTGCGGGGTTAGGCGGCGGCCCGGCGGGCCTTTTCGGCGAGGACGTCCTTCAGCCCGGTGGCCTTGATGCCGGCCTTTTCCAATGCGGCGCGGAGTGCGGTGCCGTTTTCGAGAACCTGCGGGTGGTCGCCGTGGAGGAGGACGACGTCGGCGTCGTGGCCCAGCGGGACCACCTTGCCGGTGACGGCGCGAACGGTGCCTTCCGTGACGACCTGGACCACGCGGCGGCCGATCTCCTCGGGGTCGTGCAGGAGTGCGCCGTCGGTATTGCGGGAAACAGGCATGCCGTCCTCCCCGTAGCCGCGGTCGGCCAGGAACACGTAGCCGACTTCGAGTCCGCGCTTCCTGGACTCGTCGGCCAGGAGCCCGTTCTGGCAGATAACAATGTAGGACGGGTCGTAGGCCTTGACGGCGTCGGTGATGGCGCGGGCGTGCTTGGCGTCGGTCTGGGCGATGCTGCCCATGCGGCCGTGCGGGGCGACGTGGCTGATCTTGCCGCCATGGATGCGGGCGAAGGCGTCCAGGGCGCCGAGCTGGTAGAGGACGTCGGTGCGGATTTCCTCTTCGCTGGCTTCGATCAGGCGGCGGCCGAAGCCGACGAGGTCCGGGTACCCGGGGTGGGCGCCGAGTTCGATGCCGCGGTCCACGCAGGACTTAACAGTGGCGTCCATGACGCGGGGATCGCCGGCGTGGAAGCCGCAGGCGATGTTTGAGGCGGTGACCAGGCCCAGGAGGGCGTCGTCGTCGCCGATCGTGTAGTTGCCGTAGCTTTCGCCGAGGTCCGCGACGACGGCGACTGAATTGATGCTCAAGGTTGGCTCCCTGTGGTTCTTGTGATGGTGCTCTGTGGTCCGACGACGGCGGCTGGCCGGCAATGGCGGCAGGCCGCCGTCGTTCGGGTCTTGTTAGTGGGTTTGCAGCGGCTCGCCCTTGGTTTCCTTCAGGAAGAGCACGGACACCAGGGTGATGATGGCGGTGCCGATGGCGGCGTAGGCGGGGACCATGCTGTTGCCGGTTGCCTTGATGATCTCCGTCATCACCAGCGGCGCACTGCCGCCGAAGATGATGGTGCTGATGCTGAATCCGATGCTGTAGGCGCTGTAGCGGACGGTGGTGGGGAACATTTCGGTCAGCACGGTGTGGACGACGGCGGCGTGGCCGGAGAAGGCGATGGCCATGACGACGGTGGCGATGCAGGCCAGGAGCATGTTGCCGGTGGTGATCATCGCGAACATCGGGTAGGAGACCAGCGCCATGAGGATGGCGGAGACGGCCAGGACGGGTTTGCGGCCGATGCGGTCGGACAGGCGGGCCATCAGCGGAATGGAGATGATGATGGCCACCAGGCTGAAGGCGGTGACGGTGAGGGCCTGGACCATGGTGAAGTTGTTGCCGGTGCCCAGCTGGGTCTTCAGGTAGGTGGGCATGTAGGCGAACAGCAGGTAGTAGCCGGGGCCATTGAGTGCGGGAAGGAAGATGGTCAGGGCGATCGCCTTCAGGTGGCGCTTCGACGTCAATGCAGCGCGCAGCGGGTTACGCTCCACCTCATTGCGCTCGCGGAGGGCGGCGAAATGCGGAGTGTCTTCCATCTTCGAGCGGATGTAGTACCCGACGTAGCCCAGCGGCAGGGCGAACAGGAACGGAACGCGCCAGGCCCAGGATTCCATGGTCGCGTCGCCGAGCGTGGTGATCAGGGTGGCGGACAGGGCGCTGCCGAAGAGCAGGGCGCAGAAGGACCCGACGGCGATGAAGCTCATGGAGAAATTGCGGTGCCGGTTGTGGGCGTATTCACCCACGAAGGCCATGGCGCCGGCCACTTCGCCGCCGGCGGAGAAGCCCTGCAGGATCCGGAAGAGGATCAGCAGCGCCGGTGCAGCCCAGCCGATCACGGAGGAGGAGGGGATCAGGCCGATGCAGGCCGTGGCGCCCGAGATGAGCAGCAGCAGCACGGCCAGCAGGTTTTTGCGCCCCAGCTTGTCCCCCAGGTAGCCGCAGATCACGCTTCCAAAGGGGCGGGCGAGGAAGCTGACCAGGAAGCCGACGTTGGTCAGCAGCAGGGATCCGAGGTCCTTCGAACCCATGATGTTGATGGCGAGGTATGTGGTCAGGAGGCCGTAGATGCCGTAGTCGTACCACTCCACGAAGGAGCCCATGGTGCCGGCAATGGTGGCCTTGCGCACCACTTTGCCGTCCGCGGTCACAACGCGGATTTGTGCGGTGTTCAGTTCCACTGATTCCGTCGATGAATTAGTCATGGTGGGTGTCTCTCAGTCTAGGCGGGGTGCCGGGGGCGGGAGAAGCTTGTTCTAGCTGTATTCGCGGGTAATTTCGGCCGTCATTTCGGCCTCGTGTGCGGCGACTGCGATAACGCGTTCCAGGATTTCGGCTGCGCGCGCCTGCGGGATGATGACCACGCCGTCGTCATCGGCGGCGACAATGTCACCGGCCGAGCAGACGATGCCGCCGATGGCCACGGGTTCGCCGATCACGCCGGGGCCGTTCTTGAACGGCCCGGCAGGGGTGGTGCCCCTGGCGAAGACCGGGAATTTGATATCCGTGATGGTGGCGCGGTCCCGGATGTAGCCGTCGATGACGGCGCCGGTTGCACCTGCAGCCTCGAAGCGCTGGGACAGCTGCTCGCCAACCAGGGCGCGGTGCTCGTGGCCGAATCCGTTGATGACCACGACATCTCCAGGCTCAATGTAGTTCAGTGCCTCGATGACGGCGGCGTTGTCGCCGGCGGCACCGAGGACCGTCAGCGCTGACCCGACACAGTGCGCCCCGGCCCAGACGGGGTTGATGTTGCCGTCCACGAGGCCGAGACGTTCCATGGCGTCGCCGATGTTGGCCACGGGGAACTTCTCGAAGGCCTTGACCAGATCCCGGGCCGGCCGGGTCCAGGGTGCGGTGCGGACTGTGAGTTCGAGCGTTGTTGCCATTGTGTTCCACCTTGGGATTGGGAGGGTTCGGATGAGTCCAACGCCTTGAGACGTCAATCACATATGAGAAAAGTTTCGCGTTTTCTTTTTCATCCGTCAAGGGTTTTCTGTTTCGGGAATGTAAAAGGTTCGCGTCGCCCCGGGGCCGGCTCGGCTCCGCCGGCGGTCTGTCGCCTGAGCGGCGGCTGTACTTAGCGCGTGGCCGCCGCGCGTGCGGTGAGGGCATCGAGGTCGGAGCAGATTTGCTCGAGGAGGCCTTCGGGCGGGAGTTGGAAGTCGGCGCGTATGTGTCGTTCATCCGCGGCCGGTGATTCCAGGGCTGCCAGCTGTGACTCCAGCAGGCTTGCGGGCATGAATTCGTGATTTCGCGCGTTCATTCGCTGCAGGAGTACCTCACGGCTGCCTGTGAGATGGATGAAGACCAGGTCCGGCACGTGAAGCCTGAGCAGATCACGGTAGGAGCGCTTCAATGCCGAGCAGGCGATGATCGGGACGGCGCCGGTCCCTTGGGCTTCCCGGAGTGTCCGGCCAATCTCCTCGAGCCATGGCCGCCTGTCTTCATCGCAAAGGGGATTCCCGGTGCGCATCTTCTCTTTGTTGGCTGCCGGATGCAGGTCGTCGCCGTCTATGAAGGGCAGTCCGAGCCTTTCGCCCAGCAGAGAGCCGAGGGTGGATTTTCCTGAACCGGAGACGCCCATGACCACCAGGGGCGGGAGTGGATTGCTACCCATTGCGGGCTCCTTTCGCTCCGGGCGCCGTCGCCTCGGAGGTGGTGAGATTCATTTCACACTTGCGAATAGTTTCTCAGATTTTTCGCACATGTCAATGTTCAGGAAGGCGCCAACGCGGAGTCTTGACTGCGGTCGGAATCTGAGAAAAGATTCTCATATCTTTCCGGGCTGACCTTAGCCCTCTCCCGTCCCGCACCACGAAAGGCCCCCATGCAACTCGTCCACACCGTCAGCTTTCCGGACACAGAGCTGCTGTCCCGCCTCCAGCCGCTGCCCCCGTCGTTGCGCGCGGTCGTGTGGGACCTTCGCTCGTCTCCGGACGGTGCCGGGTTGGCTGAAATCGATGCCGTCATCCTTCCCTATCTGAACGCGGGCGAGGTGCTGGGAGAGCTGCGGAATGTGCCCGGCCTCAAGTTCGTTCAAGCCCAGTCGACGGGCTACGACGGCATCATCGAAGCTGCCGGTCCCGCCGCCGGAGTTTCCAACGCGGCAGGGGTCCACGCGGCGGCAACGGCCGAGCTCGCCGTCGGTCTCATCCTGGCTAAACTGCGGGGGATCGACGTTGCCGCGCGGGACCAGCAGGCTCGGCGCTGGCGACCGGAACGCAGGCTGTCTCTGGCAGACCGACGCGTCCTGCTGGTCGGCGTCGGCGGAATCGGCCACGAAATAGCCCGGCGGCTGGAACCCTTCGAGGTCGAGCTAACCCGGGTAGGCAGTTCTGCCAGGACTGACGAGCACGGCCCAATCCATGGCGTGCAGGACCTCGCCCGCCTGGCCTCCAGTCACGACGTCCTGGTCACCGTTACCCCGCTGAACGACATCACACGCCACCTTGTGAACGCTGAAGTCCTGGCAGCCATGCCTGACGGCGCCCTCGTGGTCAACGTCGGGCGCGGACCCGTTGTGGACACGGACGCCCTGACGGCGGAGGTGGCCTCCGGCCGCCTGCATTGCGCACTCGACGTCGTCGACCCCGAACCCTTGCCAAAGGAACACCCGCTCTGGCAGGCCGCGAACGCGCTCATCACACCCCACATCGGCGGCAACGCCTCGGCCTTCGAGCCACGTATCCGCAAGCTGCTGGCGAAGCAGTTGGATGCCCTCGCCGAGGGCCGGGCGCCAGCCAACCTCGTCCAGGCGGGACCGTTCCAGCGGTCCGCCACCGACGGTCACGGGGACTCGTCAAAGGAGCCTCGATCATGAAAAAACGGGCCTTGGTGAATTCTCGCCGCCACGAACCTCATACGGCCAAGACCGGCACCCACTGCCCGGCCCCCGCTATTTCGCGCGCAGATACCGAACACGGACAGGCGCGCGAATTTCATGAAGGAGCAGTCGTTCCCAGCGTGGATGGGCAGCCGGTGACATGGCAGCGGGAAACAGGCTCGGCTGGACTCAGGGCTGCGATCGGGCAGTGAAGCGCCTCCGTTCAAGTTCATCTGAACGGAGGCGCTGTGTCTCTGATCTCTCGGTTTTCTGGTGCAGCGGTGCCTAGGGGAAGGAAACTCGCTGCACGAAGCTTTCTTCGCCGGACTTTAGCCCTTTGTGGCGCCGGCCGTCAGTCCTGCTACGACGTATTTTTGCGCGAAGAGGGCAACCATCATGACCGGGACGGTGATCAGCACTGAAGCTGCCATGAGGCCGCCCCAGTCGACCGACGCGTAGGCGGTGAAGTTTGAGATCGCCACGGGCAGAGTGCGTGTCTCCTGGTTGGACAGTACAAGGGCGAACAGGAAGTTGTTCCAGCTGAAGATAAACGACAGGATCGCTGCCGTTGCGATGCCCGGGGTGGCCAGCGGCAGGGTGATTCGTGCAAAGGAACCGATGCGCGTCAGCCCGTCCACCTGTGCCGATTCCTCCAGTTCAAGCGGCATTCCTTCGAAGAAGCTGGCCAGGATTGCCACCACCAGCGGCATGGTGACGAAGATGTGGGTGAGGATAAGGACACCGTAGGACCCCACGATTCCGAGCTGGGAAAAGACGTAGTACCAGGGCACGAGCAGGCTGACGCCGGGGATGACGCGGGCGAGCAGGAGGAAAGCGGTCGCGTTGGTGACCTTGAACCGGGCGATGGCGTAGGCAGCAGGCACGCCAACCAGCAAGGCGACGGTGGTTGCACCGGCGGCGACGATGAAGCTGTTCAGGATAAACGGCAGGAACTTCTGGGTGTTGATGACGTTGTTGTAGTTTTCCAGCGTCGGCAGGAAGTCGAACGTCCTGGCAGGGTTGGTGATGTCCAAGCTGGTTTTGAGGGAGGCCAGGAGCATCCAGACCAGCGGAGCGACGAGCACGAAGACGACGGCGATGATGCCGAGGACCCTGAGGCCGGTCATGATGCGTCGTGAGGTAGGCGCCTTACGCATCTTTTGGGGGACGACTGCGGCTTGAAGGGCTGGCCTTTGGGCTTGAGTGAGGCTCATCAGACCCGGTTTCCTTTCTTCCGTGCCAATGCCAGAAGGGACAGCACGATGAGGATGAGCATGAAGAACAGGATCAGCAGGGCGGAGGCGCTGCCGTACTGGGAGTATTCGAAACTTTCGCCGTAGGCGAGGATGTTCAGGGTTTCGACCTCGTTGTTGGATCCGCCGCCCCTGCCCTTGGTCGTGTACAGGATGTCGAAGGTCTTGAGTGCGTCGATGGCCCGCAGCAGGACCGCGGCGATGATTGCGGGCATCAGCAGGGGTACCGTGATGTGGCGGAAGCGCTGCCAGGCGTTGGCGCCGTCGACGCGTGCGGCCTCATCCGGGTCTTCCGGCAGGGCGCCCAGGCCCGCGAGCAGGATGAGGACCATCATTGGGGTCCACTGCCAGACATCGACGAAGATCAGGGTGTTCAGGGCCTGTTCCTTGGACGAGATCCAGCCTTGGGGGCTGAGGCCAAGCCACCTCATCACTTCGTTGGCGAAGCCGATGGATGGCTCGAAGATCAGGAGCCACATCATGCCCACAGCCACGGGGGTTGCCACCAGCGGAAGCAGGATAAGGACTCGCACGAAACCCTGGCCCTTGAACGGTTTGCGCAGCATCAGTGCGATCGCAAGCCCCAGGATCAGCTCGATGAGAATTGCGAACGTGGTGAAGTACGCGGTTCTCCCGACTGCCGGCCAGAACCGTTCAAAGTCGGTAAGCCAGTGCACGTAGTTATCCAGCCCGACGAAGTCCTTGGGCCGGTTGATGGACCCTGCCGCGTCGGTCAGGGACAGGTAGACCGTGTACCCGATCGGGAAGGCGATCAGCACGATCACGAAGATCACGGCGGGGCTGATGAAGAGCCACTTCATGTGGCGGTCGGCCCACTGCCAGAACGGTGAGGTGGGCTTTATTTTGCGGGGGGAAATCGTGGTTGCAGTCATCGTAGATTCCATCACCTTGTCAGTTGCAGGGTCTGTGGCGGGCCGGGAGGCCGGCCCGCCGCAGCCCGGAGCAACTATTACTTGGATTCCTTGTCCAGCAGTTCCTGGAACGACTTGTTGGCCGCTGTCGCGGCGGAGGCAACGTCGCCGCCTTCGATGGCGGTGACGACGGGCCCGCCCACGAACTCGCGGGCGCGGGCCACCTGTTCCAGCTGCGGCCGGTCGTGGCCGACGCCGGTCGCGGCGATGCCCTGAACAATCTTGACCAGACCTGCCGGGAATTTGGCAGTTGCTGTCGAATCATCCCAGGTCGACTGGCGGGGTGAGGGAACGGTGTCGCTGACCATCAGTTTCTTGAACATTTCCTCGCTCGTGGCCCACTTGATGAAGTCGAACGCGGCGTCCTTCTTCTTGGAAAATTCGCTGACTCCGGCCACCCAGGGAACGATGTTGTACGGCTTCGAACCGGCCGGGCCGGCAGGGAACGAGCCGTAGGCCACGGTGTCGATGACGTTGCTCTTGGTCTTGTCCAGGAAGTTGTAGGCCTGGCTGTCGGCGTCCAGGTAGAAGGCCGCGTTTCCCTGGGCGAAGATGGCAGAGGCCTCAACGAAGCCCATGTTGGTGGCACCCGGAGGGCCCGCCGTCTTGAGCAGGTCGCCATAGAAGGTGTAAGCCTTCACAGCCTCGGGGCTGTCAATGGTTGCCTTGCCGTCCTTGGCGAAGTCGCCGCCGAAGCTGTAGAGGAACGACGAGAACTGGGTCACGGACGGGACTTTCTGTCCGCGCATCGTGATGCCGTAGAAGCCCTTCGCTGGATTGTTCAGTTTGACGGTTGCGGCCTTGAGCTCATCCAGCGTCTTGGGAACTTCGATGTTGTTGGCCTTGAGGATGTCCGCCCGGTAGTACATAACGTGACGTTCCGTCATGAGGGGAATGCCGTAGATCTTCCCGTCCAGGGCGGCTGCTTCCTGTGCAGGCTTCTGGAAGTCGTCCCATTTCCAGGACGCGTCCTTTGACGTGTACCCTGTGAGGTCCGTCAGCCACTTGTTCCGCGTGAATTCCCGCATGACGTCCTGTGGCTGGTAGACCATGACGTCCGTGTCGGCGCTGCTGGCGTTCAATTTCACTTTGTACTGGTCGTTGAGCTGTTCGTTGCCGAACGTCTCAATGTTGACCTTGATTCCGGTCTGCTTTTCGTATTCCGGCAGCAGCTTCTTGATGCCGGCCGCCCACGGGTTGTTCCCTGAAACGATGCTCAGGGAAGTCACCTTCTGCTCCTGCTGCGCGGATCCGCTGCCGCAGGCAACGGTCGACGCCGCCAGCGCAAGGCTGAGTCCGAGTCCTGCCGCCAGTCTGAGGTTCTTCTTCATTGAATTTCCCTTTCGGATTTATGGTGCAAAGTTGTGGTCCAGCGGTGTTAGAGCGCGCTTACCCGTGGTTGGTTGCGCAGGTTCTGCGGTTCACTTCCGGTAAAGACGTCGATGATCGCTTGGGCCGTGACGAGTCCGACGGTTCTGTAGGCCTCGACGGTGTCCGCGGCGGCGTGGGTTGTGGCCAGAACGTTGTCCAAACCCAGAAGGGGGTTGTCCGGTGAAACGGGCTCCGATTCCCACACGTCCAGGGCTGCACCTGCGATCTGTCCTGACTGCAGCGCCTGGAAGAGGGCAGTTTCGTCCACGAGCCCGCCGCGGCTGGTGTTGATCAGCACGGCATGCGGCTTCATGAGTGCGAGGGCTTTTGCGTTGATCATGTGGTGCGTATCCGGTGTGTGCGGGGCATGGACACTGATAAGGTCCGCGCGGGCCATCACCTCGTCGAACGGCACAATCTCGACACCCAGCGCCTTGGCCGCTTCGGCATCGGCGTAGGGGTCACTGGCGATGATCCGGGTATCAAAGCCGGAGATCCTGCGGGCCACGAGGCGGGCAATGGCGCCGAAGCCCACCAGTCCGAGGGTCTTTCCGCACAGTTCCGATCCCGTGTACCGGTCCCAGCGGCCGCCGCGGATGTCCTTGTCCATGACGGCGATCTTGCGCTGAAGCGAGATCAGCATTCCGACGGCAAGTTCGGCCACGGCATTGGCGTTCCCGCCCGGGACATTGGAAACAAACGTGCCGTTGGCGGCGGCGGCATCGAGGTCCAGGTTGTCCAGCCCCACGCCAAGCCGGCCAATCGCGCGGAGGTTCGGTGCGAGGCTCAGGACCTGCTCGTTCCAGAGCTCCACTCCGGCCACTGCGCCGTGGATCTGGCCCAGATACGGCAGCATGTCCTCGAATGTGTAAGGCCGTTCGCCGGGGTTTTCGATGAGCGAGAACCCGGCGTCGAGAAGCAGCTTCCGACCGTCAGGGCACAGCTCGGCATATCTGACCGGTCCGATCAGGATGCTCTTGCCGGCACCGACGGGACCTGTTTGTGGGGCGGTCATTTTTCTCTCCTAGCATGGTGGTTCTGGACGTCCGCGTCTGCGCGGAAGTCGGCGGGATTCAGGAGTGCTGAAAGTGTGGCCGGGGCGTCGCGGCGCGACCCTCCGCGTTCATTGCGCTGAGGAACAGGTTCCTGGTTCCTTGGAGGTGGCGTCCTATTGCACGGCGTGCCTTCTCCTCGTCCCCCGAGCGGAAGATCCGAAGGAGTTCTTCGTGCGAGGCGACGGCGGCGTCCAGGTCATCGGGTGATTTGTTGGACAGCTGCAGAATTGCGGTGAAGGTTTTCTCGTACAGGCCCCACACGTGCTGGACCCGGCGGTGGCCGGAGATGGCATAAATGCCTCCGTGGAATGCCATGTCGGCGACGGCGAAGTCGCGGGAGTTCCGTCGATCGGCGGCAACGCGCATGCCGTCGATCAGAGTCTCCATGTGGGCCCAGTCCGCCGGGACTGCCGAGCGGATGGCCGTCACCGCCGCCAGCGATTCGATGGCTCCGCGCAGGCTCAAGAGTTCTTCGATATCGCGGTCGGTAAGCCCCACCACGAGCGTTCCCCGTTTGAGCGAGAGGACAAGGCCCTCGTCCTCAAGCTCCCGCAAGGCCTCGCGCACAGGTCCACGGCTGACGCCGTACTCGGCGGCCAACGCACCTTCGACAAGATGCGTGTCGGCCCGCAGGGAGCGGCTGAGGATGCGCAGGCGAAGATCGGCGGCGACCTGGCAGCCCAAGCTGGGCTGCCGGATAGGCTGCACTCTTTCCACCCAAAGCTCCTTTGCTAACCAAAAACCGCTAACCAAAAACCGTTTACCGTTAACGAAACTGTATAGGAGGACTTTGTGAAGCGCAACACACAAAAAAGCGCCGCCCCTCCCCAGCGGGAGCGGCGGCGCCATGAGTGCCGTGCCGGCACAAGACGGCCTAAACGTTCAGATGACTGATTGGAATGGAAGCAGCTACGATCCCCCTGCGTTGCCAGGAGTATGACACCACGAGACGGTCACCGGAGACGGTGAGGGTGGGATACGAGTATTCACCCTGTCCTGTCGTGACCACGCCGGAAGCTGCCGCGGCCCCTGGCCTCAGCCCACCGCCGTCGGTCGGCACCGGTCCGTCTCCGATCGGAGTTGTCCCGTCGTCAACCGTGACCGCGTATGCCCAGGTTTCGCCGTCGTCGTGTGAGATGGAGAGGCCCAACGGGCATCGTGGTCCCCAGTCGCCGTCCACGGGATTGTGCGCGCAGACCAGCCGGCCATCGGGAAGCACGGCTACATCCAGCCCGCTGTTGTTGTTCGGCAGGCCCACCGGCCGTGCCTCGCCGAACACCATTTCCCCGGCATCGCTGCCCCCGGCAGACCGGCTGAGGAAAGCACTGCCTTCACTGCTCCGGCACAGCAGGCTGATGCCGCCCCGTCGGTCTTTCCACAGCGAGGGCTGGATGATTCCGGCGCCACGCAGCCGGTCCCGGTCAAGGGGCACCGGCACTGCTGTCCAGGAGCGCCCCGAGTCATCGCTGATGTCCACGAAGGCGGTCCAGGCGGTCTCTCCCGGCGCGTCCCCCCAGGCCTCGAGCGAAGACGGTGCAAACCAGCGGCGCCCCACCGCGAGCGGTTGGTTCTTGACCGGACCCCTGCCGCCGGCGTCGCCGGGTACCAGCTCTGCGGCCGGCGACCAGGTAACTCCGTTGTCGGTGGACGTGCGGTAGTACGTCTGCCAGGCGGAGATCAGCGGCCCCTTCTTGTAGAACAGCCACAGCAAGCCGTCCGGATCGTGGGCAAGGACGGGATTCCAGTGAGCCACGTCCTCGCCTTCATCGACGCAGACCGGGGCGCCCCATGTGACCAGGTCGGGGGACGTTGAGAGCCAGATGTGGTTATCGGGCGTGCCCTCGGCTGTTCCGGCGAAGAAGGCAACGAGGAACCGGGGTCCGGACGCGATGATGGTTGAGGCGTGGCATTGGGTCCAGGCGGGGTTGTCCACTGTAACGAAGCTGCGGGTCACATGTTCGCTGACCCGTGGGAAGGCCGAAGGGAGCACCTCTGGCATCAACGGACCTGCGGGGATGAGGCCATCTGCCGGGCGTCGGACTCGCTTGCTGCGTCCTTCAGGTCCTTCTCCGCCTGCTGTGCGCCGGTCAGGAAGAGGTTCCGCTTGAAGGTCTCGGGTGCCAGCCAGACCGAGACCATGCTGATCGCGGCGCCAACCATGACGTATCCGGCCACCAGGGGCCAGTTGGTGCCGTTTTCTCCGGCCAGCATCGTGGCGATGAACGGCGTCAGTCCGCCGGCCAGGATGGAGGCGATTTCACGCCCCGCGGCGGCGCCGCTGTAGCGGCGGTCCGCCGGGAACAGCTCGGCGAAGAACGCGGGCTGGATGGAGTTGATCGCATTGTGTCCGACGTTCAGAACCAGAACGTAGCCAAGCAGGATCAGGGCGAAGACCCCGCTGTGCAGCAGCCCGAAGAAGGGGAACGCCATGACGAACACGACGGCGGAGCCGAAGAAGTAGACAGGCCGGCGCCCGATGCGGTCAGAGAGCTTGGCGAACAGGCCGTGCGCGGGGAAGGACAGGATGGCCATGATGAAGATGGCCAAGGTGAGCTGTTCCTTGGGGATGCCCAGGTTCTTGGGGCCGTAGGACAGCGCGAAGACGGTGAGCAGGAAGTAGGGGAGCGCTTCAGCGAACCGCAGTCCCAGAATCAGCAGGAGGTTACGCCAGTCATCAAGGAAGACGCTGGCCAGCGGTCCGCGTGCCGGCTTCGCGCCGGCCTTGGCAGGCTCTGCCGTGGCCGAACCGGTGTTGGCGGCGTCGATGCGTGAGGCTTCGGCTGCTCTGGCGGCCACTGCCTCTGTGAATACCGGGCTTTCCTTGAGGCTGCGGCGCATGTACATGCCGACCCCGAGCACAACTGCGGAGAGCAGGAAGGGGATCCGCCAGCCCCAGGCAATCTGGTCGGCCTGGGGGAGCAGGAAGACCAGGCCGAAGACGCCGGTGATGAGGATCTGTGCGGAGAACCCGCCGGTGTTGGGCCAGGCGCTGAAGAACCCGCGCCGGTTCTGGGGTGCGGATTCGAGCACGATGATCATGGAGCCGCCCCATTCGCCGCCGACGGCGAAGCCCTGGACCAGCCGGAGCAGGACGAGGATGATGGGCGCCCAGATGCCGATCACGTCGTAGCCGGGAATGAGGCCGATCAGGAACGTGCACAGGCCCATGATGCCCAGGGTCAGGATCAGGGTGGACTTGCGGCCCACGGTATCGCCGCGGCGCCCAAAGAACATGCCGCCCAGGGGCCGGGCAAGGAACCCGACGGCAAAGGTTCCGAAGGCCGCGAGGGTGCCTACAAAGCCGTCAGCGCTGGGGAAGAACACGTGCGGGAAGGCAATGGCTGCCGCGGTTCCGTAAACGAGGAAGTCATAGTACTCCAGCGTGTTGCCGATGAAGCTTGAAGCCGTGACTTTGCGGACGTACTTCTTCTCCGCCGCGGTCTGAATGGTGCTCATAGTTAATCGTCCTTGATTGAGAGCGGGTCTGGTTTATCGTGAAGCCACCGCATTGATGCGGTCAATGGCGGAGGCAATGTCCTGCTGGAGCCCCGGTGCGACGGCGTCAATGCTCATGCGGACAGTACCGCCGGGCAGGCCCCGGTGGGTGATGCCGAATTTCAGGGCGGCAATGCTGGGACCCAGCAGCGGCACAAGAGTTTCTATGTCTGCCTGGGCCGCGGCCGCGGCTGCTGCATCGTTTGTGCGGACGGCCTCCCTGTAGGCAGCCCACGGCTCGGGGCAGACGGCTGAGACCCCTGACACCGTGCCCTGGCCGCCCAGGGCGAGGATGCTGGGAAGGTCGGCGTCATTTCCTGACCACAGTCGGAACCCTTCCGGGGCGGCAGCCAGGTACTCGCGGACACGCTTGGAAGCGGCGCCCGAGACCTTGATGCCGTCAATGCCTGCCTCTGCGATCAGGGCTGGCAGATCCCCTGGCTGGACGTCCGTTCCGGCAACCTCGGGGAAGACGTACGCGTACAGGCTGTCTTGGCCGGCAGCACCCCGGAGGGCCTTGTAGTACGCCGCGACGCCGGCGGGGGATGCGGTGAGGAAGTACGGCGTGATTGCCGCGAACCGCTGCGCCCCGATCTCCTTGGCTGACAGCAAAAGGCTTACGGCCTGCTGCGCCGACGGCGCTCCCACGTGGGCAACGACGCGCTCGGGACCGAAGATCGCGAGGGACTCGCGGATGACCTCGATCCGCTCGCCATCGGTCAGCGCCGGGAATTCGCCCGTAGTTCCGGCGGCGAAGACGCCGTCCACCAGGGGGCTCAGCCGCTCAAGGTTGCTCCGCAGGGCAGGAAGGTCCAGGATCCCGTCCTGCGTGAAGGGGGTGGGAACGGCGGAGAGGATTTCGGGAACTGTGGTCATGGATTGACTCCATTGTCTGAGAGAAGGAACAAGTCATATTCTCGTTAACCGTTAACGGAGAACGATAGGCCCACCATACACGCGCTCCCGGCAGTGCGCCACAGGTGACTTTCTGAATTGCCTGGTCCGCCACGGAGGGCATGAGAAAAGGCCGCCCACGGAGGGGCGGCCTTCAGTTGGGCAGCATGCTGCGCTCCGGATCTTAGGTCGAGGCGGCCTCAAGTTGCAGCCAGAAGGGTTCGAGTGCGGTGGTCATGCGGTGCTGGGAGCCCGCAAGGTGCTCCTCCAGCCGGGCCGTGAGCTCGGGCAGCTTGGTCCCCTTGGCCAGGTCCAGAAGCACGGCGTGGTCGTCAGCTGAAGGGCGGAGGTCGACGTCCTGTTCATTGGTGACGTCGAGCATGGCGCCGAAGGTGGGGCGGTACTGCTCCCACATGGACTGCAGGCGCGAATGGCCTGAGAGTCGGTAGAAAGTGCCGTGGAACGCCAGGTCATGTTCGGCGAAGGTGTGCCAGTCCCGCTTGGCCGCAGCGGCATACATGGCATCGAGCTCTGCCTCCGATGCGCTCCACCCGCCAGCTCCGGTGCGCTCGGCCGCCAGCTTCATGGCCAGCTTTTCCATGGAGGTGCGCAGCGAGTACAGCTCCTCAACATCGGTGCGGGAGAAGCCGCGGACAAAGAACCCGCGACGGCGGTCGTCGAGGAGCCCTTCGGAACTGAGGATCTTCAGCGCATCGCGGACCGGCCCGCGGCTCACGTCATATGTTTCGGCCAGCGTGTCTTCCACAAGGTGGCTGCCAACCGCCAGCTCGCCGCGGATGATGTTGCGCCGGAGTTGGTCGGCGAGCCGTTCGCCCATCGTCGCAAGACGCAGATTCGACTGCACTGACTTTCCTTCGATCGGAGTTGCTGGTCCTTCTATTCTGCCCCACCAGCAGGGCCGGGGCCGCTCCTTGCGTCATGCGCCGCCCTGCCCTACAGTTTCGTTAACGGTTAACGAACGCTGACGTTTCGACGGGGCGAGCGGTTTCCCCTCAGCGAAAGGACAGCGCAGTGACGCGTATTGCAGTAGTTGGCAGCATCAACATGGATCTTGTGGCGGTGACAAAGCGCAGACCGCTGCCTGGTGAAACTGTGACCGGAGATGAGTTCTTCACCATGCCCGGGGGTAAAGGGCTGAATCAGGCGGTCGCTGCCGCCAGGGCCGGCGCCGACGTCTCGTTGTTGGGAGCGGTCGGATCGGACGCCTTTGGCGCCGAGGTGGTGGCCGCGCTCGCCGGCCTCGGAGTGCCCACAGGCGGCATCACCCAGCAACCGGGAAGCACCGGCGTCGCCCACATTGTCGTGGATGGTGATGCCCGAAACTCCATCATCGTCATTCCCGGCGCAAATGGGCTCATGACGTCCTTGACCGGTTCCCAGCAGGAGGCAATTCGGACGTCTGACGTGCTGCTCCTCCAGCAGGAACTGCCGCTGTCCATCGTTGAGGAGGCCGCCGAGTATGCGGCCGCACACGGCGTGGCCGTCGTTCTGACCCCCGCCCCCGTCCGGACACCCAGCCGCAGGATGCTCAGCATTGTTGATGTCCTCGTGCCCAATGAGCACGAGGCGCTGGAGCTGTGTACGCAGCTCGGCGAGGAGGCCGCAGATCCACTGGACGCCGCCGGGATCCTGGCGCGCTATGTGAAATCAGTGGTGGTCACGCTGGGGGACAAAGGTGCCGTCTGGATTGAACAAAACATCCGGCATCACGTGCCGGCAGTAGCCGTGGACGCCGTGGATACCACCGCGGCAGGGGACACCTTCGTGGGCGTCCTGGCCGCCGTCGGGCTCGCGGACGGCCGGCCGACGGCGGCGGGATTGCAGCTAGCCTCCGCGGCTGCTGCGCTGGCCTGCCAGCGCAGGGGCGCCTCATCGTCCATGCCCACGTTGCAGGAGATCAACGATTTCATGGCGGAGGCAAAGTGAAGACGAAGGCCGTTTTCGGCATTGACATCGGGACCGGAAGTTCGAAGGCCATTCTCACCACGCTGGACGGGACGGTGATCCGGAGTGCGAGCAGACAGCACAGCGTCCTGGTGCCCGAACCCGGAATGGCTGAAATGGACGCCGCAATGTGGTGGCACGAGCTGACCGGTATGGCGCGCGAGCTTCTCGCTGACGGCGGTGTCGACGTCGTCGCCGCGGGCGTCAGCGGAATGGGACCCTGCGTCCTGGTCACGGACGGGAGCAACACGCCGCTTCGGAACGCGATTCTGTACGGCATCGATGTACGGGCCATCGCCCAGATCGAGCAGCTCACCGCGGAATGCGGCGGAACCGCTGAATTGCTCAAGCGCTGCGGGTCCGCCCTGTCCACTCAAGCCGTTGGACCGAAGCTGCGCTGGCTGGCCGACAACGAACCTGAAGTCTTCGCCCGGGCACGCCGGCTCTACATGCCGGCGTCGTGGCTGGCGCACAAGCTCACGGGGGCCTATGTCCTGGACCATCACTCCGCCAGCCAATCGACTCCGCTTTATGACACGCAGTCGCAGGAATGGTACGCACCCTTCTCGGCGCTGGTGGCCCCGGACATCGAGCTTCCGGAACTGCTCTGGCCCTCCGACGTCGCCGGCCACATCACGGCCGAGGCAGCGGCGGCGTCGGGACTTCCCGAAGGGATCCCCGTCGTCACCGGGACCATCGACGCCTGGACGGAGGCCGTCAGCGTGGGCGCCCAGGGGGTCGGGGACCTCATGCTGATGTACGGCACCACCATGTTCCTCATCAACACCGTGGCCTCGGCGGTCAGCAGCGAGGGCCTGTGGGGGACCGTCGGCGCCTTCAAGGGAACACGGAACCTGGCCGGGGGCATGGCAACCTCCGGCGCAATCACCGGCTGGCTCCGGCAGCTGTGCGGAGACGCGGACTACGCCGAACTCCTGGAGCTGGCCGCAGCGTCCGGCACCGGCGCACGTGGACTGCTGATGCTTCCCTACTTCGCCGGGGAACGCACTCCTATAGCCGATCCCTATGCACGCGGCGTGATTGCGGGGCTGAGGACGGATCACGGGCGGGGAGACCTCTACCGGGCCGCATTGGAAGCCACCGCGTTCGGCGTGCGGCACAACGTCGATGCCATCGAGGCCGCAGGGGGCGATATCCGGCGGATCGTGGCCGTCGGCGGCGGGACGCAGGGAGGACTCTGGACACAGATCGTCTCCGACGTCACCGGACTTCCGCAGGTCATCCCCAGCGTGACAGTCGGCGCCAGCTTCGGTGCCGCCTTCCTGGCAGCCGGCGCGATGGGCCCGGCGGAAATCTCAGAATGGAATCCGCCGGCGGGCATCGTCGAGCCGGAACCCGGCGCGCATGCCCGGTACAGCGAGCTCTACGAGCTGTACCTCGAGCTGTATCCCGCCACGAAGAACATCGTCCACAGGCTCGCAGGGCGAGGCTGACCTGCCCGCGTGAAACCGGCATCGTATTTCAACGAAAGGTACTACCCCATGACCGATTACGCCTTCCCGGAAGCCCTCACGCTGCCCCAGGCCACCGACCGGACTGTCTACACCCTCGCCAGCGGCGACCTGAGGCTCAGCGCCAACACCAGCTGCTGGGCCGCCCAGCAGCAGCTCGAGCAGGACTTTTCCGCCGCCGTCGAAAGCTTGGGGTTCTCGGTGGAGCGGGCCCACGGGGTCAACCCCGCCACCGGTCACGGCCTCATCGACAGCCAGCGAATGGGCATGGATGTTTTCAGGAACATCCCGCCCACGGCCCCCATTGTGGTGGTGGAAGCGGTGTGGCAGTACTCGCACCACGTCCTCGCCGGCCTCCGGAGCCATCAGGGCCCCATCCTGATCGTCGCGAACTGGTCCGGGCAGTTCCCGGGTCTCGTCGGGCTCCTCAACCTCGCCGGGTCGCTGACCAAGGCAGGGGTGGAGTACTCCGCCCTCTGGAGCGAAGACTTCACCGACGACTGGGCATTGGGCAACCTCAAGGAGTGGCTGACGAGTGGCCGCATCGTGCACGACGAGTTCCACGTGCGTGACCTCCCCGCGCTGCCCGACACGGATGAAACGCGCCTTGGGCGGGCACTGGCCCGGCAGCTGAAGGAGGAGAAGGCCATCATCGGCATCTTCGACGAGGGCTGCATGGGGATGTACAACGCCATCATCGATGACGAGATGCTCAACCCGCTGGGAATCTACAAGGAACGCCTTTCGCAAAGCGCGCTGTTCGCCGAAATGAACCAGGTCAGCGATGACGAGGCCGAGGCAGTCAAGACTTGGCTCGACGACGCCGGATTCACCTTCCACTTCGGCACCGATGAAGCCACCGAACTGACCGCTGCCCAGGTTCGGAGCCAGTTCAAGATGTACATCGCGGCCGTACGGCTCGCCGACGACTTCGGCGCCGACGCGATCGGAATTCAGTACCAGCAAGGACTCAAGGACCTCGTGCCGGCGTCCGACCTCGCGGAGGGCCTGCTGAACAACGTTCAGCGCCCGCCGGTGCTTTCCCGCGACGGTTCCCGCGAACTCTTCGAAGGCCGCGCACTGCCGCACTTCAACGAGGTGGACGAGGGCGTGGCCGTCGACGCGCTGGTGACCAACCGGATTTGGACGGCAATGGGCCTTGACCCGGCCAACACACTGCATGATGTCCGCTGGGGCGAGGAATACGACGGCGAATTTGTCTGGGTGTTCGAGATCTCCGGATCGGTGCCGGCATCCCACAACGGCGGCTACGACAAGTCGTACTCAATGCGCCAGCCGGCCATGTTCTTCCCGAAGGGCGGCGGCACGCTGTCCGGTGTCTCGAAGCCGGGGGAGATCGTGTGGTCCCGGGTGTTCATCATGGACGGCGAACTGCACCTGGACCTCGGACGGGGCCACGTGGTCCAGCTCCCGGCGGAGGAAACGCAGCGGCGCCTGAACGCAACCGATCCGCAGTGGCCCATCATGCATGCGGTGCTGAACGGCGTGAGCCGCGACCAGCTGATGGCCCGGCACAAGGCCAACCACGCCCAGGTGGTCTACGCTCCGGATGCCGAGACAGCCGACAAGGCGCTGGCCGCAAAGGCTGCCTTCTTCGAGGAACTCGGCGTGAAGGTCCACCTGTGCGGCGACGTTTCCCTCTGACGCATGAGAGAGGGGAACCGACACTCAGCAGGGGAAGAGCCATCCCCGGCCGGCGGCAAACGCCGATGAATTAGCCGGACAATGCGGCCGCCTCGCCCCGGGCGGGGCCCCACGGAATGTGGTGGCCGTATACCCAGTCGAAGCTGTCGGCCGCGCCGCGTGACAGCGAGCGGAAGACCACCCTGAGGGCCAGGTCCTGGAAGACCCGCTGGAACTGGCCCCTGATCTTCGGTGCCGCATTCCGGCGCCCCCATTCGACCACCGCCTCGGCCCTGCCGCGGCGCTCCGATTCGTAGCGTGCCAGGGCCGGCGTAATGCCCTCCGTCCCGACGCCCAGAAGGCCGCCGCCCAGCGTCACGGCATCCTCGATGGCCATGGAGGCGCCCTGGCCCGATGAGGGCGAGGCGGCGTGGGCCGCATCGCCGACAAGGACCATGCGGCCGCGGTGCCAGCTCGGAATGGTGGGGAAGTCGTAGGTCATGTACGGGGTGATGATGCCGTCCGTGGCTTCAATAATCTGGGCCATCAGTGTGCGGTCCCCGGAGACGAGCCCCATCAGCCAGCCCTTGAGTTCGGAAGCGTCCAACTCGGCGGGATTGCCGGAGGACCGCTGCAGCGGGTTGGCAAACCACCAGATCCTGCCGTCCGGGTCGGGCATGTAGCAGTAGAAGCAGCGCTTGCCGAAGACCATCTTCATCCGTCCGGGCTCAACATCCAGAGCGGGGCCGAGGCCGGCCGGAACGATCCCGCCGGTATTGAGCAGCGGTATGCTCCTGGGCCGCGGGGATGAAGGCGCAATGAGCGGCCGGACGGCGGAACGCAGTCCGTCGGCGCCGACCAGGAGGTGACCGGCAGCGGCGGTGCCGTCGCCGAAACGGGCGGTCACGCCGTCGGGCCTTTCCTCGACCGCCTGCAGGCGCTTGCCGTACTCGATGCGGGCGCCCCGCTCCACCGCCTCGTTGCGGAGCAAGGCGTAGAGCTCCGAGCGGGTCATGGTGCGGGCGGTGGTTCCGTCCGGCAGTGTGCCTCCGTAATTGAAGTCGGCAAGGTGCCTCCCGGTGCTGCCGAGATACATCGACATGCCCGGCGTGCTGAAGCCCAGGCTGCGGGCGGTGTCCTTCAGGCCAAGTGTGTCCAGGGCGTCGAAGCCGTTGACGGCGAGGGTCAGGAAGCCGCCCACGCCGTCGGACGGTTCGGGGTAAGCCTCGTAGACCGTGACCGCATGACCCGCCTTCCGCAGGGCCAGGGCGGTGGACAGCCCGGAGATCCCGGAGCCGATGACCAGGCAATTCAACATGGCGGTGTCCCCGCAGAAAATTATTTCGTTCGGATGAAAGAAATATAATTCCCGGGCATGCGCACGGTCAATCCCTTCGGTCAAGCGAAATAATTTTGCTAGCCTCGGAGCATGGAATCCGAGCAGCGAGAAGCCCTGTTGGCCGCGGTGTACGAGTCGGGTCGGGAACTGTCGACGGCGGCCGTCATGTTCCACACAGCGCTGTCCGAGCTGCGCGGGCTCTCCGCGACCGAAGGCAAGGCGATCGACATCCTCATGCGCTTCGGGCCCATGACGGCCGGCGAGTTCGGTGAGCATTCCGGGCTCGCGCCGGCGTCGGTGACCGGCTTGATGCAGCGGCTGGAGAGCAAGGGCGTCGCACGCCGGGTCCGGCATGAGGACGACAGGCGCAAGGTCATGATCGAGCTCGTGGGCGACCAGGCAGCCGCGGCCGCACCCTACTTTGCGGACTTCATGGGCGGACTGGCGGCGCTCCTGGAAGGTTACAGTGACGAGCAGCTGCGCACGATTGCCGACTTTTCCACGCGGGCCGCCCGGATCCAGCAGGAGGCCGCGGGCCGGCTGGCCGCGTCACCTTAGGTCGGACGGCTTGGCGTGACTTTGGCGGCTTAGCCCACTCCCGCGGGCTGGCCGTCTCGCTCCTGCGCGGGATGAGGCGGGCCGGGCGCCGCACTGATGTCTTGGGCCCGCCCGCTCGCGGCGTTCCCCTTCGCGCGTGTTGGCGTGAGGTTGAAGGCGATGACGCCGATAACGATGAGTGTCAGGGCCACGGCAAGGGCCGGGGTGATGTGCTCGCCAAAGAGCGGGACCGCGACCACCGCAGTCAGGACCGGGCTCATGGCGCCCGTGGCTGCGGAAATATTGCTGCCGAGTGCTCGCACGGCGTAGGCGTAGCAGAGCGTGGACAGGAGCCCGGTCCCGACGCCCTGGAGCGCGGTGAACAGCAGGATGTCGGGCAGTTTTGCCGTGCCGTCCGCCAGGTTCGATGGCATGAGGCCGGAGGCTGCGAGGCCGGCTGCGGCCAGTGCCGAGGGCGCGCAGATAAGGACGACGACGCCGATCGGGTCAAGTTGCGTGCGCCGGAGGCCGATCGTGAACAGGGCCCAGGCCATCCCGCCGGCGAGCAGCACGCCGATGCCTGCGATCGTCGTCGCTGTCGTCGCCTGGAACGCGCTCGCCGCGACACCCGTGACGATCGCCCCGAGGGCGAGCAGTTGCCGCCCTGGGATGCGGCTACGCCACGCGATAAAGACGAACGCGGTGACGAACAGGGGTACCGTGCCGGGCACCAGCAGGCCGGTCAGGCCCGCCGTCGTCAGGTGCGCCCCGAACGCAAAGAGCAGGAAGTGCGGCAATCCGCCGATCAGGAGCAGGAGGAGTACGCCGGGCCGCTCCCGCCGAAGTGCCCGCACCCTTCGCGGGATCCACGGGATGAGGAGCGCCGCCGGCGTCAGGAAACGGATAAGCGCGACGTCGATCGTGGTCAGGCTAGATGCGCCGATTCCTTTGGCCGACAGTGCAAATGAGGACCAAAGAACAACTGTGGCCGCGAGTGCACCTGCGCCCATCAGCCTCGTACGCATCTGGCTGTTCACCGGCAACTCCCTTTCAATCTCCTTGTATTGGAGCAATTTTAGGAAAACGCGAAGGGCAGCCGATTGCCATTTCTGCCGGAAAATAACCATTCAGTAGTAGGATCTGCCAATGGTGACCATCGATGACATTGACCGGCACATCCTGCTCGAGCTGCAGCAGGACGGCCGGCTGACGAACCAGGAATTGGCGGACCGCGTGGGCCTGTCGCCCTCGCCGTGCCTCCGACGGGTGCGGCACCTGCAGGACAGCGGAGTGATAGCCGGCTACACCGCCGTTGTTTCCCAGGGCGCCGTCGGGCTCGCGATCACGGCCTTTGCCCGGCTGACGCTCCTTTCGCACACACCGCAGGTCGTCGACGCGGTCGAGGCGAAACTCCGCTCGGTCCCGGAGGTGGTCGAGGCATATCTGCTCGCCGGTGATGACGACTACCTCGTCAAGATCGTCGTCGATTCGTTCGCAACCTACGAGGAACTCCTGCGCAAGGATCTCCGCGCCATTCCGTCACTCGCGTCGATCAAGACGACCTTCGCCTTCGCGGTCACAAAGCCGCTGTCACCGCTTCCGATCCCCTAAGCGACGTCCCGCGGCCGGCATAACCGGCCGGCGTGGTTGATGGTTGGGCTCACGTGTGCCTTGGGGGGCCGCTGGATTCGCGGGGGATGAGCGTTGGCACGGATTTCCGGATGGTCGGCTCTTTGCCGGGGTTGACGAGCAGATCGATGGCTGTACTTGCTATCTGGTTCAGCGGCACGCGCACCGAAGACAGGGGGGTGGGGAGCCTGGCCGCGAGGGGAGTGTCGTTGTAGCCGACCAAGGCCAGATCCCGCCCGACGGTGAGGTGGGAGCGCTGGGCGGCCGCGATGATGCCCATGGCGATGTTGTCGTTGGCAGCGAAAACGGCGGTGGGGCGTTTCCCTGCGTTTTCGCCCAGGAGCGACTGGCCGGCGGAGAGGCCGTTTTCGATGCCGTAGCCGGCGGCGAGCAGCCATTCTTTGGGCGGCTGGATGCCGGCTTCGTCCAAGGCTCTGCGGGCGCCGGCCAGCCGGCCAACCGCGCTGGAAGTGAAGGACGGGCCGGTGACGACGGCGATCTCACGGTGGCCCAGGTCGATGAGGTGGCGGACCGCCAGGTATCCGCCGACGTCGTCGTCCCCGACTGCGGAGGGGCTCACTCCGTCGGTACGCAGTACCAGCGCGTGAGCGACGCCGCGTTGGCGCAGGAGGCGGGGCAGGTCGTCATCGAGGCGGGCCGTGGCGAGGATCAGTCCGTCCACGTTGCGATCCAGCAGCGTTTCTGCGGCCCGGCGTTCGTCTTCAGGGTCATCTCCGCTTGTGGCGACCATGGCGAAGTAGCCACGGTCCGCGGCTGCGCGCTCCAGCTCCTCGAACATGAGCGCCATCACCGTGTCGCTGAGGCGTGGCACCAGCACGCCCAGCGTCCGGGTTTCCCCCCGGCGCAGGCTCGATGCGAATGAGTTTCGCCGGTAACCGAGTTCCGCGGCGACCTTCCGGACGTGCTGGGCAGCGGCCGAGCGCGATTGGGTGCCGCGCTCGTCCAAGGCGCGGCTGGCCGTGGAAAGGCTCACTCCGCTTGCCGCGGCAACATCCCGCAGGGTGACGCTTGCGCCTGGTGCAGCCGGTTCCATGCGAATACTCCTGTTTGGGATTGTCTTAAAAGACACTCTATTTCCTCCTTGCGAGCAACCGGGCCTTGACAGTGAGTTGAACCACACCTCACAATGAAAACGTTCCCGCAAACGTTCTCATATTCTAGCGGGGACTACGATCAAGAAGACAGAGGAAGCTCTCATGACCATCGATCTCCGCGGACTTGTTCCCGCACCTGTAACGCCGTTCAACCGGGACGGCAGCGTCGACGTCGACGCGATCCACCGGCTCGGCGGCTGGCTTGCCAGCGTCGAAGGCGTCAAGGGCCTGGTTGTCCTCGGCCACGCCGGCGAAGGGACCTTCCTGACCCAGGAAGAGCAGGCACTTGTCATCCGGGCCTTCCGCGAGTCAGTGAACGACAGCCTGCCGATCATCGCCGGCATCACCGGTGAGGGCAACACGGTCGCCGCCCTGGAAGCCAAGCGCGCGGTTGAGGCCGGCGCCGCTGCCGGCCTTGTCTACCCTTCCCACGGCTGGCTCCGCTTCGGATACCAGAAGGGTGCCCCGCAGACCCGCTACAAGGAAATCTACGAAACGTCCGGCCTCCCGCTGATCCTCTTCCAGTACCCGGACGCCACCAAGGCCACCTATGGCCTGGAAACCCAGCTTGAGATCGCGGGCCAGGAAGGCGTGTTCGCCACCAAGAACGGTGTGCGGAACATGAAGCGCTGGGACACCGAAATCCCGGTACTGCGGGCCACCTACCCGGACCTGCAGATCCTGACCTGCCACGACGAGTACCTGCTGCACACCATGTTCGACGTCGACGGCGCACTCGTCGGCTACGGCGGACTAGCCCCCGAGCCGCTCGTGGAGCTCATCGCCGCGGGCAAGGCCAAGGACTATTCGGCAGCCCGCGCCATCCACGACCGCCTCCTGCCCGTGACCAAGAACGTCTACCACCGCGGATCGCACATGGAAGGTACCGTCGCCCTCAAGGAGGGCCTCGTCGCCCGCGGCATCCTCGAACACGCCACCGTCCGTCCGCCGCTGCTTCCCCTGGCCGAAGGCGCCGGCGCTGAAATCGCACTGGCCTTGAAGTCCGCCAACCTGGGCAGCGTCACCGTTCCCGCCTGATCCCCGGATCCCAAGGATGGCGGGCACACCGCCCGCCATCCTTTCCAAACTTTCACTCTCCACTCTTGGTCAATGACGACCCCAGCACCGCAGCTGGAGAAGGAGGACTCGCAGTGCGCGAGCCGAACAACACCGCAACAATGGCCAGCGGCCCCGAGGCCGCCCGAATCAACGCCGAGCTGGTAGCCAGACTCGAACGGCTCCCGGTCACGCGACGGCTGAGCCTCATCCGCATCATCATCGGGTCAGCAACCTTTTTCGACGCCTACACTGTCCTGGCCATCGCATTCGCGATGCCCCAATTGGTGACCGAATGGCACCTGAGCGCAGGCGAGATCGGAATGATCCTCTCGGCCGGCTACGTCGGGCAAATCTTTGGTTCCCTCTTCTTCGGACACCTGGCTGAGAGGATCGGGCGGCTGCCAGTCCTGCTCATCACCATCATTCTGTTCGTGTCCATGGACATCTCCTGCCTGTTCGCCTGGGGCGCCTGGTCCATGATCGTCTTCCGCTTCCTCCAAGGCATCGGCACAGGCGGCGAAGTGCCTGTCGCCAGCGCATACATCAATGAATTCATCGGGGCCAAGAAGCGCGGACGGTTCTTCCTCCTCTACGAGGTGATCTTCCCCGTCGGTCTCATGTTTGCAGGCATCGCCGGCTACTTCCTTGTCCCGGTGTTCGGGTGGAAGGCCATGTTCATCGTCGGCCTCATCCCCGCCGTACTCACCATCCCGATGCGCGTACTCATGCCGGAGTCGCCGCGTTGGCTCGCCTCTACAGGCCGCGTCCAGAAGGCCGACGCCGTCGTCAGCATGCTCGAAAACGAAGCGCTCAAAGCCGGGGCCACGCTTCCCGAACCCGTCGTGCGACCGGTGGACCCCAAGGCCACCGCCCGCTCCGACTGGCGCGAACTCTTCAAGGGCATCTACCGCAAACGCACCTTCACCATCTGGTTTCTGTGGATCTGCGTCTACATGGTCAACAACGGCCTCATCACCTGGCTGCCGACCCTGTACAAGCAAACCTTCAACCTGCCGCTGCAGACCAGTCTCGCCTACGGCTGGGTGACGTCGGCGGTTGGCGTTGTCGCCTCCATCCTCTGCGCCCTGCTCATCGACAGGGTCGGCCGCAAGCGCTGGTATTCCGTGGCGTTCCTCGCCTCCACCGTTCCCCTCATCGTGCTCACGGCCCTCGGGGCCGTCTCCGCGACCCAGGTCGTGGTGTTCGCCAGCGTCGCCTACGCCATCCTGCAAACCATTTCGTTCTCCCTGTACCTCTACTCCGCCGAGCTCTACCCGACCCGGCTTCGCGCCATCGGCACGGGCTTCGGCAGCGCCTGGCTCCGCGCAGGATCCGCCATCGGGCCGCTCCTGGTCGGATGGATCGTCGAGAACTTCGGCATCAGCTACGTCTTTACCGCGTTCGCAGCAGTTGCCCTGATCGGAGGCCTCATCACCATCGTCTTCGCCATCGAGACCAAGGGCCGCGTCCTCGAAGAACTCTCGCCCTAACCAACCCCCGCCCCCGCGCACAATTACGACACCACGGCGGCCCAGACCTCGACGAGGCTGGGCCGCTGTCATTTCCGCAGAAACCGAGGCCTTGCAGCGCGATCGCCGCGCGGCCGGCATCGTTTGGTGGGTGACCGACCGCTTGATATGTCGGAAAATTCCGACCGGCTGTACCACCTCCAGCCGGGAGGCCTCGCCGAGGTCGGCGGCTGGTAGGTGGTTCATCGATCGCTTGATATGTCGGAAACTGGACCGAGCGCCTCGACGCGCTTGCAAACCTTCTGGACGAGGAGAAACCGTCATGACAGAGAACACGATCCGGCTCGAGCGCCGCCTCCCGCACCCGACCGCAGCCGTGTGGGCTGCGCTCACCACACCTGAATTGCTGTCCCGCTGGTGGGCCCCGGGCGATATCGCACCCACCGTGGGCCACCGTTTCACGATGGACATGGGCGCGTGGGGCAAGCAGCAGTGCCAAGTCCTCGCCGTCGAGCCCGGCGAGTCGATCAGTTTCCTCTTCTCCGAGGGCCAGCTGGACACCACCGTGACGTGGCGACTCGAGGCCGTCGAAGATGGGACCGTCCTGCACCTTGTGCACGAGGGCTTCCGACTCGACACGCCAATGGGCCAGCAGGCCTTCCAAGGCATGGGCGGCGGGTGGCCGGGCCTGCTGTCCCGGATCGATGGAGTTCTCTCCGGCGTTTCCTGATTCGGCCGGGCGGGTCTGACGCCTTCGCTGCCGCAGCCCTGACTCGACGCCGTAGCAAGAGGATGCCGTAGCAATAGGACGCGCAGTGGCGCTGGCCGAAGGGTCAGTTTCCCTTGTAACGGAGAATGGAAGGCATGACCTTTACGACGCTAGCCCTTGTCCGCCATGGCCAGACAGACTGGAACGCGCAGCGCCGGCTGCAGGGATCCACCGACATTCCGCTTAACGACGTCGGCCGCGGCCAGGCGCGCGACGCCGTCGCCGTCCTGTCGGACTACGAGTGGGACGCGATCGTGTCCTCGCCGCTGAGCCGTGCCGCCGAAACCGCCAACCTGATTGCCGCCGGGCTGGGGCTCAGCGTTGACCGGCGCCTGCCCGAGCTCGCCGAACGTAGCTTCGGACCCGCGGAGGGCCTGCAGGCCGGCCCCGAACTGGACGCACTGCGCACCCCTGACGGCGGTTTCCGCGGCGCCGAAAGCGAGGACGAGGCAGCCTCCCGCGGGCTGGCCGCGCTGGAAGCGCTGGCCGAGGAGTTCCGCGGCCGCCGCGTCCTGGTCGTCGCCCACGGCACGCTCCTCCGCGTGAGCCTCAGCCGCGCAATCGGCCGCACCCTGCAGAGCATCGACAACGCCGTGCTCAACCTGGCCCACCACCATGCTGTTGACGGCTGGGAGCTCGAATACTTCAACGGCGAGCGGGTAGTGGCTGCCGTTTAGGGCTGACCCGCACCGACCCTTCAGAACCACACATCGCCGGCGTGGTCGGCTAACTGCAGAAACAGCATCAGGGCCCGGTGCTTTGCAGGTGTTCCTGGCACCCCACCGCGTAGGCCTCGCGCAGCCATGCGGCGAGTTCGCCGTCGACGTCGGAGGGGTCGGTTACCCGGACCGTGCAGATATGCGTGTACGGAGACAACGTCTCGATTCGATGGAACCTGGGGGATTCCACCCTGCGGGTGAGCCAAAAGTCCACATCCAGCCAATGCTTCCTGGGCCTGACCCCGCCGAACCGCACGCGCACCATGAAGGCGACCCGGTCCTGGTACGGCACGAGGGTGACCGCGCCAATGGACTCAAAAGTCTGAAGTACCACGTCGAAAAGTTGCCGAATCTCCGCCGGTTTCTCGCGGAAGGGCTCGTCCAGCGAGTGCCTGGCGCAGGAGTGGTACATGTTTCGGGTGACAAACGCACGCCCGCAGTTTGGGCACGTCCACAGCTCCCGGTCGGTGCGCTGGCCCGGCGGCAGGACTTCCCCGCCCAGCACCTGAGCCACAATCTGCTCAACCCTGCGACCGCGTGTCCTGGCGCTCCGTGCGTCCTCGAGGAACCGGCTCAGCTCCCGTCGGTGCGGAGCCGGCAGCAGATCCCACTTTTCGTAGGCGCCCGCCACGCCGTCCAGGGCGGCAGCCAGATCGCCCGGAGGCCTGACCCGCTCCGGACCCAGGGGCAGCACGTCAACAGTTACGGTGTCTCCGACTTTCACTCCGGTTGCGGCCCGCACGCCGCCTGGAACGTACAGGATGTGACCCTCAGGCCTGACTGGCATGAGGGTCGCGTTGAACTCCGTGCCATCAAGTCGCCCGGTCACCCGGATTCGGCCGTGGTTCGCAAAAGGCAGCAACTCAGCGCTGACCCTGCCCGGAACATCGAGGAACGGATTGGGCCCCCGCTGTTGCACCGTTGCGCTGAAGCGGACCATGCCGTCATTATCGCGCCGCGAAAAGCCGCCATACAAGAACCCGAACCGGCTGGCGGCGTCTCGCTGGTTTCGACAGGCTCAACCAGCGGCCTCCGAACGGCACCATTCTCCGGACTTCATGACCGCCGCAACCCCGAGATCCTCGCTGAGCACCACCAGATCCGCACGCAGGCCCGGCTCCAGTCGGCCGACGTCGGAGAGCCCCAGCATGTCCGCCGGATTCTGCGTGGCCGCGCGGACTGCGTCGGCCAGCGGGACACCCGCATGCCGGACCGCGTGCCTCACGGCGGCGTCGAGCGTGAGGATGCTGCCGGCGATGGCGCCGTTGCTGACCAGCCGCGCCTCGCCGTCGGCCACGCGGACCTCCAGCCCGCCGAGGTCGTACGTCCCCTCATGCGCGCACGCCGCCGCCATGGCATCCGTGACGAAGACGGCGCGGGCCGGGCTTCCGGAGATGAAGCGCACCAGCGAGGGGTGCAGGTGCACGCCGTCGGCTATCACCTCGGCAAATACTGCCGGGTCCTCCAGCAACGCCAGCGCAGGCCCGGGTTCGCGGTGGTGCAGCGACCGCATCGCGTTGAACACGTGCGTCCCGGCGGTGGCGCCCGCCGCGATCGCCTGCCGGGCCAGGTCATAGTCGGCGCCGGTGTGGCCGATGGCGGCCACCGCGCCGTACCCGGTGATCTGCCGGATGGCCGCGAGGCCGCCTTCCAGCTCGGGGGCGATGGTGACCATTCTGATGGTGCCCCGGCCGGCCAGCATGAGCCGGTCAATGCTGGCCGGGTCCGGGGTCCGCAGCAGGCTCTTGGTATGCGCGCCCCGGTGATACGGGCTGAGCCAGGGCCCCTCCAAATGGATTCCGGCCAGCACGCCATCCTCAACCAGTTCCGCCAGCGCCCCCACCGCGCTCTCAAGGTGCGCGAGGGAGGCAGTGACGAGGCTTGCCATCAGCGTGGTGGTCCCGTGCTCACGGTGTACTGCGGCGATCTTGACCGCGGCGGCAGCGGGATCAGCGTCATTGAAGCTGAAGCCGCCGCCGCCGTGGATGTGGGCGTCGATGAAGCCGGGCGCCAGTGTCCCGTCCGGATAGCTGGCGTCAGGCTCGCGGGGAGGTGTCCCGCCGCCCACGGCACTGATCCGGCCTGACCGGACTTCCACCCAGCCCGGCTCTAGGACGGCCTCGGGCGTGATGACCCGGGCGGCGGAGATGAGCGTTGGACTCACCAGGTTTCCGTGATTTTGCGCAGGCCCCGGGGCGCATCCGGATCCCGGTGCCGGGCCGCGGCCATGGCGTGGGCCAGACGTTGCAGGGGCAGTATTTCAAGGACCGGAGCGAGCTGCTCGCTGACGGCCGGGAGGGGCACCACATGGTTCTGCGGGCGGGCGGCCCCGGGGTCGCCCACCAGGCAGACGTCCGCCCCGCGCTCCGCCAGCCGCTCCAGCACCGGCTGCAGGGCGCGTCCGCCGGCTCCCTGGGAAGCGATGGCTATGACGGGGCGGTCCTCGTCGATCATCGCGAACGGTCCGTGCAGGAGATCGGCTCCGGAAAAGGCATGCGCGGCCAGATAGGACGTTTCCATCAGTTTCAACGCCGCCTCCCGTGCGGTGGGGTATGAGAATCCGCGCCCGGTGGTGATGATGTGGTTCGCGTAGCGGTAGCGGTCTGCCACCTCCAGTATCTCCGGTCTGGCCAAAACATCGGCCGCGTGGCCGGGCAGCGCCAGCGCGTCGGTCCCGTCCCCGCCGGCCCAGGCGTCGACGAGCAGCCAGAGCGCCAGCAGCTGGGAGGTGTAGCTCTTGGTGGCTGCCACGGCTCGCTCCGGCCCGGCCATGATGTCCAGGTGGTGCCGGGCCGCGCCGGCCAGGGGCGAGGACGGCGCATTGGTTACCGCAACGGTGAGCGCCCCGCCGCGGGCGGCCGCGGCGGTGGAGTCCACCAGGTCGGGGGATCCGCCCGACTGGCTCACGGCCAGCCAGAGGACCCCGTCCATCTTGGGTTCCGCGCCGTACACGGTAAGGCTCGACGGCGACGCGAGCCCGGCCGGCAGGCCCAGAACGGTCTCGATGAGGTACTTCGCGTACAGGGCGGCGTGGTCACTCGTGCCCCTGGCCGCCAGGAGGACGTACCGGATATCCGCGTCCCGAAGGACGGCGGCCAGGCGGCGGATCTCGGGGCGGCCGTGGTCGAGCTGCCGGGCCAGCGCCTGCGGCTGCTCGAGGATTTCGGCGGCCATCAGCACTCCGGGAGGCCGGGTGGCGGCGCCGTCTGCGGTCAGGGTGGTGTTCGGCGGGGTCATGCGTTCTCCTCGAATGGGCTTGGGCTTGGGCTTGGGCTTGGGGTTGGGTGCTTGGGTCTGGAGTTGGGTGTTTCGGACGGAGAGGGATTGGCGTGGCAGTCGGACCCTCAGGCCGGGACCGGGCGGTGCTGTTGGGCTGACGCGGTGGCGTCGTCGAGGGCCAGTTTCACGGCACCCCAGGCGGGGGCGCGGTCCAGCACCCGCACGTCGGCCAGGCCGCGTTCTCCCAGAAGCTCCCTGACCCGGCCGGCCAGCGCCGGCTGGTTGACCAGCATCCCGCCGGCCAGCAGGACCGGCGGAGCGGCGGACCCGGTCGCGGGGATGGTGCCCAGCCTCCCGTTGACCGCGACGGCGAGGGCGGCAAGGTGCCGGCCGGCGTCGTCGACGATCCCGGTGCTGACCCGGTCCGCCCCGGCCGCGAGGGCGAAGACCGTTCCGGCCAGGCCGGCCCAGTACCGGCGCTCCGGCTTCCGGTAGAAGAGGTCCAGCAGCTCCGCGGGCTCAGCAGTGCCGGTCCGCTCCAGCAGCTGGGCCGTCAGCGGCCCGGCGGTCAGGCCGCCGTCGTGCTCGGAAAGGGCGTTGCGGACTGCACTGCAGGCCACCGCGTAACCGCTTCCCTCATCGCCCAGCAGGTATCCCCAGCCGCCAGCCCTGGCCTCGCGGCCGTCGCCGGTCCGTGCCCAGGCCGCGGAGCCGGTGCCGGAGATGAGGACCGTGCCGGCCTCGAGCCCTCCGGCGGCGAGGATGATGCGGGTGTCGTGGGCCACGCGGATCCGTGCACCGGGGAACCGGCGGGACAGCAGGGCGGCCAGCCGGTCCTTGCCGTCGCGGGTGTCTGCCCCTGCGGCCCCGGCGAAGACGGTGCGTATTCCGTGGCCGTCACGGTTTCCCGCGCCGAGCCGGTCGGCAATCTCATCCAGTGCCGAGGATGCTGCCTCGTGCCCGACGGAGGCGATGTTTGCGCTGCCGGCCGTGCACTCGGCGACGCTGGCGCCGTCCTCGTCGGCGAGGATGGCGTGGGTCTTGGACCCGCCGATATCCAGTCCCAGGACACGGTCCAAGCCCAGCACGCGGGGCATCACTTGGCCGCCGGCTTGCTGTCGGTGGCTTCCGGCCAGCGTGCGCCGTTTTCCCAGTAGTGGCGGATTTCCTCGAGGTTCCGGCCCTTGGTTTCCGGGGCGAGGCGGTGGACAAAGACGAACCCGGCGACGGCCAGCACGCCGAACACGGCGAAGGTGCCGGCGCCGCCCAGCCGCTGCAACATGGTCAGGAAGAAGGCCGCGACAATCACGTTGGCCACGAGGTCGGAGGTCAGCATGGCGCTGGCGCCCAGGGAACGCAGCCGGGCCGGGAAGGATTCGCCGGCGTAGACCCAGACCAGCGCGCCGAAGCCGAAGGTGAAGCCCACCGTGAAGAGCAGGACTCCGAGGAACCCGACCACGGTCAGGGCGCCGCCGAAGTCGCGGCCCACCATGAAGACGGCGACGAGGATGATGTTGGCGGCAATCATCATGCCGATGCCGCCGAGCAGGATGGGACGCCGTCCCACCCGGTCCACCAGCGACAGCGACACGAAGACGGCAACCAGGGCAGCGGCCTGGACCAGCGCGGGCAGCAGGAGCAGCGCGGCGTTGCCGGTGAAGCCCATCGCCTCGAAGATCCGCGGGCTGTAGTACACCACGGCGTTGATGCCCGTGATCTGGATGAAGAACCCGAGGCCGACGACGAAGACGGTCGCCTTGAGGTAGGGGGAGCGCAGCATCTCCCGCAGGCCCCCGCCGCGTTCCTCGCTGATGGCGCGCTGCATGTCGGCCAGTTCGGCGTCCACATCGGCGTCCGGTTCAATGGAGGACAGCGTGCGGCGGGCATCTTCCTTGCGCCCGCGCATCATGTACCACCGGGCGGTGTCCGGGAGGCGGAGCGTGACGGCAAGGACGGCGACGGCGGGGACTGCGGCCAGTCCCAGCATCAGCCGCCAGTTCTCGGATGCGGACAGCGCGTAGGCGGCGAGGTATCCGACGATGATGCCGATGACGGTGGCCACCTGATAGGCGACAAGCAAGGCGCCGCGCACCTTCGGAGGTGCCGATTCCGCCACAAAGACGGGCACCACAACCACCGAGATGCCGATGGTGAGGCCGAGCAGGAGGCGGGCGACGAGCAGCATGGGGACGTCGGCCGCAAGGGCGCTGAGCACCGCGAAGGCGGCATACGCTCCGGCGACGCCCACCATGCAGGCCTTCCGGCCGATCTTGTTCGCGAGCCAGCCGCCCAGGACGGCGCCGAGCACTTCGCCAATGACGACGGCGGTGGTCACCAGCTCCTGTTGGCTGGTGGAGAGCTGGAACTCCTTGGTGATGAACAGCAGGGCGCCGGCAATATTCGACAGATCGTAGCCGTAGATAATTCCGATGGTCGCGGCGGTGCCGCCGACCAGAAGGCCAAGACGCGGAGTCTGGCGCAGGTCTTGCAGGAACGACATCATTGGGTCCTTGTGCGTGGGGAATGTGATGGGGAGTGCGTCCGAAGTAGGTCCCGGGACGATTGGTATAAACCAATTTCTCCTATTTTGGCGTAGACCAATTTTCCTGTCAATAGGTAGTATCGGATCCATGGAGACCCCCGCCGCTGCCGCGCTGCCCAAGTACTACGTACTCAAGGAGCAGATCCTCACCCTCATTGAGGACGCGGTCCCGGGAACGCTGATTCCCACGGAGCGGGCGCTCGCCGAGCAGTACGGCACGTCCCGCACCACGGTGCGGCAGGCGATCGGTGAACTTGTGTCCGAGGGCCGGCTGGACCGCACGCAGGGGAGGGGCACGTTCGTGGCCCCGCCGAAGGTGACGCACGTCCGCCAGCTCACATCGTTCACGGACGATGCGGCCAGCCAGGGGATGACCGCCTCCGCCAGGATCCTGGACATCAGCGAGGTGCCGGCGGATACCGTGACCGCCAAGCGGCTGGCCGTGGAGCCGGGCGCCGGAGTGCACCGGGTTGAGCGCATCAGGCTGGTCAACGGCGAACCGCTCGCCCACGAAACGGCCTTCCTCGCCGGAGAGCTGCCGGATCTTGCTGGCAACGTGGAGGTCCGGGGATCGCTGTACTCGGCCCTGCGCGAGGACTACGGAATCCGCATCAGTGAAGTCGAGGACACGGTGGAGACCAAGCTCGCCGGCCCTGAGGAGGTCCGGCTGCTGGACGTGGAAATGGGGGCGCCCATGCTGCTGGTGCACCGGCTCGGGTTCGACCCCGAAGGCCGCCCCGTTGAGTGGACCGAATCGGTCTTCAGGGGCGACAGGTTCCGCTTCGTGGCCCGGATGCACGTCTAGGCGGTTCCTTACGCTGCACGGCGCCACGTTAACCCATATTGCGTCCTGAGTCGGCCGGTGTCGCAGGGCATTGAGAAGTATGTAGCCGGGTGGTTGTGTGGGTCCACAAGCATCAACGGGGTGGCCCAGCGCCCTCCTTGAATCGGGGGGCCATGATTACAGCTTTGGTTCACAGGATCCGGACGCAATGCAGCGCGGAACTGAATCTCTTCCGCAGCCAGGTGCACGCCCTGGTCTGGCAGGACATCGGCCCCGGAGGCCTGGACGCAGCGGCCACCACCATGGCGCGCCGGCCGTGCCTGGTCACTCCGGGCGTTTCCGTGGAGATCGTCGGCTTCGCGCGCTGGCTTCCCGCAAACGGGACCGCTGCGGTGGGCGTGGCAGTGGCCATGAACCTTCAACCCGACCGCAGGGCCTCAAGCGTTCACTGGGAGGAAGCCCACGCGTGGGCCGGTGCGGTGGCTGAGGCGCCGTGGGAGATGGCCGAATACATCGGAAGCCAGGAGAGCCCCGGCGGCATGGTCTTTCACTATGCGTTGAAGTCCGCCGACGACCTCTACCGTTTCGAGGAAGTCCCGACGGCGTTGTAGGCGCCTCGCGCGGGACAAGACGGGCCACACAAAAAGTCCGGCCACACAATAGGTCCGGCGGGAATCTTCCCGCCGGACCTATTGCTGCTTGGTGGATTGTTGAGTGCGCGGATCAGTCGTTGCCGAGACCGGCCGCGGATGTCTTCTGCCCGGTGACCGTGTTCAGCGTGGTGAGGTCGAAGATGCCGTTGATGTCGGCCTTTTTGGTGGTGCCTGCGTCCACGCCGTCCTGCAGGAGCTTGGTGAAGGTTCCGGCCAGCGGGTCAACGGTGAACACGATGTTCTTCAGCGAGCGGTCGATGACGTCCTGCGGNGATACCAGATGAAGGCGGCGCGGCACATCAGGACTTCCGATGCGTTCGAGAATGAACTTGGTGCCGGCGTCCACGCCGTCCTGCAGGAGCTTGGTGAAGGTTCCGGCCAGCGGGTCAACGGTGAACACGATGTTCTTCAGCGAGCGGTCGATGACGTCCTGCGGCAGGGCCTTGCCGGCTGCGTCCTTGAGGGCGGCGTTCACCTCGGTGGCCTTCTGGGCGGCGGGGGTGTCGTTGAGCCACTTCACCGCTTCGACGTGGCCCTTGAGCAGCCCTTCGACGGTTTCCGGGTGTTCGGCGGCGAACTTCTTGTTCACGATCAGGATGGTGGTGGGGAACTCGCCCGGCTTCCCGGTCAGGGAGCCGTCCCACAGGTCCTTCTCGTCCACCAGGACCTTCGCGCCGGCCTGGAGCACCAGCCGGGAGGCCCACGGCTCCGGCAGCCACGCGCCGTCGAGCTTNCCGTCCCACAGGTCCTTCTCGTCCACCAGGACCTTCGCGCCGGCCTGGAGCACCAGCCGGGAGGCCCACGGCTCCGGCAGCCACGCGCCGTCGAGCTTGCCGTCCTGGAACAGYTTCAGCGTCTGGGCGTTCTCGGTGGGGTTGATCGCSACGTCMCCGCCGCCGTCGGTGTTGGTCTTGTAGCCCTGCTTGCCCAGCCAGGCGCGCAGCGCCACGTCCTGGGTGCCGCCCAGCTGCGGGGAGGCCAGGGTCTTGCCCTTCAGGTCCGCGGCCGTCTTGATCTCCGGCTTGACCACCAGCTGAGCCCCGCCCGAGGCGGCGCCGGCGATGATGCTGACGGACTCGCCCTTGCTCTTGACGAACGAGTTGATGGCCGGGTTCGGGCCGATGTAGGTGGCATCGATCGCGCCGGCGTTCAGCGCCTCGATCGCCGCGGGGCCGGCGTTGAACACCTGCGTGGACAGCTTCGTGCTGCCCAGGTTCTCTTTGATGAAGCCCTGCTTCACGCC
>NZ_LMSB01000002.1:0-73060 GCF_001428005.1 Arthrobacter sp. Soil736
CCATCCCTCATCGTCACCGCCGTGCCCGTAGCGGCCCGTGATTTCGCGAGCGTTTCTCAAATGAGGCATGCACCCCGTTTCGCGAGCACTATTGGTGAGTCTCGTCGCCGGGTGTTGCATGAGTCACATTTCGCCTATAGTTGTCGGGGGCGCCACAGCGTCGTGGCCCCCGTTTCACAGCCGAGACAACTTTCGTGACTCCGATGGGCCCTATGCCTGCGCCGGTGATTGGTCCCGGCCGGGATGCATCCGGCGTTCATCATCCGAGTAACCTACTGCCCCCTCCGTTGGCAGGGGTCCAATCTGCAATGCTGTTCAGCATGACGATCACTTGGGAATGGCGCGGAGCGTTTCGGAACGAAGAAATCAATCAATTGCACGCCGAAGGCTTCAATCATGCCTATTTTGATGACGATTGGGCTGATCTGCTCTCGCGCCTCAGCCTGGGGTGGGTCACAGCACGCGACGGCCAGGGGCTCGTAGGCTTCGTCAACGTGATCTGGGACGGTCGGGTGCATGCATTTATCGAAGACACTTTGGTGGCACATCGGGCGCGCCGGCAGGGCATCGGAAAGATACTCGTGGCCGTTGCAACGGAGCACTCCAGGAAAGCAGGCTGCCAATGGCTTCACGTTGACTTCGAAGATCAGTTGAAAAGCTTCTACTTCGATGCGTGCGGTTTCCGTCCCACCAATGCTGGACTAATCCAGCTCACTATCTAGATCAGCCAGCGCTGGGACGGCGCCGAACATTGCGACTCTGAGGGCCATCCGACGCCTGTACGAGTGCCTCACTGCGAATTGAGGGCCTTCTTAAAGAAGGTCGCGGCGTCCTCGTACGCGAGGCCACGATAGAAATCACCGGCACGACGACTCGCCAACGACACATAGGCAGCGCCTTGCGATTCAGCCCATGACTCGACTTCAAGCATCAAGGCCCGGCCCAGTCCATTCCGGCGTTCTCGCTCGTGGACCATAACCTCCTCGACCCAGGCAACACGGCCGCTGGCAAGAAACGTGGCGCGACAATGGCCTATGAGATAGCCGACAACGGATCCGTCACTCTGTTCGGCTACGAGGACGAGCACCTGGGACGCCTCGACGAGCGACTGGAATGTTCGGTCAAAGGCTTCCCGCTCCGGCCGGAATGTCGGGGCGAAATCCTGAACGAGACTCCAGACGTCGTCCGCATCGGCTGCTGCGGCGAGTCTAATGGTGAGGTTGGGCATCTGGCCACACCACCCGCGCGGCACATCCACAAATTCCCGAGCAGGAGTCGGCTTTGCCGCCGAGCCATGGCCGCTCCTGGCACCAGCAGGTACAACGGAACCATGACGACCTCGCTCCTGGTGCTCGGCCCGATGATGCGGTACGTGGATGAAACCTCGGCGAGTATCTGGGTGGAGACCCAGGAAGCCGCCCGGGTCGCGGTCCGTGCCGGGGGCAGGGAATGGGAGGCCCGCACCTTCGCTGTGCACGGCCACCACTACGCGCTGGTGGCCGTGGACGGACTGCCGGCAGGAACGGTCACGCCCTACACCCTCGAAGCCAACGGGACCCAGGTCTGGCCCGAACCCCTGTCCGGGTTCCCGCCGCCGGTCATCGCGACACTGAAACCCGGCAAGCCGCTTCGGATGGCCTATGGCTCCTGCCGCACCAGTGTCCCGCACGACGCATCCGGCAACCGGTCCCACGGCGTCGACTCGCTCCGTGCTTACGCGCTAGGCATGGCCACCGGCAGTGGCCGGTCGTGGCCGGACCTGGTGGCCTTCCTCGGCGACCAAGTGTACGCCGACCTGACCAGCGAGCAGATGCAGCAATTCATCCGCGCCCGCCGGGACATCGAGGCTCCTCCGGGCAAGGAGCTCAAGGACTACGAGGAATACTCCCACCTCTACTATCTGGCCTGGTCGGACCCGGCAAACAGGTGGCTGCTGTCCACGCTTCCCAGCGCCATGATCTTTGACGACCACGACATCCGCGACGACTGGAACGCCTCAAGGAGCTGGAGGAAGAGGATGGAAGCCACCTCGTGGTGGCATGAGCGGATTGTCGCGGGGCTGGCCTCGTACTGGGTCTACCAGCATCTGGGGAACCTGTCGCCGCAGCAGCGGACTGAGGATGCTGTCTGGCAGCAGATCGCCGGGCACGCCGGCGAGGCTGAGCTCGACGTGACCGTAGAGCTGGACAGCTTCGCCGAACGGGCCAACCAGGATCCGACATCCTACCGGTGGAGCTTCTGCCGGGATTTCGGGGACACGCGACTGATAGTGGTGGACTCCCGCGCCGCCCGGAGCCTGGCCCCTGAAGACCGCGCCCTGATTGACGAGGCGGAAATGACCTGGCTCGATAACCGGATGCGTGGCGGTTTCCGCCACCTGCTGGTGGCGACGTCGCTGCCGTTCCTGTTGCCGATGGGCCTGCACTATGTGGAGTCCTGGAATGAGGCCGTTTCCGAAGGCGCATGGGGGAAACTGGCTGCCCGGGCCGGCGAGAAGCTGCGCCAGGCATTGGACCTAGAACACTGGGCTGCGTTCCAGAAGAGCTTCCGGAAGGTCGCGGACATGGTGGCCGAGGTCGCCGACGGCAAACGCGGCCCCGCGCCTGAAGTAATCGCATTCCTCTCCGGTGACGTCCACTACTCCTACGTTTCGGAGGTGGAGCGTGCTGCGGGCAGCCGGATCGTGCAGGCAGTCTGCTCCCCCATCCGCAACCCGCTGCCCCGGATAATGAGGTCCTTCGCGGCCGTCATGTCCTACGGCCTGGCCACGCCGGTAGGTTCCCTGGCCGCGCATTCGGCGCACGTTCCGGACCCGCCATTCCGCTGGTCCGGACTCAAGGGCCTGTGGTTCTACAACAGCCTGGCCTGCCTCGAGGTGGCGCCGGAGGGGCTGAACCTTTGGTGGGAGACAGGCGTGGTGGACGACGGCGACCACCTGCACCCCAGGCTGGAACGCGTCGCGTCCCTGACGCTGGCTCCGAGGAGCGCCGAGCCTGCACGGAGGCTGTAGCCTTACGGTCTGGTCGAAGTCCCATGATCGAAGTGCCTGACCCGAGAAGTGCCTGACCCGAAAGGAACTACATGGCGCACGCCGAGAACGACATCACCATCAACCGACCCGCCGGGGAGGTCTATGCTTTCCTCGCGGACGGGCTCAACAACCCGAAGTGGCGGCCGGGCGTCCAAAAAATTGCGCTCAAGAGCGGCGCCGCCGGAGAACCCGGAGCCGTCTACAGCCAAACGCTGACGGGTCCCAAAGGGCGGCCCTTGCAGGGAGACTACGAGATCACCGACGCCGAACCGGGCCGCCTCCTGGGGTTCCAGGTAGTGGCCGGACCTGCCCGTCCCGCGGGCCGCTACCAGCTAACGGAACATGATGGAAGCACCACGGTCCGCTTCAGCCTTGATCTCAAGCTTCCGCTTGTGATGAGAGTCCTGGACTCCCTTGTCACCAAAACCATGGAATCCGAAGTCGCCCAGCTCACGAACCTCAAGGGAGTCATCGAAGCCGGCTAGGGATGGCGAAGGCGGGCTCCCGGGAGCACAATGGTCACATCCCTACCCCGGTGGTGATTGGAAATGGCCCTCGCAATAGTGATCGGGTGCACCGTCTTGCTGTTGCTCGGTCTCCTCACAGTCATCAGGTGGGGAGGCCATCCGCTTAAAAGTCCCGCGGCCGCCCCTGCCGGCGTCCCCGCCGCTCCTTCTCTCCCGCTTGGCTCTGCAGGCCCGTCGCCGGGCGCAGTCCGAGGAGCACGGGAGGACCCATCGGACGCCAAAATTGCTGTGCTCCGGACGTATCTTTGGTGGGCCAACGTCGCCACCTTCGCGGCGCTTGCCTCCGCATTGTTGGCCGCGTGGCCCGGCGGCCGGCTGATCATGCGGGTCCTTGCGTTCACCTCGCCGGACTCGGCGCAGGGCCGGCTGACGGAGGCCCAGGCCAACGTCGGCTTTCCGACCCTTGAAGGGTCTCTGGCCCTGTTCCTCTTCGCCGGACTGCCCGCGGGTTACCTCGTCGCGATCCTGTACGTTGTCCTGCACCGCTGGCTCCCGGCCGGCCGGCTGGCTGGACCCTTGCTTGGGATACTCGTTCTCATCTGGCTGGGCGCCCTGCTCGATCCCCTGCGGGCAGACAACATTGACTTCAACATTGTGGGACCCGGGTGGCTCGCAATCGTTCTGTTCACCGGCCTGTCGATCCTGCACGGCGCCGTCGCCGCCGCAGCGGCTGGCTGGTGGAGTGAGCGGCTACCCCTGTGGGCCGACAGGACAGCCAAATACTACGTTCCACTGCTCACTGGATTCGTGCTCTTCCCGCCTGCAGCGCTCGCCGTGGGGTTGGGCGCACTGGCGCTGCTGACCTGGATGACGATCTTCCCGGCGTTCTCACCGGGCACGCGCGGGAGGGCGCACACACCTGCCTGGGTGGGAGCAGGCATCATCGTTGCCGCGTCGGCAGCCGCACTACCTGTTTTCCTCAGCGCAGTGATTTCAATTGTGTCGCGGACAACATGACGTGACTAGTCGCCGTCGTACGCTTTTTGAAGTTCGGCGATGTCAAGCTTCCGCGTGCCCAGCATGGCCTGGACAGCGCGCTGGGATCCTGCCGGATCCGGCCCGCCGATGAGCTGGCCGAGCACCGACGGCACGATCTGCCACGAGACCCCCGTACCTGTCCTTGAGCCACCCGCACTGGCTCTCGGTCCCGCCGTCGGTCAGTGCGTTCCAGTAACGGTCCACTTCATCCTGTGAGGCGCAGTCGATCACGAATGACACCGCTGCGGTGAATGAGAACGCGGGCCCCCCGTTCAGCGCCTGGAAGTGAACCCCAAGGTGGGCGCCTTTTACATGGCGATGATCCCGCAGTTTCTGCCGCCGGACGCTTCCCCGCTCCTGATGGGAATCCTGCTGCCGCTGGTTCACAACGTCGAAGGAATGGCCTGGTTCGCAATCATCATTCTTGCCACCAGCAAGGCCGCCCTGACAGTCGTCCTAGACGGGCGGCCCGCCGCCCGGCAGCTGGCTGACCAGTCCCACAGTGTTGCCTTCGCTGTCCCTGATGAAACCCATCCATTCGTCGGTCCCGGCGGGGCCCAGCTTCGAATCCTCGTGGCGGAAGATCACCTGGGGTGCGGCGACCACCTCGACTCCCCCGGCTTCCAGTTCCTCCATAAGCCGCCTGACATCCGGGACGGCCAGGTAGATCAGCGACGCCGGAGCTCCCCTCTCGAGCAGGAGGCGGACGCCGTCGAGATCGAAGAAAAGCAGTCCCGGCGGATCAAACACGGCCTGCGGCCGGGTCCCAAGCAGGACCGAATAGAACTCCGCCGCCCGGTCGAGGTTCTCGGCGCGCTGTGCGACCTGAATGAGTCTCAATGGTCCTCCTTCGCGGGATGTTGCACTGTCCGTCGAGCCATCGTCGGCGATTTTCCCGGCCGGGGCAACACCGTGCCCGGACCGGACAGACCCGGAACAGATTGCCTCAGAACCGATAGGCTCGGAGGCATGCGTTCCACAGAAGAAACCGCGACCCAGCGGTCCGCTCCCCGACTCATTGCCGCCGCGGCGGCCGCGGACACCGCGCTCATCCTGACGTTCGCCGCCATAGGCCGGGACGCCCATTCCCGGGGGGAATCCGTGGCCGGGGTCCTGCTTACCGCCTGGCCGTTCCTGGCCGGCGCGGCCGCTGCCTGGCTCCTGCTGCGCGTGTGGCACCGCCCCCTGGCGGTGTGGCCGGCCGGCGTTGCGGTATGGCTTGGCGCCGTGGGCATCGGGATGGTCATCCGCGCATTGACGGGGCAGGCAGTGGTGTTGCCGTTTATCATTGTGGCGCTCCTGAGCCTCGCCGTTTTCCTCCTCGGCTACCGTCTTCTGGTCACTGGCCTGCTCCGGCTGCGGCGATCCCGGCAGCGAGGCTGATGTACTAGGCTGGCACCACAGCGCACACGAGCCGGGCACCGTCACGGCACAACTGATCCGGAAGGGTTCATAGTGATCACCGCATTTGTCCTGATCAAGACCGACGCCTCTCGAATACCGGAGACGGCCGAGGAGATTTCCGCCATACAGGGCATCAGCGAGGTTTACTCCGTCACCGGGGAATGGGACCTGATCGCCGTGGCCCGCGTGGCGCAGCATGAAGACCTTGCAGACGTGATCGCTGACAAACTGTCCAAGGTGCCCGCTGTGGTGCACACCACCACGCATATAGCCTTCCGCGCATATTCGCAGCATGACCTCGACGCCGCATTTGCACTGGGCTTCGAGTAGCTAACGCTCGAAGGAGGATGGCCCGGCACGTTGGTGCCGGGCCATCCTCCTTCTGCTTTACGCCTGTGTCAGGCTGACCCACTTGCCCAGGACGGCGGCAGCGGCGCCGGAATCAATCGATTCTGCGGCACGTCCGAGCGCCAGGCGCATGCGCTCCGTCAGCGGTCCGGTGGCGTCAAGATCGTAGGCAACGAGCCCTGCCGCGGCATTCAGCAAGACGGCGTCGCGGACGGGGCCGGCCACGCCGGCCAGGACGTCGCGGACGACGGCGGCATTGGCTTGGGCGTCACCGCCGCGAAGTTCCTCCACGGTTGCGGGACGGATGCCAAGGTCCTGCGGCGAAAACTGCTGTTCGGTCACTTCACCGTTGCGGATCTCCCACACAGTGGACGGGCCGGTGGTGGTCAGTTCATCCAGGCCGTCGCTGCCGCGAAATACCAGGCCGCGGCTTCCCCGCCGGGCCAGCACGCCAGCCACCAGGGGCGCCATGCGCGCGTTGGCCACCCCGACGGCGGAGGCCTGGACCCCGGCCGGGTTGGTCAGGGGCCCAAGGAAGTTAAAGGCCGTGGGTATGGCGAGCTCCCGGCGGGGCACGGCGGTGTGGCGGAACGACGGATGGAACACCTGGGCAAAGCAGAACGTAATGCCCGCCTCTTCCGCGTTGCGGGCAACATCAGGGATGGAAAGGTCCAGCCGCACTCCGAGGGCCTCGAGAACATCAGCAGAACCCGACGACGACGACGCGGCACGGTTTCCGTGCTTGACCACTCTTGCGCCGGCTCCGGCGCAAACGAGTGCGGCCATGGTGGAGATGTTAACTGTGTTCAGCTGGTCCCCGCCGGTGCCCACGATGTCGAGCTTCTCGCCCGCAATGTCAATGGGCTTCGCGTGGGCAACCATGGCGTCGACGAGGCCGGCGAGCTCCTCCACGGTCTCCCCCTTGGCGCGCAGCGCAACAAGGAAGCCGGCGATCTGGGCGGGCGTCGCCTCCCCGGACATGATGGTGTCCATGGCCCATGCGGTGTTGTCCGCAGTCAGGTCTTTACCGTCCATAAGTGCGGAGATGAGCCGCGGCCAGGTGTTGCCTGCCGCCAGTGCCGATGCCTGAGAAGTCACCTCCTGATGCTATCGAGGTGCGCGTTCAGAAAACCAATGTGAACGGTGCCGGGAACTTTTCCGCGCGATTTCGCGTCTTTGTAGAAAAAGTCTCCGCAAAAGACGGTTTGCGTTGGGCAGGACGGAGTTTTACAGACATAATGTCTATGTGACATCTGCGACCCATGCCCCCAGTACCCCGGCGCACCCCACGCTGAACCGCCCCAATATGGTTTCTGTTGGAACCGTAGTCTGGCTGTCCAGCGAGTTGATGTTCTTCGCCGGCCTCTTCGCCATGTACTTCACCCTCCGGTCTACGTCCGGACAGATGTGGGCCGAAGAGACAGCAAAGCTCAACTTCCCCTTTGCGCTCGTCAACACGATCGTCCTCGTGGCAAGTTCATTCACTTGCCAGATGGGCGTTTTTGCCGCCGAAAGGCTCCAGCCGCGACGCAGCGGCGGTCCGCTGCAGTTCACCCGCTGGGGCATGAACGAGTGGTTCACCCTGACGTTCCTCATGGGCTCGTTCTTCGTGGCCGGCCAGTCGACGGAATACGCCATGCTCGTTTCCGAGCACGTGACCCTTTCGACCAACGCTTACGGTTCCGCCTTCTACATGACCACCGGCTTCCACGGCCTGCACGTCATCGGCGGCCTGATCGCGTTCCTCCTCATCATGGGCCGCTCCTTCGCTGCGAAGAAGTTCGGTCACTTCGAGGCGACGTCGGCGATTGTCACCTCGTACTACTGGCACTTTGTGGACGTCGTCTGGATTGGCCTCTTCCTGGTCATCTATGTCCTCCAGTAGCCAGGACTTGGCTCTTTTTCCACAAGAGACAGAATTTCAAGAAGCGGCTCCCGGAGCCGACGCACGATCGAATAAAGGAACCACCACGTGAAGGCACTCTCGCAGAAGCGACGTCACCCACTGGCAGCCATTGCGCTCTTGTTGATGGGACTCCTCCTCACTGGTGGGCTGTACGCCGTTGCCACCACCGTCAACCAGGCAAAAGCCAGCACCGCCGAGTTCAGCGCCACTGACACAGAGGAAGGCGGAAAGCTCTTCGCCGCCAACTGCGCCACCTGCCACGGCATGGGTGCCAGCGGAACTAAGGACGGTCCGTCCCTGGTAGGTGTCGGCGCTGCTGCCGTTGACTTCCAGGTAGGCACCGGCCGCATGCCCATGCAGATGAACGGACCTCAGGCTTACAAGAAGCCGGCTCAGTTCAATGACCAGCAGACCCACCAGCTGGCCGCCTACGTCGCCTCCCTCGGCCCCGGGCCCTCCATCCCTGAAGCCGGTGTCCTCGACGAGAAGGGTGACGCCGCCAAGGGCGGCGAGCTGTTCCGCACGAACTGCGCGATGTGCCACAACGCTGCTGCAGCGGGCGGCGCCCTGACCCGCGGTAAGTTCGCTCCGGCCCTCGCCGATGTTTCGGGCAAGCACATTTACGAAGCAATGGTCACCGGACCGCAGAACATGCCGGTCTTCAATGACGCGAACATCTCTCCGGAGGGCAAGCGGGACGTCATTACGTTCCTCAAGCAGATCGAGGCCAACGGCTCGCCCGGCGGCGCCGACCTTGGTGCCATCGGCCCTGTATCGGAAGGCCTGTTCGTCTGGATCGCGGGCCTCGGCGTCATTATCGCCTTCACCATCTGGCTGACCTCCCGCACGTCCTAGCACGCGCAGAACACAACAAGAATGTCCTGCTGACCGTTCAGCAGGTTTGAAATTGAACATTAACTCGGCAACGCCGAGACGAGAGAAGGATGAGGCGAATCATGGGCAACCATAGTGACGGCAGTCCGAACCACTCGGGCACCGTAGCTACGGCTGGTCAGAATGAGGTGGAGAAGTTCCAGGATCCTGGAATTCCCCCGCACCGTTTGCGCCTGGCTGACACGGACCCGAAGGCCGCAAAGCGAGCAGAACGGCAGGTAGCCATTCTGTTCGGCACGTCGGTCGTTGGCACCGTGATCTTCCTGGTGGCGTACTTCGCTATTGACCTGGGCGATGACTCAACGATCGCTACGATCAGGCTGCAGAACGCGCTCCTGGGCGTGGGTACGGCCTTCGCCATGCTCGGCATCGGTACAGGCATTGTGCACTGGGCCAAGGCCCTTATGCCGGACCACGAAGTATCCGAGGAACGTCACGCAATCCGCGAGGAAGACGACCGCCAGGCAGCGGTACGCATCGTTGACGACATCGTCGAGGAAACGGGCATCAAGCGCCGTCCCCTCATCCGGAACACCCTGCTCGGCGCCGTGGCGCTGGCGCCGCTCCCGGCCCTGGCAGTATTCGGCGACCTTGGTCCCCGGCCTGATGACAAGCTGTCGCACACCATGTGGGCCCCGCAGGAGGGCAAGCTCAAGCGCCTGACCCGCGACCCCGACGGAACGCCGATCAAGGCGTCGGACGTCACCATCGGTTCTGCTTTCCACGTCATCCCGGAAGGGCTGAACGAACTCCACGAAGGCAAGCTGAACGAGAAGGCCAAGGCCGTCGTTCTGCTCATGCGCCTCGATCCGGCCTCGCTCAACCCGTCTCCCGGCCGGGAGAACTGGGGCTACAACGGCATCGTCGCGTACTCCAAGATCTGCACCCACGTCGGATGCCCCGTTGCCCTGTATGAGCAGCAGACGCACCATCTGCTGTGCCCGTGCCACCAGTCGACCTTCGACCTCACCAAGGAATGCAAGGTTATCTTTGGCCCGGCCAGCCGTCCCCTCCCCCAGCTGCCCATCGCAGTCGATGATGAGGGATACCTGGTCGCCACGAGCGACTTCAACGAACCTGTCGGACCGAGCTACTGGGAGCGTGATGAGCATGAGCGCAACATCAACAGCTGAAGCCCCCGCCTTCGCCGCCAAAACTAAAGGCGGCCGCATTACCGATTTCGTCGACCAGCGCGTTGGCGGTTCCGGCATCCTCCGCGAATTTGGCCGCAAGGTCTTTCCTGACCACTGGTCCTTCATGTTCGGCGAAGTGGCGCTGTACTCCTTCGTCATCCTCCTGCTGTCCGGCACGTTCCTGACGTTCTTCTTTGATCCGTCCATGGCGGAAACCCACTACACGGGCTCGTACACGCCACTGAAGAACGTCGAAATGTCGGTCGCGTTCAGCTCATCCCTGGACATCTCCTTTGACGTCCGTGGCGGACTGTTCATGCGCCAGGTCCACCACTGGGCAGCTCTGCTCTTCGTGGCGTCCCTCGGTGTTCACATGCTTCGTGTCTTCTTCACGGGTGCCTTCCGCAAACCCCGCGAAATGAACTGGGTTGTCGGCGGGGTCCTGCTGATCCTGGCCATGGCTGAAGGATTCACCGGTTATTCACTCCCCGATGACCTGCTCTCCGGCAACGGCCTGCGCATCATCGACGGCGTCATCAAATCCATTCCGGTAATCGGCACGTACATCTCGTTCTTCCTCTTCGGCGGCGAGTTCCCCGGCACGATGATCATCGGCCGCCTGTACACGCTGCACATCCTGCTGGTGCCGGCCCTGATCCTGCTGATGATCGTCCTTCACCTGTTCATGGTGGTCGTCCACAAGCACACCCAGTACCCCGGCCCGGGACGCAACGACGGCAACGTCGTCGGCTACCCTCTCGGCCCGGTCTACGCAGCCAAGGCCGGTGGATTCTTCTTCATCGTCTTCGGCGTGATCGCCCTCATGGCCGGGTTTTTCACCATCAACCCGATCTGGAACTATGGCCCCTACGATCCCTCCCCGGTGTCCGCAGGCACCCAGCCTGACTGGTACATCGGCTTCGTTGACGGTGCCTTGCGCCTGATGCCGGGTGTCATCGGTAACTTCCACTTCGAGTACGTGATCTTCGGCCACGTGCTGACGCTGAACGTCCTGCTGCCGGCGCTCGTGCCGGCCGGCATCATCTTCACCGTGCTGTTCACCTACCCGTGGATCGAACGTTGGGTTACGAAGGACGACCGCGAGCACCACGTGCTGGACCGTCCGCGCAATGCGCCGACGCGTACTGCTATCGGTGTAGCGGGCTTCACCTGGTACTGCGTCATGTGGGCAGCCGCCGGCTCGGACCTTATCGCTACGCACTTCCACGTGGCACTGAACGACGTCACCTACTGGCTGCGCGCACTGTTCTTCCTCGGCCCGATCATCGCCTTCGTCGTCACGAAGCGCGTCGCCCTGGCCCTGCAGCGCAAGGACCGCGAGATTGCCCTCCACGGCCGCGAGACCGGCCGCATCGTGCGCCTGCCGCACGGCGAGTTCATCGAAGTCCACGCCCCGCTCAGCGAGTACAAGCGCTACAAGCTTGTCGGCTTCGAGTCCCCTGTTCCCCTTCCGGCCGTGCCGAACGAACATGGCGTCGTCACCCGCAAGGAGAACCGGCGGGCGAAGCTGTCCCAGTGGTTCTTCGAGGACAGAGTTGCTCCGGCAAGTCCCGCTGAGCTCGAGGCCGGCCACGGCCACCACGAGGCAGTGGAAGCCGGCGAGGCGCAGAAGACGCTCAGCCACTAGGACTACCTGCTAGTCACGGTCAGCACACAGAAAGGCCCGGTCCGCTTGGACCGGGCCTTTCTGCGTCTCATTCAATGCTCCTCCGGCGGGCCCCGGCGGAATCCTCCCCGACCGGTCCGGCTACTGGTGGCGATAGCCCGAGGCGTAGTTTCGCGCGGGCCGGATGCCGGGCCGCTGCAATGGCACCCAGAGCTTATAGCGGTCGGCACGGTAGTAGGAGACGGAATAGTCAACCATTGCGCGGGCCACAAATGCGTGCCGCTGGATCTTTAGCAGCGGCGACCCTATTTCAACGTTCAGCAGCCTTGCAGTGGAGGGCGATGCGGCCGTCGCCTCGATCATGTCCTCGCCCCATTCCATGACGAGGCCGAACTGTTCGCTCAGGACGTTGTACAGCGAGGTGGGCGGCTCGCCGTCGAGCAGGCCCGGAACGCGGTGCGCCGGGATGAAGTTCTCATCCACGCTCATTGGCTCGTTATCGGCCAGCAGGAGGCGCCGGAAGCGGACCAGGGGTGTTCCCTCCTCCAGCTGGAGTTCGCGCGCGAGGAAGGCGCTTGCGGCGATCTGCTCAAAGCTGAGTACTTTGGCCGCCGGCACCATTCCGCGGCGCTGCATTTCCTCGCTGTAGGAGGTGAGCTTGACCTGGAGATCCAGTTTGGGCTTGCGTACAAACGTGCCCAGCCCGACCACACGTTCGATCACCTCCTCACCCACGAGAGCATCGATGGCTTGCCGGACGGTCATCCGCGCCAGCCCGAATCGCTCCGCCAGGTCACGCTCCGACGGGAGGCCGGAGCCGGGCGGGCACGAGGTAGCGATGTACGTCCTGAGGATCTCGCGAAGCTGGACGTAGATCGGGGTTCCGCTTTTCCTGTCGATCTCGCCGGCAATGCCGGAGGCATTAGCGGCCACAGCAAGTGCTCCTGGAATGCATGTTCACAATTCAAGGGTAGGCCATTCACCCGTCAGGTCTAGACCACGCGGCTGAACGTCCGCGGCGGCCGTGCCGGCCCGATATTCTTAACGTCAAACACGAAAGACGACGGCGTCGTTCCGTCCAGGAAGAGGAGTCCATTTGCCAGTTCGTAAGGCCATCGTCACAGCCGCCATTGGCCTGCACGCCCGCCCGGCAGCGGTCTTTGTGCGTGCCGTGACGGAGACCGGGCTGCCGGTGACCATCCGCAAAGACGGCATTGACGCTGTCGACGCCCGTTCGCTGCTCGAGGTCATGACCGCCGACTTTAACTGCGGCTGCGAGGTGGAGCTCGGCGTCACCGAGTCGGCCCTACCGGCCGGCCGCAGCGTTGTGGAGGCGGAGTCGGCGTTGTTGGGCCTGGCAGAGCTGCTGGCGTCCCAGAAGGCGGGCTGACACTAACCGGAGGCGGCCATTGCCGCGGTCAACAACAAGAACAACGACGGCGGGCCCCACCAAATGGTGGGGCCCATCTCCGCGGCTGTACTCGTAGACCCAGCCGATGAGGGCCACAAGGGCCATGCCAGCTGCGATGAAGACGAGCCAGAAGCCCATCGCAAGACCGAGGAAGCCGGTTGCACAGGACAGGCCCAGCACCAGCGGCCACCAGCTCCAAGGGCTGAAGTGGCCCTGCTCGCCGGCGCCCTCGTGGATCTCAGCGTCGTTACGGTCCTCGGGACGCATGCCGACACGCTTGCCGGTGAATCCGAGGTAGGCGCCGATCATTCCGGCCAGGCCGCCCACGAGGAGGATGCCCAGGATGCCGACCCACTCATTCCAGTGGGTCAGGAAGCCGTAAATCATTGAGACAGGGACGAAGAAGAAGACTCCTGCTCCAAAAATCCATGATTCGATCTTCACTGCGCGGTGTCCTTCTGATCGGCGTTGCCGAGCACAGCTGCTGCCGGTGCCGGTGACTCAACGGTGTGTGACTGTGACAGCTCGGGGTGGTGCAGGTCCAGGGCAGGACGCTCCGAGCGGATGCGGGGCAGGGACGTGAAGTTGTGGCGCGGCGGCGGGCAGGAGGTTGCCCATTCCAGCGATGCACCGAAGCCCCAGGGATCGTCCACCTGGACCTTTTCCGTACTCCGCGAGGTGATGTACACGTTCCAGAAGAACGGGATCAGCGACGCACCGAGAACGAACGAGGAGATGGTGGAGAACTGGTTCATCCAGGTGAAGTTGTCCTCCACCAGATAGTCCGCGTAGCGGCGGGGCATGCCTTCAACGCCGAGCCAGTGCTGGATCAGGAAGGTGCCGTGGAAGCCCAGGAACAGGAGCCAGAAGTGGATCTTGCCGAGGCGCTCGTTGAGCATCTTGCCCGTCCACTTCGGCCACCAGAAGTAGAAGCCGGCGAACATCGCGAACACCACGGTGCCGAACACCACGTAGTGGAAGTGCGCCACCACGAAGTAGGAGTCGGAGACGTGGAAGTCCAGCGGCGGGGAGGCCAGGATGATGCCGGTCAGGCCGCCGAAGAGGAACGTGATGAGGAAGCCGATGCTCCACAGCATGGGAGTCTCGAACGTGATTGAACCGCGCCACATGGTGCCGATCCAGTTGAAGAACTTCACACCCGTGGGTACCGCGATGAGCATGGTCATGAACGAGAAGAACGGCAGCAGCACCGAGCCGGTGACGTACATGTGATGCGCCCACACGGTCACGGACAGTGCGGCGATCGCGATGGTGGCGTACACCAGGCCCTTGTAGCCGAAGATCGGCTTGCGGCTGAAGACCGGGAAGATCTCCGAGACGATGCCGAAGAACGGCAGCGCGATGATGTAGACCTCGGGGTGGCCGAAGAACCAGAACAGGTGCTGCCAGAGCCGCCGTTTTCCGGATCGAAGATGTGGGCGCCGAAGCGGCGGTCGGCTCCGAGGGCGAACAGCGCGGCGGCCAGCGGCGGGAAGGCCATCAGCACGAGGATCGCCGTCACCAGCGTGTTCCAGGTGAAGATCGGCATGCGCCACATGGTCATGCCGGGGGCGCGCATGCAGATGATGGTGGTGATGAAGTTGACCGCGCCCAGGATGGTGCCGAAGCCGGAGAGCGCCAGGCCGAAGACCCACAGGTCACCGCCGATGCCCGGGCTGAACGTGGTGTTGGACAGCGGTGCGTAGGCGAACCAGCCGAACGACGCCGCACCCTGCGGGGTGATGAAGCCGGACACCGCGATGGTCGAACCGAACAGGAAGAACCAGAACGCCAGGGCATTCAGCCGCGGGAAGGCGACGTCAGGCGCACCGATCTGCAGGGGCATGATGACGTTCGCGAACCCTGCGAACAGCGGGGTGGCGAACATCAGCAGCATGACCGTGCCGTGCATGGTGAACAGCTGGTTGTACTGTTCCTTGGTCTGCAGGATCTGCATGCCGGGTTCGAACAGCTCGGCGCGGATGAGCAGGGCCATCACACCGCCGAAGCAGAAGAAGATAAACGACGCGATCAGGTACATGTACCCGATGGTCTTGTGGTCGGTGGAGGTGATCCAGTTGACGACAACGCGTCCCTTGGACTTAGGAACTACGGGAGCATCAAGGGTCCCGACAGGTGCGGATGGTGTGTAAGTAGCCACGTCGCTCCCCTTACTTTGTTTCGTTCAGGTTCGGGTTGCGGTCGTACTCTTCGCCGAGCAGGCCCGTGTTGCCGTCCTGGCGCAGCTGGGTCAGGTGAGCCTGGAATTCGGACTCGGACACCACCTTCACGCGGAACAGCATTTCGGAGTGGTATTCACCGCAGAGTTCGGCGCACTTGCCGTCGTAGGTTCCCTCTTTGGTGGGCGTGAGCCGGATGTAGTTGGTCTTGCCCGGGATCATGTCCCGCTTCTGCAAGAAGGCGGGAACCCAGAAGGAGTGGATGACGTCGCGGGAGTTCAGTTCAAGATCAACCGACTTGTTGACGGGCAGGTAAAGCGTGGGCAGCTTCTCCTTGTCCACTTCCTTGCCGGTCAGGTGCGCCTGGACACCGGCTTCGTGGACGTCCCCGGTAACGACGTCGCCCTGCTTGTAGTTGAAGTCCCAGGCCCACTGCTTGCCGCGGACGTCAACAACGACGTCGGCGGGCTTGGAGCGGTCATCGATGGCCTGCTGGTCACGGTCGGTGAAGTAGAAGAACACCAGCACCATGAAGAGCGGGATGGTCAGGTAGAAGACCTCGAGGGGAAGGTTGAAGCTGGTCTGCCGCGGGAAGCCCACGGTTCCTTTGCGGCGCCGGTAGGCGACGATGCACCAGACGATGAGTCCCCAGGTGATGATGCCCACCACGAGGGCGGCAATCCATGAGTTGACCCAGAGGTCCATGATGCGGTCAGTGTGATTGGTGGTGCCACGCTCGGTGGGCAGCCACCCCTTCGTTACCTCTGGCGAACATCCAGTCAAAACCAACGCGCCGGCAATTGCCAAGCCAGAGATCGAGGTGATCGTTTTGCGTCGGCTGCCGGTTCGGTTCTGCGAACTCACAGACGGCCCTTCCTACTTGTTGCTGTTGCCAAGGAGGCATGAAGCTTCCCGGGCACACTAAAAGTTTTACTACTCGGTGTAGAGCTTACCGTCCCCCGCGGGATTTCGCCCACATGTCTGAACAGTGTGGCGGCGTCGGTTGTCACCGACGCCGCCACAACGGTTTAGGAAGGGCAGAAGTGCCCGTTAGTGGAAAGAATCACCGCAGGCGCAAGATCCGCCGGCATTGGGATTGTCGATGGTGAAGCCCTGCTTGGAGATGGTGTCTTCAAAGTCGATGCTGGCCCCGCTGAGGTAGGGCACGCTCATCTTGTCGACGACGACCTCGACACCGTCGTAGTCGCGAACAGCGTCTCCGTCAAGGAGTCGCTCGTCGAAGTAGAGCTGGTAAATCAGGCCCGAGCAGCCGCCCGGCTGCACGGCAACGCGGAGACGCAGGTCTGTGCGGCCTTCCTGCTCAAGGAGGCTGCGGACCTTTCCTGCTGCAACGTCGGTCAGCTGAACCTCGTGGCTCGCCAGTTCGTCACTGGCCGTACCGGTGGGTTCGGTGCTGTTTTCATTGGTCGTAGTGCTCATTGGCCTACCTTCTAACGACGGTCCTGGCGGCCCCGCTTGCACGGTGCCTGCCCCTACGGAAACGGTATGGGCTATAGCTACATGCTACGTCGATCACGCCTGTAGCTCTAACTACAGACGTAACCGAGGCCTTCCCGGACTTGTTCCCGGGACGGTTACGGCGGCCGCCCCGGGGACTGCGGCAAGCTCCGCGGTTTCGCCGCCAGGACCTGATCCGTCAGCGCATGTCCTCGGCGTTGAGGCGGGCCAGCAGGAGCGCTTCGGCCAGAACCGCGTTCCGGAAGTCGTCGAGGTGCAAGGATTCGTTGGCGGAGTGCGCCCGTGAATCCGGGTCCTCAACTCCCGTCACGAGGATCTGGACAGCCGGATACATGTCTGTCAGGTCGGAAATGAACGGGATGGAACCGCCTATGCCCATTTCCACGGCCGGCACTCCCCATGCTTCCCCGAGTGCCCAGAGCGCGAATCCCGCGGCAGCGGAGCTGGTATCCGTCTGGAACGCGTTGCCGCTCTCCCCGGGCGTGAAGACCACTTTCGCCCCGAACGGCGCGTTGCGCTCGACATGCCTGCGGACGGCCTCCATGGCCTCGGCCGGGACCTGACCGGGGGCCAGACGCAGGCTGAACTTGGCGCGGGCCCTGGGGAGCAGCGTGTTGGAGGCGACATCCACGGCCGGCGCGTCGAATCCGATGATGGACAGCGCGGGCTTGGTCCACAGGCGCGACGCAATGGTTCCGCTCCCGGCGAGCTGCACGCCGTCGAGCACCGACGCGTCGGCACGGTATTCCGCTTCGGTGAGATCGACTTCAACGTCGTCGCGGCTGACCAGCCCGGCCACCGCTACATTGCCTTCGGCATCGTGCAGGGTGGCGATAAGCCGTGACAACAGTGTGGGCGCATCCAGCACGGGTCCGCCGAACATTCCGGAGTGCACGGCGTGATCCAGTACCTGGACCTCGACGGTTCCGTCGATCAGCCCGCGGAGGCTGGTGGTGAGCGCCGGAACGCCCACCTTCCAGTTGCTGGAGTCGGCCACCACAATGACGTCTGCACGGAGCAGCTCGCGGTGGGTTTCAAGGAATGTCCGGAATGTCGGCGAGCCGGCTTCTTCCTCTCCCTCGAAGAACAGCGTGACGCCGAGCCCGAACTCGTCGCCGAGCACCTGCGTCACTGCCCCGTAGGCCGCGATGTGGGCCATGATCCCGGCTTTGTCGTCCGCGGCGCCGCGGCCGTATAGCCGGCCGTCACGTTCGACGGCGGTAAATGGCTCGGAATCCCACAGGGCCTGGTCCCCCGCCGGCTGGACATCATGGTGTGCGTACAGCAGGATGGTCGGCTTGCCTTCCGCAGCTTTCCGGCGGGCCACAACGGCCGGCCCCCCGGGTGTGCCGTCTTCCTTATCGCACCGAAGGATACGGACGTCGGCAATGCCGGCGCTCCGGACGAGGGCGGCGACAGCCTCAGCGCTGCGGTCCAGCGGCGCGGGATCGAAACTCGGCCACGCTATGCCTGGAATACTGACCAGGTTCTTCAACTGGGCAACCGTGGAATCAAAGGATGCACTTACGGCGCTCCGCAGGGCGTCGGTGTCGACGCCGGCCACTGAACCACCGATCTCTTGCGGGGTCGCCGCTGGTGATGAAGTCATGGCCCAAACACTACCTGTGTCACACACCACAACAAACCGCGGTTCCGGGCCACCCGGCGCGGGTCCGAAGCACGTGCTGCCTGCCCGCCGGCATGACGGGCGGCTGCGTCCTGCAAGGTATTCTGTTGTCGTGTTCGGACGTAAAAAGGAAGCGCCAGCGGCGCAGGACGTAGTAGACCAGCAGGCAGCCCAGGCAGCGGCCCAGAGTGAAGCTTTGGGCAAGGGCGCACCCACGCCCAAGCGCAAGGCCCAGGAGGCCGCCCGCAAGCGCCCCCTTGTGCCCGAGGACCGCAAGGCCTCCAAGGCGGCAGAGCGTGCTGCCATCGCGGACCAGCGCCTCAAGATGCGCCAGGCCATGGATACGGGCGACGAGAAATTCCTGCCGATCCGTGACAAGGGACCCCAGAAGCGCTTTGCCCGCGACTATGTGGATGCCCGCTTCAGCCTGGGCGAGTACCTCATGTTCGGCGCCTTGGTGTTCGTGATCATCTCGCTGGTGGTCCCGTCCACGAGCGAGCAGATGATCTACGTCCTGGGCGGATTCTGGGTCATGTTCCTGGCCGTCTTCGCTGACGTGTTCATCCTCTCGCGCAAACTCCGCAAGCGACTCGCTGCAAAGTTCGGCGAAGTGGAGCGCGGCACTGTCTGGTACGGCTCGATGCGCTCCCTGCAGTTCCGGAAGCTCCGCCTGCCCAAGCCCCTGGTCAAGCGCGGGCAGTACCCGTCCTGATCATCCCGTTTCTCCAGGCTGTCCCGTTCTAAGGGCAGTCCAGGACTCTCCAGAGTGCAGCAGCCCCCGGCGGTAGTACCGCCGGGGGCTGCTGCGTTCAAGGCTGCTGCACCTTCAGGACAGTTGCACCTTCAGGACAGGGCTAGGCGCCGCGGCGGCTCTTCGCCAGCTGCCTGTTGATGCGGGCCGCCCAAAACGGCCCTTCGTACAGGAACGCGGTGTATCCCTGAACCAGGGTGGCGCCGGCGTCCAGCCTGTCCTGGACATCCTCGGAAGTCTCCACTCCGCCCACGGAGATCAGGGTCAGCCTGCCCCCGGTTGCCGCTTTCAGCCGGCGCAGTACCTCCAGGGAGCGGCCCTTCAAGGGAGCGCCGCTCAGCCCGCCCGCACCGCAGGTCTCGACCTTTTCCGCGGATGACGAGAGCCCGGCACGTCCGATGGTCGTGTTAGTGGCGATGATGCCGTCCAGGCCCAGGTCCAGCGCGAGCCGCGCAACGTCGTCGATGTCTTCGTCGCTCAGGTCCGGCGCAATCTTGACCAGCAGCGGAACGTGGCGTCCCGCCGACTTGTCGGCCTCCTCCCCCACGGCCTTGAGCAGCGGCCGCAGCGTTTCCACATTCTGCAGGAGCCGAAGCCCCGGCGTGTTCGGCGAACTGACGTTCACCACGAGATAGTCCGCTGCCGGGGCCAGGCTGCGGGCGCTGATGAGGTAGTCCTCCACAGCGTCTTCAAGCTCCACCACCTTGCTCTTGCCGATGTTCACGCCGATCACGGGGCGGACCTTGGGGTGCCGGCGCTGGAGGGCAGCACGGGCGGACTTGAGCCGGGGCGCGACGGCCGAGGCGCCGTCGTTGTTGAATCCCATCCGGTTGATGACTGCGCGGTCCTCGATGAGCCTGAACAGCCGCGGCTTCTCGTTGCCCGGCTGGGCGCGGCCCGTGATGGTGCCTACCTCGACGTGGCCGAACCCAAGTTCAGTCAACGCCTCGATGCCGTGGCCCTCTTTGTCAAAGCCGGCCGCGAGCCCGAACGGCGACAGGAACGTCATGCCGAGGGCACTGGTCTGCAGCGACGCCGGCGGGGCGGTAAACCGTTCCAGCAGGCGGCCTGCGCCGGTGGTGTGGGCCAGCCGGATGCCCTTGAACCCGATTTTGTGGGCGCGTTCGGCGTCCATCCATGAAAAGGCCAGCCTGAAGAATGTGGGATATACGCGCATGCCTCTAGTTTTCCGTCTCAGGCGGTGCAGACCAAACCCGGACCGACACAAGCGCCCGGCTACACAGCACACCGGCGTGCGCTGCCGTGCGTGCGGCCACGGCGGGGCTGCAAAAGTCTAGGCTGGTGCCATGGAGTGGCAGAGTGACATCCTTGGCGCGGACTTCGAGTCCTGCGCCTTCGATGCCACGGGCAGCGACGGTGTCACGCGCACCGCAACCCTGGTCCGTTTCGTCCCGCGTAAGGACGGAAACCCCTCCCCGCCGGCCGGCCGGCGCCGTGCCGCGATGTTCTTGCACGGCTGGAGCGACTACTTCTTCAACACTGAGCTGGCACGTTTCTGGGACAGGCAGGGCTTCGAATTCTTTGCCCTGGACATGCACAACCACGGCCGCAGCCTTCAGCCCGATACCCACGGCGGTTATGTTGCGGACCTCGAAAACTACGACGCCGAAATCGGCACCGCAATCGAAATGATTTCCGCGTCCGGCCCGCAAGCGCCGCTGTCGCTTGCCCTGATGGGCCACTCCACCGGAGGCCTGGTGGCGGCCTTGTGGGTGAGCCGGCATCCCGGAGTCGCGTCCCAGCTGGTCCTGAATAGCCCGTGGCTGGAAATGCATGGCAGCACGCTGGTCCGCCGTGCCGCCTGGGCCATGGTGGAACCCCTCGCCCGGCTGCGTCCCGAGGCAGTGCTTAGGCTGCCGGAGCGCGGCTTCTATTGGCGGAGCATCAGCAGCTCGGCCGAGGGCGAATGGAGCCTGGACGATAATTACCGGCCGCCCATGGCGTTTCCGGTCCGCGCAGCCTGGCTCAGCGCGGTTCTCGCCGGCCACGCCAAGGTCGCGCGGGGCCTCGGCATCGACATCCCCATCCTCGTCATGATTTCCGGGGCAAGCGAGAACGGTCTGGTCTGGAATGAGGCGATGCGCAGCACCGATGCCGTGCTGGACGTCAATGTCATCGCCACGCGGGCCCTGTCCCTCGGCCGGAGTGTGTCCGTGGAGCGCATTGACGGCGCCCTTCATGACGTGTTCCTGTCCCGCGCCGAGGTCCGGGCAGACGCGTACCGGCGGCTGGCCAGGTGGATCCACGGGTACGCGGCCGCCGACGGAGATTTCGATGGGGAACTCCCGTAACGCGGACTGCAGGACTGGCGGCCCTACAGGACGAAGGAACGCTCTACCCGGTCCTGGTTGCGTCCGCCGGTTTTGGCGCCGCGTCCACCGCGCCACCGTAGCGGCGGTCCCGCTGAGCGTACACAAGCACGGCATCCCAGAGGGTGCGGCGGTCGACGTCGGGCCACAGGGTGTCCATGAAAACGAACTCGGCGTACGCCGACTGCCACAGCATGAAGTTGGAAAGGCGCTGTTCGCCTGAACTGCGCAGGAACAGGTCGACGTCGGGAAGGTCCGGTTCGTCGAGATACTTCTGGATGGTTTTCTCCGTGATTGAGCCGGGCTTGAGCCGGCCGGCAGCCACCTCCTGCGCAATGGCGGACACTGCATCCGCTATTTCCGCACGGCCGCCGTAATTAACACACATGGTTAACGTGCACGTGCTATTTCCGGCGGTGTACTCCTCGGCCTCCTCCAGCTCACGGATGACCGAGCCCCACAGCTTCGGCCGGCGGCCCGACCACCGGATCCGGACGCCCCACTCGTCCAACTGGTTCCGCTGCCGGCGCAGCACATCCTTGTTAAATCCCATCAGGAAGCGGACTTCCTCGGGAGAACGCCGCCAGTTCTCCGTGGAAAACGCGTAGACGGTGACGTACTTGATGCCCAGCTCAATGGCCCCGGCGACGACGTCAAGCAGGGCCGGCTCTCCGGCCTTATGCCCCTCGATGCGGGGCAGGCCGCGCTGGTTGGCCCAGCGGCCGTTTCCGTCCATCACGATGGCCACGTGCTGTGGCACGAACTCCGCCGGAATGGAGGGCGGGAGGGCTCCCGAAGAATGGGGATAGGGGTGCACCACCGGATCGGTCCGGCGCCGTGCGGGGCTGGTCTTCTTTCCCAAGGACACTGTTAGGTACGCTCCACATGTTTGAGGGATTTCAGGACACGCTCAAGATGCCACTGCAGATAACTGGCCACGAGGCCGGCCGCTTCCCGCCGGTGGAGCGGCAGCGAGGAATCCGCCGTCGTCCAGTCGCCGGTGAGCAGCGCGCCCAGCAGAGTAACGGTTTCCGCGGCGGGGGCCGGCGAGCCGGGCGGGCGGCAGTCTCCGCAGACCATGCCGCCCAGCGGTGCGGAGAACGCCGTGTGCGGTCCGGCCGCGCCGCACCGCGCACAACCGGTGAAGCTGGGTGCCCAGCCGCCGGTGGACAGGGCGCGCAGCAGGTAGGAGTCCAGGATCAGTTCCGGAGTGTGGTCCCCCCGGCTCAGGGACGCGAGGGCGCCGACAAGCAGGTTGTACTGTGCTGTTCCGGCTTCGCCGTCAACGTCGGTCAGCTTTTCGGCGGTCTCGGTCATGGCGGCGGCCGCCGTGTACCTGCCGTAATCGGCGGCGATGTTCCCGCCGTAGGCGCCCTTGGCCACCGCCTGGGTGACAATGTCCAGCGATTTTCCGGAGATGAGCTGCAAGTCCGCCACCATGAACGGCTCCAGCCGGGCACCGAAACGGCTGCTCGTGCGCCGGACGCCCTTGGCCACCGCCCTGACCTGACCGTGATGCTTGGTCAGCAAAGTGATGATGCGGTCTGCCTCCCCCAGCTTGTGGGTGCGCAGTACCACGGCGTCATCGCGGTAGGCGCGGGAGGCAAAGGAGGATGGTTGGGCCACGGTTAATCTTCGCACTGCCTTTCGGGAAACGCTGCCTTTCGGGAAACAGAACTGCGCCGCCGGATGACCCGGCGGCGCAGTTCCTGACAGCCTAGGCGCGGGCGTCCCGGATGGCCCGGTTTACCGCCGAGATGACGGCCTTGAGCGAGGACGTGCTGGTGTTGGCGTCGATCCCGACGCCCCACAGCACGCGTTCCCCCACGGCGCATTCGACATAGGCCGCGGCGAGGGCGCTGCCGCCCTCGGACAGGGCATGTTCGCTGTAGTCCAGCACGCGGACGTCGACGCCGTCTTCGCGCAGGATGCTCAGCAGGGCGGCGATCGGGCCGTTGCCGGTGCCCGTGCGGTGGACCGGGGTGCCGTCGATCTTGAGCGCTGCGTGCAGCGACATGGAACCGTCCTCGTCGGTCTCGGTGCTGAACGAGCCCAGGGCGTAGCGTCCCCACTGCGCGTCGGCCGTGCCGGAAGGCAGGTATTCATCCTGGAAGACCTGCCACAGCTGGGCGCCGCTGATTTCGCCGCCGACGGTGTCGGTCTGCTTCTGGATGACGCCCGAGAATTCGATCTGGGCGCGCCGCGGCAGGTCCAGGTTGTGCTCGCTCTTCAGCAGGTAGGCGACGCCGCCCTTGCCCGACTGGGAGTTCACCCGGATGACGGCCTCGTAGCTGCGGCCGAGGTCCTTCGGGTCGACCGGCAGGTACGGGACCTGCCAGGTGAAGTCGGCAATGTCCTTGCCGGCGGCGGCGGCGTCCTTCTCCAGGGCTTCCAGGCCCTTCTTGATGGCGTCCTGGTGCGAGCCGGAGAAGGCGGTGAAGACGAGGTCTCCGCCGTACGGTGCGCGCTCGGCCACGGGCAGCTGGTTGCAGTACTCGACCGTGCGGCGGACCTCATCGATGTCAGAGAAGTCGATCATCGGGTCGATGCCCTGCACGAACATGTTCAGGCCCAGGGTCACCAGGTCCACGTTGCCGGTCCGTTCGCCGTTGCCGAACAGGCAGCCTTCGATCCGGTCCGCGCCGGCCAGGTAGCCCAGTTCCGCGGCTGCGACGCCGGTGCCGCGGTCGTTGTGCGGGTGCAGGGACAGGATGATGCCCTCGCGCGGGTGCAGGTTGCGGCTCATCCACTCGATGGAGTCGGCGTAGACGTTGGGGGTGGCCATTTCCACCGTGGCGGGCAGGTTGATGATGACCTGGCTGTCGGCGGAGGCCTCAAACACGTCCGCGATGGCGTTACAGACGCGGACGGCGTACTCCAGCTCGGTCCCCGTGAAGGATTCCGGCGAGTACTCGTAGGTGATGTGCGTGTCCTGCAGGGTCTCTTCGTATTTCTTGCACAGCCGTGCGCCCTGGAGGGCGATGTCCAGGATGCCGTCCTCGTCCTGGTTGAAGACGACCCTGCGCTGCAGGACCGACGTCGAGTTGTACAGGTGCACGATTGCCTGCTTGGCGCCGACCAGGGACTCATAGGTCCGCTCGATCAGGTGCTCGCGGGCCTGGGTCAGGACCTGGATGGTGACGTCGTCCGGGATGTGGTTGCCCTCGATCAGCTGCCGGACGAAGTCGAAGTCCGTCTGCGAGGCGGAAGGGAACCCGACTTCGATTTCCTTGTAGCCCATCCGGACCAGCAGCTGGAACATCTTCAGCTTGCGGGCGGGGCTCATCGGGTCGATCAGGGCCTGGTTGCCGTCGCGCAGGTCCACGGCGCACCAGCGCGGGGCCTTGGTGATGACCTTGTCCGGCCAGGTGCGGTCCGGCAGCTCAACCGTGATCTGGTCCTGGAACGGGACGTAGCGGTGGACCGGCATTCCTGAGGGCTTCTGTGCGTTTCGCATTACTATCGTGGCCTTTTCTGTGATTCCTGAGTGAAAGGGTGGCCGGGCAACACAAACTCCGCAGCGAGGGTGGGCCTTGCGCTAGATCGCGTCTGAGGCCTCGCCGCGGCAGCTAAGAAGAAGGAGCTCTGCACGCACCATTTCACAGTAACACGGGTGCGTAAGATGAAGGAGCAACACCTCCAGCAACGTCCACCATGCAGACGCTGCACCGGTGCCAGTGCCGGCAGCAGCCCGTCATCGAAGGAGCCTCTGTGCCTAATTCGGGGATCGCCCTGTCAAACATCGACCACGGCGTCAGGCCGCAAGACGACCTGTACAAGCATGTGAACGGGGCCTGGCTCACGAGCACGACGATTCCGGACGACCGCCCGCTGGAAGGAACCTTCACCGCCCTTCGCGACGGCGCGGAGCTGGCGGTGAAGGAAATCATCGAGGAAGCGGCAGGCAAGGGTGTCGACGCCAGCGGGATTGAGCGCAAGATCGGCGATCTCTACAACAGCTTCATGGACGAGGCCGCCGTCGAGGCCGAGGGAATGGACCCGATCCGCGGACGGCTGGCCGACGTATTTGCCACGGCCACGGTTGGCGAGCTGCTTGCGCTGGCCGGCAGGCTGTTCCGCGCGGACGTGTCCGGCCTGTTCTACATTTACCCTGCCCCGGACGCAGGCAACCCGGAGCGCGTCCTGCTCTACACCGGCCAGGGCGGGCTGGGGCTCCCGGACGAGTCGTATTACCGCGAGGAAAAATTCGCCCCGCTGGTGCAGTCCTACCGCGAATACGTCGGCACCATGTTCGGCCTGGCCGGCGTACCGGACCCGGAAGGCGCCGCCGCCCGCGTGGTGGCCTTGGAAACGGCACTCGCCTCGCACCACTGGGACAATGTCACGCTTCGTGATCCGCAGAAGACGTACAACCTGAAGTCCGCGGGCGAGGCCAGTGAACTCTTTCCCCTGCTGGACACCTGGTTTGACGCCGCCGAGATCGTTCCGGAAAAGCGGCAGGAGATCGTGGTCAGCACCCCCGACTTCTTCGCCGGCGCCGCTGCACTGCTGGTCTCGGAATCCCTGCCTGTCTGGCAGGAATGGCTGGCGCTGCGGGTCATCAACTCGGCGGCCCCGTACCTATCCTCGGCCTTCGTGGACGCCAACTTCGCGTTCTACGGCACCACCATCAGCGGCACCCCGCGGAACAAGGACCGCTGGAAGCGCGGAGTCGCCGTCGTCGAAGCGGCCCTCGGCGAGGCGGTCGGCCAGATCTACGTGGACCGGCACTTCCCGGAGGGCCACAAGGCCCGTATGCAGACCCTCGTCGGCAACCTGATCGAGGCGTACCGGGAAAGCATCACCGATCTCAGGTGGATGGGCGAGGACACCAAGGCCGAGGCGCTCAGGAAGCTGGGGGCGTTCCGCGCAAAGATCGGCTTCCCGGACGAGTGGATTGACTACTCGGCAGTGGTGATCGACCCCGCTGATCTGCTGGGGAACGTCGAACGGGCCCACAACGCCGACGTCGACCGCCACCTTGACGAGGTGGGCAAGCCCGTCGACCACAACAAATGGCTCATGACGCCGCAGACGGTCAACGCGTACTACCACCCGATGCTCAACGAAATCGTCTTCCCGGCCGCCATCCTCCAGCCGCCGTTCTTCACAGCAGACGCTGACGACGCCGTCAATTACGGCGGAATCGGAGCGGTCATCGGCCACGAAATCGGCCACGGCTTCGATGACCAGGGCTCGCAGTTCGACGGCACGGGAGAGCTCCGCAACTGGTGGACCGAGGACGACCGCAACGCCTTTGAGGCGCTGACCAGCCGGCTCGTGGCCCAATTTGAGGTCCTGTCCCCGTACGCGGCCCCGGGGCACAACGTCAACGGAAAACTCACCCTCGGTGAAAACATCGGCGACCTGGGCGGCCTCACCATCGCCCACAAGGCCTACCGGCTGAGCCTCAACGGGGAGGAACCGCCGGTCCTCGACGGCCTGACCGGCGAGCAGCGGTTCTTCGCGTCCTGGGCGGCGGGCTGGCGCCAGGTCATCCGGACCGAGGAGGCCGTCCGGCGGCTCGCCACGGACCCCCACTCCCCCAACGAGTTCCGCACCAACGCGATCGCCAGGAACCTGGATTCCTTCCACGCCGCCTTCGGCGTCGCGGAGCAAGACGGAATGTGGATGGCGCCGGAGGAGCGCGTCAGCATCTGGTGACACCAGCGAAATGCCGGGCCAACCCGCGGGTTGGCCCGGCATTTTCCGTTGGGCAGGCTACGGCTGGACGATCAGCTCGGGGTTGGCCTGCTGGCACACGGTGTCCCCGGCGGTCTGGTTCACGATGTCCTTCGGCACGGTCGCCTTGCCGAATTTGGTTCCGGACGTAAAGTCGGCACCGAGGTACACCTGCACGCCTGAGACGCCGGCTGACGGCGCGATCTGGCCGGCCGGGATGCCAAGCAGCGCGGCGACATCCGCCGCCACATCCGCGAATTCGGGTCCGTAGTAGACGAAGGTCTTCGCTGCGGGCTCGGCTTCCAGCGGCGCGACCTGGGTGAATCCGCCCGCGATCACCGCTTCCGCGATCTCCTGCGTCCTCGTGGGGACACCCGTCCCGTTGGCGACAGTGACCGGCTGCAGCGTCTTGTCATACGGGGCCGCAGGCGTGGTCGGCTTTGGTGTGGCCGACGGCGTGGCACTCGCCGTCGGTTTGGCCGACGGCGATGGCGCCGCCTTCCCCTCCGGGTCAGTGAGGTCGACGTCATCCTTCAGGGCCGCAAAAAGCTGGGACGCGGCAGGCTGCGCGGCCTCCAGCCGGTTCGGGTCGCTGGCAGCAGGCGTCGTGGGGACGGCAACAAAGGCCACCTTCCCCACGTCGATCGTCTTAAGCCGGTTTCCGATGGTGATCATCGCGGGAACGGACGCCAGTCCTTCATCGACCGTGAGGTTCTGGGTCACGACGTCGGCAATGGTGAGCATCTTCGCCGGATCGGACAGGGTCCCGTCGTCCTTGATCTTCCGTGTCAGGGAGGACAGGAACCCCTGCTGGGCTTTGATGCGGCCAAGGTCACCGCCGTCGGCGAACGCGTGGCGCGTGCGCAGGTAGGCCAGGGCCTGCTCCCCCTTCACCGGGGACGTGCCCTTGGGCAGCCGGAGACGGGAGTCGGGATCGTAGACGGCGTCGCTGATGCAGACCTCGACGCCGCCGACAGCGTTGGACAGCTCCTTGACGGCGTTGAAGTCGGCCATCATGAAGTGGTCCACCTGCAGCCCTGTCAGCTTGTTGACGGTGTCCACGGCGCAGCCAATTCCGGCTTCGCCCATGGCTTCGTTGATCATGACGCCCGTGCGCGCCGGGTATTCCTTGCCCGTCTTTTGGTCCGTGCATTTGGGGATGTCCACCAGCAGGTCGCGGGGGAAGCTGATGACGCTGACGCGCTTGTTGTCCTCGGAGATGTCCATGAGCATCATGACGTCTGACTTGCCGTAGCCCGTCGAATCGTCGGTGGTGCCGTAGCCGGAGTTCTTGCCGTCACGGGTGTCGGAGCCGAGGATCAGGATCTGCATCCGGCCGGTGGCATCGTCGACGGTGTCCGCGCGGCCGTTTCCGGCGCCGAGTGCGGACGTGGAAATGTTTGACTGCAGCCGGAAGTACCAGTATCCGGCGAAGGCAAGTCCGCCCAGGAGGGCCACGGAGACGACGGCGGTAGTCACCTTCAGCCACAGCGGCATGTTGCGCACGTTCAAGTGCCGGGCAGCGCCCACGCGGGCATCTTCGGCATGCCGGGCAGCTGGCTCGGACCGGGGTGTGCCCGGCCCTTGTGCGCGGTTGTCGCGGCGTCGCAGCACAGGGTGTACCTTTCCTTAAAAAATGGGATCCGGGCTATTTTAGTCGCCCTGTCTGGGAATTTACCGAAAACGCGCCTGTTGCCCGGCGCGCCGGGCGCCGGGCAACAGACGCGTTGGGTCAGAATCCGAGCTTGACCAGCTGCTTGGGATCGCGCTGCCAGTCCTTGGCGACCTTCACGTGGAGGTCGAGGTAGATGCGCGTTCCCAGCAGGGCCTCGATGCCCTTGCGGGCGTTCGTGCCGACATCCCGCAGCCTGCTTCCGCCTTTGCCGATGATGATTGCCTTCTGGGACGGGCGCTCCACGTAGAGGTTCACGCGGACATCGAGGAGCTGGTTGTCTTCGGACCGCCCCTCGCGGGGAACGATCTCGTCGACGACGACCGCCAGGGAGTGGGGAAGTTCGTCCCGCACGCCCTCCAGCGCGGCCTCTCGGATGAGTTCCGCCACCATGACGGCTTCGGGCTCATCGGTCAGCTCACCGTCGGGGTAGAGCGGCGGCGACGGCGGCATGTGGCTGATCAGGACGTCCGCCACCGTGCCCACCTGGAACCCGTCGGTCGCTGACACGGGAACGATGTCCTTCCAGCCTTCCTCGCCCAGCACTTCCCGTCCCAGCGCAGCGACGGCCAGCAGCTGCTCGGTCAGCGCCTGGCGGTCCACGAGGTCGGCCTTTGTGACGATGGCGATGATCGGCTTGCGTCCCACGGCTGCGAGCTGTGCGGCAATGAACTTATCGCCGGGGCCGATCTTCTCGTTGGCCGGAAGGCAGAAACCGATGGCGTCCACTTCGGCAAGCGTATCGGCGACGAGGTCATTGAGCCGCTTGCCAAGCAGCGTGCGCGGCCGGTGCAGACCGGGCGTATCCACCAGGATCAGCTGGGCGTCGTCACGGTGCACGATCCCCCGGATGGTGTGCCGCGTGGTCTGCGGCTTCGCGGAGGTGATGGCAACTTTCTTGCCCACCAAGGCATTGGTCAGCGTGGACTTTCCGGCGTTCGGCCGGCCCACCAGAACGGAGAATCCGGCGTGGTATCCGCCGAAGGGTTCGCCGCCGTCGGCCTTATTCTGCTTGCTCACGTGGAACTCCCTGTTGCATTGATTCGGCCTCGTCGAAAAGGTCTTCAAGGTCAGTATTGTTTGGAACGGCGCCTTTTGGAACGGCTGCCGCAATGATGTGGCTGACGCGGTTTCGGCGGCCTTCAAGCCGCTCAGCCCGCAGCGTTACGCCGTCTACTTCCACGGTGCTGCCCACGATGGGTACGCGGCCCAGGGCCTTGGCCAGCAGGCCGCCGACTGTGTCCACTTCGTCGTCGTCGAGCTCGATGTCGAAAAGCTCCCCGAGGTCGTCGATGCTCATCCGGGCGCTGACGCGGTACGTTCCGTCGCCCAGTTCGATTGCTTCGGCACTCTCGGTGTCATACTCGTCCACGATCTCGCCGACGATCTCTTCGATCAGGTCTTCCAGCGTGACGAGCCCGGCGGTGCCGCCGTACTCGTCTATGACGATCGCCACGTGCGTGGATTCCTTTTGCAGCTCCCGCAGGAGGTCACTCACAGGCTTGGAGTCCGGCACATACCGCACCTCGCGGGCCAGCGCATCCACAACCGGCGGCTCTTCCTCAGGGCCCAGGTCGTGAAGGACGGCGGCCACGTCCTTGAGGTAGATAATCCCCAGGATCTGGTCCGTGTTCTCCCCGATGACGGGCATCCTGGAGTAGCCGGAGCGGAGGAACAGGGACATTGCGCGGTGCAGGCTGGAGCCGGCATCAATGGTCAGGATGTCGGTCCGCGGAACCATGACGGCCCTGACCAGGGTGTCGCCGAAATCGAACACGGACTGGATGAGCTCGGCTTCGTTGTCCTCGATCATGTCCGATTCCGTGGCCCGGTCCACGAGCTCCCGGAACTCCTCTTCACTGAAGAAGGACTCATCCCCGCCCGGCGAACCGGGGGCCACGGAACTGCCCAGCCTGACGAGCCAGCCCGGTATCGGCCCCAGGACCCAGGCCAGAAACCTGATGAGCGGAGCCGAAAACAGGACCACTGCCGCCGAGTGCGAGCGGCCCAGCTGCCGGGGTGAAACGCCAACGATCACGAAGCCGAGGACCGCCATGATTCCCGTCGCCGCGAGGCCGGCAAGCCACACATTGCCCAGGATGCTGTAGAGGAGAACAGCCACGGCCACTGCGGACGCGGTCTCGAACCAGATGCGCCAGAAGCGGAGCGCCCGCATATGCGTCATGGGCTGGTCCAGGATCCTGCGGAGCGCGGTGCCGCGGCTCTTCAGGAGCGCCTGTTCGGCGTCGTGCCGCGGAAGGAAGCTGAACGCGGCTTCAGCGGCCGTGAGCAGCGCTGCTGCGCCGAGGAACACCAGCGCCATGCAGACGAGGAGGAAGGAGGTCACTTCGTGGTCTCGGAGGGAGCTTCTTTGCCGGTGAACGCCGCGAGCAGCTCACGCTGCAGGCCGAACATTTCTGCCTTCTCTTCGGGTTCGGCATGGTCATAGCCGAGCAGGTGCAGGATTCCGTGCGTCGTCAGCAGCAGCATCTCGTCCTGCGTGGAATGACCGGCGTTGCGGGCCTGGACTTCGGCAACCTGGGGGCAGATCGCGATGTCGCCGAGCATCCCCTGCGGGGTGGGCTTGTCCGGGGTTCCGGGCGTCAGCTCATCCATCGGGACGGAGAGCACGTCAGTGGAGCCGGGCTCGTCCATGAGTTCGATGTGAAGCTTTTCCATGGCGGGTTCGTCCACCAGCAAAATGGACAACTCCGCCTGGGGATGAATGTACAGCTGTTCGAAGATGAACCGGGACAGCACCACCAGCTGGGCTTCGTCCACGAGGACGCCCGATTCGTTGTTTACTTCAATGCTCATGCGTGCTCTCCGCGCCTCTCCCGGGGAACGGAATGCTTGACCCGGTTTCGCTGTACTTCGTCCCAGATGCTGTATGCGTTGACGATGTCGCCGACCAGCCGGTGGCGCACCACGTCCGCGGAGTCCAGGAAGGAAAAGTTGACGTCGTCTATGCCCTGGAGGATCTCCTCCACAATGCGGAGCCCGGAGCGGGTTCCGAACGGAAGGTCCACCTGGGTGACGTCACCGGTGACCACCATCTTCGATCCGAAGCCTAGCCGGGTCAGGAACATCTTCATCTGTTCCGGCGTGGTGTTCTGTGCCTCGTCCAGGATGATGAAGGCGTCATTGAGCGTCCGGCCCCTCATGTACGCGAGGGGGGCCACCTCAATGGTTCCCGCCGCCATGAGCCGCGGAATGGACTCCGGGTAGCGCGTCATACAGCGGGCGGAGATAGGGGTCGATCTTGTCGCTGAGCGTGCCCGGCAGGAACCCGAGCCGCTCGCCCGCTTCAACCGCAGGGCGCGTGAGGATGATCCGGCTGACTTCCTTCTGCTGCAGGGCCTGCACGGCCTTTGCCATCGCCAGGTAGGTCTTGCCCGTGCCCGCCGGGCCGATCCCGAAGATCACCGTGTTGGCATCGATGGCATCCACGTAGTTCTTCTGGTTCAGCGTCTTGGGGCGGATGGTCCTGCCGCGGCTGGACAGAATGTCATGGGTCAGCACATCCACCGGGTTCTGCAGCGACTGGCTGCGGAGCAGCAGGACCAGCTGCTGCAGGACGGCCGGGGTGATCACCGTGCCGCGTGCCACCAGGCCCCGCACCTCGTGGAGCAGGCGCATGATGCGCGGTACATCGGCCGAGGGACCGCTGATGGAGAGTTCATTGCCGCGGACGTGGAAACTGACCGCCTGGAACTGATCCTCGATGAAGCGCAGGGCTTCGTCGTGGCTTCCGAGGGACTGGACCATCTGATCAGAGTTGTCGAAGATGACCACCTCCGTCCGGACACCGGGGAGAGTATGGGGGAATTCACCTGTAGTGCGGTCTCCGGTGTTGAGGCGGCGCTTTCCGTTTGCTGATTCAGTCATGGTGTCGGCCCGCAGGCCTCTTGTTCCCTCCAGTTCGAAAATACTCTTCAGAGTTCTTCCATCTTACGCCAGCGCCCGCCCGCGCTCACCGTTCCCGGCAGTCAACGAGGCGGCGGTTACATGACGGGTTCCCGCAATTAGGTATCAACTTTGTATCGGCCTCATATCGTTCCCGTTGCAGTTCGCCCGGCAGCCGATAAAGGCCCCCGCGGCCCGGGAGCCGTGTGTAATGCTGGAAATGAAGTCAGCGGGCAACGGTTCGGCCTGCCCGCAGCCACAGCCGCAAACACACCCAGCAGGCAACATGCTGCTGATACGAAGGGACCACAGACATCAGGCAGTCAGGAACTTCCAGCCGGAAGGTAGCTTCGCGGATGCGCTCCGCGGTGCTGCTTGGGCTGTTCCCTGCCGCTTTGCTGTTGTCCGGCTGCATCGCCGATCCGGACCCCGCCGTCACGTCCTCGAATGCTCCCTCGTCATCCCTGCGCGCCGCGGGCACCGACGGTGTTCCCACCACCAGCGCCCCGCTGGAGACCATGCAGTCCTCCAACAAGGCACCGGTCTACTGGATCGGACGGAGCAACAGCAACGTCTTCCTGTATCGGGAGTTCCGCGATGTTCCCGACGAGGAGAACCCGATCACCAGGGCCCTGCGGGCCATGATGTCCGAAACACCCCTCGATCCGGACTACTTCACGCCGTGGCAGAACCCCAAGAACCTCGCGACGTCGATTTCGGGCACCAACGTCATCACTGTGGATGTGTCCGCCGACGCCTTCAACAGCAATCTCGACGCCGACATGGCCCAGCGGGCGATCCAGCAGCTTGTCTACACCGCGACGGCGGCGGGCGCGAGTTCCGGCCTGATCGACGCCGGGCAGCAGATTGAAGTGGTGATCCTGGTCGACGGGCACACGGACTACCTGGCTTTCAAGCACATCAAGCTCGGCTCGCCCACGTCACGCAGCGCCGGGATGGTGGCGCCGGTGTGGATCATCGATCCCCAGCAGGGCGTGGAAGTCGCAGACGGCCGCGTTAAGATCACCGGGCGCAGCACCGTTCCCGGCGGCAAGCTGCACTGGCAGATCCTCAAGGTCCAGGAAAACGGCGACAAGCAACGCTACCTGGCCGGCGAAACCACCGCGGCAACCGAGCCGGGGGCCTCCGGAGCCTTCAACATGGCGGTCAATCTCGGACCGGGCAGCTACGAGATCCGGGTTTCCCAGATCGATCCTGCCCACGCCGACGAGGAACTGAACGTGGACTCACGGGGCTTCACCGTACGTTAGCCGTCAGTACGCTACCGGCGGGCGGCTGCTACCAGCGGGCCAGGACATCACTCGCGACGACGACGGCGGCCGGCCCCGCAGTGGAGGACCGCAGCACGTGCGGCCCTAGAAGGGCTGTCACCGCTCCCGCCCCGCACAGCCTGGTGACCTCCCTGGGGCTGATGCCGCCCTCGGGCCCGACGATCAGGAGAATCTCCCCGGGGCCGCCGTCCGCCGGCTGGCCGGCGTCACGCCACCCTTCCAGAACCCGGCGCAGCGGCTTGACGGCGTCCTCATGCAGGATTACCGCAAGGCTGGCAGCCGACACCGCGGCGGCAAGGCCCTGGGTATCGACGGCGGAGCGCACCTCCGGTATCCAGGCACGGCGCGCCTGCTTCGCCGCGGCCGTCACGGCGGACTGCCATTTGGCGTGGGCCTTCGCCGCACGATCACCCTTCCACCTGACGATGGAACGTTCAGACTGCCAGGGCACCACCGCATCGATGCCGAGCTCGGTCGATGTCTCGATCGCCAGTTCGTCACGGTCACCCTTGGCAAGGGCCTGCACGAGGACCAGGCGCACGTCCGGCCGCTCTTCAACAGTCACGGACGCACACTCAACCGTCAACGCCGCCGGCGCCACGCTCGACACCGTCCCGGTGAGCCTCTTGCCGGCTCCGTCGGCGATGTCAACGCTCTCCCCCACTGCCAGCCGCTTGACAGTGACGGCATGGCGCGCCTCCGCCCCGTCCAGCGTGAAATGCGAACCGGGTACCGCCTCGTCCAGCGCTCCGGCGGCGGTGAAAAATACGGGGTTGCTCACCGCTACAGGTTACCGAGGCGGTCCCGCAGCTTGGCGAAGACGCCTCCGCTGGCCGCTAGCTTGCCCTCGGAGAACTGCTCGCCCCGAAGCTTGGCAAGCTGCCGCAGGAGGTCTTCCTGCGCCGGATCGAGCTTCGACGGCGTCTCAACCTGCAGGTGCACCTTGAGGTCACCGCGGCCGTAGCCGCGCAGGTGCGTGACGCCGAGGCCGCGGAGGGTGATGATTTCGCCGGGCTGGGTGCCCGCCTTGACGTCGATCTCCTGTTTCCCGTCGAAAGTGTCCAGGCTCAGCTCGGTGCCAAGGGCCGCGGCCGTCATGGGGATGTTGAGGGTCGCATGGAGGTCGTCGCCGTCGCGGACGTACGTGGCGTCGTTGTTGACCCGGATCTCCACGTAGAGGTCGCCCGAGGGGCCGCCGGCCGGGCCGGCTTCGCCCTGCCCGGAGAGCTGGATCCGGGTGCCGGTGGCCACGCCTGCCGGAACCTTGATGGTCAGGGACCTGCGGCTGCGGATCCGGCCCTGGCCGTTGCACTCGTTGCAGGGATCCTTGATGACCGTTCCGAAGCCTTCGCACGAACCGCACGGGGCAGCGGTCATCACCTGTCCGAGGATGGACCGCACGGCGCGCTGGACCTGGCCGCTGCCGCCGCAAATGTCACAGCGTTCGGGGTGGCTGCCCTCGCGGCAGCATGAACCGTCGCAGGTGGGGCAGGTGACCGCGGTGTCCACCTCGATCTTCTTGTTGACGCCGAAGACGGCGTCGCGCAGGTCGATCCGGACGCTGATGAGGGCGTCCTGCCCCCTGCGGACCCGCGACGCCGGACCCGAGGTTCCCCCTGCGCCAAAGAAGGTGTCAAAAATGTCCTGGAACGCGAAGCCCTGCCCGGCGTAGCCGCCGCCGAAGCCGTTGTCAGTGCCGTTCTCGTTGCCCGTGGTGTCGTAGACGCGGCGTTTCTGCGGATCGGACAGCACTTCGTAGGCATGCGTGACGGCCTTAAACCGGTCCGAGGCATCTTCTCCGGGGTTGACGTCCGGGTGCAGAGTGCGGGCCAGCTTGCGGTAGGCCTTTTTGATCTCTTCTCCGGTGGCTTCCGGGGAGACTCCAAGAACGTCGTAGTGGCTGCTCAAAGTTCGTATCTCTTCCTCGTTGTACTGCCTGGGGTACGGGGACCGCCGGGCCGTGGCATCACGGTCCCAGGATCCTCGAAAGGTAGCGGGCCACCGCGCGTACGGCGGCCATGGTTGTGGGGTAGTCCATCCGGGTGGGGCCAAGGATGCCGACCTTGGCGCTGGCGTTGGGGCCGTAGCCTGTGGCCACCACCGAAGCCTCGGCGAGTCCGTCATAGGGATTCTCCCGGCCGATGCTGACGGCAACGCCCCGGGGGTCCTGTGCCATGTCGCTGAGGAGCCGGAGCATGACGACCTGCTCTTCGAGGGCCTCCAGAACGGGGCCGATGCTGAGCGGGAAGTCCACGTTGGACCGCGCGAGGTTGGCGGTGCCCGCCATGACCATCCGGTCCTCCCGGCTGCTGTGGGCGAGGGCTTCAAGCGCCCTGCTGAGGGCGACGGCGGCCGGGCGCTGGGCGGGGCCGCAGCCGGCCAACACTGCCGCGAGGTGCTGCGGGAGCATGATCAGGGGTGTGCCGGCGACGCCCGCGAGGAACCGCGCGCGCAGGTCGGACAGGGCGTCGTCCCCCAGTTCCTGGCCGGCATCGATGACCCGCTGCTCAACCTTGCCGCTGTCGGCGATAAGGACGATGAGGACCTTGCGGGGGGCCAGCAGCACAAATTCGATGTGGCGCACCACGGCACGGCTCAGGTGGGGGTACTGCACGACGGCGACCTGGTTGGTCAGCTGGGACAGGAGCCTGGCCGTCCGGTCAAGGACGTCGTCGAGGTCCTCGGATCCTTCCAGCAATGACTGGATGGCGCGGCGCTCCGCCGGGGAGAGCGGCTTGACGGCCGAAATCTGGTCCACGAAGAGCCGGTAGCCCTTGTCGGTGGGGATCCTTCCGGCGCTGGTGTGCGGGGCCATGATGAGGCCCTCATCCTCGAGCGCGGCCATGTCGTTGCGGATGGTGGCACTGGAAACGCCCAGATGGTGGCGTTCAACCAGGGCTTTTGATCCGACGGGTTCCCGGGAATGGACGTAGTCCTCGACAATGGCGCGCAGCACCTCGAGCTTGCGTGGTTCGCTCATGGTCCACCTCCGATCGACCGTTATTGGGTGTTTAGGACGGCGCCCGGCAACCCATTTTTTAGCACTCCACATGCCTAAGTGCTAACAAGTCTAATATGAGACGCCGCGTTGTTAGCATTGGTACCGCTCCGGGCGAAATTCCGGGCACCATTCGGCCCTGCAGCGGATACGTTGCGGGGGCGGCATCTTCCTAGTGCAAAGCGGTGTGAACGAATGCAGTACCAGACCTGGGGCCCGCAGGAGATCGCGGCGCCCGCAAAGAATGACTTGCCGGAAGTGCCAGTCGAGCGCGGGATGGTGCTTGAGGAGGTCCAGTCCGGCTGGGTGGGCGCGGTAACGCGAGTGGAGAAGTCCGGCGGGATGCACGTCGTGGCGCTCGAGGACCGCCGCGGGAAGTCGCGGTCATTCCGGCTTGGTTTCGGGTTCCTCCTCGAAGGCCGGCCGATCCGGCTGATGCCCCCTGCCCCATCCGGCAAACCGCAGGGATCCGGGACGGCGGCGCGGACGGCGTCGGGTTCCGTCCGGGTGGAGGGCCGGCGGGCCCAAGTGGCCAAGGCGAGCCGGATCTGGGTGGAGGGCAAGCACGACGCCGAACTCGTGGAAAAAGTCTGGGGTGACGACCTCCGGGTGGAGGGCATCGTCGTCGAGCCTCTTCACGGCATTGACGACCTGGCCGGGGCCGTGGCCGCTTTCCGTCCCGGACCGGGCCGGAGGCTGGGTGTCCTGGTTGACCACCTGGTTCCGGACTCCAAGGAGTCCAGGATCGCCGCCGCCGTCATGGCTTCTCCGGGCGCCGCCGGAAACGTGCTCATTGTGGGCCATCCGTACGTCGACGTCTGGCAGGCCATCAGGCCGTCCGTGCTCGGCATCGCACAGTGGCCCGTGGTGCCCCGCGGGACCGACTGGAAGACGGGCATCCTCGCAGCGTTCGGCTGGCCGCACTCCACGAAGGAAGACATCGGCCTCGGCTGGCAGAAACTGCTCGGCTCCGTGCGCACCTATGCCGACCTCGAGCCCGCCCTGCTGGGCAGGGTGGAAGAGGTCATCGACTTTCTCACGGTGCCGTAGGCGCAAACGCACAACGTGCCGCAGTTCGGTCGTCCATTCCGCGCACGACCCAGTATTCTTGGTACGGCGCCTCACGCGCTGCCGCCGTCCGGCCCCGCGGGCCGGCCGCGCCAGCACTGCGGGCACCGGCAATATCGCAACAACGCAAGTTTAAGGAAGACAAGTGGCAGAAGACGCTCGCGACCGCAGGGACACGCCCGGCCAGGACCTGCCCCAGTACCATGGCGTTCCCGCCAACGCGCTTCCGCTGACCGCCAGCGAGGACAGGCAGTGGGCCACACTGGCCCACTTCGGTGGCATCCTGGGCTGCGTTCCGGCGCTGCTGATCTACCTGATCTTCCGGGACCGCGGGCCGTTCACCGCGCAGGAATCCAAGGAAGCCCTCAACTTTTCGTTGCCGCCCACCATCGCGGCGCTCCTCGCGAACGTCCTGGTGCTGCTTCCCGTGGTGGGCAACATCTTCGCCGTGCTTGCGACCCTCATCTGGATCGCGCTGACGTGCTTCTCGGTGTCCGCGGGCATCCATGTGAACCGCGGCCAGCCGCACCGGTACCAGTACAACCTGCGCTGGATCAAGTAGCGCCGCTGGATCCCGCGGAGTGCTAGTCCGGCAGGATCCTCCGCACAACGGCATCCGCCAGCAGCCGGCCCTTGAGCGTGAGGACCAGCCGGCCCCGGAACGCCTCTGCCGGTGACACAAGGCCGTCCGCAATAAGCCCCGCCACGGCGTGCCTGCCCGATGCGGACAGCGAAGCGACGGCCAGTCCCGACGCCAGGCGGGCCTCGAGCATAACCTTCTCCACCTCGCGGGTTTCGGCGTCGAGGGTTTCACGTCCTGCCGCCGGAGAGGCGCCTGAGGCAAGCCGCCCGGCGTAGGCGGTGGGGTGCTTGACGTTCCACCAGCGCACGCCGCCGACGTGCGAGTGCGCCCCGGGCCCGATCCCCCACCAGTCGTCCCCGCGCCAGTAGGCAAGGTTGTGCCTGCAGGCCTGTTGCGGCGTGACGGACCAGTTGCTGACCTCGTACCAGTCGAGGCCGGCGTCGGAAATCAGTTGGTCGGCGAGCTCATATTTGGCGGCGTGGTCGTCGTCGTCGATGCCCGGAACCTCGCCCCTGCGGATCTGTGCCGCGAGCTTGGTGCCGTCCTCCACAATGAGCGCGTAGGCGCTGATGTGGTCCGGTCGGTAGGACAGCGCGGTCTCCAGCGAGTAGCGCCAGTCCTCCAGCGATTCACCGGGAGTGCCGTAAATGAGGTCCAGGCTCACGGCCAGCCCCGCCTCGCGCGCCCACTGCACTACCAGCGGAACCCGGCTGGGCGTGTGCGTGCGGTCAAGGACCTTCAGGACGTGGGGAACGGCGGACTGCATGCCGAAGGAGACCCTGGTGAAGCCGGCATCGGCAAGCACCCGGAGGGATTCGGGCGTGACGGAGTCCGGATTGGCCTCCGTGGTGACCTCGGCATCGGGCTCGATCCCCCACTCGCTGATGGCGGCGCCGAGTATCCGGGCCAGGTCCTCGGCGGGAAGGAGCGTGGGGGTCCCGCCGCCGAAGAAGACGGTGCGGAGCCGGCGCGCGGGAAGGCCGGACTGCTCCAGTACGCGGGCGGCGAATGCCACCTCGGAGATGGCGGTGGAGGCATAGGCGTCCTGCGACGCGCCGCCGCCCAGCTCCGTGGCGGTGTACGTGTTGAAATCGCAGTAGCCGCAGCGCACGGCGCAGAACGGGATGTGCACGTAGAGTCCGAAAGCCCGGTCCGCCGCACCGTCCAGCGCCTGCGGCGGCAGGAGACCGTCCGACGGCGCCGGGTCACCCAGGGGAAGAACGCTAGGCATGTGTCCCGCCCTGTGCACGATTGGCGCCATGTCCAGGGAAAGCCACAGCAACCACTACTTCTTGGCCTTGTCCTTGGACTCATCCGTGGTGAGCGCCGCGATGAACGCTTCCTGCGGCACTTCGACCCGGCCCACCATCTTCATGCGCTTCTTGCCTTCCTTCTGCTTTTCGAGCAGCTTGCGCTTTCGGGTGATGTCACCGCCGTAGCACTTGGCCAGGACGTCCTTGCGGATCGCCCGGATGCTTTCGCGGGCGATGATCCTGGAGCCGATGGCGGCCTGGATGGGGACCTCGAACTGCTGGCGCGGAATGAGTTCACGCAGCTTGCCGGTCATCATCACGCCGTAGGCGTAGGCCTTGTCCCGGTGCGTGATGGCGGAGAAGGCATCAACCTGCTCGCCCTGGAGCATGATGTCCACCTTGACCAGATCGGCCACCTGCTCGCCGTCGGCCTTCCAGTCGAGCGATCCGTAGCCGCGGGTCTTGGACTTGAGGATGTCGAAGAAGTCGAAGACGATCTCGGCCAGGGGCAAGCGGTACCGGATTTCCACCCGGTCCTCCGAGAGGTAGTCCATGCCGCCCATGACGCCGCGCCGGCTTTGGCACAGCTCCATGATGGCGCCGACGAACTCGTTCGGCGCAAGGATGGTGGCGGACACCATCGGCTCGCGGACTTCAGCGATCTTGCCGGTGGGGTATTCGCTGGGGTTGGTGACGTGGACGACCTTCTTGTCCTCCAGCGTCACTTCATATTCCACGTTGGGGGCGGTGGAAATCAGGTCCAGGTTGTATTCACGCTCGAGCCGCTCGCGGGTAATTTCCAGGTGCAGCAGGCCCAGGAATCCGACGCGGAAACCGAACCCCAGCGCGGCGGATGTTTCGGGCTCGTACACAAGCGCGGCGTCGTTGAGCATCAACTTCTCCAGGGCATCGCGGAGCACCGGATAGTCCGTGCCATCCAGCGGATACAGGCCGGAGAAGACCATCGGCTTGGCATCTGCATAGCCGGGGAGGGAATCGCTGGCCGGCTTGGCAAGGTTAGTGACGGTGTCGCCCACCTTGGACAGGCGGACGTCCTTCACACCGGTGATGAGGTAGCCGACCTCGCCGACGCCGAGCCCCTTGGAGGGGGTGGGTTCCGGGGAGCTGACACCGATCTCGAGGAGTTCGTGGGTGGCGCGGGTGGACATCATCTGGATGCGTTCGCGGGGGTGCAGCATGCCGTCCACCACGCGGACGTAGGTGACCACACCGCGGTACGTGTCGTAGACGGAGTCGAAGATCATGGCACGGGCGGGGGCGTCCGGGTCTCCCACGGGAGCGGGAAGGTCGCGGACGATCTTGTCCAACAGAGCCTCGACGCCCATGCCGGTCTTGCCGGAGACGCGGAGCACGTCGTCGGGGTCGCCGCCGATCAGGCTGGCCAGTTCCGCCGCGTACTTCTCGGGCTGTGCTGCGGGGAGGTCGATCTTGTTCAGGACCGGGATGATCGTGAGGTTGTTTTCCATCGCCAGGTAGAGGTTGGCGAGGGTCTGTGCCTCGATACCCTGGGCCGCGTCCACGAGGAGCACTGCGCCTTCGCAGGCGGCCAGGGACCGGGACACCTCGTACGTGAAGTCCACGTGGCCCGGGGTGTCAATCATGTTCAATGCGTAGCTGACGCCGTCCAGTTCCCAGGGCATGCGGACGGCCTGGGACTTGATGGTGATGCCGCGCTCTCGCTCGATATCCATGCGGTCCAGATACTGGGCCTTCATGTCGCGGGACTGCACGACGCCGGTGTACTGAAGCATGCGGTCGGCCAGGGTGGATTTACCGTGGTCAATGTGCGCGATGATGCAGAAATTCCGAATGATGGCCGGATCTGTCGCGGCGGGCACCGGGGCGGTGCGGGCCATGGGAGACACGCAGGGTCCTTACTGTTGGCATTACCGCGGCGTAGTTCAGGCTGAATTCTGGCCATCCTGCCACCTGCCGCATATCTGAACCTCTAGTCTCCCACGTCCGGGCCCGTGGCAGTACATTCTGCACCCCCATGCCCGGGCGTCGCGTGATCCCGGATCCGGCCCGGGCGGCCACCGCGGCGGTATCCTTGCGCACATGGCCATGAACCTACGCACCATCGGCAATGCGCTCCGATCGTCCCTCCGCTTCCTCGAGGGCCTGGGGCGTCCGCAGCGCTCCCGCGGGGCCACGGCGAAAAGCACATCGGTCCGGACGCCCGCACGCACCACGTCCCCGACCACGTCCCGGACCGGGACAGGAGGGCTGACCGGGACTTACCCTGGCGACTTCATGGGCACGGCCACCATCCGGTATGCCCCCTCCCCTGACGGACGCCCGGACCCGGGTGAAGTCGTGTGGACCTGGGTGCCATACGAAGAGGACCATTCCCGGGGCAAGGACCGCCCGGTGCTTCTGGTCGGCAGCCACGGGCGGTACCTGCTCGGCCTCATGCTGACCAGCAAGGACCACGACGGCCATCCCCGCGGCCGCCGCGACTATGTCGACATCGGCACCGGGCCCTGGGACCGGCAAAGGCGCCCCAGCGAGGCAAAACTCGACCGCGTCCTCCAGATCCGTCCCTCGGACATCCGCCGGGAGGGCGCCATCCTTGACCGGGGCCAGTTTTTCCTAGTGGCCGACGGCCTTCGGCAGCTGCGCGGCTGGAAGTAATTGCGAAGTAATCGCGGGCGCGCCACGCCCGCGCCAAATGGCCACTGTTGGCCGAAATCTGCTACTATTCATAGCTGTGTGTCCGTGCAGGTCGACGGCCACTGATGGTTGGCCGCCATAGGTATCCCCACGCCGCTCAGTCAATGGCCAACCTGAAAGCCCTCTAGACCATTTCCGCATTAAAAAGAGAGTTCACACGTGGCAAATATCAAGTCCCAGAAGAAGCGCATCCTGACCAACGAGAAGGCTCGCCTGCGCAACAACGCAGTCAAGTCCGAGCTGAAGTCGGCCATCCGCGCCGTCAACACCGCCGTTGCGTCCACCGACAAGGATGCCGCTGCTACTGCGCTCGTTACTGCCAGCCGTAAGCTGGACAAGGCTGTCAGCAAGGGTGTTCTTCACAAGAACAACGCTGCAAACCGCAAGTCGGCGATCTCCAAGAAGGTCAACGCACTCTAAGGTTTTCCAGTTCAACTGAACTGATGCTTGTGGCCGGCACCGATGGTGCCGGCCACATCTCTTTAACGCGGTGTCGCTGCCTGTTTACATGTAGTCGCTACCGGCCTCGGGCGGCGGTGGCGATCACGGTCACCGCGTGTTCGACGGCGTACACAGGGTCCCGTGAGAGGCCCTTGACCTGCGCGTCGGCCTCGGCCGTCACCTGGATGGACCGGGCAAGGCCCTCAGGAGTCCAACGGCGGACGTCACGCTGCGCCTGCTCCACGAGCCACGGCTGCATGCCCAGCTGTTTGGCAATCTGGGCCGATGACCCCTGGGCGCCGGCCACCTTGGCAACGGTCCGCAGTTTCGCGGCCAGCGCCGCCACCAGCGGAACAGGATCCGCGCCCGTTGCCAGGGCGTGGCGCAGGGTGGAAAGGGCGGCGGGCCCGTTGCCCGCCATGGCGGCATCAGCGACTTTGAAGGCGGTCGCCTCGATGCGGCCGCCGTAGTAGCGTTCAACCATTTCTGCATCGACGGTCGTAGAGGCATCGGCGATGAGCTGGCTGCAGGCCGCCGCAAGTTCGGACAGGTTGGCGCCGACGGCATTCACCAGGGACTGCACAGCGTCGGGTTCGATCCGCCGTGAAGCCGCCTTAAATTCGGCCGCGACGAAAGCGGTCTTCTCGGCATCCTTTTTCAGGGGCTGGCAGTCGACGACCGGCCAGCCCCCGGCCTTGACCGCGTCGAGGAGCTTCTTGCCGCGCACTCCGCCGCCGTGCCGAAGCACCAGCACGGCGTCCTCTTCCGGGTGGGCAAGATATTTAAGGCCGTCAGCAAGGAAGGCGTCGTTCATCGACTCGAGGCCCTCAACCTCGATCAGCTTGCTCTCGCCGAACAGCGACGGGCTGACGTTCATGGCCAGCGAGCCGGGTTCGTAGGCGCCCGCGTTGAGCCGGGTGAGCTCCACATCCGGAGTTGCCGCCCGCACCTGCGAACGGACCCGGTCCATGGCCCGGATGCCGAGATATTCCTCTGGACCGGTGATCAGCACGACTCCGGCAGGGGTCACATCCCGCCACGTGGCCGAATTGGTGGCCGACGTCCTGGATCGTTGGGGCTGGGCAGCGGCCACTGTTGGTTCCTCCCGGGATGTGGATTGCAGACTCTAAGCCTGCCACGGCGCAACGGCTGCACCAAGCCGCGGCCGTTCCTGCGAAGACGGCCGGGCTGCGTGGACTTTCCTTCCATTATCCGGTCAAGCACACAGGCCGTCTTAAAGTGGGCCGCCAGCACCAGACGGATGGTTCCGGACGGATGGGCCGCCGCCCAGACCGCCAGCGCGGTCAGGACGGAGAACAGCACCATGGTAAGCAGCCCGAACGGGCCCTCGGGCCAGGGCGGGGCCGCGCCAGGGAGGCCGGCAGTGAACCTGGCGATGCCGGCCACCCCGGCAGCGAAGAGGCCGGTCATGCCGATCAGTGCGGTGGCCAGCCACGGCAGGAGCGGCACCAACGGCACGGCAGCCGTCCCCAGGATGGTGACCAGTGCCACCAGCGGCGCCACGAGCATGTTGGCCAGCAGCGAGTACGTGGCGAACTGTGGTTGCAGCACCACGATGACCGGTCCGCACAGCAACTGGGCGGACAGGGGCACGGCGATGCCGGCGGCCGCCCAGCGCGGGACCGGGTGTGGAACCCAGTCCATGATGTGCCGTCCCAGCACGATGATCCCCAGCGTGGCCAAGACAGACAGCAGGAACCCAAAACTCGTGCCCAGGGCAGGATCGATGAGCAGCAGGGCGATGACCGCCAGGCACAGGAAGCTCACCCTACAAAGCAACGTCAGCCGCCTCCTCGACGCGAAGACCCGGCACACGATTGCACTGGCCGTCTCACAGTCCAATGGCTGCGACTACTGCCAGGCCCTGCACACGTATACATCGTCGGAGCTCGGGGGCATGGCGGGTGATGACATCGAGCTCGCGCTTACTGGTAGCTCCACCGATCCCCGCCGCGCCGCCGTGGCGCGTTTCGTGCAGCGGGTGATCGAGACCCGCGGACAGGTCGGTGATGCCGACCTCGCAGCGGTACGTGGCGCCGCATACAGCGACGCGGAGATCCTCGCGATCGTCACCACCGCGGTGGTGTCTCTTCTCACCAACTACCTCAACAACGTCAACCAGACATCCATCGACATCCCCGCCATTACGACGAAGACGGCTTGAGATGTCCGGCTCTGAGATTTACGAGAAGTTCATGGCCCTGCACACGCGAGAGGGTGGCCTCGTGATGCCGAACGCGTGGGATGGCCTCTCGGCGCAGCTCTTCGCCGATTCGGGCTTCGAGGCGATCGCCACGTCCTCCTTTGCCCTCGCAGCGTCGCTCGGTCGGTTGGACGGGCGACACCAGGTCAGCCGCGGCGAGCATCTCGAGCATGCAGGCTTGCTCGCTCGCCTGACTGACCTGCCTGTCAACGGCGACTTCGAGGACGGCTATGGGGATACTCCCGAGGACGTTGCGGCCACCGTGAACGCTGCGGTCGAGAACGGGCTGGCAGGCATCGGGATCGAGGACACGTCCGGCGATTCCGACCGGCCCATCCGCGACTTCGACGAGGCAGTCGCCCGGGTGCGCGCGGCGGTCACGGCGGCGAAGGGCCGCATCGTGGTCACGGGGCGCACGGACAATTACCTCCAGGGGCGACCCGATCTCGACGACACGATCCGCCGCCTCACCGCCTTCGCCGAGGTCGGGGCCGACGTGGTCCACGCGCCATTCCCGCCCGACCTCGATTCGCTGGTCGCGATCGTTGCCGCGGTTGCACCAACTCCGGTCAATGTCCTCATCTCGCCGGCGGACACTGTGCGGTCCGTCGCCGAGTTGCGCACTGCGGGCGTCAGCCGGATCAGCCTTGGACCGGCTCTGTACGCTCACGCTATGGGCGCGCTTGACGATGCGGTCGGTGCGCTCCTGCGCGGCGACCTCGCGACCGCGACAACAGGTATGGACTTCGAGCGGATGGGCACCCTGCTCGGCCGCCGCGTGCGCTGATCGTCACCGAGTAGGCCTGACTCCGACCACCAACTCTTCATTCCACCTCGATTACTCTCATCACGAAAGAAGACCACCCATGGATCTTGACACGATCATGAACAAGCACCTCAGCCGCTACTTCGACGGCAGCAAGACCATCACAGAGGAGACGCTTCAGAAGCTCCTGAAATTCCTGCGGTCCGCGCCCACGTCGACGAACATCCAGCCCAACCACTTCTACGTTCTATCCACACGAGAGGGCAAGGAGAAGCTGGCCGCGAACCTCGGCGAACGTTTCGCCGACAACGGGGAGAAGATCCTCAACGCCTCGCACACGATCATCATGACCACGCGGGCGGACGTGCCCGAGCATCACCTCGAATCGGTGTTCGCGAAAGAGCGGGTTGACGGCCGGTTCCCGGACCTGACCAAGCAGGAGCGGTGGGAATACATGACCCGCGACTTCGTGAATCTGCGCAACTACACCTACAAGGACACGCACCACTGGATGGAGAAGCAGACCTACATGGTGATGGGTCTGACGATGATGGCAGCCGCTGAGCTCGGCGTCGAAGCCATGCCACTTGAAGGCTTCGACCCGGTCACCGTCGACAAAGCCTTCAACATCCGCGAGACCGGACACACCACGACCGTGCTACTGGCGCTGGGCTACCCCGACGAGGCGAAGCAGTACAAAACCCCGGTCTCACGTTTCGAGCCTGAGCGTCTGTTCACCTTCGCCTGAACCACCCCGGCCAGGCCATGACGAACCTATCGACGACACAGCAGCAGAGGAGCTAAGCGATCATGGAGGGACAGGAGCTGCAGACCATAGCGAATGAGCATGCGAGCGGGCTGCCGGAGGTGACGGTGGAGCACCGTGTCAGCCCGAACTGGGAAACGTACAAGGTGGGCGGCAAGGTCTTCATGCTCATGACCGACATGCCGGGTCACCCGGTCGTGGTCGTCAAGGCCGACCCGGAAGAGGCTGTGGTGCTACGTGAGCAATACGCGGAGATCACGGCCGGCTACCACATGGACAAGAAGCACTGGATCACGGCAGCGGGCGGACCGGGCCTCGATAGTGACCTGGTGATGGAGCTCGTCACCGACTCCTACCAGCTCGTAGTCGACAAACTGCCGAGATCCGCGCGCCCCGTGAACCGGGCGCATAAAACGACAACATGAACTGACATTCGTCAATGCAGAAGGAGAAATCATGATTGGACTTGGTGTTCGAGCCGCGAATGACGGACTCGAGATCCTCGATCTTCCTCACCCCCGTCAGCCGGAGGCGGGCGAGCTCATCCTGGACGTGGTCGCCGCAGGCATCGGCCCGTGGGATGCTCTACTCCATACAGGCGGATGGGACGTGAATCTCGTACCGCCGGCAGCGCTGGGCGTCGAAGCCGTGGGCCGTGTCGCCGAGACCGGCCCAGACGAGACAGAGTTCCGCACGGGCGACCTCGTGGTCGTACACGAGGCACCTCTTCCGGGCGGCAGCGGCACTTGGGCGGAACAGGTCCTTGTCAGGTCCGCGCACGTCGCACGGCTACCTGAGAACCTGGCTCCGGCGTTAGCGGCAGCATTGCCGGTTGCGGGGCTCACCGCCCAGCAGACTCTCGACGAGCTCCAGGTCGACGCCTCCACCCGCCTGCTCGTAGTCGGAGCTTCCGGCCCAACCGCTTCACTCGCGGTTCAACTGGCACATCTCCGGGGCGCTGAGGTCGTGGCCGGCGTGGGACCCGCTCACGCCGATCAGCTTCGCGCACTCGGCGCCAGCGATGTCATCGATACCCACGTCGAAGGGTGGGCGGACAAGACCGCTCGCCGGTTCGACGCCGTCCTTATCGCCGCAACGGGCACCGCTGAAGACGCGATGAGGCTTCTTGTCGACGGAGGCAGGCTCTGTTCCATCACGTCGGACGCCCCCCACCCAGTTGCCGGAATCACCACCTCGAACCTGTACGTGCAGCCTGACGGGCAGGCACTCGCGAGCTCGCTGCACTCGCTGCCGCGGGCGAGCTGAGACTAGAGGTCCAGGCGACGCCCGTCAAGGACGGCATCCCGATCGCGAATCGGGTCGCGGAAGGCCGCTCAGGCGGGATAAAGCACGTCCTCGAATTCTGAGGTTCATCCCCCACCGCGAGCCCCCCCAATTCCCACTGATCGCACTGGTGTGCGTTGTCGAGGATGATCTGCTCAACCTCACTCGCCCTTCATCCACATAGAACCATTTCATACCCCGCGGAAGTCGGGCGGTCTGCCACCGGTCGCACGGGTCATGAGCATGCCGAGCATTTGACTTTGAAGTACGGACGTTGGCGTCGGATTAGTGCGAGATTCCGTTTTGTTGACAATGGCTCATGACGTCCTCAGATCCCACCCTGACAGTCGGAGGAGAAGGAAACCGGGGTGGGGGGGGGTAGCTCGAGAATCGTCGAAATAGTCCAAAGAGCCTGATGAAATTCGCTTGGGGCCGGGGGGCGGCGATGTCACATGTTGTGATTGGCGGGCGCCTGAGAACAAGCCGGAGCTCCGCCCACAGGCTAAATCCTCCCTTGTCAGGCGCCCTGACGTCAGCTTGGGGTGTAACTCAGCCTCAAAGGCGGATTCATCCACCCGCGTATCCAACATCCGTGCCTCATCCATACCGAAAGTTGCTTCCGTGACAGGTGCTTTATGGCAGCGATTTTGGAAGCACGAACTCGTTCCACAGGTTCCTCCCACAGCCTAGTCATCGCAGGGGCAGCTGGTCATTCGGGAGGCTTGCGAAGCCATGTTATTGCTTCCTGGGAGGAAGTGAAGTACCTGCTGGGGAATGGCAACGGGACCACATGCAAAACGAAAAGGGCAATAACGTAATCCACCGCGGATGACCCCACGAGGGCAATCCGGGAAACCTGCGAGGCTGAAGGAAGGATTCGCCTCGCAGCTCGTGAGAAATTGACTCCTTGAATATGGATGAGCATCGGAAGGCTCGCGCCCTGGCCCAACGCCTCGATGGCAGCCAGTGCTGCTTGAGCTTCGTCCGCTCCTACTGTCGCGCCTTCTCTCCACCGCAGCCGCAGGAATCCGTCAGCTAGTTCCATAGTGCCCTTATCGGCAATATCGAGACTGCGCATCTGGCCCTTCGTCCGCCCGGGCAACGGCGGGGTCAGCTGCCTTGTTACTGCCTCCCGAGGTGTGCTGCAAGGTGACACGCCCTCCGATGATCGTTATGGCAAAACGAAGGACCCCGACAAGGATGTTCGGAACCAGGCCTTGAAGTGCTGCACCTAGCAGCACGAGTAGCAAGCCGGCTACGATGCCCGCCGCACGGATAACGATGTGGCAGGTGGACCTGAAACGGGCCCATTCCATGGAGTCAGTCAGCTTTGGGTCTTCCATTCTGAACTGCTGTTCGAGCTGCTCGAGTACAACCTTCTCGTGTTTCTGATAGCGCCATTATGGCCCCCCGGCTTGCTGCGCATCTGGGGCGCATTCATAGGCCGGTATCCCGGACGGCGGGGCGGACCCGGTGTCTGCATCACCGGTCTTCCCGGTCCCACGCGCCGCCGTTGAATGGCTGCGGGCGGCGCCATGCATGCGGGGGACACTTCGGGGTGATGGAGGTCCAGTCCCGGGCGCCCGGAGCGGACCTGGGGCACGGAGCCCTCGGCCTTTCCTGCCATGCTGCCTCCTAACCATTCGTCCTGTCGGCCATCGGGAGCGACAAGACAGCCGGATGAAGCGTTTTTTCTCCTACTCGGCGACGTTGTTTACGGCCAGCGCAGATCGTCTTGATCCAGGACGATGTGGACTGCTGCTTCCTCCGCTGATGCACCGGCACCGTCAATGCCGTTGTCGTCCGCCCAGTAATCCGTTGCCGGGTCGAAGCTCTCTGGGGAGGCCCACGTCAGTCGGCCAGCTCGGACTGAACCGACCTGATCGTCGATAACCTCGCCGTCTGTGTCAGTGGTGTCTCCAATACCGTCTCCGAGAACTTCTTCCGTCTCGTCGGGAATCTCTCGGGCAAGGCGGGCGGATAGAGGCTCTCGGGACCGCGCCTCGCGCAGTGTGAAGCCCCAGGAGAGGTCGGCCGGGCGCCAATCCAACGGGGAGTACCCGGTTTCGTCTATATCGTCGCCCAGTTCATCGGTGTCGAGGCTCTCGTCGGGCGGAAGCAAGCCGAAATTCTCGGTCTGATTCTCGAAGTTGTCGCCATCATCGGTGTTGGTCATATTCGCTCGCCTCTCATCAAGTTCTTGATGAGTTAGCGGCGCCAAACCACGTCGTCTTACAAGGCTGGCGGCAAGGTTCGCACACCTGTTCGGCGAGCACCACTCACTTGAGGTTGTTGGTAAGACGGCGCGAAAGATTGACACAGATGATGTAGGTGAAGGGTGAGGGGGTGCACACATCGCGTGAAAGGAACCGTCAAGTGACAGCTGGATTTGTTAGCAGGAGCGCACTGATCACCGGCGCTGGCCCGGACACCGGCGCAGCGATCGTACCGTCGCCAGCCAAGGTCGGAGCCAATGTGATTCTTCTCGCCCGTACTGCCGACCAGCTCGACGAGACCGGCAACCCCATCAGGGGCTGTGCGCCGCGTGTTGAGGTTTGTGTGATGACTGCCGATCTGACCGATGACACAGAACACACCATCGCTATCGGCGACATGCTGTCAGGCGGTCCGACCCATGTTCTGATCAATAACGTTCCGCCGCTGCGTGGAACGATCTGGAAGAGGCCGTCAAGGCGGCCCACAACCCCGAAGACTGTGACCTCATATATTGGTACGAGGTTCCCAACACCATCGCCAACGGCGGACCACATGCTGCGGCGCGCCACGGCCATCATCGGCGCCTGGGTTGAGAACCGCTCCCGCATGCGCTGTGAGCAGCTGGGTGGGACGGAATGACCCACGAGGAGCGGCAGCAGGCCCGGTACTGCGACTACTACTGCTTTATGTCGCTGGCCGATTTTACCGCCTGGCAGCAAGGCAACGGCACCGAGACGATCTCACAGAACGAACGCGGGCTGTGAGCAAGGCGGCCACTGTCGAACCCCTCGGCGCCAGCGCCACAGTCAACCCAAACAGCTACGGCAAACATTTGAGACCAAGGTCATTGCTCCGTTTCGTCCAGCGTCGTGCGCCACCCCCGCTCGATGGTCGGCGGTAATGCCTACGCGGCCATGAAAAGCTGCTCTCGAAGTCCACAGTCGCGATCTCGCGGCCGAACAGGACGGCAGGGGTGTCCATAAGGCCGCGCGGGGTGGACCATAGTCAGGATCCGCAAGGCAGAGATGCTGGCCTGCGGCGGCTCGTCAGCAGGTACGGCTCTGGGGGTCCGGTCACTCAGCAGGATCTGCCAATGCTCTGCTCGAGATCGTCGTCGAGTAGGAGAAGAAACGCTTTATCCGGCGTTCGGGCGCTCCCGATGGCCGATAGGAGAAATGATTAGGAGGCAGCATGGCAGGAAAGGCTGAGGGCATGGTCAGATTGACGGCATCGAACAATGAGGTGAACCGGCCCGCAATGATAACGCCCGATGCAGTAGACCTCATCATCACCGAAAACAGCGAGGGCGGTATCTACGAGGCCGTATCTTGGGGTGAGGCCGTCGCTGGAGTCGTTTACAGCAAAGCGGGTAACCGCCTGACACTGCGGGCGACATCCGTTTTCCCCGGCAAGGGGATCGCCGCCTGGCTCCTCGGCAGCGTCCTTGACAGGCTGCGGATGCAGGGTGAGACCGTCGCTGCATCCTGTCCATTAGCGGCAGCATTCGTCAGCGCACATCCCGAGTATGCCGATGTTGTTGATTCGGCTGTGCCGGGTCATATCACCAAAGGGTAGGCGCGGGCACGTCAGTGCACCCGTCATCACGTCCGGGTACGCGACCATCGGAGGTGAAGGACGCTCAGATGACCACGGCATTGAGGAGAGAACTCCCGAGGACCAGTGACCTTCATGGACGCAATTTCGTGAGCACCATCAAGGACAACGACATCGTCCTCCTTGATTTTGGCAGACGGTGTGGGGTGCCGGCCGGAAAGGTCATGCAGTTCTTTGCGTTTCAGTCTACCGATTCAGACCCTTGGCATCTGATTCTCAAGGCTCCAGGTCCCATCACCCAGGGGCCGGAAGCGATGGTTCGGACTGCTCAATGAGGTCCCCGGACACGCTGTCGGACTTCTATTGATCACCGCCCCGATTGCTGTTTCGCAGCGCGAGCGCTTTCTGCTGCGCCCCCTGCGTGAGGGCTCATGTTCTGGTTTCCACCGAAACGGGGAGGGCACCTCAGGATTCCTGGGCCCCGCTAATACGAATCTCACGCGGGTCTTCGCCACGGATGCTTGTCACAAAGGCAGCGTCCTCCAGTTCAATCCTTGCTGCGAGTTGGAATGTTTCGTCAACAAGCGTGGATGGAATAATCACCGCGGCTGCGGCGTCTACGTACACGAAGTCGCCGGGAAGTACAGTTACACCTCCAATAACTACGGGCACATTCGCAGCAATGGGCATCAGATCAGCCGTGCCCGCCTTCACGGTCTCGCCGCTGCAGTAGAAGACAGGCTCGTATCGTTCAAGCTCACCGAAATCCCGAAGCCGGCCGTCTGTGAGGAGCCCCGCGAGTTTCCGATTCTGCAATCGTGAAAATTTTGTCCCGCCACCCACCGAGATATCGGGATGACCGCCGCTGTCCAGCACCAGCACAGTCTCTTCAGGATGAGCGGGAACCGCCTGATAGAAGAGCCGCGCGAAATTGTTGACCTGTGCGTCGAAAACATCCTCCCGAAAGGGGACAAACCGGATGGTGACGGCTCTTCCCTGCAATACGCGCCCTGGCGTGGGTGAGACCAGGTCCAGGACATGGGCCCTATGGGTCGAAAGGCGGCCGAGCGCATCCGTCAGCGCTGCGGTGGATACGGCGCCCTTTCGGCGATTGCTAAAATCCCTCAATGCGGTTCCGTCTTGACAATGAGGTTGCGGCCAAGGCTTCCGCCTGGGAACCCAAGTTCTCGGCCTCTGGTCTTGAGCAACTCGCCGTCAGCTTCTATTGGGTTTGCGGCGAGTAACGGATTGAGGCGGGCGCGGCCGGCGTGGATCCCGGTCGTATATCCGGCAGGAGCGGAGCCGATGATTATTGTCCGGCGCACCTGGATCTCCTCTTAATCTTCGGCTGAGATACGGTCGTTTCTTGCGTGGTCAGCGATCCGTAGCCAGCGGAGTCCTCGCATGTTGAAAGATTTCTGGCCGGCGCGTTCGACGATGACGATGAGGATGTTGTCGCACTTGCGACAGCGGGCCACGAAACCCATTGGTTGGCCGTACACCATGGCTTGGCCCAGCGTTGCGATATCGGCACAGGACTGACATTGACACTGTGTCGTGGTCGGGTCGAAAGCGAAAAGGTCGGTGCTCGGGCCCGCGAGGACGTTGCCGTCGAGGTGGTCCATCAGGTTCCTCCGAATCGTTCCGTGCGGATGTTGTCGGCTGCGTGCCCGAGGCTAGTGAGGGCATGGGAGACTGTTTCGACGAATCCGGTGGGGCCGCAGATATAGGTGAGTGGTACTTGTTCCGGTGGCAAGGTCTCATTCCTCAGGTCGTCCGCTGTGAGCCGTCCGGCTGAGTGAGACCATCCCGACGGTACCGTGCGGGTGTAGTGCCAGGTTGTCCGCGCGGTTGCGGAGGGCTGGGACAGTTCGTCACGGAATAACGCGTCATCGGGTGTGCGGAGCGAGTAGAGCAGCTGCATGGGCACGGAGCTGCCGGCACTGGCGTGAGCGCGGGTCATTGCGATGAATGGGACGACTCCGGAGCCGCCGGCGATCAGTTGGACTGGTTGGGTCTGTTCCGGCCGCCACACGAACCATCCGCCGAGGGGGCCGCGAAGTTCGACGGTGTCACCGAGTTCGAGGTCGTCGACGAGGAAGGGGGAGACTTCACCGTCCGGCAGCCGGTCGATGGCCAGTTCGATCTCCTCACCGGTACCAGTGCTGGCGATGGAGTAAGAGCGGACAGCCTGATACCCGTCCGGCGCCGTGAGCCGGACATCGACGTGCTGCCCTGCATCGTTACCGGGCCAACCGGGCACGGTGAAGGTGATGCTGCGCGCGGAGGCGGTCAGCGGGTGTGCACGCGCGAGGTTGCCGGTGAGCCAGCCGATGGCCCGGCTGGTCACGCGTAGCGCTCTTCCCGCCAAGGATCGCCGTGCAGGTTGTAGCCGTTCTCTTCCCAGAAGCCGGGGTTGTCCTCGCTTTGCATGACAAGTCCCCGTACCCATTTGGCGCTCTTCCAGAAATAGAGATGGGGCACCAGGAGGCGTGCCGGGCCGCCGTGTTCGGGATCGAGTTCGTCGCCGTCGTACTCGTAGGCCATCCAGGCCCGACCGTTGAGGAGCTCCCCAAGCGGAAGGTTGGTGGTGTAGCCGCCGTAGGAGTGGGCCATGACGAAATCGAAACCCGTCTCGACCTCTGCGAACAGGGTGTCCAGTGACACGCCTCTCCAGCCAGTGCCCAACTTGGACCAGCTGGTCACGCAATGGATATCGACGCTGATGTCCTCGGACGGGAGGGCAATGAACTGATCCCAGGTCCACCGGTGGGTCTGCCCGGCTTCGGTGTGGATGAAGAACTCCCAGTCCTCCGTATTGATCGACGGGGTCGGGCCTGCCGACAGCACAGGGAAGGACTCCGTCAGGTACTGCCCGGGCGGGAGCGCCGGGTTGTCGTCGCGGCGGCGACCTCCGAAAACTGCCATCATTTCTCCTTCAACCGATCGGCATGCAGATCTCACGGCCCTTTGGCCGGGGACCGGGTTTACGCGGTCTGGCTCTCGCGCTGCGGGAGCTTCCATCCTGGGCGGGCGTAGTGGCAGGTGTAGCCGTCGGGGTACTTCTGGAGGTAGTCCTGGTGTACTTCCTCGGCTTCCCAAAAATCGCCGGCGGGTTCGACCTCGGTGACGACCTTCCCGGGCCAGAGCCCGGACGCGTCGACGTCTGTGATGGTGTCCAGCGCGACCTGCCTCTGGTCGTCGCTGGTGTAGAAGATCGCGGACCGGTAGCTGCGGCCGATGTCGTTGCCCTGCCGGTCCCGGGTCGAAGGGTCGTGGATCTGGAAGAAGAACTCGAGCAGATCCCGAAAGGAGATGACGTCGGCATCGAAGACGATCTCCACACTTTCGGCGTGGTCACCGTGGTTACGGTAGGCGGCGTTCGGTGTGTTGCCGCCGGAGTATCCGGCGCGGGTGGAGATCACGCCCGGCTTCTTTCGGAGCAACTCCTGGGCGCCCCAGAAGCAGCCGCTGGCCAGTATGGCGTGGTCGCGGCTCATGATGCTGCCTCCGTGGTGAAGAGTATGCGGAACTGCCCGTATCCGGCGGCCTCGAGCTGGTCAAGAGGGACGAAGCGCAACGCGGCCGAGTTGATGCAATATCGCCAGCCGCCGTCGGCGGCTGGGCCGTCATTGAACAGGTGACCGAGGTGACTGTCACCATGCTTGGAACGCACCTCGGTTCGGACTATGCCGTAGCTACGGTCCTCGTTGAGGACAATGTTGCTACGGTCGATAGGCACCGTGAAGCTCGGCCAACCGGTGCGGCTGTCGAATTTGTTGATGGACGTGAACAGTGGCTCCCCGGAGACGATGTCGACATACAGACCGGTGTCGTGGTTGTCCCAGTACTCATTCCGGAAGGCCGGCTCGGTCGCCGCCTTCTGAGTGACGTCGTACTGCTCGGGGGTGAGTTTCGCGACTTTGTCGGGATCTTTGCGGTAATCGGGGGTGGACATTGGATCCTTCTTTTCTCTGGCAGTGGTTTCCAGATCGTGGAATAAAGCACAAGTGGGCATGATCGATCAGATCGGCGTGTGGGGGGCAATCACCCCGGAGATGAGGTGGGCTTGGAGGTGTATCGTCCCTCAGACGTCGCTCCACGGTTGAGTTCGGTGAACCGAACGCCGGCGACATCGCCATCTGCATCTGTAATCCAGAAGACGTCGTAGGTGGCGCGATAGGCCGGTGGCCAGAAGGACCAGAACTGCCCCTGATCGTCTACTCCCCATTTTCCGGACATGGGGTGCCCATTCTCGGTGTAGATGGTGCGGCCGTCGCGAGCGAACACTTGGGTTGCCCGTCCGTGTAGGTGAATGGTGCTCTCGTCAGCGCCTCTTCTATGTCGCCTGCGTCAATGCGGTCTCCGCTTTTGACCGCAGGTCTCGCAGCTTTTGACATGGCATGCTCCCTTCAAATGGTGTGTCGCTCTGTACCCGTCCAGGCGACTTGGCTTGCCCGTCCTCAGCAGCTGCGCCGCTCACTTGATGAGCTATCTCGTCGGCACCGCTGATTGGCGACGGCATGCATTTAGCCCGCGATCGGCCCGGTGCCGTGAACGATGTCTCCGTTGAGCCCATCCGGGTAGAAGCCACCGGAGGTGCCCGCTTGGGGGTCAAGGTAGACGATGTTGAGAATTTCCGCTGCGCTCCGGCCGAAGGCCCGACCGTATTCGTCGGTAGGAATGAGGTTGGCCACGTCCCTGGTGCCGATGCCCTGGTCATCGTCTGCGGGGCCGCTGACTGCGTTACGAACGGCGGAGATCTTGTGCACGACGTCGAACACGGACTCGTCCACGAGTCCTTCGCTGAAGAGCGTGGCCCGTACGATCCCGGCGTGGTAGGCCTCGGTGGCGAGCAGGCCTGCTGCCGCGTCCAGGTAGGTCTTGTTGGAGATCAACGGCGCCGCGCCCTTGAAAGCGGTGACTCCCACGTCTTCGAAGAGGAAGGCGGCGAAGAGGAAGTTGCGGTCGTTGGCGTAGGCGTCGAAGGTCTCTCCGGGCTTGATCAACCCGGCAGCGGTGGCCGCGGCAGTGAAACTGTGATCGAGGGAGATCCGTGGGCGTGCAACGGCCGCGTCTCCGAGTGCGCCGCGGAGGAATGCGACGTGGGCCCGCTCGTCCATGGCGATTTCCCGGGCGATGTTCTTGATCAAGGGACTGCGGAAATCGACCTGCCGGCCACCGTATACCTGGCCGGGCGTCCCGATCCCTCCCACCATGTCCTCGGGAAGTCCCTGCCCCGTTGCGCCACGAAGGTAGAACTCGGCTTCAAGGTACTCAAGGTTGAGCGCGAAGTTCAGGATCGAGGCATCGCTGGGCCCGTCCGTGGCCGTCGTAGCCCCCGGCGCGCCGGTCGCAGCTTCTGCGACCATGTCGGCCAGCTTGACACGGTCCCCTGCGGTCTCCGCGCTGGCGTTGATGGCATCGCTGATGAAGCGGTTCTCAGACATCCTGACTCCTTACTGTTCGCTGACTCCGGCCGCGCCGGAGGCAGGGCCCTTTGTGCTCGAATCGGCTGTCGAAACACTCTTACAGTTGTACCTCTAATGGGACTCTATAGTCCAGACATAGATGTGCGAAGGCACCACTGAAGGACGGCGGGTGAATCGGGCATGTTCAGATACCGGGCACTTAGATCCCCGTGTTTCGCTACGAAAATGCGCCATTAAGGGCGGTGGCGGCGTGGGTCAGCAAGGGGAATGCAGGCTTGCCGAAGGTGTGCCGATGGCCTATTCTGGACTAAATAGTTCTTTATAACGTGGTCGACAGATCGACCGAACCTCCGGCCAACCGCGCGCCGCAACTCGACGACGAGTTCGCAGGAGCCGTCAGCTGCAGAGCCGACTGTGTCGATGCTGAACTACCGACGACAGACGCACGGCGCACTCACGGAATTTGGACTTATCGACATGGACATGAACTCCTCCTCGTGGCTGACCGCACTCAGCGATGCAGGAACCAAACGGGACGCGGCGTTGGCCCGCTTGCACAAGATGTTGCTGAGGGTCGCCTTCCATGAGACGTATCGGCGTGGACCCGGCTTCCGCATTGACGGACCGGAGCTCGACGACCTTGCACATCAGGCCGCCAATGATGCGATGGTTTCCCTACTGGAAAAACTCGACACCTTCCGCGGGGAGAGCCGATTCACGACCTGGGCGTACCGCTTTGTCGCGCTGGAGGTCTCCAACAAACTCGGCCGCCACTTATGGCGCAGGCCATCCGTGTCCCTAGACGCCGAAGACTGGGAACAACTCCCTGAGATGTTCGCTGCCGACCCGCTCGCGCAGACACAGCAGCGGGAATTGATCGCGGCCGTGCAGCGGGCAATGAACGAGACATTGACCGATCACCAGCGCCACTTCTTCGTCGCGATCGTGATCGACGGGGTGTCGATGGACGCCATGGTGTCTCGGTCTGGATCGAATCGGGGCGCGATCTACAAAACCGTTTTCGATGCACGACGAAAAATCCGTGCCTACCTGATCGCTAACGGATACCTGGAGGGGGGGCGGACGACTGCCCAACCTATTGAACAGGTAAAGGTGGAAGCTCATGTCCAGGTGGCGTGAGCGGCTCGAGCAGTTGGTGGGCGCTTATTCGCATGACGTGGATGGGTGTGACGAGGCGATGGCTCTTGTTCATGTCTATGTCGACCCACTGAAGGCTGGAGCGGATGCTGCCGAGTATCACCCGGGACTGACGCCGCGCTTTCCCAGCAGCGGATGCCGTTGCGCCACGATTACGTGCGGCTACGGGGCTGCGCGCTACCCTATGACCCAGACGCGGTAGGCCAGCGGTGACCTCGAACTCGGGCGAGGGTTTCAGCCTTATCTGTGGCTTGGTCGGGAGTGAAACTCAGTCAGTAGACAGGCTCTCGATATGCGCAAGCGCCATGTCAATTGATGTTGCCATGGGTGTGACATCGCGCGCAGTCTGTGCCAGCATGTACCCTCCCTGGACGGCACCCATGAGTCCGGTCGCGAGCTGGTCGATCGAGGCCTCGGGCGGAAGCGCACCACCGTCCTGAAGCCTGCGCAACACGCCTGCCAGCAGCCCCTGCCACTCAATGAAGAGTTGAGACACGGCCCGGCGAGCGGCATCGTCTTGATCGGAGACCTCGGAGGCCAATGAGCCGAGCGCACAGCCGTAGGCGCCATGCCGTAGGGCATTGTTCTGTACCAACGCATCGCGCCAGCGTCGCAGCCCCGGGATCGTCGAGACATGGCCGAGGGCATCGCGCTCACGCTCGATGATGCGTTCGCCTACATGATCGATGACGGCCCGCACAAGCTCGTCTTTGCCTGCGAAGTGGTGGTACAACTGCGACTTGCTCACTCCACTGGCCATTAGAACGTCGTCGAGCGTGGTAGCCCCGACGCCCTGGACATATATCAGGTCGGCCGCTGCGGCGACGATCTTTGCCCGCGTCTTTTCACCGCGCGCCGTCAGGCGCCTTCCACTGCGCGAGTCAACGGTTGTCATCACAAGTCCAGTTTACTTATCGAGCTGCTCGTTCCCGTCCTTGCTGCAGTGTTGTCCTCGGCTGCCACAAAAGACACGAGCGCGAGGTCGAGTGCGGCGTTGAGGGGCCGAGGGTCTTGTGCAAGCTGACTCAGAGTGCTGCCTCCATGAAGCGCCGCAAGAATCAGCACAGCAGTCTTCTGAGCGTCGACATCGGTCTTCGGGCCATGTGGGGAAGCGCAGGGTGTGCCCCCCGTGACGCCGGACTGCAGTAAACGATCCACCGCCTCGGCGAGGAGCTCGCGCCACTGATCGAGGAAGTCGGCGCGGTCACGCACATCCCCGGTCTGTCGCAACGCCAACGCGTACGGCGACTGCGGGGTCATGAGCTCCTCGATGACGCGACGGCGCCAGCAGGTCAGCATCGCCCGGTCAGTGATTCCGGCCAGACAAGCTCGTTCCCGGGCTAAGACCTCCGCAAAGTATGTCCTCATCCATCCTCTTTCCGCATCGGCCCGGACGGCCTTGCCTCCCGCATCCGGTAATGCCTCAACCAGGGCGTCAAGCTCTTGATCCTGAATCCGTTATGGCCACGCGCAGTTTGATGATTCGCTTTCGGTGCAAGCCGGCCCGCTGCCGGAGGCCTTCCTCCGACAGGGCGGGCGCATGCGCCCTTCGCTGCCTTCCCCGGCTCCGAAAGGGGCTTGTCGATGTAGGGACGCGTTCCCCTTCCGGATACATCAATTCTCCGGCGCGGACTTGTTATTTTGGGCGGCAATGTCTGCGCGAACCCCGCGCATGTCGAGGTTCTTGACGGACTCTACGACCTGCGCGAGAGCCGTGGCCTGAAGGGCGCCAGCCTGATTGAAGACCAGGATACCCTCACGAAACGCCATCAGAGTCGGGATGGACGTGATCCCTGCGGCTGCCGCTACGCGCTGCTCGGCCTCGGTGTCGAGCTTGCCGTGAACGATGTCCGGATTATCCTGTGCAGATCGCTCAAAGATTGGGCTGAACTGCTGGCAAGGCCCACACCACGGGGCCCAAAAATCAACGAGGACGATGTCGTTGTCCTTAATGGTGGACTCGAAATTGTCGTCGGTGAGCTCGATAGTTGTCATAATGTTCCTCTCCTCGATACGCGTGCCAAACAAAGGGGTCTTCACGTTCCCTGGACGTTCGGGCGTAGGCTCAATGCCCGCGCCCTAAAGTGCTGTTGCCGGGACAGCCAAGCCGAGAACATCGGCATATTCGGGATGGGCGCCAACGAATTCTGCCGCGAATGGACAGGAGATAGTGACGGTCGCTCCCTGCGCGCGCAGCTTCTCAAGGACGCCGATGAGGAGCTTTGCAGGGATCCCCTTGCCTCGGAACGCTGGGAACACGGAGGTCGCCAGCAGTGCGACCCGGTTGACCGCTTTGCTGTAAATGACCCCGGCGACGATCTCGCCTCCCAACACGGCTTCATAGATGCCGAGAGCGCTGTTTTCGGTGATAATGAGCTCTTCCGCGCCGGGCGGGGTTGTTGCCGGCAGGTCCACGTCTGCAACATCCTGCTCTCTGCCGGCAGGGAAGACCGTGCTCTCAGCCGTACCTGCCATGCCGGCTCCTTATCGTTCCGATTGTGGGCTGTACCTACTTATATGCGTCCGTCCTTCGCGCCGTCTTACCAGCAATCTCCATCGCGATCGTGACCGGACGCTGTCGATCCCCGGGCACGAGCTATAGCTGGCTTCCCGGTGATCGCCTCCTACCAGTCGGTGTCTGCTGCCATCGAGGCATACGGCGGCTTCGGCGCACGCACCCGCGAAGCCTGAAGATGCAGCTCCTTCCAAGGGCGCAACTTTTATCGGCGCGCGTGGTAAGACATCCAGATTTAGTGCCGCTAACCTTGCAGACCCAAAAATGCCGTGTAGAAAAAAGCCGTGTAGGCAATGGCCTGGATGCAGGGAGGTGAATGATGAAGGCAATTGTGGTGCCGGAACAGGCCGGGAACGGCCGGGATGCGTCCAGGTTGATCGCGCACAGTTGGGTGAAGTCGTGCAGCGGGCCGGGACGGTCGGCTACGGACGAACATCTGCCAGCTCGCGGACCTCGACGACGCCGTCTTCGATTTCAACCCGGGCAGGCGGGTCAAGGGGAAGACGTTTATCCGCATCCGTCCGTAGGGATACCCCCGTACAGTCAATCAGCGAAAGGACACCTGCATGACCGACCCATCCGAGCCAACCCGCTATGCCTTTGAGTACCCGGACGCCGCCGGATACCCCGACGGAATGGGCACCCTCAGCCAGGACCAGACCGGCCTCATCGATGAGGTAATCGATGATCCCCATGCCCCTGCGTTCGATTTCTACATCGTCAACGACGAGAAAACGGGCATCTACGAGGCCATCGTCGGGGACAACGAAATCGCCGGCCTGCCCTACAACGTCGCCGACGACGACCGACTCGTGCTGCTGGCCACCTCAGTGTTCCCCGAGTTCCGTAAACAGGGAATCGCCACCGAGCTGATCCGACGCGTCCTCGATGATGTGCGCGCACAAGGAAAAACGGTCACCATCATGTGCCCGATCGTGCGCACCTTCATCGAGCACAACCCCCAGTACGCCGACCTCATCGATCCCAAGCACCCAGGAGTGTTCAGAGGGTCACACCGATCCTAAAGCCAACCCTTTGAGCATCCCCGACAGAAAGTGTGACAGTGACGACCAACATCGAGGCCGAGGAGACCAACCGTGAAGAGAGGAACGCCGCACTCATCGTTGCTCTGAAAAACAAGGCTCCCAGTCAGATGGAGTCCAGCTGGGAGCTCGATGTGATCAACGATACGGGGCGGGGCCGATGGATCGCCGCCCTCGGCGCGGAGGCGATCGGGGAGCTCACGTATCGGTTCGTGGGCGGCCGGGTCGTATTGCTTTCAACCTGGGTCAGCCATGCCTACCGCAACCATCGGGTAGCGACAGAACTCGTCGCTCGCGTGCTGGATGAGATCCGCGAGAGCGGTAAGAAGATCACCATCATCTGCCCGCTCGTGGGTGAGTTCATTGCCCGCAACCCGGAATACCTCGGTCTCATCGACAAGGTCCATCCCGGCTCCGGTGCCTACCCCCAGCACGAACCCGCGGCCAGCCAGGACGACGACCAGCAAGTCACCGCCTTTGAGCATGACATGACGTAGCCGATCGACACTGAGACCTGGGCCGGTTTGTCCAACGAGTCCGGGGTTGTCAGCTGCGGACGAACATCAGCACCATGCTCCCGGCGAAGTCGCTCCCGCCTTCAACCCGATGGAGCCAAAGGCAAGACGGCAAACCGGGTTGGCCAGGGTCATGAAGACCACGAAGATCCCCGTTAAGTCGAAGCGGAGTGAACGAGAACTGTTAGAGAAGGGCCCAGATTTTCCAATTGAGAGGTCGAATGGTGGCAATCGCGCTTGGTTTTTTGAAGCGACATTTTCGTCCGGTGTGGTGGGCTTACGTCCTTTTGGGCCCCGCCTCGCGGGGTGATTACTTCGCACCGATCGTGCATTCGCACGACGTCTTCGAGCAGGCCTCTGAAACGGACCTTGCCGGATTCGAAGTGGAGACCGACGCGCGCGCGTACCGCTACGCGGTACGGCGGGATGACCTTCCGAAGGAACACCTCTGAGACCGCCACGGCAGGGAGCGGCAGGTGACGCTCTTTTTGTCGTTTGTCGGGCTGGTCGAGGCTCGGCGGCGGGCTCTTGGCTGCTCCGCAAATGGCGGAATGCAGCGATGCCGCATCAACCCGTGGCCCGGGCTACGGTCACCGTCCAACCAGCCACCGATGAATCATTAGTACCCTCAACGCCAAGGAGTAGCCATGGGCCATACCAGCAAGTTCCAGCTGACGGTCTCCGCAGCTGATCGAGCAAGCATGGAAAGAAGGCTCGATGAGGCACACGCGGAAGCCGAGAAGCAGGCATTGGAAACGGGTAAATACGGAATATTGGTCACCCGTCACTCCTCCGAACGGTTCACGGTAGCGCTCAGCGATTCCGTCCCGTTTGGGTTGACACTGGAACGGCAACTGTGGCGATAAGTGTGTGCAGCTCGCGTTCGCCAGATTCTCCCACTGAGAAGCTCGCTGCCACACATAAAGCATTTCCAGCCCTGCCATTAAGAGGCAGGCTTGAGCAAAGCATGAGACAAGACAACAGAGAGGCAACCTAATGAAGGCGATAGTGGTAACGGATCAGGCCGCGGGCGCGGCCGGAATGAGGCTGCTGGAGCGTCCAGAGCCAGCGGCGGCGATCAACGACGTCATCGTTGAGATCCACGCGTCGGGATACGTGCCGACTGAGGTGGAGTGGCCGTCTACCTGGACGGATCGGGCCGGACGTGACCGGACGCCGTCGATCCTCGGACACGAGCTGGCCGGAGTGGTCACCGCTCTCGGCTATGGCACGACAGGGCTTTCGGTGGGACAGCGGGTGTTCGGGATCTCGGACTGGCATCGTGACGGCACCCTCGCAGAGTATGTGGCGGTCGAGGCACGCAATCTCGCGCCACTGCCGGGCGATGTCGACTTTACAGTGGGTGCGAGCCTGCCGATCTCGGGCCTCACAGCGTGGCAGGGACTGTTCGTGCACGGCCGCCTCCAGGCCGGGCAGAGCGTCCTCGCGCACGGTGCGGCCGGCGCTGTCGGGACGATGGTGACACAACTCGCGCGCGAGGCTGGTGCCCACGTCATCGGCACCGGACGCGCCGCCGACCGTCAGAAGGCGCTCGACTTCGGTTCGCACGAGTTCGTCGATCTCGACAATGACACCCTCGAAGATATCGGCGCAGTCGACCTGGTGTTCGACGTCATCGGCGGCGACGTCCAGAAGCGGTCCGCGAGCCTGATCCGGGCCGGCGGAACGCTGGTGACCGTCACCGGGCTGGCCGACGCGCGGCCCGCGGACGGGCTGGCGGTCGACTTCGTGGTCGAGTCCATTCCCGCTCAACTGACGGAGATCGCCCAGCGGGTGCGGGATGGCCGGCTGCGGACGAACATCGGCAACGTCGCTACTCTCGACGACGCCGTCGCCGCCCTCAACCCGACCGAGCGACGCAAGGGCAAGACGATCATCACCGTTCGTTCATAAGCACCCGGTACGCCGACCCGCGATGGACCTCGTGGTCGTGTCCATTCCCGCTCACTGACGGAGATCGGCCAGCGGGTGAGGGATGGACGGCTGCGTACGAACCTCGGCAACGTCGCGACCCTCGACGATGCCGTCGGCGCCCATACCCCGACCAGCGGGGACCCGCGGAAGACGCCATCCGAGTCCGTCCGTAGGGGCCATCGAGAGGCTCGACGGACCCTTTCCGTTTCGCAGCAAGCAATACGGACTGATAACCGCACACCGAGAAGGAACAAGAAAATGAGCAATACCAAGCAGTCGGTCGAGGATCTGGCGATCCTCGAGCGGCTCAACCTCGACTACAACGCGGCGGACCAGGCCAGCGATGCTGAGCGCTTCCGCGAGCTGCTCGCGGACGATTTCATCGTGCAGACTCCCGGAGCCAGTCGCGACCGCGGCGAGTACCTCGAGTACATCGCGAAGCCGCCCCCCTTCAAGGATCTCGCTCTCCTCGACGCCAAGATCCGCATCCTCGGCGACGTCGCCCTGATCCACGGCCGCGCCCGCTACACCTTGATCGCCGACGGCTCTGTACAGGAAGCCCTGTACACGGACGCGTACCAGAAGCGTGAGGGCACCTGGGTCTGTGTCGCGGCCTGTGCGATCGCTCCGGGGGCCTGACCTGCTGCGGCGCGGCTCGATGCACGACACGGCGTCGGTGATTGACGAGGCCGGCCGGGGCTCCACGTTTCGGCTGGCCTTCATCTCCGCGGTGGTCTCCCTGGTGGCCGCGTTCGCCGCGGTGGGCTCGACGATCCCGCTGTTCAACGTCTACCGGGCCGAGGACGGGTTCACCAACGCTGGCATCTCGATGACTGTCGTCGCTTACTCCGCCGCTACCCTCGCCACACTGCTGGTGCTGGGACGACTGTCCAACCATCTGGGCCGACGACCTACCTCGATGGCAAGCCTCGGTCTGCTGCTTTTTGGGTGTCTGCTGCTGTTGAACGTGCACGAGATCGGCATCCTGATCACCGGTCGGCTTCTGATGGGCTTCGGCGCAGGGCTGGCCAGCAGCAGCCTCACCTCCTACATCGTCGACACCGCACCCTCCAGGCCGGCCTGGTTAGCCTCCGTCGCCTCTAGCCAGACAGTCATGCTCGGCCTCGCCATCGGCGCCATAGTCTCCGGCGCCCTGGTCCAGTTCGGCCCCTGGCCACGCTCCCTCGTCTACCTCGTCATCATCGGCCTCCTCCTCCTGTCAGTCGTACTCATAGCGATCAGCCCCGAGACGGTGACTCGGACGCCGGGTGCGTGGCTATCGCTGCGGCCCAGCGTCCGCCTACCGGTCAGAGCCAGGTATCTGTTGCCCGTCACGGCTGCGGTCCTCCTGCCTACGTGGGCGGTCGGCGCCTTCTACCAAGCGTTCGTGCCCGCGCTGCTCGAAAATCAACTCCACACCGCCAGTCCGCTCGTCCTCGCACTGGTGTTCGCCGCATACATGGGTTCCAGCGCTCTCGGGGCTCCGCTCGGCAGCCGGTTCACTCCCGCGGCAGCCCAACGCTTCGGCCTGGTCGTCTTCCTGGCGGGGATGATAGGGATCATCACAGCGATCGCCACCGGCACGCTGGTGTTGTTCATCGCCGCGACCATCGTCGCCGGCGCCGCTCAAGGCATCGCCATCAGCGCCGCCACCCGCGGTCTGCTACACGGCAGCACCCTCGCCGACCGGGCACCAACCTTCAGCGTCATCTACCTCATCAGCTACAGCGGCGCCACGATCCCCGCCCTCATCGCCGGCCAACTCTCCAACACCTTCTCACTACCGCAGATCGCGTTCGGATACGGCGCACTTGCCCTCGTCGCCACCGTGTATACCGTCCTCGGCGCACGCAACCCGCACCTGGGCACCACGGGCAGCTGCCGGGACATTGACTAACCAACTGGACGACCGGCACAACCTTGCCGATGCTGTTGACACTGCCTCCAGCGTGGGCCCGACGGTCACTGACAAGCAGACCAGCGGCATGTGTGGGACTGTAAGAAAAACGGTGGGAACGGCGTGGCATGTGTTGGCGCGCGCTCCACCAACCTGGAATAGGATCGGACGCCGATGATGGGGATTCACCAAGCACCAGGCCGGTGACGGGGAGTACGCTGCGGCGCTCCGGGCTGTTATCACGGTGACGAGCAGCGGAGTGGGCAGAGTAATGGCGGCGTAAACCCGAGTCGAGGCATTCGAACGCCTCCATGGTTATGAGTGAAGCGCGGCGCGGGCGAAGGCTTTCCCCGTGCGGCGTAATAGTTTGTGACGCCAATCCGCCGTGGTTGTAGATGATGCCCAGGTCAGGAGTACTTCCAGGGGCTCGTTAAGGGGTGCCTGGACAGCAGCACAATCGAAACGCCGATTATTGGCCTTGCATCAACCTGCATGGGGGCAAGAATCAAAGTCGTCACTCTTTGATTTAGGCTTTGCGCATGAGGACTTTGAAAACCGATGTCATCGCCGGGCTGCCGGCCGAAAGAGGGCCCTTTTGGCACCTCTCCCCCGGGCATTCTTAAACGCCGATAATGGACGTTACGTAAAGTAAGTAGACTGATAGTTGCACGCGATGTCTATTTCAGTTTAGTTTGCGTCCCCGATCGTCATCTTCAGGCACAAGTATCAGGGCATGACACAGCAGCATCCCGGATCGTTTCATGGGTCGTGCTGTCTCCAGTCCGGCATGTCTACTAAGGGTCATGGCCTATTGACTGTTGACTGTTGTCCGATAAGAGTCCAAAACTCAGATTGACAGATCGAGGGTTGGAGGCGCCGATGGTCGGACAGCGGATCGGGTACGTGCGCGTGAGCACGCTGGACCAGAACGAGAAACGCCAGCTCGAAAGCCTGGTCCTGGACCGGGTCTTCACGGACAAGGCCTCCGGCAAGGACACGGCCAGACCGCAGCTGGCTGAACTGCTGCGGTTCGCCCGCGACGGGGACACCCTAGTCGTGCACAGCATGGACCGCCTCGCCCGCAACCTGGACGACCTGCACGCCCTCGTGCAGGGCCTGACCCGTAAAGGTGTGCGGGTGGAGTTCGTCAAAGAGAGCCTGGTCTTCACTGGCGAGGACTCCCCCATGGCCAAACTCATGCTCTCCGTCATGGGGGCTTTCGCCGAATTCGAACGCTCCCTCATCAGGGAACGCCAAAGGGAAGGCATCGCCCTGGCCAAACAGCGCGGCGCCTACAAAGGACGGAAAAAGACCCTCACCCCAGACCGGGCGGCCGACCTCGTCCAGCGCGCGGCAGCAGGCGTGCCGAAGGCTGCTCTCGCCCGTGATTACGGCATCAGCCGGGAAACGGTCTACCAGTACCTGCGCCACACGGTGCCGGAGTGATGCACTCCCCCGTCGACGCGGCCGTCAAGCCGCGCCGAAGCGGCGAGAGTTCGATGGAGCGTCGGTAGACCGGCCAAATTGGCCGGAAAAATAGGTCCGCCTGTTCAGACACGTTCTGTCTCAGGCGTTGTTTCAACTCCGAATGGCACCTGCAACGCATGCCCCCTCAATCTTCGGAGACCTTTCAGCAAGCGCTATTGTGGATCGTTCTTGATAACCGCCAACTGGCAGGTCAATAGCAACAAACTAGAAGCCGTAGAGATGTTGACGCGCACTGAAGGCGTCACGCCCGCCTTCAAGCAGGTCCTCGGCGTATTCCCGAACCGATTGCGCATCGAGTGATCCGATGCCCCCGGGCGCCGACCAACCATTGCGACCATCCCCCTCAAGAGCAATGACAAGATCTGCGTCCCCGAGGACCGGAACGTTCGCATTATGGGTGCTGACTAGAATCTGCCTCGAACCCTTGAGATCACGAAGACGAGTCACGATTCCGTCGTAGATAAAACGGTTATCAAGGTCGTCCTCGGGCTGATCAATAACGAGAGGGCTTGATGACGCTCCCAAAAGGAGCAGCAACAGCGCAGTTGCGCGCTGCCCTTTCGAAAGGTCCTCGAGCCGGCGCAAGTCAACGCCGTTGCCTTTCTGAGCCACATTCAGCTGCACATCAACTGCGCGCCCGACCGATTGTTCTTCGAGCTCGCGAAAGAGAGGCTCACCAAGCTCTAAGAAGTTCTTGAGTTGGGCCCCTGTGATTCCATAGGGCTCGAGCGCTTTCTCGCCCTTTCGTGCGGCATCCACAAAGGCACGGCTCGAGAAGTCATCTTTCTGAGTCGCCGCAATTACCTGGGTGCGCGGGGTCCTGAAGTGCTTATCAATAATTGCTTTGAGCACGCTGCGATCAGGATCAGCTACAGGCTTCACAACGACAGCACTCGTCGTTGCACTGTTCGCTCGACTGATGGCTTCGTTGAGTTCCTTCGCAATCGATGTGTCGTTGGTGGCAAGCTTTTGCATCAAGCCAGTTCGCTCGACAAGCAGCTTCTTTTTACGTGTCGCGTATACCTTGCGTTGCTCCGCACGTTTGGTAAGCCGATCTAGTTGCGCCTTCGTCTGTATGTACTCATCCGGATTATGTCCATCCTCAATAAGCTGACGGAACACCTTTGCGTTTGTTTCCTGGATCGGCTGGACCGTCGTGCCCCACGCGTTTCTTGCGTTGTCCGTCGCAGTGCGAGCATCTTCGAGCGCCTTTGTGAGGGCTGCCTGAGCTGAGCTAACTGCTTTCGCTGCTGTCGCAACCGCGTCGCGAGCCGGCTTGAGGTGGGCTTCCCGTGGGCTCCCGTCGATCCCGTGTATGGGCGCACTGAGCTGCTCGGCGAGCACATCGAGATCCGTGTTAGCTAGCTCATTTTCGACGGCGCGCAGTCGATCAATTACTTCGCTGAAGACCCCTTCCTCGGACCTCAAAATGGTCTGCTGCTCAAGCTTTGTTCCAACGTCGCTTTCACTGAACTTCTCTGCACGCTCCTCGAGTCGAGGAATGTCAGCGATCTCAGCTTCAAGATTGTCGTCGTCTTGCTCAACCTTCTTAAGATTCTCTCGATTTGCAGCAAGGGCCTCAAGAATCTCGGCTCGGTCCTTAGCCGCCACCGGCTTTCCCGCCACTCTGCCGACCATCTGGGCCATTAGCGTCTTATCCTGCGCTAGCTCAGCCAACTCGTGCTGGCCGAAGATCTCGAGGCTTCCAACGATGTCGCGTGGACGAAGGCTCGTCACAGTACCGCTCGAGTCCTTCACAACAGCAGGATCGGGAACAGTACGCTCAACGGTATAGCGAGCAGGTTCTGGCGAAGTCACATCGACAGTAAGGGAAATAGTCGTAGCGGTCCGCACAACGTTCTTAATGACGCCCTCGTGATCCTTTCTTGCTGCCTCACCGATCGGCGCAATGTCAAGAACGTATCGAAGACTTTCGATCACAGTGGACTTACCTGTTCCTCGACCACCGATGAGAGCAGTCAGATCTTCCGTGAGCGGAAGCTTTTGGCCGCTGAGAAAGCCGCCGACCCATGAGATCTCACGGAGTAGCACTCGTGAACTGCTAGTCGGATCAACAAGACTCACACGTGTCTGAGGTGTGCGAATGGCATGCTTCAGTCCTGCTAGTCCTGGATCGCACATTTTGAACCAAGTGCTTCCGCCCTCTGTTGCGAGAGCAGATGGAGCACTGATGTCATCGGCGTGGATTCTCACAAGAGCATGCTTCCGCTTGAAAGGCGCCTTGTTCTTGAGAATCTGACTCTGAGTACCGACATCACCGACGCTAGGCGTAATACCAAGCGCATGGATTTGTTTCATCTTGATCATCGCTTCCAGCGGCTTGCCGATTACTCTGCACAACAGGCCGGAATTGGCGACGTTGACGTGGGCCGGAATGACAAGTGCGCCGCGAGTCGTCATTTCGGTGACGATTTCTGCGAACGACTTGGTTGCTACAGCATGCGGATCGCCAGGCGTCAGTCCACTGGCACCGATGGCCAACGTGATGTCTTCAAGATTGGTCCCGGCATCGAAAATGACCAAGAGATGGATGCCCTCGGATGTATTCGCTTCAAAACCTGGTAGCGCTGTGATGCCGCGGAGTTTTGCGGCCTCGATCAATCCAGCTGCGGACGTAGCGCGCCAATGATCGGTGATGGCAATCAAACTGATGCCTTGAGTTTCACACTCATCGAGAAGGGCGGTGTTATAGGACGCTTCGTCAGGATAGGCCATTGAGGGCGCGGGGTTGCCATGGTATTCATACGGGTTCACCTGAAGGGCAGCGCGAAGCCAGCGTGCGCCGATTGATGAACCCGCCGATGATATTGAATTAGTACTACCCACGAACCTGAAACCCCCATAATTTGGACCGTATTGTGACAGCACTCGCCTAGAGGGCAAGCACAAGCGAGAACAGTCTGGCATGGGCTACCGACATGCCCGTCATTGGGGCAGCAGAACTTTTAGGCCGTGTCGTAATTGCTGCAGGATGCCACGGATGATCGGCCCCTTTTTCAATAACGGTGGTTCACCCGCACCGCTCCCCCAGCTTGACGGAATCACCATTATCGGCGTTTCCGATAGGCGGGGAGTAGCTATAGAAGAGGACCCGCGCAGCGTGCCTTATTGGTCCTCGGGGGGCGTGATGGCCGCCGGGAGGCCCGCTTCCCAATTCATGACCTACGATCACCCTTTGGCACACCGAGACGCTGAAGCCACGGGTGTGGAGCAACATCTGTACACGATGCCGGTTATCGCCGATTGGTGGTTCACTAAGGAAGGCTTCAGTGCGAGCGGCGGGCAGAGGGGTACAGCTGAATCAAGTAACGGAAGCGCCCAGGCGGCAAATTTCAGGCGGATGCTTCAAAGCGCGGCAGCGCGTGCAGAGTCCACCCGTTCCAGCCANCGGGTACAGCTGAATCAAGTAACGGAAGCGCCCAGGCGGCAAATTTCAGGCGGATGCTTCAAAGCGCGGCAGCGCGTGCAGAGTCCACCCGTTCCAGCCATCTCTCTGTCTCGAGCGTGACTTCCTCAGTGCTCTTTCCGGTCCAGCGGGAGATTGTGATGTTCACCTGCGCCTGGAAGTTGCTGACGAGGTCGAGGTCCGGGTTGAGCAGCCACTGGATCTCCATTCCGTCCATCAGCGCGATCAAGGAGCGCGACTCCAGATCGATTGCATCATCAGGAAGCGGCAGTATGTCGCCGGCGTCCCTGGCCATGCCCAACTGCTGCTTGAATCCCTGGAGCGTATCTTCGYAGCGCTTGACGATAAATTCGCGGGCGGGATGGTCTGGGTTTGACGCCTCAGTGCTTAAGGTCAGGAAAAGTTCAATGAACCCGCGGTGCGTCCTGTGGTACCGCATGAGCAGAATCAGCGCCCGGAAATATTCAAGACCTGTGTGGGGCCCCTGCCAACGGGACGACTCTTCCCGCCAGCGGAGTAAAACCGCTACCAGCAGCCCTTCCTTGCTGCCGAAGTAGCGGATTAGAGCCGCTCCCGTTACGCCAACTTCCTCGGCTATGTGACGCAAGGAGCCCGCGTGATACCCGTGCCTGGCGAATACGCGTGCAGCGGCATCAACGATTTCCCGGCGCCGCAGGAGCCCCTTTTTATACGGGCCTCGGCTCGTAAGTGAAGCTGACATGCCACCTCTTCCCTTCCTCGGTACCCCATCCTATGGCCCCCTTGCCAAATTCAAAACACCTGTTTATATTTGATGAAAAGTAAACGTGCGATGTCTTTTCGCGTGGCATAGCCCACACGCAGTGACGCAGGTGTTCAGATCAATGAGGAGATGTACATGTCCGCTGTCGAACAGCAGGAGACAACACCCCCGCCGCTTCTAGGCGTCGGGATACTGGGAGCAGGCCCTGTCACGCAGGCCATTCACCTTCCSACCYTGGCCAGGCTCACCMAAACGTTCTTTGTGGCACATGTTATGGACGTGGACGCGGGCATCGCTGAATCAGTGGCCGGACGTGTAGGCGCACGTTTTTCCACCAGTGTCGAAGCGCTGCTGGCTGACCCTGAGGTCGAAGTAGTGGTGATCTGCAGCCCCCACCAGTTCCATGCCGAGCAGGTCATCGCCGCATGCCGGRCCGGMAAGCGCGCGATACTGTGTGAGAAGCCCTTTGCCATGAGCGGKGAAGAAGCGGCCCGGATCTCGGAAGTTTCTGCCGAGACYGGCGTGCCGATCATTGTGGGCGCGATGCACACTTTCGACCCGGGGTGGAAAGCAGCGGAGGARGCCTGGGGCGACCTGGCCGAGACAGCACACACCATACGGTCATCAATCGTGTTGCCTCCAAATCCCCGATTTGAGGATTTCGCTACGGAGGTCGTTGCCCGACCGGCCACTCCCCCGGTTCCTGACCTCCGCGACCCAGCCGTTGTGGAGGGCTCGATCCGCGGAGGAGTGATGGGTCTGGCGATCCACGATCTTCCGCTGGTGCGCCGCTTCGTCCCGTCCTTCACTGATCTCGAGGTACTCCGCGCCGAGGCCCTGGAGCCGTTTGGCTACCTGATAGTCGCCCAGGCCGATGGCCGG
>NZ_LMSB01000002.1:73131-157226 GCF_001428005.1 Arthrobacter sp. Soil736
CGCCAACGGTTACGAGGCGGAATGGGAGTTCCTTGCGCTCCTGGCACGGGGCGAAGCCAGCCCTCCAAGCGCCGACACTCTTATCCAGGATCTGCAATTCGCACTCGCAACAGCCGACGCGGCGGCGTCSGCAGCACTGAAACGACAAGAGGCMGCAGCATGAGAACCACATTCGACGTCCATGCGGACGACGGGGCCGCTCAGACGGGCGCCATAGCATCTGTCATTGCGTCCCTGCCCATGTCCCTCGCGCCGGGACAGGCGGMTACGGCGGCGCTGSAGGGCATGACCGGCACGAATGGCTGGGCGCATCGAGCCGCCGAAACCATCACCAAGGGTGCATCCGGGGTCGCGGTGATCGCGCCGGAGCCAGGCGACACTCAGTCGCTTGAAAGCCTGGCGGCCAGCGCGTCGGTACCCGTGGTGCTGGGCTTCCGCTGGGCTTCCAACCCTGCGGTAGCCCAGGCAGCGGAGGTCTATAAACGGGCAGTCCCTGACAGTGCGCTCGTTGAAGTAACCGCCTACATACGCGGCAGCATTCCAATCGAGCAGGTGAGGGCTGAACTCCTGGTGCTGGCCGGAAGGCTTCTGGGACCACTGGAGRACGTTCGCACTCTTCGCACCAACAAAAATGGGTTTGCCGTTGCTGCCACCCTCACCGGGTCGGGGGCTCCCCTGACCATAGCTGCCGTAGTCTCAAGCGCTTTGAACAACGACGTGCGTGTCCGGATGCTCACCAAGAACGGTTGCGTCGACCTCTTGATCCCGGCTCCTGACACCGCTCGCCCGGCAATGCTGAAGAGGACAGACCCGCAGGGGGCACTGATTTCTCCAACCATTTACGAGTCATCCCACCGCGCAACCTGGAAGCGCCTGGCAGCTCTCGCTGCCAGCGGTTCCACTGCACCGGACCTCGCGGAGTTCCGGGCCGCGATCTCATATCTCTAGCAGTTCCAGTTCCAATTTATCCATCTCAACGACGAGCAAGGCCCGGGGCACCAGGCCAGAACAGGAAAGAACAATGAAGAATCCCAGCAGCACTACCGCCAAATCGGTCTCCCGCCGCGGTTTCCTCGGACTCACGGCCGCAGCAGCCGCAGTTCCGCTCCTGGCAGCCTGCGGCGGTGGCAGCGCGTCCCAAGGCGGGGGCGGCGGCGCAGGTTCCACCATCAAGTTCTGGGACATGCCGTGGGCCACRCCGGCCTACAACGATGCCGCGAAGGGCATCGCTGAGGGTTTCTCCGGAGCCAACGGCAGTAAGGCGTCTTACCAGATCATCCAGTGGAACAACTTTTACCAGACGTTCTCCTCGGCCATTGCGTCCAAGACCGGGCCGGCGGTGTCCACCGGTAGCGGTTTCCAGGCGTTCCAGTTTGAGCGGCAGGGCCAGATCGCGTACGCGGACAAGGTGATCGACAAGCTCAAGGAAAACGGCCAGTTCGATGACTTCCTGCCCGGCGTGCTGGAGCCGTTCAAGTTGGACAAGGGCTACGTTGCTGTGCCGTGGCAGMTGGACATGCGCGTGCTCTGGTACCGGAAATCCCTGTTCGAGAAGGCCGGCGTGGAGGTACCCAAGGACTGGSCCACCCTTCTCGAGGCGGGCAAGGCCCTGAAGAGCATTGGCGCCTTCGGCTTCGCCACGGGTTCCGGCGCGGGCAACAACATGGGTAACCACGCCATGATCATGATGATGCTTAACAACGGCGGCGGCCTGTTCACCAAGGACGGCGAGCTCGATGTCCTGAATGACCGCAACGTCGAGGCCGTCGAGTTCCTGCTGGAATTGGTGTCCAACGGCATCATCGACCCTGCCGCCGTCAGCTACACCAGCGAGAACCTCAACGCCCAGTGGAAGGACGGCAAGGCGGCCTTCGGTCCCTTCGTAACCGGCGTTCCCGAGCGCGTGGGCGACACGTCGGGCGATATCGTGGTGGCCAGCCCCATCGCCGGCCCGCACGGCGACAAGCACGGCCTGGTCTTCCTGAACAACATCATGATGTACACGAATACACCCTCCCAGGAGGTCTCGGAGGAGTTCCTGGTGCATTACCTGGGCGGAATAAAGGAACTGTGGCAGAAGAAGCTGATGAACGCTCTGCCGGTCTTCAAGTCCATCACCGAACTGCCCGAATTCACGGCGGACGCCAACAACGTCAAGATCATCAAGGAATGGCAGCCCATCGCCAAGACCTTCGCCGCCCAGGGAACTGCGCTCAACGCGGACCTTGCCGCTGTGGACGGCGGACAGGCACTGAACCAGTTCACCCAGACTGTCCTGACCGGCAAGACCGACGCCAAGTCCGCCCTGCAGGCCTTCGAGTCCGGCCTCAAGTCTGTCCTGAAGAAGTAAGGGCCGACCATGTCATCCAACACAGCGCAGTCCGGCCTGGTCCGGGCCCRCCGGGGGCTTGCCCCCGGCGGGCCCGGGGGCGGGTCCCGCAACGGCAGCCTGAACCGCAAAAGCAAGCTATCGGCGCAGACTACCCGCACGTTCTTCTGGCTGCTGATCCCCTCCGTCATCCTGCTCGTGCTCATCCACGGCTACCCGCTCTTCTATGCAGGTGTCCAGGCCACCCATGACGGCAACCTGATCGAGACCGGCAACTTTGTCGGAGCCGAGAACTTCACCGCCGTCCTGTCCTCACCCGCGTTCTGGAAGGCGGCCCAGTTCACCCTGTTGTTCACCGTCGTGGGTGTCTTCGGGTCCTGGCTGGTGGGCCTGGGCCTGGCGCTGCTGCTGCGGACGAAAATCCCGGCGGGCAACACCTTCAAAGTCCTGCTGCTCCTGCCCTGGGTGGTGCCGATCGTGGTCTCCTCCACCTCCTGGAGCTGGCTCGTAAGCACCCCGGACAGCCTGATCCCATCCATCTTCCGGAACATTGGACTCGGCACGCCGCTCTTTCTGGCGGACCCGACCCTGGCCGCCATCACGGTTTGTATTTTTAAGGTGTGGGTCAGCTTCCCGTTCATGATGATGATGATCTCCGCGGCCCTGGCGTCCGTGGACGGCACGGTCTATGAAGCCGCCAGCATGGACGGTGCCACCAGGTTCCAGCAGTTCAGTCAGATCACCCTGCCGCTGATCGCCCGCTCCACCTATATCTCCTGGATCCTGATGACCATTTTCTGCGTCAACGACTTCCCCACGATCTACCTTCTGACTGGCGGCGGCCCTGTTGACGCCACCACTTCACTGGTGGTCCTGGCCTACCGCACCGTCTTCCAGGACTTCGCCACCGGCCCCGGCGTCGCCATTGCCTTCCTCATGACCCTCACCCTCGTGGTGATCTCGGTCATCCTGTACCGCCAGATCCGAAAGTCGAGCGTCGAATAATGAGCGCAGTACTCCACGCACATCCAGAATCCGGTCCGGAACTCGGCGTTGCACAGCCCGCCAAGAAAAAGCGTGTGCTCTCCGAGGCAGGCATGCGGGGCCGCTGGTGGCGCTTCACCGCCATCCTGCTGATCACCGCCGTGGTCCTGGTGCCCATCGCCGTCACCATCATCCTGGCGCTGACCCCCGCGGCGAACAGCACCGCCACCGGACTGACCTTCGAAAACATCACCCGGGTGTTCTCCACCACCCTCGCCGGAACGTGGCTGCAGAACAGCCTCATCACCACCCTGGCCACCGTCATCGTCTCAGTCGCCGTCGCCGCACCCGCCGGCTACGTCCTCTCCCGCGGCCGCAACAAAGCCGTCTCCGGCTACTCCCTGCTGCTGTTCGTCATGCAGTCCCTGCCCATCATCACCTCCATCGTGCCGCTGTTCATCCTGTTCGCCGGGATGGGCCTGGTGGACAACCTGTTGGGCCTGACCATCATCTACGTGGGCTCCACCATGACCGTGGCCACCTGGATGATGGCCGCCTACTTCGACTCCATTCCCGTCAGCCTTGAAGAGGCCTCCTGGATCGACGGTTGCTCCGTCTTCGGTTCCTTCAGAAAAGTGGTCCTGCGGAACTCCCTCCCCGGAATTCTCTCCACCGCGATCTTCTCCTTCCTCCTGGCCTGGAACGATTACCTCGTAGCGATCGTGTTCCTGCGCTCCACCGAGATCTTCACCCTCCCTGTGGGCGTGCAGTCCTTCTTCCAGCAGAACCAAACCGACTGGTCCGGCGTCATGGCACTCGCCGTGATCATGATGCTTCCGCCCGTCATCGTCTTCGCCACCCTGAACAAATACTTCAGCGTCGGCGGCATCGGCGGATCCCTCGCCGGGCGCTGACACCGCCGAAAAACCAACTTCCAGAACCACCAGCTCCCGCAAAGGAACGCAATGTTCTACTCACTCCAGCTCTACACCCTGCGCAACGCCATCCAGGAGGACCTGCCCGCCACCCTCCGCAGGGTCGCGGAGATCGGTTTCACCCAAGTGGAGCCCTACAACTTCGTGGCCACCGCCAAGGAACTCGGCGCTGCCCTGAAGGAGAACGGCCTCACCGCACCGTCCGGCCACGCACCGCTGCTGAGCCAGGACCAAGACGGGATCTTCGCTGCAGCCAAGGATCTGGGCATCACCACGGTGATCGATCCGTTCATCCCGGCAGACCGCTGGCAGTCTGCGGAGGACGTCCAGGCGACGGCCGCCCAGCTGAACGAGGCAGCCAAAAAGGGTGCCGAATACGGCATCCGGGTGGGCTACCACAACCACCAGTGGGAGCTGGAGTCCATCATCGAAGGCCGGACCGCGCTCGAGTACTTTGCCGACCTGCTGGACCCTGAGCTGGTTCTGGAGGTGGACACGTACTGGGTAGCCGTCGGCGGCCAAGACCCCGTGGACATCCTCACCAAGCTCGGGAACCGGGTGAAGTTCATCCACATCAAGGACGGGCCMTTGACCACCGACACCAAGGCCCAACTGCCAGCGGGCAAGGGCAAGATGGCGGTCCTGGACGTCATCGCAGCAGCAAAGTCGCTCGAAGCGGGAGTGGTGGAGTTTGATGACTACGACGGCGACATCTTCGACGGCATCGCCCAGAGCCTGAAGTTCCTGCAGGAGTCCACCTCCGCCACGGCAGCAGCAGAAGCCTGAGCGCCCATCCCCGCYGAACGCCGCAACCGRACACGGTCCGGTAGGCGTTGCCGTCATCGGCGCCGAGAACATCAGCAAGCAGTACCTRGACAACCGCACCGTTTTCCCGGGACCTCAAGGTGCACGTCATCGCGGACCTGTTCGAGGAGGTGGCGGAAGCCCGGGCCAAGGAATATGGCATCCCCGAGTGGGGCGGAGTGGAAAAGGCGCTGAACCACCCGGACGTCGCAAGCTCCGCTCCGGTTTTCCCGGCCGCCCTCGCTAAGGACCGGGCACCTGGAACCGGCACTCTCTAGAAAGCAAGCAGGAACCCATCATGACCATTCCCCCACACCCGTCCGACCGGCAGCCGTTTGCCGGAACTCCCCGTCCGCTGGGCGTAGCCGCGATCGGTTACGCCTTTATGGGRAAGGCGCACTCGAATGCGTGGCGAAATGTGGCCAGCTTTTTCGATGTCCCGGCCTTCGAGCAGAAAGTGCTCGTCGGCCGGGATGCCGTACAGGTAGCAGAAGCAGCCGCCACGTACGRTTGGGCGGAGTCCGCCACGGACTGGCGTTCCGTCATCACCCGGGACGATATCGACATCGTGGATATCTGCGCACCGGGCTGGATGCACGCCGAGATCGCCATCGCCGCCCTTGAGGCCGGCAAGCACGTGCTGGTTGAAAAGCCGCTTGCCAACACCCTTGCCGAGGCCGAGCTCATGAGCGCAGCTGCTGCAAAGGCCCGCGCCCGCGGCGTGCAGTCCATGATCGGGTTCAACTACCGACGGGTCCCGGCCCTTGCACTCGCCAGGGAACTGATCGAGGAGGGCCGCCTTGGCACCATCCGGCACGTGCGCGCCGCTTACCTCCAGGACTGGCTCGCAGATTCAGCATCACCCGTGACGTGGCGGCTGCGTAAGGAGACCGCGGGTTCCGGGGCGCTCGGTGACATCGCCTCGCACGCCGTCGACCAAATCCAATACCTCACCGGACAAGTCATCCTCGAGGCATCCGGGGTGTTGAAGACCTTCGTCACCCAGCGCCCCGGCCCGGAAGGCCTGGAGGACGTCACGGTCGATGACGCTGCGTGGGCTACCTTCTGGCTCACCGATGACATCGCCGCCTCCGTCGAAGCTTCCCGGGTGGCCACCGGCCAGAAGAACAGCCTCCAGATCGAGGTCTACGGCACGGAAGGCGCCTTGACCTTCGACCTGGAAAATCTCAACGAACTGAAGTTCCTRGACGCCACCTCCCCGGTCCGCGAGCAGGGCTTCCGCCGGATCCTCGTCAACGAACCCGAGCACCCCTACCTGGCGGCGTGGTGGCCGCAAGGCCACATCATCGGCTGGGAGCACACATTCACCCATCAGATCCGCGACTTCCTCACCGCCATCGCCACAGGTGTTGCTCCCTCGCCCTCGTTCGAGGAAGGCCTGCAGGTCCAGCGCGTCCTGGCAGCCGTCGAAGAATCAGCCAACAACAAGAGCACTCTGACCGTCGTGGACGACAACTCGCTTGTCACCGAAGGAGACTGACATGCCCCGCCCGTTCACCCTKTTCACCGGCCAGTGGGCCGACCTGCCCTTCGAGGAAGTCGCCAAGCTGGCCTCCGGCTGGGGCTATGACGGCTTGGAGATCGCCGTCTCCGGCGACCACCTGGACGCCTGGCGCTGGGACGAACCCGGCTACGTCGACTCCAAACTGGAGATCCTGGAGAAGTACAACCTCAGGGTCTGGGCCATCTCCAACCACCTCACCGGCCAGGCCGTCTGCGATGACCCGATCGACTTCCGGCACCAAGCGATCGTCCGGTCCAGGGTCTGGGGCGACGGCGACCCCGAAGGCGTCCGCACCCGCGCCGCCGAGGAAATGAAACACACCGCCCGGCTCGCCARGGCACTGGGCGTGGACACCGTCGTCGGGTTCACCGGCTCCTCCATCTGGCAGTACGTCGCCATGTTCCCGCCCGTCCCCGAAAAGGTCATCGACGCCGGCTACCAGGACTTCGCCGACCGCTGGAACCCCATCCTGGACGTCTTCGACGAAAACGGCGTCCGCTTCGCCCACGAAGTCCACCCCTCCGAAATCGCCTACGACTACTGGACCACCGTCCGCACCCTCGAAGCGATCGGCCACCGCGAAGCGTTCGGCCTGAACTGGGACCCGTCGCACATGATGTGGCAGGGCATCGATCCCGTCTCCTTCATCTGGGACTTCAAGGACCGTATTTACCACGTGGACTGCAAGGACACCAGGATCCGCCAGACAGGCCGGAACACGGTCATGGGCTCCCACCTGCCTTGGGGCGACCCCCGCCGCGGCTGGGACTTCGTCTCCGCCGGCCGCGGTGACGTCCCCTGGGAAGCGTCTTTCCGCGCCCTCGCCGCCATCGGCTACAACGGACCCATCAGCGTGGAATGGGAAGACGCCGGCATGGACCGCCTCCACGGCGCGCCCGAAGCCCTCGCYAACCTCAAAAAGTACGATTTCCCGGCCTCGCAGACCAGCTTCGACGCCGCCTTCAGCASCAAAGAYTTAACTGTTGAAAGAACTGCTGACAACGGCTGAAGTGACAACCCGCGTTGTCACCGATCCTGAAGGCACCAAAGTCGCCGCTATTCGGCTGAAAGCCGCCTGCCTCGGTTCGCTGCCACGCAGATGCCAGACKCGGCAAATTCATAAACAGCTAACAGAGGACCAAACACAGGCATGACCTCACTTTCCATGATCGGCATCGACATCGGCGGMACCGGCATTAAGGGCGGCATCACTGACCTCACCACTGGCCGTCTGGAAGGAGATGGGGTACACATCGCGACCCCAAGTCTGCGCACGCCGCATGCCGTCGCTGACGTTGTCGCAGAGGTAGTCCGGGAACTGGAGCAGCGATTTGTGACCCCGTTGACCGGTGCCGCGGCGACGCCGGTGAATTCTTGATNTGGAAGGAGATGGGGTACACATCGCGACCCCAAGTCTGCGCACGCCGCATGCCGTCGCTGACGTTGTCGCAGAGGTAGTCCGGGAACTGGAGCAGCGATTTGCAGCGCAGTCAGTGGGGGCGCCGGTAGGKGTTACTTACCCCGGGATCGTCCAGCACGGCGTTGCCCGCTCAGCTGCAAACCTGGACCCTTCGTGGGTTGGCTTCGATATTCAAGCCCTCTTCACAGATCGTCTTCAACGAATTGTCGAGGTCATCAACGACGCGGACGCTGCTGGCTTGGCGGAAGCGAAATTTGGTGCTGGCAAAGATGTTAGTGGCACAGTCCTGGTAATCACGCTGGGAACAGGGATCGGTTCAGCATTCGTATCCGATGGTAAACTCGTGCCCAACTCTGAACTGGGTCACCTCGAGATCGACGGGTTTGACGCTGAAACTAAGGCCTCGGCCGTCGCCCGCGAGAGAAACAACCTGAACTGGGAGCAATACAGCGTGGTCCTTCAACGCTACTTCTCTCACGTTGAATTCCTCTTCTCCCCCGACTTGTAAGCAGGCTGTAGCCGGCCAGCTCCTGGCAAGCGTCGATGTACCGCCCCACGGACGCGAAGTCCCTTGTGCTGAGAGCCGCCGGCAAAGCTGGAAACTCTGCCGGGTCAGGCAGCCCGAAAGCGTAGGTCAGCTTGGCCCACTGGACCTCGGTGCCGTCGCCGTACCCATCGCCGTCGGTGTCACCGCCCAGAGGGTCCGTCGTCCAGCTCAGCTCATCGGAATCTCCAAGCCCATCGGCGTCGGTGTCGGCACGCCACACCGAAGTTTCCTCATCGAGCTCGGCGGGATCAGAGAGCCCGTCCCCATCCGTGTCGGCCTTAGCGGGATCGGATAGCACCTGGAAAGTATCCGACGCCGTCGGGATGCCGACGTCGGCACCGAGAGGACGGACCTCGTCGCCGTCAGGCAAACCGTCCTTGTCCGTGTCCGCATCGAAGGGGTCTGATGTGTAGCGCAGCGCCGTGCCGGGGCTGTGCGCTCCCTGGATCTCAACGCAGTCGTTGAGCCCGTCGTTGTCGGAGTCGCGGGTGATCCCCTCGTCTCCGCCGGTGTCATCGCTGATGCGGCGGAAAGCCTCGGGCAGCTGGTCGGCGCTGGCGACCTGGTAGTACTGGCCGCCCGTTTCGGAGGCGATGGTGCTGAGCAGGCCGGTGTTCACGGCGTTGCCGAGACCGATGGTGTAGATCGTGATGTTGCTCTGCTTGGCCTGCTGCAGGTAGTACGGGTTCCAGGATCCGTCACCGTCGGTCAGCAGGATCATGACCCGTCCGCGGTCCGGGTCGTTGTTGTTGATCAAGACACTGTTGGCGGTGCTGACGCCTGCGCAGATGTTCGTGCCGCCGAAGTCATCAATGCGGTTGATGGCGCTCTTGACGGCCTCTTTGTTCGTTGTCAGGGGCTGCAGCACGCGGGCCCGGCTGTCGAAGTCGACGACGGCGGCGCGGTCTTCGGCCAGCAGCGCGTCGACGAAAATCTTCGCGGCGTCCCGGCGCAGGCCCTCCGGGTCGTTCCAGCTCATGGACCCGGACGAGTCGATAGAGAGGGCGAGGTCAAGGAAGACTACGTCGTCTCCCCCGCCGTCCGTGCGTACCCGGCACGGGTTGTCTTTCGCTTCCCAGGTCTGGCCCCAGTTGACGATGTCGAAGACGGCGTAGGTAGAGAAGTGGTCGACGGTGACAGTGACCGTACCGGCAGCAGCGTCCACGCGTTGGTCGGCTTTTACCGGAACCCAGGCGTTGGCGTTCTCGTCCAACCAGAAGACGCGCGCGCGTGGTGGCCTCACCCGACGGCAGGGAGGCTGCGTCATAAGGCAACGTGACGTGCGCCTGGACCATCCCCTCACCTGGGGACTCGAACTCGAAGGCCGGGCCAAGTTTGGCGCCGACTTTCGTGCGTAGGTCATCGGCGGGAACCTTGGCGATCCGGGCACCAAGAGCGGACTGACCGGCTCCTACTACCTCCGCCGAGGCGCGCTCGGGACCCTCCACAGAGACAGAGAGCAGTTCATCCGCGNCGGACTGACCGGCTCCTACTACCTCCGCCGAGGCGCGCTCGGGACCCTCCACAGAGACAGAGAGCAGTTCATCCGCGTCCCGGACGCCGTCACCGTCAGTATCGGGGTTGGTCGGGTTGGTTTTAGCTCGCAACTCAGCGCCGTCGCGCAGGGAATCGCCGTCGGTGTCGGCACGTAGGGGGTCCGTTCCGTGGGTTGGCTCCTGGGCGTCGGTGAGGCCGTCGCCGTCCGTGTCGTGGTCGACAGCGGAGGTTCCTGCCGACTGCTCCTCTGCCGCAGTCAGCCCATCGCCGTCGTGCTCTTCCTCGGCGTCCTGCACGCCGTCGCCGTCGGTGTCCGCCTTATTCAAGGCCAACACAGCCATTGCATTGAACTCAAAGGAGTCCCGCAGCCCGTCACCGTCGGTATCGAGGGAAAGTGGCGAGGCACCCACGGTGAGCTCAGCACGGTCAGGTATGCCGTCCCCGTCGCGGTCGCCGTCGTAGTTGATGCCGAGTTCTGCCAGCGCGTTCGTGCCGTGTCGCCAGGCTGTCCCGAAATGGGTTTCGGCGGCAACGGGCAAGCCCTCAGCGAGGGCAGCACGAGCCTGTTCGAGCGCCTTCTCGGCCGACGCCAGCTCCCGTTCCGCATCTGTACGGTCTGAGGCGTTGAGCATCACATTTGAAGACGTTGGCGAAGAGAGAGCGGTGCGCGCGTCCGCGACGGCGGTCTCGGAGGTCAGGCGGTCCGCGAGCAGCAGGTCTGTCAAAGCCGAGGACAGGATCTCTTTGGCTGCCGCGTCCGTGGCTTTGCTCACCGCNGACGGCGGTCTCGGAGGTCAGGCGGTCCGCGAGCAGCAGGTCTGTCAAAGCCGAGGACAGGATCTCTTTGGCTGCCGCGTCCGTGGCTTTGCTCACCGCGGAGTCCATGTGGGAGATCAGCTGGAGGTCATCGCGGAACGCTTGTTGACCGTTAAAGCCCTCCCGGTAGCGCACGCCGTCGACGTAGCCGCCCACCGTTCCCGCCACAGCGTCGATCCGGGCCGGCCCAGGGGTCTTCAACCCGGCTGGTTTCAGTGACGCCACCAGCACGTCTTTGGCCCCCGCACTCGTGACCTCGAAGGTCGCGCTGGCTGCCGAAGCGATTTCGTTAGCGAGGCTGTTTGTAGCCTGAACCGGTCCCGCAGGACCGATGAGCTGAGTTACTGTCGCGAGGACCAGAGCAAACGCAATGCCTGCAGACTTTAGGAATTACCGCGCCACGTCAGCCCCTCGAACCCATGATCGTGGCCGTCCCGGCCAGGGAAAGCTGTTCAGCCGTCCGAAGGTTCAAGCCAGAACTCGGTACAGAGCCAAAAAAGCCTTGGCAAACCAAGGACGTCGGCGTTGTGTCACGAACAGATTTATGTGCAGATATGTGGCGCGCTGCGCGCAGTCCCCCAACAAGCATCGTTGCTCCCCAGCAAGCGTTTGGATAGTTGAGCTCAAAGTACGGGAACAATTATCAAAAGAATAGAGAAACCCTATGAGTAATGACGCGAACAAGATGACAAGTCCGGTCAATAACTGAGACAGAGTTTGAGGCGGGTTTCCATGCCCAGGCGTTAGATTCTATGACCTTGGCGCCGACCATTTCAGCGGCCACTTTGCCGTCCTAGCCGCTGGCGGTTTCGGAGTGGTGGGTGCTGGCGTGAACGGTGAAGTCCTTCCGGCGCTTCGGCGCCTGGTTCCTGGCCAGCAAGGTCTTGACCCATTCGCGCCGGACTTTGGTGGCGGATTTCATGGCCCTTTTGAGCTGGGAATTATTCGACAGGCTCATGAGACAGATCGGCTAATCGATCCTCGGGGCCCGACCGCTCCATGCGGAGCCGGCAGAGGAGTGTCGAAAAAAGAAGGGCCCCGAAAGGGCCCTTCGATTCGTTCCCTCAAGGAAAGGGGCGGGCTGCCAATACCCCAGCTCCAGCGGCCCAAACAGTTTCCAATCCATACTGCCACCATGAGCGGGTTGCCCCGCCTACGGCTTGGTTTCCTTCAGACGTTGTTGAATGGGCTGATTTCATAGTGGTCCTCCTATTTCTCAAATTTCGACGATTGTTGTGGTCCTTCTGACGAAGGTGTTTCGCTTGCAAACCGTTCTTTCGAAAGTTTCGCTCACTCAATAGCCGCAAGAAACTGAGGATCAGCAGTCCCGCCCCGCCATTTTTTCTGTCTACAAATGTCGACCCGAAAAAGGCCCTCGCGCCCGGAAACTCAACGAATCCGGGCGCGAGGCCCACGTAACTTCGGGCTAGTTGGACGGGAAGTTGTAGGAGGCACCGGAGGCGTGGCTAGCTTCGGGCCAGCGGGAGGTGATGACCTTGCCGCGGGTGTAGAAGGAGACGCCTTCGGGGCCGTAGATGTGCTTGTCGCCGAAGAGGGACGCCTTCCAGCCGCCGAAGGAGTAGTAGGCCACGGGGACGGGCAACGGCACGTTGATGCCGATCATGCCCACGGTGACGGAGCGCTGGAACTTGCGGGCGTTGGCGCCGGAGGAGGTGAAGATGGCGGTGCCGTTGCCGTAAGGGTTGGAGTTGATGAGCTTGATGCCGGCGTCGAGGTCCTCGACGCGGACCACCACGAGGACGGGTCCGAAGATTTCCTCGGTGTAGGCGGTCATTTCGGTCTTGACGTGGTCAATCACGGTGGGGCCCACCCAGAAGCCTTCTTCATGACCGGGGACGACGAGGGCGCGGCCGTCCACCACCATCGCAGCGCCGGCCTTCTCGGCCTCGGTGATGGTCTTGACGATGAACTCGCGGGATTCGGAGCTGATTACGGGACCCATGTCGGCGTCGGGCTCGGTGCCGTTCTTGACCTTCACATCAAGGGCGCGTTCTTCGACTTTCTTTACCAGCAGTTCGGCGGCATCGCCGACGGCGACCGCAACAGAGATCGCCATGCAGCGCTGCCCGGCCGAACCGAACGCGGCGGCGGCGAGGTGGTCGGCAGCGTTGTCCAGGTCGGCGTCGGGCATGATGATCGCGTGGTTCTTCGCCCCGCCCAGGGCCTGGACCCGCTTGCCGTGCGCCGTGGCCACTTCGAGGATGTGCTTTGCCACAGGGGTGGAACCCACGAAGGAGATGGCGTCCACGTCCGGGTGCGTCAGCAGCCCGGAGACCACCTCACGGTCGCCGTGCAGTACCTGGAAGACGCCGTCGGGCAGGCCGGCATCCTTCCAGAGCTTGGCCAGCAGCATCGCGGCCGACGGGACGCGGTGCGATGGCTTGAGGATGAACGCGTTGCCGGTGGCAATCGCCATCGGGGCCATCCAGAGCGGCACCATGACCGGGAAGTTGAACGGGGTGATGCCGGCGACGACGCCGACGGGTTCCCGGAAGGAGAAGACGTCGATCCCGGTGGAAACCTGGTCCGAATACTCGCCCTTGAGCAACTGCGGGATGCCGCAGGCGAACTCGATGACTTCCAGGCCACGGCCGATCTCGCCTTTCGCATCGGAGAGGACCTTGCCGTGCTCGGCCGTGATCAGGGCGGCGAGCTCGTCCACGTGGGATGCGACGAGTTCGCGGAACTTGAACAGCACCGCTGTGCGTTTGGCCAGGGAAATGTCGCCCCAGGACTCGGCCGCCTTCTTGGCGTTGGCCACGGTGGTGTCGAGGTCTTCGCGGTTGGCCAGACGCAGCTGGGCTGTCACGGCGCCCGTGGCCGGATCATAGACGGGCTTGGTGCCCGTTCCGCTGCCGGCGGACTCGGCTCCGCTGATGAAATGATTGATGGTGGTGGTGGTCATTACTGCTCCTGTGAGAGGTGGTGCTCCGCGGCGTGTACGTCGGTGACGGTGCGCGGCAAGCCGGTGGCGAGTGATTCCTGGAGTGCGAGGCGGACCGCCAGGTTTTGTTCGGTCAGTTCCCTGTTGACGAGCTCAGGTCCGGAGTTGCGTACCCACGCGCTGAAGCGTTCGATTTCGGTCTTGAATTGGTCTTCTCCAATGTCGAAGGATTCGGTCCGTCCGTCCCGGAGGGACACGGTGACCCGGGCAATTTCCCCAGGGTCCGGGTCGAATGCTTGGTCCAGGGTGATGTGGCCTTTCGTGCCGATGATCTGGAAAGTGTTGGTGCGCGGGCCTTCGAAGCCACAATCCAGGGTTCCCAGGACGTCCCCATAGTCCAGGATCGCGGCCACGGTGGTTTCCACCGGGTCTGTGCGACTTGCGCCCTTTCCGTAGACGGTTTGCGGAGCGCGGCCCATGACCATGTTCATGATGTCGAGGGCGTAGCAGCCGACGTCGTTGAGCGCACCTCCGTCCATTCCCGGCTGGAGGCGGACCTCACCGTCGGTTCGGTCCATGGCGAAGTGGAAGCGGGCGTGCATGGACACCAGGTCACCGATTTTGCCTGAGTCGATGAACTCTCGGACCTTTTGGTGCTGGGGGTGGAAGCGGTACATGAATGCTTCCATTAGGTTCACGCCGTTGCGTTCGCAGGCTTCCAGCACGCGGCGGTAGTCGTGGGTGTTGGCGACGAGCGGTTTCTCGCAGAGGATGTCCTTGCCCGCTTCGGCGGCCGCAACAATCCAGTCGGCGTGCAGCGAGTTGGGAAACGGGAGGTAGACGACCTCGATGTTCGGATCGGCCAGCAGTTCCTCGTGGGAATCATAGGCAACCGGGATGCCGAAGCGTTCGGCGACTTCGGTGGCCTTTCCGTTCGGGCTGCTGATGGCCGACGCCACGGCGTTCCGGGCCCGGCTCATGGCGGGCAGGAACCTGTCTTGGGCTATCCGTGCAGTGGTCAGCACGCCCCAGCGGACGGCGCTCACTGGCTGATCTCCGAATCGAGTTGGCGCAGGAACGCAACTGACTGGCGGACGTCCCGGACGGGACCTTCATCGGTGGGTTCGGATTCGAGGATGGTGTCCTGCTCCATGGTGAACCACCCCGGGTAGCCGGCGTCCAGCAGGTCCCGGACGATGCCTGCGATGCCGACGTCGCCTTGCCCCAGCGGCACGTACATGCCGGTCTTGACGCCGTCGGTGTAGGAGATCTCGCCGGCCTGGACGCGCTGTGCGATAGCCTTGCGCACGTCCTTCAGGTGGGTGTGGCCGATGCGTCCAGCGTAGTCCCGGACAAGCAGGCTGGGGTCGGTGCCGCCGATGAGCAGGTGGCCAGTGTCCAGGCAAAGGTTCGCGGCGGTGTCGTTCAGGACCCGGTTGACGTCCGAGGTGCTTTCAATCATGGTTCCGACGTGGGGGTGGACCACTGCCTGGATGCCTTTGTCTGCGGCGGCCTTGACCACGGCGTCGAGGTTCCTGCCGAACAGGTTCCAGCCCTCGGCGTCGAGCTCGTGCCGTTGGTCGTACCCTGCAACTCCGGTCTCCGCTGCGAGGACCATGATGCTGGCCCCGGCAGCTTCGTACGCGTCCAGCTCAGCCGACACGACGTCCAAGGGGTTCTTGGACGGATCGTGAAGGATGACCGGGAAGAAGCCGCCGATGGCCTGGAGGTTGTGCTGCTTCAGCACGGCCGCGCGTTGGGCAGCTTGCTCGGGCAGGAACCCGGCCGGGCCAAATTCGGTGGCGCTGATGCCCAGTGCGGTCATTTCGGACAGGACTCTGTCCGCCTCAAGCTGGTAACCCCACCCCGGTACTTCGCAGACGCCCCAGGAGATGGGGGCTGCGGCGAGGCGGTTGGTGATAGTGCTCAATCTGATCCTCCGTATACGTTCTGGTCCCAGTCGATGACTGAGCCGGTGACGACTCCGCTCCTGTCGGAGAGGAGAAAGACAATGAATTCGGCGATCTCGTCCACTTGTCCGAGCTTCCCCATGGGGACGGATGCGTTGGCCTTCTCCAGCCAGTCCTCGCCTGCGCCGTGGAATTTCTTTTGGGTTTCGGCTTCTCCGTCCGTGGCGGTCCAGCCAATGTCGAGGCCGTTAATGCGGATCTTGTCCCATCGGTGGGCATGTGCGGCATTGCGGGTCGCCCCGGCCAGGCCGGCCTTGGCCGCGACGTAGGGTGCCAGATATGGCTGGCCGCCGAGCTCTGCGATCGAGATGACGTTCACGATGCTTCCTGGCACACCCCTGCTACGAAGATGCTTGATGGTTTCGGCCATGATGAAGAACGGCGATTTCAGGTTCACCGCGATGTGCGCATCGAAGAGCTCCGGTGTGGTGTCCAGCATGGTGCCGCGGGTGGTCAGGCCGGCCGCGTTGACCGTGCAGTCGAGTTGCCCGAAGGCCGAGACTGTCTCGAGCACGGAGTTCCGGGCCTGTTCAACGTCGGCGAGGTCGGTCTTGATGAACCGGGTTTCGACGCCGGAGGCTGTGATCTCCGCCGCGAGTCGGTCGCCTGATTCCGCGTTCCGGCCTGTGACGGCGATGCCGGCTGCACCTTCGGCAGCTGCGCGCCGCGCGACTCCGGCCCCCAACCCCTGGGTGCCTCCACTGATGAGGATCACCTTGTCCTGGAGAAGTGACATGCCTACTCCTGTCCGATCTTCACGACGCGGCCGGAACGAGCGGACTCTTCGGCAGCGTTGGCCAGTACGAGTGCCTGCAGGCCGTCGTCGAAACCTGGGCTGCATGGGATTCCCTCGCGGATGAAGCGCACAAAGTTCTCCAACTCGAGGCGGTAAGCCTCGGCATAGCGCTCCAGGAAGAAGTGCAGATAGGGGTCGGATTCTTCGGCGCCCGTCGCGCTGAATTTCCGGACGCTTGTCGGGGTTAGGTTGCCTGCGGTCAGCATTCCCTCGCTGCCGAATGCTTCCAGGCGCTGGTCGTGTCCAAAGGCGCTGTGGCGGGAATTGATGATCGTGATCTGCTCACCACCGCGGCCTCTGAGGTTGATGACGACCGAGTCGAAGTCGCCAGCCTCTTCGATGTAATCGCAGAACAGGTTCGAGCCCGTCGCAGATACCTCGATGATGTCAGGGACGAAGAACCGGGCCATGTCCAGGTCGTGGATGCTTTGGTCGCGGAAGATGCCGCCCGAGGCAGCGATATATGCAGCCGGTGCAGGTGCAGGGTCGCGGCTGATAATGGTCAGCTGTTCCAGGCGGCCGATTTCTCCTGTCTGGACCCTCGCCTGGACAGAAGCGAAGTTTGGGTCGAAACGGCGGTTGAAGCCGAGCATCAACGGCGTTTCACTGTCGCGCAGGCTGTCCCGGCAGGACAGAACTCTGTCGAGGTCCAGGTCGATCGGCTTTTCGCAGAGGGCAGCGACGCCATGTGCTGCGGCCCGGGAAATCAGGTCGACGTGGGTGCTGGTGGGCGAACCGATGATGATGGCATCCAAGCCGTCGCTGGCGAAAACTTCGTCTGCGGTGGCGACGGCGCGGGCACCGGTTCCCTCTGCGAGGGCTTGAGCGCCCTCGATGTAGGGATCAGCGATGAGGGCCAGCTCCAGCTCAGGATTGGCAAGGATGTTGCGGGCATGGACTTGCCCGATGCGGCCGGAACCGAACAGCGCAACTTTGAGGGGTCGGTCAGTGGACATGTGAGAGGGTCCTTTCTAGCGGGCTGCCCGGAGAAGACTGGGCTTGGATTGTTACTTCAGGGTTGACGGCAACGGTTGCCCCGCCGGCGTTCATGGACTGAATCAGTGCCTCGGCCACGCGGGTGGCGTTGAGTGCATCCGTTGCCGATGCCAAGGGCGACGGAGTTCCGGATGCCAATGAATCCACCCAGGCTTGGGATTGCAGCCGATAGGCGTCGGCAAACACAGGCCTCCAGTCGTCCGCGTAGCTGCGGGAGCGGCCGAGTCCCTGATTCACCATGGTTTGTTGCGGCCGGGCCAGTTCCAGGCTGCCCGTTTCCCCCACCACTTCGCAGCGGACGTCGTAGCCGTAACGGGCATTGAGGAACACGTCCACGATCGTGAGGACGCCGTTGGCCGTGCGGAGGTGGAAGACCTGAGGATCCTGCCTGCTCCCGTCCACTGACGTGCTCCTGGGGGCGTGCCAGCTCACGGTTTCGATGGGCGAATCCAGCAGCCAGGCGGTGATGTCGATTTCGTGGATGCCGGAGTTGGTGATGGTGGACGCCGAATCCCCGCCCGGATAGGACCGGACGTTGCGGTGGGAACTGAGCATCATGAGCGGCTGCCCGATGACACCTTCGCGCAACTGCGCTTTCAGGCCCTGGTAGGCCGGGTGGAAGCGCCGCATGAACCCGACGGAGATCAGCGGATTTCCCCTGACCGAGGATGCCTCCAAGCTGACGAGGTCCTGGCATTCCCCCACCGCGGGGGCGAGCGGCTTCTCGCACAGCACGGGCTTGCCCGACGTGAGGCAGGCTTTCACCTGTTCGGCGTGGGCGGTGTCGTGCGAGGCGATCAGCACTGCGTCCACGAAGGGGGAGGTGATGAGTTCCTCAGCGGACTGGAAACTGCGGGCACCGGTTTCGGCCGCCACGGCCTTTGCACGGTCGTATACGGTATCGGCGACCGCCGTCACCGTGGCGCCGGAGACGTTGCCCTGCAGGACACGGGCGTGCTCTGCGCCCATGACGCCGGTTCCGATGACCCCGATCCGCACGGTCATGGCGCCGCCACCGCCGCCGGAGCCCTGCCTGCAAGGACGTCGACCGCGCCCTGCGCGGCGTCCCTGACCGTGTGCGCCATGCCTTGACGGGTGAAGCCCATCAGGTGCGGGGTCAGGACGACGTTTTCATGGTCGAACAACGGGTGGTGCGCGGGCGGTTCGGGATCGTACACGTCCAGGCCGAGCCCGGAAAGGTGTCCGGACTGCAGTGCCTGGTGGGCGGCGTCGAGGTCAATCAGGCCTCCGCGGCTGCAGTTGATGAGAATCGCTCCGGGCTTCATGGCTTTGAGGCGGTCGGCGTTGATGAGGTTGTGGTTTTCGGGTGTCAGGGGCACGTGCAGGGTGGCGAAGTCGCTGCCCGCGAGAAGCTCTTCAACACTGTCGCAGCGGATCTCCGCGGGAATCTCGGTGAACGGATCGTAGGCCAGGACCTTCAGCTCGAAGGCATCGGCGATGCGCGCCACCCTGCGGCCGATACGGCCGTAGCCGATGATGCCCAGCGTGAAACCCTCGAGGTCTCCGACGTCGACGGCGGCACGCTGCTCCCAGCGGCCCTCACGGACCAGGGCGGTCAGCGGAGAGAGCTTCTTGACGAGCGCCAGCAGGTGGGCGAACACGCCTTCAGCTACCGAGGCCGTGTTGCTTCCGGGCGTGATGACCACCGGGATTCCACGCCGGTTGGCCTCGGCGACGTCAACCAGGTCGGTTCCGACGCCGGTCCTGGCGATGACTTTGAGGGCCGGCATGCGATCCAACAGTTCCCGGTCCACGCGGTAGGCGGCCCTCACGATCGCGGCATCAGCGGTGGCCAGATCCTCAGCGGTAGGGTCCTGGATGAGTCGCTGGTGCTCGGAGAGCAGCGGTTCCACCAGGTCTGGTTCGACGCTGCCGAGAGCGACAAAGATTTGGGGTGTGGTTAAAGAAGCCATCGTCATCCTTGAAGATGTGGGTATGGGGGCTGCGCCGGGAATGGCGCCGCTATGGGTGTTTCTAGAAGCCTGGTGTTTTAGAGGCCGAGGAGGCTGGATTTACGCACGACCAACCGGGGCGTGACGGAGTGGTGGACGAACCCGTTGCCCTCACCTTGGATTCGTTCCAGGAGGGTTTTGGCTCCGGTGATTCCAATGGTGGAGCTATCGGGGTCAACGGTGGTCAGTCCCAGGCGGGGCATGGCACCCAACGCGATGTTGTCGTAGCCGGTGATGGCAACTTCCACGCCCCGTTCATCGGCAGCCGTCATGGCGCCGAACGCGGCGAGGTCGTTGATGCAAGCCAGCGCTGTGGGACGCTGGTGCCTGGACCGGGAGCCCAGGGCCCTTTGAGCGGCAACGTAGCCGGACTCCTGGAAGAAGTCGGCGTCGACCACGCGGATGTGGCGGTCCAGTCCGTGTTCTTCCATGGCTGCGGCATACCCATCCACACGTTCCCGACCAACCGAGCCACCAAGCCCGCCGAGGTGCACGATGTTCTGGTGTCCTTGGGCGATCAGATGCTCAACAACCATGGCCATGCCGTGGGCATCATCGCTGCGAACCACATCGGCGGTATCGATGTAGTCCGGTCCGCCGCCGGCAAAGACGACAGCCCCGCCGGAAACGGCCCGGCTGAACGGGTGCTGGTCAGGCACCGTTCCAACCACCAGCAGGCCCGCTACGCGCAAGTCCCGGAAGGCCTGGAGGATGGACTGGTCCACTCCCCTGCCCGCCGCCGTGACCGCGCTGAAGAGGACCGTGTGTCCGGCCTCTTCAAGTACGGTCCGTGCGGCATCGGCGACGTCAAACGCCCACGGGTTGTGCAGGTCGCTGACCAGCACACCGATGGTCCCGTTGCTACGGGTTGAGAGCGACCTGGCGGCCATGTTGAGCTCGTAGCCCATCTCCTCCACAACCTCCAGCACCCGCTGGCGGCGTTCGTCACTGACGCGCGGTGAGTCGCGCAGGACGAGCGAGACCAAGGACTTGGATACGCCGGCACGTTCGGCCACGTCCTTGATCGTTGGCCGCCGGGCGGATGCAGTCGCCATCGCTACACCCGCGCTGCCGTGGTGCCGTGGATTTCCTCGATCTTCTGCCACTGACCGGACAGCGAGGACGCTTCGGCCGCGCTGACAATAGCGGCAGCGGACGCGGCATCGTGGATGTTGGAGTTTTCCTGCACCCCGCCGGTGACGGCGACCAGGAACTTTTTGGCCTCGATGACCTTGAGATCGTCAAAGCCCATACTGTTGCCGGGGCCGGGCTGGAAGTGCGCGTAGTCCCCGTGGCGGGGGCTGGCGTTGACCGTGGTGTAGCCCTGCTCGTCGTTGTTGCGACCCAGGCAGACCTTGAGTTCGTTCATGCGCTCAAAATCCCATTTGAGCGAGCCTTCGGTCCCGTAGACCTCGATCTGGTAACCGCATTCGGGCCCAACGGCAACGCGGGAAGATTCGATGGTGCCGACGGCCCCTGCTCCGCGGGCGGACGGGCCGAAGCGGACCAGCGCTGCTGCGTAGTCCTCATTCTCGACCTCTCCCATTTCACCGTTTTCGATCACTGCGAAGTGCGTTCCGGACCCCATTGCCAGCTTGGGGCGCTGCGTGTAGACCGTGCTGGTGAGCGCGGTTACCTCGGCGATGGGACCAACTACATATTGGCACAGGTCCGTTGCGTGGCTGAACAGGTCGGCCAACACGCCGGTCCCGGCGAGCTTCCGGTCAAAGCGCCAGGACAGCGCCCCGTTGGGTTCGGACGCGTACCCCGAGAAGAACACCGCGCGGACGTTGGTGACGCGACCGAGGCGGCCATCGGCAATGAGCTTCCTGGCGTGCTCTACCGCCGGTGCGTGGCGGTAGTTGTATCCGATGGACGTCACGACGCCGGCCTCCACGGCGGCTTGCTGCACGGCTGCGGTTTCCTCGTAGCCGCGTCCGACAGGCTTTTCGATCCAGAAGTGCTTACCCGCCTTGGCTGCTGCGATGCCGATTTCAGCGTGCAGGAAGTTGGGGGCGCAGATGGAAACGACGTCTACGTCCGGGTGGTTCAGGACGTCGTGGTAGTCGGTGGTTCCCTCGGCGTACCCGAGAACGTCGCGGGCGTAGTCCACCCGGTCCGGCGCCGTGTCTGCCGCGATGACGAGCTTGGTGGTCAGGCCAAGCTCGGGGTAGGCGTAAGGGACGGTCTGGTAGGCGCGCGAGTGGAGCTTTCCCATCCATCCGACGCTGATGAGGCCTACACCGACGGTGCGGGATTCTTGGCTCACGTTAATGCCTCTCTTGTTGAAAATTCTTGTCAGTTGCGTGCGGTGTCGAAGGCGTCACGGAACGCCGCCGCCATGATGGTGGAGTCTGAGCCGATGGCAACGAACCGGAAGCCCTGGCGGACATACTTGGCCGCCGCCACGCCGTCCACCGCGAGGATGCCGGCCGCTTTGTTGTGCAGTTGCGCGGCCGCGACTACTCGCTGCAGCGCCTCCTGGAAGGCACTGCTGTCCAGTTGCAGCGGCACGCCCAGGGCGTAGGACAAGTCCATCGGGCCGACGAAGAGGACATCCACCCCGTCCTGCGCCGCGATCTCTTCCACATGTTCCAGTGCGTCGAGGGTTTCGATCTGGATGATTCCCACGGTTGACTGCTGGTCCGCGCTCAACGGCGCCCGGTCCATGCCCCAGCGGCAGGAGCGGTTGTATGTTGCAACGCCGCGGTCGCCGTAAGGCGGATACAGCATGTGCCTCACCGTTTGGCCGGCTTCCTCAACGGTGTTCAGGCGGGGCACCATGATGCCTGCCGCGCCTTGGTCCAGGACGCGCCCGATGCGGATCCGCTCTGCGCTTTCCACGCGCACAATGGTGGGTACGCCGTAGCTTCCGGCGGCAAGGACCCCGTCGCGGACGGCGTCTTCACCGCCGGAACCGTGTTCAAGATCGATCAGCACCCAGTCCGCGCCGGCAGCGGCGCACACTTCCGCTGCCGTGGCGGAAGCCATGCCAACGAAGGTTCCCACAGTCACCTCGCCGGCGGCCAAGCGCCGCCGCAGCTCACCGCCGTCGAGTGGACTCTCAATGGGTCCGCCGCTCATCCGAACCACCGCTGGCGGCTGCGTGCCTGCTCGTAGTCCGCGCGGAGGGTGCGGACCCATTCCTGTCCGGACACTTCTGCGGGAGCCACGTCCCACCAGACGTCGCCGCCGGGCAGGTCCACGTGGGGAACGGTGGGCACCACGATCACGACGGGGCCTTCCGTGTCGCGTGTGGAGGCCAGTGCTTCCCGGACCTCTGCCGCGGTGGTGGCACGGATGGCCAGTGCGCCCAGGCCTTCGGCGATCTGGCGCAGGTCCACTTTGAGGTAGTCGCCGTCCAGTCGGGCCTTGGGTGCGTCGTCTGCTGCGACGCTGCCACCGGTGGTGCGGTACCGGAATTCGTTGCCGAATTCCTTGCCGCTGCGGTTCATTTGCAGGCGGTGGATGACCTGGTAGCCGTGGTTCTCGGAGACGACCACCGTGACGTTGAGCCCTTCCTGGGCAGCAGTGAGGATTTCGGTGGGTGCCATGAGGAACGTTCCGTCGCCGATGAAGGTGACCACGCGGTTGTCGTTGTTGCCCTCGGCCAGCCGGACGCCCATGCCTGCCGCGATTTCGTAGCCCATGCAGGAGAACCCGAATTCCAAATGGCAGTTGCGGTTGCCCGTGGCATCCCACACTTTTTGCAGGTCACCGGGAGGTCCTCCGGCGGCGGCGATGATGGTGTCGCCGGAGCGGGCGTGTTCCTGCATCAGTCCGATCAGCTGCGGCTGGGTCAACACGGCACCGGTGACCGGCGCGTCCGGGTAGTCCTCCGGGCGGAAGGGCGTGTCGGCGTCGAGCCACTGGGACCGGATGGGTGCCCACTTGGCCTTCTCGGAGTGGACCGTTTCCTGCCAGGCTTCGCTGGTAGTGTGTCCCTCCAGTGCTTGGGTAAGTGCTTCCAGGCCCAGCCGGGCGTCCGCGAGGATCCCGGTGGCGCCCTGTTTCCGGGTATCGGCGTCCACGATGTTCAAGGACGCGAAACGGACGTCCGGGTTCTCGAAGATCGACTGTGAGCCGGTGGCGAAGTCGGTGAGGCGGGTGCCGACGCTGAGGACCAGGTCGGCCTGCTTGACGAGGGTGTTGGAGGCGAAGTTGCCCTCCAGGCCCACCCCGCCCACTTGCCACCATTCGTTTTTGGTCACGGCGCCCTTGCCTCCGAAGGTCTCGACGACGGGAATTCCGGCCTGCCCAGCCAGCGCCTCAAGGGCGGCGTGGGCGTCTGAGTAGTGGATGCCGCCGCCGGCGATAATCACCGGGCGGTCAGCCGACCGGATGCGCCGTGCGACGTCGTCGACCTCTTCCGGGTCAGGCAGCGTCCGGCGGATCTTCCAGTCGCGCGGCTCGAAAAATTCGGCCGGGAAGTCGTGGGCGTGGGACTGCACGTCCTGGGGCAGCGAAATGACCACAGCGCCGGTGTCGGTGGGGCTGGTGAGCACGCGCATTGCCTGCGGAAGGGCGGTCAGGAGCTGCTCCGGGCGGGTGATCCTGTCGAAGAAGCGCGATACGGGCCGGAACGCGTCGTTGACCGTGGCATCAGCCTCCGTGGGGTGTTCCAGCTGCTGCAGGACCGGGCCCTGGTGCCGGGTGGCGTAGGTGTCACCGGGCAGGAGCAGGAGGGGGATCCTGTTCACTGTTGCCAGGCCGGCGGCGGTGACGAGGTTGAGGGCGCCCGGGCCGATGGAGGCCGTTACGGCGAGGACTGCCCGGCGGCGGCTCGCCTTGGCATAGGCGGTGGAGATGTGGGCCAGGTACTGCTCGTGCCGGCCCTGGATGAACGGCATGTCGTCGGCCAGTTCGTCCAGTGCCTGGCCCAGGCCTGCCACGTTGCCGTGGCCGAAGATCCCCAGTGCTGCGGGGACCAGGCGGCGGCGGACTCCGTCGGCCAGCGAATACTGTGCGGAGAGGTACTTGATGACCGCTTGGGCCGTGGTGAGCCTGATGGTCTGCGTTGGTGTGGTCATTGCCTTATTCCAGTTGTCGTCGTTACCAGGGGCGTCCGTGCAGGACGACCGTCTTTTCTTCGGTCATTTCCTGGACAGCGGAGCGGACGCCTTCCTTGCCGATCCCGCTGCCTTTCAAGCCCCCGTAGGGCATGAGGTCGGCCCGCCACAGGGGGGACCAGTTGATATGGATGTTGCCGGCGTCGATCTGCCGCATGGCCTGCACCGCTCCGGCGACGTCGTTCGTGAAAATGCCCGCGCCCAGACCGTACGCGTTGTCGTTGGCCATGGCGATGGCCGTTTCCATGTCCTGCGCCGAGGAGACGGCGACGGCGGGTCCGAACAGTTCGTTCCGGCTCAGCGGCGACCGCGGATCGACGCCGGCGACGACGGCGGGAGTCACCACGGCGCCGTCACGGTCACCGCCGGTGAGGACGCGGGCGCCGGAATGGCGGGCCTCCATGATCGAGGAGTGCACGCGGGTTGCCTCTTCTACGGAGATCAGCGAGCCAAGCCGGGTGCCGTCTTCCTTGGGGTTGCCCACGGCGATGGCTTCGACTTTGGGGACCAGCGCGTCCAGGAAGTCCGCCTCGACGCGGCGGTCAACGATGACCCGCTGCACCGAAATGCACACCTGCCCGGCGTTGACGTAACCGCCGGCCGCCACTGCAGTGGAGGCCAGTTCCAGGTCGGCGTCCGGCAGGATGATGACCGGGCACGAGGCCCCTAGCTCGAGGGACAGCTTCTTCACACCGGCGATGGAACTGATGCGCGTTCCGATGCTGGTGGAGCCGGTGAAGGACACCTTGCGGACCCGCGGGTCCGTCACCAGCACGTCGCCCAAAGAGCTGCCGGGTCCGGTGATCACGGACAGCGCTTCAGGCGGCAGACCGGCGTCGACGAAGCACTGCGCCAGCTTCAACGCGGTCAGCGGCGTTGCACGGGCGGGCTTGAGCACGACGGCGTTACCGGCAGCCAGCGCCGGCGCAATTTTGTGCAGCACCAGCAGGGCGGGGTAGTTGAACGGTGTGATGGCCACGACGATGCCGCACGGCTGCCGGAGGGTGAACCCGATCTTGTCCAGCCCGGTGCCGGCATTGGCATCCAGAGGAAGGGTCGAGCCGTACAGCTGACTTCCCTCGTGGGCTGCCAGACGGATGATGTTCCCCGACCTGCTGGCTTCGCCCCGGGCCTCCGTGATGGGCTTGCCGGTCTCGGCGCTGATGGTCTGGGCAATGTCCTCAGCGCGTTCGTCAGCCAGGGCCGCGGCGCGCAGGAGGATGTCCGCCCTCACGTGTGCGGGCGTGGACCTCTGCAGGTGGGCGCCGATCTCGGCGCGGTCGAGAGCGTTCTGGGCGTCCTTGACCGTTGCAACGGGGACCGTGTCGATGATCCGGCCGTCAAAGGGTGAGCGGACTTCCTCGGTCCGGCCGTCGGCGGCGCCGCGCCAGTTTCCGGCTATTAGCATTTCCATGGTTGCTCCATCAGGTTGTGAACGTTTGCGCTCAGTGGCGCTTGGTGTTGCTTTCGAGCGCGGCTTCAGCGACCTCGGTTACCTCGGCGACTTCGGCCTGGACTTCCTTGACGATGTCGCTGTGTCCGCCGAGCTGTTCGAGTTCGTGGGCGAGTTCAGCGAGCTCGGCGCCGCCGGCCATTTGGGCGGTGAGCTCGTCGAGGGTGATGTCCTTCTTGTCGTAGTAGCCGATTGACTTGCCGCGTTTGAGCAGCAGGAACCGGTCGCCGACGGGGAAGGCGTGGTGCGGGTTGTGGGTGATGAAGATGACCCCGAGGCCACGGTCGCGGGCCTGCAGGATGTACCGGAGCACGACGCCGGACTGCTTCACACCCAGGGCGGCCGTCGGTTCGTCCAGGATCAGGACCTTCGCACCGAAATACACGGCACGGGCGATCGCGACACACTGGCGCTCACCGCCGGAGAGCTGACCGATGGGCTGTTCCACATCGCGCAGGTCGATGCCCATGTCCGCCAGTTCCTTCAGCGTGATGTCCTTCATCTTCTGGACATCCATGCGCCGCAGCGGACCCCACCCGGTGGTGAGCTCGGAACCGAGGAAGAAGTTGCGCCAGATGGGCATCAGCGGGACCACGGCGAGGTCCTGGTAGACCGTTGCGATGCCGGCGTCGAGGGCGTCCCTGGGCGAATTGAATTTCCGCTCATCGCCCATGATGTGCAGCACGCCTTCGTCGTGCTGGTGCAGGCCGGCGATGATCTTGATCAGGGTGGACTTGCCCGCGCCGTTGTCGCCCAGGACGCAGGTGACGCGGCCATTGTCCACTGCCATGGTGACGTCGTGGAGGGCGATGATGTTGCCGTAATGCTTTCCGACGCCGTCCAGCGAGAGAAGGTGGACGGGGGTGTGGGTCAGCGGATCCTTTTCATCCTTGAGCAGGGTCTGTTGGTCGATCTGTTTGGCGTTCATTTCTCCGGCCCTTTACTTGAGCTCTGCGCGGCGTTTGACGATGAGGTTGACGATGGTGGCCAGCAGCAGCATGAGGCCCAGGAAGAACTTGAACCAGTCCGGGTTCCACTGCGCGTAGACGATGCCCTTGTTGGCCATGCCGAAGATGAACGCACCGATCGCCCCGCCCACCGCCGAACCGTAACCACCGGTCAGGAGGCAGCCGCCGATCACCGCCGCGATGATGTAGAGGAACTCGTTGCCCACTCCTTCGCCCGACTGCACGGTGTTGAAGGCGAAGAGGTTGTGCATGCCCAGGATCCAGCCGCAGAAGCCGACCGCCATGAACAGGCCGATCTTGGTCTGGGTCACCGGAACACCCACAGCACGGGCAGCGTTCGCATCTCCACCCGAGGCGAAGATCCAGTTGCCCACCCGGGTCCGCAGGAGAACCCACGAGGCCAGCAGCACCAGCGCGATCCAGATGAAGACCGTGATCCGAACTTCAATGCCGGCGATGTTCACGCTGGAGGCAAAAATTGCGTGTGCCTCCTCGAAGCCGTCGATGCCGGAAATGGACGGGGTGGCTACAGCACCTCCAATCATGCGGGTCAGGCCAAGATTGAGACCGGCCAGCATCAGGAAGGTAGCGAGGGTGACGATGAAGCTGGGCAGTTTGGTCTTGACGAGGATCCAGCCGTTGATGAAACCGATCCCCAAAGAAACGACGAGGGCGAAAGCGACTCCGATCCAGATATTCACGCTGAAGTACCAGCTGAACATCGAGGCCGAGAGGGCCGAGGTGATCACCGCGACGCCGGTGGAAAGGTCGAACTCGCCGCCGATCATCAGCAACGCGACTCCCACAGCCATGATGCCGATGGTGGAAGAACCGTACAGGACGGTCGCCTGCGAATTGGGCTGCAGAAAGACCGGCGCAATCGCGGCGAAGAAAACGAAGAGGACTACTGCGCCGACAAGGGCGCCGATTTCCGGACGAACAAGCAGCTTCTGGAGCGTGCTGCGCTTGCCGACACGCTCGTCGGTGGCAGCTGTGAGGACAGCATTGGCCATGGTTTCTTAACTCCTTTGGCGTGGGATGCCGGGCTGGTAGAGGTGCCCGGCATCCCGACGGTTTTCTGGCGGGTTAGCGGATGCCGGCCTGGGCGAACTTGGAGACGTCAGCTGCGTTGGACTTATCCACCACAGCCGGTCCGGTGTAGACCTGCTGGCCGCCGCCGACCTTGAAGCCACCCACCTTGCTCAGCCAGATGGCGTCAACACTGCCGTAGCCCTGAAGATAGGGCTGCTGGTCCACCGTGAACTCGACGCTTCCATCCTCGACCGCCTTGGCCAGATCGGCGTTCAGGTCAAAGGAGGCCACCTTGACCTTGCTGCCCGTTTCCTTGACTGACTTGACGATGGTCAGCGTGAACGGGGCGCCGAGACCGACGATTGCATCGGCATCCGGAGTCGACTGCAGCTTGGCCGTAACGGTCGAGGACACGGACGTCATGTCAGCACCGTTGACGTTGAGGATTTCAGACCCCGGTACCTGCTCCTTCACGCCTGCACACCGGTTTTCAAGCCCGACGTGGCCCTGCTCCATAATCACGCAAATAGGATGCTTGACCCCCTCTGAGGCGAGTCGCTTGCCAACGGTGACGCCGGCGAGTTTGTCGCTCTGCCCGAAGTGGGTGATCGCTCCCATGGCCTTGGACTGGTCTTCGCCGGCGTTGAAGCTCACTACCGGGATGCCGGCGTCGACCGCCTTCTTGACGACGTCCTTCAATGCATCGGGCTTGGCCAGGGTAACCAGGATGCCGTCGACTTTCTGGTCGATGGCCTGCTGCACCAACTGCGCCTGGCGACCACCCTCAGCGTCGCCGCTGTACAGAAGCTCGACGTTGTCCTTCTTCGCTGCCGTCTCCGCCCCCTTCCTGACAATGTCCCAGAAGGTGTCACCGGCGGCAGCATGCGTGATCATAGCGATCTTGAGGCGGGCCGTATCAGCCACCTGCCCACCACCGCCGGCGGCCCCGGCGCTTCCCGATTCGGTCTTGCCGCCTGCCGAGCATGCCCCCAGTGCCAGAAGCGGTACTACGGCCAGCGCCACTGCGCCACGCCGCCAATTGAACTTCGCCACGAGAAATCTCCTTTGATGTCGCGTATTTCGACCGCCGCCCGCGCTTCTGTGCCTTCGAAGGCATGGTGGGAGAACGGATCCATTTAGCTGTGAACGGATGTGATCCACTTCTCATAGTGGAACGGTCCAACGCTAAATCAAGACTTGACCAAATGTCAATAGACCGTTCCAATTGAGATTGACGATAAATTATCGATGACCGTTGCCCCCTGTTTCTTAGCTAACCGCGCACCGTCGCGAGGAGAACGATGACGTACTCAAGCACCCCCGAACTAACCGCAACCTGCTGGACCAGCGCAGGAAATATCGCGCCTTTGAGCAACCCCGAGACGAGCCCCATCCCTATCGGCGAGCGTTTGGCAGCCATCGCCTCCACCGGATGGGCAGGGTTCGGATTGGTCCACGATGACCTTGTTGCCGCGAGGGACACAATCGGCTTCTCCGGGCTCAGGAGACTCATCGACCAAGCAGGCTTCCGCCATGTTGAAGTCGAGTTACTCAACAACTGGTGGGACGAATCCCGCTCCCACGAGTGGGGGCCGCAGTTCGACCTGCTCCTCGATGCTGCCGAAACACTGGGGGCGCGCTTCATCAAGGTCGGAACGGCGTTCAGCGAGCCCTTGGATGATCTTGATTTCCTGGTAGAGCCACTACGACGCCTGACAACGGAAGCCTCGAAAAGGGGGACCCGCGTCGCTCTCGAGCCCATGCCGTTTTCGATGGTCGGCTCGCTGCCGGCGGCCGCCGGCCTCATGCGATCCGTTGATATGCCGGAATGCGGCCTGGTCGTTGACTACTGGCATGTCTTCCGGGCCGGAACAAGCCTGGATGAGCTGTCCCGCAGCCTCACCGCCGACCAGGTTTTCGGGGTAGAACTCAATGACGCGGATGCGGACATAAAAGGAACCCTCTTCGAAGACACCCGCGACAATCGCCGTCTTTGTGGAGAGGGCGACCAAGACGTCACCGGGTTTATCACAACGCTCCAGGCCATCGGCTTCAAGGGACCCTGGGGCGTGGAAATCCTCTCCAAACAACACCGCACACGTCCTGTTCGCGAAGCGCTGGAATCCGCCTACTCGACGGCATTGTCATGCTTCCCGGCCTAACGCGCCTTACGGTCACTTCGGCCACTTCGGTCACGGTCGGAGCTGGCACAGTTGCTGCGCCGGCCGCGACCGGTGCCCCCATCAGTACCGGGGCCAAGCGGATGCACCTCCAGCACGACTGGGTGGCACTACTCGGCGAAGTGATCCAAGTCCGGCTGGATGACAGAACGGTCCGCACCGGACGCGTCGACGGCGTCACCCAGGACGGAGCGATCCTCTGGATCGAGGGACACGGCGCCGAGCCCCGCACGATGTTCGAGCGCTGCGAAGGGTTCACCGCCTGGATCGAGTACAAATGGGATTCCGAGGGATGCCGCTAGCTTCATTGCCGTCCGGGTCGCCCTGAGCGTCGCGATACCGGCGCTTGTACTTCTCGCGGCTGGCCGGCCGGACCTCATGATCTACGCCGTGTTCGGCGCCCTGACCGGCATGCACGGCCGTGCCGAGTCACACCAACTGCGGCTCAAGCACCAGGCGCTGGCCGCCGCAGCTCTTGGCCGGCGTCTCCGTGGGTCCATTCTTATCGGTGTGCCCCGCCAGCCCGACAGCACTGCCAGGGCCTGACGGTAGGCCGGTGCAAGTGTCCCGTCCGCGGCTTCGCGGCGGCGCCGCTGAAGCCAGGCAGCCAGGGTCCGCTCCGATACGTCGACTGAGCCTCTGGCCGGGTACCTGCCGGTGTCCTGCACGAATGCGACGAGCTGCTGAAGGCGTTCCCGCCCCTGCCCGGTGACCGCGGGTTTCCGGGCAGCCGCGTCATGCTCGCTTTGCATGCCGGGGTCCTGTGTCCGCGCGAGTCCGAGGTGGTAGCCCACGGTCGCCGGCGCGGCACCGGTGAGGTCGGCGATATGCCCCCGGCTCAGGCCCCTCCGGTACATGAGCACCCACTCCTGGTAAGGAGCGCTGCGCCGCGGAGTAGCCGTCACGGGTCCATCCTTCCTAAAGGCCCAGCCGAATCCGGAATCCACGAGCGTCCGCTGCACTCAGGTACGCAGGCCGCTAGGTCGTCCGCTGGCTGTCCGTCTCCGGGAATTCACGGAGTGTGGCCGCTACGGCTCTGACCGCCGCCGGGTCTTCGGTCCAAGGCCGGCCTGTCCGGGTGCAGGCCTGGAAGTTGGACACTCGTGAGTTCTTGGCAGCCTCAGTGAGTTCTGCCCACGCTGCGCTCAGTTCGTCCTGGAGCTCCGGTGACATGGGCGCATCCGGGACAGGTGCTGCCGCCCCAACTGGACTCACGGGTGCCTCGGTTGCCGCTTTTCGCTGAAAAAGACTTCTAAGACCCATTTCTGTTCCCCGTTCCCCTTACCAGAGTATCAATGCCCCCTTAACGCGTCCGGGACTCCGAACCCGGAAGACTGAAATTGCCCTGTTCAGCCCAGCAATATAGACATCGCCGGCTGCGCCGCCCGGCCTGCCAAGGGCAATAGTCCCAAGCTAGACGAAGGGCATGCTCGCAGGCTCGCACCTGTTGTGTCCACGACGATGCCCCTACGGGGTCAATTGAACTTTGCAGACCGGCTCAGGCCGGTGTCACAGGCTCGGCTGCAATTCTGAACAACAGACGGGGTTGCTGATTCCTTTACCGGTCATTTCCCGGCGTCACGATTTCCAGGAAGGCCTCCGTGGCTGAAGAGAGGACGCCAGTGCGGTGGGACAGGATAATGGGCGTCCCAGAGGGGGAAGGATCGGGCGCAACACGCAGTCTCCGATGTTTCATCCCATCATTGGAATCCACCACAGGGCGTAGCCTGCTCCTCCAGCGACCAGCGGCATGATTCCTTCAGTACTCCGGGCGCCTCTCCCCCGCGATGCATAGGCATGGCCAGAGGACAGCCAGAGTCCGCACCAACTCTTAGCTCAGGGGGCACATCAGGTCAGGGAGGGTTTCGAGGACGAGCGCCTACTTGGCGGCAAGTCAGCCACAGCTCCATGCATACTCAGTTAAGGTCAAGCGTGCTTCACTTCTTAAGGTACATATCGAGCAATCAGCCGGCGCGCGTCCCAACGCGACCGCCACCATGAGACGAGGAACCACTGCCATGGAGCTGAAGGTCAACATCCAGGTGTCCGTCGACGGCGTCTACCAGTCCAACGGCGGACGTCATCCCGACTTCGACCCGGGCATGGAGAGAGGCGGCTGGGCCAGGCCGCTGTTCGACGACGAGTCGCTGGCCTACGTCGGCGACTACTACGAGCGCGCCGACGCGTTCCTTTTCGGCCGACGCACGTACGAGATGTTCGCCTGGTCCTGGGGAACCGGCACCTGGGGCTCCGACCAGGGCGACAACCCGATCTCCACGGCCTTGAACACCAGGCCGAAGTACGTTGCATCCACCACCCTCACCGACCCGGCCTGGGCGAACACGACCGTGCTCTCCGGGGACCTCGCCAGCGCGATCCGCGAGCTCAAGACCCCGCCCGGCGGCGAACTGCAGGTGCACGGCAGCGGCGCACTCGCCCGCTGGCTGCTGGCAAACGACCTCGTCGACGAGCTCACCCTGCTCGTGTGCCCCGTGATCGTCGGCCAGGGCGCGCGACTGTTCCCCGAACACGGCCCCGATCTGGCGCTCGAACTGGTAGCGACGCGGGCCTTCCCGAAGGGAATCATCCTGCAGACGTACCGGCCCGCCGGACTCCCCCGGTACGCGTCCGACCCCACCAAGTGAGAATCAGGAGACCATCATGACTGCCATCTACACCTGGGACGTGTTCACCACCCTCGACGGCTTCGGCTCGTACAAAGCCCACGGCGACTGGGGTGGTTACTGGGGCAAACAAGGTCCCGAGTTCCTGGATCGCCGCGTCGCGCAGTACGGCGAGGAACTCCGGCTGGTCCTCGGAGCGAACACGTTCCGGATGTTCCAGCGGTTCCTCGGAAGCTCACCCGGGATTCAGAGGCCATCGATCCCGTGAACACCAGAATGAAGCACCAGCCCACGACGGTGCTCTCGTCCACGCTGGAAGAGCCTCTCGACTGGCCTGATGCGACTCTGGCACGCGGCGACGCCGCCGATGTCGTCGCACGGCTCAAAGATGAATCCGAGATCCCGCTTCGCTCGCACGGCAGCCTCTCGCTGAACCGGACCCTCATGGCCGCCGGCCTCGTCGACCGGCTCCAGGTGACCATCTTCCCGGTGATCAGCGGCCAGACCGGAGACGCACCGATCTTCGCCGGTGCCGCCGACTTCGACCTGGAGCTGGTCGAGAGTCGCACGCTCGACGGCCGCACCCAAGAACTCCTCTACCTTCCCGCTCGGCATCACAGACAGAACACCGCGAGGAGAATCACCATGAGCAAGGCCATCCTGTACATGTCGATGTCTCTCGACGGCTACATCGCAGGTCCCGACGATGGCCCGGACAACGGGCTCGGAACCGGCGGTCTCCGGTCGATGTCTCTCGACGGCTACATCGCAGGTCCCGACGATGGCCCGGACAACGGGCTCGGAACCGGCGGTCTCCGACTTCACGAGTGGCTGGGCGAGCCCGTCTCCGACTATCCCCACTTCGACCCGCCGGGGGTCAGCGGACAGGTCCTCGCCGAGTCAATGGCGACCGGCGCGGTCGTCGTCGGCCGCAAGACCGTTGACTACGCCAGCCACTGGGGCGGCGACTGTTCGGCGCAGAACGCGCCGAACTGGAGCTGACGCGCGTAATCGACGCACCCGGCGTCACGCACATGCACTACCGGGTGGCGTAGCGCCTCCCGCCGCGTCGGACCGGCCGAGCAGCCCTTCCCGCGATGCGCCGGGGCTACTCGCCTGCGGCCGCGACCGCGTCGAGAGATCGTCACCAGCCATCCTGACGGTCTGTCGCCCCGCGCCTGGCATGTGCCGACCCGACCCACCCGCTAGCGGAACCGATAAAAGCCCCGACCCGGGGGCATCCAAGAGCACCAGACCCGACCCAACCTTCTTCTCAGAGGTGGGTAGCCGAAGCTCCCCTTTTCCCCAGACGATTTACAGGGGCCCGGGTCGCACCGGCTCGATATCAGCCGCTGAGCAGCTGTATGTTCCGGGAGCAAAGCATCATTCTGCGCCGACGGTGGGCTGTTCTCCCCCAAACCTGCGACTCTCAAGGGCCGCAGCCCGATTCCGGTGAGCAGAAGTTTGCGGCCGGTTGAACTCTCATCGGCGCATCGAATACCTCAAATTGAACATTGGTGATCACAAACTATTTGCCGGAGATGGGTAGCAGAAATGGCTTTGACCTGCGGAAATGCGCGAAATTGCCCCGTTTTGAACCCATATAAAATTCCAGATTTTCTTTCCAGTGATTGTTGTTTTGGGAGGTGGGTGTCCCCTATGCAGCTTGAGGGGAAGTGCTTAAGCACAACCCTGGAAATATAGGGAGCCAGAAACCCGCGTAGCGAGTCCTTGACTCGGAGCTTGTGGGCATGAGACGACGCCCGCCCGGCCTCCACATCGATGGTCCGATAATAATTGCACCCACACTGTACGGCGCTACGTCAGACTTCAATCGTCGACGACGAGGCGCAGCACCGGTCGCTGATCGGCCTCCCCGAGCAGGTCCCGCACCAGCCTGGGGCTGATCTTAAGGAGTTCGGCGAAAGCGGGTACGCCTGAACCATGGTCTGCGGCCAGCTCGGTAGCCTTCTTCAAAAGCGTCGGCACCTCCCCGGGTAAGCGCTCGTCGAGTCCGCTGACGGATCATAGATCATGGCCAGACATAGGCTGCGAACAGTTCGGCTCGGGTGCTGAGGACCTTCGTCGGGCCTGGCGGGTATTTCAGTCATCACATTCCTGGTCAGCTTTTCCCAGAGGGTCGAATAATCCTGCGCGCCCCGAAGGGAGTTACCTCAAACGCTTTTCAAAGCAAAAGGAGAAGGGAATGGCACTTGCATAGGGCTCATACACCGGGATGCGCGTGTACCCCAGTTTCGAGTACAGGGCGACAGCTTCGGGCTGCCGATCCCCGGTCTGAAGAATGACCCGAAAGGCTCCCCCGCGTTCCGCGATCGCTTCGATCTCCCCCATCAGCAGGCTGGCCACACCCCGGCCTCGTTCGCTCTCAAGCACCACGACCCGCTTGACTTCCCACTCCCCGTTCAGTGACCGGAGGGCAGCGTGGGCCACCGACGCGGTGTCATCCGACACTGCCAGGACGGTCGCGAGCACGTCACTCGGATCAACGGCCAAGGCCCTGAGCGCAGCGTCCCGCCTGGGACCAGGCCGCAGGTGGTGCGCATACCTGCTGTAGAGGTCCTCCTCCAGGATCCGTTGGAGCGCCACAGCACGCTCATCCGTCCAACGGACCTGTTCAAACTTCACAGCTGGCACCGGGCACTCCATTTCTCATGGCTCTAAGGTCAGCGAGGGCTGATGTTCCCCGCTTGAACTGCTTTGGATCGTCAGCAGGATCAGGCAGGAAGCCTGTTGAGCTTGCGGAGCTGCTGGTCGAACATCCGGACGGGCACGAGACGGCGCATGGTCGACACGCTTGCGGTGCGGGAGCTGCCGGCGTATCTCACCTTGGGGTTCTTGTCAGTAGCGGCGGCGAGGATCGCCTTTGCCACCGTCGCGGGGTCATCGCCATCCTTGATCTCGCCGATCATATACTCCTCAAACACCTGGCGTCGCTCGGCGTACACCGGCAGCGGGCGGTCCGGCCTGATGCTGTTGGCCTCAAAAGAGGTGTTGGTCCACGCAGGCTCGACCAGGGTGACCCGCACACCGAACTCCCGGAGCTCGTGATCGAGGGACTCCGAGTACCCCTCCACAGCGTGCTTCGATGCCGCGTACACGGCCATGTACGGTTGCGGGATGATCCCGAGGATCGACGACATGTTCACGATGCGGCCGCTCTTCTGGGCCCGCATGATGGGAAGGACTGCGTTGGTCACGCGAATGACCCCGAACACGTTGATATCGAAGACGTGCTGGGCCTGCACCGCGGAACTCTCCTCAGCCGCACCCGAAGATCCGATACCTGCGTTGTTGACCAAAACGTCGATGCGCCCGTGCGCCTGGACTACCTCTGCGATCGCTTTTTCGACCGACGAGTCGCTGGCCACGTCGAGATCAACGAACTGCACTCCACTGACCCGCTCGGCCCGCGATGCGTTGCGGCTCGTGCCGATTACTTTGAATCCTGCTTCCACAAGCGCGACGGCGGCCGCCTTGCCGATGCCTGTCGACGCCCCCGTCACGATGGCTACTTTTTGTGTTGATGCCATTTCTGCCTCCAAAAGTTCGTCTCGGCCCATCGCCGACTATTCGTTACAGAACTGTAGCAGTTATGCCTCCAATTGCGCCATGACTGTCTCTATTTAGGACAATTGAGACTATCGCGTGGTCGGTTGAGGGAAACCGGGCAGGGGCCATGGTGCGTCCACTACGGGCCGAGGCGGGAACGGGGCGGCGTGAGATTCTCGACGCCGGCAACCGGCTTTCGCAGCGGATAGGGCTTCGGCGACGCAGGAGCTGCCCGACCCGATCCGTGCGGCCCATGCCCCGCAAGCTCCAGTCCCTCGTGGCTCTGCACCTCGTCAACGAGGGGTGGGACTTTCTACTTGAGGCTGCAGGACGAGCCCGACACAGGTATCGCCCAGTAAGGTGTCGATGGCCAGTGTTTCGCGTTCGATTTCCATCTTCCTGGCATCTCTCTGCATGGCCTAACTCGTGCTCCAGCTCTATTCCGAAGGCTGGGAACGGATATCAGCGGCAAGGCCAAACGACAGGCGCAAAAAGGCAACGGTTGGCCCTGAACTTCCTGGTGCAGACACAGAGAGGCCTACCCAGTGGAGGAATCCATTTCCAGGGCTCCCGGCGGAGAGTCCGCCAAGGTTCTCCGCCGCACCTGGCCCGGATGCTCGCTGCATCCTCAACCCACGATCGGCTTGGTAGATATCTTACGGGGACAGTTATCGGCACTAAACAATCACGTTCAGGATGGGCGAAATCGGCCGTCAGTTTCGTCTTCCGGTTCCGTGAAGCAAGGTGTCGATGACCAGTGTGGCGAGTGTATCCGTAGCATTTGCGTCCGGATCTTGATCTTCGGGGAATCTCTGCAGGGCCTCGCTCATGAGCGCGTAGTACACCTGCCGCGTCCATTCCAGGTCTGCGGCCGGATGGAGCAGCCCGTCACGCTGCGCTCTGGTGAGGAGATCCATGCAGCGGGCGTTGATCCGATCCCAGATTTCCTCGGCCGCACTCGTGTCTGCCAGGGGGCTGCCAAGAGTGAATCTCCACGCGTTCTTTGTCCTCAGTACATTCGCTGTCACACGATGCAGCGCAACGAGTGGAGGGGCCGAATCGGGGTTGCCGGCTTCGATGGCGTCGGCAAGCTGTTGCTTGGCGGAGATCGCTAGAGCATCCGTGAGGGCTTTGCGATTGGCGAACCTGCGGTGGACTGTGGTCCTGGTCAGTCCTGCCCTCTCGCCGATCTGCTCCATGGAAGCGCGGGGGTCATCGGCCAGTACTTGCTCGGCGGCTTCCAGAATGGCGCGCACACTTCGCTCAGCGTCGGCCCGTAGTGCTCGGCCCATTGGTTTCTCCATCTTTAGGGTCATTTCCATCCTAAGGGATACTCAGCAGGAACAGATTCCGGAATAAAAAGAACAACCATGTTGCGCCTCTGACCACAACCGATACACTGTTGATGCGAATGAGCGGTGAGCGACATGGACGCACAACACGCCACTTTAACCCCGGAGCCAACGGCGGCCTCGGCGAACACTTCGTAGCCCAGGCACTTGAACGCGGAGCCGACCGGGTCTACGCAGGCGCTTGCCCCCCAGGAATTGCCTAACGATAGGAGCAGCAGTGACAGAGCGTGAACGAGTAATCGTCTGGGATGACCCCGCGGTTGGCGCGGCGGCCATGCCGAGCATGAGCGGCCTTGACTACCTGCACTCAATGATGGGCAAAAAGCTGCCGCCTCCACCCATGGGCGAACTACTGAACATGACGCTCGTTGAGGCGGCGCCGGGAACGGCCACCTTTACCTGCCACCCGGACGAATCCCATTACAACCCGATCGGCGCAGTTCACGGCGGGCTGGTGTGCACCCTGCTCGATTCGGCCCTGGGCTGCGCCGTACAGACAACCCTTCCTCAGGGCGTCGGCTACACCTCCATAGAAATCAAAGTGAACTACCTTCGCTCAATACGAGCCGGCAGCGGCCCGTTGACCTGTGTAGGTGTTGTATCGAAGGCCGGCAGCCGCGTTGCCTTCGCAGACGGCACTGTCACCGACGCCAGCGGCAAGCTGGTCGCTACCGCCACTGGGTCGCTGCTCGTCTTCCCCCTCAGCTGACGTCGGGACATCTCAGCGAAACCCGGTGGCACTGATGGCTCGCCCATGGACGGCTGAGCTCGATCCTTCGGGCTCCACCCGCCCACAGATGGGTGACCTGCAACCAGCCACGGACGGCGGTTGGTTGCGGAACGTCTTATAACGCACCCTGGTCGCGGTGACCGTTTGGCTGCCACTCACCGCTCCGAAGGGATTACCAGTGAGATTCTGGGCTCGGGGTTGGTCGAGCCCTTAGGGCTCCTGGCTCAGCAGGTGATTTCGCTCCTCATCAGAAGACGCGTTGTGCGACGTGGACCCTGGCTCCGTGGCTGAGCGCTGATCGCAGCGTTTCTTCTGTGACGGGGCCGCCGGGAGCTTCCATCGGCCCGCGCCCTCGAAGTCGCCCGTGAGGGGTGGACCCTGCGCGACGTCATCGCCCACGGGGTCATCGACTACCACACAGTCGTGACCGGCACCCCCACCCACGTGGCCGACCACATGCAGGACTGGTTCGAGGGAGGCGCCTCCGACGGATTCTCCCTCGCCATCGACAGCTACCACGACGAAATCGACGCCTTGGTCGATGAAGTCGTCCCCATCCTGCAAGAACGCGGCCTGTTCCACCTCGACTACGAAGGCACCACCTAGCGCGAGCATCTCCGAGCACCCCATCAGTACGGCTTTGACTCCCGTCTGGCGGAGCCGCACCACTCATGACCCGCACTCCCTCAAGCCAGCACATCACGTCACCCAAGAAAATTGCGGCCGAGCCTTGGCCGGTTCGCTTCCTAGCGGGACAGTTTCGTGGCCGGACGCCATATGCGCGTACTTTTAGGCTTCTCCAGAATGTTAGGTCATGCATTCAGACGTCAGTCGTTGGACTTTGGGTGTGCCGGCCGTGGCGAGCTGGATGAGATTCTCAGTGGATTTCGGGTGGTTCCATGCGGTGGTTGCCGCCGTGAGTTCCGCCCCGCATATCCGGCACCAGGCACCGGAGGCGGACTCCGTCCCGCAGGTCGTGCAAATAATGCGCAAGGATTTCCCGCTCGGAGACTCTGTATGTTTCTGCGCCCACACAGTTAGTGCATGCAACACGGGCAGTGCGTCGGTTCCGGCCCCGGTGAGGACGTACTCCTTCCGGGGACGGTTTCCCGCACTGTAGGGTTCAGCGATCAGAAGGCCGGCCCCTCCCAGACGCCGGAGGCGTTCGCTGAGAACGTTGTCAGCGACCCGCAGCTCTTTCTTCATACCGTCGAACCGGTTGTTGCCCATGAAAACCTCCCGCAGAACCAGCAGAGACCACGGATCACCCAGGACGTCAGCGGCCCGGGCAATGGGGCAATTGTCTTCTGACCAGCTGGTACGAAGCGGCATAAGAGATCCCTTCCATAGACCCACTTACTCTCTTCAAGCAAGCTAATTTACTTTCTTCAAGAAAGCTTGTACGGTGAGTCTACGCGCCGACACCGGAACGAATCAACCACTGCAGTGCACCGCACCGCCAACTTCGAGGAGTCCGGAATGAGTGTTACTGACATCAAAACCGAGCCGACAACTCTCGGAGCGCGCGTCCCTCCACCCGCGCCCTCCCCGATTGCCGCCCCTTCGGGCATGCTGCCGCTGAGCCTGTTCGGTATGCCGCTGGGCCTGGCCGGCCTGGGTGCCGGATGGTCCGCCGCCCGAGCCACTCTCGGGGCGCCGCCCTGGCCGGAGGAAGTCCTCTACGGGGTAGCCAGCGCGATCTGGCTCATCCTGACCACCATCTATCTACTGCGGGGCCTGCGACGCAAAGGAGCCTTCCGGGCCGACCTCAGAAACCCCGTAACTGGCCCCTTTGCATCATTCATTCCACTGGTGGGGATCCTGCTTTCGGCCCACTACAGCGAATACGTTCCCGCGTTAGGCACCTGGGTGTGCATAGCCTTCATCGCCGCCCTCGCAATCGTCGCCACTCAACTCTTCGCGCACTGGCTAACCGGCGGAGTATCAATGGAGTCCATTCATCCGGGCTATTTCCTGCCCGTCGTGGCCGGATCCTTCGTCGCCAGCATCGGTTTCTCCAGCGTGCACGCCCACGATGCGGCGCTGGCCGCGTTCGGCATCGGCGCGTTCTTCTGGCTGGTCGTGGGAACCGTCGTCACGGTCCGGCTGATGACCGCCAGCGAGCTTCCCCCAACAGCCCGCATCGGACTGTCGGCCTACCTTGCCGCGCCGGCCACAGCCAGTATCGCCTGGATAGTTTCCCACCCGGGACCCATGGGAGCGCTGCAGCTCGGCCTCACCGGAGTGCTCGTCATCATGCTGCTCATGCAACTTCTGCTCATCGGAGAATACCGCAAGCTGGCCTTCAGCCCCCTGTTTTGGGTCTTCGCCTTCCCCGTCGCCACCACGGCAAACTACGCCGTCCGCTGGTTCGCCGCATCGAACCTTCCCGGCCGGGAAATCTACTCCTGGACCATCCTCGGCCTGGCAACAGCCTTCATCCTGACCATCGCCGCCCGCAGCGTCACGGCAGCCATCACCGGAAGATCCAAAAAACGCCAGAACCAGGCCCCAGCCCCCCTTTAGACCGACCGGTCACCAGCCGCCCCAACCATCTCTTCAGTCATAGCTCGGCAGCCACATTCATTGCTTCCAGCCCAATAATTGGCCACTTAGCAAGCAGGGACCGGGCAGCTTGCCCGGTCCTGCTCGTCTGGGGTGGACCGCCCGGACTCCCATTGCCTCGTCAGACCACTTCCATGTGAGGGACACTGGGTCCCGTGCCAACGTCCTATTTCCGGGAAGGGTGAGACAGCTCTTGGAACGTGGAGCTCCGACGCCGATTCTCGAATTATGGCGTTCCCCGAATTCTTCGTTTGCGAGTGCATAGTGCGCCCTTCTCGCGTCACAAGCGCTGCAAGCTAGGGCTTGTCCCCGTAGACGCGGTAGCGCCTTTGGGTGAACCCGTAGCCCGCCGATCTGCTTCAGCTCCCGGAGTTTCTCGGGGTGGTCGTCGACCCGGAAGTCGGGGACATTCCAAGGGACCAAGGCCAAGTAGGTCATGAGGGACTCCAGATCGACGAAAGGTCCGCAGTTGCGCTGCCGCGGATAGGCGAATTATCTGCCCACTCGTCTGTGTAGAGCGATGACGAGATCATGCTCGTCCGCGCCCACCAGCCGGAAGTCGCGGACTACTACCCTGCCCGCGACCACTACATGCCGTGGCCGGCGCCCCGGCGATGCCCACAAGATCCCCGCAACGGGATCCGCTACGCCGGCATCGGTAATCCCGGATACATCCCACACACACAAGTCCCCTGCCGCCCCGGCCCGCAAATGGCCGAGCTCCGGACGGCCAAGGCCTCGTGCCGAGCCTTCCGTGGACATGCTGAGCACCTCGCGGGCGGAAACGGCCCGGCCCACAAGAGGAGCGATCTGCATGGCCAGCCGTGCATCGGCGAGCAGGTGGCCGGCGTCGTTTGAGCCGCCGCCGCTCGTGCCCAGACCCACATTCACGCCGGCGTCGAGCAGTGCGGCGACCGGGGCGATTCCCCAGCCCATGGGGAGGTCACAACCTGGGGCATGGGTGGCCGTCGCGCCGGATGCGGCAATCCGGGAGATCTCCCCGGGTGTGACGTCGCACAGGTGAGCCAGAGTTACATCGTCCTCAAGCCAGCCCCAGTCCTCCAGAAGCTCCAGGGGGCGGCGACCGTAGCGCTCCAGGGCAATCCCGACATCCACCTGCTCGTTTGATTGAGTCCTGCGCCGCAGCCCGTGCCTGCGCGCCACCTCACCGAGCAGCTTGTACGTTTCAGGGCCGTCGCTGTGGACCCCGGCAGGACCGACGGCGAGCTGCAGCATGCCGTCCCCGCTCGTGCCGCCCGTAGCGCCGGGCATGAGGGCTGCAACGATGTCCTCCGTCGATGTAGCGGCGGTCTGGGGATCGTCCCCTGCGGTTCCTCGCACAAAGGCAAGGCGGGCGCCCACGCGCCGGACGGCTTCGGCGCTTGCACTGGCTATCGCCACAGTGTCGGCCGCGTGCGGCCAGCTCAGGTGGTGGTCGGCCACGGTAGTCACCCCGCATAACAGGCCCTCCGCGGCGCCGGCAGCTGCCGCAAGGCCCGCGAGCTCCGGGTCGATGGTGGCGGTGCCGTAGGCCTTTGCCATGGTGGGCAGCCATTCGCTCATGGCCACACCGCGCGTGCCGGGAAGGGTGCGGAAGGCCGATTGAAGCAGGTGGTGGTGTGCGTTCACAAGCCCGGGTGTGACCACACAGCCGGTGGCGTCGAGCACCTCTCCGTCGGAGGGTGCGGTAACGCCCGATGTAGGGATGGAGCCCGCTGGGACGGGCGCTGCCTCGGCAGCCACGATCCCGGCGCTGATGTGCAGCGGGCCGGTGCGTTCGTTGTTGCCGTCGATGAAGATCCGTTCGGCGTTGGTGATGGTGAGCACGGGGGACTCCCTGCATAGTGGGCGTGTGGGTGAACGTGGCGGCTGGGGTCAGAGATCGAGCACGAGCCGGCTGCATGCCGCGCGCGAGACGCAGACCATCATCACGCGGTTCTCGGCTTGTTCTTCCGCTGTCAGAACGGAGTCTCGGTGGTCAGCCGTTCCGGAGATGATGGGGGTCTCGCAGGTGCCGCAGGTACCGTCGCGGCAGGAGGAGAGAACAAAAGCCCCGGCTTCTTCCGCGGCCTCCAGGATCGTTTGGCCCTCGGCTACTGTGACGGTCACACCCGTCTGCTGGAGTTCCACCTCGAACGGCCCGTTCAGAAGAGGCGCGCCGGCCTCCTTCGGGGTGAAACGCTCCAGATGCACACTCACTCCGACGCGCCCGGCGAAAGCGTCCTCGACGGCGTCGAGCAGCCTGGCGGGGCCGCAGCTGTACACGGCAAGCCGGGCACCTGGTCCTGGACGGCTGTCTGCCGCAAGCACACCCAGTGCCAGACGCCGACCTTCATCGGCGGCGTGGATCCGCACTCGTTCGGGATGGGTGGCGAGCAGTTCATCCACGAACGCCATGGTCTGCCGGGAGCGCCCGGCGTAGTCCAGGGTCCAGTCGAGGCCCCGTGCGGTTGCCTCACTGACCATGGGAAGGATCGGGGTGATGCCGATTCCGCCAGCCACAAATAGGACCCGGGCCGAGGCCTCCGGCTCAAAGCGAAAATGATTGCGAGGACCGCGAACGCGCAATGTGGTCCCAACTGTGGCGGAGTCGTGCAACTGCATGGAGCCGCCCCGACCGCCGGGCTCGCGCAGGACGCCGATCCGCCAAGGCGATCCCGTACCCTCGCTACTGCACAGGGAGTACTGCCGTTCAATCCCGCCAGGCAACAGGACATCAAGATGTGAACCCGGCGTCCAGGGGGGAAGGGCTGAGCCGTCTGCGCTTGCCAGCTCGAAGGCCATGACGCCGGCCGCAAGCTCTCGGCATGCCGCGACGCTGACCTCGAACACCTCGACGTGTTCGGCGCTCATGACTTCCCACCCCGGTCGGCGTCCGCGCGCTCCAAGTGGACGTCGCCGGTCCTGCTGGTCAACGACTGGTCTTCCTTGACGACGATGGCGCGGTACACGCTGCCGTCCGGTGAGCTCCAGCGGTGCCGGGTGCCCCCGGGGTAGTGGATCGAGTCCCCCGCATGCAGCAGCTCGCACCCGCGGTCGTCCAGTTCCACCAGCACGCTGCCGGAAATGACGAACAGGAACTCGTCCTCGTCATGCACATAGAACCTGCCCGGATCGACATTGGAATCGTGCCATTCCAAGGTCATGACTCCCCGGTTCCCTCGGGCCAGGGTGCGGGCCTCGCCCTTGCGCGTCGGCCCGCGGATGCCTTCGTCGGCCCGGACGACGTGGACGTTGCCGTGGTCGGCCGAGGACGGGCCGCGGGCCTCCGCCGCGAGCATCAGCTCGATCTGGCCGATCCCCAGTGCATGGGCGATCCGGTCCAGCGACGACATACTCGGGCGGGCAAGGCCCCTTTCCAGTTGGCTGAGAAAGGGATGCGAAAGGTCTGTTGCTCCCGCGAGCTGGACCAGCGTGAGTCCTTTGTCCTTGCGCAGCCGACGGATGCGCTGGCCCATCAGTGCGATCTGCCTGTCAATGGCGGGCGCCCGGCCGGTGCCTTCGCCGCCGGATCCCGCTACGTCTACCGGGTTATTCACCGTCACTCCTTTCGGTCCCCCTCAACACTATGGAACCGTCATTTCATCCTCGGTGGTGCAGGACGCCGGCGGATTCACCGTCGGGAAATCAACGCGTTACGCGGGCGAAACACGACCACCGTATGTTGAAGCTATCAACATGTTGACTGTATCAACATTTTGCCCCACATCGAAAGCAATGTAATCGGAGGGCCTTGTGCACCAGCTGCCTCGCCAGATCTCGCTCCTGTGTTCAGCTACGCTGCTCGATGGAACCGTCCGGGACGTAGAGATCAACGGAAACCGCGTTGGCCGCGTCGTGGCCGCTGGGCAAGGCCGGCGGTCCGGCTCCGGAACGGAGATAGACCTCAGCGGCTTCATGCTCCTCCCGGCACCTGCCGAACCGCACGCGCATTTCGACAAGGCACTGTCCGCGGACGCCATCCGGCCTCCCCTGGGAAATCTGCGAGACGCGATTGATTCGTGGCGGCGACACGCCTCCACGATGACCGTCGACGACATCCGCGACCGGGCCCTTGAAGCCGCACTCACGCTGCTCGCCAACGGCACCACGTCGGTGCGGTGCCACGTCGACGTCCTGCTCGGAGACAAACCCCTCCGCGGCGTCGAAGCCCTCGCTGCTGTCCGCCGGGAACTTGCAGGGCTCATGGACCTCGAACTTGTGGCCCTCGCGGGTCCCGATGTCCCGGACCAGGACATCGAAGCAGCCATCGATCTCGGCGTCGACCTCGTCGGCGGATCACCCCACCTCGCCGCAGACCCGTTTACAGATCTGCGCCGGCTGATCACGCTCGCCGAACGACGCGGCGTCGGCGTCGACCTTCACACAGACGAGAGCCTGGACGGTGCCCTCACCATCGTCGAGTTCGCCCGGTTGGTCCGAGCGTGGCCTCCGGACAGGATGAGGACAGCAGGCCACTGCGTGCGGCTCGGAACCCTCGAAACGGAGGATCTCCACTCCGTAATAGACGAGATCCTCCGGAGCGACCTCGGAATAGTCACCCTCCCCCTCACCAACCTTTACCTTCAAGGCTGGGACCACCCGGTGTCGACGCCGCGCGGCCTCACCGCAGTCCGTGCACTGTTGGACCGTGGCGCCCGATTGGGAGCCGGGGCTGACAACGTGCGAGACCCGTTCAATCCAGTGGGGCGAAGTGACGCCTTCGAAACGGCCGGGCTGCTTGTCGCCGCCGCGCATCTGACACCTGCCGAGGCCTACGACGCGGTTTCTTCCGGCGCCCGTTCCGTCATGGGTCTGCCCGCAGCGGGCCCGGACGAGAACGCCAGCGCCGAGCTCCTGGCCATCCGCGGCACCAGCATCGGCGATGTGGTCGCAACTGCGTCCCCTGACCGGTACGTAATCCACGCCGGGATGCTTGTGGCGCACAGCGAAGTATCGCGCCGCATCGCAATTCCCGGAACCCGGGTCAATTCATTGACCCCGATCGAATCAAGGTACTCCGCATGACAGCTACACAGGCAGCAGCGCCGCCGGCAACACAGGACGAAGCCAGGACTCTGCTCGATTTCCAGGACGTCGAAATGACCTTCCCCAACGGCACCGTCGCCCTCTCGGGCGTCGATCTGACGGTCCGCGAGGGCGAGTTCGTGACCGTCGTTGGACCTTCCGGATGCGGCAAAAGCACCCTGCTCCGCATCGCTTCGGGGCTGGAAAGCTCATCCCACGGAACAGTCAGCATCGCCACGTCCCGGATCGGATACGTCTTCCAGGATGCCACCCTGCTTCCCTGGCGCAACGTCCGCGCGAACGTCGAACTGCTGGCCGAGTTAAGGAAGGCCCCCCGGGCGGTCCGCTCGCAGAAGGCCCGGGAAGCCATCGATCTGGTCGGGCTCAAAGGCTTCGAAGAGCACCTTCCGCGGCAGCTCTCCGGTGGCATGAAGATGCGTGCCTCCCTGGCCCGTTCACTCACCCTGGACCCGGAACTGTTCCTCTTCGACGAACCGTTCGGAGCCCTCGATGAGATCACGCGCGAGCGGCTCAACGACGAACTTCTTCGGCTCTTCGCCGAACGCCGCTTCGCGGGACTGTTCATCACTCACTCCGTTTCCGAGGCCGTGTACCTCTCCACGAAGGTGGTGGTCATGTCGGGCCGGCCCGGAGCGATCGTGCGCACCTTTGACGTGCCGTTCCCCATACCCCGTGACCCTGACATCCGTTTCACGCCCGAGTTCGCCGCCCTGGTAGGCGACGTCTCCCACGCACTCCGAGAGGGGCACCACTGATGTCAGCCACGATCAACCCGGAGAAGGCCCCCACAGCCACGGCCTCCGGGCTTCCCATCAGGCGAACAATGCCCGCTGTTCGGGCTCGTAGGCCCCAGACGGCCACATGGGTTCCGCCCATGCTAGTCTCCCTGGTGCTCCTGGGGCTCTGGTACGCAGTCAGCTACCTGGTGCTGGACGAGAAGCGACGGTTCCTCATGCCGCCTCCAGACCAGGTGGTCACAAAGGGCTTCCTGGACCCGGATGTCCTGGGCGAGATCCTGGCAAGCCTGGGGCAGACCGCCGCCGTGGCCCTCGCCGGTCTCGCTGCAGCGATCGTCATTGGGATGGCGTGGGGGATCGCAATGTCACAGGCCAGGTGGATCGAACGCTCACTGTTTCCCTACGCCGTGATCCTGCAGTGCATCCCCATCCTCGCACTGGTGCCCCTGATCGGATTCTGGTTCGGCTTCGATTTCTTCTCCCGGACAGTCGTCTGCGTCATGATCGCGCTCTTCCCCGTCGTCTCGAACACCCTGTTCGGGCTCCAATCGGCGGACCGCTCCCAGTTGGAACTCTTCCGGCTGCAGAACGCCAGCCGCTGGACGGTGCTGGCCAAGCTCCAACTGCCCGCTGCCCTGCCGGCGGTCTTCGCGGGCATGCGTATTTCCGCAGGCCTCGCCGTCGTCGGCGCCATCGTCGGAGACTTCTTCTTCCGCCGCGGTGCCCCCGGCATCGGCTCCCTCATCAGCAACTACCAATCACGGGTCGAATCCGCCGAACTCTTCGCCGCGATCATCACCGCCTCACTGTTCGGCGTCGTGATCTTCTGGCTCTTCGGCTCGATCGCCAAGCTCGTGGTCGGAGCCTGGTACGACGTCGACGCCCGCTAATGGCCGCACCTGGCCACCCCAAGATGTTTCACCGTGCACGCTCCATCCTTCCCCATTCGGGATCTTCCCCCACTCGAGGAGACACATGCAACGCCCAACACCCCGCACCTCAGCCCGCGCCATTGTCCTGTCCGGCGTCGCGGCGCTCACCACGCTCACGCTCAGCGCTTGCGGCGCATCGAGCGCCACCGCACCCGCCGCAAGCGCGGCGGACCAAGCAATCGGCTCGGTTGACCTGAAGGCCGCAGGTTGCCCGGCTAACGTCGTGATCCAGACCGACTGGAACCCGGAGAGCGAACACGGTCACCTCTACCAACTGCTCGGGCCCAGCCCCACGATCGACGCCGCGAACAAATCCGTCTCCGGCCCCCTCTATGCCAGCGGCCAGTACACCGGTGTCAACGTCGAAGTCCGCTCGGGAGGGCCGGCCATCGGCTTCCAGAGCGTGGCGGCACAGATGTACCAGGACCCCGCCATAACCATCGGCTACATCAACACCGACGAAGCCGTCCAGCTGTCCGCAAAAATGCCTACAAAGGCGGTGTTCGCTCCATTGGACATCAACCCACAAATGATCATGTGGGACCCGGGCACGCACAAGGCCAAGACCATAGCCGAGCTGGGAACCGAACTTGCCGCGAACGGCGGCGTCGTGCGCTACTTCGGGGGCTCTACTTGGATGGAGTACCTGATGGCGAAGGGCGTCCTCTCCGAGAAGGTAGTTGACGGAAGCTACGACGGAACCCCGGCCAACTTCGTCGCCGGCGGCGGCAAGGACGCCCAGCAGGGCTTCGCCAGCGCCGAACCGTACATCTACCAGAACGAAATATCGGCGTGGAAGAAGCCGGTTGCCTACCAGCTCATCCACGACGCCGGGTGGCAGATCTACCAGGCCGCAGTCTCCGTCCGGTCTGCCGACGAATCCACGCTGGGCGGATGCCTTGCCAAACTTGTGCCCGTGCTCCAGCAGGCCGAGGTGGACTTCTTTAAGGACCCCAAGCCCGTTGAGAGCCTCATCCTTGACCTGGTCACGGAGTTCAACACGGGCTGGGTCTACTCCCGGGGTGTGGCCGACTTCTCGGTGAAGGCCATGATCGAACAGAAGATAGTGGGCAACGGCAACAACACCACACTGGGCGATTTCGACGCGGATCGCGTGAAGAAGGTTTTCGACGAATCCATCCCGCTCTTCACCAAGCTCGGCAGCAACCCCAAGCCCGGGCTGAGGGCCGAGGACATCTACACCAACAGGTACATCGACACCTCAATCGGTCTGAAGTAACCGCGCAAAACAGCAGCTCCGGGCGAGCACCGCCGGCCGTGCCCTAACAGCGGCACGGCCGGCGGCGCCGTTGACCTTTTCTTAAAGAAAGAACGATAACCATGAACGACACCTACCCCACATCAACAATCGATGCGCTGGCCGCGGAACTGCGTAGCATTCTGGGCGAACGCGGCGTCAGTACCGAACTGGCGATGCGCGAGAAGGCCTCGATCGACGGAGCCAAGCTCTCACCCGTCATCATGGAACAGCTTCCGCTCGGTCTCGCGGACTTGGTCGCCTTCCCCGCCACGGCCGGTGAGATCGTCCAGGCCGTGGGGGCTGCGGTGCGCCACGGTGTCTCCATCACCCCGCGGGGCAAGGGCACCGGCAACTACGGCCAGGCAATCCCCATGCCCGGAGGCATGGTCTTGGACCTTTCCCGGGCAAAGGCGATCCTCGACGTCGGGGACGGTTTCGTCACCGCAGAGGCAGGGGCCACCATGATCCAGCTGGAAACAGCAGCCCGCGCCGCAGGCCAGGAACTGCTCATGTATCCGTCCACGGCTCAAAGCACCATTGGCGGTTTCCTCTCCGGCGGTTCATGTGGAACCGGCTCAATTGAACACGGTGTCATATCCGAGTCGGGCTTCGTAGTAGCGCTGGACGTGGTTCACGCCGTTGCCGATCCGGTGATGATCCGGGTGGAGGGCGCAGAGGCGCAAAGCTACCTTCACAACTACGGCACGGCCGGGATCATTGTCCGGGCCACTGTCAAACTTGAACCGCTGCGCGAGTGGCGCGCCTTCTACGCAAGCTTCCCGGCCTTCGAGGGGGCGCTGTCCATCATCCGCGAGCTCGGGCAAGCCACACCGACCCCGCGACTCGTCTCGGCCGACCTGCCGATGCTCGCCGCAGCGCTACCGGCGGATGCAGCCATCCCCGCCGGCCGGGCAAGCCTACGCGCCATCCTGGACGTGGCTGCCGTGCCCGCAGCCACCGCCCTCGTCGAACGAGCGGGCGGACGGGTGGAAGACGTCCGGGTCGGCCCGCAGGCAGTCATCAAACTCAGCATGATCTCGTACAACCATCCAATCGAGTGGCTGCAGAAAGCACACCGTGACACCTACTTCCACGTCGAGGTGGCAGGTGATGCGCTGATTGAACGGATCGATGAAGTCCACGCGGTTTACTCCGGCGGAATGCTCCACATTGAGGCGCAGCGCGACTATCCGATCGGCATGCTCGCCGGGCGCTTTGAGAGCAAAGCCCAGGTGGAGGCTGGCCTGGAGCGGCTTAAAGACCTTGGAGTGCGTGTTCACAATCCACACCAGTGGTTCGTTGACTTCGAAGTCCAACGGACCATGGACCTCGCGGCCGTGACCGACCCCTTCCGGCTCCTAAACCCCGGGAAACTCGTCCGCGACGAAGAGCAGCCACACGGCCTCATGACGGTGGAGGCCCAGAGATGACCCGCAATCTGGCAGAGCTGTCCGGCCCCGCCGCCGCTTCCATGCTCGCTCCATCATCGGTAGTGGTGGTGCCTACCGGTGCGGTCGAACACCATGGTCCACACCTGCCCCTGATCACTGACTACCTCCTTGCCGACTCGGTGGGAAGCAGCGCCGTAGAACGCGCCGCCGCGGCCGGCATCGACGTCTGGATGCTGCCAACGCTGGCCTACACCAAATCGGACGAACACGCCTGGGCTCCAGGGACTGTGTGGCTCAGCTGGGACGCCATGATGAAGACCGTGATTGACATCGGCCGGTCCGTGGCCACCACCCCAGCCAGGACCCTCGTGTTCCTGAACGGGCATGGCGGAAATGTGGCGCTTTTGCAGGTCGCGTTGAGGGAGATCCGCCGCCGCTTCGGCCTCAATACATTCCTCATAGGGGTCCAAGTATCGGCTGACGGCGTCGAGCCGCCAGAGGAGGAATGCGACCTCGGCATCCATGGCGGCCATGGCGAAACCTCGCTTATCATGCACATCCGGCCCGATTTGGTGGACATGTCGCTCGCAGAGCGAAACGTGCCCTCCCATATTGCCGACGCTGAGTACATCGGATTCCATTCCAAGCCGGTCAGCTTTGGCTGGCTCTCCGACGACTTCGGCCCCAGCGGCGTGATCGGTGATCCGACGCGCGCCAACACCGCTGACGGCGCCGCAATCTTCGAGGCCGCAGTCTCGCAGGCCACGGCGGCGTTGGTGGAAATCTCGCGCTTCCGTCCGGCAAGAGAAGGCTTATGATCACCTCCTCCACGACCTTCGGCAGTGACACGGCGCATCCCGATACGGATCCAACGGACCCGCTGGCATTAGCCAAGGAATGGTTACCTGAGCACGAAGACGGGTTGCGACCCCTTATGGCGCTGTCTACCACGGATCTGGATGGTTATCCGGATGTGCGGCATGTGCTCCTCAGCGCCTTCGACGGCGCCGCGTTCTACTTCAACACGGACGTGCGGTCCCGCAAGACCGCACAGCTTGAGTCAGACCCCCGCGCCGCGCTTGCGCTGGTATGGCCGGACATTGGCAGGCAGCTGGTTGTGCAGGGTGATGTCCACCGGGTTTCGGACGAGGAGGCGGCCTCCGTGTTCCAGCAACGTAGCCGCTACCTCCAGTTGCTCGCCTGGGTAAACGATGACCAGACGGCCCGGATGCCGCTCGCGGAACGCCGTGATGCTTGGGAGCGGTTCGCTGAAGCGCACCCACCCGGCTCACTTCTTCTCGCGCCGCCCAGTTGGTACGGATACAAAATTGCCCCGCGCCGGATGACATTCTGGCGCGGCGATTCCGACGGTCCCTCAAACCGTCTTGAATACCGGTACATAGCCAATGCATGGACCCTCGACAGGTTGGCGGGCTGAACAAAGGAACAACACGCATTGACGGCGTTCCCCATCGCTGCCGGGAATCCCGCCATCTCGACAGCGACCCCACATCAGGGTCCGGCCGAAGCCCCGTTCCCGTTGGGTGCGCCGGGGCGGCCTCCCCCGCTCCGCCGGAACGCTCACACGGGCGGAGCAACCCAGTGAACGTGCAGCATCCACGTCCACAGTGAAAGGAAGAACACCGCTAAGACGACCAGGAGCCCCTTTGGGAAAAGATTCCATCCTGACCGATGCCGCAAGCCGGTACCGAGCGCCAGCCTTGCCGAAGACATCCTGGAACTGCGGCTGCTGACGGCCGGAGTCACCCTCACCGGACCCGTAGATACGAACGTACCTCGAAAGGGGTAGCTAATCCGTCGTTCCGAGACGACCCCAGTTCAGACCACACATCGCTGGGGACCCTCCGGCGAGGGTAGATAACGTGGAACCGATTCTCCCAGTTTTAGTAGGAGGTGGGGCCAGATACGGCCGTCGTGCCGGGGCCACAAATGGTTGACACAACCAAGGCTCGACGCTCATTCCGATGATCTGGTGCGTCTCGAAGGATTGTTATCAGGACTGAAGGCGGATCTTCAAAGGCAGATGGAGCAGACTAAGACGGCCTCTGCCGACATTCAAGCAAAGGGGCTTCCCGTCATCGCTGCCGGCATTCTCCTGTGCGCTGTTCCAACAGAACTTGCCTTCTGGCCGGCAGTGGGCTGGGTCGCTTTCCTTCTCGCATGGGGATTTACGGTATGGATTACAGTACTGAGCGCAAAAAGTGGTTTATGGCGAATTTACGGTGCCGTCTAAAAGACCGTGCACATTCGCCGGTCCGGTGGCGAGAGGAGAATCAGTGGTGACCTGGCGTTTGTGTGCATCCGGTCAGGTGGGTCCCATCGTCCATGTGTGCGGGAAAAGCCCGGAGGATTTGGCTTTTTTACTGAGCCCGTGTAGTCGAGGGGCAAACACACGCATTCCCAGCCGTGTGTATTTCCCCATGCGATCAAGCGGACATGCTATGAACCGGTGATCTCATCCCAGCCTGACACGTAGGGTCTTGGCCCCTCTGCCCGGAGCAGGCACCGCGACTTTAGCCTCTTCCGCGCGACGTCGTAGCCGGCGGACTTCGCCAGCTGGTGCCGCAATCGGTCGTAGCGTCTCTTGGTCCGCGGATCCGCCTGCCCGAGGCTGTCCTGTTAATCGTGCAGAGCTACACCGTTGTCCAGGGCGATCGTGGCAAACGAGAACCGCAGGTTGTGCGGGCTGATGCAGCCATCCACGCCGGCTTGCCGGGCCAGACGTTGGACTGTACGAAGCGCCTCTGACTCGTTCCAGGCGGAACCACATCAGCACCGCTCATGCCCAGGTAGAAGTTCAGCACCTCGACAGCAGGAGCCGGCACGGTGTCTCGACCTCCGTACGGCTTTCGGACGGACGCCGGGATCGCTGAACCGGTAGGGTCCGACGGCATATGCGATGCAGTAGACGGACATCTGGTGTAGCCGCGACCCAGTGACCCGCTGCGCCTGGAGTCGTGAACCCACCTCACCCGTGATGCGTAGGCACAACCTGAGGACAGCCAGAGTCCGCTCCAACTCTCAAGTCCGGGATTGGTGGCGAAAACTTGATCTGAAGGGCCGCTTTCTAGGCAAGCGGCGCGGCGGGGCTGCGACACCCACCCCCTAAACTTCGCCAGTGATTGTTGATTCGTGAACTGCCCTCTTCAACCGCAGCCAAACTTGCCGAGATCACATCCCCCATGCCTCTCAACGATGTGCACTTGGGGGATTTTCTCTGCCTCAGGGCCCCGCAGGAGCCCTGAGGCCGGCCGGCTCGATGTCAGTCGCTGAGGAGCTACGGGTTCGTGGAACAGTATTATGCGCCGACGGTGGACTGCCCCTCTCCCCCAAGATCCGACTCTCAATGGCCGCGGCCCAGTGCCGGTCAGCAGAAGTTCGCGCCCCGAGCGAAGTCTCATCGGCGCATGGAGTACCTCAAAAGTGAACATTGGTGGTCACAAACTATTAGCCGGAGATGGGTAACAAAAATGACTTTGACCTGCGGAAATACGCGAAACTGCCCCGATTTGAACCCATATAAAATTAGTGATTTTCTTGCCAGTGAATGTTAAAACAGGAGGTGGGTCGTTTCAGGCCCGTGTTTCTCCTTGTTCAGGCAAGGTTCTCGGCATTCAATAGGCCCCTGGAACGGCGATCGAGCTTGACCGGACGGACGATAGCGCGACCCTGCGAGAGACCATCTGAGACGAGCTTGTTTGACGAACTTTCAAGAACGAGGTGGGTCAGCATAGGCCCAGGTCGCATCGTGCTCGCTCGACCAACCAGCGTCCGACTGACGGACGAACAATCGGGCGCATGGATGGTCCTCGGGTGGAACGCGGGCTCGAGCTCGGTCACGACTACCCGTGTCCGGCGGAGGCCGCCGTCTACAGGTGCGCCGCCGATTGTCTCCTGACATGTTGCCGCCCGGGAATCCGAGTGGACAGGATCGAATGGTCACCGCGGCGCGGCGTCATCGCGATCGGGCGAAGTTCGCCGCCCCACCGATCGTGCATAGTCTTGCCTGCTCCCGGGGAGCTACCATTCTATGTTTGATGCGGCGTCAGAGCCGTAGCGGCCACACTCCGCGAATTCCCGAACACGGACAGCCGGCGGACGACATAGCGGCCTGCGTACCTGAGTGCAGCGGATGCTCAAAGATCCCGGATCCGGCGGGGCTTTGGCAGGATGAAGCCATGAAGACTACTCCGCGACGCAGCGCTCCTTACCAGGAGTGGGTGCTCATGTACCGGAAGGGCCTGAGCCGGGCGCAGATCGCGACCTCACCGATGCCGCGCCGGCGACTGTGGGCTACCACCTCGGACTCGCTCGGATACATGATCCCGGATTGCAGAACGAGCACGAGACGGCGGCCCGGAAACCCGACCGGCCCACCGCCCACGCGGCAGAACGGGTGCAGCAGCTCGCCGCGTTTGTACAGGAAACCGGCCGGTACCCGTCCAGAAGCTCAGGCAACGTCTCGGAACGGACCCTGGCGGAATGGCTTCAGCGGCGTCGCCGCGAAGCCGCTGTCGGGACGCTGGCGCCTGCGCTGCGTGAAGGGCTGGGCGTACTGCCGGAGTGGCGCGGCGTCCCCCGAGCGGTGGCCGATGAGGCCCGGTGGCAGGACCAGCTCGCGGCCCTGGCGGCGTACCGGGCCTCCGGGCAGGACTGGCCGCGTCACAAGGCAACGGTCACCGGCGAAGAGCATGAGCTCGGCGTGTGGCTGCACACCCAGCGGTTCATGCTTCGCCGAGGCGACCTCGCCTCCGCCAAGGTGGAGCCGCTGGACGCCGCAGTCCCGGGATGGCGGACCGGAAGAACGCGCGGCAGGAAGCCAAAACACTAGAACGGATTGTGCCCACTGAGGGCCAAGTGGAACCCTCCGCACAGCTCAAAGCTGTCCCCGTGGCGTGCAACCCGTTCTTGTCAGACCCCTCCCCCAGAATAAATGTGCGGCTGAGAAGCCGCTACGGGCCGGTGACGTACCGGACGTGGGTGTGGAGTTCGGCGGTGACCCGCCGAGACGATGTAAACAAGAAGAATTTGGGAGATCGAACCAGCAGTGACAGCAACCGTAAGTGAAACAACAACCCTGAACGCCCCGGTGGACGTCCGGTTTACCCCGGCCGGCACTCCCCTGGCCGTCCGCTATGACGGGCGGGTCTGGGCTGTCGCGGCCGATCCGGTGCACTGGTTCGCCAGGGATTCCTGGTGGGACACCCGGCGGACCGCGCCGGTAGGCGCCGGGAACGTGGTGGACGTCGAGCACTGGCGGGTGCAGGTCCGACTCGGATCCTCGGCATCGGCGCTGCGGACTTTCGAGCTGCGCCGCGATCCCCTGTCGAAACAGTGGTTGCTGCAGTCCATCACTGACAACTGAGGCCGCCGTGCGTAGCGTGCGGCCATGGGACTCATCTACGACGACCCGCAGCTGGCCGCGCTGACCCTGACAAGGATTGCAGCCGAGGAATCAGAAGGCCCCAGTGCAATGACAGGGCGGATGCGCGAGGTCATCGATGACTTGGTGCAGCGCAACGGGGCCGGCTACCTGGCGGAGCTGGTCATCGTCCTGGCCCGCGCCCGGTTCGCCGCCCTCAATGATCTCGCCCGCGCCACCGGGAACAGCACCGCCGAGCTGCTGGATGCGGTGGAAATCGGAGCCCTGGAAGGTCTCGATGACGACCCTGATGTTTGAACCCAAAGGGGACGGGTACATTTCACTGGACCAGGGATTCGCCGTGCAGCTGCCTGCGGCCGGCCGTCCAGCTAGGGGTCATCCGGTGGAAATCACAGGAAGGATTCAGATGCCGGACGGCAGCACCGATCACATCTCTGCCCAGGGCGACGCTTACGAAGATGCTCTAAGGCCCACCCTGGAGGCTGCAATGCCTGAGGGAACGAAGCTGATCGTCATCCGTACTGACAGCTGAGCGGCCGCATGGGGGCGGGACCTCCGCCGGTTATGCCCATTGTGGACAGGTGGAGCGCCGCCCTGGATTAGCTCAAAGCTGTCCACACTGCGCATAACCCGCCGTCGAAGGCCGACCCTGGGTTCGGCGGCGCGCCGGGGCGCTGACGGCACGCCCTGACTTTTCTGTGGACGGCTGCCGCCCGCGCTTCCTCAGGGAGCACCTGCTGCGGCGTGGCCTCTGTGGGGATCCTGTGCACGGCCGGGGATCCGGAGCTTTCAGAACCTCAACCGTGGTCAGACCCCCACACCCCTACATGCCCTGTTGATCGCGGCCGCCTGGGCCACTATCGATCTATGGCTGCTGCTCAGATGAGGAACTAACGAGGGACATCGAAGAACTTTCTGGGGCCGATGGGAAGGCCGGACCGGGCCGGCCGCATCTGAGAGGGCGCCTGGATGACGGCCGCTTCGCCGTCAACGCCGGCGGCATCGTGCGGCACACCTGCCGGCCTTGGCACTTCGACAACCTCCAGGGGTTAGCGTGTCCATAGCAATGCCGTTCATACGGGCGGGCGCCTAAACATACTCAGGGGAAGTAACCGTGGCGAAGAAGATGAAGAAGAGCCTGGCGTCTTTAAAGGGATCAGCTGAGGCGAAGCTGGAGCGCTACGCTTCCCGGACGGGCGGGTACGCCTTCAATACATATGATCACCAGGGTGATGTTGATGCCCCGCTTTCCCCAGCCGATGTGCTGATGGCAAACCTCCTGAGCCTGAAGCTCAGCGCCCCTGATGTCATTCCACTATTCACGCACGGTGACGGTCCAGCGCAACAACTCCGGAAGGCGATCGACAACGCGTTGGTTGACCTGCGCGAGGCGGACTGCCTCGAGTCTTACGATGACGTGTCTCGACTCGAACAGGCAGTGGAAAGCCTGGCAGCCGCCAACAGAGCCGCTTTGGAGGTCAAAGGGTGGACCGCGATAACAGTTTCCAAGGTTCTCCACCGTCGCCGCCCACACATCGTGCCCCTGATCGACTCCCGTGTGTACGACTTTTACGGCACGAAGTATCCAGGCGAGGTTCGTACAGCCCTCTGGGAAGACATCCGAGCGAACGCCGACTGGCTGACGGATTTGGCCGCCACGAAGGCAACCCCGGATGGACGGTCGCTGTCACTCCTACGTCTGGCGGACATCCTGATTTGGACCCCCTCCGGCGCTTGACGCCGCAACGTTGCCCTTCGCGAGCTGATCGAGGCCAGCGCAGCCACCGGGAGCGGAACCGAGGCGAAGTACGCCCGGGACTTCGTGTTCAGCATCCTCCGCGTGTTCGACCCTCCGGCACGTCCTCCTCTGAAGTGGACGCCGCCGAGTCCCACTACAAGCGCGCCCTCGTGACCGGAAAGTTCGGCCTCAATCGGAATTGATTTTCCACTGGCTTCGTTCAGCGATCATTTCCCATGCCGTCTGCAGCGATTTCAGCGCGGTCTGCCACGGGATGCGTTCCTGTTCCAGACGCACATCCCCTTCGTCACGCAGGCGTTTGAGGGCTCGCTGCTCGCTGCCGGTCAGTGTGTCGAAGGTTCCGCGGTTAGGCGTCGGTTCTTGTACCCAGAGGTCGCGGTGGTCGAGCAGGGTGCTCTCGTCCATCAGGACGGATGTTACGTCCGGATGCGACGATCGCAGGCGGTGCAGGATCGCGAAGCCATTCGAGTCTAGGTCGCCCCAGTAGAGGATTGGCGATTGCTGCACCCAAGGCAGTCGGCCGACGACATCGACGGCGTAGCCGGAACCGTGGACGGCGATGGCATCCGGCCACAGCGGCATCGCGAGGATGGTCTCGAGGTTCTCGTACACGAGGACGGCAGCGGGAGAGAACGACAGGACGTTGAGCTGGGACACGGGAGCGGCGAAGTCGATGATGCCGCCGATCGCCAGCGCCTCGTCGAGGACCCGGACCCGGACGAGCTTGTCGGTGTTGACGATGCCGAGGTCGGTGGAGGCCGTCGTTGCGGCGTAGAGGGACGAGACGATGCTGCGATGTGCGGTGAACCATTTGGTGTCGACGCCGCGGATCGGCAGCTGACGGGGTCGAAGGCCCGTGACCGGATGGCGGACCAACCATGCGACGGCTTCAACCACCGTGGCGAAGCGGGACTCGTCGAACTGGATCAGGGTCTCGGTGTGTCGGCGGATCACCGTGTTGATCGGATCAGTGTCGCCGAACCGCTCGCGCAGGATTGCTGCGCGGGTGCGCAGTCGCGACCACGCTCGCGCGGGCTCCCCGCCGGCGAACTCGGCGACATCGTCGAGGGTGGCCAGCCGAAGCCGTACCGGCACGCGCTGCCGGCCGATGCTGCGCCAGGCGCGCACCTCCCAGTCGACGGTGGCGCCGTTGCCGAGTGGAAGGGCGGCCCAGTCCTTGGCCCAGTTCTCCGCGGCGGCCTCGTCGTTGAGCATCTCCCGTTCGGTCGGCGGTTTCAGCGCGATAGACAGGAGCGCCCCGGTCGATGCTCGGTCGCCGGCTGATCCCCACTCGCCGAGTTTGGCCTGCAGTCGCGCACGAGCTGTATCGCGTGCCTGGGCGACGGTGATCATTGGGCGGCCTCTGAGGTTGCCTCGCCGTCCGCGTTTCCGGCGGTTGTGACGTCGCTTGCGGCGTCCTGTCGCCACGGCACGTTCGCGATGGCTGTCCGTCGGCGGGTCGGGTTCTCGATGGAGGTCGCGGCACCAACGTACGGCTCGATGGTCTGGAGGAGCTTCTGCGGGGTCGCGAGTATGAGTTGGAAGCCGAACTCGACGAAGATGTCCAGCGCCATGCGGGTGTAGCGTGTGTCGGCTTTGTCGAACGCCTCGTCGAGCACGATGGTTCCGTAGCGGGGGAACTCATCGTCGGGGTCGGCGAGCTGGTACCGCAGGGCTGCCGCGAGGCAGAAGATGACGAGTTTCTGCTGCTGGCCGCCCGACATCGCCGCTCCCGAATCGTAGGTGGCGTGCACCCTTCCGTGGGCGTCGATCTCTTCGGCCAGGAAGGTCACGTGCTGCCGCGTGTCGAGGCACTGGCGCTTCCAGCTGCGGTCGACGTGGTCGCTGGAGGCGAAGCGCCGCATGATGTCCGCGAGGGTGGCGAAACGTTCTTCGGCGGATTCGAGGTCGTTGTCCGCCCATCCGCCTTCCGAGATGGACCGCAGGTCGGCGATGAAGCGGGTGACCGTCTCGCTGCGCCGCACTTTGACGCGCAGCTTCAGGTAGCGACCCTCGTCGAACTCTGACCGTTTCAAAGACGCGTTCACGGGCGCGACGCGTTCCTCGATCTCCCGCGGCGCCCCCAGAATGTCACTGACGAGCTCGCCGATCATGTCGCGGGACCGTTCTCTCAGCAGGCGCAGGAAGTTGGACTCGTGCTCGGGCAGGCCGTGGGCGACGATGCTGTCCAGCACCTCGAGGTAGGCGCGGCGGTCAGCTGTCGTCGGCGACAAGTCTGCCGCTGCCGCTGCCGCCGACCAGCGTTCGTTGAACTGGGCGGCCAGGCGCGCCACATCGTTGCCGGACGTGCGCGCAGCCTCCAGATCCTTGTCCCGCTGTTGCTGCAGCCGGCGGATGACCTCCTGGCCGACCTCGGCGATGTTCTGCCGCGTGATGCTGCGCTGGACCTCGCGGAATCGGCGGCCGAGCGCGGCCGTGGTGTGCTCGTCGAGATCCTGGACGCCTCCTGTGGCGATGGCTTCTTCCAGATCCCGGATGGCTGTGCCGAGTTCTTCGTGCTTCGCCGTGGCCTGGCGGAGACTGAGCTCGGCGTCCTGAAGGGCCTTCGCGGCGGTCTCGCGAGCTTCCCGTGCGGTCTGCGCCGCACCGACGGCGTCGCGCAGCCCGCCGTCTTCGCGGGTCAGGTCGTTGAGGCGCCGCTGCAGGTCGGCGATCGCCGCCGCCGCAGCATCCCGGTCAATGTCATGCCACATCTGCCCCCGCACTGCCTTGAGCGTTGCTCGGCGCTCCAGATCGCTGTTGCGTTCCTTCTCGGCGCGATCGACGTCGGTCTCGGCCTGGGAATACTCGCGTTCCGCGCCGCGCAGCTGCTCGATGAGTGCTTCGAGCTTTGACTCGCGGTCGCCAAGCACCCAATAGCCTCGCTCGTCGATCTTGACGCGGTCGTCTTTCTCGTACCGCGTGCGGGAGGACTTGACCTGGCCGTTGACCGTGACCGCTCGGGTATGGTCGTCAAGCTCGTCGGGGCTGTCGACGCACGCGTAGTCGAACCGCTCTGACAGCTGGCCAGCGACCCACTCGGCGAACGGCCCAGGTGCGACGGAGATCCGGTTCACGAGGGACAGGCTGCTTCGCGCTGGCCGGGGCGGGGGAATCTCCGAGGAGACTTCCTCGAAGACGAGGCGGGCGTTGACGCGGTGCGCTTCTGCCCACCGTCGCACGGCAGGGAGGTGCTCGCTGCGCACCAGCATTGTGAGGGCGAACGGGCGGAGCACCCGCTCGATCGCTCCGGTCCATTCAGCGAACGTGGGTCGCACCTCGATGATCTCGGCGGCGAAGGGGAGAGCCGTGACCGGCAGCCCCGTCTCGGTGGAGATTGCTCGGCGGATGCCGATGAGGTTGTCGGGCACGGTCGTTCCGCTCATGCGCAGCGTACGGATCGCCGTCTCGATGCGGTCCTTCGCGGCTCGCGCGATGAAGAAGCGCTCCTGCTGCGCGTGGCTCGGTCCGGTCGAGGTGGAGGGAGACTGCAGGGTGCGGTCGATCTCGGCCATGAGCTCGGCGAACTCCGCCGCGGTTGTCGGTGTGTGCGCGACCCCGGCCTCGGTGAGCTGGCATTCGAGGGCGTCCCACCGCTGTCTGGTCGCCCGTTCCGCATCCTGCGCTGTCCGGATACGGTGCTGGAGATGTTCGGCCTCGTCGCCGCCGAGCTCGAGGGCGCGCCGCTGGGCGAGGTCTGCGTCTTCGTCGGCACGTCGGTACGACCCGTCCGCCCGCTCGGCGTCGGCCCTCAGGCTCACGAGTTGCTCGCCAACTGCACCGTGTTCGGCCAGGGCAAGGCGGAGGCTCTGGTGCTTCTGGTAGGGGACCACCGAGTCGGCCATGGAGCGGGCGGCATCGGCAGCGTTGTTGGCCCTGTCGTACGCATCGGAGTGTGCGCGCAGCTCAGTGAGGTGGTCGCGCCGCTGCCGTAGCTGCACGACATGCTCGTGAGCGTCTCGCAGCTCGCCGAACTGAGCGACGGCGGTGTCGGCGAGGTCGTAGGTGGCGGGCCGTTCCAGCATGTAGTCACGGAAGAGCTGGTCGAGGCTGTCGATACTCTTGGCCGACTGCGTCTTGTGCAGCAGTTGCAGGGCGCTCTCGTGGGCGATGCCGAACAGTGAGCGCATGCGGGCGTAGAACCGGCCATGGCTTCTGTTCGACGTGACGACGGCGTCGGGCCAGTTCGCCTGCACCTTGCGCGTTTCGATGCCCGAGCGCGTGAAGGGCTCGAGGTCTCGCAGGTCGACCGCCGAGCGTTCGAGGAGGCAGAGGTCGGCGATGTCGGCGGAGGCCATCGCAGTGCCGCGGAGGAAGAACAGGCGGCAGAGTGACACGGGCCGATCGACTCCGTTCTCGTACCGCAGCACGATGCCGCTCCAGGTCGCGCCCGGCCGCAGGTATGCGCTGACGACGCGATCCTCGTTCTCGTCGGTCGTGCGCGACCACGCCCCGCGCACGTAGCTGACGATGGTGCGCTGGTCGGCGCGGGTGCCGTCGCCTTGCGCGGCCTGGTTCAAACGCAGCCACTTGTCGGGTGTGGGCACCGCGGCGATGGCGTCGAGGAGGGAGGACTTGCCGGAACCGGACGGGCCGGTCATCAGGTGTCCCTTGCGGGCGATCGGGACGCGATAGATCGCCCCGTCGAAGGTGCCCCAATTGGCCAGTTGCACCTCGGCGAGGCGCCACTGTCCGGGAGCGACGGGCGCCGTAACTTCGGGAGTGGCAGGTGATGTCTCACTCATGGAGCAACCGTCTCGTCGGTGATGGATGTCGCTGCTGTCTCCGCGTCATCGGCCCCTGCCACGCGCCGGTAGACATCGGCGAGTGCGTGCACCTGTTCCTCGTCGATGATGAACTTGACCACCGGCGAGATCTCGGCTCGGTTGTCGCCAAGGGCGTGGACGACGCGGAACTTGTCCCTCATCCGCCCCCAGGCGCCGTTGAGGTTGCGCAGGTACGCCCCCTCGTCGCCGTCGCGATAGACCGCGAGGCGCGCGTAGACCTCGTCCTGCCCGACGATCACGCGGCGCTCGCCTGGCGCTGCCAGCAGCAGCTGGCGCAGCACGAGCAGCATGGCTGTGTCGAGGAAGGTCAGTCGCTCGGTGCGCAGCGCGCTCGGAACGTCAATCTCTGTCGTGCGCACTTTGCGGGCGAAGGCGAATTCGTCGACCCGATCGATGACGAGTTCGAGGAACAGATTGTGCAGCTGGGATCGTACTGCACGTTCGTCAGCGATCAGAGCGGCCCATAGTTGCGGGCGTTGGCGGCCCGATAGATAGGGACCCTTGAGGATCTCCAGCAGGGCTCGCCGGGATTGCTCGTGGAGCGTTCCGATGTCACCGCTCCACAGCCCCACTTCTTGAGAACCATGCTCCTGCTCGGTGGTCACCCTTCGATCCTCTCCGTGAAAATGTGCGTGTCGACGTCGGCGTGTCGACGTATCCCGTCGGCCCCCTGCCATGTCAGGCGCTCGGTTTCGCCGCGCCGCACCTGTCCGTGCCGGGTGGCGAGTGAGAGCAGGCCGATGATGCTCGCGAGTCCCTGTGTGGCCGGGCGGAAGGCGAGGATCTCGGAAACGGTCATGGGCGCCGACCCTGCTACCAGCTCGTTCACATTGCGTATCAGCTCAGCGAAGTCGATCTCGCTCTCACGGGCAATGGCCGCCAGCTTTTCGAAGTCGATGATGCCGGGTTCGTCGTCGGCGAGCCTCGCCCCGGTGTCGAATTCGGAGGGGTCGTCGGCGATCATTTCGCCCACGCTGAAGAGGCGCATGGCCGAGAGCTCAACCTCGATGCCGGTGTCGGCGTACGGGCGGATCCTCTTGCTCGCGGCGACCGCAGCGGCCAGCGCCTCCTGCAGCACCCCGCGGAGCGCGCGATCGCGCTGGAACTCCTGTGAGTGAACGTAGCGCCGCAGCCCGCGCGCGAACTCGGTGAGCACCCCGTGCACCTCGCGACTGCCGGCCTTCAGCTCGCGGACCAGCGTGCGCAATACCCGCCTTGCCTCCGGGGCGAGCCGATCCGCGAAGTCGCGATCGAGGACAGCCGCAACATCCGTGTCGAACGCTGCAGAACGCTCGGGGTCACGAATGAGGGCGGAGAACGCAGTGAAGGTGCGGCCTTCGTCGGACGACTCAATCAGGTCGACACCTCGGAAGACATCGTCAAGCACGGTGCTCTGCGTGTCGTCGGTATTGACGATGCTGACCCTCAACTCATGGTTGAGCTGCTCGAATCGGGCGCGCACCCGGGCGAAATCGGCAGGAAGATCCTGAGCTTGCAGCAGGATATCGGTGACGCGTTCGAGCGCGCGCCGCTCATCGAGGACGGCGAACTCTCCGTCGCGGATGCGTGCAATTTCGGCGTCTATGCGCTCGCGCTCCTGGTGGAGCGCCTCGAGCCGCCGTGTGGCGTCGGGGTCGGTGTCGACGGCGAGCTGTCGTAAGCCAGCCGCCAAGCTTACCAGCCGTGACTCTGTGAGCGTTGATCGGGGAGTTTCGAGTTGGTCCAGGACGCGAATCGCGCTCAAGGCATCTGAGGAGAGCTCGTACGTCTCTCCGCGCGCTTCGGTCGCGGGACGCCGGATGAGAAATGACGCATTCCGCCAGTCGTCACAGTACGCCTTGGCGGTCTTGGGCAGATCGAAATGCGGGCGAAGCTCCTCGAGATCGGCATCGATCACCTCATACAGGTCCTCGGAAGTCAGACGGATGCCCGGGGACCCGAGATGCTCCGAAAGGAGGGCAGCCGAGACCGCCACTTGATCGGTCCGAAGCATTCTGAGCGTCGCGTTGTCATCGAGGAGGCGCTTGTAGGCAAGCGCGGAGGCGAGAGCTGACATACCGGTATTATCTCGGGCGGCACCGACATTCTTGCCGACAAGGCCGCGATGCGGTCGGCAAAACTCGGCAGCGACCATCCAGGTGGCGAGGTCCGCGCGATGAACACCGCGCACATGTTTGACGGAAAATCGGCCACCGCCCGCATGCCTTCTCACATATATGGTTAAGGACATGGACCCGGAGGAGTGTGTATCGGTCTGGTGATGTGCTCATAAACGAGCGAAAAGGGAACCTCAGATCCGTGCCAGCACGCCAATGTCGTCCTCGCCACCACATGCTCATATATTGGCGATCTCCGGCCCTGCGATGGAGTCGCATTACCGCAATGTCGCGCTGAATCCGGCCGACCTGGAATGGATCCTCGCACCGCTTCCCCCGGCCTGGCCGAACTCAGCCGCCGGGTGGGGGCGAGCGAGCACACGCCCTCCCGGCTGTTCCGCGACGAGGTTGGCGTCGGCGACCAGCCGCCGGAGGCAGTCGGCGAGGATGCCATCACGTGCTACGATCGCCAGAATTCTCACGCGGCTGTATTCAGGTCGCAATCACTCAGGAGGTTCGCAGTGCCGGACACAACCTGCCACATGTCGATCTCGCTGGACGGCTTCGTCGCCGGGCCGGACCAGAGCCGCGATAACCCCCTGGGCAAGCGGGGGCTGGAGCTGCACGGCTGGCACATCGGCGACCCGCGAGCCAACGATGCCGACAAGGTCGCGAACGAATGGCTCATGCGACCGCGGGGCGCGTATGTGATGGGTCGGAACATGTTCGGCCCGATCCGCGGGGACTGGGATGAGGAATGGACCGGGTGGTGGGGAGCCGAACCGCCGTACCACGCGCCGGTGTTCGTGCTGACCCATCACGGACATGACCCGATCCAGATGGACGGCGGGACGACCTTCCACTTCGTCACCGAGGGCTTCGACGCGGCCTACTCCGCAGCGTGCCAGGCCGCCGGGGACAAAGGCGTGGACATCGCCGGTGGGGCCTCGACCGTCCGACAGGCACTGATCGCCGGAGTGATCGACGAGCTCACCCTCGACATCGCACCGGTCCTGCTCGGTTCGGGCGAGCGCATCTTCGACGGGGTTGAATCCTTCGGCTTCGAACCCGCCGAGGTGCTTCACTCACCGCTGGCCACTCACATCCGCTATCGCCGCGTCAGCTAACTCAGCAGGCGCTGCCGGCCCCCTGCGCAGCAGGACGGTCATTCACCCGGTTCTGCCCCAGGGGCAGGGGTACAGCCAGCCTGTCCTCTAGCTTTTAGGAGAAGCAGCCAGGGTAGCCCTCTTTGAAGGTGGCTATATCTGCGGCGGACAGTGTTCCGTCCGGTTGGAACGGGATGGTCGCGGACGCGCAGGATAGGTGCGCCTCGTCGGTCGCCTCGCCCTTATTGGTCGAGACGCAGAGGTCAGCGCTAATGTCGCCGCCGTCCTGCACGGTCCCGCCGAGCGGAGCACAAACTTTCTGTTCTCTGGTAAGACGGTCTGCCTTGTCCTGCGCAGCCATGGCCGACGCCTGGGCTTCCGCTTCTGCCTCGGATGCTTCCGCTTGTGCTGACGCTGCGGCTGATGCCTGCGCTGCTTCTTGCTTGGAGATGGCCGCGTCGCATCGCTCAATAGACTGGTCGGCCATGGCGCGAGCCTGCGGGAGCGAGACGCCCACATGTTGCGAGAAGGCGGTATCCAGTTTCGGGTCGCCTTGGTTATCCCCCGTCGCGAGGTAGCGGAGTATTTTGCTTCCGAAATCGCATTGGTGGTGGACCGCGTGAATGAGCCCGGCGGAAGGAGAAGAGGGATCCTCTGTCGCACTCACCGCGCCGGTATCGGTCGTTGCACTCACCGCGCCGGTATCGGTCGTTGCACTTTCACTGACGGTAGGGGGCGTAGTGCGGTCGTCTTCAGGGACGCTTGAGCAGCCGGTCAGGATCACGGCTGCTGCAACTGCTCCAAATAGGGCGGTGATTCGCAGCTTGGCACGGCTTGTACGCTCCATGTTCGTACCCCTCAGATAAGACACGCTATGAGCATAGAGTGCCAATCGGCTGTGCTGACATCCGGCGGGGATCCAGACATGCACAACGATGGAACGGGAGCGCGCATTTAGTGTTCGATTTCAGCTGTCCGTGCGGATCACTTTGATCTGGTTCTCCGCTAAGAGCGCGCTACGTAACACGGGGATGGGTGTTCACGACAGCGGGCTCACCCGATAGCAGCCCATCTTGAACTCTTCGGACGCGGCGCTTAGTGCCTCGTCAAGACGCCAAGGAAATACGGGCGCTGGCATGGATGACTTCCTCGCTGACGCCGAGCCCCCTCGCCAAGGCTGTGATGGTCTCCGGATCCGGGAAGTTCCGCATCGGGCGGCCGTTAGCGATCTGCTGCAGGCGCCGACCGGCCGGTTCACCTCCGCAGTTTTCAGCCAATCTTTCAAAGCTGCGCCCTACTTTGCGGGAGAGGATCAGCTGGGCAAGGGTTGGCCTTGCAAGGGCTGCTATCACGGTGAAACTCCTTCAGGATGTGCGGGCGCCCCGAACGGGCAGGTCCACACTAGTTGTCATCATGGACAATCTCAGGAGTGTGAGACCTCCAGGGTGCCGCGTAGGACAGTCCCATCCGGAGACGAACCGGCCTATCATAAGGGGCAACCGCGCCGGCTGGAGGCGTGGACCGTCAATGGAGGCGTGGATGGACACGGCAAGTATTCGTCGGAAGTTCGAAGCCTTGGGCCGCAATGACCTCGCTACTGGCCCACTGGAATTTGCTGAATGCCGGATCGCCCTCGGGCTGAAGGCCACGAAGGCGGTTCTAGTAATCTCCCCACAAGCCGTGTCTGTCCTTGCGGTGGATTGGAGCGGCTTCCTGCCACCCAGGCTGCACAAACTGGACGCCGTTCTGAACGAAGCAGACATCGCCGTAGTCCAAGTCCAATTGCCCGTTCCCGAGGTCCTTCCCCTCCACGGAATTTCCCTGCCGGAACGCGTATCGGTAGAGACGAGCAGAATTCCGGTCGTCCGCATCGGAGCGGCCCAGGGATTCATCATCGACCTTGTCCTGGCGGAAAGTGTTGACGCCGTCCGAATGGTTGCAGCCATGGCCAGAACGCTGGATTCCGCGACAAAGTCAACTGCGGACACCGATCTCAGAATCCGTCAGATTGCCGCCGAATCGCTAGGCCTAGATGTTTCACGGCCGGACCGGCTCGAATGTTACTTCGCCACCACGCTGGATGAAGACTACGACCCCGGACTGAAAGTTGTTCTCGCTATTTCTGCCGAGCGCATCGGCATCATCGACCTCGACCTCTTTACGGGCGACGCGGAGGATGACACCGCGGAGGTCGCGGATCTTGACGAAATAGTCTGGGGCCGTCTCGGCCTGCCTCCTGGAACACGGCTCACGTTCACCCCTGCCGGGTTTGTAGTCAAGAACTGGCCGGGGCCCCTTACGCTCGCGCTGGGATTCGATAGCGGTGACAGGTGGAGGATCAGAATGGCCGAGCCGGCCGGCGGCCGACCGGCACCGGCCTTCTATGCGGGATTGCTCCAGCGGCTGGACCGGGCCATCGCCGACAGGTAGGTCGGCTTCTGGCCCGGTCCGTCAACGCCGCCAGAGCGGACGCAAGGCGCGAGACATGACGACTGCGGGGAGTCAGCCGATTTTGGTCCAGGTGCCGCAGTTCTTACTGACGAACCCTTCCCCTCCGTAGATGGTGACGACCGGGCCCTGCGGCGCGAAAGTGAGGAAGTCATTGGCGATGGTGCCGCCCTGGGCTGCTGTCCGTTCCCAGTAGCAGTCGTGGATGCCGTTCGCCCCTTTCGGCACCTGTACCTGGTAGGTGCCCTCGGCGATGTCCTTCCCTACGGTGAACGTCCCGTCGGTCATGGTGGTCTTAGGCGCCGGCGGGACACCGTTGGCTACACGCTTGAGCTCAGCGACGAAGGGCGCCGTCGGGCACATCTTCACAGCGGCCTTCGCCTGGGAGCGAACCTTGGGACCTGCCGGGTTCTCGCCGAATTTACGGTCCCACCCATCTTCGGGCGGTAGCGCGCACAGCAGCAGCACGTCGGCCTACGCAGAGGAAGGCAGACTGATGTCCCCACCGCCGGCGCCTATCTGCTTGACCACGGCGGCCTCGTCGGGCTCGAGTTCGAATTCGTCGTGGTGCCATGTGCCGTCCACGTACAAGTCGCAGGACTGGAGTTTCTTGAACGCCGGGGCCGCCCAGATCGCCTTCACGGAGTGGAAGACCTGATTGTCCTCTGCGGTGATTGCGTTGCCTGTGGGTGAGCACCGGAACTCGTATCTCAGCGACCTGAGCACCGCGGCCCTGGCGGCATCAGCTTCGGCGCGGGTGGATTTCAGATGGAGGACTGCCGAGCCGCGCTCTATCTCTCCGCCGGCTTCCGGTTCGGTGCGGAGCACGAGAGTTGAGTCCGGTGGAAGATCACCGAAGGCGGCTCCGTCTGTTCCGACCGTCTTCCAGGCGATTCCTGCCGCTCCAAGTGCGTCCCTTGCCTGGGTGAATGTCTTTCCGGTGACGTCCGGAACGATTTTCGGCTCAGTAGTGCTCGTCGCGGTCGGGGATGCCTGCTCCTGAGGCGGCGGGCCGCTGCAGCCGGCAAGAAGCAATCCTGCACATGCCGCGACAGCGGCCATCACCTTGAATTTCATTCTGTATTCCCCCAACGAGCGACTCACGTTTTGTGCCTATCCTAGGGTCTCGCAGCGGAAGGCCGCCTTCTACACCGGATTGTGGCGACCTGAACAGCGCTCCGGCCCCGGACGAACTGCGCCGGCCAAGGCGCCCGGCCGGCCCGGTCAGGGCCGTTTGCCGGCGGCTATGCTCTTGGCTGCCTCGCCCTTGTAGCCGCCGCAACGGACCGACCAGAGCGATGCCTGGCTTGCTGCGCCAATGTTGGACGGCTGGGCGTGGGGGCTGAGGTAGACGGAAATGCAGTCTGCGTTCTGTTCCAGTCCTGACGTGCCGTGCGCGCCATAGATCACACCTATCCGTGACACGGCAGTGCCCTTGCCGTAGGGGCCATATACCTTGGCTTGGAGCATGTGGCCGCACTCGTGCAAAGCGATGCTCTTCGTTGTCGATTCGGGGATGTCTATTCGGACGGCAAGGTCATCGCGGCCCCACCACATCATCCCGTAGACGTCACCGGAGCGACCGAAGGGTGGTTGAGGACGATCCGGGCCCGCGGACACCAGTTCCTCACGTAGCCGTACACGCGCCGCGAGTATTCCTGCATGTAGACGCTCTTCGGAGAGGCTGCTGACGCCGGAGCGCTCCCACCGCCGACCACGTAGCCATTCCAGCCGCTTCCAAGAAGTCTTGATGCACCGAACCTGCCACCGGCAACGGGATAGTAGTGCAGCCGGCCTTGTGTATCTTTGGCCGTCAGTCCGAGCGTCCCAGGTCCCGCGAACCCGGACCTGATCGTGATCCCGCTCATTGTACCCCAACCAGATCCAACCGTTCTCCTGCTCTCCCTGACGAAGTTGCCCATCCCGTTGGTGCGGTACAGAAGCAACGCCCCGGAATGGTTGCGGGCAAGAATGTCCATTCCTCCGTCCCTGTCGAAGTCCAGCGCCTGGAGCTGGCTCAGGCGCTCCCACCCGCTGCCAATGGTGATGGGCGGAGTGACGAGGGCGGATACGGGGTACTGCGTCAGGGACGCGGTGCTCCTGGAGGCGTGGACTCCTGGACGTTGGTGGCGGCCATCAGTTCCCAGTCCTGTGCGGTTCGGCGGGCAATGAAAGTGAGAACCCCGCTCCCGGGCGGAAGCGTGGTGGCGGTAGCTTCAGGAAGGCGTTCGCGGTTCCATTCGGCGTGCATCATCACGATCTGATCGCTCAACGGCATCACGTCGATCCGGGTCACCATCATCCTGGTGCCGGTCAGAAGCTTCTCGAACACCACCTTGTGCCCGGCGGCGATCCCTTCGCGCCCACGCATCCGCTGCCCGAGGATACTGACAAACTCGGCCTCCGGAGCGAACAGTGCAGCAAACGCGTTCGCGTCTTTGGTGTTGAAGGCTTCGCTAAGCCGTTCCACAAGGGCGGTTGGCTCTGTTCCTGATTCGACGGTCATATTGAATTCCTTTACTAGTAATCTAACCAATAGTCGGACGGTAGACTAGAGGCATGGAAAATGTCAAGGACTCCGCCGGCCGGTACGAATCACCGCTGAGGATCCGGCAGGCCAAGTCAACCCGCGCCGCCGTGCTCAACGCTGCCCGGGACCTGTTCATCGCGAAAGGGTACGGCGCCACGACGGTCGAACAGATTGCCAGCCGTGCCGGGGTAAGCAAACCGACGGTATTCTCTGCCGCAGGCAACAAACAGACACTGCTGGCTGTACTGCGCGATGTGGCAATGGCAGGCGACGATGAAGAGATCGCCGTCGGTGCCCGGCCAGCCGCCCAACAAGTCCTTGCCGAACCGAACCAGTACCGTGCCACAGAACTTCTCGCCGGTCTGATTACAGCCATCGCGGGCCGCTACGCCGAAATCGACCAGGTTCTGCGCGGCGCTGTCGGCAGCGGAGATGAGGCCCTGCGCGAACTATGGGAAACCGCCGAGCAACAACGGCACACCGGGGCACGCATGTGGGCGGATTCCCTGGCCGGCAAAGGTCCGCTCCGTCAAGGCATCGATACCCATACCGCTGCAGACATCCTTTGGCTCTACATGTCCGCCGACGTCTACCACCGTCTAGTCCGCGACCGCGGCTGGAGCCCGCAACAATTCCAGTCATGGCTCACCGAAACCCTCACGCTCTCACTCCTGCCTCCCGCACCCCCAGGGGTCAACCCCTCCCATTAGTCGAAGCACTTGCTTGACGTATGGCACCTGACCGCGCCACTTAACGCCGCAAAATTCACGCCAAATACCGCAGAGAATTACATCAAGAGCGCAGATCGTTGCCTGGCCTGTCCGGTGGAGGACCGGCTATCGGGCATCGTGACTTTTCTCTCGAGTCGAGAGCTGAAACCTTGCGAAGAATCGCCATGACTGCATGTCCGTGGCTCTCTGACGCCTTGGACCATCGCGCGGCAGGCCGACTCGATCTGAGTACTGATCCCCGTAGTCTCCACACGGGTCCCCGCCAAGTCGAGTAGTAGATACGCATGACATGCCTCGGGCACGATGCGAAAGTGGCGTTCACGTTCAACAACTCCACGGGGGACCCACAAGTGAAGAGACCGCCCGTTCACCTCATGTCAGGCCGACGCGCAACGAATTCAGCAGCCCCGAACCGACGCAAATACAGGGGCTCGCGACCGATGATTCAGAGAGTGACATCAAGCCCGCCGGCCCTTTAGCGCGTCTGCCCCTGTAGATTGTCGGCACCAGGTGGGATCCTGCATCATGGCAACCAAACGTCGTCGCTCAAGTAGCGCGGGGGCCGGCGCCGTCGGGTGTGGCCCCTTCGGCTTCTTCCTCGCACTCGTCGTGATCGGGCTCCTCATCCAGTACTGGTGGGTTCTCCTGATCGCTCTCGGTGTGGTTGCACTGACCGTGGTGCTCGTCCGCTTCGCTATGGCCCCGCCCCGTCCGGTCAGAGTGCGCCCGCCCAAGTCGCCCAGTTCGCCCAAGCCCCGGCCGGTCATGACCCCGCCCAGCCCGGCCCTCGTCAGTGACGATCTCGCGGACCAGATGCGCGCCACCAAACAGGTCCGCCACATACGCGAGATGCAGGAGTGGGATTACGAGTGGATCCGGCTGACCTACCCGGAGAAGAGCAGCCGGGAACTCAGTGAAATCGCCAACTCCCACTTCGCGCGGGGGCGGTCGATCGGCGTCAACTACGGGGACCCCTCCGTCCCCTGACTCAGAGGCCCCAAGCCTCACTAGCCTACGGCGCCGCTATCTAATGCCACGTCTGGGGCAGGAAGCGCTATCGTGTTGCCGCATTCCATGGACAACGCGCAGTCGACACTATCCGCGTATGACTGCCGCCGAATTACAGCTCGTCGGCTTCGAGCCCGTCTGCCAGCTCGGACCAGAACGGAATGTGCTGAGCGCTTGAAGGATGAGCGGGAGGTGCGTGGAACTCGCGGGCGACATAGTCCAGCAGGTTGTCGCTGTAATAGATGACATCGTACTGGTACACCGAAAAGAGCGGACTCGGCACGTCTCCCGGGCCGACGGCGACGTATCGGTGTGAGTAAACAGGGACGAGCCTCGGAAAGGCTTCAAGCCGAGTCCGGGCGTGAGCCAACGCGAGCTCCTGATCAGCCGGCCTGTCGCCCCACGACACCGGCCAGAAATCGTTGTGTTCAACGTCGAACAAGGCACTTTCAACCGGCCAGAAGAGGCGTCGTTCGATCTCTTCACGGTCCCCGTGCCGCCAGTCCACCCATCCGCGCCCGAGGGGAAGCACCACGGTGAGGAATTGGCGGTGCGTGAGGCTGAACGAGAAACCAAAGCGCTCCTCGACCTGGTCCAGTTCCTCATTGCTCAGGCCGCGCTCCAGCGCCACCCCGGCGGTACGGAGCCGATTCACGACCTGACCGACGAGTTCTGACATGGAACAATCATGCCGAACACGCATTCACCCTGCAGGCTGGCCTCGGCGTGGGATCAGTTCGGATCGTCGGCTAGTACTTGTCCGGAGAGTCGATCGACTCCCCCACCGTGATTTCGGGTGCCACGTTCGGATCGCCGCCGACCGAGCCGATGAACGCCTGGATCTCGGGATCACCGAAGAACTTCTGGAATGCCTCCAGGGACTCCCATTCGTCGATCACGAGGACAAACCCCTCCCCGATCGCGAACTGATGGTGGATGGCGCCAGCCGCCCGACCGCGCTCGCCCCAATTGCGGTATTCATCCGCGCGCTCCTCGAGCGACTTGGTGAACACGCTCGTTTCACCGGAAACCTTGGTTGTGATGATGACGGACATGGTGATGATCTCCTTTGGCCTGAATGGAGCCCATGCTAGCCAACCCCATAAAGGCCAGCAATAGAAGCAATGACGATTTGTGTGGCATAGGCGCCCGTTCAGAACCCCTCACCGGGCGCTGTTCACAAGACCTTCCGCGGCTACGGGGCCTGAAATTGTGGCAGGCTCTTCGATATGGCGTTTGAACACGGGATGGTGCCTGGTGGCAATGTCGCGGAGTGGGGTACGGAGTGTCGCACGAGGGCTCTCGCGGCGTTGGAGGCAGGTGACTGGAAGTCAGCTCATGACTGGACAAAGAGCTGGGTTGGGTGGGGCGGGGGTGCTTGGGTCCCTGACACGTGGCTTCTGTACGCCGCGGCCACCGTCGTTCAGGGAAAGCCGAGAATTGCTGTTCACAGCCTGGACCTTTCGGTGAAGATCGTGACGGCGCCTGGGTGGCCGACATCACCGGCATGCTCGAACTCTCCGCATGGCCCAGAGGTTTACGGGTCATCGTCCGCAAGGAAATCCCGACCCCGGCGCCCAACTGCGGATCACGGACGTCGACGGGATGCGCTACACCGCGTTCGCGACCAACCAGGCCCGGGGCCAACTCGCTGACCTCGAAGTCCGGCACCGGTTGCGGGCCCGCTGCGAGGACCGGATCCGGGGTGCCAAGGAAACCGGCCTTCAAAACCTGCCCCTGTACTCCTCCGCGGCGAACACGCTCTGGTGCCATCTGGTCATGCTCGCGGCCGAGCTGATGGCGTGGGCGCAGATGCTTGCCTTCGCGGGAACGAAGGCGCGGCGGTGGGAACCCAAGAAACTCCGGGCCCGGATTTTCGAGATCGGAGGGAAAATCAGCCGGCACGCCAGACGGGTCACCGTTCATCTGGCCTCTTTGGCCCCCGAACTAACACTGCTGATAAACGGCCTCGCCAGACTGGGGGCCATCACACCGCCATAACCGGTCGGCCAACGACGAATCGACAGAGAAAGGACCGAAATTCCGGGTGGCAGTGGAACCGCCCGCGCCCAGCCGCCACCGGTCAGCGGGCACTCTGTCGCGCCCTCATGCAAAAATCGACGACGTCAGGCAGCCAGTAAGCCCTGACCCCGCCGAAATCCCGCCTCATGAAAGATCGAGGCTAACGGCCCGTTTGCTCCATTAGGTGCTCGATTGGAGAAAATGAGTGGTAAAAACAGCAAAATTGAGTGGTCCGACTCCTGACTCACAGAGAACGGCGGGGTCGCTCACTGCGCATCCAGGACCCACAACATCCACCCCTCCTTGTGCATTAGCCGCCGCGGTCGCATCATGGAGCCGTGACCCGCCACATCGCCGGGAAAGACCGTATGCCTACCGCTTCCCGGCACGGACAACCAAGAGGTGCGGCATGACGGAAACGGCCATCGAACTCACCGGCCTCACCAAACGCTTCGGTTCCTTCACCGCCGTCGACGACCTCAGCCTGCAAGTGGAGCGCGGAGAAATATTCGGCCTTCTCGGACCCAATGGATCCGGCAAGACGACCACCATCAACATGATCAGCGGCCTGAGCCACCCCACTTCCGGCGCCATCACGGTCCTCGGCACCAACGTGCTTACGGATCCACGCACGATCCGGCGCTCGCTCGGAACCGTACCCCAAGAGAACGCGCTCTACGAGGAACTCACAGCCGAGGCCAACCTGCGGTTTCATGCCGACCTCTTCGACGTCCCCAAGAAGGGCCTGGACAAGAAGATCACCGAATTGCTCGAACTGGCACAACTACAGGAGCGCCGGAAGAGCCGCGTCTCGACCTTCTCCGGCGGCATGAAACGGCGTCTGGCCCTCGTCCGGGCGATGCTCCACGAGCCGGAACTCCTCTATTTCGACGAACCTACCCTCGGTGTCGATGTGCAAAGCCGACACGATCTCTGGGACCGGATCCTCGAACTCAAACAGCGCGGCACCACCGTGCTCATCACCAGCAATTACCTCGAGGAGGCGAACGCCCTCTGCGACCGGTTGGCAATCATCGATCGAGGTCGGCTGGTGGCACTCGATTCACCGTCCAACCTCCGCCGCAGTTTTGGTGACACCGTGCTTGAGATGCGCACGCGTCCGGCGCCCGGAGACGACGTCGTTCGCAAAGTCCGCGCCCTCCCCGGAGTCGTCTCCGCGATTGCGTCCGATAGTTCATTGAAGGTCACGGTGGAAGGCGGTGCCGACGTCACCGGCAAGGTGGTGACTGAGGTGGTTGGATGGACGAGCCTTGAGGAGATCCAAAGCCGCGAGCCGAGCTTGGACGAGGTCTTCCTGAGCTTGACGGGTAGGGAGCTCAGGGAATGAGCGTTCGCCACAACCTGCGCGTCGTGAGGGCGGTCGCCGGCGCGGACATCCGGCTCACCCTCCGTGAGCCGCTCTTCGCGATCATCGGAGTCCTCGTCCCGATCAACTTCTTGCTGCTGTTCCTTCTTTTCGCCATCAGCGGCGGCCAGGCGCCGATCGCCGTCGTGATGAATGACCGTGGACCCCTCGCCGAGCAGTTCGTCCAGGCCATGGGCAACTCGTCGTCGTTCATCATCCATACCGCTTCTGCCGCCGACGCCGAACGCGAGATCCGCTCGGGCAGCATTGTCGCCGTCGTCACCGTGCCGCAAGAGTTCGACGCCGCTCTGGCCGCCAAAGCGCGGATCGATATTCCCGTGGAAGTCAACAACTTGAACGTCGACTTCACCAACGATATCCGGCGGGCCGTTCCGCTATCGATAATGTCCTTCTATGCGGACGCCTTCCCAGCGCAGGTGGTGGTGACCGCCCGCGAGTCCGATGTCCAGGCCCAGGACACCGGCTACATTCCCTACCTTGCCGTGAGCATCATGGTGGCTGGACTGATGCTTGCGTCCCTCCTGCAAAGCAGCGTCAACACAGCGCGGGACTACGAACTCGGAACTATCAAGGAACTAGCGTTGGCCCCGGTCAGCCGACTGACCATAGGGGTGGGCAAAGTGCTGGGCGCCGCCGCCCTGGCGGCCGCGTCCGCGCTGCTGCTACTCGCCGTCGTGATCTTCTTTATCGGAGTGCACCCGCTCCATCCGTTTGAAGTCCTGGGCTTCGGACTCTTGATACTGGCGGCTTTCCTCGCCCTCGGCGTCCTCGTCGGGACGCTGGTCCGACGGCGGCAGCAGGCCATTCCCCTCTCGATCGCCGCCGTCCTTCCCCTGTTCTTCTTGAGCGGGCCGTTCGGACCGGCGAACTGGCTGGGCGCCATCCCCGGCGCAATCGCGGCGGCTTCGCCCCTTACTTACGCCATCGCCGCCTTCCAGCACGCATTTCATGGCTACCAGACCGCACCCCAAGGCCTGACCGCTGACGCGATCGTGCTGGCCGTATTCACCGCGGTGGCCGTCGCGCTCGCTGCGTTCGCTTTCGGTCGACGAGGGGCGAGGCAATGATGGCAGCCCGACGAGCAGTTCTCGCGATTGCGGCGAAAGATATCCTGACGTGGTTCCGAACGCCCTCGGCGATCCTGGCCAGCCTGCTGCCGCCGGTGGCGTTCCTGCTGATCATCTTCGTCGTCGCCGGCGCGGTGGGCCGCAACCCGGTTGCGCTCGTGGTCGAAGACAACGGGCCGCAGGCGCAACGACTCGTCTCGATCCTTGAGGACTCGGACGCGTTCCGCGTCCAGCGGGCATCCCACGATGAGGCCACGCATTTGCTGGACACGCTCCAAGTTGCGGCGGTCATCACCGTCCCGGCCTCATTCGACGACGACTTCCGGGCTCATCGGCCGGACCCCGTGAGCGTCCAGATCAACAATCTGAACCTGGATTTCACCAACGACCTGCGTCGATCGGTCCCGGCTGCCATTACGGGGTTTTACGCGGGGCAGCCGGACACACCGGTCATGGTCGGCGTCGCCGAATCTGACCTGAGGCCGCACGACGTCGAGCTGGTTCAGTTTGAGCTTGTGCCTATCCTGGTGCTCCTGCTCACGATCATGGGGATCGTCAATGGCGGGCTCGCCACCGCCCGGGAGTTCGAAGAATTGACGATCAAAGCCCTGCTGCTTTCGCCGATCAGCCGCGGAACGCTGATTGCCGGGAAGATCCTCGCGTGCTGGGTGACGACAATGCTGGTGGCCGCGGTGGTCCTGGTCCTGTCGTTCGTCTTCGGCGTTCTCCGACCAGCCGGATGGTATTGGCTGCCGGCACTGGCGGCGATCGGCTTGATCGCGCTAGCCGGCGCTGGCCTCGGGACTGCGTTGGGAGGCGCGCTGCGGCGCTTTTCAGCCGTGGCCGGGGTCGGAATCAACCTTTCGATCTACCTCTTCTTCCTCAGCGGCGGAATCAGTGTCGCGGCGTTCCTACCGGAGTGGATCCAGGACATCGTGCACTTCACACCAACGTTCTACGGGGTGGACGCTTTGGAAGCCGCGATCTTCTACCAGTCAGCCGACAATTTGGTCCGGGACCTGGCGGTCCTTCTGGTGACTGCGGTAGTTGGGTTGGGCTTGGGGATCATGAGCCTCCGACGGCGGCTGGTTGAGGTTTAGGGCGAGCGGCAAACCTTCAGCTTTGTCACTAGCGGTATCCGCGGAACGCTTCCACTTCGATGGAGTCGCCGGATGTGCCCGTTTCACGCAGCAGCCTGAGTATCCCCACTACCATGCTGGTTGTGCCGCTGATGTAGTAGACGGGATCCTCGAGGTCACTGGCTGCTTCCTGAAGGAGCGCCCGACTGATCCGTCCCGTGGAACCCCGCCATCCGGCGTCGTAATCTCTGGTCAGCGTGTGCAACACGCGAAAGCTCGGGTTCTGGTGCTCGAGGGCGTCCAACTCGTCACGGTAGGCGATTTCAGTCTCGTCCCGGCTGCTGTAGACGAGCCTGATGGGGATGTGGAGCACGACGTCGGCGGCATATTCAGCCATGCCTTTAAGGGGCGTGACCCCGATCCCGCCGGCGATGAGGACCGCCGGTCGTTCCTCGTCCAAGACGAAAGTGCCGATAGGCCCGAACACAGCCACGTCGTTGCCGGGCTCGAGACCCGCAAAGGCGCGCTTGAACCAGGAGTCCGAGAGGCGCACCGCGTACTCGAGATGCGGGCGAGTTGGGCCTGACGCCAGCGACATCGGCCGCGCGTCGACGCCCGCCTCGGTCAGCAACTGGAGGAAGGTGAACTGGGTGGGAAGGAAGCTGAAGGGCTCGGGTTTCTCGACCGTGATTGCGTGCGTTGTGGGCGTGAGCGGCCGCGAGGAAACCACCCTAGCCCGGAAGGCAGTTGGCCGAGGCAACCTTGGTTCAGCGATTCGACGGAGACCCATGACATGGCCCGCTTCTCATCGCCCGCTTCGCATTGCCACGGTCAGCACGCCCCAGGTGAGACGCCGTCGTCGTCGGTGTCGCCGTCCAGCAGGCGCTCGAGAAGGGGCGCCAAAGCGTGCCGCTGTGCGTCCGTCAGCTTCCGCATCACCAGGCTCTGTTCGGCCACGGCGCCCGAAATCTGATCGCGGAGATTCTGGCCTGCCTCGGTGAGGGCGAGCAGCTTGACCCGGCGATCTTCGCCTTGGGTGCGCGCGACGAGACCGCGCTCCTCGAGCTGGTCCGCCAAGGAAGTGATGTAGGAGCGGTCGCAAGCGAGATGATCTGCGAGCTCGCGCATCGGGGCGGGGTTGTGGAGAAGGAGCATGGCCCGCGCCAAGTGAATAGGGAGACCGAAAGGCGCAACCGCATCAGCAAAGGACATTTTCGAGCGCTCAGCGATCCGCACGAGCATGCCCGATAGCCGTCGCGACTCAGCGAGCTTCTCTTCTGGATTCGGCATATCCCCATATTACTACAATCACTCAATAGTTGACTCAGTCACGCAATGGATTAGAGTCGGAAATATTAGTTGAGTTACTCAACAATTGAACGAGCCACAGAGGAGAGCCCCCGTGACAACCGCATTCGACCCCTTCCACCTTGGCAACCTTCGCCTTAAAAACCGGATCGTCATGGCGCCGATGACGCGCAGCCGAGCCCACGGCACAGGGGCGACCCCCACCGAACTGATGGCCACCTACTATGCGCAACGCGCCAGCGCCGGCCTGATGATCACCGAGGGCATCCAGCCTTCAATCGTCGGACAGGGCTACCCGGATACTCCCGGACTGCACTCGGCCGAGCAGGTAGTCGCGTGGCGCAAGGTCACGGACGCTGTCCATGCCCGGGGAGGCAGGATCTTCGCTCAGCTGATGCATGCCGGCCGCACCGGCGATCCGGATCTCCTGCCGGAAGGCCAGATTCCCGTCGGACCCTCGGCGATGCCGCAAAAGGTGAGATTTACACGCATTCAGGGATGAAACCTTTCCCGGTCCCGCACGCCCTGAGCGAGGAAGAAATCGTCGCGACGATCGCGGATTTCGCCCGCGCTTCCCGCAACGCCATCGCGGCAGGTTTCGACGGCGTCGAACTGCACGGCGCGAACGGCTACCTCATCCAGCAGTTCCTGTCCTCGAGCGCAAACCAGCGCTCCGATGCTTGGGGCGGCTCAGTCGAAGGCCGGGTCCGCTTCGCCCTGGAAGTGGCGCGCGCGGTGGTTGCGGAAATCGGCGCCGAGAAGGTCGGCATCCGACTCTCGCCCGGCAACCCGTTGCACGATATATTCGAGGAGGATCTCGACCTGAGCTATAAGACCCTTGTCGCCGGACTGGCCGAGCTTGGTTTGGTTTACGTCCACGTTTTGGAAACGGATGGCCACCGTGAGTTGACCGCAGCGCTTCGAGGCCAGTGGCCGCATGCGTTCATCCTCAACCCGGCCACCCGCCGCAACCCAACTGGTCCTGCCGAACTCGCACTCGTGGAGGACGGAACCACTGATTTGATCTCCTACGGAGCGCTCTTCCTGGCCAACCCCGATCTGCCTGCCCGCCTGGCCCAGAACGGGCCTTTCAACACCCCCGAACGGTCCGGCTTCTTTGGCGGCGACCACCGGGGCTACACCGACTACCCGAGCCTTGCCGCCGGGTAACACCAACTAAAACCGCAGCGAACCCTGCACGAAGGAGCACCCCATGACTGATACCAAACCGGTCCTCGTCGTCGGCGCCACCGGCCATGTAGGCGGCAAAGTGGTCGACGAACTGCTCACGAGGGGGAAGAGCGTGCGGGCACTGGTCCGGCCAACCTCGGATGCCAGCAAGCTCGAGGCCAAAGGTGTTGAAATCGCCCGGGGCGACATGCTCGACCTTGGCTCCCTCACCGCCGCCATGACAGGGGCCGACGCCGTTATCACCTCCGCGGCGGGGTACACCCGCCGCGACAAGCGGGCTTTGGAAATCGACACCGAGGGCAACACCAACCTCGCCATCGCGGCGAGCCGGGCGGGTGTCCGACGGTTCATTCTGGTCAGCATCCTCACCTCGGACCAGACACCGAACGTCCCGCACTTTTGGCACAAGAAGCTCACCGAGGACAAACTGGAGGCTCTGAACGTCCCGTTTGTCGCCCTTCGCCCTGGTGCGTTCCTCGACCAGGTCACCCGGATGGGCGGCGACCCGTTCGAGAAGAAGCGCCTCACGTGGTTCGGCACCAAGACCGTCCCGCTAACATTCGTCCTCACCTCCGACCTCGCCAGCTACCTCGCGGCCGCGGTCGACGCTGAGGTCGCCGACGGCGAACGGATCGACATCGGCTGGGACCGCCCGGTCAGCATGCAGGACGTGGCGGACATCGCCTCGACAATTGCGGGTGAACGTGTCGGCGTCCGGTCACTGCCGGCTTGGTTTGTTAACGGGCTCGGCGCCGTGATGGGACCATTTGTTCCGATGGTCAAGGACATGAGCTCCATGCTCGCCTGGTTCGAGACCGGCAAATACGTCGCGGACACCACGCGCCAAGCTGAGGTATTCGGACCGGTCCCGACGGCGGAGGAGGCCATCGCACGTTTTGCCCGGAGTTTGGGGCACTAGGGGGAGGTCGGTGCGGGTTTGATCATTGGGTGACCAGTTATGCTCAACCCATGTTGCCCGACCGCTATCTTTCCGAACTGGCCAGCAGCCTCGATTCCCTCAGCACGCTTGCACGTCAGTCTGCCGAAACGCTCAGACGACCGGTTCCGGACTGTCCCGGCTGGACCCTTGACGAGCTTTTCGGGCACCTCGGCGTGATCGAGCGCTGGGCTGCCGAAGTAGTCCGGCGCGGAAGGTTCGTGGACGAGGGGAAGGCGCCGGGTGAGCGAGCCGCGCCTTGGTTCCTTGACGGTGTAGGTGCGTTCTTCGAAACCATGGCGGCCCTTGACCCTGAGGCGCAGTGCTGGACCTTTGGACCCGCGCCGCACATCGCTGGGTTCTGGCTCCGCCGCCAGGCCCACGAACACGCCATCCATCTCGTGGACGCTTGCGCGGCTTCGGGTCTGGCGATCCCGGCTTTCGCGGAGGACTTCATGCTTGACGGCGTCGATGAAGCCTTGGCGATGTTCGCGCCGCGCCAAATTGGGCTGAAGAGAATGGTCCCTCTCGAACAAGCGGTGACCTTCCGCGTGCCAGATGGCTCCGCATGGACGCTCGGCGAAGGGCCAGCGGCAGCGACGATTTCCGGTCCGCTGCGCGAAATGTACCTCGGCCTTTGGGGACGCTCGGGTCTTGTGGACACCGCGTCTATCGAAGGCGACGCCGATCTTGCACTGCGTGTGATCCAAGGTCCGTTGACTCCTTGAATCGGATCCGATGTCAACAGGCACCCTATCCACCTTTTGTGACGAGACCCAATGCAACGTCTCACAAAGTCGAATAGGCCTACGACGGCAAGCGAAACGGAAAACGCCAGGGCGACCGTCAGTATCTCCCGAATGACGTTCCTGCCAGTCCACCAACTGTTGTTGACGATCATCGCAACGATCGTCAAGAGCGCAGTGAACCGTCCCATCCGAATCGCGATTTCCACACCTTTTTGTCTGGGCCTTTCGAGCTGGCCAACAGTTACCTCTTCGGGCCCAGTTGAACGATCACCCACAAAACTGCACCGGCGAGCTCATTTTGGACGCGTTGTGCTAGGAGCCTGCTGAACTAAGTGCTGTTGGAGGGGTCGGTGCGGGCGTGTGTGCGCTTTGGCTGGCCCCTCCGGCATGTGCGGTGTTCGCGGCGGACCTCGGTCAGTTGCCGGTCCGGGTCGGGCCCGCAGCCCCGGAGGAACCTTCCCCGGGTCCCTCCGGGGCCTTCACTACCGCTGGCCCTCATGCGGTCGCCCACCCGCCGCTCCGGTGGGTGAGACCGAGGTTAAGGAGTCGTTTGAGGTTCACCGCGGCGATGCGCAGCTGCCACCAGGCATGGTTCTTCGTGGCCCCGCGGTAGTGAAGGCGTCGGTTTCCTTTCACGAGCCAGGCGATGGAGCGTTCGACCATGGGCCGGTGCCGTTTGTAGTCGGCTTGGAAGCCGTCGTCCCGGGCTGCGGCGCGGTGTTCGCGCAGGAGTTCGTGCTCGGGATGCAGCTCGATCTTCCGGCCTCTGGCGGCGGTGGTGCAGCGGGAGCGCAGCGGGCAGCCGGTGCAGCCGGCTCCGAACGTGGCCCGCCCCTTCGCGGTGATCGTGCGTACCAGCCCGTTAGGGCAGGTCAGCGTCCGGGCCTGCTGATCGTAGGCGAAGTCATCGATCGTGAATCCRCCCTCGATCGCCCGGGCCAGGGGCTTGGGCTTGATCAACGCCGTGTGTCCGGCCGCGGCCAGGGTCCTGAGCAGTTCCCCGGTCCCGTACGCCGAGTCCGCCAGCACCTGGACCTCTCCGGTGATCGTCGGATCCCGCTCCAGCAGCATGGCGCCGGCTTCCGCATCGGCAGCGCCCTCGCCCGCGGCCCTGGTGATCGCCGCGGCGGTGACCAGCCCGGTGTCCGGTTCAATCACGATGTGGGCCTTGTATCCGTCCCGGCGGTCCTCCCGGGTCTTATGAGCATGCCGGGCATCGGGGTCCACCATCGATATCAGCCGGTCCGGCGCGACTTTCCGGGCGATCCGCCACCGCCCGTCCGTCCCGTCCGAGCCCTCGGCCGGTTCCACGTCCTGCCCGGCCACCAGCGCCAGCAGCGCGTACGCGTCCGCTGCCTTACCGTCCAGACCCTCCGGATCCACCGCGGCCAGCAGGGCCAGCGCATCCGCCACGAGGGCCGACACCAGCGAATCCTTCGCGTCCTCGTCATCCCACGCGATGTCGGGTTTGCCGGTGCGCGTGTAGTCATACCCGGTCGCGTGGGCGGCGAGGAGGTCCTTGCCACCGGGCACCTCACGGCCGAAGCGGCGGATCGCGGCAATCAACTGCGTGACCGTGTCCTGCCTGGCCACCGCATCATCGAGCACCGTCGAATCCACCGCGCGCCGGCGACGGCCCTTGAGGATCCCGGTTTCGGCGACGACTTCAGTGATCGCGTCCATGATCCGGTGTGGATCCGAACTCGCCGCGAGCCGTCTACGCCAATAGGTCAAGGTGCTCGGGTGGAATGCGGTTTCGTTCAGCCCGTACCCGCAGGCAGCTTTCCACCGCAGGTCATACGTCAACGCCTCCGCGGTCTCCCGGTCCGAGAGCCCCTGCAACGCCTGAAGCACCAGGACCKAGCCGATCACAGGCGCCGGCACCGACGGGCGCCCCCGCCCCGACGGGAAAAGATCCTCCATCATCGAATCCGGGAACAACCGCCCCCGGTGTCCGGCCAGAAACGCGAAAACGCTGCCCGGAACCAACAACTCCCCGGCCAGCGCCTCCACGTCCAAATACCCGCGTTGAGCATCCTCACGACCCTGCATGAAACCAGTCTTAATCACCCGTCCCGAAAGTCCAGCAGGCGCGCC
>NZ_LMSB01000003.1 GCF_001428005.1 Arthrobacter sp. Soil736
GCAGGCAATTACAAATCGGTTATTCTCATGACCAGTGCCGTCCGGACGGCGGCATGACACTCATCCGGGAATCAATTTCCCCACGAACCGCGAAGAGCCACAAAAGGGGGACTCGATGCTGACCTACATTCGCGAGCGACAAGAAGCGCTGGGAGCTAGTCCGGGGCGGCGCATCTACAACTATGCTTCTGGTGCCGTGATCCTTGTAGTCATGGCATTGGTTTTTGCGGGCCTCGCACCTCTGTGGATTTTCTGGATCGCCTTCCCCGTGTCTCTCGTTCTGGACGTCTTCCTGACCAGAAAATGGATCAAAGAAGATGCGCTCAGGAGCTATCGAGCCGGGCAGGCTCAGTAAAGTAGCTGCGCCCGCGCCAGCGTGATCGGCGGCAGGCAGTGATGTTCCTATAGAAAAGTCGCCTGCAGGGTTGGCAGGGCGCAATAACCCTCAATCTTGCCGCTAGGGTGATGATCAAATCGTGTAAATGGAGCTGAAGGCGGCCATAATTCCGTGTTCGGAAGCGGGCTCTGGGCACCACTAATACCCCTCCTGGTTGGCGCTGTACTGCTGGTGACAGGTGAACGCGTGTGGGGTGTTTCGCTAATGGCAGCCGGATTCTTGGGCCTTATCGCCATAGGCTTTTACTGGAATCGAAAGCTGGAAGAGGCAATGGCCAGCGCAACCTTTGACGCCCAGGTGATTGTGAGTCTGCCTGTCTCATCAGAGTTCGGAACGGACGATGAACGGGATTCTTATCGGCGCCTTGCCGAGGAACTGGAGCGGCGGGTCGTTGAACGAGGCGCTGGAGAATACGACGGTGACGGCGCTGGCGAAGGGAGCTACGACATGTATTTTGCTGGCCAAGACAATCAACGACTGGCCCAAATCCTCCGAGCCAGCCTCAAAGCAAAAGGTATCAAAGCCAGGGTCGAGGTCGTGGAAGACTAGCAGCCACCTTGAGCAGCGGGTGACTGCGCCAGCATAAAACACGAGCTGAGCAGGACTACTGCTCTCGGAAATGGTGTCCCAGCGGCGAAAACAGAGTGAGAAATGTTTGGGAAAAAACGAGCCACCACTGCCATCGCCCACAAGATCCGGGCCATCAAAAATTGCGCCGTCCACCCGGCGTTTCTCGATGAGGACGTAGTGGACGCGGCAGACGTCGACGACAGTTACCTGGCCTTTGCCGGGGCCCTTCACGACTTCATTGACACCGTAGAGGAGCGGTATGCGGCGAAAGGTGAAGCTGGCCTGAATGCGTCCTTTGTTAGGGAACAATGGATGCTCCATCTACGTGACAGCCCGCCAACCCGGGTGGAATTCCGGATTGCCAGGGAGCATTTCCGACGGCTGATTGGAGTTCTGTAGGCTCTGCGAGCCCATCTCTCGCGCAGACGCCGTCAACTTTCACAGTGGCCGCCGCCTCGCTAGTTCCCGTTCTGCAGCGACCCGCATCAGCCTGAAATGACGTCTCGCCTTAGGTGCTCGCCCCGATCCGCTGGCGTCGGCGGCGTCCTCGTGGTCGCTTGCCCACTGGCGCATCACTTCAACGCGAGCATCGTTTGCGGAATTAAGATCGCGTTCAAAATCCGGCAAGGATTTCCACCACATGGTTGCCATAAGCACAGCCTATTGACTCAAGGAGAACCCCGCCCGATTACAGACCAAGGCTGCCGTGGAAGCACAAATTGATTGGATCAAGTTGCGCGAATGGCTGACTAAGCAGTCCGCTCGGCCGTGTTCGCGGCGGCGTTCCCTTGAAGATCTGCCTTCAGTGCGTAGTAGAGCTCTCTGGCGATGAAGCGTTTGAGGCAGCGGATGGCGTCTGAGGAGGAATGCCCCTGAGCACGTTTGCGGTCCCGGTAGGCCTGGGACCTTGGATCGTAGCGAAGCCGGCAAATCGCAATGAGGTAAATGACCCAGTTCGCCTGCCGGTTGCCTCCTCGGTGAAACCGCATCCGGTGTGACTTACCAGAGGAAACCGGGATGGGCGCCACGCCACAGAGGCGGGCGAAGGCGGCTTCGTTGCGGAAGCGGTCGAAGTTTTCGCCGGCCGTGATCAGCAGTTGTGCGACGCTGACCGGTCCGACCTGCGGCGGGCTAGGGTGTTGGGCGCGACAGCGAAGACCAGCTTGGCCAGGTGCTTGGCCAGGTGCTTGATCTGGGCGGTGAGGTCATAGACGCGGCGGCCGAGCTCGCGGAGGGCGTATTTCACGGCTTGCTTGGGTTCGTGCATACGGCCGAGGGCCGGGCGTAAGGCGCGGGCCTGCGGGGCATTACCTTCCAGAGTCTTAGCGTCCAGCCTGGTTCTGTCACCGGGAGCTGTGAGTGGGAGGTCGCGCAGTTGAATGCAGGCTGCGCTGCGGGTCTTGATTGCTGAGTCCCTCACAAGCTGGCGGGGAACTGCTGGTCACCCAGCTTCCGGCCGTCCTGGTCGATCGCTGCTGCGTGATGGACCAGTGAGTGGGTGTCGACTCCGATCGTTACTGTCCTGACTGGCTGTGTCGTTGTAAGTGTCATGCCTGCTCATTCCTGCCGATGGTTGGAGGGAGGCGAGCACGGTTGACCGGGCGGGGCGGACAGAGCATTGAAGAGCTAAGCTGCACGTTCTTATCAAGTCACTACCCCGTCCGGCCCGGTCGCCCATGGTGAGTGGCAGGGAAGGTGAGCCGACAGATCTCCTCGGAGACAGAACCTGCTGCAAGCAGCGGGTCGTCACGAAGCGGGGAAGTCAGGAACCTTTCCTGCCACCGCTCTCATCTCCTCAAGAGGACGCGGGGTACCGCCGCCTATTGCGCGGCGTCGAATCCGGCGAGGAGCCGCCGGGATGCCGTGGCCATGTGTGACCGCATCGTTTCCGTGACGGCGGCCGGATCGCGCGCTTCGAGGGCGACGAAGATCTCGCGGTGTTCTTTCAGGGCGGCTGCGGCGTGGCCTTCGTCGGTGAGTGCGCGGTCCACCCAGATGCGCAGCAGTGAGCGGATGCTTTGGAGCAGTTCCCGGAGCACCTGATTGCCCGAGCTGACCGCGATTTCGCGGTGGAACGCGGCATCCGCCTCCACGAAGGCGGCCAGGTTCTCGAGGTTGTCCTCCATGGTCTGGAGGTTGGCGCGCATGCGACCGAGGGCGTCGTCTCCAATGCGCTCCGCGGCCAACTGTGCGGCCTGCACTTCCAGGCCGCTCCTGAGCTCCACGAGTTCGCGCGTCCGGGGTGCTCCCAGCATCAGGCCCCAGCTGAGCGTGCGCGGCAGCAGCTCGGAAATGCCGTCACGCAGATACGTACCGGAGCCGGGGCGGACAATGACGATGCCCAGGATCTCCAGCGCCGCCAGGGCTTCGCGCACGGCGGACCGGCCGACTCCCAGGGAGGCCGCGAGTTGGCGCTCGGCCGGCAGCCTGGTCCCGACGGGGATGTCGCCGCTGGTGAAGTACGCCAGAAGGCGCTCCGCCACTTCGGAGACAACGGACCCCTGTTCCATCGAACCAAGGGCGGCACTGATCTTAGCCGTCGCGGCTGCGGAATTTTCGGACACCCCCAAAGCGTAGCAACCGGCTGGCGACTTTCCGGCGCGGGTGGCGACGAAAAGAAAAATACGTCAACCGGTTGACCAATTTGCGGTTCCGGACCTATGGTTGATCTCACACGCTTTAGCCACTGCCGGTCCCCTGCCGGCGGAAGGCATTGAGACCAACCCCACGCCTCCAGTGCAGGATGCGGCCGGGACATCAACATCTAGGAGTCAACGTGGACACCACACAACCGGTGGTCGAAAAATCCGCAATCAGGAAAGTGGCAATCCGGCTGGTGCCGTTCGTCGCTTTGATGTTCTTCATCAACTACCTGGACCGGACGGCTATCTCCTTCGCAGGCCCCAACGGCATGAACACCGACCTTGCCCTCTCGGCAGCGCAGTTCGGCTTCGCGTCCGGCGTCTTCTTCATCGGCTACATCCTGCTCGAGGTCCCCAGCAACCTGGCGCTGCACAAGTTCGGAGCCCGCCGCTGGCTGGCCAGGATCATGGTCAGCTGGGGCATCGTGTCCCTCCTGTTCACCTGGGTGGGCGGCGTGGAGCAGCTCTACATCCTGCGTTTCATCCTGGGTGTGGCCGAGGCCGGCTTCTTCCCCGGCGCCATCCTCTTCCTGAGCCTCTGGGTCCCGTCCCGGCACCGCAGCAAGATCCTCGCCCTCTTCTACCTGGCCCAGCCGCTGACCACCGTCATCGGTGCCCCGCTGGCCGGCCTCCTCATCCAGCAGCACGGCGTCTTCTTCGGCCTTGAAGGCTGGCGCTTCATGTTCTTCGGCGTTGCCATCCCCGCCATCCTGATCGGCATCATCGCCTGGTTCTACCTCGCCGATTCCCCGGCCAAGGCCAAGTGGCTCACCGCAGAGGAAAAGACCTGGCTGACCGGCGCCCTGGAGAAGGAAAAGAAGGAGACCGCCGCCAGCAACAAGCACGTCAGCGTCCGCACTGTCTTCGGCAACGGCAGGGTCTGGATGCTGTCCGCCATCTACTTCGGCTTCATCTACGGCCTCTACGCCCTGGGCTTCTTCCTGCCGACCATCATCGCCGGCTTCGAAGGCCTGTACGGCACCAAGTTCGACGTGTTCCAGAAGGGGCTGATCACCGCGATCCCGTACCTGCCCGCTGCGTTCGCCCTGTACTTCTGGTCCAAGGACGCCACCAAGCGCGGCGTCAAGACCTGGCACATCGCCGTTCCGGCCCTGACCGGCGCCCTCAGCATCCCGCTGGCACTGTTCGCCGGCTCACCGGCCGCAACGATCGCCGTCATCACCATCACGGCCATGTCCATCTTCGCCGCGCTGCCCAACTTCTGGACCGTACCCACGCAGTTCCTCACCGGCGCAGCGGCCGCAGCGGGCATCGCCCTGATCAACACGGTAGGCAACCTGGCAGGCTTCAGCGCCGGGTACATCACCGGCTGGCTCAAGGACCTGACCGGAAGCTACACCGTGCCGATGTTCGTCGTCGGCGGGTTCATGCTCCTGTCCTCCATCCTCATGGTGGTGCTGAGCCGCTCCGGCAAGGTCAGCGAAGGCATCCCTGCCGAAGCCCTGGACCCTGCGGGAGCCGGGCACCACGCCGAGCCGTAGCAAACCCGGGGGCGTCCCCCTAACCCGGAGGGCGTCCCCGCTCCAACCCAACAAACCGGTGGTCGAGCCTGTCGAGACCGATTTCGCTCCCCAACCGCCCCCTAACCTCGCAAGCTCGGTCAGGGAACCCGGCGGTCGGGGCCCCAGGCTCAATCACCGCGGCCAGCCAAACCCGCCAGCCGCCCCACCCCGAACCGACTTCCCCTTAGTTAGGCCCAGGAGCTCCCCATGACCCGCCTGTTCAATGAACCAGCAGCCTTCGCCGACGAGATGATCGAAGGCTTCGTCGCCTCCCACGGCCGCTGGGTCAAGCGTGTCTCCGGCGGCGTCGTCCGCAACACGCAGAGCAGCCCGGAGACGGTGGCGCTGGTGGTCGGCGGCGGCTCCGGCCACTACCCGGCGTTCGCCGGCCTGGTGGGCCAGGGCATGGCGCACGGCGCGGCGATGGGCAACCTCTTCGCGTCCCCCTCCGCCCAGCAGGTTTACAACGTGGCGAAGGCCGCCAACAACGGCGCGGGCGTGCTGCTGGGCTACGGCAATTACGCCGGCGACGTCCTGCACTTCAGCCAGGCCCAGGAGCGCCTCCGCAAGGACGGCATCGACTGCCGCAGCATCGCCGTCACCGACGACGTCTCCTCCGCACCGCTCGCCGAGCGCGCCAAGCGCCGCGGCATCGCCGGCGACCTGACCGTGTTCAAGGTGGCCGCCGCAGCCGCCGAGGCCGGCTACTCCATGGACGCCACGGTGGAAATCGCCGAACGCGCCAACGACCGCACCCGCTCCTTCGGCGTCGCGTTCAGCGGCTGCACGCTTCCCGGCGCCGACCATCCGCTGTTCTCCGTCCCCGAGGGCCGGATGGCAGTCGGCATGGGCATCCACGGCGAACCCGGCATCAACGAGACGGACATCCCGACGGCGGACGAACTCGCCGAACTGCTGGTCGCCAAGCTCCTGACCGAAGTCCCAGAAGGCCTTCCGTCGCCGCGCGACACTAACAAACGCGCTCGCCTGGTGCCCATCCTCAACGGCCTGGGCAGCATCAAGTACGAGGAACTCTTCGTCGTCTACCGCCGCGTCGCCCAGCTCCTGGCCGAAGCCGGCCTCGAAGCCGTGGATCCGCAGGTGGGCGAGCTCGTCACCAGCTTCGACATGGCCGGCACCTCCCTCACCCTCTTCTGGCTCGACGACGAACTCGAGACCCTCTGGAACGCCCCCGCCGACGCCCCGGCCTTCCGCCGCGGCGCGGTCACCGCGGCTCCGCTGGCGGAGGCGTCCGACGGCGGCGGACCGTCCGACGTCGAACTTCCCCTGCCGGAGGCGACGGAAGAATCGCGCGCCGGTGCCGCCCGGGTCCTCGCCGCGCTCGGCGCCGCGAAGGACGTGGTGGACGCCAACGCCGACGAACTCGGCCGCATTGATGCGATCGCCGGCGACGGTGACCACGGCATCGGCATGGAGCGCGGCGTCCGCGCCGCCGTCGACGCCGCAGCGGACGCCGTCGCCCGCGGTGCCGGAGCCGGCACAACGCTTCACCTGGCCGCTGACGCCTGGGCCGACAAGGCCGGGGGCACCTCCGGCGCCCTCTGGGGCATGGCCCTGCGCGCGGTGGGCGACGCGGTCGGGGACAGCAGCAGGCCCGACGCCGGCGCTGTCGCCGCCGGAGTCGCGCAGGCCGCCGCCGCGATCATGGACTTCGGCAAGGCCAAGCCCGGGGACAAGACCCTGGTGGACGTGCTGGTCCCGTTCCGCGACGCCCTGATTGCCGGAGTGGACGCCGGGCAGTCCCTCACCGACGCCTGGGGCGCCGCAGCCACCGTTGCCCAGCAGTCCGCCGAGGACACCGCCCAGCTGCTGCCCCTCATGGGCCGCGCCCGCCCGCACGCCGAGAAAAGCCTCGGCACCCCCGACGCCGGCGCCGTCTCCATGGCGCTGATCGTCCGGGCCATCCACAACACCCTCGTCGAGAACACCCCCGCCGAGAACAACACAGTTAAGGAAAACGCATGAGCGCCAAACTGCGCCTGGTCATCGGAGCCGACGACGCCGGATTCGAATACAAGGAAGCCTTGAAGGCGGACCTGGAGACCTCCGACCTGGTCGAGTCCGTGACCGACGTCGGGGTCGATGCCACCAGCCACACCCCGTACCCGTCCGTGGCCATCGCCGCCGCCGAGCTGATCGCCGCCGGCAAGGCCGACCGCGCGCTGCTGGTCTGCGGAACGGGCCTGGGCGTGGCCATCGCCGCGAACAAGGTCCCCGGCGTCCGCGCCGTCACCGCGCACGACTCCTTCTCGGTGGAACGCTCCGTGCTGAGCAACAACGCCCAGGTCCTCGCCTTCGGCCAACGCGTCGTGGGCCTCGAACTGGCCCGCCGGCTCGCCCGCGAATGGCTCACCTACACGTTTGACGAATCGTCTGCCTCGGCCGAAAAGGTCACCCTGATTAAGGACTATGAAGGTGTCACTTCCTGCTAAGACAGCAACAAAACCGAAGGCCATCATCGGCGTCAGCCTGAAGATGTACTTCGGCTACCAGCGTTCCCTTGACTACTGCCGCGAGGTGGCCACGATCGCGCTGGGGCACCCCGCAGTGCAGAGCGGCGACATCGAGCTGTTCGTCCTGCCCATCCTTCCGGTCCTCCCCGAAGCGGCGCGGATTCTCGGCGCGGCCGGGGCAGCAGCCGGCGCCCAGGACATCTTCTGGGAGGACGAAGGTGCCTTTACCGGCGAGGTCGGCGGCAAGACGGTGGCCGAGCTCGGCGGCAGGTACGCGGAGATCGGCCACGCCGAGCGCCGCCTGATCTTCGGCGAGGATGACAGGGTCATCGGGCTCAAGACGGCCGCCGCCTACCGGAACGGCCTCACCCCTGTCCTGTGCGTCGGCGAGCTGCAGCAGGGATCGGTGGAAGAAGCCATCGCCCGGTGCACGGCCGAGATCGACGCCGCGCTGAACCGGGCACAGTCCCTCGGACCTGCAGGGCGGACCATCGTGGCCTACGAACCGCAGTGGGCCATCGGCGCCCCGGAACCCGCCACGCCGGAGTACATCAGCGCCGTCATCGCCGGGCTGGACGCGCACCTGCGCACCCTGCCCGGCCAGGAAGGGAGCCGGGTCATCTACGGCGGCAGCGCCGGCCCCGGCCTGATCAGCCAGCTGGACTCCGCCGTCGCCGGCCTGTTCCTGGGCCGCTTCGCGCACAACCCGGCGGCGCTCCGGGACATCCTGGACGAGACGGCCGAACGGCTCGGCCTGGTGTCCCCAGTGGGAGGAAGGGCATGAGTTCAACCATCGGCCCGGGCTCAAGAATCGGACTCAGTTCCTACGCCTTCTTCTGGCAGCTCTCGGACACGGTCACCGAACCAATCACCATCCACCAGGCCCTGGAGAAGACCGCGGCCCTGGGCGTGGAGCTCTTCCAGATCTGCGACTACGCACCGCTGCAAGCCATGACGGATGCGGAACTGGAAGCCGTGCGGACCACGGCGGACCGCCTGGGCATCGCGCTGGAACTGGGCACCAAGGGCATCCGCCCGGACCACCTGCGGAAGTTCCTGCACATCGCCGGCATCCTGGGCGCGCCGCTGCTGCGGACCATGTTCAACGTCCCCGGGCACACACCCCCTGCCGAGGAGGCGGTGGCCATCTTCAAGGAAGTCCTGCCGGAGTTCGAGGCAGCCGGGGTGAAGATCGCCGTCGAAACCTACGAACAGGTCCCCACCGCCCGGATCCTGGACGTCATCCGCCGCGTGGACAGCCCGTTCCTTGGCATCTGCAGCGACCCGGCCAACACGGTCGCGGCGCTGGAGATGCCGCGTGAGGTGATTGACGCCGTCGCGCCCTATGTCCTGAACATGCACATCAAAGACTTTGCGTTCAGCCGCAAGGAGGGGTGGGTCGGGTTCACATACTCCGGCGCGCCCCTCGGCGAAGGCCTTCTCGACTATGACTACATGGCCGGAAAGTTTCAGCCCCACGAAAGAAGCATCAACCAGATCGTCGAACACTGGCTGCCGTGGCAGGACTCCGAGGCGGACACCGTCCGCCTCGAAAACCAGTGGACCCAGCAAAGCCTCGATTTCCTAAGGAGCAAATGAAATGTCAGCAGAAAACTTGACCGTCGCCGTCATCGGAGCCGGAGGCAAAATGGGGATGCGCGTTTCGGCGAACCTCCAGAAGAGCGCCCACACCGTGTTCTACAGCGAAAATTCCCCCGCCGGCCAGGACCGCGTGCGCGCCGAAGGCCGCGAAATCACCAGCACGGATGACGCCGTGAAGGGCGCCGACGTCGTGATCCTCGCCGTTCCGGACACCGTCCTGGGCGTCGTGTCCGAAGGCGTGGTGCCGCAGATGAAGTCCGGCGCCATCCTGCTTACCCTGGACCCGGCCGCCGCCTACGCCGGGCTGCTGGCCAAGCGCGACGACGTGGTCCAGGCCGTTGCGCACCCGTGCCACCCGTCCGTGTTCCTGGAGCGCACCACCAAGGAGGAATGGGCCGACACCTTCGGCGGCCAGGGCGCCCCGCAGAACGTCGTTGCCGCGATCGACGAGGACACGCCGGCAGCAACCCGCGATTCGGCCGAGGCCGTCATCCGCACGATCTACGCCCCCGTGATCGATGTCCACTGGGTCACCGTCAAGCAGCTCGCCATCCTCGAGCCCACCCTGGTGGAGACCGTGGCCTGCATGATCGGCACCCTGCTCAACGAAGCCCTGCACGAGACCGTGCACACCGCGGGCGTTCCGGAGGAAGCCGCCAAGGCCATGCTGTTCGGCCACGTGCAGATCGCCCTGACCAACGCCCTGCGCGGCTCCAACCCGTTCTCCGAGGCCTGCGAAATCGCCATCCAGTACGGCAAGGACACCATCATCAAGGACGACTGGAAGAAGATCTTCGACGACTCCGAGCTTGACGGCGTCATCGCCAAGATGCTCAAGCTCGACGCCGTCAAGCGCTAAGCAGCGTCCCGGCGCTGCGCCCGCTGACATAATCGTGAGCGGGCGCAGCGCGGTTTCACCCAATCCGGACGACGAGGGCCGCCGTCGTGGTTTCGTGTGCTGCACCACAGCGTGTGCTGCACCACAGCGGTGAGGGAACCCGCTGGGTACAGTGTGCAGGTGAAGATTGCCCTGGCCCCTGACGGTGCCCAGTTAGCGTGGGCTGAAGAAGGCGAGGGGAGCCCTTGCTGCTGATCGCTGGCCAAGCAACAGGAATGGCCGGATGGGGGCCCGCAGCTCAGGCCCTGGCGCATCATTTCCGTGTCATCCGCTATGACCACCGCGGGATCGGCGGCAGCGGCAAAGGCAGCGCGGACCGCTATACAACGAGGCTGCTTGCAGCCGATGCGGCCGCCGTCCTTCAAGCCGCCGGCGTCGAGGCCGCACACGTGTATGGCCACTCAATGGGCGGCCGGGTCGCCCAATGGCTCGCGATCGACAACCCCCAAAGCGTGCGAACACTGTTCCTTGCGGCAACGAGCGGAGGGAAACGAGCCCGGGGCGAGGGCAATGCCGCCGCCATGAAAGCACTGCTGAGCGGAGACTTGGACCGCATGGCGCCGCTGTTTTTTGATCCGCAATGGGCAGGGGAGCACCCTGACGATGTGCGCACCTTTTTCGACTCCAAGGCATCGGCCTGGGCCAAATCCCGTCATTTCAAGGCCAGCCGCGACCACGATGCGTGGCGCCATTTGGGGTCCATCCAGGCCCCGACGCTCATCCTGCACGGCACGGACGATGCACTGACCCCCTTGCCAAACGCCGTCCTGCTGCATCAGCACATTCGCCGTTCCACCCTGGTGAAGGTCCCCGGCGCGCGTCACGGCCTGCATCTCGATCATCCGGAAACCATCGGATGGATCCGCCAGTTCATCACGGCCAAGGCCGGGTCCGTGCAATCGGTGAGCGCCCCGAACGGCTGAGGCAGCGCATTGCCAGCGTCCCGGGCCACCGCCGCTGCAAATAGCGTCCCGGGCGGCGCCCGCCCCGTTATGGCCTCACGGCCCGCTGGAGTTGCTGGACCTGCCCATCCGGTTCCTTGCCATAGCCGCGAAATAGCCGGCGCAGCCGTTAGCCGGCGCAGGCGTTTGCCGCGGCCGGGGCCAATAATCACGAGCGCGACCCCGTCGCAACCAACACCCGGCGAAAAATATCTTCGGCGTGGCATGCCTACTGCGACGGCGGCGGCGAACTTGACTTGAACCGGCCGCTGATTTCCGTCCCCACACTTCGGGCATCCCCCGCGGGCGCATCCCGTCCCGGGCCTCCCGCGGCAGCAAAGCCCGGGATGCATGATGCGGCCGTGCCTGCCCTCCCGGCGTTGACCGTCCGGGAGTGTGTGGTGTTTATGCAAACGAATGGATTTGGGCTGTGTTAGGCGCTTTGTTGCGGCTGACCTCGGTGTTTCTTCTCACCGCCGGCAACCTTGCGGCCGTCCTTGGCGCGTCAATAGCGTGGATCGGGAACCTTCGAACGAGCCAAGGACTGATATGCCCGCCCCAGCCGCCACGGATCCCGAAACCCGCCCCACTACCAACAGCCGGCCCCCGCTCCTCACGCTCCTGAAATCCGGACTTCGCTGGGACCTACCCGCGTCCCTGGTGGTCTTCCTTGTTGCCGTTCCACTGTCGCTCGGCATCGCTGCGGCGTCCGGGGCACCGGTGATGGCAGGCCTCATCGCGGCGGCGGTCGGCGGAATCGTGGCGGGCAGCCTCGGCGGCTCGCCGCTGCAGGTCAGCGGCCCCGCCGCAGGCCTGACGGTCATCGTCGCCGGCCTGATCGAGCAGTTCGGCTGGCCCGCAACCTGTGCCATCACCGTGGCCGCCGGCGTTCTGCAGGCGCTCCTCGGACTGGCCCGGGTCGGACGCGTGGCGCTGGCCATCGCGCCGGTCGTCGTGCACGCCATGCTGGCCGGGATCGGCATCATCATTGTCCTGCAGCAGCTGCACGTGATGCTCGGCGCCGAGGCGGGCGAGGCAGCATGGCAGAACGTCACGTCGCTTCCGGCCAGCATCGCCGCCCTGGACCCGCAGGCAGCGTTCCTCGGGGCCGTGGTCATCATCCTGCTGCTCGCGTGGAAGCACATGCCGGCGCCAGTCCGCCGCGTCCCGGGCCCGCTGGTTGCGGTGATCGCCGGTACGGCGCTGTCGCTGCCGTTCAATTCCGACGTCGACCGGATCACCTTCGACGGCTCTCTCTTGGACGCGTTGTCCATCCCGCATGTTCCGCAAGGGGAGTGGGGCGCCGTCGTCGTGGGCGTCATTACCATCGCCCTGGTGGCCAGCATCGAGTCGCTGCTGTCCGCCGTCGCCGTGGACAAGATGCATCACGGCGAGCGAACGGATTTCAACCGTGAACTCCTGGGCCAAGGGGCGGCTAACATGACGTCCGGCCTGCTGGGCGGCCTTCCCGTCACCGGCGTGATCGTGCGCAGCGCGACCAACATCGAGGCCGGGGCGCGGACCCGCAAGTCCGCCGTGCTCCACGGCATTTGGGTCCTGGTGTTCTCGCTGCTTCTTGCCGGGCTGATCCAGCTGGTTCCGGAGGCCGTGCTGGCGGGCCTGCTCATTATCATCGGCATGCGGCTGGTGAAGGTGGCCGACTTCAAGACCGCCCGGTTGACGGGGGACATGACGGTCTATGCGCTGACACTTTTCACGGTGGTGTTCGTCAACCTCCTGGCGGGAGTGCTGACCGGCCTTGGCCTGGCCGTGGTGCTGGTCGTGTGGCGCGTGGTCCGCGCCAGGATTCACGCAGAGCCGCTGGGCGGACCGGACGGGCAGCGCTGGCGCGTGGTCATTGACGGGTCCTGCAGCTTCCTCTCGCTCCCGCGTCTCAGCAAGGTGCTGGCCTCGGTGCCGCCGGCCTCGCGGGTGACCGTTGAACTGGACGTCGATTTTCTTGACCACCCGGTCCACGACACCTTGGATGCCTGGCGCCTGCGGCACGTGGGCAACGGCGGCAGCGTGGAGATAGAGGAAAGCGGCACCGCCAGGCTCCATGACGCGCAGGCAGGCCCTCCCGTGCGTGGCAACTCGCGTTCCGCGCTCCGCGGCGGCTTTGCCCCGTGGCGCAGCTGGCAGCGTGATGGCGTGGCCGAGGCTCTGGGCGTCACGGGGGAGCGGATCCCGGCTCCCGTGCGGTCGGTGCTCAACGGTGTGGACAGCTACCACCGCCGCCATGCGCACCTGCTGCGGCCCCATGTCCAGGAGCTGTCCTCGTTCCAGGACCCGGATACGTTGTTCATCACCTGTGCGGATTCCCGGCTGGTGCCGAACCTCATCACGAGCAGCGGCCCGGGGGACCTGTTTACGGTCCGGAACGTGGGCAACGTGGTAGGAAGCCAAAGCCTTGACCCCTCGGTTGAAGCCGCCCTGGACTTCGCGCTCAACGAGCTTTCCATCAAGTCGGTGGTCATCTGCGGGCACTCGGGCTGCGGCGCCATGACGGGCCTGCTGGCTGAGGCGGGCCCTGCCGACGCGGCCAAGCGCAACTCAGTTGAAGCGTGGCTGGAGCACGGCCGGCCGAGCCTGGGCGCAGTCCGCGCCGGCCACCCGGTGCAGGCGGCTGCGGCAGAGGCAGGGTACGGAGCCGTGGACCAGCTGGCGATGGTCAACGTGGCCGTACAGCTGGAGCGGCTGCAGCGGCACGCCGGCCTTGAGAAGGCACTCCAGGCGGACGAAGTGCATGTCACCGGCCTTTTCTATGACATCGCCACGGCCCGGGTTCTGCAGATCACTACCTTCGGGATCAGCCACCTGGATCCGCTGCCGTGCAACGCCAACGACGCGGGCCGGGTGGCGCTGCCCGAACCGACCGCTACCCGCTAGGGCGAGGACCTCCACTAACGCGACAGCCTCCACCAACGCGGGGGCACCGTTAACGCACAGTTGTTCCCGGGCCGGATGCCGGCCCGGGAACAACGCGGTCTTACCTGTTTGACGCGATCAGTTCGCTGACTTCCTTCTTTTCGCGGTTGCTCCAGGTTTCCCTGGTGGACAGCGCTGCCATGAGCCCGATGGCGCCGCAGGCAATGTAGACGATTGACACGCCGCTCCATCCCCAGGCCGCTGCCGTGGCAGCAGCGATGAGCGGGATGAAGCCGGAGATCGCGGCAGAGAACTGGTAGCCGATTGATGCCCCGGACGTCCGCGTGTTGGCCTGGAACAGTTCGGAGAACCAGGCACCCTGGGCGCCCGCCAGCATGTCATGCAGCACCGGCAGCCCGATGATGTACACGAGGACGATCAGGAACGGGACCGCGGTGTTGACCATGAGGAACAGCGGGAATCCGAAGAGGATGATGCCCGCGCAGCCGGCGATGTAGAGCTTGCGGCGTCCGATCCTGTCGGTGAGGCGCCCCCAGAGGATGGTGGCGACGACTCCCAGCGCTGCGGCGAGCACCAGCCCGGTCAGTCCGGTCTGCCGATCCACGATCTTGTTGGTGGTGATGTAGGACAGCAGGTAGGTGACGATGACGTAGAAACCGCCGGACTCCGCCAGGCGCAGCCCGATCACACGGAGGATGGTGCGCCAGTCGTCCTTGATCACCGTCAGCAGCGGGTTCTTGACGAGATCTCCGCGTGCCTTGGTTTCCTCGAACTCGGGGGATTCGCTGACCTTCATCCGGATGATGATGCCCGCGATTATCAGGATGGAGCTGGCCAGGAACGGCACGCGCCAGGACCATTCGTTATTCCACCCTGTGGTGCCGAGGAAGACGAGGTTGGCCAGCAGCAGGCCGAGCGGGACGCCCGCCTGGGGGATGCCCGTGTACTGTCCGCGTTTGCGCCACGGGGCGTGCTCGAACGTCATCATGATGGCTCCGCCCCATTCGGCGCCGAACGCCAGACCCTGGATGATGCGGATCGCAACGAGCAGGATGGGGGCCAGCACGCCCACCTGCTGGTACGTCGGCAGGACGCCGATCATGAATGTTGCGGCTCCCATCACCAACAGTGCACCTACAAGGACCGGCTTGCGTCCGTATTTGTCGCCGAGGTAACCGCCGATGAGTCCGCCGAGCGGCCGCATCGCGAAGCCCACCGCCAGGGTGGCGAAGGCGAGCAGCGTTGCCGCGAGGGGATCCTGGCCAGGGAAGAAGGCGCTGCCGAAGTACAGTGCGGCGGCCGTCCCGTAGGCGAGGAAGTCGTAGTTTTCAATCGTGGTTCCGACGGCGCTGCCGATCGCGACCTTGAGTTTGTCGGGTGAACCGTGCTCAGCCTGCCGAGCGTGTGTTTGCGTGAGAGCGCTCATCTGCGTCCATATCTCCTTCGATACGGGACAGGGATTTCCCCGTCCCCGAGTGCCGCAGGCGCTGTACCAGGTGAGGCCGGTCCTCCGGCGTCACCGAGGCTGGTTCAGGCCTCGACGTTTCCAATGTTGTAAAAACTGCGGATGTGGTCGCCCACGGCCCGCCTGGCCTCCGCCGGCTCACGACGATGCAGGGCGTCGAGGATGTCCCGGTGTTCGCGGCGCACCACGGTGGCCGTTTCTTTCCAGTTCTCAAGCCGGGCATAGGCTTCGATCATCTGCCGGTTGATGGCGGTCCGAAGGGATCCCATGAGGTGTGCACTGAGGGAATTCCCCGTGGATTCGGCGATCCGGACGTGGAAGGCAGCATCCAGCCTGTTGAACTCGGCCGTGCCGATGTCCGGATCATCCATCCTGTCCAGAATCAGGCCCAGTTCCCTGTGGTCCTGTTCGGTGGCCCGTTGAGCGGCTTCCTCGCAGCACCAGGTCTCCAGTGCGATCCGGGTTTCCAGCACTTCGGTCTGGTCGAACTGGCCGAGTGCCAACTGGAGCTTGAGCAGGTTGACGAACCCGGAACCGGGCTCGCCCACCAGGACGGCGCCTCCCTCGGCACCGCCGCCGGGGCGGATGTCCACGATGCCCAGGGCCTCCAGCACGCGGAGGGACTCCCTCAGGGAGGGCCGTGATACTCCGAGCAGAGCGGACAGATCCCGTTCGCTCGGCAGTTTGTCCCCGGCCTTAAGCCGTCCGTCCAGGATCCGGTCCTCGATCTGGGCCATTACCTGCTCGTAGGTCCGGACCCTTTGTACGGGTTCCCATGCTTCTGTTGTCATGCCGTCCACCTCGTTGATTTCCTGCCACCGGCCCGCCGCCGGCAGCACTTCCATCGTAGTTGGCCGGCCTGACGGTCTGACCTACCTGGCGAGCGGCATTTCCGAACGGAATTCGCTCTCGAGCTGGCGCCGGATCTGCACGGCCAGCAGGGTCTCATCGGCATCGACGTCGTCCCAGGACACGGTGCCGTCCTTGGGAACGTCACGCTTGAGTTTCATGCCGTGCGCGAGTCCGAGCGGCAGCGCGTTGCGCTCGAGCGATAGTTCCGCCGGGGCAAGTTTTCCGAACGCGGTGTAGCCGCCTTCGCCGTCGAGCACTTCGCCTGCCTTGAGATCCTTCTTGGCCGTGGTCATGACGTCTCCGCGGAACCCCGTGGGTGCACCCGTCGCTTCGCCCCGCAAGACGGCGGAGGCGATGCTCACCCCCAGTTCCAGCCCGATCATGTGATACGGGCGGTACAGCGAGCCGTAGCGGCCGGTCGAATCGGTCTTGACGCCATACTCGGCGAAACACTGCACGGCATAGTCGGTCTTCGCCTCGAACGTGACGTACACGCCCCAGCGGAGGTCCCGCTCCACCTCGGTGCCGTCGCGGTGCAGGCTCGAGGCGATCTCCACCGTGCCGCGACGGGTCAGCATGCCGCCGACGGACTTCTCGCGGTAGATGCGCGGCAGGTCATCGACGCCGGCCGGAGGGAAGAAGAGCCCTTCGTCCTGCGGAGTCAGCCCGGTGCCGTTGGCCACGGCTGCCATCTCGATCGCGGACTTGGTTCCGTCCAGGAAGGAGTTGAACATTTTGGGATTGAAGTCCCCTGACGCCAGCTGTTCGTCGCTGAAGCCGTAGTAGTTCCAGACCGTGTCCGGCGTGGAGTAGTTGTACTCGGGAAGGTACTTGGTGCCCTTTCCGGCCGCGACGATGTCGAATCCCACGGTCCGGCACCAGTCGACCATTTCGCAGATCAGGGCCGGCTGGTCCCCGTAGGCCATCGAGTAGACCACGCCGGCCGCCTCGGCGCGCCGCTGGAGGATGGGCCCCACCATGCAGTCGGCTTCAACATTGACCATGATGATGTGCTTGCCGTTGTCGATGCTCTGGATCGCGTGAGCGGTGCCGACGATCGGGTTGCCGGTGACCTCCAGGATGACCTCGACCTGCGGGAGCCGGATCAGGTCCGCAGAGCTGTCCGTCACGAACGTTGTTCCGTGACGCAGTGCCTCGGTGAAGTTCTTCGCGGCGTAGCGCTCGGCCGGCCAGCCGGTGCGCTGCAGCGCGCCCTTGGCTTTGAGGACGTCGATGTCGGCGACGCCGACGACGTGGATGCCTTCCGAATTGAGCGCCTGGGTCAGGAACATGGACGCGAATTTTCCGGCGCCGATGACTCCCACCCGGATGGGTCCCTGGGTGGCCGTTCGTTTCTGCATCAGTGAGTAGAGGTTCATGAGCTACTTCCTTGTAGAGCAAATCTGTCGAGCTGGTTAGTTGGTCTGACCATCTGATGTTGCAACCATGACATGGGCCGGAACGGTGTGTCAAGGCTCACTTTTTGCGTTGCGCGGGATGGCCAGCTGCGTACTGCGGAAAAGTCCGGGTAGTGCCGGCCCGGAAAGACGGGTAGCCGCCTCGCGTGACTCCCACGCACGGCGGGCCGTTGAATGGTCCTGGCAGGGCAACGATCCAGATCGGTGGGGGGCACCAACATGAACTTTTCGGGAAATCCGGCCGGGCCCCGGCAGGGGTTCACGGCGGCCGGTCCTAAAGCGGCCGGAGGCATGCCATGAACCCGGGGCTGGCGTCGGCCGTGCAATTCGCAGGATCGCTGCCGGGTTCCATCCTGTTGACCCTGGGGCAAACGCTCGTGGTGGTGTGCGCCTGCTTCGACATGGTCCGGGCGCTCTCCGTTCCCCGTTCACACCGCCGCTACCTGGCCAACACGGTGTTCCGGACCCTCGCACCGCCGGCGATCCTGTTCACGGCCTGCAGCGTGCTGATCGACGCGGCGCGCGCCGCATGGCCAGACGTCACTGCCGGGATGTTCGTGCTGGTGGTCGTGACCTACCGGTGGCGCACCGACAGCGACGAGGACAGCTGGTGGAAGGGCAAGGGCAAGGCGCTTGGCCGGTGGATCCGGACGCGGGCGGCGCTCCCGCCCGTGACGGCGCCGGCCGCTGCCTATTCGAGGGTCATCAGCCGCGGGTCATCAGCAGCGGGTCACGCCACGCGGGCCATCTGGACGGTCGTCAGTCGTTGAAGAGCCCCGCCAGGTCTTCCGCCGTCAGTGAGCCGCCGGAGAGCGCATCGCCCTCCATGACGTCCGCGAAGAGCTGGGACTTCTTGGCCTTCAGGGCCATGACCTTTTCTTCGATGGTGTCCTTGGCAACCAGCCGGTAGACCATGACGTTCCTGGCCTGGCCGATCCGGTGCGTGCGGTCCACAGCCTGCGCCTCGGACGCCGGGTTCCACCACGGGTCGAGCAGGAACACGTAGTCCGCCTCGGTCAGGTTCAGGCCGAAGCCGCCGGCCTTGAGGCTGATCAGGAACACCGGCGCCGCGCCGTTCTTGAACTCGTTCACCACGTCGGTGCGGTTCCGCGTGCTGCCGTCGAGATAGCAGAACTCGATGTTCTCCTCCACGAGGCGGTCGCGGACCTTGCCCAGGAAGCCCGTGAACTGGCTGAAGATCAGCGCACGGTGGCCCTCGGCCACCAGGTCCTCGAGCTGCTCGAACAGCACGTCCAGCTTGCTGGACCTCACCCCGCTCAAGGACTCATCCACCAGCGAGGCATCCAGGCTCAGCTGGCGGAGCAGGGTGAGCGACTGGAAGATCGTGAAGCGGTTCTTGTTGACGTCCTCGATCAGGCCCAGGATCTTCTGGCGCTCGCGCTGCAGGTGCGTCTGGTAGACCTTCTGGTGCCGCGGGTTGAGGACCACTTCCAGGATCTGCTCCTGCTTGGGCGGCAGGTCGTGGATGACCTGCTCCTTGGTGCGGCGCATCATGAGCGGGCGGACCCGACGGCGGAGCTTGTCCAGCTGCCCCTTGTCACCGTTCTTCTCCACCGGCCTTTGGTAATACTCGGCGAACCGCTTGGGGCTCGCGAACAGCCCCGGCGCCACAATCGAGGTCAGCGCCCAGAACTCCATGAGGTTGTTCTCCAGCGGCGTGCCCGTGATGGCCAGCTTGAAGGCTGCCGGCAGCTTCCGGGCGCACTGGTAAGCCTTGGACTGGTGGTTCTTCACGAACTGGGCCTCGTCCAGGACCAGTCCGGCCCAGCGCCGTGAGGCGTAGGCGTCGTAGTCGATCCGGAACAGCGCGTAGGACGTGATGACAATGTCCGCGCCGGCCATCGCCTCGGCGGGGTCGGATCCGGTCTTCGCGAACGTCTCGCCGATGGCACGCACCGTCAGGCCCGGGGCGAAGCGGGCGGCTTCCGCCTCCCAGTTGCCCACGACGCTCGTGGGGGCCACCACCAGGAAGGGAGTGCCGCCGTCGGGCGCTGTGTTGCCGTCAGACGGCGCCCCCTTAGCCGGCGGAGTCCCGCCAGCCGGGGCGTGCTCCTTTGCGGCACACATCAGGGCCAGCGCCTGCACGGTCTTGCCCAGGCCCATGTCGTCCGCGAGCACGCCGCCGAGCCCGTGCCGGTACAGGAAGCTCAGCCAGTTGTAGCCCTCCAGCTGGTACGGCCGCAGTTCCGCGTTCAGGCTGGCCGGCAGCGGCAGGCCCTTCACGCCGCCCTCCAGCAGCCCGCCCACCGCCTCGCGCCACGCGGCGGCCTGCTCATCGACGATTCCGAGCTGCGCCAGCTCGTCCCACAGGCCCGCCTGGAAACGGCTGATCTGCAGCGGCGCGTCCTTGTTGTCCTGCAGCTCGCGCGCCTCGTCGATCAGGGCCCGCAGCTGGTGCAGTTCAGGAAGGTCCAGCGAGAAGTACGCGCCGCTCGGAAGCAGCATGCGCGTCTGGCCGGCGGCCAGGGCGGAGAACAGCGCAGCGAAGGACACCGGCTGGCCTTCGAGGGTGATCACGATGCCGAGATCGAACCAGTCCCGCTGGTCGGTCGCCTTCGTCGAAATGGCCACGACGGGAGCCTCTTCGGCCTCGCGGTAGTCCGCAATGTCGCCGGAGGTGTCAACCTCGACGCCGGGGGTGTCCCGGAGGCGGGGGAGGACCTCCTCCGTGAACGCGAGGGTGTCCAGCCCGCTGAGTTCGGATGTGGCCGCGAGGCGCGGCGTGCCCCAGCCGCCGGTGGCCGATTCGCCGAGCTTCGGTACCACGTCCCACGGCTGGCCCACCGCTTCGAGGATCCGGGCCTCGGCGGGATCGTCACGGTAGCCGTGATCGCCCGGATGGCGCCACAGCGGCTGCGCGGTGACGAGGTTTCCGGACGTGTAATGCCATTCCCAGTGCAGCCTGACGCGGTGGTCCGCTCCGTAGTTGGCCAGCAGCGACAGCCTGGGCACGGCCAGGGTGGGCAGCTCCACTGATTCGTCCGCTGCCGTGACCCGGGCCGTTTGCTTGAGCTTGGGGTAGAACCCGGTGAGGAAGCGGCCTTCGTCCCGCGCCGGGATATGCAGCGTGCTGCCCGCCGTCACGAACGTCAGGAGCTCCTCGCTGAGCCCGCTTTCCAGCGGCGCCAGCGTGATCACGGTGTCGGCGACGCCCGGCAGCGCATCCCCGCCGGACGTGAGGAAGATGCCGTGTGCCGGGCGCCCGATGGTACCCACCGACGCCGGATCCACCTCGGCCCCCTCAACGGTGATGGTGGGCGCGAGCTCCAGCCCGCCGCCGTCGGGCGCTGCGCTGCCGAACCGGCTCAGGCTGAGGCCGACGGCGGCAGGGTCCTCCGCGACTCGGACCGGTTCCTGCCCCCGGCTGTGGACCAATGCGACGCCGATTTTCCTGGCCTCGTCCAGCAGGCTCCATAGGTTCTTGCCGGCGAACGTGTTCATCCCCAGCCAGAGCGCGGACGACGAATGCGCCCTGTTCGCGGCGGCGGTGTGCGCGGCGAGGAAGGCCTGCATCCATTCCACGTGCGTCTCGTTGCACTCGCGGCGGAAATTCAGGTAGCTCAGCGTGTTCCAGGAGACGTCGCCGCGGATCCACTTGCCCTTGGCGCCCATGATCACGGGCCGGGCCTTGAGCTGGCGGACACTGCGGAGGGGGTCCCGGCGGCCCGTATAGGAAAAGTGCGGGGCCGGTTCCTCCACTTCGAACTGCAGCGCCAGGGGGATGCCGCCCGTGGACGGAGTGATGCTGGGCTGCGAAATCAGCGGGCTCAACGCCTGCTCCCAGTCCGCCAGCTCGGGCTGCGACGGCTCGCGGGACAGCCGTGAAACCTCGGACGGGGACAGCAGTTTCACCCGGATCGCAGGGTTGTCCTCGGCGGCGAACAGCAGCGCCGCCACGTGCTTGCAGTCCTTGCGGACCGGGCAGCTGCACACGCCCACCGTGCAGCTCCAGCCGCCCGCCTTCCGGACCAGCTTGGCGGTGGTCGAATACGGCACGTCAGAGCCGCCGCGCACCTTGCCCAGCATCAGGCCGGTGGCGGCATCGAAGGAAATCCCGGAAACGCGGCTGCCCATGGCATACGCGAGCCCGGCCGCAAGGGAGCGGTCGTTGATCGCGGGGGTCTGGATTGCCAGTGCCGCACTCTCGTCCGGTTGGGATGGCATGGTGCGCGCTACTTTCGGCAGGTCAAAAATCTGCAGGTTATCTGATCCATCTTAGTCAGCCGGCAGGGGCCCTGAAACTTCGCCTGACGTTCACCTGCCACTCAACTGCAGGCACGGGGCGGCGCGTACGTTGAAAGGGTCCTAATCACCACCGGCTTTTCAGCAGTAAGGAATTCCCATGACTTCCAGCGAATATCCAGTCGTCCTGACCGTCGACGGCGCCAACGCCGGCAACGAGGAGGTTGTTGACGCCAACGTGACCGTGGTGAACACCATGTACCAGGAGCTGCTCAACTCCGAGGAAATCGCCCCCAACGCCCTGCGCAGCTACTTCGTCGACTTCTACCTCGCCCAGTCGCTGGGCGGCGGATTCGCGCAGTACGTGTTCACCGCACCGGAGCGCGAGGAACTGGACACCTACATCCGCGAAGGCTTCGAAGGGATGGGCGCCGCCGCTCACCTGGAGCTGTTCGACCGCACCGTGGAGGCCTTTGACTCCCTGTCGGAGGAGGAAGAGGAGATCTACCTGGACGGCGAGTCCGACGGCGACGCCGACGGCGAACTCCCGGAGGCAGTGCAGGCCATGGAAGACCTCGACGCCGAATTCGAGTCGCTGCTCGAAACCGAGGACATCATCGCCCTCAACGCGGCCTGGCTCCGGGCGCAGGAGGGCCTGCTGATCCTGAACGAGGACGAACTCACCGCCCATATCGCCAAGCGGGTCGCCCAGATCCCGGACCTCGAAGAACGGCGCGCCGAAGCCGAGGAAGAGGCCTTGGAGAACGCCCCGGAATTCGAGGTCATCATCCGCGAACTCTGCGACATCGCCGGCTATGAGCTGCAGAAAATCACTATGGGCGACCCCAACTACGAGCACAACGGGGAGACTGTCCTGGCCTGGCACTTCAGCACCGACCACGGCGACTTCGTCATGATCGAGGAAGACGCCGAGGCGTTCATGCTGAACCCCGTGACCAAGGAAATCGTGGCCGCCGTGGAGTTCGAGGAGCTGGACGAGGACCTGGTTGACGCATAGCCGCAAGGCCTCCGCCTGAGCTGTCGAAACCCCGCTCCGGGGCTGGCGGGCCCCGGTTTTCACGCGTGCTGCTCGTACCTCGCTTTGACGCACGCTTTCGAAAACCGCGGCCAGCCAGCCCCTCGAGAGCAGGTCACCCCCCCCGCTGGTTGAGCCTGTCGAAACCTCGTGGGCCCCGTGCTCTCAAAGGTGACGTTTGACACATGCAAAACGTTTTGTGTATGGTATTTCACATCAAGCCCAAAACGTTTTGCAAAGGATGTCGATGACGACGCGAGTAGGGATACGCGAGGTGGCCAGAGCCGCCGGGGTCTCAGTGACCACCGTGTCGCACGCCCTGAACGACGCCACCAGCTCGCGGGTCAAAGCGGAAACCCAGCAGCACGTACGGGATGTGGCCAGGAACCTTGGCTACGCCCCGAACCGGCTGGCCAGCGGACTGCGCAACCAGCGCTCCCAGATCCTTGGCCTGGTCAGTGACGAGATCACCACAACCCCGTTTGCCGGGGCCATGATCCGCGGAGCGCAGGACGCAGCCTACGAGCGCGGTTACGTGATGATGGTGGTCAACTCGGGCCTGGACCGCGAGCTCGAACACCGCGAAATCATCATGCTTCAACAGCACCAGGTGGACGGTGTGGTGTACGCCAGGCTGTACCACCAGGGCGTGGAGCTCCCGCAGGAACTGGCCGGCATGCCCACCGTGCTCCTGGACGCCGTCACCGGAGACCCGGCCGTCTCCTCCGTTGTCCCGGACGAGGTCAACGCGGCCGAAACCGCGGTTGAAACCCTCATCCGGGCCGGCCACACGCGGATCGGCATGATCAACAACGTGGACGACATCCCCGCCACCCACGGCCGCCTCGACGGGTTCCGCAACGCGCTCCGGCGCCACGGGATCGAGCACGATCCGAGGCATCTGGTCATCGGCGTGGCTGAGACGTCCGGCGGCCGTGAGGCCGCGCTGGACCTTCTCAGCCAGCCAGGCCGTCCCACCGCCCTGTTCTGCTTCAGCGACCGGGTGGCCATGGGCGCCTACCAGGCGGCGACGGCGCTGGGGCTCCGCATCCCGGAGGACGTCTCCATCGTGGGCATCGATAACCTTGAGCTCATTGCAGACGCCCTGTGGCCGGGGCTGACCACTGTGGCCCTTCCGCACTACGAGATGGGTCGCTGGGCGGTCAACCGCGTTCTCGATGACATCGAAAACCCGGGCGCACCGGCTGAGCAGGCACGGATCGCCTGCCCCCTCATCGAACGGGGATCAGTAGGCCCGCCCCCGGCCGGAGCCTAGCCCGGCAACACCAACAGCCAACCGTTACACCACCCGGTGTCCGCACAAAAAGGGACGCAGCCGTTGCACCGGCCGCGCCCCTTCCGGACCCCGGGCCAATCATCCACGCGCAAAAACAGCAGAAAGACTGGACCATCATGAACAAGCGATTCACACGGATCCTGGCCACCAGCATAGCCGCGGCGGCACTCGTGGGCAGCCTCGGCGCCTGCGGCAAGGGCAGCGCATCCGCCACCTCCGAGGGCACCAGCGAGATCACCATGTGGACCCACAACGCGGGCAACCCGGAGGAGCTCGCCGCCATCAAGTCCGTTGTGGATTCCTACAACAAGAGCGGCGCCGCCAAGGCCCAGATCAAGGTACAGGCGTTCCCGCAGGACTCCTACAACGACTCCGTCGTCTCCGCGGCGGCGGCCGGCAAGCTTCCGTGCATTGTGGACATCGACGGACCGAACGTGCCCAACTGGGCCTGGGCCAAATACCTGACCCCGCTGAAGCTCTCGGCCGACCTCTCCAAGAACCTGCCCAGCACCGTGGCCAAGTGGGAGGGCGAAACCTACGCCGTGGGTTACTACGACGTCGCCCTCGCCATGCTCGCCCGGGCCTCGGACCTGAAGGCGGCCGGCGTCCGCGTGGCCACCATCGAAAAGCCGTGGACCAAGGAGGAGTTCCAGGATGCCCTGACCAAGCTCAAGGCCCTGGGCAAGTGGCAGTACCCGCTGGACATGGGCACGGCCGGCTCGGGGGAGTGGCTGCCCTACGGTTACTCCCCGTTCCTGCAGTCCTTCGGCGCGGACCTGATCAACCGCAACGGCTTCCAGTCGGCGGACGGAACCCTCAACGGCGACAAAGCCGTCGCGTGGGCCGAGTGGTTCCGCGGCCTGGCGGACCAGGGCTTCATGGCCAAAAAGAGCGGCAAGGACTCCACCCAGGACTTCCTGAACAACAAGAGCGGCCTCCTGTACACCGGCTCGTGGGCCGCTGACAAGGCCAGGACGGCCCTCGGCAAGGACCTCGTGGTCATGCCCTCCGTGGACCTTGGCAACGGCCCGAAGATCGGCGGCGCCTCCTGGCAGTGGGGCGTGACCAGCGGCTGCAAGAACGCCGACGCCGCCATGGACTACCTTTCGTACTCCCTGAAGCCGGAAAACCTGGCCGCCGTGGCAAAGGCCACCGGAACCATTCCGGCCACCGACGAAGCTGCGGCGCTGCTCCCGGCGTTCGCCGAAGGCGGCGCTAACCGGATCTTCATGGAGTTCTCCCGCAACTACGCGGTCATGCGGCCGGAAACGCCCGCCTACCCGTTCATCGCAACTGAATACGGCAAGGCGGTCCAGGACATCCTGGCCGGCGCCGACCCCAAGACCGTGCTGGACAAGGCGGTCAAGGCGATTGACGCCAACATCAAGTCCAACGGCGGCTACAAGAACTAGCCAGCCGCCCAACGGTACGACGGCGGCGGCCGGCGACTGCCGCCGTCGTCGTACCCCCGGCACTGACTGTCAACGGAGACTCCCATGACAACCACCCAGCTTCCCTCCCGGCGCCGTCCCGGCGCCCCCGCATCCGGCGCGCCGGCACCCTCCGCCGCGCCGCGCCACCGGCGCCCGGGCTACCTGCGCGAACAGCTCAGCGGCTGGGGCATGATCGCCCCCGCCGCCGTCCTGCTCCTCGCCTTCGTGTTCCTCCCCGCCATCCTCGGCTTCGGCCTCGCGTTCACCAATGCCCGCCTGATCTCCCCGAGGCCCGTGGAGTTCGTCGGCACGGACAACTTCGCCCGGCTCTTCGCCGATCCCACGTTCTGGCGCGCGCTGCTGAACGTCAGTTACTTCGCCGTCGTGGTGGTGCCCGTCCAGTCGGGCCTCGCCCTGGCGATGGCGCTGCTCATCAACAAAAAGTTCCGCGGCGTGAACTTCTTCCGCACCATCTACTTCCTTCCCGTGGTCACGTCCATGGTGGTGGTGTCGCTGCTCTGGCTCTTCATGTACCGCAGGGAAGGCCTCATCAACGAGCTGCTGTCCACCTTCAGCTTCGGGCTAATCCAGGGCGCGGACTGGCTGAACGACCCCGCCACTGCCATGCCGGCCATCATCGCGCTGTCCATCTGGCAGGCCGCCGGGTTCCACATGATCATCTGGCTCGCCGGGCTGCAGAGCATCTCGGGTGAACTGTACGAGGCAGCCCAGCTGGACGGCGCCAGCCGCTGGCACCAGTTCCGCTACGTGACCTGGCCGGGCCTGAAGCACACCCGGAGCCTGGTCCTGGTGACCATCACCATCCAGGCGCTCGGACTCTTCGACCAGGTCAGCGTCATGACCCAGGGCGGACCGCTCGACTCCACCACCACCATCATCTACGAGGCGGTGCGCTCCGGCTTCAAGCAGCAGGAAACCTCATACGCCTCGGCCATCTCCCTTGTTTTCTTCGTCCTCGTGCTGCTGATTTCCGCGGTGCAGCGCTACCTGACCCGAGAGAAGGACTGACGTGAAAAACGCACTTCGACTCAACTCGTTCGGCGCCATGTTCGTGCGCATCGTGTTCGCCGCCGTCGCAGCGTTCCCCATCGTGTTCATGCTGGTGTCCTCGCTCAAGCCGGACCAGCAGATCTTCGGTGACATGTCCTCCGTCGCGGCATTCCTGCCCATCGGCAACATCTCGCTGGACAACTACACGGCGGTGTTCGACCGCGTCCCGGCAGCCCGCTTCCTGATCAACTCCATCGGGGTTTCCGCGGTGACCGTGGTGCTCGGCATCTTCGTCAACAGCCTGTGCGCCTTCGGCCTGTCCCGCATGGAGGTGCGCGGAAAGAAGGTGGTCTTCACCGCCATCCTGGCCACGCTGATTGTGCCGTTCCAGACGCTGGCCCTCCCCTTGGTGTGGTGGGTGAACCAGCTGCCGTACTTCGAACTCAACGGATTCAGCCTGGAGATTTCGAAGGGCTGGCTGGACACGTACCAGGTCCAGATCATCCCGTTCATTGCCAACGCGTTCTCCATCTACCTCTACCACCAGTACTTCGAGTCCATCCCGAAGGAACTGGACGAGGCCGCCAGGATCGACGGCGCCGGCTGGTTCAAGATCTACCGCCAGGTGGTCATGCCGCTCGCCGGCCCTGCCACCGCCACCGTGGCAATCCTGACGTTCCTGCCCGCCTGGAATTCCTATCTCTGGCCGCTCATGGTGGTCCAGTCCGAGGAACTGCGCCCGGTGATGATCGGCATCCAGTACTTCTTCCAGCTCAACGTCTCCTGGGGCGAAGTGATGGCCTACGCGTCCCTGATTACGGTGCCCGTGGTGATCCTGTTCGTCGCGTTCCAGCGTTCCTTCATCAACAGCATCGCCTCCAGCGGTGTCAAAGGCTGATTCCGGCCTGTTCCTAGCGCGAAAGCTGACCATGACTTCCCTGAACACCACCGCCGAGCTCGACTGCCGGTACCGGCCCAAATGGCACTACGCCGCGGAACGCAACTGGCTGAACGACCCCAACGGCCTCGTGTACTCCAACGGCGTGTACCACCTCTTCTACCAGCACAACCCGCAGGGGAGTGTCTGGGGCAACATGTCCTGGGGGCACGCCACCTCGGCGGACCTGCTGCACTGGGACGAACAGCCCGTCGCCATCCCGTGCGACGAGCAGGAGGCCATCTTCTCCGGTTCTGCCGTGGTGGATATCCACAACACCAGCGGCTTCGGTGCGGGGGGAGTGCCGCCGCTCGTGGCGATCTACACGAGTGCCTATTCGCCCGCCTCCCCGCTCGCTGGCCGGCAGGCGCAGTCCCTCGCCTACAGCACGGACGACGGCGCCACCTGGACGAAGTACGCGGGCAACCCGGTGCTGGACCGGGCGTCGGCGGACTTCCGTGACCCCAAGGTCTTTTGGTACGACGGAGAGGCCGGAGGCTACTGGGTGATGGTCGCCGTCGAGGCACTCAATCATGAGGTGGTCCTCTACAAGTCGGCGGACCTGAAGTCCTGGGAGTATCTGAGCACCTTCGGCCCGGCGAACGCCACCGACGGCGTCTGGGAGTGCCCGGACCTGTTCGAACTGCCCGTGGACGGCGACGCCCGCAACACCCGGTGGGTGCTGGTGGTCAACCTGAGCCCCGGCGGAATCGCCGGCGGTTCCGGCGGACAGTACTTCATCGGAACGTTCGACGGCGTGGCGTTCCGTTCCGAAACCACAGTCACCGAAGGCCTGCAGGCCGACGGCGACCGCATGGCCGACTACGGCTGGCTGGACTGGGGCCGGGACTACTACGCGGCCGTGTCCTTCAGCAACGTCCCCGGCGGCCGCCGGCTCATGATCGGCTGGATGAACAACTGGCAGTACGCCGCCGCCACGCCGTCGGACGGCTGGCGCAGCGCGATGTCCCTGGTGCGGGAGGTTCGGCTGGAAACCCGCGGCGGGCGTGCGGCGCTTGTCCAGGAGGCGGTGGACCCGCTGGAGGCCGCCGGCACGGAGCTGTTCGCACTCGGCAGGCAGGAACTGGCCGACGGCGTCACCTGGCTTCCGGCCGACGCCTCCGGGGACGTGCTGCGGATCGACGCCGAATTCCGGCCCGGCGCCGCCAGCAGGGTGGGCCTCGTGCTCCGGGCAGATCGGGAGGTTGGCGAGTCTGCCGGCGAGTCCGTCGGCGGACCGGAGCGCACCGTGCTGGCCTACGATTCGGTGTCGGGGGAGCTCAGCCTGGACCGGACGGCGTCAGGCAATGTCGGCTTCCACGAGGCCTTCTCGTCAGTCGAGCGGGTGGCGGTTCCGCTGGTTGACGGCCGGCTTCGGCTCCGGGTCTTCCTGGACCGCTGTTCGGTTGAGGTCTTCGCCCAGAACGGCCTGGCCACCATCACGGACCAGGTGTTCCCCGCCGGCTCAAGCACCGCCGTCGGCCTGCTGGCAGAAGGCGACGGCGGCACCCTGGTGAGCCTCACCGTCACCGGCTGAGTCAGCGGTTGCGTCGCCCGTCGCCGTTTCGACGGTTCCCTGCCAGCTCGACGCTTCGCACCATCGAGTGTGCACGGAACCGTCGAAACGGGCGCAAGGTCCGGTCGGCAGGCGGGATCGGCGGCGCTGGCTAGCTGTTTTGTTCCAGCGCTGTCTCCAGGAGGTCCAGGAGCTCCTGGTCCACCTGCTCCACGGCCGTGAGGCGCACCTTGCGGTCAAAGAAGTCCCCTGGCCCGACCTTGACCTCCTCGAGACGTCCCCCAATTGGCGCCTCGATCCTAAGTGCCACGTCCACCGACGTCTTGTTCGCCCGCGTCACCTGGGCGAACTTGCGCCGGCTGCTGTGAAGTGACACGTAGCCTTTGCGCATCTGGATCTGCACGCCCTGGTGGGCTGCGGCCCAGGCCAGGAGGGTGTTGGCTATGGGCCGCAGGTGCGGGTGGTCCCCGTACTGGCCATCGATGAGTTCGTCGGCGTCCCGCAGCATGAACTCCGGATAGCCGAACATCTCCCAGGACACGGCATATTGGGCGTAGCCGGTGATGCCGTGCTCGTCGCGCATCCAGGCGCGGAGCTCGGCGTCGCTCTTCAGCCCCTGGGCGTGTCCCTTCGCCGCCCACCAGCTGACATCATGCCCGGACTTCCGCAGCAGCAGCGCCTGGTTGCTGTCCACCATGGTCTGCCACGTCTTTGCGGCAGACTTCAGGTCGTGTGTATGTGCCATGCTCCGATGGTAGAGCCGGCGCCTGTTGCCAGACGCCGGCGGCCAGGATTGCTGGCTGCTACTTGATCATCGTGCCGTCGGGCGCCACCAGGTACCAGACGTTGCCCACGCCCTGGCCGGTGACGTCACCCGGGGCCTTGTCCTTCTCCCACAGGTAGACCGGCATGCCATCGACGGTCACCTGCTTCTTGCCGTCGGCCGTGGTGATGGTTCCAACCTTGCCGGTCACGCCCTCAACCTTCGGGGTGTCGTTGGTGGTGATCACCGGCGGCCAGGCCACGAGGCAGTCACCGATGCAGTTGCTCTTTCCGGAATCCTTTACGTCCTTGGTGAAGTAGTAGACACTCATGCCCTTGCCGTCAACCACAATGTTGCCTGCGCTGGAGGATGCCGTCTTAAGGTCCACCACGGCTGTTTCGGTGGCGGTTGCCATGGCCGACTCGCTGGCAGTGGTGGCGGGTGATGCGGTTGTGGTCGCCGGGGCGGCCGTGGTGGGCGTTGTGCCGGATCCGCCGCCACAGGCGGTCAGCGAGGCGGCAAGGGCCAGAACTGCGAGGCCAACGCTCAGTTGCTTGTTCATGTGCTGCTCCTTGGCTCAGGCCGGCAGACTGGGAACCGGCGCTATTTTGAATGACGCACAAAGGTGAAGAATGGTTCAAAGGATCTGCGACCGGCGGAAATGAACTTTTCAGCGGCCGCCGACGTCGTAATTGCCAGGAAAGCCGGTTCGCGCGGACCGGCTTCATCGTGTCGCTGCAGGAGGTCGCACATGCCACTGGATGAGGACGTGGTTGCCGCGATCTACCGTGAGCACGGAACGGCCCTGCGCCGGTTCGTGCTCAGCGCCTCCCGTGACCCGCACCTGGCTGATGACATTGTGCAGGAAACAGTTCTGCGCGTCTGGCAGCAGGCGCCCAAGATCACGGGCAGCATGCGCAGCTACCTGTTCCGGACGGCCCGGAACGTCATGATCGACAACTACCGGAAATCCCAGCGCAGGCCGCAGGAAGCGGATGACCGTGACCTGGCGGACCCGGCGGAGGTCACCGGTCGGGTCGACGAGCTGCTGAACAGGGTGCTGATGGAGGAGGCACTGCTCCGGCTGAGCGCGGAACACCGCGATGTGCTGGTGGCGCTGCACTACCGGCGTTTCACGGTGAGCGAGGCCGCGGTCCAGCTGAACATTCCAAGCGGCACGGTCAAATCCAGGGCCTTCTACGCGGTGAAGGCCCTGCGGACAATTCTTGATGAAATGGGTGTGGAACGGTGAACGGCAAGGAACTCCATGAGCTGCTGGGGGCATACCTGCTGGGAGGGCTGGATGACGCAGACAAGACGCGCTTCGAGGACCATCTCCAGCTATGCGGCATGTGCCGCAGTGAACTAGAGGATTTGAAAAGCCTTCCCGGTCTGCTGGCTGCCGTGCCGGTGCCCGACGCCGTGGCGCTCGCCGTCCCGGCGTACCGGGGACCCGGCTCGGGCCCCGGTACAGGGGAGCCGGCGGCCAGCGTTCCGCAGCCCGTCTTCGACGAACTGGCCGCCCGCCGTCGGAATTCCCGACGGCGGTTGGCCGCCCTGATCGGAGGGGTCGCCGCCGCCTGCCTTGCCCTGGGCTTCGCGGCCGCGCCGCTTCTGGACCCGGCGAAGAAACTGGACGCGAGCTATTCGGTGCAGTCGGACACCGGCATCCAGGTCACCGTGGGCATGGTCAAAAAGACGTGGGGCACTGAACTGGACGTGGACGGACGGAGCCTGCCCCAGGACGGAAAGCTGTCGCTCTGGGTGAAGGACCGCGCAGGGGCCGAGGACCGCGCCTGCGCCTGGATGGCGACGCCCAGCGGACGGGTGAAAGTCACCAGCGCCACGCCGGTTCAGTACACGAGCATCGCCAGCGTTGAGCTGCGGAACGACCGGCAGCAGACGATAGCAGTGGTGGCAGTGCCGGGTGGCTGAGCGGTCCGCCGAGCCGCGGCGGTAGTGGCCCGGGTGCCAGGCGGGGCGCAGGCCCGGCTACATCCGGGCGAGCTTCGCGCGCACCACCATGTACACGCCGTAGCAGATGAGTCCCGCGCCGACGGCGGCCAGGACATAGATCCCGAACGGCTGCTCACGCAGTGCCTTGAGCCCGCCGTCGAGTCCCGTCGATTGCTCCGGATGCGCCGTGACGGCCGCGATGACCACCAGCAGGCCCGTCACGAAGAGGGCAACGCCCTTGGCCGCATACCCGGCGACGCCCAGCCCCGTCACAGCCTGCCGTGCGGTGGGTGAGGCCGGCATGTTGATGTGCTTTTCGAAGGACTTCCTGAACCCGCGGACCGCGTAGAAGATCCCGGTGATGGCCACGGCCGCGCCGATCAGCACCAGGAGCAGGACGCCGCCCGGCGCCTTCAGGAGGGTGACGGTCATGTCGGTGGCGGATTCCCTGTTGTCCTGGCCGGCCCCGCGCGCGAACGCTGCCAGCGTGAAGGCGAGTGCGGCATAAACGGCGGCCTGCGCCGCGGCCTTGAGCTTCTTGGCCGCCTTGTCCTTCGACGGCAGGTGCTCGAAGTCGAAAATGGCGTCACTGGCCTGCCACAGGGCCAGGGCCAGGCACGCCGCGAAGCTGCCCCACAGAAGCACGGGCCCCGCAGGCTGGCTGGCCAGCTGCCCGACGGCGCCGCTGACGTCCGCCCGGCCGCCCTTTCCGGTGGCGAGCCCGAGGGCGACGGTCCCGACCAGAAAATGCAGCACGCCGCTCACGGCAAATCCCGCTCTGGCCACTATCTCGAGCGCGGGCGAATTTGTGGCGTCCTCGGCCTTGTCCGCTGCGCTTCTCAGTTCCCGTTTGATGATCGTTCCTTCGCGCCGGCACGGTCGTGCATCTCCCGCGGCTTCCCGCCACACGCTTATCGTGCCACGGGTCAGGGCTCCGGAACAGACGTCAGAGCCGGGCCATGGACCGGGCTGCCGGCCCGGCTACAGCCGGCGGTAGCAGAGGTCGAAGATCAACCGTCCGGCCTCGTGCGCCTTGTTCTCGAAGCTGGTGCGGATGCGGCCCTCGAACCGCGGCGCCCAGCCGCCGGTTTCGTCGATGCCCTCGTTGGGGCCGGTGTGCTCCGTGCTCACCGGGGCCCGGCCTTCCTTCACCGGTGCACCGCCGACGAGCGACTCGACGCCGCTCTGCCAGACGTGGGTGAGGGGGCTCTCCGGACCGCTGCGCTCGCCGTCGTGCAGGTTCTCAAAGTCCGCCGAGCCGGCGAGGACGTCGCGCACGTGCACGGCATAGTTGGACCAGTCCGTGGCGATCCGCCAGAGGCCGCCCGGCTTGATCGCCCTGGCGGCGAGTTCGGCGAACTCGGGCTGGATGAGCCGGCGCTTGTGGTGCCGGGACTTGTGCCAGGGGTCGGGGAAGAAGATCCACAGTTCGCTGACCGATCCCGGTGGCAGCATGGTGGCCAGGACCTCCGGGGCGTTGGCCTCCACGACCCGGACGTTGGTGAGTCCGCGGCTGTTGATCTTGATCATGGTGTTGGCAAGCCCGGGCGTGTAGACCTCCACGGCGAGGAAGTCCTTGTCCGGGTTCTGCTCGGCGGCGTGGCAGATGGCGTCGCCCAGGCCCGAGCCGACCTCGACGATCAGCGGCGCCGTGCGGCCGAACTCGGCTTCGGCGTCGAACGTGTAGTCCGGGTGCACGGATGTGTTCGCAACGTGCCGCGGAACGTCCACGGCCCAGCGGTCCGAGTGTGCTTCCCAGGCCGCCTGGCGGCGCCCCTGGAGCCGGGTTCCGCGGCGCACAAAGCTGACCGGCCGCCCGCCGTACGTGCCGAAGGAGGCCTGGCTGCCGGGGGTGACGGGCCGGGGCTGGTTCGGGTTTGCGGGCTGCTGGGGGGATTCCGGAGATTCACTCATCCCCTCCAGAATACCGGGGCGGGCGCGGTCCAATGCCGGTGGTTCCCTGCCTAAACCGGCAGGCGTAAAGTGTTGCTATCCCAGAGGCCGGCCGCTCACCGGCTGCACGCTGATGGCCGTTCGTCCCAGGGAACAGCAGGCCGGCCGGCCACTCCATATCACCGGGCCTTCAGGAAACGCCATGGAATCATCGACACCCGAGCCAGGGACAAAGACCAATTCCGGGACCATCGCGATCCTGGGGGCAGGTCCGTCCGGGCTGGTGCTCGCGATTGCGCTCGCCCGCCGCGGACTCAGCTCAACAGTTTTCGAGCGGGACGTCCATCCTGACGCCGCCCCGCGCTTCAACCCGGACCGTTCCTACACGATCGACATCTCCGGGCACGGGCTGAAGGCACTTCGGCACATTGATGCCTGCTCCGAGTTCGACGACAGAATGATCCGGTTCAAGGGGCTCAAGATCCCCGGCAGGGGAACGGAGGAATGGACGCTCCCCGGATGGACCGGATCGCGGGGCGACATCCTCCGCGCCCTCATGTCAGTCCTGGCAAAGTACGGCGACCTCGTGACCACGGAGTTCGAAACCCGAGTGGAAAGCGCGGACACGCCATCCGGGTCCCTTACGGTCGCACCTAAATCCGGGCCCGTGATGACCAGAACGTATGACCTCATCGTCGGCGCGGACGGGGCCGGCTCCACAATCCGCGCGGCCCTCCAGGACCAGATCCCCGGATTCACCGTCACCGCCAAATCCTTCCCCAACTACTGCACCATGATCGAACTCGACAAGGTTGGAGACCGGTTGGACAAGAACTACCTGCACGGGCTGTCGACGCGCCCCTTCTGCGTTGCCGGCGCCATCAAGGGCGACGAGGGATCCTTGTCCGCCAAGTGGTTCTGCGCCATAGGGACGAAGAAACACATCGAATTCTCGTCCACTGATGAGGCCCGGCGCTTCCTGCAGGAACGCTGCCCGCGTGTTCTCGAATTCACCGGCGACGGACAGGTCGAGGCCTACGCGAAGCGAACGTGCTATCACATTGGACGCAGCCTGAACTGCTCCCAGTTCCACGGCGGCAAAGCCGTGCTGATCGGTGACGCGGCGGCCCCGTACCCGCCGATCGGGCAGGGAGTCAACGGCGCTATGGAGTCGGCCATGACACTCGATCAGTGCATCAGCGCCGAGGGGAACATGCCGGACCAGCTGCGTATCGCGGCGGCAAGATACACCGCCGTATGGAAACCCGAAGCGGACGCGGTGTCGTGGATCAGTGAGCGGAGCCTGTTTGAAAACCGTTTCCACACGGTCCGTGCCCTGGCGACGTCGATGCTGGGTCTGAGCATCTTCGCCCAGGCCAAGAGCGCGGACATTCCCTACTCGGAGGTCAGGCGCAAGGCCGAGCGGCTCTGGCCGCTCTGGGCGCGGTGACGCGTCGCGCAGGGGAGGGCCGAAGGCCGGCTGCCCGGGGGCGGCGCGGCGTCCTGCCAGAATAGGCACTGTGACGCATACCGAAAATCCGCGGTCCACCGGCACGCCCCGCGCCGCTCCGTCCGTCTCCGCCCTCGTGGACGCCGAGATCGATGACGTTCCCGCGGCCGAGCCCACGCGCGTCGGCAGCCGGCGGGCGCTGGTGTACCTGGGCCTGTGCCTGGTGCTGATCGGGCTGAACCTGCGGACGGTGTTCTCCAGCTTTTCGGCGGTGTTTCCGGAGGTGGCGGCCGACGTCGGCCTGCCGGGCTGGGCGGTGGTGGTGCTCACCACCGTGCCGGTGACGCTGCTCGGGGTGTTTGCGCCGCTGGCTCCGGTCCTGGCGCGCCGGTTCGGCGCCGAGCGCGTGCTGTTCGGCGCGATGGCGGTCCTGACCGCGGGCCTGCTTCTCCGCCCCACGGACGTCCCCGGCGCCGGCCACCTGCCGGCCCTGCTCGCCGGAACGGCCGCGTGCGGCGCGGCGATTGCGCTCTGCAACGTGCTGCTGCCCGGGCTCGTGAAACGCGACTTTCCGCACCGGCTGGGCCTGATGGGCGGCCTATACACCACCGCCATCTGCGCATCCGCAGCCCTGGGCGCCGGCTTCACCTACCCGGTCTTCAACGCGACCGGGCAGTGGACTTCGGCGCTGTGGTTCTGGGCGGTGCCGGCCGCCGTCGTGCTGTTGCTTTTCCTTCCGGTTGCCTGGCGGCAGCGGCACGGGCAGCACAAGGCCGTGCGGGACGGCGTCAACGTGTGGCGCTCGGCCGTTGCCTGGCAGGTCACCATTTTCATGGTGCTGCAGGCCATGATGTCCTTCAGCGTTTTTGCCTGGCTGGCGCCGATTCTGCGCGAACGCGGCGTGGACGGCGGCACGGCGGGGCTGATCGTCTCGGCGTCGATCGTGCTGCAGATGCTGGGCTCCCTCTTCGCCCCGGCACTGGCCGCGAGGTTCCGGGACCAGCGGGTGATCAACACGGTGGTGGCGCTCATGACCGGGGGCGGATTTGCGCTGAGCATCTTCGGCCCGCTGGAGCTGGTCTGGCTGTGGACCGGGCTGCTGGGACTGGGACAGGGCAGCCTCACGGCCGTGGCCCTGACGATGATCATGCTCCGCACCCGGGACGGCCATACCGCCGCCCACCTCTCCGGCATGATGCAGGGCGTGGGCTACGGACTGGGCTCCACCGGAACGCTCATGGTGGGCCAGCTGCACCAGGCCACGGGATCGTTTGCGGCCGCCGGAGTGCTGTTCCTGGCGGTGGGCGCGCTCGCCGCGGTTTTCGGGTACCGGGCGGGGCGGAACCGCTACATCGGCGGCTGACCACCAAAGTAGGTAGCAGCAGAAGCCGTTCTGAACGCCCAGAACGGCCTCTGCTGCTACCCAGTTGGGGGAGCGGCTAGTGCGTCAGGTCCTTGCCCCTGGTCTCCGGGATGGTGAAGATGAACACCGCGCTCACGGCCAGCAGCGCCACCGCGTACACGTTGAACAGGTTGGGCAGCTGGAGCGTCGTGCCGAGCCACTGCTGCAGGTACGGAGCGGTCCCGCCGAACAGCGCCACGCAGATGGAATACGGCACGCCCACGCCCACGGTCCGGATGCTCGTGGGGAACAGCTCCGCGTAGACGGCAGGCACAATGGCGGCGCTCGCGGCGATGAAGATGAGCATCACGGACATGCTCACGGCCAGCTGCCACGCGGAATCCTTCAGCAGCCAGGTCATGGGGAAGTGCATGACAGCGGCTCCGATGGCTCCGGCCCACAGCACCTTCTTGCGGCCGATCCGGTCCGACAGCTTGCCCCAGAACGGCAGGGCGGCAATGAACACGATGTTGCCGATGACGCCGGCCCACAGTGCTTCCCCGCGGTCGATCTTCAGCGCGGTGGTGGCATAGCTGGGGGCCACCACACCCCAGATGTAGTAGATCACGGTGAGGCCCACGGTCAGGCCGATCACCTGCAGGGCCTGCTTTCGGTAGCGGACAATCTGGGGCCAGATGGGCGCGCGCTTCTCCGTGGCGGACTCGCCCTCGAAGACGTCCGTCTCGTGCAGCCTGGAGCGCATGATCAGCGCGTACAGGCCCAGCGCGGCGCCGATCAGGAACGGGATCCGCCAGCCCCAGGCATTCATGACCTCGGTGCTCATCGCCATGTTCAGGACGGCCCCCAGCAGCGTTCCGAACAGGATGCCCACGGTTCCGGAAGTGTAGATCAGCGTGGCCCAGAATCCGCGGTGCTCCCTGGGCGCCATCTCGGAGAGGTAGGTCTGCGACGACGGCAGCTCACCGCCGTGGGCCAGGCCCTGGACCAGCCGGGCCGCCAGGAGCATGAGGGACGCCCACGCGCCGACGGCGGCGAACGTCGGGGCGACGCCGATCATCAGGCTGCCCAGCGAGGCGAGCCCGACGGCAAGCGTCATGGAGGCCTTGCGGCCCACCCTGTCGCCGATCCAGCCGAAGAGGAACCCGCCGAACGGGCGGGCGACGAAGCCGACGGCGAAAATCGCCAGGGTGGAGAGCACGGCTGATGCGGGATCCGACTTGCTGAACAGCTGGCTGGCGATGAAGGGGGTAAAGGTCGCGTAGATGGCCCAGTCGTACCATTCGACGGCGTTGCCGATGCCGGTGCCGACGATGGTCTTCCGGGTGGTGACCCGGTCCGCGCGCAGCGGGTTGATGATGGCGGTCATGGATTTCTCCCTGTGGTGGGTGGGCTAGGAAGCGACAGTTGCGGCTGGTGCGGGGGCAGGGGACTGGGCGGCCAGTGATGCCAGGCGGGAGATGGCGAGTTCCGCATAGAGGGCGGCCCCGTCAGCCAGCACGCCGTCGTCGAACGTTGCGTACGGTGAGTGGTTGAACGGCGAGGTGGCGTGGTCTGTGCCCGGAGGCACCGCGCTCAGGCCGATGAAGGTGCCCGGCACCTCGGCGAGGACGCGGGAGAAATCCTCGGAGCCGCCCAGCGGGGTGGCCCACCGCGACAGCCTCGATTCGCCGAACAGCCCGGCGATGACGTTTTCCGCGGTGTGCGTCTCGTCTTCGTCCGTGATGGTGAGCGGATACTCCTGCTGGTAGTCCACATCGACGTCGAGGCCGTGCGCCGCCGCGATTCCCTGGAGCAGCCGCGGCACGGAGTCCATCATCCTCTGCCGGGACTCGTCGGAGAAGGTGCGGATGGTGGCCTCGATGCGGGCGGTCTCCGGGATGACGTTGCGCTTGGTGCCGGCCTGGAGCACGCCCACGGACAGGACCACAGGATCGAACATGTTGAACTGGCGGGTGACCATGACCTGCAGGGCCGTCACCATTTCGGCGGCCGCCGTGACAGGGTCCTTGGCCGCATGCGGGGTGGAGCCGTGGCCGCCGGCGCCAAGCACCGTGACAACAAGGCCGTCCGAGGCGCTGAGCATGACGCCCGGCTTGGTGCAGAACGTGCCGTGCGGCTCGAGGGAGGAAAACACGTGCATGCCGTAGGCGGCGTCCACGCGCCGGCCGGGGGCATCCAGCACGCCCTCGCGGATCATGTAGCTGGCGCCGTCGAAGCCCTCCTCGCCCGGCTGGAACATCAGCACGACGTCGCCCGCCAGCCGGTGCCGGCGTTCAGCGAGGAGCGTGGCCGCGCCGGCAAGCATGGACGTGTGGAGGTCGTGGCCGCAGGCGTGCATGGCGCCGTCGATCGTGGAGGTGTAGCCCACGCCGGTCTTCTCCTGGACGGGCAGCCCGTCCATGTCGGCGCGGAGGAGCACCGCCGGGGCGCTGGCGCCGCTGTCCGCCGGGGCGCTGGCGCCGCTGTCCGCCGGGGCGCTGGCGCCGCTGTCCCCGCGGTTTGCGCCGCCGCGCAGGACGGCGGTGACCGACGTCGTGTCCTTGCCCAACGTGATTTCGTACGGCAGCCCGTCCAGTGCCTTCAGCACTTTTTCCTGGGTGCGCGGCAAGTGGAGGCCGATCTCGGGCTCCCGGTGCAGGTCGTGGCGGAGCCGGGCAATATCTCCCTGCATCTCGCGGGCGTCTGCGGCAATCGGCACATTTACTCCTCGTCTGTGATTCCGGCGTTGTGGGTCTATTCTGAAGTGGCCCACTTCACAGTCCGCCAAAGTGCTGGAAAAATGCACTCTAGGGGCCAGATACGCAGGATTCGCGCAGAACGGAGGGTGCCCGTGGAACTCAGCGAGGAAGATCTGGCGCTCATCCATGCCCTGCAGATCGCACCGCGGGTGAGCTGGGCCGACGCCGCCGGCATCCTCGGCGTCCATGCCACCACGCTCGCAGCCCGGTGGGAGCGGTTGCGGGCGGGCGGCGACTCATGGATCACCGCGCACCTGATCGGCGACCCGAAGCAGATGTGCCTCGCGTTCGTGGCCGTGGACTGCGAGATGAACCGCAGGGAGGACGTCACGGCCCGGCTGGCCGCGATGCCGGAGATCGTCACGGTTGAAGAGGCCGCAAGCAACCGGGACCTCATGCTGACCGTCATCACCGGATCGCTGGAGGAATTCAGCACCAACGTGGTCTCGCGGCTGAAGGACATTGACGGGCTCCTCAAATACCAGACGTCACTGTGCACGCGGCTGCACACCGGCGGTGATGCGTGGCGGCTGAATGTGCTGAGCCGTGCCCAGCAGGCATCCCTCAGGGCATTGGCGAAACCCGGACCGGCGGACGCCGAGCGTCCCGACGCCGTGCAGGCGCCGCTGCCCGCGAGCCACCTGGCCCTCCTGCCCTTCCTTGCCAAGGACGGGCGTGCGACGGCGGCCGACATCGCACGCGCGCTCGGCCGCAACCCGGCAACGGTCCAGCGGCAGCTGAACCGCGTGCTGGCCAGCGGGATCCTGTCCATGCGGTGCGAGATTGCGCAGAGATACTCGTCCTTTCCCGTGACCTGCCAGTGGTTCGTCAACGTCCCGGCCGGGCAGCACGAAGCCGCCGCGGCCGCGCTCCGGACCATCCGGAACGTGCGGCTCAGCGCCTCAACCACGGGACCCACGAACTTCGTAATCATCATGTGGCTCCAGTCCCTGGCCGACGTCATGGATGCCGAACTTTCCCTGCAGCAGAAGGTCCCCGGCATTGAACTGGTCGAAAGCGTCGTCATGCTGACCACCGTCAAGCGGGTGGGCTGGATGCTGAACCCGGACTCGACGGCGAGCGGCGCCGTCGTCGTTCCTGCCGGATCCGCCCAACTGGGTAGCAGCTGACGCGCTTCTCAGCGCCGGGAACCGCATCAGCTGCTACCCAGTTGGGGAGGGCGGACGGGAGGTGGGGCTAGGTGCGGGGGTTCCCAGCGGCAGGGGCGGGTTCCCAGCGGCGCGGGCCGGAACCGCCTGCCCCGAGCTCATCGGACGGATTCTGCAGCCGGCAGGCCTTCAGGCTGAGGCAGCCGCAGCCGATGCACCCGTCCAGGTCCTGGCGCAGGTGCTGCAGCGCCTCGATGCGGGCGTCCAGTTCCGAGCGCGACAGCCGCGAGAGCCTTGACCAGTCGCGCTTCGTGGGAGTGCGGCCCTCCGGCAGCGAATCCAGTGCCGTGCGGATGTCCTTGAGCGGAATTCCCACGCGCTGTGAGACGCGGATGAACGCCACCCGGCGCAGCATGTCCCGGCCGTAGCGGCGCTGGTTGCCGGAGGTCCGTTCGGACGTGATGAGCCCGTTGCGTTCGTAGAAATGAAGGGCCGACGGCGCCACGCCGCTCCGCTGCGACAGCTCGCCGATGCTCAGTGCGTGCGTCCCGGCAGCCTGGTGTGGCATGCTGTCCCCCTAGCTCCAGAGACGGCGCCGGCCGGCACCGTCGCCCGCCCATGACCGCCCGCCCCCTGGAGGCGCAGCCTTGACCTCAACCTTAGTTGAGGTTTTACGGTTGCGTCCATGACTACCGATCAGGCCGCCGTGCACGAATCCGCCCCGCCGCTCCCCGCCCCGCCAGCCGCCGGGATCCTCCAGCGCCCCTACCTCCTGGTGACCGTTGGCGCGTGCGCTCTGGTGTTCCTGGCGGCCTTCGAATCCCTCGCCGTGACCACCATCATGCCGGTCGTGAGCCGCGAGCTCGACGGAGCCGGCCTGTATGCGCTCGCCTTCGCGGGGCCGCTGGCCACCGGCGTGATCGGCATGGTGGGCGCCGGGAACTGGTCCGACCGCCGCGGCCCCGTGGCGCCGCTGTATGTCTCCGTTGCCGTCTTTGCGCTGGGCCTGCTGGTGGCGGGCACGGCCGGAAGCATGGCCGTGCTGGTGGCGGGCCGCCTGATCCAGGGGCTGGGCGGCGGCGCCATGACCGTGGCCCTGTACGTGGTGGTGGCCCGCGCCTATCCCGCCGTCCTGCACGTCAAGATCTTCGCCGCCTTCTCCGCCGCCTGGGTCATCCCGTCCCTCGTGGGCCCGTTCGCCGCCGGGCTCGTGGCGCAGCTGGCCAGCTGGCACTGGGTGTTCCTCGGCGTCGTGGTGCTCGTGGTACCGGCGCTGGCCATGCTGGTCCCGGCGCTGCGGAGGGTCCGGTCCGGCCCCGAGGACCAGCCTGCCCCGTGGGCCCTAGGGCGGCTGGCCTGGGCTGCGCTCGCCGCGCTGGCCGTGCTGGGCCTGAACCTGTCCGCCGGGATACCGGTGGCCGGCCCGCTCGTGGCCGGCGCCGCCGTCGTGGTTGCGCTGCTGGCCGTCAGGCCGCTGGTGCCGCGGGGCACCCTGACCGCCCGCCGCGGGCTGCCGAGCGTCATCCTCACCCGCGGACTCGTTTCCGCAGCATTTTTCGGCGCCGAGGTCTACCTTCCCTACCTGCTCGTGGAACGCTACGCCTTCTCGCCCACGTTCGCCGGCCTCACCCTGACCGGCGGGGCCCTCGCCTGGGCCGCTGCCTCCGGGATCCAGGGGCGCCTCGGCGTGCGGCTGGGCAGTCCCGTCGCGGTACGGATCGGCTCGCTGCTGGTGCTCGCCGCGATCGTCCTCGCCCTGGTGACCACCGCGTTTGGCTGGCCGGCCGCCGTCGCGATTTTCGGCTGGATTCTCGCCGGCGGCGGCATGGGACTGATGTACCCGCGGCTGAGCGTCATGACACTCGCGCTCTCCACGCCGGACACGGAAGGGTTCAACAGTTCGGCGATGTCCATCTCCGATTCCCTCGGCGGGGCCCTCGCGCTCGCCACCACCGGGATCGTGTTCACCGCGCTGACGACGACGGCGGCTTCCTTCGCCGGGGTCTTCGCACTGACGGCGGTGATCGCCGCGGCCGGGGTCGCCATCGCGCCGCGGGTTGCGGACTGACGCCGGCGTTTTAGAGGCGCGGCAGGACCCTGTAGTAGAGGTGGGTGACGGCGTCGCCCTGGATCACCCGGGTCTGCTCCAGTTTCACCGGCGCCGCGGCGAGGTGGTCGAAAAAGCGGATCCCCTCGCCCAGCAGCCAGGGCGCCAGGTTGACCCGGATCTCCTCCACGAGCCCGGCGTCGATGGCCTGCCGGATGACGTCGGGTCCGGCCAGGCCCACATCCTTGTCGCCCGCGAGCGCCATCGCCTCCTTGACCGCGTCGGCGAACCCGGTGGTGACGAACGTGTAGGGGATTCCCTCGCGGGGCCAGCCGCCCGGAACGGAGTGGCTGAGCACCACGATGGGGCAGTCGATGGGGTGCTGCCCGTCCCAGCCGTGGGTGATGTCGAAGATCCTGCGGCCCACCAGCAGGGCGCCCGCCGTGGACATGGTGCGGCGCAGGTGCTCCGCGCTCGCCGCCGTGACGTGCCAGGTCATGTTCGGCCGGGCGGTGGGCACCGCCACCGGCCCGTTGCTGTACCAGTCGAAGAGGCCGTTCACGGAGTCGTCCGGGAGGGCGATGAAGCCGTCCAGGGACATCGTCATTTCGGCGACAAGTCTTGCCATGTTCCTCGAGTTGGCATTTAGGGGATGTCCTGGGCCTTCAGCCGGGTGGCGCGGAGGACGGCGTCGGCGAGGATGGCCATCTGCCCGTCGGGGCCGGTGGCTTCCCGTTCCCGGCTTTCCGCCACCTCCACGCTCCACTCCGGCGGCGCGATGCCGAGTTCGGCCACGAGCTGCTCGGCGGTGAAGTACCTATGTGCCCGCGCGTGGCTGTCGGCGTCGTGGCTGCCGGCTGCATGGCTCGCCCACGGCGGCAGCCCGTCCGGGTGGTGCCCCACCACGAGCAGCGTCCCGCCCGGCCGCACGGCGTCCGCCGCAATCCGGTGCGACCGCTGCCAGGGCATTTCCGTGGTGTGCAGGAACTGTGCGGAGACGAGGTCAAACCGCTCCTCGGGCGCCCATGTTGCCAGGTCCCGCTGCAGCCAGGTGACGCGGTGGCCGAACCCCGACTCCGCCGCGTGGGCCGCTGCCCGTTCAAGCGCGACGGCGGACACATCCACCGCGGTCACCGTCCAGCCGTGCTCTGCGAGCCACAGGGCGTCCGCGCCTTCGCCGCAGCCGACGTCCAGCGCAGTTCCGGGGGCAAGGCTGGCGACTTCGGCCACGAGCTGCGGGTTGGGCCTGCCGCTCCACACGCGGGCCCGGCTCCGGTACATTTCGTCCCATAGCTGCGCGGCGCCGTCGTGCCCTGCTTCGGCATGACTGGTTTCGCTGTTGCTGGCGCGCGAGTGCTGGTGGTCGGCCATGGCTACTGGTCCTTCTTGATCCTGCGCCAGCCGCCGGCGCGGTTGTTGGCGATGATGGACCTGAACATGTCGGTCAGGGCCGGGGCGTTGATCGACTCGCCTTCGTGGAAGGCCACGGTGCGCCCCGTCTTGTTCTCCTGCCCGCCGGTGATGAGGTGCTCCGGATCCGGCGTCAGCCCGCCGTCGTAGAGGAAAACGTTGACGTGGTCCTTGGCGGCGAGGAGCGCGCAGACGTTCCCCTGGAGCTCGAAGTAGGGCTGGCGGGTGCGCTTGATGGTTTCCACCACCTCCGGATCGGCGGCGTGGACCAGCTCGCGGACCTCCCGGCACACCGCCTGCTGCCACTCGGGCAGGGCATCGATGTAGGCGTCCACGCGCGGATCTGCGGTGTAGTCCATGGGGATACCCTGCCACAGAAACCACTGCCCAACTAGGTATCCCCTGCCCAACTAGGTCGCAGTTGTTGTCGTTTTGGGCGCCCAAAACGACACCTACTGCCACCTAGTTGGGAGAGGGTCAGGGGAGCCGCAGGACGATGTTCCGGTTCCCGTCCGCGAACACCGGATAGCTGCGCAACGGGCCGGCCCCGGTGGTGGAGCATCCGGTGTCCAGCTCAAAGGCGTGCTGGTGCAGCGGGCACATCACCACGGACTGGTCAATGGTGCCGTCGGCGATCGGGCCGCCCTTGTGCGGACAGACGGCGGAGACGGCGCGGAGCGAACCGTCCCGGAGCCGGAACACCGCGATCTGCTCGCCCGCCACGCCAAACGCGCGACCCTCGCCCACGGGAACCTGGTCCAGCGGGCCGAGGACGTGCAGGCCGGCGACCTGCCCGGCGTTGGAGAGTCCGGCGCTCATCGGACCGGCACCTGGGGGAGGACCTCAAGCGGGAGCGAGGTGCGGAACTGTCCGGGGGTGAACGGGTCGTCGCGTTCGGTCCACGGGTCAACGTAGGCGTCCACCGACTCCTGCATGGCGGCGTCCAGCTGCGCGCCCAGGCCTTCCGCGTCGTCCACAATCACCGCCCGCAGGTGCTCGATCCCCACCCGCGGCACGAACGCGTACGTCCGTTCCAACCAGTTGGCGCGCTCCCGGTAGTACTGCATGAACCGGCCCGCGAGCAGCGTCACGGTCTGGGGGCTGTCCACGGTGGCCAGCAGATCGCCCTTCCGGATGTGGGCGCCCGCCGCCCCGCCCACGTAGATCTCCCAGCGGCCACCCTCCACCGCCACCACCCCCACATCCTTGACCAGCGACTCGGCGCAGTTCCGCGGGCAGCCGGACACGGCCAGCTTCAGCTTTGCCGGCGACTCAATGCCCTGGAAGCGCGACTCGATCTCAATGCCCAGTTTCGTGGAATCGCCGGTCCCGAAGCGGCAGAACTCCTGGCCCACGCACGTCTTCACCGTGCGGAAGCTCTTGCCATACGCATAGCCGGACGGCATGTCGAGATCAGCCCAGACCTTCGGCAGGTCCTCCTTGGGAACACCCAGCAGGTCGATCCGCTGCCCGCCGGTCAGCTTCACCATGGGAATCTTGTACTTGTCCGCAACATCGGCGATCCGGCGGAGCTGCTCCGGCGACGTCACGCCGCCTTTCATCTGCGGCACCACGGAGAATGTGCCGTCGCGCTGGATGTTGGCGTGGACGCGGTCGTTGACGAACCGCGCGTCCCGCTCGTCGATGTACTCGCCGGCCCACATCATCTTCAGCAGCGAGGCCAGTCCCATCTTCGATTTGGCGTCCTCGGCGCCGCCCGGGGCCAGGGCGGCGAACACCGCGGACACGGACCGCAGGCCCTGCTCGCGGATGGCCGTCATCAGCGCGGCCTTCTCCAGCGGCACGCCCGGGACGTAGTACGCCGCCGCGGGGTCCTCCTCCACGGCGCCGTCGGCGGCCCACTCCACCACCTGCCGGACCAGCAGCTTGCACGAGCCGCAGCCCTTGCCCGCCCGCGTGGCATCCATGACTCCGGCCAGCGTGGTGCAGCCGCCGGCCACGGTATCCACCAGCGCCTGCTTGCTGACGCCGTTGCAGTTGCAGACCTGGGCGTCGCCGTCCAGTTCGGCCACTCCCGCTTCCTCGCCCGGCCCGCCAATGTCGAACAGCAGCGAGACGCGTTCGTCGGGAAGCGGCAGCCCGCGGTCGAACGCCTGCGTCAGATATGCCACCTTGCGGCTGTCCCCGAGCAGCGTTGCGCCCACGATCTTGCTGTCCCGGATCACGATGGACTTGAAGATCCCGCGGCTCGGCTCCGAAAACACCACGTGTTCATCGGTGTCCCGTTCCGGTGCCTGCAGCCCCATGGAGGCGACGTCGACGCCGGCCACCTTGAGTTTGGTGGCGGTCCGGGAACCCAGGTAGGCCGCTTTCGGGTTGGCGCCGGTCACGTGGTCGGCCAGCACGGCGGCCTGCTCCCACAGGGGCGCCACCAGGCCGTACACCTCGCCGCGGTGCTGGACGCATTCTCCGACCGCGTAGATCTCGTCCTCGTCAGGCACCCGCATCTGGTCGTCCACCACGATGGCACGCTCCACGGGCAGGCCGCTGGTGACCGCGACGTCCACGTTGGGCCGGATGCCGGCGGCCACCACCACCATGTCGCAGTCGATGTCCGGCTTGTCTCGCAGCCTGATGCCCCGCACCTTGTCCGCGCCCAGGATGGCCGTGGTCCGGCTGCCCGTGTGGACGGTGATACCGAGGGCTTCCACGCTGCGGCGCAGGACCGCGCCGCCGTCGGGCCCCATCTGCGCGTTCATGAGGTGCCCGCCGGAGTGGACCACCTCGACGTCGATGCCGTGGCTTTGCAGCCCCCGCGCGGCTTCCAGCCCCAGCAGACCGCCGCCGATCACCACGGCGCGGTGATGGTTGTCCTGTTGGGCGTAGGACACCATGCCCGTGGTGTCGTCGATGGTCCGGAAGGCGAAAATCCCCGGCAGCAGCCGTCCGCCCGGCGTGTACATGCCGTCCATCGGCGGTAGGTGCGAGCGGCTGCCGGTGGCGATGACCAGGACGTCGTAGGGGGTGGCCCGGGCGTCGTCGGAAAACACCAGCTTGGCGAAGCGGTCGATCTTGTCCACGCGGACGCCGGCGTGCAGCGTGATGTTGTTTTCCCGGTACCAGGCCAGTGAGTTGAGGAAGATGTTGCCAGTGTCCTCCTCGCCGGCGAGGACGTGGCTGAGCATGATCCGGTTGTAGTTCCCGTAGGGCTCGTCACCGAACATGGTGATCCTGTACTGCACCGCCCCGCCGCGAGCCAGGATCTCCTCGACGGCGCGCGCCCCCGCCATGCCGTTGCCGATCACCACCAGCCGACGTCGGGAATCAACGGTTTTGGTCCGGGCGGACCGGCTCGCCAGTGCGGTCATCAGTGCTCCACCATGCCCAGATCGACCACCACTGAGCCGCTCACACCCGTGTCCGCCAGCAGCCTGAGTTCGATCAGCGAGCCGCCCTCGATGTCCTCCACCACCCGGAGCGGGACGTGGACATCGCTCTTGGCGCCGATCGGGAAGTACCGCATGGGGATGCCGTCACGCATCAGGACCACGGTGATCAGCTCGGGGGAGGAGTTGCCGCCCCGGAAGTACAGCGTCTGGTTGATCACGCCGTCGGGAACATAGTGCGAGAGCTGGCTGTGGATGGGCACCGGCTTTTCCACGCCGGCTCCGTCGAAGGGGAAGATGCCCTGGAGGAAGAGGTTCTTCAAGGTCACGGTCAGATCCTTTCGGCGGAGGGACGCTGCACCGGGTTGGCGGCCCGGCATATGTCCATCCTTCGCCGCGCTTGTTACAGCGCCCGGCGGGCCATGTAATTTCCGTTTAACACCTTCCTCACCGTGGGCGCGGACACGGTGGACTTGGCCGCGGCCGCGGCCGCGGACGCGGACAAAACGAAGCCGCGCGGCGGAACACCGGTGTGTTCCGCCGCGCGGCTTGCGGTTTCTGGGAGCTGGGAGCTAAGAGCGGCTAGGCCTTGGCCGCGGGCGATGCGGCGTCGGCGTTGGAGTCCGCAGTCCATTCCGCGATCCGGGCCTGCTGCAGGGGTGTCTGGCGGTTGAAGTACCAGGCAGCGCCCAGCAGCAGGAACCACAGCGGGGCAACCACCAGGGCCAGGCGGGTGTCCTCAGCCTGGGCCAGAGCCACCAGCATGAACACGAAGAACGCCAGGACCACGTAGGGCATGAAGGTGCCGCCGGGCATCTTGAAGGATGACGACGCGTGGAGTTCCGGGCGCCGGCGGCGGAACACGATGTAGCTGACCAGGATCATGGACCAGACGAACATCGTGAGGACGGACGCCACTGAGGTGACCACGGTGAAGGCGCCGATCACGGAGTCTCCCGCGTACAGCAGGACCAGCCCGGCCAGCAGGAAGATGCAGGAGAACAGAAGGGCGTTCTGCGGGACCTTGCGGACGCTCAGCTTGCCGAAGGATTTCGGGGCGTTGCCGTCCTGGGCGAGGCCGTAGACCATGCGCGAGGTTGAGTAGATGCCGGAGTTGGCGCTGGACGCGGCGGATGTCAGGACCACCAGGTTGATGACCACGGCGGCGATCCCCAGACCGGCCAGGGTGAACATGCCGATGAACGGGCTGCTGGCGGGGTCGATGCTGCGCCACGGGTTGACGGCCATGATGACCACGAGTGCGCCAACGTAGAACAGCAGGACGCGGACGGGGATGGAGTTGATGGCCCGGGGGAGGTTCTTTTCCGGGTCCTTGGTTTCCGCTGCGGCAGTGCCGACCAGTTCGATGCCGGCGAAGGCGAAGATGGCGATCTGGAAGCCGAGGATGAAGCCGAACATGCCGTGCGGGAACATCCCGCCGTCGTCCCAGATGTTGGCGAGGCTGGCCACCGCGCCGCTGGGCGACGTGAAATGGGTGGCGATCATGACAATGCCCGTGCCGATGAGCGCAAGGATGGCCACCACCTTGATGATCGCGAACCAGAACTCCGCTTCGCCGAAGGCCTTGACCGTGGGGAGGTTCAGCAGGATCAGGACCACCGGTGTAATCAGCGCGGGAATCCACAGGGGTGTGCCGGGGGCAAGCTTGTCCACGTAGCCGGCGATCGCCACAATGTCAGCCACGCCTGTCACTACCCAGAAGAACCAGTAGGACCAGCCCGTAAAGAACCCGGCCCAGGGGCCCAGGAGGTCGCCCGCGAAATCGCTGAACGACTTGTAGTTCAGGTTGGAGAGCAGGATCTCGCCCATGGCGCGCATGACGAAGAACAGCATGAAGCCGATGATCATGTAAACGAAGATGACGGAGGGCCCGGCGAGGGAGATGGTCTTGCCGGAGCCCATGAACAGTCCGGTGCCGATTGCGCCGCCGATGGCCAGGAGCTGGATGTGGCGGTTGCCCAGGGCGCGGGCGAGGTGTTCGTCCTTGCCCTGTCCGGGTGCGGCAGTTTCTGTGGGGGATTGAACGGGAACGGTGGTGGTGCGTTCAGACATCAAGTCTTCTTCCTTGTCACAGGTGCCGGCACTTGCACTACGGCGCAGAGCCGGCCGCGTTGATCCGCCGACAATGTGACGGAACTAACAATTTGGGGGTGGGTTAAGACTAGGAGCAGGCGGGCCGCCCCGAGCCTGGCCGCCCGGGTGTGCCGGCTGCCCGCTCCGGCCGCCCGATCACCCGCGAAGGCCCCGGGCCCCGCCGCGGGACAGGGCATTCTCCCTGTGCGGACGGGGCGTGCGGCCTGCGCCCGGGCGGGGCGGCTACCGCCCGCCGGAACGCGGAGCGCGGCGCGAGTGGTCGACATATGTTCAGCGCGACAGCCTCAAATGTCGTCCGATGTTCGACGTAATATTCGTCACACTCAGAGGTGGTCGGTTGACCGGACGCCTGGGTCGGCGATAGGGCGGATGACAGGGGCCGGGTTGGCTAATGCTAGACTGGTGGAACTTGATGTGCAGTGATGCCCACTTTGTTCCGGTCCATCAACCGGAACCCCGCAACGGATCCGTCCTTGCAGGGGGTGGGCTTTTTTCATGTGAGAGGCACATCCTGCGTCGATGAACGCTATTTGGTCCCAGCCGCATCATGCCGGCCGGTTGATCACCTGACTTTTCCTCGGCGACCCCCTGAGCCAACCGGCATCGGGGGCCGATATCCGCTTGGATACCGCCTGAAAGACCCTGATAAAACACATGACTACTTTCGCTGCCCTCGGCACGCCCAAGGCACTCGCCGACACCCTGACCGCGCAGGGGATCGTTGAACCGTTCCCCATCCAGGTCAAGACCCTCCCGGACACCCTGGCCGGACGCGACGTCCTGGGCCGCGGCCGCACAGGCTCCGGCAAGACCATCGCCTTCGCCATCCCGCTGGTGGCCCGCCTCGCCGAGCGCGAAGCCAAGCACTTCCGCAAGCCCGGCCGCCCCATGGGCCTGGTCCTTGCACCCACCCGTGAACTGGCCACGCAGATCAACGCCACGATCGAGCCGATGGCCAAGGCCATGGGCCTGAACACCACCGTGATCTACGGCGGCATCTCCCAGGCGCGCCAGGAGAAGGCCCTGCGCGCCGGCGTCGACATCGTCATCGCCTGCCCGGGCCGCCTGGAGGACCTCATCCGCCAGCGCATCCTGACCCTCGAAGCCGTTGAGGTCACCGTGCTGGACGAGGCAGACCACATGGCCGACCTCGGCTTCCTGCCCGTGGTCAAGAAGCTCATGGACATGACCCCGAGCCAGGGCCAGCGACTGCTGTTCTCGGCCACGCTGGACAACGGCGTGGACAAGATCGTCCAGCGTTACCTGTCCAACCCGCTGACCCACTCCGTGGACGATCCGCAGGCCGCGGTGACCACCATGGAACACCACGTGCTGGTGGTCAACGACCAGACCGTCAAGAAGCAGCTGATCGTCGAGCTCGCCTCGGGCGCCGGCCGCCGCGTGCTCTTCATGCGCACCAAGCACCACGCCCGCAAGCTGGCCAAGACCCTGACCGACGCCGGGATCCCCGCCGTCGACCTGCACGGCAACCTTTCGCAGAACGCCCGTGACCGCAACCTGGCCGAGTTCTCCTCCGGTGAGGTCCGCGTCCTGGTGGCCACCGACGTCGCGGCCCGCGGCGTCCACGTGGACGACGTCGAACTGGTCATCCACGTTGACCCGCCCACGGAGCACAAGGCGTACCTGCACCGCTCCGGCCGTACGGCACGTGCCGGTTCGGACGGAACCGTGGTCACGCTGACCCTGCCCGAGCAGCAGTCGGACGTCAAGAAGCTGATGAAGGCTGCCGGCGTCGAGGTCAACTTCGAGCGCGTCACCGCCAACTCGCCGCTGGTTGCCGAACTGGTGGGCGAAATGGCCGACAAGATCGATCCGCGCACCCGCGCCGCACTGCTCGCCGCCAAGGCTGCGCAGCACGGCGGCGGCACCTCCACCGGTGCCAACGCAGAGCGCAAGCGCGCACGCCGCCAGGCTGCACCCACCACGGGTGGCCGGGGCGGACGCGGCGGACGCGGACGGGTTTCGGCTGAGGCTCCCCGCACCGACCTGCCCCGTGCAGAACGCCGCGCTGCGGCCTACGAAGGCCAGGCCGCAGCCCGCAACGCCGCTGACCGCGTCATCGAGCAAAACGAAGACCGGGCCCAGGCAGCAGCAGCTGCACGCCGCAACGCACGTGGCCGTGGCGCGGCGTCCACGCACCGCAACGACGTTCCGGCGGCCGGCGGCCGTTCATCGGCTGGCCGCGGTTCGGACGGACGTTCCGAATCCCGCATCACCCGCAGCGATGCTCCCCGCGGCGGCACGGGTCGCCCGGCCACGGGCGGCCAGCGCAGCGGACGTCCGGCAACGGGCCAGCGCGCTGCCGGCACAGATGCCCGCACCGGTGCCACCGCGGGCGGCAACACCGGCGGCCAGCGCGCCGCGGGCGGCAACAAGGCTGTCTGGTCCTCCAACACCGGCGGCACCTCGGGCGGATCCTACTCCGGCGGCGGCAACGGCCGCTCCGGCGAAGGCCGCCCGGCACGCAGCGGCCCCCGCCGTGCGTCGGCTCCGGCATCGAACGAACGCCGCGGCCGCTAGGGTTACGGATTTACGCTAGGCAAACGGACGGACGCTACGGGGATTCCCGTAGCGTCCGTCTTTTACCGTAGCGCCCGTCTCTTGGCGCAGCGCTTACCAGCCGCGGGACCGCCACTCGTCCAGGTGCGGACGCTCCGCACCCAGGGTGGTGGGCTTGCCGTGGCCCGGATGCACCACGGTGTCGTCCGGATAGACGTCGAACAGCCGCTCGGTCACGTCGCTGATCAGCTGGGCGAACCGCGCAGGATCCTGCTGCGTGTTGCCGACCCCGCCCGGGAACAGCGAGTCGCCGGAGAAGATGTGGGCCGGACCTTCCGGGTCCTGGTACACCAGCGCAATGGATCCCGGTGTGTGTCCGCGGAGATGCACTGCCGTCACGTCGAAGCCGTCGAAGTTGCCGACGTCCCCGTGGGCCAGCAGCACGTCCACAGGCACCGGAAGCTCCGGCGCGTCATCGGTTCCCGCGGCAGTCCGGGCCCCGGTCGCCTCCACCAGGCCGGGCAATGCCCTGACGTGGTCCCAGTGCTGGTGCGTGGTGGCCACCAACGCCAGCTTCGGCACGGCGGAGGTGTCCGCCGCGGCGTCCGCGAGCAGCGACTGAATCGCGGGAAGATCGTCCGCGGCGTCTATCAGCAGCTGCGCGCCGGACTCCCTGGCGGTGAGCAGATACACGTTGTTGTCCATCTCGCTGACCGAAATGCGGCGGATGGTGATGTCCCGGAGTGAGTGAATAAGCGTGTCCATGCGGTTCAGTCTACGAAGCTGAGCCAACACCCGAAGCTGAGCCAACACAGCGCTGAGCACAATACCGCCGCGCCCACCGCGGATTCCAGTATCGGAATGCGGAGGCGCGGCGGCTTTGTGGGCTCAGTTGCCACCGCGGGCGGCGAGGCCCGGGAGATGCGCCTACTCGCGGCCCTGCGACACCCACCGCGGATCCGCGGACCGGGAGCCGACGACGGCGTCCGCGGCGCCGTCGAGCACGTCCAGTTGGGCGGCACTCAACTCGAGCGACAGGGCGCCCAGGTTTTCGTCGATGCGGTGCGCCTTGCGGGTTCCGGGAATCGGGACCACCGGCAGGCCGAGCCGCCTGCCGTGGGCCAGCAGCCAGGCCAGTGCAACCTGGGCGGGCGTCGCTTCCAGCTGGGCCGCCACGGACCGCACGGCCTCCACCACGCCTTCGTTGGCGTCCAGCGCTCCCTCGGCGAAGCGCGGGATGTTGCGCCGGAAGTCGTTGTCACCCAGCCGGGACGCGTCGACCGTTCCGGTCAGGAAGCCGCGGCCGAGCGGCGAATACGGCACGAAGCCCACGCCCAGCTCCGCGGCGGCCGGAACCACGTTCCGTTCCACGTCGCGGCTCCAGATGGACCATTCGCTCTGGACCGCGGCAATGGGGTGGATGGCCGCGGCGTCGCGCAGTTCGCTGGCCGTCACCTCGGACAGGCCCAGATGCCGGACCTTGCCCGCCTGCACCAGTTCGGCCATGGCCCCCACCGTCTCCGAGAGGGGAACCCGGACGTCCCGGCGGTGCATGTAGTAGAGGTCGATGACATCCGTGCCGAGGCGCCGGAGGCTGCGGTCGGCGGCCTCCTTGACATACGCTGCGTCCCCGCGGATGTCGGTGTAGCCGGTGGACGGCGAGCCCACGAGGGAAAACTTCGTGGCCAGCTGGACGTCGCCGCGGCGGTCCTTGAGCAGCTTGGCGATCAGCTCCTCGTTGCTGCCGCCGCCGTAGATGTCCGCCGTGTCGATGAAGGTGATGCCCGCGTCCACCGCATGCTGCAGCGTCCGGAGCGCCTCGGCCGGGTCAACTTCGCCGTACACGGGAGTGAGGGCCATGCCGCCGAACCCGAGGGGGCTGACCGTGAGGCCGTCGCCCAGGTGAACCGATGCTGCCGAGTTGTTCGTCATCTCAATCTCCATCTCTAGGGAAGTGCCGTCCCAGCCAAGAACCAAGGAGGTCGGGCAGGTATTCCGACAACTCTCTCCGGGACCGGCCGCTGAATCTCCCCGGCTTTGAATGCGGCGTGCCCGTTACGACGGCGCGTCCCGGGGGACACGCCGTCGTACTTCCTCAAACGTGGGGAGTTTCCGCGGGGGACGGCGACTGCTCCGCCTCCGTGGCCGGCTGATCCCCGGCGTGGCCCTTCCCGTGACCGCGGCCGGCCGGCAGCCTTTTGAGTCCCGCAGCGCATCCCACGATCCCGGCGATGAACAGCACCTTGAGGAGGCTGAAGGGCTCGACGCCGGTGGCCATGGCCCAGCCGATGGTCAGGGCCGCGCCGATCCCCACCCAGACGGCGTAGGCGGTGCCGAGGGGGATGGTCTTCACCGCCATGCCCAGGCCCTGCAGGCTGAGCGCGGCGGTCACGGCGAAAATGACCGTCGGCAGCGGCCGGGTCAGGCCGTCGGACTGGCCCAGCGCGGTGGCCCAGACAGCCTCCAGGACGGCCGAGGCGAGCAGGATGAACCAGGCCGTAGCGGGCTTCGCAAGCATCACGCCACCGCCTTCAGGCCAACCACGCACGCGGCGATCCCGGCGAGCAGCAGGATGCGCGCCGCCGTCGGCCGTTCAACTTTGGCGGCTATCGCATAGACGGCCGTCAGCACTACGCCCACGCCGACCCACACCGCGTACGCGGTTCCGGTGGGAATGGACTGCATCGCGACGGCAAGGCCGGCGGTGCTGGCCGCGGCCGAGGCGAGGAAGAGGGCCATGGGTGCGATCCGGCGCCGGCCCGAGGACCGGGACGCGCGGCGCAGCGCGGCGGCCCACACGGCCTCCAGCGCGCCCGAGAGAATGAGGATTAACCACGACATGACAGCTCCTTGGCCAGTCTTGTCGCGTGCCGGGTACTGAACCGTCGTCCGGAGGTCCGCCGAACGGGACCTTGGTTGTCAGCCTAGCAACGCCCGACGGCGGCGGCCACCGTTGGTGGCACAGCTCGCCGGCGCGCGCGGTGCGGGCCGCCCGCCGTCAGAGTGTGCCGCCGGCGGCCTCGGGGGCCGACGAATCACGGCCGCCGTCGCCGATGGTTTCACGGGCTATGTAGTTCTCGATGTCGAAGAGGTTGTCCGCGCGTTCGGCGATGTTCAGCAGCGTGGTCATCGCGGCGACTTCCTCCACCTGCTCCTTCAGGAACCACAGCATGAACTGTTCACCCAGGGCGTCGTCCTCTGCGCGGGCGGCGCGGAACAGGCCTTCGATGCTGCGCGTGACTTCCTTTTCCTGCTGCAGCGCGAGCGCGAGCGGTTCCGTGACGGACGCGAAGTCGTTGCGGACTGCGGGGACCCCGGGAATCTCCACGGGGACGTCGCGGTCAAGCATGTACCGGACCATCATCATGGCGTGGTTGCGTTCCTCCACCGACTGCCGGTAGAAGTACTTGGCCAGCTGGGGGAGGTCCTGGTTGTCAAACCAGACGGCCACAGCCACGTACTGTTGGGAGGCCGAGAATTCGTTGCCGATCTGGAGGGACAGGAGATCGTTGAACTTTGATTTGGTCATGGCACCGAGTCTAGGTTCGGGCACAGTGGGGGACCAGTGTGGAAAGGCTCAGGTAAGCAAGCGTAGGCTAGCCTGCCACCGGATCGATGGACACAACAGCCAGGAACCCGCGGCCCAGGATTTCGGGCGTCTGCGTGTCTGAACCCACGACGGCGTCGTAGCGGTTGAGTGCCTCCGGTTCACCTGGCGCCGGGGCGGATTCGGCTGCGGGTTCCGCTGTGGTGACGGCTGTGGTGACGGTGGCCTGGCCCTGGAGCAAGATGCCGAGCTGCCCCTCGAATACGGGATGCGCGCGCTTCTTCGAGAGCTCCACGATCGAGGTGTAGCCCTTGAACGCTCCGGTGCGGGCGATGACGTTCAGGTCGCGGATGTCGCCGGTGGGCAGGGCACTTGAGGACGCAGCTTCGCCCGAGAACCGGAAGGGCCGGTACTTCTCAAGCGGGTGCTCGCCGCCGTCGACGGTCAGCAGCAGGAGCTCGCCGTCTATCACCGTCAGCACGCGCTCCATGCCCGGAAAGGGCGAGAAGTCTCCGGCTTTGGTGACGTCGGCGATGCTGACGCGCCAGTCCCACACGCCGTCCTGGGCCGAGGCGGCCCGGGGGTGGCTGGCCAGCTCCCGGGTGACCCCGCCCCCGTTCCGCCACGGTTGGGGTCTGAGGTCTGCGAAGCGGATGATCTCCATCCGCCCAGCCTAGCCCGGCCCGGGCCCGTTTTGCGGCAGCAGCCCGTTCCGCCCGCCGGGTCCGTTGCCGTTGCCCGCCCCTTCCGCTCCGCGTAAAGTCGGCGCAGTATTGCTACCGTCATTTGGGGACAGATCAACTACAAGGAGCCGGTTAATGTTCGTCAAAGTGTGCGGGCTGAGTACCCCTGAATCCATCCGCGAGGCAGTGGACGCTGGAGCCGACGCGGTGGGTTTCGTCCTGACGGCCAGTCCTCGGGCGGTGTCTCCGGCGCAGGTCACCAAGTTGCTCAGCGAGGTTCCGGACGGCGTTGCCGCCGTCGGCGTTTTCCGCCACGAGCCGACGGCGGATGCCGTGGCCATTGCCCGCGCCGCGGGCCTGGGCTGGATCCAGCTGCACGGCGCCCGCACTCCGGAGGACGTCAAGACAGCGCACGACGCCGGCATGAAGGTAATCCGGGCCGTCACGATGGATGACGCGCCGGACGCTTTCGCCAGCTGGGGCGAGGAGATGCTGCTGATCGACGCCGCCGTTCCCGGCTCGGGCGAGGCCTGGGACTACGGCTCCGTGCGCGCCAGGGGCCTTGAGGGCCGGCAATGGCTCCTTGCCGGTGGCCTGGATCCGGCCAACGTCGCAGAAGCAGCCCGGGCTGCGGGGGCATGGGGCGTGGACGTCTCCTCCGGCGTCGAACTTTCCCGGGGAGTCAAGGATCCGGCGAAGATCCGCGCGTTCGTTGCCGCGGCGAAGTCCTAGGAAATTGACTCTTGACCGCCGTCGCCGGCTGTGGGATATTTAACTTATTCGTTAATTAACGCATCGGTTAAACACGCTGATGCGGGGAGAATGAATTCATGAAGACCCTACTCAACATCATCTGGCTGGTGTTCGGCGGACTCTGGCTGGCGATTGGCTACTTCGTCGCCGGCGTCATCTGCTGCCTCCTCATTGTCACCATTCCGTGGGGCATTGCGTCGTTCAGGATCGCCTCCTACACGCTGTGGCCGTTCGGCCGCATGGTGGTGGACAAGCCGGGAGGCAACAGCGTCTTTACGCTGTTGGGAAACGTGATCTGGCTCTTCGTGGCCGGCATCTGGATAGCGATTGGCCATGTTGTGACGGCGTTCGCGATGGCCATCACGATCATCGGGATTCCGCTGGCCATCGCCAACCTGAAGCTCATACCGGTCTCGCTGATGCCGCTGGGCAAGCAGATAGTCCCCACCAGCACACCGTTCGTCACCAGCTACCGCTGACAGACTGGCAATGAATGGCTAATGATCAGCTCAGCATGATCTTCGCTGCCCTGGCGGACCCCACGAGGCGGGCCATCCTGGCGCGCCTCGCCGAGGGGGATGCCACGGTCAACGAACTCGCGGAGCCTTTTGAGATCAGCCTCCCGGCCGTCTCCCGCCACCTGAAGGTCCTGGAAGCCGCCGGACTGATCTCGCGCAGCCGCTCCGCGCAATGGCGCTCCAGCCGCCTGGAAGCCGCGCCGCTCGGCGCTGCCACGCAGTGGATGGAGACGTACCGCCGCTTCTGGGACGCCAGCTTCGACAAGCTGGATGCCCACCTGAAGAGAATCCAGATCACGGATAGCGAGGAAGAGCAAAATGTCTGAACAACTTACCCCGATGCAATCCAGCCCGGCTCAAACCGAGACCCCTCAAGCCACGCCGCCGGACGAGCTGATGGTGGTCATCACCCGCCACTTCGAGGCGCCCATCCGGACGGTGTGGTCGGCCCTGACGGATCCTGACCAGGCGCCGGCATGGTGGGGGCCGCACGGGTTCCGCGTCCCGCGGGAGACCATCGAGACCGACTTCGAAGTCGGCGGACGCTACCGGGCCTGCATGGTCCAGGAGGAGACCGGCCAGCGCCTTTGGTGGAGCGGCATCCATACGCGCATCGATCCGCCAACCACGTTCGAATTCACCTACGCCTGGGACAACGAAGACGGCACGCGAGGCTACGAGACGGAGGTGGCCATCGAGCTGGAGGAGGAGCCCGGCGGCACGCGGATGACCTTCACCCAGGGCCCCTTCGAATCCGTGGAGAGCCGGGACGGCCACGGCCGCGGCTGGGGCGAGGCCTTTGACCGGCTGGAAGCGCACGTGAGGTCGGCCGCATAGCGTCCGGCATGCCCTCCGGCGGCCGGGTCAGCCAGCGCCGTCACTGGCCTGCTGACTCCAGTTCGCCCCGGAGGTTCCGCCGCGCGGCATCCAGCCACAGCTCGCGGGCGCGGCGGCTGTGGAACAGCGGCTCGAGTTCCAGCAGCCCGCGGACGACGGCGGCCCGGCCGGCCGCGAAGTCGGCGTCGCCAATGTGCGCGTAGTCTTCCCGGACGGCGGCCACGTACCTGGCGTAGGGCTCCGGTTCGCCGCCGAGAACGGACAGGTCCGCGTCGCACAGGAGGGCGCCGTCGTCGTCCCCGGCCTCAGGTTGGTGGTCAGAGGTCAGGCGGACCAGCCGTGCCACCTCCGCGACGTCACCGGCGGGGAGGCCCGCGTCGGTGAGCCTGAGCTCGGCGAGCCGAGCCGATTCCTCCTCGTCCATGCCGGCGGAGCCCCGGTAGACGGCGTCGTGGAACCAGGCAGCGAGCACCACGGTCCGCGGGGGTTCCGCGGGTTCGGTGAGCAGGTCCAGCGCCTCAAGCACCGCCAGCAGGTGCGTGCAGCCGTGGTACCGGCGGTGGCTCTCGCTCCAGCGGTCAAGAAGGTCCAGGAAAAGGGCATCGTGGCCGGCCATCACCGCGTTCCAGCGGTTCAGCAACGGAGTTTTCAGCGATTTATTGCGCTCGCGGGCGGGGATCCTGAGTCCGCTGGCGATCAGCTTCCGGACCAGGACCCGGGCCTCCACGGGAATGGCGCCCGCCGCCACGAGGGAGTCGTAACGGTGCTCGGGCACATCGTAATGGTCGCCGTCGAACGCGCGTTCGGGGATCTCGGCCGCGGCGGCAAACGCGTGCAGTTCCGCCAGCGAGGTGTCCGAAATCAGGTGCGAAAAGTGTGTTCCGTGCGCAGGCCAGAGAGGCGGATCCAAGTATACGGCCATGGAGGAAGTCTAGTCCCCGGGCCCCTGGGGTTCCCGGCAGGCGGCCTAGCTGCCGCCTGCCGTTCTGGAATTCGCGCGGGACGGACCCTACGACGCCCTGACTACGACGTCGTCGATGTATTCGTCTCCCATCTGGCGGGAGTGCTCGGCACCCAGCTGCACTGTGCTCAAGCTCGTGACGCCGAGGTTTACGGAGCTGCTGGAGTACTCAGCTGCGCCGTCGAACCACACCTTGATCGTGGATTGGCTGCCGCTGGCGGTCACCGTCATTTGGGCCCGGTGCCAGGTGTTCAACGGGATGCTGGAGGACTTCAGCTTGGTGTATGTGAAAGTCCCGTTCGGTGCGGTGACGCGCAGCCAGAGCTGCCCGTTGCTGTTGTAGCGGTAGATATCCGCGATCCGGGTGCTGCCCGAGAAGAACCGGAGGTACGGGACGTCGTTTCCGGCCACCCCTGCGGTGGTGATGTTGAACCAGCCGTCAGCGCTGGCTATCTTGGTGCCCGACTTCAGCGCCACTGACATTTTGGCGACAGATCCGGAATCAGCGGTCACATGGAGCTTGACTGAGCACAGCCCGGTGTGGTGCTGGGAGCTGGAGATGTTGGCCGTTCCAGTTCCCGAAGTGCTCTTGACGAAGGGGGCGATCGAACCTTCGAAGCTTGTGGCGGCCACCACGTTTGTGCCGGGCAGCGTGCTGGTTGGTGTGGCGGTGTTGGGGTTGCACGTGACGGCGCTGGCGACCTGTGACGAGGCGAAAATCAGGCCACCGGACAACATCACGCCGACGGTGCCTACTGTGCCCAATTTTTTCAACTTGCTCATTTGTTAGTCCTCACTATCTTGTTCGTGTCTTAGTAACCGGCCGCTGGGCCGGTCGCGGCCCAGCGGCCGGGGAGGCCGTGCCAGGAGCGAGACGCCATCACAGCAGCTGGATCAGCTTGCCCAAGAGCGAGACGCAGATTAGGGAAAGGAGGGCCGCAGCGGTGTATACCGCGGCTTTCGGCAGCGGGGCGTCCGGCCGAACTAGGCGCAAGGCATCACACGTAACCAATGCCACGACGGTGGCAAATCCTGTCAGGAAGATGATCATCGCGCACCTGCCAGGGATCCGCGGGTCCGCTTGGCGTCGAGCGCCAGCAGGCCCAGGGTGACCAGCGACAGGAGGCACACCGCCACCGGCGGGGACCAGGTCCGCGAAAAGACCATGGCCGTGGCGACGACTGTGGAGAGCGCGAGGCTGGAAGCCACGGCAATGGACACAGCCAGCGGGAGCATACTGCGCGTTTCGGGACCGTCCGGCGGGCCGAACCGAAGAAGCATGACCAGGGCCGTGCCGGGTCCTGCCAGCATCAGCAGGCCGATCACCACCAGCCTCAGTCCCTCCGGCCCGAAGAATGAGAGCGGTATCGCGGCGACGGCGATGCCGCCCACCGCATACGTCACGTACTTTCGATCAAATGCCATTGCCTGCTCCTTTGATGTGGAAGACCACGCCGCCGGCCTCATCGAACACTTTCGTCCAGCCGGGGCTGGCGCCGCACGTCGCAATGAAGTGGTCAAGATCCCCGGGTGGCGTTATCTCGAGAAGTTCCGCGGCCCGTTTTTGGCTTGTTGTGATGATCAGGTAGGCGCCTGTCCGCTGCGCTATCCTGTTCGTTGAATCGCACGTCAGCGGGGCGGCGTCGGGCCGTGGCTGGATCGACAGAAGCTCCCGGTAGTCGTACTCGGAGTACTTCTGGAACTGCCACGGGGTGTCATGTACCGCTTCGATGAGGATTGATCCTGCCGGGGCTGTCGCGTAGAGCCGGTTGACCAGGGCGACTTCTTCCGGCGTGAATTTCTCCATGCTGTCATTGCCGTAGCGGGTCACCACGGTGGCGGTGGCCAGAAGCGATCCCAGCACCAGCAGCGCAATGGTCCGTTTCCAGCCGGGCGCGCCCTGCCTGTCCGGTATCAGGATCAGCACGGCGAGGCAGGCCGCGAACGGCAGGCTGAAGAGGTAGAGGCGAAGGAGCAGCTCGCCGCCGTAGGGCTGGCCGGGAATCAGGGCCAGCGGTGCCAGCGCCCCCACCGCCGCGGTGAGCCAGGCGGTCCGCCGCCTGTGGGCCATGATGGCCCCCACTGCGGCCAGGACCCAGACGAACGCCACTTCGGCCAGCCGCGTGTAGACCACCATCACGTGGTCCTCGCTGCCGTTGACGCGGTGTGTTACGGCGCCGAGGGTGTTTGCCTGGACATCGCCGAACGATCCGAACAGCTGGGGCAAGTGACCCTCGAAGTAGGCGGAGGCCACGAACACCAGCCAGCCGATCGGCAGGACCGCGGCGAGGATGGGCAGGTAGCGCAGGCGCAGGCGGCCGGTCAGGACGAAGAGCGCCAGGACGGGGATCACCGCGAAGGGTGTGAGCTGGTGCGAAGCCGTCATGGCCACGAGGAACCCCGCACAGACCACCAGCAGGACGGCCGCGTCCGCCGGAGGAGGGCTCGCCATGCCCTGGTGGGGCACCGTGGGGTCAAGTTTGGCCACGGTGTGGGCCAGCGATCTTGTAAACGGCTTGCTGCCGGTGGGCCAGGCCCATCCGCTGAACACGCTCAGGAGGCAGGCGAGCAGGGTGACAAGGAGCATGAAGGCGTACGCCTGGGGGGACAGGTAGTCCTGCCCGACCCAGCTGGTCAGGTAAAAAATCCAGACGCCGGCCCACGCCTGCCGTGGCTGGGAGGTCAGTCTCGTTGCCAGCGCCAGCAGCGGCGCCAGCAGCAGCAGGTTGATTCCCAGGGGCGCCCACGTCGCGAGGCCCATGAGGTCCCGGACTCCGGTGGCGCCGGACAGCAGCCCCAGGAGATCGAAGAAGCCGGGCCAGTTGAAGTACGCATCAAGATTCGGGTCCAGCTGGCCGGACTTTGCGATGTGGTCGGCAATGCCGAGGTGCCGGTAGCTGGCCTCGAGGCGGGGCAGGCCGTGAACGATGGGATCCGCCGCATGCAGGATGACCACCAGGACCACGACCTGGCCGGCCAGCAGCGCCGGCGTGTACCGGCGCAGATTCAGTGTGGCCACGAACCCGGCCAGGCTGAGTGCGAGGGCGACGAAGTAGACGGGCGGAAGTGCCTCGACGAGCCCCGTCCCGCCGATCCGCGCGGGATCCACGCTCAGCAGGCTCCAGATTCCCAGCGCCAGGGCTACCGCGGCCAGTCCGGCCAGGGCGGCCAGCTGCCAGGGACGCGACGATTCATGACGGACGACGGCGGGAGGAACAGTGCCGCCGTGTTTGGCGCCGCTGTGCTTGATTTCGGCATGCTTGGTATCGCCGTGCTTGCCGTCATGACGCCCATCGCCGTGCTTGGCCCCGCCGTGCTTCGTGTCGGTGTGGCGGTGGGGTGCGGGGGACAGAGGAGCCGTCGGTGGTGCGGACGGAGTGGGTTCGGGTGTCATGGTTTCTCGATTCCAGTCGACTGGTTGAGTGCCGCTGGCGGAACCTCGACGGGGTCAGCGGCGGGCAGGGCTAAGCTCAGCTTTCTGAGGCGGAAAATGGCGATCAGCGCGGCCGCCGCCTGGGCAGCGGACCACAGCACAGAGACTCCGGTAAGGCCGTACTCCTGGGCGGTGAATGCGGCAGGCGCCACCACCAGGGCGGCAGCGAGGACAGCCACGCCCGTGGCCTCGACGAGGCGCCCGCGCGCGCGGCACAGGCCGTAGTAGACCTGGGTTACGCAGCTCAGAAGCAGCGCCGGCACCAGGACGGGCAGCAAAATCCAGGCCGCCGCGTATTGCGGGCCAAGGAAGCCCAGAAGGGAAGGTCCGGCCAGGAGCAGGATGGCCCCGGCCGCGAGCGTGAGGGCCAGGCTGGCCCTGAGTGCCGAGGATACCAGGCCCGGTTTTGGCCGGACTCCGGCAAGCGCGGTCTGCAGCGAGAATCCGGCGGATTGCGGGACAAAGAAGACGGCTGAGGCCATCATCCACACGATGTACCAGGAGGCAGTCGAGGCCGGGCCGAGGGTCGCGGCAACGATCAGCGGAAGCAGATAGCCGGGGGCGCGATCCGCGAGCATCAGGGCGTGGTTCGGAAGTCCCGGTTTCAGCAGTGCGACGGCGGGACCGGGCCTGAGCCCGCCCCTCCAGTCAGGCGATACGCCCGCGCGGCGGAGCTGGCGCAGTCCCACGAGCACGCTGGCCAGGGCGCCGGCACCTACGGCACCCACCACTACCGTCAGTTCGCGGAGCCCGGTGGCCAGTGCGCCGCCCAGGGCGGCGAGCTGCACCAGGCTTTGCACGAGGCTCCGGACCAGGGCTCGGTCGGCGCGCTCCTGTGCGACTCCCACATGGTCCAGCTGGTAGGCGGCGGCAGCCAAAACGGCTGTCGCCACGAAAATGGCCGTCACGACGGGGTCGTGCCAGGCCAGGCCGACGCCCGAACCCAGCGCGAACGTCACGCCCGCCACGGCGCCGGCCACGACGACGGTGGAGACCCCAACGGTCAGCAGGCTGCTGGCAATCAGGCGGCGTCCGCCGTCGGACTGTCCGGGGAGGAGGGTGAGCGTCGCCTGCCCGACACCGAGCATTCCGAACTGAACGGTCAGCAGGGCGGCGGCCATCACGGCGGAGCCCATGCCGATTTGATCCGGGTGCAGCATGAGCGCCGCGAGTGCCCAGAAAAGGAAGCCCGTCACCATGGGGACCACCCTGGCGGCCGTGAGCCAGGCGGTGTTGCCGCCCACGGACAGCCCGGCGCCCCGAGGTCGCAGGATCTCGCCGAACATGGCCCCGTAGTTATAGAGCATGAAACCGGCCCAGTAGGGGAGGAAGCGCGGCTCGTGCAGCAGGGACAAGCCCATGCCCCGAACCGTGGCCAGCAGGGGCAATGCCAGCATCCAGCCGGCTCGGGCAGGGTGCTTGCGGATGGTGCGGGCCATTCCGGCGCCGTCCTGGAGCCACTGGTCGCGGGCGAAATCGAACGTGTCGGCGAACCTGTGGCGCACCGCGGTGGTGCTGGAGACGCCCAGCCGGTAGCCGGCCTCTTTGAGCCGGATCCTCAGTTCGATGTCCTCGCCCGAGCGGAAGGTGTCGTCGAAGGCGACGGACAGCAGCACCTTTCTGCGCATGAGGGTGGCGCAGACCCCGAACCACGAGCGGACGCGGCTGTGGTTGTGGTGCCAGGCCAGCGCCGCGCCCCAGTAGCCGGGACCGTCACTCTCACTGACAAGCCCGAACTGCAGTCCGTCGTAGCCGCAGACCTTGAATTCGTCCAGGAGGCCGCCCAAGCCGCCCGGCGGAACCACGACGTCCGCATCGATGAGCGCCACGAGATCGCAGCTGGCGCTCTGGACGCCGAGCATCCGGGCAGCGGGCAGTCCGCGGCCTTCGTCGGAGATGACGCGGGCCCCGAGTGAGCGTGCGATCTCGGCCGTGGCGTCCGTCGAACAGCCGTCCACGACGATGATTTCCCGGGGCCTCTCGCTGCGGATGGACTCCAGGCACTCGCCCAGCCATCCGGCGGCGTTCCGCGCGGGAACCACCACGGACACCTCAAGATCGCTCACGTGGCCCCGCATCTCATTCCTCCAGCTTGGAACTGACCAGGTTCGCAACGTAGTCCGAGGTCCGGTCCGCGGACCATGAGGCGGGGATCCGCAGAAGGGAGCACGGGACGTCCTCCAGGGCCCGCCGCACCACGGCTGCCTTCTGGCTGAAGAATTCCTCGAGGGGGACCAGCCCGGTGGCGCCCAGGGCCTCGATGAGCCGGCGCGAGACCATGGGCAGTTCCGAGTGGAAATTCCCCACGATGCGGGAGGTCATCCAGTCGGGGCTGCGCACCTCGTGCCGGGCATCGGAGCCGTCGTACCGTTCCAGGAACATTGCCAGCCGGGTGAGGGCTCCTGATGAGATGCGGTCCGCACCGAAGACCTCTTCCGGATGGACCATCCGGTGTTCCGGGGACCAGCGGCGCGTGAACGCCGCGGTCTTGGGATACCTGACGATCACCGGATGGACGGCCGTTGCCAGCTTGGCCACGGAATTCGTGAGCCAACCAGGCGCCAGGGGCTTCCGGGCGCCGCTGAAGACGTCCGGGTAGATGGTCCGGTGATGGGGCTTGAGGAACATCGGTTTCGCGTAGCCCATGAGCCTGCCGTCTGCGTCCAGGAAGGCCCAGTCATCCGCCATGAATCGAACGCCGGGAATCGCAACGAGCTTGGCGACGGTGCTGGTCTTGCCCACTCCGCCCCATGCGGGCAGAAGGACCCCGGAACCGCGGTAGTCCACCACTGCGGCATGGACCATGGCGGCGTTTTCCCTGATGCAGAGACGGTCAAGCAGCGGGATGACGGCCGTCAGCAGTTCGCCGCTCCCCTGGATGGCATAGCCGTCCCGGGTTTCGATGATCTGCACACGGTCGGCGGGAAGGTACAGCGAGTCCGCGGTGAAGCGGTACGCGTCCTCGGCGTGCGACTGGTCCGCCACCGCCGTCGTTTCGCCGCTGATGTGCAGCCGCAACGGTGCGCGGGATCCGCCCAGGAACGGGGCAAGCATGTCCCGCAACTGTGATTCGCCGGGCGTGCCCGGGGCCACGTCGATGCCCACGAGGCCGTGGACATCGAAGGTGGCACCCGCTGAAGGGACTGATTCCCTCATCACGTCTTTTTCAGGCTGGCTCATGGCCGACGTAATCCGGCTGTTCCGGTGCGGTGGACGGGGAGGTGGAACAGGAACGTGCGCATCAATTGATTTCCCTCCAGCTGGTGTGCGGTGCGTGTGGTCCGGCTGCCGGGCCTGCCGGCGCAGCCGGAAGGCTGCGTCCACGCAGGTACCCGCAGGTTGTCACTGCGAGCACCGCGATGATGGCGGCTGCCCGGCGGAAGCCTGCAGGGTCTTTCCCCCGGAGCTGGTCCAGGATTCCCCGGGCCACCGCGCGCGGCAACACCCGGCGGACATACCGGCGTTCGGGTCCGAGCGCCCGCTTATGCCCCACAATCTTGCTGACCTGGGCCTTCGATATGCCCTCGGACCAGGCGCGGCGCAACATGTAGTTCAACGTGCCCCGCTGAACAGGGACGAAGTGGTGCACCAGGGCCGCAGGTTCGTACACCACGCGGCCGCCGGGGGAACCGATGACCGCCCTGATGCAGATCTCCGTCTCCTCACAGCCGAGCGGCAGGGAATTCTGGCGGCCCAGTGCGGTGTTGAACCCGCCCACGACGTCCAGGACCTCGGAGCGGAACGACATGTTGGCGCCGATGACGTTGCGGACCTCTGCCGCGACCTTGGGCAGGCCGCGGTACGAGCAGCCGACAATCCAGTCGAGCTCCTCGGCGAAGTGTGCGGGACGCTGTGTTTCCCACATCGGCACAACCCGTCCGCCGACCGCCAGCACATCGTGGTCGTCGTACAGTGCGGTCAGCCGTTCCAGCCAGTCCGGTGCCGCCTCGGCGTCGTCGTCAAGGAAGGCGACGATGCCGGCGGTGGCGGCGGCGGCTCCGGTGTTGCGGGCGCCGGACAGGCCCTTGGGGCCGGTATTTTCCAGGATCACCACATCCGAAACCGTGAAGATGAGCCTCTTATAGAGGTCCACGTTGTAGTCGACAACGACGATCGTTTGCTGGGGCGGCACCGTTTGGGCGCGGACGGATTCGACGGCGGCCATCAGCATGTCCCAGCGGTCTTCCGTGTAGGAGCAGATCACCACGGAAACGGCCGGCAGTCCTTCGGAGTGATACATCTCATTCACCCGCCATGAGTCCCAGGACCGTCTGGGGATCCGTCGGAACATGGGGGAGGGAGATGCTGGGGTACTTGTATTTCACTCGTCTCAGGGCCTCGGCCCGGGCGCCGGCCGTGGGCGCGTCCCACCCGATGCATTCGCGGGCGAGGGTCCGCAGTACCCGCCACCCGTCGCGGAAGGTGTGGAGGTTCGAGTTGCCGGAGATCCGAGTGAGTTCGTTGCTCGGCACTTCGGCAATCCGAAGCCCCGCCCGGGAAGCCCGGACAATCAGCTCCGTCTCGATTTCAAAGCCGTCCGATTCCAACTCCAGGATCTCAAGGCATTCGCGGCGCATGGCAATGTAGCCGTAGCAGAGGTCCGAGTAGTTGCTGTGGAGCACAATGTTGGCCAGCCCGGTCAATGCCCTGTTGCCGGTGCTGCGCAACAGGGTGATGTCGTCCGAGCCTCCGCCCGTGACGTAGCGCGAGCCTTTGACGAAGTCGAACTCGTGCTGGAGCGGCGAAACAAACCAGCCGATCTCCTGGGGGTCCATGCTCCCGTCAGCGTCCAGCATGACGATGATGTCCCCGGAAGCAGCGGCGAACCCGGCCCGGATGGCCACACCCTTGCCTGCGTGCGGCTCCGAAACGATCACGACGTCGAGGCGGAGGGCACGGGCGACGTCGACAGTGCTGTCCAGGGAACGTCCGTCAACGATCACCACTTCGTCCACATAAGAGGGCATGCGTCGAAGGACCCAAGGGAGGTTCATGGCCTCGTTCAGGGTGGGTATCACCACGCTGACGGAGGCCACGGGGGGTGGCACCGAATCCGGTGCGCGCAGATTGGAAACAAGTATAGGGATGGTCACTAGCCTCACCACTCATGGAGTTGTTTGCTTTTGCCACCACAGCAGCCCTCCCGGCTATTCACCGGGAAGTAGACCAAAGCGCTCGCTGCTGCGGCGTGGGCAACTTGCTTGCACTCCCCCTGGTACATGTTCGTTTCGGCAACTTGTAAAAAGCTTGGGGTTCCTTGAAGCAACCCCAGTTTTGGGGGTCGGCAGAACCTTGGAGACACATAGTCTCTGATGCCACACTTTCCTCATGCGTATCTCTGAGCGCGGGAGCCGTCCCGTGAGTCCTCTCCGCCGCCCGGGCCTCCGGCATATGGCCGTGCTCGCCACGGTGGTGATGCTGACGGCGTGCGGGCCCGTCGCCACGGAAGCGCAGAGGCTGCCGCTCGGAGAGCTGCCGCCCGTGGACCCGTCCGCCACAACGGTCCCGTCCGCTGCCCCGACGGCCACCACGGCGCCTACGGCCAACCCGCTCCGCGCCACCGCGGCCCCGGTGAAGCCGCCCGCCAGCGCGGCGCCTCCTGCCGCCCCGCGGGCTAACGCCGTGCCCCCGATCAACCCGCTCACGGCCAAGCTGCCGGTGGGCGACCTGCCTGGATGGAAACAGGTCTTTCGGGAGGATTTCAACAGCGGAGACGTTCCCGTCGGCGCCTTTCCCGGCCCGGCCTACGACGCCAATTGGAGCGCGGGGTACAAGGACGGGACGCCGGACACGGCCGGTCAAAAGGGGAAGAACTCCCGCTATTACCCGACCAAGGTGCTCAGTGTCAGGAACGGCATGCTGGACTGGTTCCTCCATTCGGAGAAAGGCATCTCCATGGGCGCCGCGCCCACGCCCAAGATTCCGAACAACACGTTGAATCCGCACCGGGCAAACAGCCTGCTCTATGGCAGATTCTCGGTCAGGTTCAAGGCCGATGCCCTTCCGGGTTTCAAAGCGGCCTGGCTTCTGTGGCCGGACAGCGGCGTGTGGCCGAGGGATGGCGAGATCGACTACCCCGAAGGTGATCTCGCCACGTCCTTCTATGGAGCCGTGCACCGCCTCAGTAACAGTCCGACGGACTCTGACCTGATCAGGTCGCACGCCATGTTCACCACGTGGCACGTCGCCACGATTGAGTGGAGCCCGGGGAAGGTCGAGTTCTTCCTGGACGGCGTCTCGCTCGGAGCGGGAACTACCAGGGTGCCGAACACGCCCATGCACTACATCCTGCAGACCGAGTCCTGCCTGCCGCGCTGCCCGGCGCCGGCCACGGCCGGGCACGTCTACCTCGACTGGATCGCCATCTGGACGAAAGGCTGACCCCGTCCGGACCGACCTGTCGGGCTGACGATTCCGGACTGCTCGTCCGGACCGGGTAAGTGGCGCTATCCGCTGAAGAGGCTATTTCCGTTCGATGCTGAAGGCGTCGGTGAACGTGTACCCCTCTGCCGGGACAAACCTGGCGGCAAGCCGGTCTGCGGTGGCCGTCACGTCCAGCGTGCCGAGGGCAGGGTCACGGTTCCTGCCGGACCAGGCGGCGAAGTATCTGGCTTCGGAATCGTCATCCCGCACGTCGTAGAGCCCCGCTCCGCCTGTTCCCACGGTCGCAAAAACCGTTCCCTCGCCCTGGACCATGCTTGCGTCGGAATCGGTGATGCAGCCGCTGGAGAAGGCATCAGGCACCAGTGCCGGGCACCCGGGGCCGCCGCCCAGCTGGTGGCTGCGCTGGTACAGGTGGTCATGGCCTGTTAGCACCAGGTCCGCCTTCTTTTCCATCAGCATGTTGGTGAAGTTCCGCCCGGCCTGGCAGTGGTATTTACCCACGCTGAGGCAGGGGGTGTGCATTCCCACGACTGTCCAGGGAATGTTCCGCGACTTCGCACCGTCCAGGGCGTCTGCGGTCCATTTCCAGCGCTCGCTGTTTCGCGAGTAATTCAGGGTATTTCCGTCATGGAACTCGATGCCCGGAGACACCATGATGAACCGCACCAAGGGCTTTTGCTCCGGATAATCCACATACCACTGCGTTCCGTACTCACCCTGCAGGCCAGGCAGTTTGTTGGGCAGGCACTTGACGATGTTGGCGATGTCGCCGTCGTGGCCGTCGCTTTCGTGGTTCCCGGTGACCACCTGATAGGGGAAATCCGTGCCCAGCTTGCCCGTGACCATGTCGCAGAATTCCTGCTCGAGCCCGGCTTCGTAAGAGTAGTCCCCGAGACCCAGGTTCAGCTGCGGCCGGAGCCCGGCGATCGTGTCCAGGACTTTCCTGGCTCCGGTGCTGACTCCCACGTCGCCCTGGGCGGTGAAGTGGGCCGTTGGCACTGCCGGTTCGGAGGAAGTGGACGTTGCGGAGGGACTGGACGTGCCCGGCGAACCGGACGTGACGGGCGGACTCGACGGCGGCGGCTGCGGCGGTCCGGGTTGGCACCCAGCCAGCAGCAGGGCAAGGGCCAGAAGGGCTGCCGGAACGACGCCGGACCACATTCGCTGTCTCGACGGTCCAGGCATGATCCCTCACATCACAGAACGGAACCTGATGCCGTTGATCAGGCACCGGGCACGGGCGGAGCAACTACTAGGCCCTCAGACTAACGTAGGCCCCCAGACTAACGCCGGTGCCGAGGCCGGGACCATAGCCGGAAACTTGGGAAAGCGCCGTCTGGCCGGCCAGGTGAGTTGTCCAGGCCGGAGCGGCCCGGCCAAGGCCCAATCCGCATTTGCGGATATATGACTTCATCCTGTCCGCAAATCTGGAATAAAGTAGTCGAATGACAATGATTCGCGTTTCCGAGGCTGCCCGGTTCCTCGGTGTCAGTGACGACACCGTCCGCCGGTGGACCGAGGGCGGCAGCCTGACGCCGCTCAGAGACTCTGCGGGGCGGCTGGCCGTAGACGGGCTGGAGCTCGCCCGGCTGGCCAAGAAGCAGGCGAGCCTTCCGGAGGATCCTGCCAGGGCGGGCAGTTCGGCACGCAACCGCTTCGTGGGCCTGGTCACGGGCATCACGGCGGACAAGGTCATGGCCCAGGTGGAGCTGCAGTGCGGGCCGTTCCGGGTGGTGTCCCTCATGAGCAGCGAGGCCGTCCGGGAGCTGGGGCTGGAACTCGGGTCCGTGGCCACCGCAGTAGTCAAAGCCACCACGGTCATCATCGAAACTCCGCCGGGGAAGAGCGTCATATGAAACCCGCCCGCAAAATTTCCGCCGAATTGCCCGCAGCGATGCTGCTGACCGCCGGATTGCTTGCCACCGCCCTGTCGGCCTGCGCCCCGGGAGCCCCGGGCGCCCCCGGCGGAACCGGGGCCGGGCCCGGAACGGGGAACGCCACGGCGCCCGGCCCCGGTGGAAGCTCCAAGCTTTCCGGAAAGGTCACCGTCTTCGCTGCCGCTTCCTTGAAATCAGTCTTCACCAGGCTCGCCGGCGAGTTCGAGAGCAGGAACCCCGGCACCGAGGTGGTTCTCAGCTTCGCCGGCTCCTCGGACCTGGTCACCCAGATCAGCCAGGGCGCCCCGGCCGACGTGTTTGCGTCCGCGGACAGCAAGAACATGGCCAAGCTGCAGGAGCAATCGCTCGTGGGTGCTCCGGTCAACTTCGCCACCAACACCCTTGAGATCGCCGTTCCGCCAGGCAATCCGGCGTCGATCACCTCCTTCGCCGACCTTGCCAGGCCGGGCGTCAAGGTGGTGGTCTGCGCCAGCCAGGTGCCGTGCGGCGCGGCGGCGGACAAGATCGAGAAGGCAACGGGCACCGCGCTGAAGCCCGTGAGCGAGGAATCGTCGGTCACTGACGTCCTGGGCAAGGTGGCCTCCGGCGAGGCCGACGCCGGACTGGTCTATGTCACTGACGTGAAGAACGCCGGGGACAAGGTCGAGGGTATTCCCTTCGCCGAAGCGCGCCAGGCCGTGAACACCTACCCCATAGCCTCCGTGGGCACCACCAGGAACAAGGAGCTGGCGGCCGCGTTCATCTCCCTGGTCACGGGCGGCGACGGGCAGAAAACACTGGGCGACGCCGGCTTCGGAGCCCCGTAGGGTGGCCGCCGGGGCCGTAGGATCAGCCATATGCACAGCAGGAGGAATGCCCGGCGGCGGAACGGCGCACTACGCCGAAGACGCACTGACTACACCGGGATCCCCTCATGGATCTATGCCGTGGCCGCCCTCGGAGGCCTCCTGGTCCTCCTGCCGGTCGCGGCCATGGCCGCCAGGGTCAACTGGCCGCAGTTCATCCCGCTCATTACCTCGGAATCGTCGCTCACGGCATTGGGGCTGAGCCTCAGGACGTCGGCGGCCAGCACTGCCCTGTGCATCATCCTCGGCGTGCCCCTTGCCCTCGTCCTGGCCCGCGCATCCTTCCCCGGCCAGCGGCTGCTCCGGTCCTTCGTGCTGCTGCCCCTCGTCCTCCCCCCGGTGGTGGGCGGCATCGCGCTCCTCTACACCTTCGGGCGGCAGGGACTGCTGGGCAGGAACCTGGAACTCCTCGGCATCCAAGTGGCCTTCTCCACCACCGCGGTGGTCCTTGCCCAGACCTTCGTGGCGCTTCCCTTTCTGGTGGTGAGCCTGGAGGGGGCCCTGCGGACGGCCGGCGGTAGGTACGAGGCCGTGGCCGCCACGCTCGGCGCCCGCCCAGGCACGGTGCTTCGACGGGTGACCGTGCCCCTCGTCCTGCCCGGACTGGCCTCAGGCGCCGTGCTCTCCTTCGCACGGGGACTCGGGGAATTCGGCGCCACGCTCACGTTCGCAGGCAGCCTGCAGGGAGTGACGCGGACCCTCCCGCTCGAGATCTACCTCCAGCGCGAAACGGACGCCGACGCCGCCGTCGCCCTTTCCCTGGTCCTGGTGGCCGTCGCGGTCACGGTGGTGGCGCTGTCCTACCGCGGCCCCCGCCGGCCCGGGGCCGCCAGGGGCTCCTTCGCCCTTGGCGGTCCGGGAGCTGTAGGCGAAACCGGAACAGCAGCGCGTGCGACGGCGGCACGCGCCTCCGGCGGGAGCGTCCAGTGACGTTTCGGCTGGAAGCCGCGGTGGAGGCTCGCGGTTTCGATGTGTCGCTGAGCGTTGGCCCGGCGGAGACGGTGGCCATCATGGGACCCAACGGGGCCGGCAAATCCACGCTGCTGGCCGTCATCGCCGGGCTGCTGCACCCTGACTCGGGCAGGGCGGAGGTGGATGGCAGGGTTCTCTTCGACCGTGCCGGCGGCCGGTCCGCCTGGACGGCGCCGCATCAGCGCGGAACCGCGCTGCTGGCCCAGGAGCCGCTGCTTTTCCCCCACCTGACCGTGCTCGAAAACGTTGCCTTCGGTCCCCGGAGCAAGGGGACGCCGCGGCGGGACGCACGTGAAGCGGCCCGACGCTGGCTCGGCGCCGTTGACGCGGGCGAGCTGGCCGCCCGCCGCCCGGCGGAGCTTTCCGGCGGCCAGGCGCAAAGGGTTGCCGTGGCCAGGGCGCTCGCCGCCGACCCCCAGCTGCTGCTGCTTGACGAGCCGATGGCCGCCCTGGATATTCACGCGGCTCCGCTGCTGCGCCGTCTCCTCAAGCAGGTCCTTGCGGAGCGGCGCGCGATCATCATCACCCATGACGTCCTGGACGCGCTCATGCTGGCAGACCGGGTGATAGTCCTCGAAGACGGCAAGGTCACGGAGTCCGGTCCGACCCGCGAGGTCCTGCAGCGGCCCCGCAGCCGGTTCGTGGCGGGGCTGGCCGGACTCAATCTGGTGGCCGGCACCCTCACGGAGCGCGGCGTACGGACGGCCGCCGGGCAGGAATTCGCCGGCCAGCACGACTCGGCGATGGAAGCGGGCGCCTTCATTGCCGGCCAGGCAGGCGTGGCCGTGTTCCCGCCGTCGGCCGTGTCCGTTTTCCTGACCGAAGCACACGGCAGCCCGCGGAATTCGTTCCCCGTGGCCGTCACGGACCTGGAGCCGCACGGCGACCAGATCCGTGTCCGCGCAGGGGACCTTTCGGCCGACATCACGCCGGCCGCGTCCGCCGATCTGGGCCTTTCGCCCGGCATGACCGTCTTCTTCGTCATCAAGGCGGGGGCCGTGTCCGTCTACCCGGCGTGACGCCACGGTTGCGTGACAGCTTCGGTCACAAAATGTGACAAATCATCGTAACTGCCCGTAGTGTCTCAGTTGAACATCCCCGCCGTCCGTCTCACGAGTGCGAAGGAGCCACCGCATTGAAGATCGCCAAACTTCTTGCCGCTGCGGCCGCCGCGGTGCTGCTGGCACCCGCGAACGCCGCCACCGCGGCCCCTGCAGAAGACGGCTCGGTCCACAAGAACATCGCCGGCGGCAACACCACTTCCGTCTCCGCGGCGCCCTTCGCGGCGCAGGTTTCGTTCGATACAGCCGGCACCAAAGTGGGCTACGTGGGCCTGTCCGGTTCCTTCCCCTCGAGCGGAACGGCCGCCAAGGTCTACGGCTGGGGCTACCAGTCCGAAGGCTCCGGCGCCATGTCCTACTTCCTTAAGAGCGCCGACGTCACCGTCTCGGGGCAGGCTTCGGATCCGTCCGGTGGTCCGACCGTGAGTACGCGGTCCCAGAGCGGCCATACCCTCAACGGTGATTCGGGAGGCCCGCTGATCGTCAACGACAAGCTCGCGGGCGTGCTGTCCACGTCCAGCATCCTGCCGGCCCAGAACCCCGCAGACTACACGGGCTACAGCAACGAGCACGCGTCCGTTGCCCGGAATCTCAGCTGGATCACGCGCGTTTCCGGGGTCCCGGGCTCCTAGCCCATTCCGGAAATAGCCGACGCCGGGAAGCCGGCGCCGGGAAGCAGCCGGCGCCGGGGAAACTGGCGCCGGGAAGCAGGCAACCGGCGGGCGGCGCCTTGGGGGAGCCGCCCGCCGGTTTACTTTCCGGCGGCTGCGCGGCCTTACATCCCGGGGATGTCGAGGGCTTCGTAGACCTGGATGCTCGCGCCGGGCATCATCAGGTGGGGGTGGCCCTCCAGCAGCGCCAGGGCGCCGTCCATGTCGTCGGCCTGGAGGATGCCGTACCCGCCAACCTGGGTGTTGGTGTCAGTGGTTCCGGCGGTGGTGACCTCCTTGCCTGCGCCGAGCGGATTTCCCATGTCCACGATGCCGTCGCCGGCTCTGGTTGCCCATTCCATCCAGGCCTTCATGCCCTCCTGGGCGGCCTCGGGGGAGCTCTCCGCCATCTGCGACTGCGCGGACTGCGGTGCGTTGTAAAGAACTACGAACTTCGTCATTGCGGGTGCTCCTCTCGAACGTGCCGTTGGAACCATCGGTCCCGGTCACAGGTCCGATCCTAGGGGGATTCGGGTGCTGGGGATACAGTTCAGAGGCAGTGGTTCGCCGGAAATTCACGTGCTCCTGGCAGGCTGTTTTCGCTGTCGGCAAACTCGGGCAGCCAGCGCCTCCGGCCAAAGTTGAGCGTTGTAGACTCAACTTAGATAATTCACTTTCCGGAAGGAGCTCGCATTGGACGTCAAATTCACCACCAAGAGCCAGGAGGCCCTTTCGGCTGCAGCCATGAACGCCTCCACGGCCGGAAATCCCCTGGTGGAGCCGGCCCACCTGCTCAAGGCGCTGATGGATCAGCGGGAGGGGGTCGCCGTCGCGCTTCTGCGTGCCACCGGCGCCGATCCGGACGCCGTCAGCGTGCAGGCCAGCACCGCCATCAAGGCGCTCCCGGCCACCTCGGGGAGCTCCGTGCAGCAGGCCCAGCTGTCCCGCACCGCCCTCCAGGCCATCCAGAACGCGCAGAACGAGGCAGGCAAGCTCGGCGATTCCTTTGTCTCCACAGAGCACCTGCTGCTGGGCCTCTCGGCCGGCAGCGGCGGAGTGGGGAAGCTGATGCGCGACGCCGGCGCCTCCCATGAAGCGCTGCTCGCCGCCCTGCCAGGCGTCCGCGGCGACCGCAAGGTGACCAGCGCGGATCCGGAAAACACCTTCCAGGCGCTGGAAAAGTTCGGCACCGACCTGACGTCCATGGCCCGTTCCGGCAAGCTGGACCCCGTCATCGGCCGGGATACCGAGATCCGGCGCATCATCCAGGTGCTGAGCCGCCGCACCAAGAACAACCCGGTGATCATCGGCGAGCCGGGCGTGGGCAAGACCGCCGTCGTCGAAGGCCTGGCGCAGCGGATCGTCGCCGGTGACGTGCCCGAAAGCCTGCGCGGCAAGACCCTCATCGCGCTGGACCTGGCCTCCATGGTGGCGGGAGCCAAGTACCGCGGCGAATTCGAGGAGCGGCTCAAGGCCGTCCTGGAGGAGATCAAGAACTCGGACGGACAAATCGTCACGTTCATCGACGAGATCCACACGGTGGTGGGGGCGGGCGCCACGGGGGAGAGCTCCATGGACGCCGGCAACATGCTCAAGCCCATGCTGGCACGCGGCGAGCTGCGCCTGATCGGAGCAACCACGCTGGATGAGTACCGCGAGAACATCGAGAAGGACCCGGCCCTGGAGCGCCGCTTCCAGCAGGTCTATGTCGGCGAGCCCAGCGTGGATGACACCATCGGCATCCTCCGCGGGCTAAAGGAGCGTTACGAAGCCCACCACAAGGTGGCCATCGCCGATTCTGCCCTGGTCGCGGCCGCGTCGCTCTCCAACCGCTACATTTCCGGACGGCAGCTGCCGGACAAGGCGATCGACCTCGTGGATGAGGCCGCCTCCCGGCTGCGGATGGAGATCGACTCGGCACCGGAGGAGATCGACCAGCTGCGCCGGGCCGTGGACCGCCTCACCATGGAGGAGCTGGCCCTCGCTCACGAGAAGGACGCCGCCTCGGTGGAACGCCTGGCTGCCCTGCGCGCGGACATGGCGGACAAAAAGGAAGAACTGGCCGCCCTCAACGCCCGCTGGGAAGCCGAGAAGGCCGGGCTCAACCACGTGGGCGACCTCAAGGCCAGGCTGGACGAACTTCGCTCGGCCGCGGACAAGTACCAGCGTGAAGGAGACCTAGAGGCCGCCTCCCGGATCCTTTACGGCGAGCTGCCCGCCCTGGAGCGTGAGCTCAATGCAGCGGCCGAAGCCGAATCGGCCCGCGAGGCCAGCGGAGCCGCGAAGCCTGAGCTCATGGTGGCCGAGGAAGTCACGGCGGACGACATTGCCGAGGTGATTTCCGCCTGGACCGGCATCCCCGCCGGGCGCATGCTGCAGGGTGAAAGCCAGAAACTGCTGCACATGGAGGAGGAACTCGGCAAGCGTCTGATCGGCCAGTCCAAGGCCGTGGCCGCCGTGTCCGACGCCGTCCGCCGTGCCCGGGCAGGCATCAGCGACCCCAACCGGCCCACGGGCTCGTTCCTGTTCCTGGGGCCCACGGGCGTGGGCAAGACGGAGCTGGCCAAGGCCCTGGCTGACTTCCTGTTCGACGACGAACGCGCCATGGTGCGGCTCGACATGTCCGAATACGGTGAGAAGCACTCCGTCGCGCGGCTGGTGGGGGCGCCTCCGGGCTACGTCGGCTACGAGGAAGGCGGCCAGCTGACCGAGGCCGTCCGCCGCAGGCCGTACTCGGTAGTGCTGCTCGATGAGGTGGAGAAGGCCCACCCGGAGGTCTTTGACATCCTCCTGCAGGTGCTCGACGACGGCCGCCTCACCGACGGCCAGGGCCGCACGGTGGACTTCCGCAACACCATTCTGGTGCTCACGTCCAACCTGGGCAGCCAGTTCCTGGTGGACCCCACCCTGGACCCGCAGGCCAAGCGGACCGCGGTGATGGCCACCGTGCACGCGTCCTTCAAGCCGGAGTTCCTGAACCGGCTTGACGAGGTGGTGCTGTTCGATGCCCTCACCGTGGACGAGCTCGCCAGGATCGTGGAGCTGCAGGTGGCAGAGCTGTCCCGGCGGCTGCGCGAACGGCGGCTCTCGCTTGAGGTGACCGACGGCGCCCGCGCCTGGCTGGCGATGTCCGGCTTTGACTCCGCATACGGCGCCCGGCCGCTGCGCCGCCTGGTGCAGCGCGAAATCGGGGACCGGCTGGCCAAGGCCATCCTGACCGGCGAAATCGCGGACGGCGACACCGTGCTCGTGGACACCGCGGCCGACGTCGACGAACTCACCGTTGAGGGGCTCGAGGCCCTCGTGGGACCCGACGGCGGCGCCCCCGCCGGCAGCGGACTTTCGGTCCGCCGGAAGGACTAGCGGAACGGCCGGGCCGGAACACTAGGGGAGCAGGCTGGCCTTGATGATGTTGCCGGCCGCCGCGGTGACGTAGCAGTCCACGCGGCGGTCGCCCTGGCCCCAGCTCGTGCTGCTGGGGTAGGCCAGCCGGTAGTCCAGGTTGTAGGCGTTGGATTTGTCCGTCAGTGCTGCCCGCTGGCAGGCCTCCCGTGCCTTGGCTTTCATGGCGTCGCCGCCGGGGTAGCCGTCCGCGGCCTCGTAATGGTGGACGGCCACCAGCTGGGCGGAATGTTGAGTGGTGCACGCCACCACCGTGGATTCGATCGCCTCGGGATCGAAGTCCTTGAAACAGTCACCCACCCGGAAATCCAGCGGACTCACTCCCGTCAGGGGCAGGCTGGGCCGGGCGGACGCGGAGGGTGCGGCCGGGGAAGCAGTTTCCTGGAGGCCCCCGGGCTGGTTCGCGGACTGCATTGTGGCCGTAGCCAACAGCGTGGTCAGCAGCCAGATGAGCAGGCCGCCCACGGCCAGCACCGCGGCAACGAACCCGGCCTTGACCAGGGACTGCCTGACGTCCGCCGTGGGGCGGCGCGCTGCGGTCCGGGATGTGATCCGCGGCGGCGCGGCCGGATGGGGAGGAACGGCCGGGCGCGGAGGGACGGCCGGGTGGGGAGGAACAGCCGGGTGGGGCTGCGCGGTACGGGATTGCGCAGCCGTCTGCGGGTCCTCACCGTGGGTCGGGTGGTCTTCAGTCACTGGGGCGGCACCCCTTCCGGGCGTTCTCGGGGTAAACATGGGCAGCAAATATGGCAGGAGGTAGCGGGCGCTGGGTCCTGGCAGCATTCCCCACGGGGATTTCAGCCGAGGGTCGCCGGCCCGTTTATTTCAATCGTTCAGGAGACTCTACCGAACAAAAAATCCATGCGACCCCCTGATTGCCGCAGTTGTGGCCGCGACACCGGCCCGGCCGGCTCCCGCCTGGCGAGCAGTTGCCGCCGAAAGCATGTAATCTAGGGATACGACAAATTGACCAAACATTCCGGGGCCTCACCGATAGCCAAGGTGACCACCTCCGGTCCAAGTACAAAAGGGGGTCACGCCATGGGGCGCGGCCGTCAAAAGGCAAAAGCTACCAAGCAGGCTCGGGACATCAAGTACTACTCCCCGAACACTGACTATTCGGCCCTCCAGCGTGAGCTCACGGGTCCGGGAAGTCGTGCAACGAGCCATTTCGCGAATGAACCGGTCGAACCGGACTATTCAGCCTACGTGGATAAGTACGCGGACGATTTGGACGAAGACGACGACGAGGTAGACACCCGTCGGATCGGTTAGTCGTTCCAGCCTGAACGTGCCGTAAGGCACTCAGCTGAATGCCGCCGTCGTACGTATGTGCGTCGTTTTTTCAGGCACCCGTTTTTCTTGTTCCCTGAATTTCCGGAGGGCTTGCCTTCCGAATCCAGGGTTCGGCACAACTATTACGCCCGCCGGGCATGCCAGTCATTGGCATGCCCGGCGGGCTTTTTAGTGCCGCGCTGCAGCTGCTGGCGGGCGGGGAGAAGACCGTAACGGAGCACCGGCGGCACCTCGGTGCGCCTGACCCACGAAGGCCTCAGCGGGCAGCAGGAAGTGGCCCACGCCGAAGGCTGGAACCACTACCTGGACCGCCTGGTGGCCGAAGCAACCAGCGGAGACGCGCGCTCCCTCAACCTGGAATTCCTGGTTCACGCCTGGGACTTCAGCAAGGCACTCGGGGCAGACCTCAGCGTTTCAGACGCCCTGACGGACTACGTCGAGGTCCTCGCACAGCAGACCATCACCGACCAGGTCCGCGCCGGCGGCAGCTTCGCGCCTGCCCGGCAGGTGGCGGAGTCGGCCAGCAGCCTGGAGCGGCTCGTGGCCTTCACCGGACGGCCTGTGCACGTCTAGCCTGTTAGGGAGGTCTGTCCAACGGAAGGAATGAGCGGCATGGTTCAGCGCACTGGGTACAACCACGGGGAGGTGTGCTGGACCGACGTTCAGACGCCCGATGTGGCGGCCGCGAAGTCCTTCTATGCCGCGGTGTTCGGCTGGCGCTACGAGGACCTCCCCACGCCGGACGGCCGCAGCTATTCGAAGGCCTTCCTGGACGACGACCTGGTGGCGGTCATCGCACCGCAGCCCCCGGACCAGGAAGCGGCCTCCGCGCCGGCGCGGTGGAACGTCTACCTCGCCGCAGACGACGCCCGCGCCATCGCCGAAGAGACCCCGCTCGCGGGCGGCACCGTGCAGTTCGGGCCAGAGGAAATCGCTGACACCGGAACCATGGTGTTCGTGGAACCGCCCGGAGGCGGCGCCACCGGCATCTGGCAGGCCGGAACCCACCTGGGCAGCGGGCGGTACGGCGAGCCCGGCGCGTTCTCCTGGGCCGAGCTCGTGACGACCGAGCCGGCGGCCGCCGTCGGATTTTTCCAGCGGCTGTTCGGCCACGATGTGACCGAATACCCGCAGGACGACGGCGGCATGTACACCACGCTGATGGTCGACGGCGCCGAAGTGGCAGGCGTGGCTCCCGCACCGTCGTTGGATGAGGAGACAGGGCCGGGTGAAGAGACGGGGCCGGAGGACGAGTCAGGGCCGGACGAGGAGCTGGGCTGGCAGGTCTATTTCGGCGTGTCCAGCGTGTCCGAGGCGGTGCTCGCCGCCGCTGCAGCCGGCGCTGAGGTGCTCGTTGAGCCGGAGTTCGTCGACGACGGCGGAACCATCGCCACACTGAAGGACCCGCAGGGCGGCGTGTTCAGCGTCCTGGAGGTCTAAGTTCTGGAGGCCTTAAACGCATCGAGTGCTCCGTAACCGCCCTTATGAAGGTTCTAAAGGGCGGTTACGGAGCACTCGATGACGTATTTAAGCGTAGGTGCTGACCATCTGCACGGCGCCGCCGTCCACGCCCTTGGCGCCCTGGACGTAGTCCGGACCGGACTTGAGGACCGAGTCGGAGTCGGCGTGGACAGTGCCCATGATCCAGGACGGCAGGCCGCGTTCGTTCAGGCGCGCCACGGCGGCGTCCGCGGCGTCCGCGGAGACGATGGCCACCATGCCCACGCCGAGGTTGAGCGTGCGCTCGAGGTCCGCCAGCGGGACGCGGCCGAGTTCCGAGACCAGCTTGAAGATGGCCGGCAGCTCCCAGGTGGAGCGGTCGACCGTCGCCACGAGGCCCTGCGGCAGGACGCGGGCCAGGTTTGCGGCGAGTCCGCCGCCGGTGACGTGGCTGAAGCCGTGGACGGCCCGGCCGGCCGACACGGGGAACGCGCGGGCGAGGTCGAGGCAGTCAGCGGCGTAGACGCGGGTGGGTTCCAGCAGTTCCTCGCCCAGCGTGCGGCCCAGTTCGGAGACCTGGCGGTCCAGGGCCCAACCGGCGTGGTTGATGACGCGGCGGACCAGCGAGTAGCCGTTGGAGTGCAGGCCGGAGGAAGCCATGCCGATCACCACGTCGCCGGCGCGGACGCGGTCCGGGCCGAGGAGGTCGGCGGCTTCGACAACACCGGTGGCGGCACCGGCAACGTCGTACTCGTGCTCACCCAGCAGGCCGGGGTGCTCGGCGGTTTCGCCGCCCACCAGGGCGGTGCCGGCCACGGAGCACGCTGCTGCGATGCCGCGGACGATGTCCGCGATGCGCTCGGGGACAACCTTGCCGCAGGCGATGTAGTCCGTCATGAACAGCGGCTCGGCGCCCACCACCACGATGTCGTCCACCACCATGCCCACGAGGTCGAAGCCGATGGTGTCATGGATGTCCATTGCCTGGGCGATGGCCACCTTGGTGCCCACGCCGTCCGTGGACGTGGCCAGCAGGGGCCGCTTGTAGGTCAGCAGCTTCGAGACGTCGTACAGGCCGGCGAACCCGCCGACGCCGCCAATCACCGAAGCGTTGTGGGTCGCCTTGACGGCGCCCTTCATGAGCTCGACGGCGCGGTCTCCCGCTTCGACGTCGACACCCGCGGACGCGTAGGTGATGCCGGCATTGTTCTGGGCGGCATTCATGTCAGCAGTGGGGGAGGCGGAAGTCATACGGACTCTTTCTTATCAGCGCCGACGGTGGCAGCGTCGTGGTGGACGTCGGGAACGCGGTCGGCGTCCGTGAGCAGGTTCTCGAACTCGGAATCCGGCCCGGGATCGCAGCCCGTGGCGCCCGGCTTCTCCGCCGGGTCCTCGGTGACGGGGATGCTGTCCGGGTTTCCGGGCGACACCAGTGCAGGTTCCGCGGGGGCTTCGGCGGCGCGGGCTGCAGCGGGTGCGGCGGCATCAGCAGCAGGGGAGACCGGCAGGCCGCCGAGGTCCGTGCGTTCCAGCAGGTTCTTGCCGAGCTTGTCCGAGCCGGGGAGCTCGATGGGGTACTTGCCCGTGAAGCAGGCGGTGCAGAGGCGTTCGCGGGGCTGCCTGGTGGCGTCGATCATTCCGTCTTCGGAGATGTAGGCCAGCGAATCGGCGCCGATGGCCTGGGTGATTTCTTCGATGGTGGCGCCGTTGGCGATGAGTTCGGCCCGGGACGCGAAGTCGATGCCGTAGAAGCAGGGCCACTTGACCGGCGGGGAGGAAATCTTGATGTGGACGCTCGCGGCGCCCGCTTCGCGGAGCATCCGCACGATGGCGCGCTGGGTGTTGCCGCGGACGATCGAGTCGTCCACCACCACCACGCGCTTGCCGCGGATCACGGATTCCAGGGCGTTGAGCTTGAGCCGGATGCCGAGCTGGCGCAGCGTCTGCGAGGGCTGGATGAAGGTGCGGCCCACGTAGGAGTTCTTGACGAAGCCGTGTGCGAACGGGATGCCGGATTCCTCGGCGTAGCCCACCGCGGCGGGAGTGCCGGACTCGGGGACGGGAATGACGATGTCCGCTTCCTGGGTGTTTTCGCGGGCCAGCTGGCGGCCCATCTCCACGCGGGATTCGTACACGGACCGTCCGGCGATCGCGGCGTCGGGACGCGCGAGGTAGACGTACTCGAAAACGCAACCGGCCGGCGTCGGCTCCGCGAAGCGCTGGGACCGCACGCCCTGCTCGTCGATGGCGATGAATTCGCCGGGCTCGATCTCCCGGATGAAGCTGGCGCCCACGGTGGCCAGGGCGGACTGCTCGGAGGCCACCACCCAGCCGCGCTCCAGCCTGCCGAGGACCAGCGGGCGGATGCCGAAGGTGTCGCGGGCCGCGTACAGCGTGCCTTCGTCCATGAAGACGAAACAGAAGCCGCCGCGGATCTTGGGTAGCAGCTCGATGGCGGTCTGTTCGAGGGTCTTCCCCTCTTCGCCTTCGAGCAGTGCCGTCACGAGGGCGGTGTCGGAGGTGTTGCCCTGCTTCATCTCGCCGCTGAGCTGGCCGCCGTTGCGCTCGTTGATCATGGCGTTGAGTTCGGCGGTGTTGGTCAGGTTGCCGTTGTGCGCCAGGGCCACGGTGCCTGTGGCGGTGGCGCCGAGCGTGGGCTGGGCGTTGGCCCAGTGGCTGGCTCCGGTAGTGGAATAGCGGCAGTGGCCCACAGCCAGATGCCCGGTCAGGGTGTTCAGCGTGGTCTCGTCAAAGACCTGGGACACGAGGCCCATGTCCTTGTAGACGTTGATCCGCTTGCCGTCGCTGGTGGCAATACCAGCCGACTCCTGACCGCGGTGCTGCAGTGCATACAGCCCGTAATAGGTGAGTTTTGCTACTTCTTCACCTGGTGCCCAGACCCCGAAGACGCCGCAAGCGTCCTGAGGGCCTTTTTCGCCAGGGAGAAGATCATGAGAAAGTTTTCCATCGCCGCGTGCCACTGGTCGATTATCTCACGTCATCGGGTAGGGAACTTCCGGCGGCCGGTTTATGACCGGAGGCCGGGTTCGCCGCCGTCGTCCCGCGTGCGCTCCCGGGAAGTGTCCGGTTCCGCGTCAGGCAGGGCCTGTTCCGCCTCGGGAGCGGCCTCGACGACGGCGTGCTGCGCCCGCTTGACGCTCAGCCGGTCCAGGACCAGCGCGGCAAGTGCGCCGAGGATCACACCGCCGGCGCCGCACAGCACCATGAAGAAGCCGAAGACGGCGCCGCGGTCGTAGCTGGCGTCGCCGGGAAGCGCGTAGGCAATGACCGCCGCGGCTGCAATGCCCACGATCCCGCCCAGGATCAGGAACGGAACATACTTGGGTGCGCGCCGCACGGTGATTTCGCGCCGTTCGGGTGTGGGGTGGTCGTCAGAAGCCATGCCATCTAGCCTACTGTCATCCTGCGGTGCCGCCGCCGCTGCCCGGGCGGCCGTGTTCAGGCCGGACCGGCGGCGTCCACGAGCCGCTGCCGCTGTTCGCCGAGAAGCTCGCCGCCGGACATCCGCATGACGTCGCCCGCCTTGAGGTACGGGAAGCGTCCGGACAGCGCCACGCCTTCCGGGGTGCCGGTGGTGATGAGGTCGCCGGGTTCGAGCACCATGTACTGCGAGAGGCGGCGGACCAGTTCGGCGGGACCGAACACCATGTCCGCCGTCGAACTGTCCTGCCGGGTTTCGTCGTTGACCCACGACGCCAGCCGGATATTGCCCGGATCAACGTCCGTGGCAGGCACGAGCCACGGGCCCACCGGGTTGAACGTGGGGCAGGACTTCCCCAGCGACCACTGCGGCCCGGAGTGCTCCAGCTGGTACTCGCGCTCGGACACGTCGTTGGAAAGGACGAAACCCGCAATGCACGCCGCGGCATCGGCATCGGACTCCAGATAACTGGCCCGCCGGCCGATCACCACGCCCAGCTCCACCTCCCAGTCCACCCGCTGCGCTCCGGGCGGAATCACGACGTCGTCGTCCGGTCCCACCACGGTGTTGGGGTGCTTGAAGAAAATGATAGGCCGCTCCGGCACCGGGAGGCCTGATTCCGCGGCGTGCGCGGCGTAGTTCAGCCCGACGCCGATCACGGCACCCGGCCGGGCTATCGGGGCGCCGATCCGACGGCCCTCGACCGTCACCTGCGGAAGGCCCGTCAGGTCCAGTTCGCCGAGCTCGGCCCACGACTCCAGGAAGTCGCCGTCGATGTCCCGGGTGACCGGCCGGAGGTCATACGCCCGGCCCTCGTCGTCCAGGACCACGGGGATCTCGGCGCCTGCCGGTCCAATACGCATCAGCCTCATGGTTGCTTCTTTCAGCTTCCGCGGTAGGTGGAGTAGGCGAAGGGGCTGAGCAGCAGCGGCACGTGGTAATGCTCGGCGCCGGTCACTTCGAAGACCAGGTCCACCTCCGGGAAAAACGTGGCCGTGCCCTGCTGCGCGTAGTAGGCGCCGGTGGCGAAGTTCAGCCGGTATGTGCCGGGCGCCAGCTGCTCGGGGCCGAGATCCTTCGCGCGGCCGTCGGCATCGGTGGTGCCGCTCGCCAGCTGTGTCCAGTTGCCGCCGTCGTTCGCGTAAAGCACGACGGCGACCCCCGCCGCCGGGAGGCCGGCGCCGGTGTCCAGGACGTGGGTGGTGACGTGGGAAACGCTCATTCGCTGATCACTCCTTCGAGGCGCAGCAGGGCGATTTCACGCAGCTGCTGGGCAACAATGGCGTCTTCCTGCGCCGGGGTGTTGGCCAGGCGCTCGTTCAGCGCGGCCAGGATTTCGGGGGCAGAGCGGCCGGCAGCGCGGATCAGGAAGACCCGGCCGAACTTCTCCTCGTAGGCGCGGTTTCCGCGGGCCAGCGCGCCGGCCACCGCGGTGTCCGCGGGGTCCACGCCTGACTGTTCCGAGCGCGACATGGACGCTTCGGCGGTTTGGCCGGCAGGGCGTTCGCCGATGCGCGGGTGGTGCGCCAGTGCCGCTTCGACCTCTTCGGCGGTGAACGGTGCCGCGGCCTCGCGGGCGCCGTCCAGGAGTTCCCCGACGGAGGCGAACGGACGTGCGTCGGCGACCTGGTCCACCCAGCGCTGGACGTCTATGCAGGGCCGGAGCACCGCGCTGGCAGCGGCCCGGTCCGCGTCATTGAATTCGGCAAGCTTCACTTGGTCATCCCTCAGGCAGGTGCTGGCATCCACGGTGACGGCTATGCGGAGAGCCGGGCTTTCTCCCGGCGAAACCAACCTGCCACCGGCATTTGGTTTCCGCATCATGGAACTGTTATTTCAGCATACGTAATAGTGAAGCGGACGGAGTGCGCCGTGTCAAGAGACTATCCCAGCGGTGCTGGCCGGTGTGATGGGGCGCCCTGGTTCCGGTCCCGTCCCCGAGACGCTCTCTCACTTATCGCCGTCCAATCCGGGACGCTCTCTCACTTATCGCCGTCCAATCCGGGACGCTCTCTCACTTATCGCCGTCCAATCCGGGACGCTCTCTCACTTATCGGGGAACGGCCGCATTCTTTAGCGGAAGTGAGAGCGCGTGGGGTAAACGGGGGCAGGAAGTGAGAGAGCGTGGGGTAAATGGGGGGCAGGAGGTGAGAGAGCGTGGGGTAAATGGGGGCAGGAAGTGAGAGGGCGTGGGGTTAATGGGGGCAGGAGGTGAGAGGGCGTGGGGTTAATGGGGGCAGGAGGTGAGAGGGCGTGGGGTTAATGGGGGCAGGAGGTGAGAGGGCGTGGGGTTAGCGGGTGGGGGAGGTGCCGCCAAGCCGCGAGGTTACCCGTCGGGCCGCCGCCCGGCAGGATTCACCGAGGCTCTGCAACGTGTCCGGTGAAACCCGGAACCGGGGAGCCGGGATAAGGACCGCCGCCGCAACGTCGCCGCGGTGGTCATAGACGGGTGCGGCAATGCCCACTTCATCGAGCGAGGACTCGCCGTAGTTGATCGCCCAGCCGCGCTCGCGGACATCGCCCAGCCGGTCCAGGTAAGCCTCGAGGCTGGTCTCGTCCAGGCCCGGATAGATGATGGCGCCGCTGCGCAGCAGGACGCGGACGCGCTCGGCAGGCTCGGCTGCGAGAAAGACCTGCACGGAGGCGCTCAAGGCATCGTGATAGCGGGCGCCCAGCGGAGTGGTGTGTTTGATCTGGTGGTGGCTGGGTATCTGTTCCACGCACATCGACTCGGAGCCGTTCCACACCATGAGGGCGCTGGTTTCGCCCGTTTGTTCGGCCAGTTCACGCAGCACGGGATAGGCGACGCGGCGTTCTTCCAGTTCGGCGAGCAGGGGCCCGGCCACCGCGATCAGGCCCAGGCCAAGGCGGAACCGGCGGGTTTCCGTGTCCCGTTCCACCAGGTGCTCCTGCTCGAACGTGGCCAGGATCCGGGAGACAGTGCTCTTATGCAGGCCCACCCGGTTGGCGATCTCCGTGACTCCAAGCAGCGGTTCGTCCGCGGTGAAACTTCGCAGGACGGCGATGGCGTTGACTATGACGGACGTGCCTTTGGTATCGCCGTTGCCGCTGGTGTCGGGAGCTTCTGCTGAGGTCATGGTGTTCACCATCATTCCGCATGAGGGCCGGAAAGCGGCGCCACGGCTGACGTGGCGCCGCTCCTCGGCGGAGGCAAGGTTTGGTGCTGTTATGCCCCCACGATGTTGTATTCCGGACCGAACGGGAACTTGGTGATGTTCTCGGCGCTGTTTTCGCCGACCACCAGGATGTCGTGTTCGCGGTAGCCGCCGGCACCCGGCCGGCCGTCGAGGACCGTGATCATCGGTTCCATGGAAACCACCATGCCGGGCTCCAGCACGGTGTCGATGTCCTCGCGGAGCTCAAGCCCGGCTTCCCGGCCGTAGTAGTGGCTGAGCACGCCGAAGGAGTGCCCGTAGCCGAAGGTCCGGTTGGCGAGGAGGCCGTGGCCCACGTAGATCTCGTTCAGTTCGGCGGCGATGTCCTTGCAGACCGCGCCGGGCTTGATGAGTTCGAGGCCGCGCTTGTGGACTTCCACGTTGATGTTCCACAGTTCCAGCGAGCGGGCATGGGGTTCGCCGTAGAACAGGGTGCGTTCCAGGGCCGTGTAGTAGCCGGAGGTCATGGGGAAACAGTTCAGCGACAGGATGTCGTGTTCCTGGATCTTGCGTGTGGTGGCCCAGTTGTGGGCTCCGTCGGTGTTGATGCCCGACTGGAACCACACCCAGGTGTCCCGGATTTCCGAGTCGGGGAAAGTCCGGGCGATCTCGTGCACCATCGCCTCAGTTCCGATCAGCGCCACCTCGTATTCGGTGATTCCGGCAGTGATGGCGTTCCGGATGGCCTCGCCGCCGAGGTCGCCAATGCGCGCCCCGTGCTTGATCACCTCGATCTCCTCGGCGGACTTGATCATCCGCTGGCGCATGGCCGCCTGGGCCACATCCACGAGCGTCGCCGATGCGAACGCGGCCTGGATCTTGTCGCGGTTGTCCAGCGGCAGGGAATCATCCTCGACGCCGAGGCGGCGCACCGTGATGTTGCGGGCACGCAGGCTTTCCTGGATGGCGTGGATGTAGTTGTCCCGGCGCCAGTCCGTGTAGACGAGGTTGTCGCCGAAGCTGCGCCGCCAGGGCATGCCGGCGTCGATGTTGGCGGTGATGGTCACGGAATCGTCGGCGGTGACCACCATCGCGTAGGACCGTCCGAAGTACGTGAACAGGAAGTCTGAGTAGTACTTGATGGAGTGGTAGCTGGTGAGGATCACGGCGTCCAGGTCCTTCTCCGCCATGATGCGGCGCAGGCCGGCAAGGCGGCGTTCGAACTCGGCATCGGAGAACGTGAGACGGACCTTCTCGCCGTTGTTGAGCACCTTCAGGCGGTCCAGCTTGGCGACATCGTTGACGGCCTCGGTTTCGATGGTGGTCATGGGTTCGTACCTTTCTTTAGTGCGGAATGTAGTGAGGAAAGGCTGTGGTGCCCCGCCCGAGGCGGGCTGAGGGGGAAGGTCCCGGAGGTGGGTCATTCCTGGCGGAGCGGCTTCTTGGAGGTCTCGGCGGCGAACAGGACAGCGACCAGGGAGACGACGGATGCCGCCACCAGGTACCAGCCCGGTGCCACCTTGCTCTGGGTAAGGCCGATAAGCAGCGTGGCCATGAACGGGGCCGTACCGCCGAAGAGCGCGTTGGACAGGTTGAAGCTGACGGCGAACCCGGTGTAACGGACGCGGGTGGGGAAGAGCTCCGCCAGGAAGCTCGGGAGCGTGCCGTCGTTAAGGGTCAGCATGCCGCCGAGCAGGATCTGGACCAGGACGATGACCAGGAAATTTCCGGTGTCCAGCAGCATGAATGCCGGGACTGTCAGCACGATGAAGAGCAGCGAGGCTGTGATCAACATGCGCTTGCGGCCGAACTTGTCCGAAGCGATGCCGGTCAGGAAGATGAAGCCGATGTAGCTGGCCAGGGCGATGGTGGTGGCCAGGAAGGACTCCGCTGCGCCGAAGCCGAGTTCCTCCGAGAGGTACGTGGGCATGTAACTGAGGATCACGTAGAACCCGACCGCGTTGAGGAGGACGGCGCCGGTGGCAATGATCAGCTGCTTGCGGTACGTCCGGAACATTGCCAAGACCGGAGTCTTGACGGTGTGGTCCTCGGCGGCCAGAGCCTGGAACGCGGGGGTGTCTTCGAGCTTGGTGCGGATGTAGCGGCCGATCAGGCCCATGGGCGCTGCGAGCAGGAAGGGCAGCCGCCAGCCCCACTCATGCAGCTGCTCCGTGGTGAGGACGGTGCTGAGGAGGGCCGCAATAAGGGATCCAAGCAACAGGCCCGCCGCGGTGCTGGCCGGAACGACGGCGGCGTAGAGGCCGCGCTTGTTGGCCGGGGCATACTCCACCAGGAAGGCGGAAGCGCCGGCGTATTCACCTGCGGCGGAGAAGCCCTGGACGATCCTGACCAGAAGGAGAAGGATCGGCGCCATCACGCCGATGCTGGCGTATCCCGGGATCAGTGCAATGCAGAACGTTGATACGGACATGATGACGATGGAGAGCGACAGTGCTTTCCGCCGGCCCAGGCGGTCTCCGATGTGGCCCCAGACGAATCCGCCGAGGGGACGGACGAAGAACGAGACCGCGAAGACTCCGAAGGTGGCCAGCAAGGCTGCCTGGCGGTCGGCCTCCGGGAAGAACACCGAGGAGATGGTCGCGGCCAGGTAGCCGTAGACGGCGTAATCGAACCATTCGACGAAGTTGCCGATGAAGCTGGCAGTGACCACCTTGCGGCGGGTTTCCCTGCTGACGCCGCCACTGGCCCCGCCATTCACACTGCCATTCATGCCGCCGTCGACGTCGCCATTGAGGCCGCTGGTCGGGCTGGTCCGTCCCGCAAGTGTGGCGGGGGAGGAAGTTTCGTTACTCATATATCCACCAAAATGTTTTGGGGTTGCATTCAATGCAACGCTGTTGCATCAGATTAGGGCGTGACTTGTGACACAGTCAATGCTTTTCTAGTTCGGTTTTGCGAATCAGGCAGTGAAGGATCGCATATACCCGCCTGGTGTCGGGTGTGAATCGGGCAAATTTGTTGCGCTCAATGGAACGTGGTTGCAATCATCAGATGACCCCCGGGGCGCCCGCCATGGCTCCTGCCACGTCGCATTCCGGCGATCTGTTGACACTCCATGTGACGGCTGTCATATTTTCCAGTACGCACTATGTGCACCGCGTTGTGTAATACGCAATTGATGGGAGCGCGTCATTCCCCGCAGGGTGCACTTCGCCAGCTTCTCGATTAAGGCAAGATCGGGCGTTCCCGCGCCGGATCCGCACGACGTACAAGGAGACTTCGCACCATGACAGAGACCAACTACGACTACGTCATCGTCGGTGGGGGAAGTGCCGGTTCGGTGCTTGCCAACCGCCTGAGCGACGGTGGCACACGCAGCGTCCTGGTGCTGGAGGCCGGACGGAGCGACTACCCCTGGGACCTCTTCATCCAGATGCCGGCGGCCCTGACGTTTCCGAGCGGAAATCCGTTCTACGACTGGCGCTACCAGTCCGATCCCGAACCGCACATGGGCGGCCGCCGGGTAGCGCACGCCCGCGGCAAGGTCCTCGGCGGCTCGAGCTCCATCAACGGCATGATTTTCCAGCGCGGAAACCCCCTGGACTACGAACGCTGGGGCGCCGACTCCGGAATGGAAAGCTGGGACTTCGCGCACTGCCTTCCCTACTTCAACCGGATGGAAAATGCGCTGGCGGCGGATCCCGACGATGACCTGCGCGGACACTCCGGTCCGCTCGTCCTGGAGCGAGGCCCTGCCACCAATCCGCTGTTCCAGGCCTTCTTCAACGCGGCCCAGGAAGCCGGCTACCCGCTCACCGACGACGTCAACGGCTACCGCCAGGAGGGCTTCGCGGCCTTCGACCGGAACGTCCACAAGGGCCAGCGGCTCTCCGCGTCCCGCGCGTACCTCCGTCCCGGGTTCGGACGGAAAAACCTGACGGTCCTCACCCGTGCCCTGGTCACGAAGGTGAACTTCACCGGCAACGTGGCCACCGGCGTGACCTACCGCCGCAACGGCAAGACGCACCAGGTGAACGCCGGCGAGGTCATCCTGTCAGGCGGCGCCATCAACACCCCGCAGCTGCTGCAGCTCTCCGGCATCGGCGACTCCCGGCACCTGAACTCGCTCGGCATCAACTCCGTGGCCCACCTTCCGGGCGTCGGCGAAAACTTGCAGGACCACCTCGAGGTCTACATCCAGCACGCCTGCACCCAGCCGGTGTCCATGCAGCCCAACCTGGATCTGTGGCGCTACCCGCTCATTGGACTGCAGTGGCTGCTGGGCAGGAAGGGACCCGCGGCCACCAACCACTTCGAGGGCGGCGGCTTCGTCCGCTCCAACGACGACGTCGACTACCCCAACCTGATGTTCCACTTCCTGCCGGTTGCCGTGCGCTACGACGGCCAGAAGGCGGACGCCAAGCACGGCTACCAGGTGCACATCGGCCCCATGTATTCGGACGCCCGCGGCAGCCTCAAGATCAGGTCCACGGACCCCACCGTGCATCCGTCGATGGTGTTCAACTACCTTTCCACGGACCAGGACCGCAGGGAGTGGGTGGAGGCTGTGCGGATCGCCCGCGACATCCTGGGCCAGTCCGCAATGGGGCCCTTCAACGGAGGGGAGCTGTCACCCGGAGGAAGCGTCCGGACCGACGCCGAGATCCTGGACTGGGTGGCCCGCGACGCCGAAACCGCGCTGCACCCGTCCTGCACGGCGAAGATGGGCCCGGAATCCGACCCGATGGCCGTGGTGAACCCGCTTGACATGACGGTCCACGGCACCCGCGGCCTGCGCGTCGTCGACGCCTCGGCCATGCCCTACGTGACCAACGGCAACATCTACGCGCCGGTGATGATGCTGGCGGAGAAGGCTGCCGACCTGATTGCCGGGAAGACTCCGCTGGCGCCGCAGAACGCTGAGTTCTACCGGCACGGGCACAGTCCCCTGGACAGGGACCAAACAGCCCGTCACGCCGCCGTCGCAAACCAGGCCTGAGGCAGGAACCGAATGATTGATACCCAAGTCCAGCTCGCCCGCGGGGTCTATGTCGACGGCGAGTGGTCGCCGTCGTCGGCGGACCGCACGCGAACCATCAGCTGCCCGGCCGACGGAACTGCCGTTGCCGTCGTCGCCGAGGGCACCGCGGCAGACGCCGGCGCCGCCGTCGCCAGCGCCCGGCGCGCATTCGACGACGGCGACTGGCCGCGCACCCCGGAAAAGGAGCGCGGCCAGGTGCTCCAGCGCGTTGCCGACCTGCTGGAACGCGACAAGGCGGCCTATGCCAGGGCCGAGGCGCTCGACACCGGAAAGCGCTACGTCGAGGCGGAATACGACATCGACGACGTCATCGCGTGCTTCCGCTACTACGGCGGCATCGCCGGCACGGACGCCGGGCGGGTGATCGACACCGGCAACCCCGATGCGATCAGCCGGATCGTGCACATGCCCGTGGGCGTCTGCGGGCTCATCACGCCGTGGAACTATCCGCTCCTCCAGGTCTCGTGGAAGGTGGCCCCGGCACTCCTCGCCGGCAACACCTTCGTCCTCAAGCCCAGCGAGCTGACCCCCTCCACGGCCGTCCTGCTGATGGAGACGCTCCGTGAGGCCGGCGTGCCTGCCGGCGTCGCGAACCTGGTCACCGGCACCGGACCCGAGGTGGGCGCCGTCCTCAGCACGGACCCCCGCGTTGACCTGGTGTCCTTCACGGGCGGCCTGGCCACCGGCAAGCGCATCATGGAAGCGGCTGCCGGCACCATCAAGCGGGTGGCGCTGGAACTCGGCGGCAAGAACCCCAACATCGTCTTCGCCGACGCCGACTGGGATGCCGCGGTCGACTTCGCACTGACCGCCATCTTCCTGCACTCCGGGCAGGTCTGCTCCGCCGGGGCGCGCCTGATCGTGGAGGAATCCATCCATGATGACTTCGTCGCCGAGGTGGCCCGCCGGGCCCGGAAGATCCGCCTGGGCGGTCCCTTCGACGAACGGGCCGAGACCGGTCCGCTGATTTCCTTCGCGCACCGGGACAAGGTCCACGCCTATGTCCAGGCGGCGGTGGCCGAGGGGGCGACGCTCGTGTGCGGCGGCTTCATCCCGGACGGCGCCTCTTCCGGCGGGGACTCTTCCGGCGGGGCGGACCTGGCTGCCGGAAGCTACTACCCGCCCACCATCCTGGACGGCTGCACCACTTCCATGCGGGCGGTGCAGGAGGAATCCTTCGGCCCCGTGCTCACCGTGGAAACCTTCCGGACGGAGGCCGAAGCGATCCGCCTCGCCAACGACACCGTCTACGGCCTGGCCGGAGCCGTCTGGACCGGCGACGGCTCCCGCGCACAGCGGGTGGCCCAGGCGCTGCGGCACGGCACGGTGTGGATCAACGACTACCACCCCTACGTCCCGCAGGCCGAATGGGGCGGCTTCGGGCAGTCCGGCAACGGACGCGAACTGGGCGCCCTCGGCCTGGCCGAGTACCGGGAAACCAAGCACATCTGGCAGAACACCCGGCCCGGACCCAGCCGCTGGTTTGGCTCATCGACGGAGGTTTAGGACGGGCAGTACCGGCTAGGCACCACCTTTTGGGGAAATCCGGCCCGGCGCAGCTCGTTGGCGCCGGGCCGTTGATACCGCCTGCGCCCTGACGGGCACGGGCTATCACCATCGTGCTATTCGACTTAGGAGCTCAGATGTTAGAACCCAGCAAGTCAGGACAAGTCAAGAGCGATGACTCCAGCGGCATGGACGAGTTTGGCTACGCCCAGACCCTCGACCGCAGCATCGGCAAGTTCGCCAGCTTTGCCGCCGGAGTCAGCTACATCTCCATCCTCACCGGTGTTTTTCAACTGTTCTACTTTGGTTTCTCCATGGCCGGACCCGCCTATGCCTGGTCCTGGCCCCTCGTCTTCGCCGGCCAGCTGATGGTGGCGCTGTGCTTCGCCGAGCTGGCCGGCCGCTACCCGGTGGCGGGGTCGGTGTACAACTGGGCCAAGAGGCTCTCCTCCGGGACGTCTGCCTGGCTGGCCGGCTGGCTGCTGCTGCTTTCCTCCATCGTGGCACTGGGGTCCGTGGCCCTGGCCCTGCAGCTGACCCTGCCGCAGATCTGGTCCGGCTTCCAGCTGGTGGGAGACGGGACGGGACAGTACGACTTCGCCGTCAACGGGGTCCTGCTGGCCAGCATCATGATCGGCATCTCCACCCTCATTAACGCCTTCGGCGTGAAGCTCATGACCAAGATCAACAGCATCGGCGTCTTCGTGGAACTTGCCGCGGCCGTGCTGCTCATCCTGGCCCTCGGCTGGCACGTGGTGCGCGGCCCCGAGGTCCTGTTCGACACCGCCGGCTTCGGCGAAGAGCACCCGCTCGGGTTCTTCGGGGTGTTCCTCATCGGCGCCATGGCGTCCGGCTACGTGATGTACGGCTTCGACACCGCCAGTTCCCTCGGCGAGGAGACGAAGGACCCGAAACGGACGGCCCCGAAGGCCATCCTGCGCGCGGTAACCGCGTCCTTCGTGCTGGGCGGGCTGATCCTCCTGGGCGGGCTGCTGGCCGCTCCGGACCTCAACGATCCCAAGGTGGGCGCCGCAGACGGCGGCCTGCAGTACATCGTGCTCTCCGTGCTGGGCGGCCCCTTCGGCAAGGCCTTCCTGGTGTGCATCGTCGTTGCGGTCGTGGTCTGCACCCTGGCCGTCCACGCCGCCGCGATCCGGATGATGTTCGCCATGGCGCGGGACAACAACCTGCCGTTCAGCCGCCAGCTCAGCAAGGTGGACCCGGTCCGGAAGACGCCCACCGTGGCGGCCATCGTCATCGGAGTCATCGCCGTCATTCCGCTGATCGTCAACGTCTCGCAGCCGGCGATCTTCACCATCCTCTCCAGCATCAGCATCGTGCTGATCTACCTGTCCTACCTGCTGGTCACCGTGCCGATGCTGCGCCGGCGCCTTGTGAAAAAATGGCCGCTGCCCGACGACGGCTCCGAAGCGGGATTCAGCCTGGGCAAGTGGGGGCTGCTGGTGAACGTGCTCGCGGTACTGTGGGGCGGGGCCATGACCCTGAACCTCATCTGGCCAAGGCCGGAGATCTACAACTCAGTGCCGCCGTTTGAGTGGTACCTGCAGTGGGGCGGGGTCATCTTTGTCGGCACGGTCGTGATCGGCGGGGCGCTGCTCTACCGCCTGCGGATCAGGCACCGCACCGGCGTCCTGGCCGAACACGCCGCTGCGGCCGTGGTGCCGCAGGAGGTCCCCGACGGGGATTTCGAACCCCAACGGGTCAGCTAGATTGGCAACGGGTGCCGTTGCATCGAGTCCGAAGGACTGACGAAAGGAACACAAGCTCATGGTCCACAAAGTAAAAGCGGTCATCGCCAAGGAAAAGAACGCCCCGGTCTCGGTGGAGACCATTCTGGTGCCGGATCCGGGCCCGGGCGAGGCGCTGGTGGACATCCTCACCTGCGGCGTCTGCCACACGGACCTGCACTACAAGCAGGGCGGAATCACCGACGACTTCCCCATCCTGCTCGGCCATGAGGCCACCGGCGTGGTCAGCGCCGTCGGCCCCGATGTCACGGATGTGGCTCCCGGCGACCGGGTCATCCTGAACTGGCGCGCGGTCTGCGGCCAGTGCCGGGCCTGCGCCAAGGGCAAGCCGCAGTACTGCTTCAACACGCACAACGCCACCCAGAAGATGACCCTGGAGGACGGCACGGAACTGTCTCCCGCGCTGGGGATCGGCGCCTTCGCCGAGAAGACGCTCGTCGCCGCCGGGCAGTGCACCAAGGTGGACGAGGACGCCGATGCGGCCGCCGTCGGGCTCCTCGGCTGCGGCGTGATGGCCGGAATCGGTGCCGCCATCAACACCGGCGAGGTCCAGCGCGGCGAGTCCGTGGCCGTCATCGGCTGCGGCGGCGTGGGCATCGCTGCCATTGCCGGGGCCAAGCTGGCCGGCGCCACCACGATCATCGCGGTGGACATCGACGACAACAAGATCGAGATGGCCAAGTCACTCGGCGCCACCCACGGCGTGAACTCACGCGTCACGGATCCTGTCGATGCCATCCGTGAACTCACCGGCGGCTTCGGCGCCGACGTCGTCATCGACGCCGTCGGACGTCCCGAAACGTACAAGCAGGCGTTCTACGCCAGGGACCTTGCCGGCCGCGTGGTGCTGGTGGGTGTGCCCACCCCCGAGATGCAGCTCGAGCTGCCCCTGCTGGACGTCTTTGGCCGCGGCGGGTCGCTGAAGTCCTCCTGGTACGGGGACTGCCTGCCTTCCCGGGACTTCCCGATGCTGGTCCAGCACTACAAGCAGGGCAACCTGAACCTCGACGCCTTTGTGTCCGAACGCATCACGATTGACCAGGTGGAGGAAGCCTTCGCCAAGATGCATGAGGGCAAGGTCCTGCGTTCGGTGGTTGAAATCGCATGAGCGTCACCATCGAGAACCTCGTCACCTCGGGCACCTTTTCGCTCGACGGCGGCACCTGGGACGTGGACAACAACGTCTGGATCGTGGGCAACGACGACGAATGCGTGATCATCGATTCGCCGCACGACGCCGGCGCGATCATCAGCCAGGTCCGCGGCCGGAAGGTCCTGGCCATCCTGCTCACGCACGCGCACAACGACCACATCGGGGCGGCCCGCGAGGTGGCTGACGCGGTGAACGCGCCCATCCACCTGCACCCTGAGGACCTGGTGCTCTGGGAACAGGTGTACCCCGACGTCAAGCCGGACCACCACATCGCTGATGGCGACGTCTTCAGCGTGGGCGGAGCGACCCTCAAGGCCATCCACACGCCAGGCCATTCGCCGGGCTCCACCTGTTTCCTCCTTGAGGATGAAGGAACGGTGTTCACCGGGGACACCCTCTTCAACGGCGGCCCGGGCGCCACCGGACGGTCCTACAGCGATTACCCAACCATCCTGGCCTCGATCCGGGAACGGCTCCTGACGCTTCCTGCCGAGACGGTGGTCCGCACCGGCCACGGCGACAACACCACCATCGGAGCGGAACGGGAGACGCTGGCCAGCATCAGCCAATGAAGCCATCCCCCTGATTGACCCTGTTTGAATCAAGAACGACGGCGACACCCCGGCAAGTCCGGAGTGTCGCCGTCGTCTTTTGGCAAAGAGGGTCGGGACGGCCGATTTGGGCAACTGTGAGCTAAGGCGCGCGGCCTGCCGAGGAAGTCTTCAGCTCCTGAGGGGTTCAGGGGGCACTTCGCCGGGGCTAAGAGCTTCGTCTGGTTCGGCGGCCGGGCCGAATCCCGGGACATGGATGCCGCCAGCGAGAATCCACCAGTAGGAGTCGTCCGTTCCTAGACGTCGAGTGAGTATCTGTTGATCGGACTCTTGGAAGGGAAACCGGCGGCTCACTTGAGTGCGGCCCGCCGGAGCGGATCGCACACCTCCGCCAAGCCAGGAGATTCTCTGCACCCACATCAACGGCCACCCTCCCGCCGGCCGTTGATGAGGCGCGGAACTGCCAGGGGGTTGTCCTCGCGGAGTGCCTCCGGCAGCAGGTGCTGCGGGAAGCCCTGGTAGGCAATCGGGCGCAGGAAGCGTTCCATAGCCGCCGTGCCCACGGAGGTGCTTCCCACGGCGGTGGTCGCCGGGTAGGGTCCGCCGTGCTGTTGTGCGTACGTCACGGAGACACCCGTTGGCCACTGGTTCCAGACCACGCGCCCGGCCTTGCGGGCAAGCACCTCCACCAGTGCCTCTACCTGGCAGGAGTCCGTTCCGTGGATCGTGGCGGTCAGCTGCCCCTCGAAAGTCTCGGCAAGCTCGGGAAGCTGGGACTCGTCGTCGTACGTCACCACGACGGCGGTGGGCCCGAAGCATTCGGTTTGGAGGGCGTCCGGCTCGGCGAGCATGTCCGCCGCGGTGGTGCGGAGCAGGGTCGCGCCCGGCGGATCGGCCAGCGGCCCTGCTCCCTGGACCAGCACCTCAAGGCGCGGGTTTGACTGCAGGCCCTGCAGGACTTCGCCGTAGCCGGACTGGATCCGCTCGTTGAGCAGTGGCGCTGCAGGTGGCAGAGCGGCGTCGCGCAGGGCCTCCACCAGCCCCGAGCCGGCTGGGACGAAGAGCGTTCCGGGCTTGGTGCAGAACTGTCCGGCCCCGAGCGTGAAGGAGCTAACGAAGCCCTCGGCTATTTCCGCGCAGCGTTCTGCGGCCGCGGCCTCGGTGACGAAGGCCGGGTTGTTGCTGCCCAGTTCGCCGAAGAAGGGGATCGGTTCGGGCCGGGAACTGGCGATGTCGAAGAGGGCGCGTCCGCCGGGGATGGAACCCGTGAATGCGCCGGCCTTGACCCTTGGGTCGCGCAGGGCGGCAGCTCCGGCGGCGGTCCCCGCGATGAGCGCGAACGTGCCGTCGGGAGCGCCGGCCTCGCGGAGTGCCGAGACGACGACCTCCGCCGTGAGCCGGGACAGCCCGGGATGGCCGGAGTGGGCTTTGAGTAGTACGGGGCTGCCCGCGGCAAGCGCCGACGCGGTGTCTCCGCCGGCAACGGAGAACGCGAAGGGGAAGTTGCTGGCGGCGAACACCACCACCGGCCCCAAGGGTGCCAGGACACGCCGCAGATCGGGCCGCGGGGCGCCCATCGGCCAGTCGGCGTCGGCATGGTCAATGCGGGCGTCAAGGTAGCCGCCGTCGCGCAGTACTTCTCCGAAGAGGCGCAGCTGGAAGGTGGTGCGCTTGAGCTCGCCGCGGAGCCGCGCCTCGGGCAGCCGGGTTTCCCGTTCGGCCACGGGAACGAGCTGGTCGGCGGCAGCATCCAAAGCGTCAGCGACGGCGTCGAGCAGCTCGGCGCGCTCGGCGGGGCGGCGTGCGGCCAGTGGTGCCGCAGCTCTCTGGGCCGCTGCCAGCAGTTGTTCCAACTCGGCGTCGGTAGTCGGCGGCAGTACGACGGCGGTGGTCTGGGCGATCGCGGTCATGCGCGGTCTCCTTTCGGGAGGCAGTTCAGATGGGGATGTTCAGTTGTCCGTAGTTTCAAGGGCGGCGAGTTCGCCGATGCCCACTGGCGCGGCCAAAGGTCGCTTTGCGGAGCCGGACAGGCTTTCAGCGGTGGGCGCGACGCCGGAGCCGGCCCCAATGCAGGCGGCTGCGAAGCCGCACACCCGGCCTTGGCACCAGCCCATTCCGGCGCGGGTGAAAGACTTGAGTGTCCGGGTGTCGCGGGCTCCCAGGCTCTCCCGGGCGTCGGTGAGCTGGCGGGCTGTGACTTCTTCGCAGCGGCACACGATAGTCTCGGGGACGAGCCAGTCCTGCCAGGCCGGAGGCACGGGGTGCGCCCGGTGCATGGCCTCGGCGAAACGCCGGTGCCGCGCGGCGGTTTTCTCCGGCAAAACGGTCCCGCCCGCTGCGGCAGTGCCCGCCGCGAGGCCCTCAAGCACGGCCAATGTTGCCCCGCCGACGCCGGTGACCTCACCCGCGAGAAATAGGCCCGGGACGCTGGACTGCTGGCGCTCATCGACGACGCCGACCAGCGAGCCGTCCGCGTCGAGCCGAGTCTGGACCCCGAAGGACAGCGGCAGCTCCATCTGCGGCGTGAAGCCCCAGCCGAAGCCGACCACGTCCACGTCCTCGTACGCACGCTCGGTGCCGGGCCGCACCCGGCCGTCGGCGTCGACCCTGGCCGTCCTTACTCCGGAAACGTGATCCGTTCCGAGGACCTCGGTGACGATGCTGCGCGTGCGGTACGGAATCCGGTGCCGGGCGAAGACGGCCGCGTACTCCGCGCCCTCAAGGGCCTTCTCCGGCACTCCCGCAGCAGCACGCAGATGCGGCAGCCAGGCGGTCGGGGAGGAAGACTCAAGCACCGCGAGGACCTTGCCGCCAGCCTCGGCGATATTCGCGGCAACCGGGAGCAGGAAAGGACCGGTCCCAGCAATCACAAAGCGTTTCCCGGGAAGAATTCCGTTGGCCTTGATGAAGGCCTGGATGCCGCCGGCAGCCATCACACCGGGAAGGTCCCAGCCCGGAACTGGAAGCTGGCGGTCGTAACCGCCGGGACACAGGACAAGACGGCGCGCGACGACGGTTTGGGTACCCACACTTGCCTCTAAAGCAGCCACCGCGGCGGTGGGCGTCGTGCGCAAGGTGAAGCCGGCGTCGTCCCCTTGAACTGGATGGAGTTGCTGCGCCATCCAGACCTGGAGCCCCGGAAGGTAGGTGATCCGCCCGCGGCCGCGCGCGGCGTCGAAACGAGCCCGTAGGTCGAGGTAGGTTCGCCCTCCGTGGTGCCCCTTGCCTTCCTGTTCCGGCACCACGGTCTCGGGCCGGTGTCGCCAGAACTGGCCGCCCGGTTGGGCGCCCGCGTCCACGAGCACGACGGCGGCTCCGGACTCGGCGGCCGCGACTGCCGCGGCCAGCCCGGCGGGACCTGCGCCCACGACGGCGACGTCTGCGCTGACGATGGGCGTCATGCTCGTCCTCCCTGATCCGGGCAAGAACCCTCGATCTCCATGCCCTCTTGCACTTCGACGAGGCAGGCACGCTGATTCGCTTCGCCGTCGACCGTTACGAGGCAGTCGAAGCAGACGCCGATGCCGCAGAAAAGTCCGCGGGGACGCGCGTTCTTGCGCGTGCTGCGCCAGGCGGTGATGCCGTTGGAGACCAGGGCAGCGCCGATGTTTTGTCCTGGTACCGCAACCAGTGGACGGCCGTCGAAGCTCACGTTGACCGCACCCGGCGTATTGACTGACCAGGTCTCTCCTGATGAATGGGTGCTCATGCTGTGGCCTCCTCTCGATGAGTTGTGCTGTTTTCCTTTCGCTCGCCGAAGCGGGCCGGCGCGAAGGGGGAAAGGTCAAGGTCCGGGGCCTGGCCGGAGAGCGCTTGGGCAAGGAGCTTGCCGGTCCCGGCGGAGAGGCCGATTCCGGCGCCCTCATGGCCGGCGGCATGCCACAGCCCGGGGGCGCGCTCGTCGTGGCCTATCACCGGAAGGTGGTCCGGGCAGTACGGGCGGAAGCCGTGGTAGTGGCGGATGGCCTTGACGTGCTCAAGGAAGGGGAACAGTGCGACGGCGTTTTCCGCCAGGAGCCGGAGGGCGTTGGTGCTCACGGTGCGGTCGAAACCGACGCGTTCGCGTGTTGAGCCGATGAGAATAGTGCCGCTGGGAGTGCCCTCGACTACCGGCGAGGCCTGGAGTCCGGCGTCGGAACTGCCGACGTTATCGATGTATTCGGCTGCATAGACCTTGTGGTGAACCATGGGCGGGAGTGGTTCGGTGACCATGACGAAGCCGCGGCGGGGAAGGACCGGGACGTTGACCCCGGCCAGGGCGGCGAGTTCGCCGGCCCACGTACCGGCGCAGTTCACCACAGCCCCGGCGGAGAAGTCACCGCGAGGTGTCCTCACACCCGTGATGCGGTCTCCGCTCCGGAGGAAGCCAGTGACGGGGGTGTCGGCGACGAAACGCGCCCCTGCATCGGTTGCCAGCCGAACCAGATGTGCGGCGACCAGCATTGGTTGGACCTGGCAGTCTTCGGGGTAGCTCGCCCCGCCCAAGGCGTCAGGAGTGATGTTCGGTTCGGCGTTCCGCAGGGTATCCGGGTCCAGCTTCTCCACCACAACGCCGTAGCGGGCTTGCGCGGCCATCACACGGTTGAGGGATGCCAGGCTGCTTTCCCGGGAGGCGACGATGATGCCGCCCTTGGACTCGAATTCCCAAAGCCGCTTATGCTCAGCGAGGTCGCCGTGCCAGACGCCAAGGGAGTAGCGGGTTAGTTCGAGTTCGGGACCGAGTTCCTTATCCGAGACAAGGATGTTTCCTTCGCAGGCGGAAGACGTGCCGCTGGCGGGGAGCCCCTTGTCCAGGACGGTGACGGTGAGACCCTGCTGAGCTGCGAAATAGGCAGTGGCGGCGCCGATAACCCCGGCGCCAATGACGAGCACATCGCTCGCTGAGTTCATGTCTGTTGCTCCTGCGGTTTCTCGTTCTCGCCCGTGGCCCAGAGACCGCGGGCGTGGCCAATGTGGCGGCGCATGAATTCCTGCGCCGCCGGCCCATCCCCGGCTTCGATGAGGTCGAGCAATTCGTGGTGTTCCTGGGCGGAGTCGGCCAAGCGGTTGCTGTCGCTCAGGATCTTGAGGCCGTACATCCGGGTACGGGAACGAAGGCTGGTAGCCAACTCAACGAGCTGGTTGTTGCCGGCGTACCGCAAAAGCTCGGCGTGGAATATGCGGTCCGCGGCAAGGTAGGCAGTGAGGTCGCCTTCCCGCGCGGCGTCCACGATGTCGTCCGCCATGGAGCGCAGCACCTTCATGCCCGATGGCGGGACCGCCCCGGCCACGTCGCCAACAACAGGCGGCTCGAGGAGCAGGCGGATTTCCGTGAGCTCGTCCAGTTCGCGGTCGCTCATGGTGGTGATGCGGAAGCCTTTGTTCTTCAGTGTTTCCACCAGGCCTTCGCGGGCGAGATCCATCATGGCCTCGCGAACCGGTGTGGCCGAGACGCCAAAAGCGGCGGCAAGTGCGGGGGCGGAATACAGGGTGCCTTCCGTTAACGTGCCGGCGATGATCGCTGCGCGCAGGGACTCGGTGACGGACTCGCGGAGGCTGTGCTGGCGGCCGAGCGGCGCGATCGGTAGCTGGTTGTTGGTTGGCACGTTAAGCACTCCTTGTGCGGATTTCATGATCGGGTGCCTCCTTCATACACCACGGCAGCGGTCGCGAGGTCTTCCCATGCCATGCCCACACCTGCGTACAGGCAGGGCTTGCCTGGGGAGCGCACGAACTCTCCTTTGACAAGGTCGAGGAGGTTGGCGGGACGGATCGCTTCCCATTCCTCCGCGGTGCGTGCGGGTATCAGGTCCCCGGCCTCGCGTAGTGCCGAGGCGCGCCCCTCCACCACGACGTCGCTGCGCAGCACAAGACCGGCGTCGACTTCACGGGCGTCCAGGCCGTGCTGGCCTACAGCGGCCACCACGGCACCAGGGGCAACCAAACCGCCGTCGAACAGAGGCGTACGGGAGGAGGTTGCGCAGATCACCACATCGGCGTCGGGCACCCCGGCCAGGCTGCCGGGGCGGACTTCGATGCCCTCGGTGGCCAGTTGCCCGATCAGCGCCGTCACCCGCTCGGGGCGGCGGCCGACGACGGCGAAGCTCGCCTCCGGGAGCACGGCGTGCGCCGCGCGGAGGTGGTTGAGCGCTTGGACTCCAGCGCCGAATACGAGCACGCGTTTTCTTTCGGTGCTTTCGTGGCTTCGGGGAGCGCCGTCGGGGGCCGACGCAAGGATGTGTTTGACGGCCAGCAGGGTGGTGGCCGGCGTTCGGATGGCCGTGAGTTCGTTCCCGTCCATCGTGGCCAGCGGCGCCAACGTGTCCGAATCGAAGAGGATGTAAACCCCTTGGATCTTTTCGAGCCCGCGTACCGGGTTGGCAGGGGCTACGGTGAGCGCCTTGATACCGCTGTAGCGCTGGCCTGATGCGGGCATGAGCAGGAACTCGCCGTTCGGTGCGGGGCTGAACAACCGTGGACTGTCGTCCTCGGGGTCGACGCCGTTCAGGAGCGCGTGCTCAAGGGCCGCGATCGCCGTCGTCCAAGGGGCGGCGGCCCGCACCGCCGTCGAATCGAAGTAGGGAAGGCTCACAGCAGGAACCCCGCGGGGAACGGATCGGTGGGATCCAGGAAATACTGCGCGGTACCGGTAAGCCAGGCCCGGCCGGTGACCGTGGGGACGACAGCTGGACGGCCGGCCACCTCCGTTTCCTCAACCAAGCGGCCGATGAAACGGGAACCGATGTAGGACTCGTTGACGAAGTCGGTGCCCAGGGCCAGTTCGCCGCGCCCGTGCAACTGCGCCATACGGGCGCTCGTGCCTGTACCGCACGGGGAGCGGTCGAACCAGCCCGGGTGGATGGCCATCGCGTGCCGGGAGTGCTCCGCCGTCGAGCCGGGCGCCTTGAGATAGACGTGGTGGCAGCCGCGGATATCGTCGCGCTCGGGGTGGACGGGTTCGTCCGTGGCATTGATCGCCTCCATGATCGCCAATCCGGCCTTGAGCAGGTCGTCCTTGCGCTCGCGCTCGAACGGCAAATCCAGGCTGTCCAGGTCCACGATCGCGTAGAAGTTCCCGCCGAATGCCAGATCGTACGGGACGGCACCGAACCCGGGAACTTCCACCTTGGCATCGAGGCGGTCCACGAAGGAGGGGACGTTGCGGATGGTCACGGACTCGGCATGACCATCCTTGACGGCGACCTGGGCGACCACCAGGCCGGCGGGGGTGTCGAGCCGCACGGTGGTAACTGGCTCAACGACCTCCACCATGCCCGTCTCCACCAGGACGGTTGCGACGCCGATGGTGCCGTGGCCGCACATCGGCAGGAGACCGGACACCTCGATGAAGAGCACCCCGAAGTCCGCGTCCGGCCGCGTAGATGGCTGGAGGATCGCCCCGCTCATCGACGCGTGGCCGCGCGGTTCGGTCATGAGCAGGGTACGGATCCAGTCGCTGTTCTCCATGAACCACAGGCGGCGCTCGGCCATGGTGGCGCCGGGGATCGTCCCGATGCCGCCGGTGATGACGCGCGTGGGCATGCCTTCGGTATGCGAGTCCACGGCGTGGAAGATGCGGCTGGTTCTCATGCTTTCCTTCTCCTCTTGTTGTGGCTGGGTTGGCGGGATTTCGGCCCTCCGGCGTCGCCGGGCTTCGCCGGGCAACGGCCCTTCGGCGTCGCTTAGACACAGCCGACAGGCGTCACTTCGGTCGCTGGGCGACCTTCGTGACGCGGTCGGCCGCGATGCGCTCCTTTCCGAAGGACCGAAACCCGGCTTGTGGGTCCGTCACCCGGTGACCCGTCGAGACCCTTTTTGGTTTATTTGTAGCCCTTGGCGAGGGCTGCTTCTGTGTCGCGGATGACGGCGTCCCGCACCTCTGGGGCGAGCGGTCCGCGCGGCGGGCGGCAGGCGCCGCCACGGAGGCCAACGACGTCCATGGACAGCTTGATGGACTGGACGAATTCCGTCTTGCTGTCCCAGCGAAGCAAGGAGTGCAGGTCGCGGTAGATTTCCCGGGCCCGCTCAAGGTCTGCGACATCGCCGGAGGTGGAGAGCCGGTAGAGCTCGAGTGTAGATTCCGGAATTGCGTTCGGGTAGCCCGCCACCCAGCCGACGGCACCTGCCAGGCCCATTTCGACAACGGTATCGTCCGTACCGATGAGGAGGTCCACCTCCGGAGCGAGTTCTTTGATCTCATAGGCCCGGCGGACGTCACCAGTGAACTCCTTGACGCCGACAATGAGGCCTTCGCCGTGGAGGCGGGCGATGAGCTGCGGAGTCAGGTCCACTTTGGTGTCGATGGGGTTGTTGTAGGCCACGATCGGCAGCCCGACGGCGGCGGCTCGGCGATAGTGGTCAACCACCTCGTCGTCGTTGGCGCGGTAGGCGTTCGGAGGGAGCAACATGAGAGCCTTGGCGCCGGCCTCGGCGGCCTGCTCTGCCCACTTCTGCGTTTGGAGGCCGCCGTAGGCGCCCACGCCGGCCATGACGGTGAAGCCCTCAGGCGCGGCCTCGACCGCAGTCGTGATCACGCGGGCACGCTCTTCTTCGCTCAGCGTCTGGTACTCGCCCAGCGAGCCGTTGGGGGCTACGCCGTCGCAGCCTGCATTGGCCAGGAAACGGACATGCTCAGCGTATGCGTCATAGTCGATGCTGAGATCATCCTTGAACGGCAGCGCTGTGGCGACGAGTACGCCGTGCCAGGGCTTGCGGGTTTCAGTCATTGTGGGTCCTTTCGGTGGGGCACACGCGGCGCCGTCATTGTGCTGCCGTGAGCTACCTCACAGCCTAATCTACCATGTGACATTGCACAGGTGGTCTAAATGGGTGCCGGGCCGAAACCCGGCACCCGGGTTTGCTGACTTGTGTCAGCTGGAAGGGGCAGGGAGGGCTAGCTTGCGGGAACTACGTACTGCTTTTCGGCAACCTTCCCGAGTCCTTCGGACAGGCCGGCGTCGGTCAGGAGCTTGGTGATGGTGCCATCCGTGCGCTGAGCGGTGATGCCGGCGTCGAGTGCCTCCTGCAGGCTCTGGTTGCCCTTGGTCATCGGGAACGCGGCTTCGGGTGCGTGGGCGATTGCCCCGACGCGTGCGTCCGGTTTCTCGTTCGCGAGCGAAACCTTGACGCCGGCGGCGCCCTTGAACTGAAGCACCTGCACCCCGTAAGCGTCGACGTCGGCGTCCAGGCGGCCGGCGTCGAAATCTGCCTTAAGCTCGACGCTGCTGGGGTAGGTGACAAGCTTGCCGCCCAGGATCTTCTTGAGGTCCTCAACCCACAAGTAGCCGTCGATGGTGCCGACCTTGTTCATCTTTTCAAGATCCGAAACGGTGGTGGCGCCCGACTTGGAAACGATGCCCATGCCGTCGAGGTAGGTGGAGGCGGAGAAGTCGACAGCCTTGAGGCGCTTCTCGGTTGCGTCGATGGTGCCCACCGCGAGGTCGATGTTGCCGCCCGAGATTGACTGCACGGCATCTGCGTAGGTGGCTTGCTGGTAGGCGGGTTCGAGGCACTCGTCCTTGGCAATCTTGCTGACGATCGCGATGTCTATGCCGTTGGGATTGCCGCTGTTGTAGCTGCTGAACGGCGGGATATCGATGACGCCCACCGTGAGCTTGCCCGGTGCGACGGTCTGGATGCCGGGGTGCTTCGGAGTGCATGAGGCGGTGCTTGCGTCCGAGGATCCGCCGCAGGCTGTAAGGCCGAGGCTGAGGGCGATCGCGCTGGCAGTCAGGATGCCGGTGCCTTTGAGGCGGTGGGTATTCATGGTTCCTCCTGTGGTGTTGGGGGTGCTCCAGGATGTGGTGGAGCGGTTAGGTGTGGCGGGCCATGCGCTTCTCGAAGAAAACGGTGATCCACGTGGCCGGCATCGAAATGACGGCGTAGCAGAGGCCAGCGAGGGTGAAGATCTGCAGATAGTTGAAGTCCTGGCTACCGATGTTGTAGGCCGTCTTCATCAGCTCGGGGACGGCGATTCCGTATGCCAGGGAGGTGCCTTGGAACATTTGGATCGCGACTCCCATGAGCCCGGGGATTGCCGACCTCATGCCTTGCGGCATGACGACCCGGAAGAAGGTGTCGCGCTGCGACAAGCCAAGGGCATTGGAAGCCTCAAGCTGTCCGCGGGCCACCGATTGGAGCCCTGCCCGCATGATCTCGCTCGAGTACGCCGCTGAGTTCCACGTGAGGGCGAGGCAGGCGGCCGTGATGCTCTCGAACGCGATCCCGAACTTCGGCAAGCCATAGTAGAAGAGGTAGAGGATCACCAGGGCTGGGGCGCCGCGGCCAATTTCGACGACGGCGAGTCCCAGGGTGCGGACGGCCAGGTTCTTTGCGGTGACCATGAGGCTGAGTACCAGTCCCAACGGATAGCCGAAGAAGATCGAGATGCCGGCGATCAGGAGGCTGACGGCGAGGCCTGACATCAATTGCGGGAGGTAGCCTGCCCATTCGGTAAGCCATGTCATACGGAAACAGCCTTCCTCATGCGGGAATCGAGTCTGCGGGACAGGTAGGCGACCGGCAGGCTGAGCGCGATGTAGAGGATGCCCACCATGATGTAGGGCAGGATCCCCTCGACCGTCGGGTGTTGCCGGGCGAAGGCCTGGGACTGGAAGACCATCTCGGTGACGATGATCGTGGAGGCGATCGACGAGTCCTTGAGCAAGCCTGTCAGGTAGGTGGCGATGGACGGCGACACTATGCGGAACGCCTGCGGGACCATCACGCCGTAGAAAGTGGTTCCGCCGGTCAAGCCCAGGGCATGAGCCGCCTCGCCTTGGCCGCGCGGAACGGACTGTAGCCCACCGCGGTAGATTTCGGCGAGATAGGCAATGGAGACAACGCCCAGGCCTACTATTGCGGCGCCGACGGGGTTGAACTTGAACGTCCCGATCTGGATGCCGAACTTGAGCAGGAAAAGCCAAACGATGATCGGGACTCCGCGGACCAGGTCCACGAAGAGCCGCGACGCCAGCCGCACAAGAATGTTCGACGACGATAAGCCCACGGCCAGGGGCACGGCGCCCACGATGCCGATGGAGAATGCTGACAGCGTCAGCATGATCGTCATAGGCAGTCCCTGAAGTACTGCTGAAAGGGCGTCCATATCAGCGCTCCAGCACGGCCCGGAGGAAGCGGCGGGTGCGGGCTTCCTGGGGGTCGCTCATGATGGCGCGCGGATCGCCCTGCTCGATGATTTTGCAATCGGCCATGACGACGAGCGTGTCCGAGACGTCCCGGGCGAAATGCATTTCATGGGTGACCACGATCATCGTCATGCCGTCCGCGGCCAGTTCGCGCATCACGGCCAGGACTTCGAGCCCCACCTCGGGGTCCAGGGCCGATGTCGGCTCGTCGAAGAGCATGATGGCAGGATCGAGTGCGAGCGCTCGGGCGATGGCGATGCGCTGCTGCTGGCCGCCGGAGCACTTCCCCGGATGCTGGTCCGCCTTCTCCTTGAGGCCTACCCTCTCCAGCAGTTGCCTCGACCGTTCGTCGGCTTCTTCCTTGCTGCGTCCGAGGACCTTCTGCTGGGGGAAGCTGATGTTCTTCAAGGCGGACATGTGCGGAAACAGGTTGAAGGACTGGAACACCATGCCCACTGTGCGCCGCAGGGCCGCAAGGTCGCGGCTGTTGACATCCTTGCCGGGCTCGATGGTGTGTTGGTCTACCTGGATGGTGCCGGAATCGGGGCGCTCCAGAAGGTTGATGCATCTCAGGAATGTGCTTTTACCGGCACCTGAGGGTCCGATGAGAGCCGTGACCGTCCCCGGTTCAACGTGCAGGGATACGTCGTCGAGGACGGTGTGTTCGCCGTAGCGCTTCGAGATGTTGTCTAGCTTGATACCCAGACGAGGTGCGAGCTTACCGTCTGCGATTTCTGAAAGGGTCATAGCGATCTTCCATGTGGGGGCCAAAGGCCGTCGATCGATGTGGGCCATGTCACGTGATATGTGAAATGGTACATGTCACACTCAGCTAAGGGAAGACCTAATTTTCGGTACCGCGGCGGCCGCAGGCCGGGCGGGACGGACGGCCCCCAGTCCTGCCGCGGCTTCGTCAGCGGTGGCTCAGAGGGATCAACGGGTCCCTGCGCGCAACTGGAGGTAATCCGGGGCGGTGGCTGAACGGTGCACGCAACCGACGGATGTTCCGTAAGGGCCGCAACCACCTAGGCGGCCAGGGGGTTCCGGCTCGGGTGTTGCAGCGTTCGGTGCTGTCGGCAGGACCATGAGAACGACGACCGCCGCCGATGCGCCAATCGTTTTCAGTCCTTGGAAGAGCGTACGTGCAACGTCAGCAGATTCACTGATGGTTTCCGCGATGTGGCCCAAGGGGCAATGATGCGGGGATGACAGGATTTCGAGGATCCGGACACCGGTGAGTGGCGAGAGAACCGCCGGCAGGAGGCCCGGATTCAGGAGACCTTGCATTCTGGACCGGACACCACGCAAACCGTGGAGTGCCCCGCGGCAGTTTCGGCACGTGCGGACATGTCCGTCGACTTTGGCCTGGCCTGCTACCGTGGTGCGGTCGAGAGCAGAATCGGCCAACATCCGCAGCATGGAGTCGCAGCCGCGGCTTTCGGAGTCGCGCAGATACACCAGGAGATAGGCCTCACGAAGTCCTTTGCGAGCACGCCGGAGGAGGGCGGAGAGTGCGTTGGGGGCGACGTCGAGAAGCGGCGCGGCCTCGCGCGGCTTCAGCCCTTCAATCTCGACATACCAAAGGACTCTTTGCCAACGAAGGGGGAGGGTCGCGAAGGCCTCCGCGACGAAGTCGTGCTCCTGCGAGCGGCTATGGAGCCCGTCGGTGTTCTGGCCGTCAGCCAGCTCGATGATCCGCCCTGACGGATGCTCGGCGGACGAATGGCGGTCAAATGCCGCAGTGCGGACAGCCCTCAGGAGATAGGGTCTGACCGGGCCGTTTGGCCCTTTTCCGCGTCGCATTGCGGTCAGGGATTTAAGGAATGCCGTAGCGGCCACGTCCTCTGCATCATGTGAAGATCTGCTCAGCGTGTTGGCATAAGCCAAGGCCGGTTCCCAGTGGCTTCTGAACAATTCCAGAACGGCCCCGGTCTTGCCTTCCCGGCAATCCTGTACGAGCCTCGCCTCGGCTTCTGCCGCGGCGGCTCCCGTATCCGCAGACGCTGTATCCGGCGGGGTTGCAGTGGCCTTCACAGCACTGCCCGGCACGCGGATGCGACACGTGATTGACGGCAAACTGTGAGCATAGTGACTCCGGGCGGACGACTAATTCCTGCTGGCGCGGGATGTGGTAGCGCTCACATAATCACCTAATGAAGGGTTCAAGGCGTTTTGGTCATAAAAAACATGAACAAGTCAGCGCGTGACGGCGGCGGCCCTCTACTCGCGGTGCTCGGACCCGGCGGGTGATGGGGCCTTGCTGTCCTCGCGGTCGATCGAAGCCAGCAACCGGTCCAGGGACCGCAGCACCCCGCCGGTGCGCCTTAGGGTGAGAACAGGGTCAACCGGGCTTGATCCCGCACTGGTCGCGGCGACGTAGTCAGCCCACTCACGGTTCAGTTTCTCGAACTCCCGCCGGCCCACCGATACGGTCAGCCGCCCGTCAGGTCCTTCAGACATACCGATCACCCCCCATTGCTGCGCATGCTGATTGGTCCTCATTTTACCGGTCAGCGGCGATCCGGCCTCTCGACGGGCCACGAGATCCCGTGCAGGAACGGACCGCCGCAGTTGCGCTGCCACCAGCCGCAAACGAATTGCCGGCCACGATCTGGCAGCTGGCAGTCCTTTCGCGAGGATGGTTGGACCATGCGGCCGGTGTGGACCAGAGAGGACGGCGGAAATCGGCAATACTTCATTGACTTCTTTCCGCCTCTTTCAGGATCGGCAGGCCCGCCAACCAGGCCTGGTGATTCCGGGCATGCCGGCTGAGTGGGCGCGTATACCGGAACGATCTTCCGGCTGTGGCGAGGCTTAGGCCTTCCCGCTTCAGGGCTTCCTCAATGTCCCTGATGCTGCCGGTCCCGAGGCCGTGAATATCGTTTTTTAGATCCTGCCGCGAGCGTGCAATCAGCTGTCCGATGGTGTTCACGCCGTGTCGGGCGAGGCCGTTTGCTGCCCGTGCAGGCAGGCGCAGTTCAGATATCGGACGAGCCTGCTGCAGCTCAATGGAACTCGTTGACAATGTCCTCTGGCCCTCCGGCATCACAAGAATCCTCCCGCAATAATTAGCATCCCGCCGCGACGGCGGAATCACACGGAGTCTTAACCGTGCTGCCCGGAGTCCGTGACGGACAACTATGGACCGTACCCCCGAGAGGCTCGGACTTGCCAACCCCTGCAAACGCTTTCACAACAATTTTGGTTTCGGCGTCATGAAACAGGCCCGCCCGCGGTGAATGGTGTGAGGCGCTTGCGGTGCGTTCTCGCTTTTTCGGCATCGAGGGCAGGCAACCACATGGAAACAGTTGAGCACGTTTCACAGGGGGGGCGGGCATCTTTGCCGTGCAGCATCCGACGAGCCGTCCGGCGGCATCCAGGGCGATGAATCGGATTTGATTGCCGGCGTCCGGGCCGGGGATGCGGAGTCCATGGCGGTGTTATATGAAAAGTATCGCGAACCGGGGCTGCGGTTTATCCGGGGTCTAATGTCCGGCGCCCAGGAGTCCGAGGATGTGCTTCATGACGCGTTCGCGAAAGCTGTTGGCGCGATCAGGAACGGATACGGGCCCACGGAGGTGTTTGGCCCGTATCTGAGCACCGCAATCCGTTCCGTCGCGATGACGTTCTGGAACAAACGCGTTCGTGAGCAACCGGCACCCGACGAAGACCTGGATCCGGGACCTGTCGATGACTGGGGACTCGAGACGGTCCTTACTGTGTTCGAGCAGGAACACGTCGCTGCTGCGATGCGTTCCCTGCCGGAGCGGTGGCGGACGGTGCTCTGGTATGCCGAGGTCCTGGGCGAGAAGCCGCGAAACATAGCACCGATCCTGGGCCTCGAACCCAACGCGGTGTCCGCGTTGCTAATCCGTGCCAAGGCGGGGCTGCGCACCGCGTACGAGCAACAGAGCGGATCGGAACTGAGTTCCGTAAGCGAAGCGAACTGACACGAGCGGAGAGAACCGCCGGAGTGTCGGCAGCCCCGGCTCGCTGGTTTGGATCGAATGTGGAATTTTCTTCAGGGTGTGCCAGTGAGATCCACGATGCCCCCGGTGATTGCTGCTTCCCGCACGGCCCAGATCCCGGCAATTGCGACGTCCTCGTAAGCGTAAGCCACCGAGGTGAGCATCACCTCACCATCGTCTGCGACCAGTCGGAATCTGAAGCAATCGTCCGCGTCCATATACAGTTCGAACAAAGCGGCCATGGGTCGTTCTCCTAACGTGATGCGAATCCTTCACAACGCAGGGTCTTAACCGCATGAAGACTGGATCATGACGGCAGCCGCAGCCCCGTTGACCCTCTTTAGACGACAACGACGGCGACACGCCGGGATAAACCGGCAAGTCCGGAGAGTCGCCGTCGTTTTTTGCAAAGAGGGTCCGGCCGATTTGGGCAAATCCTTGGACCGCCTTGATCAGAAGTTGAGGCACCTTCGCAACACTCGAATAAACGGTTCCGCAATTGGTCCGTGTGTTGGGGGATGGTGCAGGTTCGCATGAGAAGAATTCAAACCGTGGGGAAGCTGCGGGCCGCTGTGTCGAGCAGCCGCGAGCTGCTGATGCAGAGCCCGGAATTCAAACGGCGAGCAGTTCACTGCATGAGGCACTCTTGGAAGATTCACGCCCTTTCCAAGGCACTGGCCCAAGCCCTGGCCGACTCCCGTGAGGCATCCACCTGGCCCGGCCAGCGCCTCGCGGTCAGCTTCCAAATCTCCGAACAGGTCGAACTGCTCACGCAGCGCATCCAGGTCGAAACAGAGGCGGCCGCGGCGAGCTATGCAGCCCTTCGAAACCTCCGCCGCCCAGCGCCGTGCTGACCCTATTTGACGCCAAAACGACGGCGACACCCCGGTAAGTCCGGAGTGTCGCCGTCGTTCTTTGGCAAAGAAGGTCAGGAGCGTCAGCCGCGCAGCCGCTCCATGCCGGGATCGAAGAGCGGCTCGGCGGTGACGGTCGCCGCGATGCGGCCGCCGAAGTATTCGATCTCCACGGAGTCACCGATCCCGACGGCGGCAGGCAGCCAGGCGTAGGCGATCGGCTTGCGCACCGAGTAGCCGTAGGCGGCGCTGGTGACGTAGCCTGCGGCCTCGCCGTTGACGTACACCGGTTCCTTGCCCAGCACAATGGACGTGCCGTCGTCCACGGTCAGGCACCGCAGGGTCCGGGTGGCCGGCTGCTCTTTGCGGGCGGCCAGCGCCTCGCAGCCCACGAAGCCTTCCTTGTCCTTTGCGATGGAGAACCCCAGGCCGGCCTCGTAGGGGTGGTGCTGAGAGGTCATGTCCGTGCCCCACAGCCGGTAGCCCTTCTCGAGCCGCATGCTGTTGAACGCGCCGCGCCCGGCGGCGATGATGCCGTGCTCCTGCCCGGCCTCAAAGAGGAGATCCCAGAGCTTCAGCCCGTACTCCGCCGTGGTGTAGAGCTCCCAGCCGAGCTCGCCCACGTAGGAGAGCCGCATGGCCGTGACCGGGATGCCGCCCACCGAAATTTCCTTGGTCCGGAAGTACTTCAGGCCGTCGTTGGAGAGGTCGTCCCCGCTGACCTTGCCGATCACTTCGCGGGCCAGCGGACCCCACAGCCCGATGCAGCACGTGCTGCCGGTGATGTCGGAGACGTGCACCCACTGGGCAGGGTCCGCGGCCGACTGCTTCCTGGCCTCGACGCGCAGGTAGTCGAAGTCCACGTTGCTGTTCACGCCCAGCTGGAACTGTTCCTCCCCGAGGCGGGCGACGGTCACGTCGCTGCGGATGCCGCCGTCGTGCTCCAGCAGGAGGCAGTACGTCACGGCACCGGGCTTTTTGGTGATGTTGCCGGTGCTGAGCCGGTGCAGCAGGTCCTGGGCGCCGGGACCGGTGACGGCCAGCCGCTTCAGCGGCGTCATGTCGTAGAGCCCGACGGCGGTGCGTGTCTTCCACGCTTCGGCCGCGGAGATGGGGGAGTGGAACATGGCTGACCACTCGTCCCGTTCCGGCGCCTGCCACTCCGCCGGCAGTTCGTCGAGGAGGCCGCGGTTGGCCTCGAACCAGTGCGGGCGCTCCCAGCCGGCGGACTCCAGGAAGAACGCCCCCAGCTCCTTCTGCCGGACGTTGAACGGGCTAACCCGCAGGTCCCGGGGGGATTCCTTGGGCTGCAGCGGGTGCAGGACGTCGTAGATTTCCACGAAGTTCTGCTGGGACGTTTCGCTCACGTACTGGTCGCTGGTCTGGACCTTTTCGAAGCGCGTCAGCTCGCAGCCGTGCAGGTCGGTGCGCGACTGGCCCTCGATGAGCAGCTCCGCCATGGCCCTGGCCACGCCGGCAGAGTGCGTGACCCAGACGGCCTCGGCCACGAAGAAGCCCTCGACGTCGGGGGACTCGCCCATCAGCGGTCCGCCGTCGGGAGTGAAGGAGAAGATGCCGTTGAAGCCGTCCTCGATCTGCGCCCGGTGCAGCGCCGGAAGCAGGTCCTGGCTGTCCTCCCACGACGGAGCGAAATCTTCGAGGGTGAAGTCGAGCCGGGACGGCATGCGGTGATCGGACATCTCGTCGGCGCCGACGCGCGGCAGCTGCGCCATGTCGACGGGCATGGGGCGGTGGGCGTAGCTGCCGATGCCGATGCGGTCGCCGTGCTCGCGGTAGTACAGGTCTTTGTCCTGGTAGCGCAGGATGGGCAGCCGGGCGCCGTTGGGCAGCTCGTTCCGGCCCTTCAGCTCCGGAAGCGACGTGGTCTTCACATACTGGTGGGCCAGGGGCAGCAGCGGCACCTTCATGCCCACCATCTTGCCGAGCTCGCGGCCCCAGAACCCGGCGCAGGACACCACGATGTCCGCCGGGATCACGCCGTCGGCCGTTTCGACGCCGGTGACCTTGCCGCCGGTCTGTTCGATGCCGGTCACGGTGGTGGAACCGAGGTACGTGACGCCGGCTTCGCGGGTGCGGCTGATGAGCAGCTGGACGGCGCGGGCCGCGGCGGCGAGGCCGTCGGTGGGAACGTAGAGGCCGCCGAGGACCTCGTTGCCGTTCGCCAGCGTTCCGGAGTTCAGCAGCGGGTAGTGCTTCTCGCACTCGTCCGGGTCGATGATCCGGCCTTCGATGCCCCAGGAGGTGGCGTATCCCAGCTTGCGCTTGAGGTCCTGCAGCCGGTTCTCGGTGGTGGCCAGTTCGAGCCCGCCCAGCTGGCTGAAGCAGGACACTCCGTCGGCGCTGAGGGAGAGCAGCTTTTCCACCGTGTAGCTGGCGAACTCCGTCATGGTCTTGGACGGGTTGGTCTGGAAGACCAGGCCGGGGGCGTGGGAGGTGGAGCCGCCGGCGAGTTCGAGCGGGCCCTGCTCGACGACGGTGATGCTGTTCCAGCCCCGGCTGGCGAGTTCATCCGCAAGGTTGGTGCCGACGATGCCGGCGCCGATGATGACGACGCGTGGTGATGCGCTCATAAGTGTTCTCCTGGTTCGCGTTAGCGGAATACGACGGTGCGGGTGTTGTTGAGCAGGACGCGGTGCTGGCAATGCCACTTCACGGCCCGGGACAGGGCCTGCGATTCGGCGTCCCGGCCCACGGTTACCAGGGCGTCCGGATCCAGACTGTGGTCCACCCGGAAGACTTCCTGCTCGATGATGGGCCCCTCGTCCAGCTCCGGGGTGACGTAGTGTGCAGTGGCCCCGACGAGTTTCACGCCGCGGTCGTAGGCCTGGTGGTACGGCTTGGCGCCCTTGAAGCCGGGCAGGAAGGAGTGGTGGATGTTGATGGCACGGCCGCGCAGCTCAGTGCACAGCCCGTTGGACAGCACCTGCATGTAACGCGCCAGGACCACCAGGTCGGCGTCGTATTCTGCGATGAGTTCCAGCAGGCGGGCCTCGGCCTCCGGCTTGGTGGCGGCCGTGACGGGCACGTGGATGAAGGGCAGCCCGGCGGCTTCGGCCATGGCGCGCAGGTCCTCGTGGTTGGAAACCACGACGGCGATCTCCGCACCGAGGCTGCCGGCCCGCCAGCGGAAGATCAGGTCATTGAGGCAATGGCCGAACTTCGACACCATGACCAGCAGCCGCTGGGGCCGGCCGTCGTGGATGGTGAAGTGCATGCCGAATTCGCCGGCCGTCGCCGCGAATTCGGCGGTGAGGCCCTCCGCGGTGACAGCCTGCTGGTTGAGCTCGTCGAAACCGCCCCCTCCGGTGAATGCCGTCCGCAGGTAAAGGTTGCCGCTGACGTGGTCGTCGAACTGCTGGTGCTCCACGATGTCGAAGCCGCGGTCGGCCAGGAAAGCGGTGACCGCCCGGACGATGCCCGGCCGTTCGGGGCAGGCCAGGGTGAGGACGAATTCGGCGGTGCGGGCCTCGGATATCGATTGCGTGGCAGCGGCCTCGGCCGTAACGGCTGTAGCTGCAGCGGCCGGAGTTGCAACGGCGCCCACGGGGCGGCTTTCAAGAACTGTGGTCACGATGGTCTCCTGGTTGGTGGCGACTAGTTGGTGGCGACGGCGTCGGCGGCGTCGCTGGATTTGGCGTCGCCGGGGCAGCGCGTGTCCTCGGCACAGCGTCCGTCGCATTCATGTTTGGTCACGAGATCGAACTGGACGCCTCCGTGCTGTTCCACGCCGGTGCGGATGGCGCGTTCGACGACGGTGGTGGCCAGCCGCTGCCGCAAGGCCAGCGGATCGCGGCGCAGGTCACGGGCCAGTGCGACGCATAGCAGCAGCATGACCAGCACGAAGGGCAGGGCGGCCACGATCGTGATGCGCTGCAGGCCGGACAACGCCTCGGACGGCTCATCTCCGCCGGCAAGGAGCATCACGGCTGCCACTCCACCGGTCAGCAGACCCCAGAAGATCACCAGCCCGCGGCGGGGTTCGCTGGCTCCGTTGGAGCTCAGGGAGGCCATGATGATGGAGGCTGAGTCCGCTCCGGTGATGAAGAAGATTGCCACCAGGACCATGGCCAGGACGATGACTGCGGCGGTGGCCCAAGCGGGCATGTTCAGGTTCTTGATCAGGTCGAAGAGGGCGCCGTCGAAGGATATGGAGGGCGCGCCGTCGACCATTTTCACGAGGCCGTCGGCCGGGTTCTCCGTCTTGTCGGCTGCCTGCTGGATGCCGAACGCAGTGCCGCCGAAGATGCCGAACCAGATCACACTGACAATGCTTGGAACCAGCAGTACTCCGGTGACAAACTGCCGGATGGTGCGTCCCCGGCTGATGCGGGCGATGAACATCCCAACAAACGGTGTCCAGGACAGCCACCAGGCCCAGTAGAAAATGGTCCAGCTGGACATCCAGCTCCGCAGTGCCTCGTCTCCCACGGCTTCTGTCCGGGAGGACATTTCCGCCAGGTCCCTGGCATAGTCCCCGACCGCGGCGGGGATCAGGTTCAGGATAAAGAGGGTGGGGCCGGCCACGAACACAATGAGGGCCAGGACCACGGCCAGGACCATGTTGATGTTGGACAGCCACTGGATGCCCCGGCTGATGCCGGATACCGCGGAGGCGACGAAGCAGGAAGTCAGGATGGCGACGATCACCACGAGCACAGGGGTGCCGACTTCCCCGACCCAGCCGTTGGACGTCAGGCCGCTGCCGATCTGCAGGGCACCCAGGCCCAACGATGCAGCGGTGCCGAACAGCGTGGCGAAAATGGCCAGGATATTGATGAACTTGCCGACGGGCCCCTCAACCATCCTGATGCCGAAGAGCGAGGTGAAGGCCGCGGAGATGAGCTGCTTGCGGCCCAGGCGGTAGGTGCCGTAGGCCATGGCGATGCCAACCACGGCGTACATGGCCCAGGGGTGCAGGGTCCAGTGGAAGATGGAGGTGGCCATGGCCGTCTGGATTGCTGCGGGTGTCCGTCCGTCCACGGTTCCGGGCGGCGGCGAGATGTAGTGGTAGAGGGGTTCGGCCACGCCGTAGAACATGAGCCCGATGCCCATGCCGGCGGCAAACATCATGGCTACCCAGGAGATGGTGCGGAATTCGGGCTTTTCGCCGTCCTTGCCCAGCGGGATGTTGCCGAACTTGCCGAGGGCCAGCCACAGGACAAAGACCACGAAGAGCGAAGCCAGGACCATGAAGAGCCAGCCGGTGTACTCCATGACCCAGTCGAGAACGCTCTGCGACGTGGCAGAGAGGCTGTCCGTTCCGAGGAAGCCCCAGATCACGAAGGCGACGGCGAATGCGCCGGTGATCCCGAAGGTGGCCTTGTCGAGTGTGAGCTTGCGGTTGCGGCGTTCCGTCACGGCCCGCTCGGTCTTGGTCTGACGCAGTTCCTGCAGGAGCTGCTCACAGTCCTCCGCGTCCAGGACGGCTGCGGGAGGGAGGGAATCCGGGGCAGCAATGTCGCTGTCTGAGCCGATATCGCTGTTCAAGTCAATGTCACTGTTCAATGCCATGAGGAAGTCCTTTGTTCGGATTCATGGGCTGGTGCTAGACGTGGCCGTCCACTGTCAGGCCAGGGGGGAGGTTCGGAACCTCTTCGGATTCGGTGATCATGATGTCGCCGTCGATCACCGAGACTTCGTGGGAGCGGACCGGCAGCTTGGCCGGCGGGGCGTCGACGCTTCCCGTGCGCAGGTTGAACCTGGAGGCGTGCAGCGGGCATTCGACCCAGCAGTCCTCCACCCAGCCGTCGGCCAGGGAAGCGTCCTGGTGCGTGCACGTGTCGTCAATGGCAAAGAGTTCGCCCTCTTCGGTGTGGAAGACGGCGATGGGCGGCGACGTATTCAGCCGCAGGGCTTCCCCGGGTGCCAGTTCGCTGAGCGGGCATGCCTTGTGCATGGAGGGACCTCTTCTTCGTTCGGGGATCCTGCGCAACTGCCGGGCGTTGTTCCGCAGGGATCAACAGCAATCGCAATAAGCAACAGAGTGGGGTAGCTCGCAGGGGTTGTCAAGACTTTTCTTCTCTATTGCGGGCCCTTGTCTTCTTGGCGGGAAGACCCTTGACAGTGCCCGTGGCATAGATCACGCTGTTGCATATAGCGATTGTTGTTGCGTAAGAAGCAATTGAAAGGGGGCGTCGAAGTGCAGACGCTTGCGATTGTGGGAGCTTCCCTGGCCGGTCTTTCGGCCGCGCGGGCAGCCCGCGCCCAAGGCTTCACCGGACGGCTGGTCATCATTGGCGATGAGCCGCACCGTCCGTACGACCGGCCGCCGCTGTCCAAGGACTTCCTGCTCGGTGCCATCACTGCCGAGGACCTCTTCCTGGAGGCCGACGCCGACGAGCTGCAGGCTGAATGGCTGCTGGGCGCCGGGGCTGCTTCCTTGGACGCAGATTCGCGGACCATCGTCCTTGAGGACGGGCGCACCGTGCAGGCGGACGGGATTGTCATTGCCACCGGAGCCCGGGCACGTCAGCTGCCTACCCTGGCCGGCCTGAGCAATGTGTTCTCGCTCCGGACCCTCGCCGACGCGCAGAGCCTCGCCCCGGAGCTGGTGCCCGGAAGCAGGATGGCCGTCATCGGTGCCGGCTTCATCGGCGCCGAGGTCGCCTCCGCCGCGGCGTCCCGCGGCATGGAGGTCACGATGATCGACACCAAGCCCGTGCCCTTCGCCGCCCAGCTCGGAACGGAAATGGGCGCCGTCGTCGCCGGACTGCACGCAAGCAACGGCGTGGAGCTCATTTCGTCGGCAACTATTGCGGACTTCTACAGCGGCGAAGGCAACGTCACCGGAATGCGGCTGGGCTGCGGACGCTACGTACCTGCCGACGTCGTGGTGGTGGGCATCGGCGCCGAGCCCAACACCAGCTGGCTGGCCGGATCGGGAATCGAGCTCGACGGCGGAGTCCTGTGCGACGCCATGGGCCGCACCAATATTCCGGGAATCGTGGCGGTGGGGGACTGCGCGGCCTGGTTCGACGACGCCGTCGGGACCCACCGCCGGATTGAGCACTGGACCGGGGCCCTGGAGCGCGCCGCCCTCGCCGTCCAGGCGCTGCTGGACGAGGACGCCCCGCAGCAGCCGGTGAAAGCTCCCTACTTCTGGTCCGACCAGCACGGCGTCAAGCTGCAGTTCGCCGGGCACTCGGCAGGCCATGACCGGCTGGAGATCGAGGCGGGGGACCCCGCTACTCACAGCTTCCTGGCCGTGTACTACCGCGAAGATGCCCCGGTGGCCGTGCTTGGCATGAACCAGCCACGGCTGTTCACCAAATGGCGTCGCGGCCTCGCGGCACCCGCCCGGCCGCTCGGCCGGCCCAGCGGGCAGGCCGCCTGTTCGGACGCATCCGCACTGGTGGGGGCCGCCGTCGTGTCCTGATAACCCTGCTCCCAAGAGCTGTACCTGAAACCCCGTCCCTACAATTCTGGCTTTCGTTTGTTTTGATCTGTTGTTCGTTAGGAGGACAAGTTGTCTGTTGAGGTAAGTGCCCCGAGTCTGATTCCCACCCTGCCCGGTTACACCTATGTGGATGAGGCCGTGTTCCGGGCCGAGCAGGAGCGGATCTTCGAGCAGATGTGGTTCTGCGCCGTACGTTCTGCCGACCTCGACAAGCCGGGTGCCTGGCGGACGGTACAAGTRGGGCGGGAGAGCGTGCTGATCAGCCGCACCCGCAAGGGCGGAATCCGGGCGTTCTACAACGTGTGCCGGCACCGCGGCGTCAAGCTGTGCATGGAGGAACAGGGCGAAACTGCGCGGGCGGGAGAGCGTGCTGATCAGCCGCACCCGCAAGGGCGGAATCCGGGCGTTCTACAACGTGTGCCGGCACCGCGGCGTCAAGCTGTGCATGGAGGAACAGGGCGAARCTGCGCGCTCCTTCCAGTGCCCGTACCACGCCTGGACGTACGACTTCGAGGGCAAGCTCATCGCGGCCCCCAACCTGACCAAGATGCCGGACATCGACCGGGACGAGTACGGACTGGTGAAGGTCCACATCCGCGAGTACCTGGGGTACGTGTGGGTGTGCCTGGCCGATGAACCGCCGTCGTTCGAGGAAGAGGTCATGGGCGCCATCGAGGAGCGGCTCGGCGACCTGCGCGCGATCGAGGGCTACGACGTCGCCAACCTCAGCCTGGGGCGCCGGATCCGCTACGACGTGAAGGCGAACTGGAAGCTCATCATCGAGAACTTCATGGAGTGCTACCACTGYGCCACCATCCACCCCGAGCTGACGGAGGTCCTTCCCGARTTCGCCGACGGCCTGGCCGCGCAGTATTTCGTSGGCCACGGCGCGGAGTTCGGCGAGGACATCAAGGGYTTCACCGTGGACGGTTCSGAGGGGCTGGACCTGATCCCCGGCGTGAGCGAGGACCAGGACCGCCGGTACTACGCCATCACCATCAAGCCCACCGTGTTCGTGAACCTGGTTCCGGACCACGTCATCATCCACCGCATGTTCCCCATGGCCGCGGACCACACSATCGTTGAGTGCGACTGGCTGTACGTCCCCAGCGTCGTGGAGAGCGGCAAGGACGTCAGCGCCTCCGTGGAGCTGTTCCACCGCGTCAACCAGCAGGACTTCGACGCCTGCGAGCGGTGCCAGCCGGCCATGGGATCGAAGGTCTACGCCAAGGGCGGCGTCCTGGTCCCGAGCGAGCACCACATCGGCGCCTTCCACGACTGGGTCCAGGAGAAAGTGGGGGACGTCAGAGAACTTGCGCCCCGATCTGCGCCGTCGGTGCCGTCTCCTTGCGAAGTAGGCGAAGGTCAGATGCGGAGGCCGCAGGACAGGATCGGGATCGACGATGAAATGCCGCCGGTTGATGAAAAGCAGCCCGGCGATGACGAACGGCACAGTGACCATATCATTAAACTTGACCGCAATTTCNGCGAGCTCATGGCCTCCGCAGCCGGCCATGGGATCGAAGGTCTACGCCAAGGGCGGCGTCCTGGTCCCGAGCGAGCACCACATCGGCGCCTTCCACGACTGGGTCCAGGAGAAAGTGGGGGACATCAAGCCCGCGAGCTGAGTCCCGCGCTCCTGAGCGAGACGCTGGCGGCTTCGCCGGGCAACGGCCCTTCGCCGTCGCTTAGACACGGCCGAAAGGCGTCACTGCGGTCGCTGCGCGACCTCCGTGACGCGTTCGACCGCGATGCGCTCCTACGCGAAGGACCGCAGCCCGGCTTGAGGGCCAGTTTCCGGTGACGCTGCTGGTTGAGCTTGTCGAAACCCAGGTTTCGGCAGGCTCAACCGGCGTTTAACGCCGCGTGTAGCCCATTTTCGCGCTGATCTGCAGTCCTGCCTGTTTCAGCGTCTCGAGGAGGCCCGGCGCCGTCTCGGGATCAAAGCGGAAGGCCGGGCCGGAAATGCTGACCGCGCCGATCACGGCACCAACATGGTTGTACACCGGCACGGCCATCGAGTTGAGCCCGATTTCGAACTCTTCCCGGACCACGCCGTAGCCGTCGCGGGCGACGTCGAGAAGCTGGTTTTCCAGCTTGTTCCGGTTGGTGATGGTCCGGGGAGTCCGGGCCGGGAGCCCGGTTTCTTTTAGAATGCGGTCCCGATCGTCCGCGGACAGGGCTGCGAGCAGGACCTTTCCGCTGGACGTGGCGTGAAGCGGCGTCAGGCTGCCCACCCAGTCGTAGGTGGCCAGCGTGGACGGCCCCATGGCCTGGTCGACGTTGACGGCGTAGTTGGACCGCAGCACGGCAAGGTTCACCGTCTCCTTGTACTCCTCGGCCAGGCTTTCCAGGACCGGGCGGGCCTCCCGGACGAGGCTCAGCCGGCCGGGGATGGAGCTTGCCAGCCGCAGGATGCCGAACCCCAGCTGGTATTTTCCCCGCTCGCTGTTCTGGTGGACCATTTCCCGGCTGACCAATGAGCCCAGCAACCTGGAGACGGTGGACTTGTGGATGCCCATTTCCTCGGCGATTTCGCTCACGCCCGCATGGCCGTCCCGGGCAAGAATTTCCAGGACTGCAAGCGCCCGGTCCACGGACTGGACGCCTCCGTGCTGCCCGCCCTCAGCATCGACATCAGATTCAGGGTCACTGTTCGAAGCCATGATTCATACTCTCAGGTAGTTTCTGCGGCTTTGCTTACCCGCCACAAGGCCGCCTGTAGCGTCCTCTCGGTTAGATCCACATTCCGATCCTAGACCCGGAGGTGTGACGGAGCCGACATTGCGTTAAGCGGGTTAACGCAGCGCCGTGTAATCACCGCAGGTCACGGCGCATGAGCACGCGGGGGAAGCCGTTGATCACGGAGTCGGTGTCCGCGGCCTTGACGAACCCGGCCCGTTCGAAGAGCTTGCGGGTGCCAACATAGGCCATTGTGAGGTCGACGCGCTTGCCCTGGTTATCGACGGGGTAGCCCTCGAGGGCAGGCGCGCCGTGCTGGCGGGCGAAATCGACGGCACCCTTCAGCAGCTGATGGGAGATTCCCTCGCGGCGATGCCCGGGCCGCACCCGAATGCACCAAACCGACCACACTTCGAGGTCGTCCACGTGGGGAATCTTGCGGTTGCGGGCAAAGCTGGTGTCGGCGCGCGGATGGACGGCCGCCCAGCCCACCACCTCGTCGCCGTCGTACGCGAGCACCCCCGGCGGTGGATCCTGCCCCACCAGTTGCTCCACCAGTTCCCCGCGCTCAGTGCCGCGCAACTGCAGGTTCTGCTTGGAGGGGATGCGGTAGCTCAGGCACCAGCACACGTTCGCGTCGGGCCTTTTGGGCCCCACCATTGTTTTCATATCTTCGAACTGCGTCGCCGGACGAATCTCGATCGCCATGCCGCCACCCTGTCACCGGTCTGCCGGTCCGGCAAGGGGCAGCTCGCGGCCAGCGGTTGGAACCGCCCGCCGCCCGCTGGTGCCGCATCGGCCCAAGAATGTCAGACCCCCTTGGAAGACTGTGTCCATGGACAGCATTCGGGAATCAGAGCTGACACTGGCGGCGGCGCCACGCCGCGGCGCTCTTCCCGGTGCAGCATTTCCCGGTTCCGCTGACCCGAACGCCGCTGACCCGAACGCCGGCGTGCAGGACCTGATCGCCGCGGCGGGTTCGCTGCAACTTTGTGCTGACAGCGCCGGGCTGATTGACCAGCTGCGCGGCCTCGAGGACCTCAAATGCCTCGTCGCCGACGAGCTCTCTGCGGACGCCGGCACGTTCGCCGGGGCCGGGGACCGGGCAATCCTCGCCGCGGCCCGGGCTGCGTCATACCGCAGGGATCCGCGCTCCGTAACTGACCGGGCCAGCCATGCCGCCATCGAGCGGCATGTCAGCCTGCGCCCGGCACCGGACACCATGACTTACCTGACCGCCCTGCTCCCTGTGGCCGCGGGCGTCGCCGTGCACGCAGCGCTCAGCCGGCACGCCGACACACTCCACTCGGACGGAGACCCGCGCTCCCGCGCCCAGATCATGGCTGATGCCTTGGTCGAACGGACCACTGGAACACCCGGGGGCATCTCGGGCGTCGAGATCCAGCTCATCATGACCGACCGCACACTCTTCCAAGGAGAGAGCGAACCTGCCCGGCTACCCGGGTACGGCATCATCCCGGCTGGCTGGGCGCGCAGCGTCCTCACCCCGGGACAGTGCCAGCATGACTACCTCGACACAACCAACACAACGGGCGGCGGTACTCGACGGGCGGCGGTACTCGACCCGGCCCGAAGGAGCTCAGAACATGGCTCCGCCGGCTATACACGGCCCCCGAGACCGGCGACCTCATCGCCATGGACTCCCGAGCGCGCCTTTTTCCAGCCCGGCTCCGCCGCTTCATCCACGCCCGCGATGACACCTGCCGCACCCCGTACTGCGACGCCCCGATCCGCCATCACGACCACGTCGTCCCGTGGCACACCGGCGGAACGACCGACCTGGGCAACAGCGCAGGTCTCTGCGAGGCATGCAACCACACCAAAGAAACACCCGGCTGGAGGGCCTCTCCCCGGCCCGGACCGCGGCACACCATCGAACTCCGCACCCCCACCGGCCACAGCTATCACTCCACGGCACCTCCGCTGCCCGGAACCAGCCAACCCGGAACCAGTCAGCCAGGAACCAGCCGACCGGAACAGCCAGCCCCATCCGCGCAACCGGCTAAGCCGCAACGGGCATCTCGCAGACGCGGAATCGGGCCACCGGCGCGACGGAGCAATGCGCCGCCAGAGCCAATGCCGGAAAGTCCCGGGTCCCGCGGCTCCTACCCGGCCAAGGTGCGTCTCCGGTGGCCGGTGGCCGGAAAGCTGAGGGAGCCGCGAACACCTGATCCGAGTGACCGGCTGCCCTCAGCGGTGACCAGCGGTCCCGGCTCGAGTCCTTAGCGCAGGCCGTTGCTGTGGGCGAGCGCAATGGCCTCGGTCCGGGACGACGCCCCGATCTTGCGGAAAATGTTCCGGAGATGGAACTTCACGGTGTTCTCGCTGATGTGCAGCTTCCCCGCGATGGCGCGGTTGCGCTGCCCGGCGGCCAGCAGCTGGAGCACCTCCAGTTCCCTCTCGCCGAGCTTCCATTCCGCGACGTCGGCCAGCTGACGCGCCGGTGGATCGAGGGGGAGGGATACGGCGACGTCGGCACCCCAGCCGGACATCACGTCGACCGAAAAGCGGCCGTCCAGGGCCTCCACGCGCTGGACGAGCCGTGCGATATTGGGCGCTTCCGCGGACAGCTCGCCGAGGCCGTCGTCGCGGACATTGATCAGGAGGTTCTCGCCGTCGCAGTCCCACTGGGTCCGGATGCGGCGGACCTTCGGCTGGTCCACCATGGCGAGGACCACTCCCCGGACGATGGCCCGCGCGGCGTGGGCCACCTCTCCGGGCAGGGCACGGCCGTTGACGGGCGGTTCGATGAACTGGACGTCGATCCCGCTGAAATTCATGAGCGGCCTGAGGTCGTCGCGCAGGCGCTGGAAAGCCGTGGCGACCGGTTCCTCCACCAGGTCCGTGGTGCGGTCGTTGAGCGTGCGCAGGCCCACGAGGGCCTTGGCGGCGACGTCCGTGGCGGACTTGCGGGCCGCTTCGTCGCCCAATGCCGGTGACCGCAAGGCGGCGAGCAGGGTCTCCAGCGTGGTGGAGTGCCGGTCGACGAGCTCGGCCGTCACCCTGACCCGCTCGGCCGAGGCCGCGCGGGATTCAATGAGGTACGACGGCGGCGCATCGGCCACCTTTTCCCTGATGCGGTCTGCTGCGAGCTTCCACAGGTAGCGGACCACCCATTGCGCCTCCGCCTTGTCCGCGGGATCCGGCAGGGGCTGCGGATTGGCGAGGACCAGCAGCGCGTTGCTGGGTGAGGACAACGCGAGGACCGGGCGTTCCTCGCCGCCCAGCACGGCGTGCCCCTGCCACAGCTCGACGTCGGAGCTGTCGCGGCCGGGCAGTGACGCCCGGATGTGGTCGAGTTCGGCGATGGACACCCGGCTGATGATGGCCTCGTCGCCGGCTTTCTTCTGCGGCCGGCCGGTGCAGTCCTCGGTGAAGATCACCAGGGCGCTGCTGCCCAGGTAGGGGAGGAGGGCCTCCCTGAGGCGCTGGGCAATGTCGGCCAGCGGCGCCGCGGAGAGGGCGGCAATGTCCTCCAGCAGTGGCCGGACCGCCTGCACCAACTCGGGCAGGTCCAGCCGCGGAGCGGAGAGCGCGGGCGCGGTTTCGACGGGTGTGGTCACCTGCCCCAGTTTACGGCGTTCAGACGGCTTGCCTACCCTTTCGGGTAGTAACAACCGCCCGATGATGGCGTTTTGCCTACCTTTCAGGCAGGTCAGGATGAATAGGTAACGACTTTCTTGAAGGAGGTACACGCCAATGAGCGTCATCGCAGAAACCGATCCGGCCGCCCTGGCCGGCACGTCCCGGGCCTTTAGCCAGAACCTGCTTCTCATCCAGGACGAGGTCGCAGAGGCCGCCGGCGGAGTGGATCCGGAACAGGTCGCCGAGCTTGCGTCCGAACTCAGGCTGGCCGGCAGGATCTTCGTCACGGGAGCCGGGCGCAGCGGCCTGGTGCTGAAGATGGCGGCCATGCGGCTGATGCATCTGGGCCTGACGGTGCACGTCGTCGGAGAGACCACAGCCCCGGCCATCCGTTCCGGCGACCTGCTGCTCGCGGCCTCCGGGTCCGGCACCACGGCCAGCGTGGTCACGGCCGCGGAAACCGCGGCCGCCCAAGGTGCCCGGGTTGCCGTCTACACCACCAACGCCGGTTCCCCGCTCGCGGAGGTGGCCTCCGCCGTCGTACTGATCCCGGCAGCGCAGAAGACGGACCACCGTTCCGGGGTGTCCCGCCAGTATTCGGGAAGCCTCTTCGAGCAGGTGCTGTTCGCCGTCACCGAGGCCGTCTTTCACGGCCTCTGGGACGACGCCGCGGCAACCCCCGAGGAACTGTGGCTTCGCCACGCGAACCTCGAATAGCCCCCATTTCACCCCTAACCAACACCAAGAACCCAGGAAAGAGACCCCACATGAAACTGCAAGTCGCCATGGATGTCCTCACCGTCGAAGCCGCCCTCGAGCTCGCCGGGAAGGTGGCCGAATACGTCGACATCATCGAGCTCGGAACGCCGCTGGTGAAGAACGCAGGGCTGGCGGCCGTGGCCGCCGTCAAGACCGCGCACCCGGACAAGATCGTGTTCGCCGACATGAAGACCATGGACGCCGGCGAACTGGAGGCCGAGATCGCCTTCAATGCCGGCGCGGACCTCGTCTCCGTCCTGGGCAGCGCGGATGACTCCACCATTGCCGGCGCCGTCAAGGCCGCCAGGGCGCACAACAAGGGCATCGTGGTGGACCTGATCGGAGTCCGGGACAAGGTGGCCCGCGCCAAGGAAGCCCGCGCCCTCGGAGCCAAGTTCGTCGAGTTCCACGCCGGCCTGGACGAGCAGGCCAAGCCCGGCTACAACCTCAACGTGCTGCTCAGCGCCGGCGAGGAGGCCCGGGTTCCGTTCTCCGTGGCCGGTGGCGTGAACATCTCCACCATCGAGGCGGTGCAGCGGGCCGGCGCCGACGTGGCCGTCGTCGGCGGCTCCATCTACGGCGCCGACGATCCCGCGCTGGCTGCCAAGGAGCTGCGCGCCGCGATCATCTAGCAGAGGCATCCGGCAGGCGCGCCGGCGCCTGCCGAGTTCCGGGAAACGCCGACGGCGGTCCGCACCTCTTCGGTGTGGGCCGCCGTTCTGGTGCGGCGCACCGTCGTTCACTCAAGGCCGTTCCTTCCCGGACGACGTCGTGCCACACTGTATGAACTATCGAATGGCTGGGGGATCCAAGTCAGGAGATTGTCATGAGCGTTCTGATCCACACCCGCACTTCAGACAGTCGGCGGGCGGTGAGCAACTCATGATGGTCGGTTGGGCCTACCTCGCGGCGGCAATCATGACCGTTGACTCGCTCCTGCTGGGGTTGCTGCTGTTGAACTTGGAGTGGCCGAAACGCCGGAAGTGAGCCGGTGAGGGCTGGGCCCCGGACTACGTAGGCTTCTACCTGCGCCCTGGCCGTCGGCCGCTGGCGCCATCTTTGGCTGCCGGCGTTTCCGCCGTCTTAAGGTGACGGGATGACACTCACAGCTTCCTGACAGTTTCCGAACAGCGGTGCCATATCCCGCTGCCGCATCTTTGTGTGAGGGGGCTGAACCAGACGCCCTTAGCCACAAGCCGTTTCGCACGGCGGATCGAGGAGACACAGCATGTCACGAACGAAGAGAATCACGCTCGGCGTTGCGGCCGGAGCCTTGGCACTGGGCGCCGGACTGGGAGTCACCGGCATGGCCTCCGCAGCCACCACCCCAACCCCCACCGCGAGCGCCAGTGCATCGGCGGACAGCACCGCGCCCGCGGACGGCATGCGGGGCGGCCACAAGGGGGACCGCGGCCAGATCGCTGCGGACCTCGCCTCAAAGCTCGGCGTCGAGGAGGCCAAAGTGACCGAGGCGCTCCAGGCGTTCCGGGATGCCAACAAGCCCACGACGCCGCCTGCCGAGGGCGCCAAGCCGGACCGTTCCGCCATGGACGCGGCGATGGCCAAGTCCCTCGCGTCCGCACTCGGCGTCGAGGAGGCCAAGGTCACTGCGGCGCTGACGGAAATCCGCACCGCTGCCCAGGCGGAGCGCGCGGCCGCCCTGAAGACCAAGCTGGACTCGGCAGTCACCGACGGCACCCTGACCCAGGCTGAAGCCGATGCCGTCACGAAGGCCGTGGAAAAGGGAGTGATCGGCGGAGGCGGCCACTAGGCACCGACGCAGCCGGCACGTGCCGGCCGAACAAAGTAATCCCCCGGGGAGCAGTTCACAGTCCCGGGGGATTCGCTCTTAAGATCCGTTCTAACCCTGCTCCAGAACCACCGTCCAGCTGCCGCCGCTCCTTACCGAGGCGCACTTGAACTGCTGAGGCGCGGCGCTGCCGGCGTCAGTGTAAGTGCCTGTGGTTTCGAAGCGGCCGCCTGTCGGCTTGGCGGCGGACTTGGTGCCGGGCTGGATCGCGGCGGTGGGGTACTTCTCGGTGAGCCGCATTTCGCAGACCGTGTTTGCTTCATCCAGGAGCTCCGCTTCCTGTGGGTTAACCGCGTCCTGGCTGGCCAGGGTGGTCGGTTTGTCGGAGCTCGCCGGATCGCTGGCAACGGGGTCGGGCGACTGGGAAGCCGTTGCACTTACCGTTGCGGCGGTTTCCTGGCCTGCCCGGGGGGCCACCGAAACGGCGACGGCAATGCCGGCCAGGATCACCACCACCGCAGCCAAGGCAGCAAGAAGGAGCCTGCGGCGGGAGTTCTGAGGGCTGGGTTCAACGGAAGGGCTGGGTTCATCGGACACGGCGGCCTCTTTCAGAACGCTGGACAGGCATCGAAGGGACGGTGCCTGTCCCGGCTGTCACCCTCATTGGCGGCGGACGTTTCTCGCAGAATAGCCGCCGGCGCGGCCTTCAACAAGGGCGCGACGAGACTCACCAATAGTGCTCGCGAAACGGGGTGCATGCCTCATTTGAGAAACGCTCGCGAAATCACGGGCCGCTACGGGCACGGCGGTGACGATGAGGGATGGTCGACGAGACTCACCAATAGTGCTCGCGAAACGGGGTGCATGCCTCATTTGAGAAACGCTCGCGAAATCACGGGCCGCTACGGGCACGGCGGTGACGATGAGGGATGGACCTGTCGATGGCAACGCGTAGGGAAATCACGAAGAAGTACGCAGCCGATTATGCGAAGTCGTCGAAGCATGCCAAGGGATTGGTTCTGGACGAGCTGGTYGCCGTYACGGGGTGGTCCAGGGCCAACGCCCGTCGGGCACTGTCCACGGCGCGTAAGCGGAAGGGCCCGGCGAAAGCGGTGGCGCGCAAGCCTCGGGGACGGACCTACGGCTATGACACCCTGAAGGTCCTGATCAGTGTGTGGCGGATCGCCGGGATGCCNAGGGCCCGGCGAAAGCGGTGGCGCGCAAGCCTCGGGGACGGACCTACGGCTATGACACCCTGAAGGTCCTGATCAGTGTGTGGCGGATCGCCGGGATGCCWTCGGGTAAGTATCTGGCCGCGACCATGGACCTCTGGTTGCCCAAGCTCCAGACCTTCGGGGAACTCGACGCGAAGAGGCTGACCCCGGCTGTCAGAACACAGCTGACGCAGGTCTCCGGGGCCACGATCGACCGGCTCCTSAAGCCCACCAARGACGCGGACAGACCCAAAGGGCTCTCCGCGACCAAAGCCGGGCCGCTGCTGCGCAACTCCATCACGGTCCGCAAGGCCGGGGACGAACACGAACAGGCACCCGGGTTCATCGAAGCGG
>NZ_LMSB01000004.1 GCF_001428005.1 Arthrobacter sp. Soil736
AGGAAATAGAGGGGAACAGCGTAAGGCACGCCAATAATTTAGTGGCTACAAATGGTGATACAAAAGGAAATAGAGGGGAACAGCGTAAGGCACGCCAATAATTTAGTGGCTACAAATGGTGATACAAAAGAAGGGCCCCGGCCCGGAAACTCAACGATCCCCGGGCCACGGCCCCACGTAACTTCGGACTAGGGCGTCTTGCAGGTTCCCCGGTGGTTACCAGGTGGTGGCCTCCGAGCGCGACGCGAGCCATCGCCCGTCCGTGCGGATGAAATCCATGGTGAGCTGCAGCGGCCACTTGGCCCGGGACCCGTAGACCGCCGCGTCGGTGACGATCCTCCCGACCAGCCGGGCGGTGTCGCCGTCCACGTCGAGGGTCACGTCCTTCTCCTGGGCGTCGTGGTAGACAAACTGCCCGGCCCGCATCTGGGCCAGCCACTCCTGCTTGGCCTGGAGGTAGCCCGTCATGTGCGTCAGCGTGAAGTCGCCCGTGAGCAGCCCGCCGAGCACGTCGGTGTCGCCGTCCACCATGGCGCGCAGCTGCGCCCGGTAGTTGTCCAGGATTTCCGACCGGTCCTGGTCCGCTGCGTCGGTGGTCATCGCTTGCCGTTTCCTTTGTCCATGCCATCAACGCTATTGGCCCCGGCCCCGCTGCGGGAGGCCCTGCCGTTACCTGCCAGCAGGTGTGCAGGCCCCTGCGATGGAGGATAGTTTTGTGGCATGACGGCTAGCTACAGGTACGACGTCGAGGTGCTGCACCTTCTCGTGTCGCCGGCGCACGCCTACTTTGGCCGTGCCCGCGAGGGTGCGGCGGACGTCCCCACGGCCGATGCCGACCGGGTCGAGGTGGTGGCGGGCAAGGGCATCGTCGGTGACCGGTTCTTCGGCAAGGCCGCACACATGGATGCGGCGGTCACCGTGTTCGCGATCGAGGCGCTCGAAGCCATGGCCGCGGAGCTGGGCGTAGCCCCCTTCGACCCCCTGCTGACGCGGCGCAACGTGGTCCTCAGAGGGGCCCACCTGGCTCCGCTGATTGGAAATGACTTCGCGCTGGAGTCGCGCGGCGACCTGGTGCGGCTGAAGGCCGGGCGGCCCGCCCACCCCTGCGCCTGGATGGACCAGGTGCTGGCCCCCGGAGCGCACAAGGCCATGCGCGGACGGGGCGGCGTGCGCTGCCAGCCACTTTCGGACGGCATACTGCACCGCGGGCCGGCCGTGCCGATCAGCCCCGTGCCGCTCGACCCCGAGCGCGCAGGCGACCCCACGCTGCTGCAGCCGTCCCGGCTGCGGTGAACTCACACCTCGTTGTCGACGCAGCCAACGTGGTCGGGTCACGCCCGGACGGTTGGTGGCGCGACCGCAGAAAGGCTGCGCAGCGGCTCATTGACGGCCTGTCACATCTGGCGCAGCAGGGCATCGTTTCTTCCGAGGCCGGGGCAGGTGTGGAACGCACCTGGCCGGACATCGTCGTCGTGACCGAGGGACAGGCCAACGGCGCCGCCGATCCCCAGGAAAGGGTCAGGGTCGTGGCCGCCGAACGGGACGGCGACCAGGCAATAGTTGATACGGTCCGCGAGCTGATCACCGGCTCCGCGTCGGTGCAGGTGGTGACCGCCGACCGCGGACTCCGGAGCCGCGTCGAGGAACTGGGCGCCACCGTTGTGGGGCCAAGCTGGTTGCGGGCACACCTCCCGCAGGACTGACGGAGCGATGGGCACTGGGTCGAGGATGCGACCTGAGCGAAAATGGGGTCCATGACTCGGTATGTGATCACCCCGGACACCGCCCTGCGGCTTGCGCAGGACCAGACAGTGACCGGCGACGGGTGCCAGCTTGTGGCCCCGACGCTGCTCCGCTCGCAGGTCCTGTCGCTCCTCTACCAGGCGGTGCGGCGTGGCGAGTTATCGAAGACGGATGCCGCCCGGCAGCTCGACTATGTGCGGGGCCTGCGCATCCGGCTGCTCGGTGACCGGGTCCTTCAGGGCGCCGCCTGGAAGGTGGCCGACCAGCTCGGCTGGCCGGACACCCTCGACGCCGAATACATCGCCCTGACCCAACTGCAGGCCGATGCCCTGATCACCCTGGACGGGCAGCTCGCCCTTGCGGCCCGGGGCCTGGTCACGGTGGCGCCGATCGAAGCGCTGTACTGACCCACCCGCGGTGGGCGTCAGGGCCGGTCGACGCCGGTGCCGGGCAGCCAAAGTCAGTAGGACATTGACTGGGGTTCCACCCGGGTCCGCACCCGCGGACCCGGATGGAACCGCCCTAGCGCAAAATGACGGTGCGGTTGCCGAGCAGCAGGATTCTGCCCTCACAATGCCAGCGGACGGCGTTGCGGAGGGCCGCGCATTCGGCATCACGGCCCACCGCCACCAGGTCATCGGCGGTGTACGTGTGGTCCACGTCGATGACCTGCTGCGAAATGATCGGACCCTCATCGAGTTCGGCGTTGACGTAGTGCGCCGTGGCGCCCACGGTTTTTACGCCGCGGTCGTAAGCCTGGTGGTAGGGCTTCGCACCCTTGAAGCTGGGCAGGAACGAGTGGTGGATGTTGATGGTCCGCCCTGCCAGCTTGGCCGAAAGCCCGTCACTCAGGACCTGCATGTAGCGGGCCAGGACCACGAGCTCCACGTCGAATGCGTCGACGAGTTCCAGGAGCCGGGCTTCGGCGTCGGGCTTCGTGTCCTTCGTGACCGGGAGGTGGAAGAACGGGATGCCGTGCCACTGGACCAGCGCCTCCTGCTCGCGGTGGTTGGAGACCACGGCGACGATTTCAACGGGGATGTCGCCCGTGCGTGCCCTGAAGAGCAGGTCATTGAGGCAATGGCCCATTTTGGACACCATCACTAGGACGCGGCGTTTGCGGCCGTGCGGCTCCAGCTGCCAGTTCATCCGCCACTTCTCCGCCACAGGCGTGAAGTCCCGGCGCAGCTCCTCGGTGCTGAAGGACTCCTGCACCGAGGAGTCCAGTGCTGAGGGCGCCTGCGCCGAGGCGAAGTGGACGCGCATGAAGAAGTGCCCTTCCCCCTTGTCCCCGTACTGCTTGATGTCGATGATGTCGCAGCCGTGGCTGAGCAGGAATCCCGAGACCGCGTGGACGATGCCCGGAGCCTCGGCACAGTCGACGGTCATTACATGCTCGACGGTGGCGGCAGGTTCCTCCGCTTTCAGGACAGGACCATGCAGTGTCTGGGCGGCGCTCATTTCACCTTTCCGATTTCCCGCGCGGTGGCTGACTCTTGCTCCAGATCCTGGGTGAGTTCGGCCTGGAACGTCGCATAGCGGGCCAGGTGCGCCGGCCGCCGGCGCAGCACCAGCCAGGCGGCGCCGAGCAGGATGAACCAGACCGGCGTGACCAGGAGCGCCGTCAGGGTGTCCGGCTGCGTGGTCAGCGTCCAGAGCACGAAGGCGAAGAACGCGAAGACCACCCAGACCATGGGGACTCCGCCCGGCATCCGGTACTTGGACGCCTCATGCAGGTGCGGGCGGCGCCTGCGGAAGGCAATGTAGCTGGCCAGGATGATGGACCACACGAAGACGAAGCACACTGCCGACACGGTGGTCACCATGTCGAAGGCCTTGCCGATGTCCTGGCCCGCGTACATCAGCACCACGCCCGAGAGCAGGAGAACGCAGGACAGGAACAGGGCATTCTGCGGGACCTTGCGGCGCGACAGGGCGCTGAAGACGGACGGAGCGTCACCCTCCTGGGCCAGCCCGTACACCATGCGCGACGTCGAGTAGATGCCGGAGTTGGCGGAGGACATGGCCGAGCTGAGCACCACCAGGTTCACCATGGTGGCGGCGGCGCCCAGGCCTGCCAGGGAGAACATGGCGATGAACGGGCTGTGCCCGGCCTGGAACTGGGTCCAGGGGGTGACGGACATCAGGATGATGAGGGCGCCCACGTAGAAGAGCAGCACACGGATGGGGATGGAGTTGATGGCCTTGGGCAGGTTCTTCTCCGGGTCCTTGGCCTCTGCGGCCGTGGTGCCCACCAGTTCAATGCCCACAAAGGCGAAGACTGCGATCTGGAAACCGGCCACGAATCCCATGAACTCGTTCGGGAAGAAACCGCCGTGGCTCCACAGGTTCGTGAAGGTGGCAGGGCCGGCGTCGGACTGGAACCCGCTGAAAATCATGAACAGGCCCACCACGATCAGTGCCGCGATGGCGATGATCTTGATCAGCGCAAACCAGAACTCCGTCTCGCCGAACGCCTTCACCGTGGTGAGGTTCAGGAGCAGGAGGATAGCCACGGTGGCCAGGCCCGGGATCCACAGCGGCAGCGCCGGCCAGAGTTCCTTCGAATAGCCGGCAATGGCGATGACGTCCGCGATTCCCGTGATCACCCAGCAGAACCAGTAGGTCCAGCCCGTGAAGAACCCGGCCCAGGGACCGAGGAGGTCCGCCGCGAAATCGCTGAAGGATTTGTAGTTCAGGTTGCTCAGCAGCAGTTCGCCCATGGCCCGCATGACGAAGAACAGCATGAAGCCGATGATCATGTAGACGAAGATGACGGAGGGCCCCGCCGCGGATATGGTTTTGCCCGAGCCCATGAAGAGGCCGGTGCCGATTGCGCCGCCAATGGCGATCAGCTGGATGTGCCGGTTGCTGAGCTGGCGCTCAAGATGCGGCGTTTGCTGGGAAGTTACGGTTTCAGTTGTCACGTGCTGCTCCTCGAATCAATGCTTGCTGGAGTGCTGATGTTGACGCCTGACCCGGCCCGCCCGGAACCGAATCGAGGCTATTGAAGCTGTACAGATGGATGCCCGCGATGGTGCCGGGCTGGCTTTCCAGCCCGGACACCAGACCTTGTGGCGAGTAGCGGTCGCCACTCAGGAGTTTGCGGGCCAGCGGGCCCTTGCGGCTCAGGAACTTCAGGGAACTTCCGACGCCGATCTGCGCCGCCAGGGAGACCAGCTTGGTCCGCGGCACGGCCCCCGCCACGCCCGCCCAGACGGGCAGCCGCACGCCTTCGCGGCGCAGGAGCGCCGCGTAATCAAGGATTTTCGGCGCGGCGAAGCACATCTGCGTGACAACGTGCGAAGCCAGGTGCTGCTTGGCCAGCAGCGCGTCCAGCAGGTCCACGGGGCCAACGGAGGGGTGGCCCTCCGGGTAGCCCGCAACGCCTGCCCGCATCGCGCCGCCGGAGTACTGCGCGATGTCTTCCAGCATTGGAAGGGCGGACTCGTACGGGCCGGCTGGATTCTTCCGGTCTCCGCCGATGGCGAACACCTCGCCGATGCCGGCCACATTGCAGTCGCGGAGGATTCCGGTGAGGTCGGCACGGCTGTGCAGGCTCCGCGCCGCGAGGTGCGGGATCACGTTGTAACCGAGCACGCTCAGCTGTATCGCCGTGCGCATGGTCCGCTCGATGCCGTGATGGGGCAGGCACGTCACGCTGAGCGTTGTGGTCAAGGGCACCAGGGCCGTGACCCGCTCAACGATTCCCTCTGAAGGGATGATTTCGATTCTGATGGGGAACATCATTGGTCCTCTCTGAACATCAGGGTCTGTAAAGTCAGGCCGTGGCCGCGAGCAGTGAGCTGGCTTCCTGGCGGGTGCTGCCGGAGCTTTCGATGTGCGCGAGTTCGGCCGGGATTTCCCAGCCCTTCTTGCGCATSGCGGTGGCCCAGAGCCGGCCGGCACGGTAGGAGGACCGGACCAGGGGTCCGGACATGACGCCGAGGAAGCCGATCTCGTCCGCTTCCTGCTGSAGGTCGACGAATTCCTGCGGCTTGACCCAGCGGTCCACCGGRAGGTGSCGCTCGGACGGGCGCAGGTACTGGGTGATGGTGATCAGGTCGCAGCCGGCCTCGTGCAGGTCCCGCAGCGCCGCGGAGATCTCCTCGCGGGTCTCGCCCCTGGGTGATGGTGATCAGGTCGCAGCCGGCCTCGTGCAGGTCCCGCAGCGCCGCGGAGATCTCCTCGCGGGTCTCGCCCATGCCCAGGATCAGGTTGGACTTGGTCACCATGCCCAGGTTCCGGCCCTGGGTGATGACATCCAGGGACCGGTCGTAGCGGAACGCGGGGCGGATGCGCTTGAAGATCCGCGGCACGGTCTCGACGTTGTGGGCGAAGACCTCGGGCTTGGAGTCGCAGATCGCCTGGATGTGTTCGGGTTTGCCGGAGAAGTCCGGGATCAGGAGTTCGACGCCGGTGCCTGGGTTCAGTTCGTGGATCTTGCGGACCGTTTCGGCGTACAGCCAGACGCCCTCGTCGGCGAGGTCGTCCCGGGCCACGCCGGTGACGGTGGCGTAGCGCAGCTGCATCGCCTGGACCGAGCGGGCCACGCAGCGCCGCGGAGATCTCCTCGCGGGTCTCGCCCATGCCCAGGATCAGGTTGGACTTGGTCACCATGCCCAGGTTCCGGCCCTGGGTGATGACATCCAGCGAGCGGTCGTAGCGGAACGCCGGACGGATCCGCTTGAAGATCCGCGGCACCGTCTCGACGTTGTGCGCGAAGACCTCGGGCTTGGAATCGCAGATCGCCTCGATGTGTTCGGGCTTGCCGGAGAAGTCCGGGATCAGGAGCTCGACGCCGGTGCCCGGGTTCAGCTCGTGGATCTTGCGGACCGTCTCGGCGTACAGCCAGACGCCCTCGTCGGCGAGGTCGTCCCGGGCCACGCCGGTGACGGTGGCGTAGCGCAGCTGCATCGCCTGGACCGAGCGGGCCACCTTGGTGGCCTCGTCGGCGAGGTCGTCCCCGCTCGTGGATCTTGCGGACCGTCTCGGCGTACAGCCAGACGCCCTCGTCGGCGAGGTCGTCCCGGGCCACGCCGGTGACGGTGGCGTAGCGCAGCTGCATCGCCTGGACCGAGCGGGCCACCTTGGTGGGCTCGAACATGTCCACCGGGGAGGGCTTGCCGGTGTCGATCTGGCAGAAGTCGCAGCGCCGGGTGCATTCGGAGCCGCCGATCAGGAACGTGGCTTCCTTGTCTTCCCAGCACTCGAAGATGTTGGGGCAGCCGGCCTCCTCACACACGGTGTGGAGGCCCTCCTTCTTGACCAGGTTCTTGAGCTGGACGAACTCCGGGCCCATCTGGACCTTGGCCTTGATCCATCAGCCGGCCTCCTCACACACGGTGTGGAGGCCCTCCTTCTTGACCAGGTTCTTGAGCTGGACGAACTCCGGGCCCATCTGGACCTTGGCCTTGATCCACTCCGGCTTGCGCTCCACCGGGGTGGCCGCATTGCGCTGCTCGATACGCAGCATCTTCCGGCCTTCTGGTGCCAGTGTCATTGTTCTCTTTCCGTTGTGCGTGCGCCGGCATGCCGGCAAGACTTTGGTGCTGGTGCTGACCTGCCGGTCAGCACTCCACCACGTTCACGGCCAGGCCGCCCATGGCGGTTTCCTTGTATTTGGAGCTCATGTCCTTGCCCGTCTCGCGCATGGTCACGATCACCTCGTCGAGGGACACGCGGTGCGAACCGTCGCCCCAGAGCGCCATCTTGGCGGCGTTGATCGCCTTGGCGGCGGCGATGGCGTTCCGTTCGATGCAGGGCACCTGGACCAGCCCGCCGATCGGATCGCAGGTCAGGCCCAGGTTGTGTTCCATCGCGATCTCCGCGGCGTTCTCCACCTGCGCCGGGGTGCCGCCCATGACCTCGGCCAGGCCCGCTGCGGCCATGGACGACGCCGATCCCACCTCGCCCTGGCAGCCCACCTCGGCCCCCGAGATCGAGGCCTGTTCCTTGTACAGCACCCCGATGGCGCCGGCCGTCAGCAGGAACTTGACCACGACGTCGTCGCGGTCCTGCTGGGTCGCCTGCTCCATGCCGGGGGCGAAATGCAGCGCGTAGTAGAGCACGGCGGGGATGATGCCCGCGGCACCGTTGGTCGGCGCGGTGACCACGCGCCCGCCGGAGGCGTTTTCCTCGTTGACGGCCAGGGCGATCAGGTTCACCCATTCCTGCCAGTACTTCGGGTCCCGGTAGCCGGGATCATGGTCCCGGCTTTCCTTGAGGAGCCGCTCGTGCCAGTCGCTCGTGCCAGTCCGGCGCACGACGGCGGACCTTCAGCCCGCCGGGCAGCAGGCCCTCACGCTTCAGGCTGACTTCCACGCAGCCCTCCATGACCGAGTAGATGTGCAGCAGCCCCTCGCGGATCTCCTCCTCGGTGCGGCTGTCTTCTTCATTGATCCGCATGACATCGCTGATGCCCAGCGACGTGTTCTGGCAATGCTTGAGCAGCTCCGCCGCGGTCCGGAACGGCAGCGGCAGTTCCTTCTTGGACTCCTCAAGCTCCTGCTGAGCCGCGTCCTCCTCACCTTCCCGCACGATGAAGCCGCCGCCTACCGAGAAAAACGTGGCACTGTGCAGGACCTCGCCGCCGGCGTCGGAGACGGTGAAGGTCATGCCGTTGGTGTGCCGCGGCAGGATGGTCAGCGGGCGCAGGACCATGTCCTTGACCCCGTAGGGCAGCGGGACGGAACCGGCCAGCTGCAGGGTGCCTGTCTCGGCGATGGCGGCGAGCCGCTCCTCCACTTCCTCGGGCAGGATCAGATCGGGGTGGAAGCCTTCCAGGCCGAGCAGGATGGCCGTCATGGTGCCGTGGCCGTGCCCGGTGGCGGCCAGCGAGCCGTAGAGGTCAACCCGCAACGACGCCACGCTCGCCAACTGTCCGATGGACTTGAGCTCCTCGGCGAACACCGCGGCAGCCCGCATCGGGCCCACCGTGTGAGAACTGGATGGGCCTATTCCGATGGAAAAAAGGTCAAAGACTCCAACAGCCATTGTCGGTTCCTAACTAGATAAGTGGTCGGGTTGGGTGGTAGGAACTCTGAAGGAGGTGAGCAGACGGGCCCCTTTGGGGCCGGCATCCGGAAGCGTGCGTCTAAGGGAGCGTCACGTCCGCTCTGCGGGCGTCTTCGCGACCGAGCACGCGGAGGATGTCGGCCCCAACGGGCCAAAGGAGACCGTCAGCTAAGTGCCGCTACGGCCGGGTAGAGCGGGTGGGCTTCGGCGAGGGCCTCGACCCGGGAGCGCAGGCCCGACAGGTCGGTGCCGGCGTCGGCGATCAGGGCCTCGGCGATGATGTCCGCRACCTCCGCGAAGGCCGCCTCGCCGAACCCGCGGGTCGCCAGCGCCGGGGTGCCGATCCGCAGCCCCGAGGTGACCATCGGCGGACGCGGATCGAACGGCACCGCGTTGCGGTTGACCGTGATGTCGATCTCCGCGAGCCGGTCCTCGGCCTGCTGCCCGTCCAGCTCACAGTCGCGCAAATCCACCAGGACCAGGTGCACTGCGTTGCGGTTGACCGTGATGTCGATCTCCGCGAGCCGGTCCTCGGCCTGCTGCCCGTCCAGCTCACAGTCGCGCAAATCCACCAGGACCAGGTGCACGTCSGTKCCGCCGGAGATCACGCTGATCCCCTTGGCGGTGACGTCCGGCYGGACCAGCCGCTCGGCCAGGATCCGGGCACCGGCCAGCACCCGCTCCTGGCGCTCCTTGAACTCGGCCGAGGCGGCGATCTTGAACGCCACGGCCTTGCCCGCGATCACGTGCTCCAGCGGCCCGCCCTGCTGGCCCGGGAACACCGCCGAGTTGATCTTCTTGGCGATGCCGGCATCGTTGCTGAACGCCACGGCCTTGCCCGCGATCACGTGCTCCAGCGGCCCGCCCTGCTGGGCCGGCGATCTTGAACGCCACGGCCTTGCCCGCGATCACGTGCTCCAGCGGCCCGCCCTGCTGGCCCGGGAACACCGCCGAGTTGATCTTCTTGGCGATGCCGGCATCGTTGGACAGGATGATCCCGCCCCGCGGACCGGCCAGGGTCTTGTGCGTCGTCGACGTCGTCACGTGCGCATGCGGCACCGGGGACGGGTGCAGCCCCGCGGCCACGAGCCCGGCAAAGTGCGCCATGTCCACCATCAGATACGCCCCCACGGAGTCGGCGATCCGGCGGAACTCCGCGAAGTCCAGCTGCCGGGCATAGGCGGACCAGCCGGCCACRATCAGCGCCGGCCGGTGCTCCAGGGCCAGGCGCTCCACCTCGGCCATGTCGATCCGGTGGTCCTCCTCGCGGACCTGGTACGGRACSACGTTGTAGAGCCGGCCGGAGAAGTTGATCCGCATGCCGTGGGTCAGGTGCCCGCCGTGCGCCAGGTTCAGGCCCATGATGGTGTCGCCCGGCTTGATCAGCGCGTGCATCACCGAGGCGTTCGCCTGCGCCCCGGAGTGCGGCTGCACGTTCGCGTACTCCGCGCCGAACAGGGCCTTGACCCGGTCGATCGCCAGCTGCTCGATCACGTCCACGTGCTCGCAGCCGCCGTAGTACCGCTTGCCCGGGTACCCTTCGGCGTACTTGTTCGTCAGCACCGAGCCCTGCGCCTGCATCACCGCAACCGCGGTGTGGTTCTCCGACGCGATCATCTCCAGCCCGCCGCGCTGCCGGGTCAGCTCGTCATCGATCTTCGCCGCGATCTCCGGATCCAGCGCCGACAGCTCCGCGTCCAGGGACGGGGACACGACCTGCTCAAACGCGGCCGTTACGGCAGCGACCCCGCTCACAGCTCGCCGCCGTTGGCTGCCGCGTACTCTTCAGCTGACATGAGCGGGCCCTCGTCAGTCACGGCCACCTTGAACAGCCAGCCGGCACCATACGGATCGCTGTTGATCAGCGCCGGATCCGAAACAACCTCATCATTGATCTCGACAACCTCGCCCGTCACCGGGGCATACAGGTCCGAAACGGACTTGGTGGACTCCACCTCGCCGCACGTCTCCCCCGCGGTCACGGCCGAGCCCACCTCCGGCAGGTCCACGTAAACGATGTCGCCCAAGGCATCGGCAGCCACGGCGGAAATTCCAATCCCCGCAGGGCCGGACCCGTCAGCAGCAACCCACTCGTGCTCTGCGGAGTACTTCAGTTCAGCAACTACTTTGCTCATGTTTCTCAATCCTTAAAGTTCGTGGTTCCAACTCGTAAATCTTGTTGTCCGGTTTGGGGGCGGGGAACCGAGGTGACCGTCAAGGTCCCCTTCGGGACCGGCATCCGGAAGCGTGCGTCTAAGGGAGCGTCACGCCGGCCCAGCCGGCGTCTTCGCGACCGAGCACGCGGAGGATGTCGGTCCCGACGGGACCTACTTGTCCCGCTTGTAGAACGGCAGTGCGACGACTTCGAACGGCTCCGCCTTGCCGCGCAGATCGATGTCCAGGGCGGTGCCGGGCTCGGTGAACTCGACGTCGACATAAGCCATGGCGACCGGGTAGCCAAGCGTGGGGCTGGGCTGGCCGGAGGTCACTTCGCCAACGACGTTGCCGTCCTTGAGCACCGGGTAGTGGCCGCGGCCGGCCCGGCGGCCCAGTCCCTTGAGACCGACCAGCTTGCGTCCGCTCGTGGAACCGGCGCCGGCTGCCTTGAGCTCGCCCAGGGCAGCCTTTCCGACGAAGTCCGATTCCTTGGCGAGCGAGACAACCGGTCCCAGGCCTGCGGCGTAGGGGTTGCCGTCGCGGGAGAGCTCATTGCCGTACAGCGGCATGCCGGCTTCAAGGCGCAGCGAGTCGCGGCAGGCCAGGCCGGCGGGGATGAGCCCGTGGCCGGCACCGGTTTCCAGCAATGCCTCCCACAGGCCCGCTGCGTCCCCATTGGGAATGTAGATTTCGAAGCCGTCCTCGCCGGTGTACCCGGTCCGGGCCAGCAGCAGCTCCTGACCGTTGATTTCGACCTCAACCGCGGCGTAGTACTTGAGCTCCGTGACGAGCGAGTGCTGCTCGGCCGGCACCAGCGTCAGCAGAATGGCCTCTGCGTTCGGGCCCTGAACGGCGATCAGGGAAGTCTCGGCAGAAACGTCCTCCACCGTGACGTCGAAGCCCGCGGCCCTTTCGGCCAGCGCTGCGGCGACCACCACGGCGTTGCCGGCGTTCGGGACCACGAGGTACTTCTCCTCGCCCCGGCGGTAGGAGATCAGGTCATCGATGATGCCGCCGTCTTCCTGGCAGATCAGCGAGTACTTGGCCTTGCCGACGGCGACCGCTGACAGCTTGCCGGCCAGGGCGTAGTCCAGGAAGGCCGCGGCGTCCGGGCCGGTCACCCAGACCTCGCCCATGTGGGAGAGGTCGAACAGGCCGGCGGCGTTGCGTACGGCGTGGTGCTCGGCCAGTTCGGAGCTGTACTTGAGCGGCATCTGCCAGCCACCGAAGTCGGTGAAGGAGGCGCCGGCCTTCTTGTGCTCTTCGTAGAGCGCGGTGTAGTTCTCAGTCATGGGAAAGTGCCTTTCAATCTGGTGATTGAGCTGGTCGAAATCAGTTTTCGAAGTCTTCGAGGGGCGGGCAGGAGCAGACCAGGTTGCGGTCCCCTGCCGCGCCGTCGATGCGGCCTACCGGCGGGAAGTACTTGTCCTGCCTGAGCGTGTGCACGGGGAACGCGGCCTGCTCGCGCGGGTACTTGCGGGCCCAGTCGGAGGAGACGACGGCGGCAGCCGTGTGCGGCGCGTTGCGCAGCGGGGAGTCCTCCAGGGTGAAGTCCCCGGCGGCCACCTGCTCGATCTCGGCGTGGATGGTGATCATCGCGTCGATGAAGCGGTCGATCTCCGCGAGGTCCTCGGACTCGGTGGGCTCCACCATGAGCGTGCCGGCAACCGGGAACGCCAGCGTGGGCGCGTGGAAGCCGAAGTCGATGAGGCGCTTGGCCACATCCTCGGCGGTGACGCCGGTCCTGGCCGTCAGCTCACGCAGGTCCAGGATGCACTCGTGCGCCACGAGCCCGCCTTCGCCTGTGTACAGAACCGGGAAGAACTCGTTCAGGCGGGAGGCGATGTAGTTGGCCGCCAGCAGCGCCGACTTGGTGGCCTCGGTCAGGCCCGCGCCGCCCATGAGCCTCACGTAGGCCCAGGAAATCGGCAGGACGCCGGCGGACCCGTACCGGGAGGCAGAGATCGCAACTCCGTGCCCGGCCTCGTGCGCGGCCTTGTTGGCATCGCCCGGCATGAACGGAGCCAGGTGCGCCTTCGCAGCGACCGGGCCCACGCCGGGACCGCCGCCGCCGTGCGGGATGCAGAAGGTCTTGTGCAAGTTCAGGTGGGACACGTCGCCGCCGAACTTGCCCGGCTGGGCCAGTCCGACGAGGGCGTTGAGGTTGGCGCCGTCCACGTAGACCTGGCCGCCGGCGGCGTGGACCGAGTCACAGACCTCGCGCACGTCGGCGTCGTACACCCCATGGGTGGACGGGTAGGTGATCATGATCGCGGACAGGGCGTCCTTGTGCAGCTCGATCTTGGCGTTCAGGTCGGCGTGGTCGATGGTGCCGTCGGCCGCGGTGGCCACCACCACGACCTTCATGCCGGCCAGGACCGCGGAGGCCGCGTTGGTGCCGTGCGCGGAAGCCGGGATGAGGCAGACATTGCGCTGGGCATCGCCGCGGGAGAGGTGGTAGCCGCGGATGGCCAGCAGGCCCGCGAGCTCGCCCTGGGACCCGGCGTTGGGCTGGATGGAGACCTGGTCGTAACCGGTGATCTCGGTGAGGTCCGATTCCAGGCCCTCGATCAGTTCCCGCCAGCCTTCGGTCTGGGAGTCCGGGGCGAAGGGGTGGATGGAGGCGAATTCGGGCCAGGAGATGGCTTCCATCTCGGCCGTGGCGTTCAGCTTCATGGTGCACGAACCCAGCGGGATCATGGTGCGGTCCAGGGCGAGGTCGCGGTCGGAGAGCTTGCGGATGTAGCGCAGCAGCTGAGTCTCGGAGCGGTGCGTGTTGAACACCGGGTGCTGCAGGAAATCTGAGGAACGCAGCACAGCCTCGGGCAGCTCGAAGCCCTTGGCCTCCACCACCGGACCGGCGCCTAAGGCGACGACCACCGCGGAGAGGACCTCCGCCGTCGTCGTCTCATCGACTGACACGCCAACCGTGTCCGCATCGATGAAACGCAGGTTGATGCCCCGGGCCTCGGCTGCGGTGATGACCTTCCGGGCCTTACCCGAAACGCGGACAGTAAGGGTGTCGAAGAAGGACTCGCTCACCAGTTCCCGGCCTGCGACCTTGAGCGTGGCGGCGAGGGACCGGGCGTTGTTGTGGACGGTCTCGGCGATGGCCTTCAGGCCGTCGGGGCCGTGGTAGACCGCGTACATCGACGAGACGATGGCCAGCAGCGCCTGCGCGGTGCAGATGTTGGACGTGGCCTTTTCACGGCGGATGTGCTGCTCGCGGGTCTGCAGGGCCAGGCGGTACGCAGGGACGCCGGCGTTGTCCTTGGAGACGCCGACAATGCGGCCGGGGAGGGTGCGTTCCATGCCTTCGCGCACGGCCATGTAGGCCGCGTGCGGGCCGCCGAAGAACAGCGGCACGCCCAGGCGCTGCGTGGAGCCGACGGCGATGTCCGCGCCCTGCTCCCCCGGAGGGGTGATCAGCGTCAGGGCCAGAAGGTCCGCTGCCACGGTGACCAGGGCACCCCGGTCCTTGGCCTCGGCGATCGCGGCGGACTGGTCCCAGACCCGGCCGGAAACACCGGGCTGCTGGAGGACAACGCCGTTGATGTCGCCGTCGGGCAGGCCCTGGGACAGGTCCGCGACCTCAACGTCGAAGCCGAGCGCCTCGGCGCGGCCCTGCACGATGGCGATGGTCTGCGGGAGGCAGTCGGCGTCGAGGACGGTCTTGCCGTCGCGGGACGTCTTATTCTTGTTGGCGCGGCGCATCAGCAGCACGGCCTCGGCGACGGCGGTGGCCTCGTCGAGGAGGGACGCATTGGCGACCGGGAGTGCAGTGAGGTCCTGGACCATGGTCTGGAAATTCAGCAGTGCCTCGAGCCGGCCCTGGGAGATCTCCGGCTGGTAGGGGGTGTAAGCCGTGTACCAGGCGGGGGCTTCGAGGATGTTGCGGCGGATCACCGGCGGCGTGACGGTGTCGTAGTAGCCCTGGCCGATCATCTGCACGGCCGTCTTGTTCTTGGAAGCCAGCTTGCGCAGCTCGGCCAGCACCTGAACTTCGCTGAGGGCGCTGTCCAGGCTGAGCGGCTTTTCCTGGCGAATTGAAGCGGGGACTGCGTTGTCAACGAGGCCATCTACGCTGTCGTAGCCGACGGCCTTGAGCATGGTGTCGATGTCTGTTTGGCGGCGCGCACCGATATGACGGTCTGCGAACGTGGACGGGGACGAATGAATCGTCATTGAGGAACTCCATAATTCAGGTGGCACAAAGCGCCACGATGATTCGGGTTCCTCCCCGCTCTGTATTGGACCTGAGAGTTTCCGCGTTGCCTGCTGTTAACAGGCGCCACTTGCACCGTCGGTGAGCCCGGTTTCCCGGACTGCTTTCCAGAGTTGCCTTGCCGCGGCGGTACGTGGGCCTGAGAGATTCCTGGGGAGGATTTGCTCCTACGGCGCCTGCTGAACGTACCGGCAGGACTCTCCCGCCGCAGATCATAAGCTGTGCCACTGGTGGGTGACACGGCTCACACCATATCTGCTCCCGCGGCCGGATGCAAAATTTGCGTTATATAAGTGGGCTATTGTCACGCAGGCAGGGAGTTAGTAATGTGCGGTCAACCGGACTTTAGGCCGCATCAGGCGGCGCCCGGAACGGCGCTGCCGTCAGGGGCTACGCCCCGTACATTAAGGCGCCCGGTCACCGCACTGGCCGGCAATGCGGAACACAGGACGCTACGCTTCCATTCAAGGGAGAACCTGATGTTAGGCACCAGAAGCCGCCTCGCCGCCGTCGCTCTTGCCGCCGCCCTCGTGACCGTAGCCGCCCCCGCGCAAGCAGCCCCCGCCACGCTCGTGAGCGCGGGACCGGGAATCCTCGTCGCCGACGGCGCCGCGGTGGATGTTCCCGTCACCTTCGTGTGCGACACCGACCCCGCCCTGATCATCGCAATACCCGTCGTCCAACTCACCCAAAGAGTCAGCGACGGACGGATCGCCGGCGGCGGCGGAAACGATCAGATCAGCTGCACCAAGAAGGCCCAAACAGTCACCATAAGGGTGGTTCCAAATGTGATGGCGTTCAACGAAGGCGCCGCCGCAGCTACGGTCTTCCTGCAAAGCTGCAGCGCGCAATTCCAGTGCTCCGCCGTCATTATCACCACCGAAATAACGCTCGCCAAACCCGCCGGTGCCGGGCTTCCGCCCCAACGATAAACCTAGGAGCTGGCCGTCCCTGCCAATTCGTCCTGGCGGCCATCGGAAAGTTCCAGCTGCCGGACGATTCCGTCCACCAGCGACGCCGGGTCATCGAGGATGTCCGCCACTATGTGGGCCTCGTCGAACGCCAGCGGTTCGAGCGTGGCCAGCTGGGAAGCCAGCAGGCTGCTGGGCATGTATTCGTGCGCCCTGCTGCTCAGCCGGCCGGAGATTGTGGCTGCCTCGCCGGACAGGTGGACGAACACGAGGTCCGGTGCGAAGCTGCGCAGCAGGTCGCGGTAGCTGCGCTTGAGCGCCGAGCAGGCGATGATGCGGGAGCCGGCGCCGTCCCCCGGCGTTGCCAGCGCAGTACCGATTTCGGCGAGCCATGGCGCCCGGTCGTCGTCGTCCAGCGGGATGCCGGCGGCCATCTTTGCCTTGTTGGCGGGCGGATGAAAGTCGTCTCCGTCGAAGAAGGGAACGCCCAGCCGCTCCCCAAGGAGGGCGCCGATGGTGGACTTTCCGCAGCCGGAGACGCCCATGACAACCAGGGGCGGCAGATTCGTGATCATGGTGTTCTTCCTTGAATGGTTCTTGCCGCCTGCGGCGATGCTTGCGGCGCCGGGGTCATTTACGCTGAGCCGAAGCTCAGCAGCACCTTGCCGGATTCGGCGGAGTTGCGGGCCACGCCGAAGGCTTCGAGGGCCGCTTCCACCGGGAACTCGTGGGTGATGACCGGGTCGATGTGGAGGGTGCCGTCGGCCAGTGCGGCGATGACGTCGTCGATTTCGTCGTTGAAGCGGAAGGAGCCCTTGAGTTCGAGTTCGCGGGTGATGGCCAGGGAGATCAGGACCGGCTGCGGGCCGGTGGGCAGCAGGCCCACCATCACCACGGTCCCGCCGCGGGCGGCGCCCTGGATGGCGGAGGCCAGGCCGTGGTGGTTGCCGGAGGATTCGATCACGACGTCGGCTTCGACGGCGGCGATCGCTTCCGCGTCGCCGGCGGCCAGGACCTCGTCCGCGCCCACGGCGGTGGCGATCTCGAGCGGTTTGGCGTGCATGTCGACGGCGACGATCCGGGCGGCTCCGGCCCGCTTCAGGACGGCGACGGCCAGCGCGCCGATGGGGCCGCTGCCGATCACCAGGGCGGTTTTGCCGGCGACGTCGCCGGCCCGGGCCACCGCATGCCAGGCAACACTGGCGGGTTCGATCAGCGCCGCGGTGCGCAGGTCGATGCTGCCGGGTAGGGCCCGGAGCATCCGCACCGGCAGGTTCACATAGCGGCTGAACGCGCCGTCGGTGTGCGGGTAGCGGGCCGCGCTGCCCAGGTACGTGCACCCGGGTGAGAGGTTGGGCCGGTCCGCCGGATACCGCGCCGCGCCCGGACCCGGGGTGGCCGGGTGAACCGCGACGGCGGTCCCGGCGGCCGGACCCGTGCCGTCGGCCGCGGGCCGGACCACCCGGCCGGAAATCTCATGGCCCAGCACCAGGGGTGCCTTCAGGATGGATTCGCCCGCCGCGCCGTGCAGCCAGTAGTGCAGGTCCGAGCCGCAGATCCCGCCGTACAGGACCTCGACGACGGCCTCGTCCGGGGCCGGCGCGGCCAGCGGGACCTCCTCGATCCGCAGGTCGCCCTTCGCGTGCGCCACCACCGCCGGGCCCGAGGCCGGCAAGGCTGTAGTTGCCGGTGCCATCAGACCACCACCGTCATTCCGCCGTCGATGAAGATCGTCTGGCCGTTCACGAAGTCCGAGCCGCTCGAGGCCAGCCAGACCGCCGGGCCGGCCCAGACCACCACCGTCATTCCGCCGTCGATGAAGATCGTCTGGCCGTTCACGAAGTCCGAGCCGCTCGAGGCCAGCCAGACCGCCGGGCCGGCCAGGTCCTCGACGGTGCCCCACCGGTGCGCCGGCGTCCGGCCCAGAATCCAGGCATTGAAGTCCTCATCGTCCACCAGGTTCTGCGTCATCTCGGTATGGATGTAGCCCGGCGCGATCCCGTTGATCTGCAGCCCCGAGGCCGCCCACTCCGCGGTCATCGCCCGGGTCAGGTTCCGCAGCCCGCCCTTGGCCGCGATGTACGGCGCGATCGTGGGACGGGCCAGATCGGTCTGCACCGAGCAGATGTTGATGATCTTCCCGCGGCCCCGCGGAATCATGTGCCGGGCCTGAGCCGCGATGTACGGCGCGATCGTGGGACGGGCCAGATCGGTCTGCACCGAGCAGATGTTGATGATCTTCCCGCGGCCCCGCGGAATCATGTGCCGGGCCGCTTCCCGGCCCACCAGGAACGCGCTGGTCAGGTCCGTGGAAATGACCCGTTCCCAGTCCTTCACGTCCAGCTCCAGCATGGGCACCCGGTGCTGGATGCCGGCGTTGTTCACCAGGATCTCCAGCGGGCCCACGTTCTCCTCCACCCACGCGATGCCTCGCGCGGCCTCGGCATCGCTGGTGACATCGAACGCGCAGCTGTGCACCCGGCCGGGCGCGTAGCCGGCCGCCATCGCGGCCTCGGCGTCCTTGAGCCGCCGCGCGGCCTCGGCATCGCTGGTGACATCGAACGCGCAGCTGTGCACCCGGCCGGGCGCGTAGCCGGCCGCCATCGCGGCCTCGGCGTCCTTGAGCCGTTCCGGATTGAGCCCGTTCAGCACCACCGTGGCGCCGGCATCGGCCAGGGCACGCGCCAAAGCGTTGCCGATCCCCCGGCTCGAACCCGTCACCAACGCTATGCGCCCCGCCGGCATCGGCCAGGGCACGCGCCAAAGCGTTGCCGGTTGAGCCCGTTCAGCACCACCGTGGCGCCGGCATCGGCCAGGGCACGCGCCAAAGCGTTGCCGATCCCCCGGCTCGAACCCGTCACCAACGCTATGCGCCCGGTCAGGTCAAAAAGTGAATTCATGAAGAGCAGCTCCTTCGCCGCGGTCTGCGCGGTAATGCGCGAAATGGTCGTTCGTTTTCGCGCGAACGTACACTTGGGGCCCTGGCAGCGAGGGCCGCATGTGTACGTTCGCGCTGTTCCTCTAGAAGGGGCCGCGCTGGACCAGGTTGGCCGGAGCCTGTCCGGCGGCGAGGGCTTCGAGCTGCTTCCGCAGGAGCTTCAGGAGCCTTGGCTGGAAGGCGGACGTGTTGCCGCCGACGTGCGGGGTAATCAGGGCGTTGGGCGTGGACCACAGCGGGTGGTCCTGCGGCAGCGGTTCCGGATCCACGACGTCGAGCGCGCACTGCAGGCGACCGGACAGGACTTCCTTGGTCAGGGCAGCGGTGTCCACCACCGGGCCGCGGCCTACGTTCACCACCAGCGCCCCGTCCGGCAGTGCGGCCAGAACTTCTTCACCAATCAGCTGATGGGTCTGCTCGTTCAGGGGCAGCACCGTGACCAGGACGTCGTGGGTGGCGGCGAGCGCGGGCAGTTGCGTGGAAGCGTGCACCTCGCCGTGCTCGTCAGTCCGGGCCACACTCCCCACCCGGGTGACCGTGACCTCGAAAGGCTCCAGGCGGCGGGCGATCTCATGCCCGATGCCGCCGACGCCCACCAGCAACACACGCCTGTCCGCGAGGGACTGGCGCCGCTCCGGCCGCCAGAGGCCGTACTGCTGGTCGCGGACGGCCTGGTCGATGCCGCGCAGCTTCGCCAGGATCAGCCCCACGGCCAGTTCCGCCGTCGCGGCCGCATGGACACCGGAGGCACTGGCCACCCCGGCCGCCGGCCCGGCCGCTTCGATGACCCCGTCGTATCCGGTCGACTGCGTCTGAACGAACTTCAGGTCTTCTACCTTGGCGAGGGATCCCAGAACCGCGGAGGCGTCGATATAAGGGAGGATGACGCCGTCGATCTCACCCAGCGTCCCGCCGTCAGGATCCGTCTTCATGTCCCAAACCACTCCTCTCAGCCCCTCGGGAAGGGGTGAGAGATCGGCGAGCAGTTGCCGATCGGGGAAGCTGACGGTGCGGACTGTTTGCATCGGAATACCTATCGGATATGTGGGGTGTACGGGGCGGGCCTTGGGCGGCTAGCGCCTGTCGAACGTGAGCCCGCCGGGGACCTGGAACGTGGGCATGATTTCCAACATGCCCACATTCACGTGCCGGGGCGTTTCGATGGCGTAGTCCATCGCGTTGACGATGTCGTCCGTGGTCAGGGACTCGTAGCCTTCGTAGTACGTCTTCCAGGCCTCTTCCATGGCCTCGGGGGTGCCGCCCATGTTGCGGCCGAAGATCTCCGTCTCGACGCGCCCCGGGCAGATCTCGGTGACGCGGATGCGCTTGCCCACCGTGTCGTTGCGCAGCTGCCGGGAGATCTGGTGCACTGCGGCCTTGGTGGCGTGATAAACCGTGTGGCCGTAGAAGTTGTACACCCCGGCGATGGAGCTGACGTTGATGACGTGCCCGCGGTCGCGTTCCACCATGCCGGGCAGCACCAGCCTGGTCAGCTGGAGCAGGCCGCGCAGGTTCACATCTATGAGCTCGTCGATGTCGCCCTCGCTGGAGTCCAGGATGTTGCCGGGCCGGGACACTCCGGCGCAGTTCACCAGGACATCGATTTCAAGATCGCCGACGGCGGCGGTCAGCGCCGCGGTGTCGGTCAGGTCGACCACGTGGGGGATGGCCCCGGTCTTGTCGGCAAGGTCTTTCAGGCGCTCCTCGTTGCGGGCCAGGGCGTGGACAGTGAGTCCCCGCTTGGTCAGGCGTTCGACGATCGCGGCGCCCATTCCTGTGGAAGCGCCCGTGACGAGGGCCGTTGAATAATCTGAAAAGGGCATCTAAGTCTCCTGGTGGGTGCAGCGGCGCTGGTGCCCCGCAAGTGGTGCAGTGCGCTGCCGTTGGGCAGCGCACTGCTGTTCGGATGGTGGGTGGTTAGGCGTCCCGCAGCGGCAGGTGCGCGCGGTCCTTGACGGTGCTGACGGCCGCCAGGGTGCCCAGGGCGGTGATGACGGCGTAGAAGGCCGGCATGTAGATGTTGCCGGTGGACGAGATCAGCCAGGTCATCAGCAGCGGCGCGGTGCCTCCGAAGAGGGCCGAAGAGATGTTGTAGCCCAGTCCGTAGGCGGAGTACCGCACCCGGGTGGGGAAGAGTTCCACGATCAGGATGTGGATCACTGCGGTGTGGCCGGCGAACACGACGGCCATGATGCAGGCGCCGAGGATGGCCAGTGCCATCTGGCCGGTGGCGATCAGGGCGTAGGCAGGAATGCCGAGGATGGCCATGGCGATTGCCGAGCCGGCGATGACCTTCTTGCGACCGATGCGGTCAGAAAGGGCCCCCATGAACGGGATGGCGATGCAGATGACCACCAGGCTGCAGGCGGTGACGAGGAGTGCCTCACCGATGGTGAAGTTGAGCTGCTTGCCCTTGAGGAACGTCGGCATGTAGGAGAAGAGGACGTAGTAGCCGGAGCCGTTCATCAGCGGGATGAACAGGGCCAGGACCATGGCGCGGCGGTGTTCGGCGGACTTGAAGGCTTCCTTGAGGGGGTTCTTGGACAGGCCGCCCTCTTCCTTCAGCTTCACGAAGTTGGGGGTGTCCGCGATGGCCTTGCGGATGTACCAGCCGATGACGCCCATGGGAATGGCGACGAGGAAAGGAATGCGCCACGCGAAGGCACCGAAACCGCCGCCGTCGATCGCTGCTGCGGTGAGCCACGGGGACATCGAGAACGCCACGAGGGTGCCGGTGAGGAGAGCCGCGAAGGAGGCGATCTGAGCGTAGGAGGTGATGATGCCGCGCTTGCCTTCCGGGGCGTGCTCAGCGAGGAAGGTCATTGCACCGGCGGCCTCGCCGCCAACGGAGAAGCCCTGCAGCATCCGCAACAGCACGAGCAGCACGGGCGCTGCGATGCCGATGGCCGAGTAGGCGGGAAGGAGTCCGATGCCGGCGGTAGCGACGCTGATCAGCAGGATGACGAAGACCAGTAGTTTCTGGCGCCCGATCCGGTCTCCCAGCACACCGCAGACCACCGCGCCGAGGGGGCGGACGAAGAAGGACACGGCGTAGCCGGCGAAGACGAACAGCAGGGCGTTGTCCGGGTTGCCGGGTGCCAGGAAGACTAGGGCAAGAGTTCCAGCCATGAAGGCGAAGATGCCGTTGTCGTAGAGTTCCACGAAAATGCCGACGCAGCCGGCGGTAACGACTTTGCGGGTCTGCCTACTGGTGAGCCGCTCTTTGTGCGGCTGGGCCGCGTGCGTAGAAGTTGACATGGCTTTCCTTACTAAGGGGGATGGTAACAAGGCTTTGACTCTGGTGCTAGGGCGGTTAGGTTCCGGCCGCCGGTGCCAGCTTTGACCAGCCGGGCTGGTTGCCGATGCCGAGGAGCGAGAAGACTGTGGCGACTGTGGAACGGAGGTTCTCCAGTTCCCGCAAGGCCGCCCGGTATTTCGCTGTAGCGTCGGGGACGGTGGTCTTGCGGAAGGTTATGGTGTGGCCCGGCCGGGCCTGGGCGAGCACGTCCAGGGAGCGGCTGGTGACCACGGCGAGGACGGGGTAGCCCGCGGTGACTCCGCGGCCCCGGTGCAGCACCAGGAGTTCCTCCCGGGACGGCACTTCGATGGCTCCCACGGGAACGCCGCGGGACAGCACTTCGGCTGTGGACTGGCGTTCGGGAAGGGCGCCGCCGAGGCGCAGGCCGATGTGGTTGCTCCGGGCACTGACGGTGTATTCGGTGTTGAAGAGCAGTTCGGCTGTGTCGCCGAATTCGTCCACGTCGGGGCCGTCCGTGACATCTACGACTGCCTGGCTGCTGAATTCCGGCCGGGTCAGCCCCAGCCGGAACAGCGGCAGGTCGTAGTACGGCTGACGTATCGGCGCGACGCTTTGTGAGGTCCGGAGTTCGGTGCCCTCCGAAAGCCGCAGGCCGAATCCGATGACCGTGTCAGGGGCGCAGCTGCCCAGCAGCGTGGGCGCTTCCACCGAGCCGTGGACTGCAAGGTAGGCCCGGAGCCCTCCGGTGATGCGGCGCACCGCCACCGTTTCCCCGGCACGGACGGACACCGGTTCCCATTGCGGGCATTCGCGCCCGCCGACGGTGAGCGTCAGGGGTGCGCCGGTGACGGCGATGAGGATGTCGCTGGTGGCGCGCATCCGGAAGTCCAGGGCGGTTATTTCCAGCAGCGGCGCGTTGTCCGCGTTGGCGGTGAGGATATTGGCCGCACGTGCGGAGAACTGGTCCAGCGCGCCGTTCACGGGCAGCCCGAACCGGGGTCCCCGGAAGCGTCCCAGGTCGGTGACGACCGAGTTGCCGGGCTGCTGGATGATCAATGAGCCGGTCATCGTGCCGCCTCCAGTTTCCGGCCGGCGTAGTTCGCGAACTCTTCGGGCCGGATCTGGTGGAACCGCAGGAGGTCGCCGGGGACGTAGGGAACGAGCGGCTCGCTGGCGGCGTCGAGAACGGTCAGGGGTGTCTGGCCGATGACGCACCATCCACCGGGTGCCACGGCCGGGGCAATGACTGCCTGCCGGCCCGCGACGGCCACGGCACCTGCCGGAACGGACAGCCGGGGGTCCTTCAGCCGCGGAACGGGGAGGGGAAAGTCGGGGCCGTCCATCATGGGCGAGCCGGCCGGGGCGCCGAGGCAGCGGATGACGTATGACTTGGCGGTGTGGAGCTCGATGATCTCCTGGACGGACAGCTGCTCGTGTTCGGCAACGCGCTCAAGGTCGGGGCCGTATTCGCCGCCGTAAACAACCGGGACACTGAACTCCCGTGGCTTCCGTGCGGGTGCACCCACGAAGTCGAGCTGGCGCAGGCCGAGGAGGACGAAGGCGCGGACCTGGCGTGCCGAGGTGACCCCGGGGTCGAATTCGACGAGCAGTGAATCGTACGTCGGGACGGACCCGTGTACGCCGTCGGCTCCTGCGGCCTCAAGCCATTCGGCGAGGGAATGCACGGTGGACCAGTTGGCCTCGCTGTCCGGGGAAGAAGCGACGACCCGCAGGGCGGCGTCCCCGGACTCGAAAATGTCCACCGGAGTTGGGGTTGGTGTGGCGGCCATGTCAGGCGACCTTTGCCTTGGCGGCCAGAACCTGGGCCAGCGGGGCGATGGTCACTCCGGCGCTCTCCAGTTCGGCGCGGACCTGCCGGGCCAGCTGAACGGCGCCGGGGGTGTCTCCGTGCAGGAGGACCGTGTCCGCGACAATCGCCAGGTCGGTGCCGGCAACTGTTTCGATGAGGCCTTCGCACACCATCCGGACGGTGCGGTCCACGATTACTGAAGGATCGTGGATGACGGCGCCGGGGCGGCTGCGCGGCACCAGGGTGCCGTCCGCCTCGTAGGCGCGGTCTGCGATGCCCACGATGGCGACCGGGAGCTGCCGTGCGGCGGCCGCCGAGGCCAGCTCGCCGTCCTGGGCCAGGACAATCAGGTCCGGGTTGACGCGGGCGGCGGCGTCGGCCACGGCCGCGGCGTAGTCGGCGCGGGTGGCAACGAGGTTCCCCAGGCGGCCGTGCGGTGCAATGTGGGCCACGCTGGCTCCGTAATAGGCGGCGAAGGCGGTCAGTGCGCCGAACTGGTAGAGGACGTCGTTGCGGACCTCATCGGCCGTCAGGTCCATGGCGCGGCGGCCGAAGCCGCGGAGGTCCGGGAAGCTCGGGTGTGCCCCGATGCTGACGCCGCGCCGGACGCATTCGGCGACTGTCGCGTTCATGATGTCCGGGTCTCCCGCGTGGAAACCGCAGGCGATGTTGGCGCTGGAAACAACCTCGAGCAGGGCCGCGTCGTCGCCCATCGAGTAGGCGCCGAAGCCTTCTCCGAGATCTGCCACGAGATCAACTGAGGGTCCCATTTGAGCCTTCCTGGGGTGTTAGCTGCAACGTTGCCCCGTGGGGCTCGGTGGTCAACTGCTGGTGGTGAAGTGAGTGTCGCGAACCGGCCCGGTATGGGGCCTCTGGTCCGGCGGCCCGGGCTGCCGGGCTTCTGTCAAAAAGTCTGGCACTGCGAATTGGCTCACACAAAGACGTAATCCATGTCACGGGATAGGTGCCGGTTATGACGGGTCTGCGGCCGCCCCGCCGGCGGTGCTGCCCGCGGCACAATGAGGCTGAGTCCAAAGGGCGGGCCACAGTGGTGGGCGTGCCCTCGATTACTGCACTCATTTGTCACCTCTTTCTCAAAAGTGGATTCCGCTCCGGTGTCGCGGGTTCGCGAATGCATTCAAGCTATGGAGTGAATATTTCGAAAATGTAAAAGACGGCGTCCCTTTCGGTAAACACCATTTCCATGCGAAATGCGTCTGACGTCATCGGGAAATTGCATGTCACCAGAGGAGATAGAATGTACGATTAGTGAAATAGCGTTCTGGGTTCAACCTAGTGTCAGCGATGTGGATCACACAAAGACCTATTGCGTATCCCTCCACAGCATCCGGTTATGACCGTCTCTGGGTTCAGGACGCCGCAGAGAGAGAAGGCGGCTATGGATACACGGAAGCTTGCGTACTTCGTGCAGATCGTGGATTCGGGAAGCATCACCAAGGCGGCGGCAGCGCTGCATGTGGCCCAGCCGGCCCTGAGCCAGCAGGTTTCGGCACTGGAAAGCGACCTCAAGCAGCGCCTGCTGATCCGCAGCAAGCAGGGCGTGCAGCCCACGGCGGCCGGGCACACCCTTTACCGGCATGCCCAGTCGATCCTGCGCCTCGTTGCGCAGGCGCGGCTGGACGTTTCCCAGTCCGGGGCCGCCCCGTCCGGACGGGTGTCCATTGCCATTGCGCCGTACAGCATGGCGTCGAGCCTGACGCCCCAAATCATCAGCGAAGTGGGCCGCCGGTACCCGGACATTGTCCTGCACGTCACGGAAATCTATGGCGGCGTCCTGAGTGAAGCGATCAAGAACGGGCGGCTGGACATGGCCCTCATCTACGAGCCCGGTCCCATCCGCGGCGTCCAGTTCACCACCATGATCGTCGAAGACCTGCACCTGATCGTCAACGCCGAAACATCAGGCGTCGCACCCGGGAGTGGCGAGATCTCGCTGGAGGACGCCGCCCGCTTCGGGCTCTTCCTGCCCGAGAAGATCCACACCCTCCGCCAGGTGGTCGAAGCCGGCTTCGACAGCAAAGGGCTCAAACTCCAGCTGGTGGGCGAGGTGGAGTCGGTTCCGTCCCTGGCCCGGCTCCTGCGGGCCGACCTGGGGGCCACGATCATGCCCAAGTCAGCCGCGGACGCACTCTTCCACGAGGAAGACTTCCAGGTCCTGCGGATCGTGGACCCCGCGCTGCAGTGCAAGATCGCGCTGTGCACCCCTGACCATGATCCCCTTTCCGAGGCGGCATCGGCGGTGCTCCTCGTGCTCAAGGAAATGCTTCAGGAAATGCTCAGCAATAAATACGCGAGGTAGCCGACTCATAGCATCAGCTTATTAGGGCATGCATCATTGGTCTTAGTGGAAAGGCGCTCCGGATTCTAATATTGGTGGCAAGCCGAGAAATTGCGGCAAACATTTCTGCAACCAATCAACGGGGAGCCTGCTATGAAAAGGATCAGCACCACCAGGAGAACTTCCGGCGCAAACCTGGGATTAATGGCTAAAACCGGTTCACATTGCCCGGCTAATGGGTTCTGGCGCCCTGAGGACCGCTCCGGCAATCCGGTTTTCGTGTTCGAAGGCAGCATCATGCCGGTCAGCGGCAGTGGATCGACGGTCTGGTATTTGGAGGATGCTGTCCTTGGTGCCCCGGCCTATCTGGTGCCTCACCGCGCTTGACCGGCCCTACCCCTCCGGCCGCCCAACTGGGTGGCAGCTCAGGGCGTTCTCACGGCTGGGAACGCAGCGAGCTGCTACCTACTTTCCACTCCCCCATGGGGATGAAACACCATACGACGACGGTGCTGCCGCGGCTTGTGTTTTCTGCCCGGCTGTTCCCGGGGTCCGGTCGCCCAACCGGGTGGCAGCGCAGGCCATTCCACGGCTGAGAACGCCGTGACCTGCTACCTAGTTTCGTTCTCGGGTGGATCCAAGAAAACTTTCAGATCCCGCCCACATCTGATGCACGATCGACCCCTTAATGTCGGTGCCCCTTGGCAGACTGTGTTCATGGAAGGCATCGGAAGTTTAGCGCTGAAAGGCGCGGCGCCGCATGGCGACGTCCTGCACGCTGCCGTGTTTCCCGAGGCCGGTCCGTCATGCGTTGGTTTTCCTTTTATCGCGTTTCCCGAGGACGAGTTCGCGGATCGAGCTCTTCCATTCGACGGGTTCGCGGACGACGGGTTTCCCTTTGACGACGACCTCGACGCAGCGTATCCGGCATCTTTTCCGGAGGCCCCCTTTCCCGAAGCCCTGTTTGCCGACGTCCTGTTCGCGGACGCCTCTAGCGCCGACGCCACTGCCTCCGGCGCTGATACACCTCGGCTGAGTGTCGGGGACCGGTTCGGGGCGGCTGCTGTCCTTTTGAGGGCAGACCTCACCGCCGACGGCGCCGGGCTGATCGACCAGATGCAGGCGTGGGAGAAGCTCAAGTGCATGATTGCCGGGCAACAGGCGCGGGCGGCCGTGGCCTTCGAGATCCGGCACAGCGAGGAACAAGCGGAACTCGGAGCGCAGACAGATCTCGGGCAGGCCAGCCGTAGCTCTCTGTCGGCTGAGGATCTCGGCAAGAAACGCCCCAGGGAACACGGCACGGGCGCGGCCGAGCAGATCGCGCTGGCCCGGGGCGAGTCCCCGCACCGCGGCGGCCGGCTCCTCGGCATGTCGAAGGCACTGGTCACCGAGATGCCCCACACCCTGGCGTGTCTGGACACCGGCCAGCTGAACGAAGAGCGCGCCATGTATGTCGTGAAAGAAACAGCATGCCTGACGGTGGCCGACCGCTCCGCGGTGGACGAGGAGCTCGCCGCCGACACAGGAACCTTCAGCGGCGCCGGCACGCGGACCGTCATCGCCGCAGTGAGGGCCGCCGCCACCCGGAGAGACTCACGCTCCGTCGCCCAGCGCGCCAGCCACGCCGCGTCGGAGCGGACGGTGAGTCTGCGCCCCGCCCCGGACTGCATGACCTACCTGACGGCCTTGCTGCCCGCCCACCAGGGCGTCGCGGTGCACGCGGCCCTGACCCGGCACGCCGACACCCTCACCGCCGCCGGGGACCAGCGCAGCCGTGGGCAGATCAAGGCCGACACCCTCGTCGAATTGATCACCGGCACCCCCGGCGGAATCACAGGCACCGCCGCTACCCGGATCCAGTCTGCCCGGTACGGGGTTGAGTGAACTCAACCAGCCCGGAGCCGGCATCCCCGAAACACGCAAGTCCGAACCGACCGGCCCGTCCCCTTAGGGCGAATTAAAGGGAGAGGGCGGCGCCGGGCATGCCGCGGTCGCGGGAACTGAAGGCCGGGGAGCAAAAAGCACGGCAGCATAAGTACGCCTCAGGCGGGACAGTAGTACTGCCCCGCCCGAGGCGATGCCGGCGCTTGTAGTCGCTAGACCGCTACCTGACTATGCCTGTTCGACGAGCAGGCCCTTGGCCTTCAGAACCTCGGTGAGGTTGCACAGCTCGATGGTGGTTCCACCGGCCTGGTAGAGGCGGATGAGCTCGCGCTCGGCGTCGTCCCGTTCCTGCGAGAGGCGGATGACTTCCTCGATCTCGTCCTTCCGGACCACCACAACGCCGTCTGCGTCGCCGCGGAGGACGTCGCCGGGATAGATGATTTCGTCCCCGAAGACCACCGGGTGGTTGATGGGGCCGATGGTCTCCTTGACGGTGCCCTTGATGGAGACGCTTCCAGAGAAGACGGGCAGCCCCAGCTCGATGAGGTCCTGGGTGTCGCGGACGCCCGAGTCGGTCACCAGGCCGGCGAGGCCCTTGGCCTTCATCGCGTTGCCGAGGACGTCGCCGAACGTTCCGGCTTCCTCGTACTCCCCCGCCGCTGCCAGGACGACGTCGCCGGCCTCCGCGTAGTGAATGGCGACCTGCAGCATGAGGTTGTCCCTGGGGGCGCAGCGGACAGTGACGGCGGGGCCGCAGAAGGACATGCTCCTGTCGATGGGCTTGATCCTGGAGCTGAGGGCGCCCTTGCGTCCCTGTGCCTCGTGGATGGTGGCGGACGAGAACTTCGCGAGGCGGCTTACGGCGTCGGCGTCGGGTCGTTCGATGTTGGTCTTGACGTGAATCACGGCGTTTTTCCTTCGGTGGGTGCGGATCAGTTGAGGGCCTGGACGGCCTTGTCGATGGCGGCGATGGACTCGTCGATGACGTCGAGGCTCGTCGCGTAGGAAATGCGGAAATACGGGCCCAGGCCGTAGGCCGACCCCTGGATGACCGCCACGGATGCTGCCTCTAGGAGGTACAGGGTGAAGTCCTCGTCGTTGGCGATGACCTTTCCCTCGGGAGTCGTCTTCCCGATGACCCCCGCACAGTTGACGTAAGCGTAGAAGGCGCCTTCCGGCGTCGTGCATGACAGCCCGTCGACGGCGTTCAGTGCGGCTACCGCCGCATCGCGCCGGCCGCGGTAGACCTCGCGGCTCTCCTGCACGAAGCTCTGGTCGCCGGTGAGGGCGGCGGCACCGGCAGCCTGGCTGACCGAGGACGGGCAGGATGAGATTTGCGACTGGAGCTTGTTGATCGCGGCAATCAGCGGGGCTGGTCCGGCCGCGTATCCCAGCCGCCATCCGGTCATGGCATAGGCCTTGGAGACGCCGTTGACGGCGAGGATGCGGTCCTTCAGCTCGGGGGCCACCTCCACCAGGCTGGAGAGCCGGCCGGGGCCGAAGTAGATCTGGTCGTAGATCTCGTCCGTCAGGATATTGACGTGAGGGAAGTCCGCGAGGACGTCGGCGAGCGCCCGCAGTTCCGTCCGGGAGTAGACGGCACCCGTGGGATTCGACGGCGTGTTCAGGATGACCCACTTGGTCCGCTCGTTGAGGGCCCCGGCCAGGGCCCCCGGCGTGAGCTTGAACCCGGCCTCCTCGCCGCAGGGAACGACCACCGGCGTGCCGTCGTTCGCGAGCACCATGTCCGGGTAGGAGACCCAGTAGGGTGCGGGCACGACGACTTCGTCGCCCGCGTCCAGGGTGGCCATGAAGGCCGTGAAAATCACCTGCTTGGCCCCGCCGCCGATGGTGATCTCAGCCGGGGTGTAACGGAGTCCGGTGCGCAGCTCCAGCGTCTGGAGGATCGCGGTCTGCAGGGCCGGGGTTCCGGTGACGGAGGTGTACTTGGTCTCCCCCCGGTTGATGGCCTCTACGGCTGCGGACTTGATGTGGTCCGGGGTGTCAAAGTCAGGCTCACCGACCGTCAGGTCCAGAATCCGGCGCCCTTCTGCCTTCAGCTCACGCACGCGGGCAGCGGCGGCCACACTTGCAGATGACTTGATGCGGGACACTCGCGATGCAGGTACAAATTCAGACATGGTCTCTTCCTAGGGATTCAGGAGGGAGCGATATTTGCTTCCTTCGACCCTAGGGAATCCGGGCGGCTATGGATAAGACCTAAACTGCGTGGACGGATAAGCGTCTCTTATGGCCCGTCGGTGGAGGAGCCCGCACCAAACTTTTTCATTATGGCTCCACGCACTATTGGTATTTCCGCAGCTGCCCCGTTCTGTCTAGCCTTCTAGACATGCATGAAAAAGCCGGTTACTACCGTTACCGGGGAGCACGAAAACCCGACCCAAGTGCTGTTCAGGCAGAGAAAGTACGGAAGCTGCTCCGCGACGGCTGGCAACGGATTTCCTTCAACTCCAGCAGCATGCGCGCCCTCTCCGTCCGTCTGAACCAACAAATCGCCCAGGCGCTCTGTGATGGCATGAAGGTCGCGAGCCTCGCTGAGGCCTCCGAACTCTCCCGCTGGGTGGTCCGGACAATCGGCCTGTCATCCGAGGACTTGCTCCCCTCCGGCTTGCCCCCTGAGCAGCATCTTGCGGTCATTGGCCAGCTCAAGTCCGAACTGGCTGCGCTTGAGAAGACCAAAGCAGCACTTGAGGGAAGGCGGCTGAAACTCCTGGCTGCAGCACGCCGGCTTGGAGTCCTGGACGACTACGAGCTCGCGGCACTGAGCGGCCTGCAGCGCGAGACCATCCGGAAGATGACATGGGGCCTTCAGCCGGAATCAGGTGTCATCCCGGCGTAGCAGTGGTCCAGGCTCACCGCAAGCGGACGACGGCGGGAGGTCCCGCCGTAGTCCGCTTGCGCTTGGTGCAGCGCTAGCCACAATCGTTCGTTAGGAAGCCACGAGCGTGCCGTCCACGACGGCTTCGAGCTCTTGCAGACGCGGGAGCGCTCGTGTCGTCAGCAGTTGCTCGCGGATTTCGGCCGAGACCGCTAGGCTGTCCTTCCACAGCGAGCGCCCCGCCATAGCACCGCCGGCGCCATTCGCGACTGCGATCTCGACCTGCTTGATGAACGTCTCGTGGTCCACTCCCGCGGACAGAACGGCCCACGGCACTCCGGACGCCGCCTTGGTGACCGCGGCACTGGCCTCGGCAGATCCCGGGTACTGCAGCTTGAGCACCTTGGCGCCGCACTCGACCGAGAGCCGTGCAGAGTCGGCGACGAGGCCGGGGAACGCCGCGGCGTAGGCCTCCTCGCTTTCGCCTTCGAGGCGGTAGACCAGGATCTCGACGATGAGGAGGAGGCCCTCGTCGGTGCATGCCTTGACGAGCTCGCGGATTTCGCCCGCGACGCGCGAGCCCGCATCCTGAAGGTCAGGGCGCATGTACCACAGCATCTTGGCGACGTCACCGCCGAGTTCGCGCACCCTACGGGGCGACATCCCCGGGACGTAATTTGTGTAGCGCAAGCCGTCGGCCGTCTCGAAACCGGAAGCATCAAGGCCGACAACGAGCGCGGTGTCGCGCGAGAGAACGCCCTCATCTGCCACGCGGGGCAGGGCAATTTCAGGATCGAGCAAGATCGCCGGTGCTGCGTTTCCCAGGAAACGGACCAGATCCACCTTCGCGTCGGAGAGCTGCTCGGCGGTGATCGAGTTCGGCCCGTCGGGTGCGTCGTTCATCACGGCCTTCATGCCGTTGCGCTGGTCGGCGGCAACGATGAGCATCTTGCCGCCGGGGGTCGAGATCGCTGCCATGCCGCGGCGCTCGAGAGTCGTGAGGGTATTCACTGGGTTCTCCTAATTGGGTGGTTTTGGTCTTGTGGGGGTCTGGAGTCGGCGGCCGGAGGCACCGGAAACCGCAGGGGTGAGGGCACAACGAATCGCGTCTCGAACGAGGTGCCGTCTTGGGAGGGATAGCCCTCGGTCTGGGGGAATGGCGTGGTAACCGCTAGCGGCGGCTCAGCGCACGGCCTCGCGCACAGCGAAGTCCGCCATGAAGCGATCGATCTGTTCACTCGGGGAAAGTAGGCCGTCAATTCGGATGTGTCCGATGGCGGGCGGCTGCGTGACCTCGGGAGAGAGGAAACGCTCCGGATTCTTGACCTTGTCGAGGTCTCGTGCAGCTCCGCGGAGCCGCATGCGTCTCACGACCTCGCCTGGCGGGGTGTCCATCCAAGCAAGGTGCACCAGCGAGTCAGGAATCCCGAGGCGCTCAAGGAGCCGTGCCCACGCAGCCGGGAAGGTGCGTTCGGAAGTGAAGGGGGCAACAACAACCACGCTGTTGCCCAGTGCGAGATTCTCCCGGGTGGTGTCGAAGAGGCAGGTGTAGCGAATGTCGTTCACGGTCGCGCGCACTGCGGGCTGCGCCGTGGGGACGTCGACAAGGAACTCGCCGCCGATGTGTTCGAACAACGGATTCGTGACGGTGTCCAGGTCAAGAATGGTCCAGTGGAGCTCGCGGGCCAGGTCCTGTGCAAATGTTGTCTTGCCACTGGCCGGCACTCCGCAGACGATAATCGCCTCGGCTGAGCGTTCTTCGGTCATGTTCATTGTCATCCATTTCAATTTGGGGCCAGTTCGCGGCGCCTCTGCGCCGGAAACGACGGTCAGCGGCTGGTGTAGCCGCCGTCGATCGGTAGGGAAACGCCGTTGATCATGGAGGCGGCGTCACTGAGCAGGAAGACGATGGGGGCGGCGACCTCATCAACGGTGGCCCAGCGGCCGAGGGGCATTTGCTCAAGGAAAGGTCCGCCGATTTCCGGTCGTCCCCAGTAGAAGTTGGACATGTCCGTCATGACCACCGTCGGGTTGACGCTGTTGACGCGGATGTTGTGCTTGCCAAGTTCCAGGGCGGAAACCCGGGTGATGTTGTCCAGGGCGGCCTTTGACGAGCCGTAAGAGATGTGTCCGTGGAGCGCGACCATGCTGGCCTGGCTGGAAACGTTGACGATCGCGCCGCCATTGCCTTGGCGGATCATGGAGGGCACGGCATGTTTGATGACCAGGAGGGCGCCTCGGGCGTTGACACTGATGACCTTGTCGAAGACGTCGATGTCAGTGTCCTGCGGGGTGGCGATTTCGCCGCCGAAGCCGCCGCAGTTCACTACACCCCACAGGGCGAGCCCCTCGACGGCGTCTTTGATGCTTTCTTCGGAGGTCAGGTCGAAAACCAACCGCTGCGCGCCGGTTTCATCACAGAGCGCGGCTAACGAGTCGAGTGTGCGGGCGCTGGCGATCACCTTTGCCCCCGCGGCAGCGAGCTGCCTGACGGTGGCGGCCCCGATGCCGCCGCTAGCGCCGGTTACGAGGATGGTGCGGCCGTTGAAGTCGGTTGTCGCTGATCGAGCTGCGACAGCTGTGTCTGCCATGGGTGAGTCGGTCATGAAGTTCTCCTTGTAGGTATCAAAGGGTCGGTTAGGTCCTGGACGGCGGTTCGTGCCCCGGATCGTTGCAGCGCTTCACGGGCCTGCCGGTATGCGGCGGCGAAACGGGCGTTCTGGCCCAGGTCGCCGAATACCTCGGTGAGGTTGAGGAAGGCGCCCGGTTCTGCGCGGTCCGCACGGACGGCTGCGCGAAGTTCGCCAAGGCGCCGGTCGGTGATGTCGATCCATTCGCCTTGTTCATCGGCGCCTTCCAGAAACCGCGCCCAAGCTGCGATCACGAGCGCCGTCCGGTCTATGGGGCCTCCGCGTTGGAGCTGTTCACGGAGGACTGGGAGTACGAATTTAGGTATCCGCTCGGATGCATCGACCATTTGGCGGGCGAGGGTGTCCCTGATGGCGGGGCTGGAGAAACGGTGGATGAGTTCGTTCCGGTAAACGTGTAAATCAATGCCGGGCACAGGCCGTAGCGTGGGTGTCGCCTCCCGTTCCATGAAGCCGACGATGAAATCGGCGAACAGCGGATCTGTACAGACCTCATGGACGTACCGGTGACCGGCGAGGTAGCCGAGGTAGCTCATGACCTGGTGGCTCGCGTTCAGGAGCCGAAGCTTCAAGAGCTCATAAGGCTCCACGTCGTCCACGATCTGCACACCGACGCCTTCGAGAGGCGGTCGCCCGGCGGTGAACTTGTCCTCGAGGACCCATTGTTCAAAGGGCTCGGCGACGACCGGCCATGCGTCCGAGAATCCGTAGGCTTCGGTCACCGCAGCCCGGTCCGCGTCGGTGGTGACGGGCGTGATTCGGTCGACCATGGAGTTGGGAAAAGCTACGGTTTCGCTGATCCAGCCGGCCAACTCCGGATCCTTGAGTCGGGCGAAGGACACGAGCGCTTTGCGGGCGACGTTGCCGTTTCCCTGAATGTTGTCGCACGACATGACGGTGAACGGGGCAGTGCCCTGCTCACGCCGCTGCGCCAGGGCTGCGGTGATCAGTCCGAAAACGGAGCGTGGAACGATGTTCGGTTTCAGGTCATGGACGACGTCCGGCCCACGGGGATCGAATTCGCCCGTGAAGTCGTTGATGCTGTAGCCGCCCTCGGTAATGGACAGGGAGACTATCCGCGTAGCAGGATCCGTGAGTTTGCGGATGACCGCGGCCGGGTCGTTGGGGGCAAACAGATATTCGGTGATGGAACCGATGATTCTGGCGTCTTCGGATCCTTCGCCGCCCTTCAACACCAAGGTGTACAGCCCGTCCTGGTTCTTGAGGACATCATGCATGCGGGCGTCCGAGGGCAGAACGCCGACCCCGCAGATTCCCCAGTCCTGAGAGCCCCCGAGGTTCAGTAGGCGGTCGATGAACATGGCTTGGTGCGACCGGTGGAATCCTCCGACGCCGAAGTGAACGATGCCTGTCCGGACCGCGCGGCGACGATACGAGGGGATGGGTAGCTGGCCCTCTAATTCTTGAAGGGCCGCTTCATTCAGGGACGTCATGTCATTCTTCTCTTCGATGGGGTGCGGTGGGACGGTGCTGTTGCCCGGTTGCGGGTTGGCGGGCAACAGCACCGGAAGGCCGGCTGTCAGCAGGAGGACTTGTAGACGTACTGGGCGCCTTCACCGCTGATGTTGTCCGCCGTGATCTGTTTGAACCCGGTCTGGATCTCCTTCTGGGTGGACTCCCCCTTGATGGCCTTGAGGGCCTGATCGACACCCTGCGTGCCAATGGATGCCGGTTCCTGGGCGATCAGGGCCTGTACGACGCCGTCCTTGAGCTGCTTGACCTGCGCGGGTCCGGCATCAAAGCCGACGATCTTGACCTGATTCTGTTTGCCAGCCTGCCGGATGCCGGTGGCGGTTCCTTCCGCTGCAAAAGTGTTGGCTGCGAAGACGCCGACAATGTCCGGGTCCTTGGCCAACGCAGCGGAGACGAGCTTGGCCGCTTCGGCCGGGTCGTTGTGGCTGTATTGCACGCCCAGGTACTGGAAGGACGAGTCAGCTTTGGCGCCTTCTTCGAAGCCCGCGACACGGGCATCAGCCGTTGAGACGCCGGGGTCGGTGGAAATTACGAGGACTTTGCCCCCGTTGGGGCTGAGGTTCTTGATTGCCTTGAAGGCCTCGAGGCCGCCGCCCTTGTTGTCCGAGGCGATTGCCGACGCAGCGAACGAAGGGTCCTGCACCGTGGTGTCAACGAGGACCACTTTGATGCCGGCTGCCGCAGCTGCCTTCAAGGGTGCCTGCATCGCAGCCACGTCAGTGGGCGCGATAAGGATGGCGTCCGGTTTGGAGGCTACAACGGAATCGACGATGGGCTTTTGCAGGGTCGGGTCGAACTTTGCGGGCCCCTGCGTGTTGATTGTTGCGCCGGCTGCCTTGGCAGCGGCGTCGATGCCGCATTGCATGCTGACGTAGAACTCGTCGCCGGCGACACCCTGGATGAACGTGAGCTTGGGCTGCGCTCCTGATGCACTCCCGGCCGAGGCACTTCCGCCGGCACAGGCCGTGAGGGACGTTGCGGCGAGGAGTCCGGCCGCGAGCATGGTCGCTTTAGGGGTTAACTTCATTGTCTAGCTCCTGTTTTGCTTGAAAGGGTTGATGCGGGGAGGAAATCAGCTGGATCGTCGGCCGAAAAGCTTCTTCTTGCCATCAGCCTTGGCGGAATGTCCTCGGGCTGCCGCCGCCCGGCGGCGCTGATCGACGTAGACGGCGACGACGAGGACGGCACCGACTGCCACCTGCTGCCAGAACGGCTGGATGCCGACGATGACGAAGCCGTTCTGCAGCACTGCGGGGATGAAGAGTCCGACGACGGTTCCGAAGATGGTGCCGACGCCGCCAAAGAGTGAGGTTCCGCCGATCACAACGGCGGCGATTACGTTAAGGTTTGTCGCCGACTGGCCGGCGATGGCGGTGGTGCCGTACTGGGACAGCGACAGGATGCCTGCCACGCCGGCGAGGCCGCCGGAGAGTACGTAGATGGAAATCAGTTGGCGATCCACTTTCACGCCGACCCGTCGGGCGGATTCCTCGTTGGAGCCGACGGCGAAGGTGTAGAGGCCGAATCTGGTCCGGTGGAGCACGGTCCCGAAGATCAGAATAAGGACCATCGCGATCAGGGAAATCGTCGGCAATGTGGTTCCCGGAACGTTGCCATAGCCGATGGTGTCCTGGAGCACCGCAGGAACTTCCCTGATATCCACGCCCCCGGTGATCACCTGCGCCAGCCCCAGGGCACCGCCAAGTGTTCCCAGGGTGACGATCAGCGGCGGCACCTTGGCTTTGGCGATGAGGACTCCGTTGAGAAGACCCCAACCGAGCCCGCAGCCGACGGCGACGAAGATGCCCACAATGGCCGTTCCCCACCCTGTGTCGCCCATGGCCTGCATTACCTTTGCCGCCACGACTCCGGAGAAAACGAGGTTGGATCCAATGGACAGATCGATACCCGAGGTGACAATGACGAAGGTCATGCCGATACCCAGGACACCAAGGATGGAGACATTCTGGATGATCTGTCGGACATTGCCCCAGGTCGGAAACACGTCCGGCGCCAGGGCTGAGAACATCAGGAAGATGACCATCAGTACAAGCAGGATCTGGAACGACTGAACTTGGAGAACCTGTCGCAGGGAGCGGGTGCGTGAAATTTCCGGGGCGGTGGCGGCTGTGCGGGGTACGGCATGGGTACTGGTCATGAGTGTGCTCCATCGAGTGCGCCGGTCATTGCGCCGACTAGTTCTTCCACTGTCGTTTTCTTTGCCTCGTAGGTCGCCACGCGTCGTCCAAGCCGGAGTACCTGGATCCGGTCGGCGACGTCGATGACGTGCGGCATCGAGTGGCTGATGAACACGACGCCCACACCCTTGTCACGGACTCGGCGGATCGTCTCGAGCACGTTCCTTGTCTGAACGACGCCCAGGGCAGCCGTCGGTTCGTCGAGGAATATGACACCCTTGGCCCAGGCAACAGCCCGTGCAATGGCGATCGCCTGCTTCTGGCCGCCCGACATGCTGCCGACGGGGTCGGACAGGCTTCGAACCGTGGCGCCAAGTTCGTCAAAGGCTTCCCGTGACTTGGCACGCATCGTCCTGTTGTCCATGAATCCGAGTCGACCTTGAAAGCCGGGCTTGGGGATTTCGCGGCCGAGGAACATGTTTTGGGCGGCGTTCAGGTGTGGCGCCAGGGCCAGGTCCTGATAGACGGTTTCGATGCCCAGGCTGCTGGCCTGGCTCGGGGAACCAAGTTCGACCTCACCGCCCGCAAACAGGATCTTGCCGGAGTCCAATGCAAGGTTTCCCGATAGTGCCTTCACGAGGGTCGATTTTCCGGCGCCGTTGTCGCCGATGAGCGCAACCACTTCGCCTGCGTGGACGTCGAAGTCGACGCCGTCCAAGGCGCGTACGTTGCCGAAGCTGCGGGTCAGGCCGCGGGCTTCCAGAACCGGGATTGTTGTCATGGTGTAACACCTGTCAGCTGGTACGGGACGATTGCAGCGGCTCCGGCAGAACAGCCGAAGACACTTCGTTGTGTTGTCACTTCTGTCTTCCTCTTCGTTCAGGCCTGGGCGAAGGTCTCAGGGCTGTGGGAACAGCTCAGGTCGATGATCAGATCGGCCCGTTCCCGGGTGGAGGCAACAACCGCGGCATTGCGTTGGTCGCTGCCCAGCGCCCACGCCGCTGCCTCCTCGGGCGGTTTTCCGAAGGCTTCGTGCCGCCTCAGCAGCCGGAGCTGCCGCTCGTCATCGCTTAGGTCCAGGAACCAGACCTCGTCGATCTGTTCCCTGCTTTCCCGCCAGCCTTCGGCGTCCAGAAGGAGATAATTTCCCTCCGTAATGACCAGCGGTACGTCGCGGGCCACCGGGACCGCGCTGCCGATGGATTCCTCCAGGCCGCGATCGAACATCGGGGCATAGACAACCGCTTCCTCGTTCGTCTTGAGCCGGCGCAGCAAGTTGGCATATCCCCATGGGTCGAACGTGTCCGGAGCGCCCTTGCGGTCCCGAGAGCCGTGAGCTGCAAGGACCTTGTTGGCCAGATGGAAAGCATCCATTCCCACCAGGGCAGCCTGGCCGCCCAAGGCATCGGCGACAGCCTGCGACACGGTGGACTTTCCGGCACCGGGCGCACCAGTGATTCCCAAGATGCGCCGGCTTCCAGCGACAGCAAGGGCGCGGGCCCGCTCCACCAGCTCATCTAGCGAGCAGGTCAGCCGCTCCGCTCCCCGGACGGTAGCCGAGGCCCGATCTTCAGCGGTGTTCATCACTGTCTCCTCCGTTGGTCATGCCACGGTGAAGAAGCTCTGCTGCTACACCCTTGAAGCGCTGCCTGAATCAAACCGGTAGGTCTTGATCGCGGGGCTCGAACCTAAGGGTTCGAGGACTCGCCGTGACCTGCCTTACAGAAACCTAGAGGCCCCATGTCATCGATGTCAAGGAAAATTCAAAAATCTATGTCATCGATGACATGAGTTGCTTGAAGTTACTGCGAGCATCGGGCAGGATGGGGTTTGCGGCTGATTGTCACCGATGACATCTTCAGCGCTGGAGGTGTTCCCGCGTTCGGACAGCCCAGCCTGTAGGGTGTGCCCAGCGAACAATGAAGGAGCCGAACCGTGACTACCATGCAGGATGTGGCCACGCGCGCCGGAGTGAGTGCCAAGACGGTTTCCAGGGTTTTTAACGACGACCCCCACGTCACCGAAGACACGCGGGAGCGCGTTCAGTCGGCCATGCGCGAACTCAAGTACGTGCCGAACATGCTCGCGCGCACCTTCCGCGAGGGCAAATCAGCCGTTATCGGCATCGCTGTGCCTGACGTCGCCGACCCCTTCTTCGCTGCCGTCACGAAGGGAATTGAACTGGCAGCACGTGAACACGACATGGCCATAGTCGTTACCAGCCTGGGGGATAACCCGTCCCTAGAGCAGAGCATCATTGAATCGACGGTCCGCCGCCAGATCGACGGGCTTATTATCGCCCCGATCGCTACCGATCAGTCATACCTCTCCCGCTGGCAGGACAGTTTCCCCATCGTGTTCATTGACCGCATACCCACCAAGCTCAACGCCGACTACTTCGTCGAAGACGACTTCGGCGGAGCATTTGAAGCGACGCAGCACCTCATCGCCCACGGCCACCGCCGCATCGCCATCGTCGGAGACTCAACGGACGTCCCCACCACGAGGCTGCGTCTGGAGGGTTATCGCGCCGCCCTTGATGACGCCGGCCTGGAGAACGACGAAGAACTGATTGCGCTCGGTTCGCGCGACACGGACGCTGCCGCCCAGGTCTGCAAGAACTTACTGGCGCTGCCCGACGCGCCGACGGCCATCTTCTCCTCCAACGCCCGTTTCTCAACCGGCGTTTTTCCAGCGCTTCAGGCATTGAACAGAACCGACATTGCGCTCATCAGCTTTGGCGACTTCCCCATGGCGGACGTCCTCCAGCCCTCGGTGTCAGTCATCGATCAGGACCCTCGACAGGTCGGACGAGTCGCCGCCGAACGCATCCTCGCCCGAATTGCAGCGCCGACCAAGAGGTTCCGACGGAAAAATGTCATTCCCGTCAAGCTGATCGAACGCCAATCGTGCCAGTCCGTCCGTGCACCGTCTGCATCCGCAGCCATGCAGTGATGCCGAGAAGGAGAAAAGCGGACGACAACGGGATCGCCCGCCGTCGTCCGCCAGCTATTTAGCTCTTGGCCCCACAGCTTGCCCAACCCTGAGCTCAGTAGCCGTAGCGCTCAACCACGATCTGCGTCGTGTAGCTGTCGGACTCGGGGCCGTAGTCGTTAATGGTGATCCTTACGTCCCAGCCGTTGATCCTCCCGACTCCCCGGCACGTCAGACCACCTGAGTTGAACCGTGGTTCCCTTAGGCACGGCTTGTACTCGTCGGGAGTCAGGCCGACCTGACCCATGTACCGCTCCAGGTCACCGTCTCTGTATGGCGTGTGGGTGTCCCACCTGTAGGCGTAGTTTGCACACGGTCCGTCAATGGGGATGCAGAACGCTCCGCCCAGTGGTGGCTGCGTCCCGCCGAGCGGTTCCCACGCGGGAGAAGTCTGCAGCCGATCCGCGATTGCCTTCATCTCTCGAATGTTGGCCTCGTTCTGAAAATGGACATTCATAGAGAAGCCGGCGAGCCCTGCAACGATGACCGCTACGGCCGCCAAGGCTATCTTGCCTCGACGCCCCATGCTATGCCTCGCCCCCACTCAGGACCGCGGACGTGGCCGTTCCACTTCTCTGCTGCCTCCGCGGTGAGTCCAACAATTGAGCGCCAGTATATGACCGCAAGCCCTTAGCCCTTGGCCACCACTGCTTTCGCAAGGTGCGGGATCACCGCCCGCCAGCGACGGGAGCCGTGTCGATGGCCACCAGCACCCTGTCGGTAACCTCATCGATGCCGCCGATGCCGTCGACCCGGGTGAGGGTGCCGCGCTCGGCATACTTGGCCACCACAGCCTCGGTCTGCTCGTGGTACAGGTCCAGCCGGTGGCGGATAACGGCTTCGTTGTCGTCGCTTCGGCCGGTGTCCTTGGCGCGGCCCAGGAGGCGCGTCACGAGTTCGTCGTCATCGGCGGTCAGCTGCAGTACGACGTCGAGCTGTTGCCCGCCCTGGGCCAGCACCTCGTCCAGGTAGTCAACCTGGCCGGCGGTGCGGGGGTAGCCGTCCAGCAGGAAGCCGTTTTCGACGTCGTCCTCGCTGAGGCGGCTGCGCACCATCTCATTCGTGACGCTGTCCGGAACGAAGTCACCGGCGTCCATGTACTTCCTGGCTTCGAGGCCAAGAGGCGTTCCACCCTTCACCTGGGCGCGGAAGATGTCGCCCGTAGAGATCGCAACAACGCCGAGGCGCTCCGAAATGCGCTCCGCCTGTGTCCCTTTTCCGGAACCGGGCGGCCCAATAATCAACATTCTTGTCATTCGAGTAACCCTTCGTTGTGCCGCTGCTGGCCAGCCCCATGCTAGGACTTCAAAGGTTGCGACCAGGATGCATCCGGTGGGGCTGGAACCGGGCGCGCTGCTGGCGCAAGGCGGCGCAGGCCCCGGAATCAGGTCGGTCCGAGGCGTCAGGCCTGGTCGGTGGGCATGATCCAGAGCTCGCCGATGGAGGCGCGCCGGGGCCGGGTGACCATGTAGGCAACGCCGTCGGCGATGTCCTCGGGGGCGAGGACCTCTGTCTGCTCATAGAAGGGGTCGATCATTTCGCCGCGGACCTCGGGGGTGTTGTGGGAACCCAGCTCCGTGTCGACGCCGCCGGGTTCCAGGACGCCGACGCGCACGTGCCGCTGGGTGACTTCCTGGCGGAGGGATTCGGTGAAGCCGTTGACGCCGAATTTAGTGAGGTTGTAGACGCCGTAGCCGTTCCAGGCGACACGCCCGGCGATCGAGCTGATGTTGACGATGTCGGCGACCCGGCGCGGTCCGTCCTCGGCGGCCTTCAGCAGGTGCGGGAGTGCGGCGTGGGTGGTGTGCAGCAGGCCCTGGACGTTGATGGCGATCATGCGGTCCCACTCCGCGGGGTCCGCGCCGACGACCGGGCCAAGGAGCATCAGGCCGGCGTTGTTGACCAGGATGTCCAGCTGTCCGAAGCGTTCCACCGTCCGGTCCACGGCGGCCTGCGCCTGGGCGCGGTCGGTGATGTCGGCGTCGATGACCAGCGCGGTGCCGCCGGCCTCTTCGATCTCGGCAGCGAGGGCCTCCAGGCGGTCCCGGCGCCGGGCCACGAGCGCCACGGAGGCGCCAAGCGCGGCGAGCTGCCGTGCGGTGGCGGCGCCGATGCCGCTGCTGGCGCCGGTGACGAGGGCCGCGGTTCCGGTCAGTTCCGATGTCATGGGTATGTTCTCCTCCGGCGTTGGTGCCGGTTTTTGGCCAGCCGGAAGCCGTCGGCGTCCGGCGGATCTGCGGTGGTGGGGCTTGATGGACGACGGCGGGACTTCCCGCCGTCGTCCGCTTGCGTGGGACTTAGGCGTCGTCGTGCGCGAGGTTGCTGGAGAGTTCGCGGTGGGCGTCGGCCTGCTCCTTGAGTGCGGCGGCCCGGGAGTCGAATAGCCCGACGGCGTCGGCTCCGGCAGCGAACCGCAGCGGTGGCTCCTCCAGCTCCGCCAGCCGGATCAGGGCGTCGGCGAGCTTGGCCGGGTCCCCGCCCTGCAGGCCGTTCATGCCCTTCCAGGCGGCGACGGTCTGCCGGGTGCGTTCGGCGTAGTCCTCGATGGTGGATTCCGCGTAGCTGGTGGATTCCGGGGTGAGCAGCTCGGTGCGGAAGAACCCCGGTTCCACGATCATGGTGCGGATGCCGAACGGGGCGATTTCGGGGGCCAGCGACTCCGCCCAGCCCTCCACGCCGAACTTCGATGCGGCGTACGCGGTGAGGAACTCCCCGCCTGCGATGCCGGCGGTCGAGGAGATCGTGACCACCAGGCCCGAGCGCTGGGCCCGCAGGACCGGCAGGGCCGCACGGGTGACGTTCATGGGCCCGAACATGGTGGTTTCGATCTGCGTCCGGAAGTCGTCCGGGGTGATTTCCTCGAAGAACCCGGCGTAGAAGTTGCCGGCGTTGTTGACGAGTACGTCGATCCGGCCGAACCGTTCGACGGCGGCCCGGATGGCGGCCGCGGCGCCGGCGGGATCGGTGACGTCGAGCTGCACGGCCAGCAGATCCTTGTCCTCGCCGATGGCCTGGGTGACTTTTTCCGGGTTGCGGCCGGTGGCGACCACCGCGTGGCCAGCGGCCAGGGCCGCCTTCGCGATGTCCACGCCCATGCCGCGGCCTGCGCCGGTGATGAACCAGACCTTCTTCTCGGTCATGTTTTCCTTCTGCCCTGCCGTGGTTTCCTGATTAGTCATGTGATGGTTCTGTCTTTCCTTGGTGACGTGTCCCTGGCTGCGCGTGGGAGCGCATTTCCGGGACGGTGGGTGTGCCGGCAGGATCGCCGGCCGTGGTTGTTTCGGGAGGCGATGCCGCCCAGCTGGCGAGGAACGCCAGCGCGTTTTCGGACGCGGAGCCAGGCTCAGCGGTGAAGGTGAACAGAGTCTGTCCCTCATCGCCGGGCAGGTGCAGCGTCTCGAACTGCAGGGACAAATCCCCGGCGACCGGGTGGTGGAAGCGTTTGGTTCCCGTGGTGTGGATCCGCACGTCGTGGCCGGCCCATAACGCGGCGAACAGCCCGCTGCGCGTGGTCAGCTCCCCGATCAGCTCGTTCAGCTCCCGGTCGTCGGGGTTCCGGCCCGCTTCCGAGCGCAGCATCGCGACCGTGGTGGCCGCGATCGCGCGCCAATCGGGATAGAAGTCACCGGCGCGCGGATCGAGGAAGATGTAGCGCGCCTGGTTCGGCAGCCGGCCCGGAGTGTCCGGCCCCGACGCCGCGGCGAAGTTGAACACCTCCGCGTACAGCGCGCGGCCCAGCAGGTTGGCGGCCAGCACGTCCGAACGGCTGTTCTGCATCATGGCGACGACTCCGGTCATGCCGTCGAGAAGGCGCAGCACCCCGGGGCGGACCCGCTGCTGCGCTGGACGGCGCGGTGCCCGGCGCGACGCCGCATTGGCCGTCCGCGCCAGGTCCATCAGGTGTGCCCGCTCGGCCTCGTCCAGCTGAAGCGCAGCGGCCACCGCCTCGAGCACCGAGTCTGAGACGCCGCGGATGCTGCCGCGTTCCAGCCGTGTGTAATAGTCCGTGCTCACACCGGCGAGCTGCGCCACTTCCTCACGGCGCAGGCCCGGCACGCGGCGCAGCTCCCCGTAGCTTGGGATCCCGGCCTGCTCCGGGCTGATCTTCGCACGACGCGAAATCAGGAACTCCCGGATTTCTTCTTTTCTGTCCACATCCACCACGCTACGGAGCCGGTGCAGCCGGTGGCAGTGTCTATCAGACACCCCCAACCCGCCGGAACGTCGGACCGCAAACTTGGAATGTGCAAAGATTGAAGGTAATAGGGAAGTGGCCGTAATGGGCGGATTCCCGCCGAGCCCCTAACAGCAGGGAGACCTGGGAATGCAAAGTGCGGCAATCTCCACTCGCGCCTTGGATCTTCTGTTGCTGCTGCGCGGAAGTGAGCCCGAAGGGCTCGGCCGCGCAGATCAGGTCTCGTACCAGATCGAGACAGCGATTCTGATGGGAATCCTGACCGAAGGCGACAGGCTACCCACGGAGTCTGCCCTTGCCTCGGAACTCGGCATCTCTCCGATCACCCTTCGCCAGTCCCTTGCCGCGCTCCGGACCAAGGGCCTGATCGAAACCAGCCGGGGCCGAAGCGGCGGCAGCGTCATCCGCCGCCAGATCGAGCTTACGGACACGCAGTTGCGGCACAAGCTTCGGGACACCAGCACAGAGGCCCTCAGGGACCTTGGGGACCTCGGGGCTGCCATCGCGTCAATGTCTGCCCGGCTCGCCGCCCGCCGTGCAGACCCTCAAAACGTTGAGCATCTGGAGGATCTGGTCAAGCGCCACCGGGATACCGCCGATGAACGTGCGCGGCGCCGCATGGACAGCCGCTTTCACGTGGCCATCAGCATCGCCTCGCAGTCCAGCAGGCTGACCTCGGCGGCGCTGCAACTTGAGGCTGAGCTGATGACCCTTTGGTGGGGCGACCCTGGCCACTCCGGCAGCGAGAGCGTACTGGTGGACCAGCACAAGGCGATCGTCGATGCGATCAGGAAGCGGGACGCCGACGCCGCGGCCCGCGCGGCAGAGGACCACAGCCGCAGCCAGACAGAATATTTGATTGAGCAGCATCTGAGGTTGACGATGCGGCCCGAAGAAGGTGCGTGACGTGGAAACCGTAAAAGAAGCCCTCGAGCGGACCGCCGCCACCCTCTCCGCCAGCATCAACGGCGTCTTCGCGGATCTGGAAAAAATCGCCGGCGCGGTCACGGCAGCCGCAGAAGCGGTGCCCGGTGTCCCCCGCCGCAGCGCGTACCTGTTCCTGAAGCAAGACCTGGCCGATTTCATTAAGCTGCACTCGGACCTCATCGTCGGAGCCGGGATCGCCTACGCCCCAGGGAGCCTCCCCGAGACGCCGCACTGGCTCGAATGGTGGAGGGCACAGCCCAAAGGCGGGCCGCGCTTCGTCACCCACGACCTCAACCCGGACTCGCTGAACTACTACGACTACACAGGCCGGGAGTGGTTCACCCTTCCCACCTCCACCGGGCGGCCGGTGGCTGTGGGCCCCTACGTCGACTTCGGCGGCATCAACGTCAACATCATCACCCTCTGCGTTCCCGCTCAAACCGCACAGGGCATGCACGTCCTCGGATGCGACCTGACCCTCGCGAACCTTGAGGGAGCCTTCCTCCGGACGCTTCAGCTCCGCGAGCCGGTGGTCGTCCTGCTGGGACCCAATGGCCGGGTCATCGCCTCAAACAGCGCACGCATCGCAACGGGCACGCTGCTCCTGGACGAAGACCTAGAACGGGCCGAAACCTTACTCGACGTCTCGCCGGGCAACCCGACCCGCCTGCCCTGGAAGCTCATCAGCCTTCAGCAGTAAGGCCCGCACCTCAAGCGTCGCGGGCCGGCGCCGTCGCAATCACTCCCCGCACAATCCGCGCTGCCTGGCGCCCACCGGGGTTGCAGGTGAGCCCGAGGTTGTCGTCGATCCCCCAGCACTGGACGTTCATCTCCGATGCGTCACCCAACGCCTGCCATGGTTTCAAAGTTCAAAAAAGGTATTGCATTTATCATACAATGATGTATCTTTAGTGGTGTAGGTCACGTTCTTGCAGAGCAATACGTCGGACTGTCCAAGGAATTCGGGGAAAACCACGCAGACGTGCGCGGGTGGATGTCCAACTCCAAACTCACGGAGGAGCAGTACGCAGCATTGACGCTGGCAGTAAGCGAAGCGAAAGACCCGGGCACCAGGTGGACTCGGATCTGCACACGCCCCCATCGCTCATCGCACGCCCAGCGCCATCATCGACCGGGAGGTCAAAGAATGCTCAAGCGCCAACTTCTCAGTGCCGCGGCAAGGCGGAACCCATGTCATCCACCCCAATCGTCAGGAGTGAAGAATGTCAGCCATAGATAACGTAATCGCGCATCAAGGCGGTGCCTCAGCCGCAAGTAAAAGACGCTTCCTGATCAGGATGGTCACCGTCCTGATCGGCGGCATGGTCCTTGACGGATACGTCCTCGGCATCATCGGTCCGGTGTCGGGGAGGATGGCCGAGGACCTGCAGCTCACTGCGTTTTGGCAGGGTCTGATCGCCGCGGCCGCTCTGATCGGCATCCTGATCGGCTCACCGATCGGTGGCTGGGCCGCCGACAAGTGGGGCCGTAAGCCAATTTTCATGTTCGACATCGGTCTATTCGCTATCGCGTCGGGAATGCAGTTTTTCGTCGACTCACCGACATTGCTCATTGTGGTGCGGTTGCTGATGGGCATCGCGATCGGCACCGAGTATGCGGTCGGCTGGCCCCTGATGGCTGAGTTCTCGCCCTCCCATCTGCGGGGGCGGCTAATGGCCGCAATGGGGATCGCCTGGTACGGCGGCTTCATGATCGCATTCGTGATCGGCCATCTGCTAAATGAGTACACCGATCTGAGCTGGCACTTCATCCTGGGTACGAGCACGTTCATCGCGGTGGCCATATTCCTCGCGCGGCTCGGCATGCCGGAGTCGCCACGCTGGCTGTGGAGCGTGGGCCGCAAGGACGAGGCCCGCGCCCTCGCCGCAAAGTACATGCCCGACGACGCGCTTGACGACGTCCAGCACGAGGACGTTTGCAAGGGCAGCTTCCGGATGCTGTTCTCCAAGGCGCACTGGCGGTCCACACTGTTCATCTCGGCGTTCTGGTTCTGCGCCGTGACACCGTACTTCGCGATCGCCACCTTCGCCGACAGCGTGCTGAATCAGTACGGCCTCGCCGGCGGGCTCGCTGGCGGAGTCGGGCTCTCCGCCGTCGCCCTGGCCGGGGTCGTGATCACGTTCCTGTTGATCGAAAAGGCCGGCCGCCGCACGCTGACCGTCCCGCCGCAGTGGCTGTGCGCCGTCGTCCTCGCGATCATCGGCCTGTGGGCCGGCGCTCCGGCGCCCGTCGTGCTCATCCTCTTCCTGGTCTTCTCGTTCTTCAACGCGGGGTACAACACGTTGACGAACGTCTACCCGGGCGAGGTCCTCCCGACCGAGATCCGGGGGATCGGAACAGGCTTCGCGGCCGCCGTCAGCCGGGTCGGAGCAGGCATCGGCATCTTCCTCTTCCCGATGTCGATGGAGAGCCTCGGGGCTGGTCCCACCATGCTGATCGCCGCCGGAGTCGCCCTCCTCGGTGCCGGGTTGTCCCAGTGGCTGGCTCCGGAGACGAAGGGAAAGACCCTGACCGAGGCGGCAGCAGGCTACTCGCACTAAGGCTGACCCCACGTAGCTCAATCAAGGCTCGTGGTCCTGTTAGACGGATGATACACACCCATCATCCAACAGGGCCACGAGCCCTTCACGTCTACAGGTCGTTTGCGGTTCGGATTTCTTCCGCCAGGACGCGAATGCGTGGCCGGACGTCGTCAGGCCTTGGTGTCCGGGCTCGCGGTGGAGGACCCGCCGCTGGAGACCGTGCTGAACGTGGTTCGAGCACGAGGACATCGTCGCGGCGATGCGGTCCCTGCCCGAGGAATAAAAACCATTGCATTAATCCTACAATGATGTATCTTTTAAATGTGACGAACATCAACTTCTGGACAAGGCCGTTGACGGCCTTGTCTAGCGAAGTAAACAGCACACAAATGTAACCTCACACATTCCGTTCGGCGGTGACGCCGAACGGAAGTGACGGATCCGCCATCAAGAAGGAAGATCATGAAAGACGTAGTAATTGTCGGAGGCGGTCTCGCCGGACTGTCCGCAGCTTGGCGGCTTCGGCACTGGGACACTGTGCTGCTGGAATCAGGGCACCGCATCGGCGGTCGGATCCGATCGGAGCGCCGTGGTGCCTACTGGCTGAACTGGGGAGGGCACGTCTTCGCCGGCCCAGGATCGTCCACGGATGCCTTGCTCAATGAAGTCGGCGTGACGGCCGTTCAGATCCCCGGATCCCTGCAGGCCTTGTCGATGAATGGGAAGTTCATTCGCGAGGGGCACATCGCCACCTACCCGTTCCGCATTCCGATGTCCCTTTCGTCCCGCATCGACACGCTGCGGGCCGGTCTGAAGGTCGTTAGCGGCGTCGCCAAGTACACGGGCGTCGTGAGGAAGCGTTCGGGGGAATCCGGCGCGATGCGCCAGCAGCGCATCTATGACTTCGAGAACGACAGCTCGTTCCTGGACTTCATTGGGAACCTGTCAGAGGACGCAGCCGCACTGTTCAAGACCACTGTCACCCGCTCCGCGGGTGACATGAACGAAATCTCCGCCGGCGCCGGAATCGGGTACTTCAGCCTGGTCCTGGGCATCGGCCAGGGGCTCAACCGGGGCATTGTCGGCGGCCCGTCCACCCTGACCGAGTCGATCGCGGCCTCGCTGGGCGACCGCATCGAGCTCGGAGCCACCGTGCAGGAGGTCGTGCACCGGAAGAACTCCGTCCTCGTCCGGTACAGCCAGGGCGGTGTCGACCGTGAAGTGGAGGCCCGCGCCGTCGTCCTGGCCACCACCGCTGACGTGTCGCACAAAATCGGCGTGGACCTTCCGGAGGACCTGCGCGGTGCACTCGGCCAGATCAAGTACGGCCCGCACGTCAGCACGGCCTTCCTGACCAACGAGACATCAGCCCGGCCCTGGGATGACATCTATGCCATCGCGGCGCCGAAGCGCTCGTTCGCGATCGCGCTGAACCAGGCGAGCATCGTCCGTGGTTCCGAGTCCGTGCGGAAGCCCGGCGGCAGCTTCATGACGTTCTCCCCGGCTGGCCTGGGGCGCGCGTTGCTGGACAAGAGCGATGAGGAAGTCGCCCGGACCCACCTCACCGATCTGGACCAGGTTCTCGGCCACGGGTTCGCTGACAGCGTCGTCGAGGCCAAGGCGGACCGGTGGAAGAACGCTTCGCCCTACTGCTTCCCCGGCCGGGCCAAGCTCCAGTCGACGCTCATGCGGGGGACGGACCGCGTGTTCCTGGCGGGAGACTTCCTCGGAACCCTCTACACCGAAAGCTCCATCACCACCGGCTTCTCCGCAGCCCAGGAAGCCGCCAGCCTGCTTGCCACCGAGCGCCAGGCACAGCCTCATTCCGGCTTCTCCATCTAGCCCTGAAGCATCGTTGCACCTTAACCGTACTGAAAACGAGGAATCATTCATGTCCAAAGATCTCCGCGGTGTCCTCACCGCACTGTCCACCCCCTTTGACCAGGACGGGGCCATCGACGTCGACACCCTGCGGAGGGTCGTTGACCGCTCCATCGACGCCGGGGTCGACGGCGTCGTGGCCGCGGGATCGACGGGCGAGGTCGGCGCCCTGTCCTCCGAGGAGCGCCTCCTCCTCATCAACACCGTCATCGAGCACACGAACGGCCGCGTCCCGGTCATCGCCCAGACCGGCGCGACCTCGACTGCCGAGGCCATCCGGCTGTCGCAGGCGGCCGAGAAGTCCGGCGCTGACGTGCTCATGCTGATCACGCCGTACTACGAGCCGCTGTCCCTGGCGGAAACGGTCACGTACATCAAGGACGTGGCCCGGTCCGTCAAGATCCCGGTCATGCTCTACAACATCCCGGCCGTCACCGGCGTCAACCTGGATCCGGCCACGGTCCGCGCGCTGGCCGAAGACGTGGAGAACATCCGCTACATCAAGGACTCGAGCGCGAACTGGGAACAGGCACTCCAGCTGATCCACCACCACAGTGACGTCATCGGCACCTTCATCGGCTGGGACGCCTACATCTACAGCGCCCTCGCCGAGGGCGCGGCCGGCGTGATGGCCGGCACCGCCAACGTCGTCCCCAACGAGATCGTCGCCGTCAGCCGCCGCATCGCCGAAGGCGACCTCACCGGAGCCCGTGAACTGTGGAAGCAGCTGTACCCGGTCATCGACGCGCTCCTCTCCGTGCCGTTCATCCCGTCCGTCAAGGCCGGCCTGACCCTGCAGGGCCTTCCGGCCGGCTCGCCCCGGCGCCCCACGGCCGACCTCAACGCCGAGGACCTCGCACGGGTTCAGCACGCCCTGTCCGCCCTCAACGTGAAGGCGGGGGCACAGATGCCCGCCCAGTAAGCCCTCCGGCCAAGCCCTGCGGCCGCGGTCCCGGCTTCCTCCCGCATCGGCGCGGGGACCGGATCACGGCCGCGGGGCACACCCCATAGCCAAAGACAGGACTTAAGGAATAACCATGACTACTTCAGAAACAGCATTGTTCACCGTCCGCAGAGGGGGAGACATGCCCGCTCCTTCCCTTCCTCCTTTCGGCCAGTTCATTGGGGGTGCGTTCGTCCCGTCGAGTTCGGCTTCAACGGTCGATGTGGTGAACCCGGCCACCGAGGAAATCCTGATGCAGGTGCCCGCCGGTTCCGTTGAGGACGTCGACGCCGCCGTTGCCGCTGCCGTAGCGGCCAAGGCGAACTGGGCAGCGAAGACTCCCAAGGACCGTTCCTCGGTCCTTCTTCGCATCGCGGAGATCATTGAGGCCAACCGCGAACTTCTCGAAACCCTCGAAGCCGCGAACACCGGTAAACCGGCCGCCGTGGCCGAAGACGATATCTCGAGTGCGATTGACACCTTCAGGTTCGCGGCGGGCGCTGCCCGTGCCTTCACCGCACCCGGCGCCGGCGACTATGCAGAGAACCACACCTCGGTGATCCTCCGCGAGCCCGTGGGAGTCGTGGGCGTGATCACTCCGTGGAACTACCCGCTGTTGATGGCCGCCTGGAAGATCGCCCCTATCCTGGGCGCCGGCAACACCATGGTGCTCAAACCCTCGGAGCAGACGCCGCTGACCACGCTCAAGCTGGCCGAACTCATCGCCTCCGAGGTTCCGGCCGGTGTCCTGAACATCATCACCGGCCCCGGGCGGGTGGTGGGAAGCCGGATCTCGGAACACCCCGATGTCGACCTCGTCGCCATCACCGGAAGCGTGGGCAGCGGCCAGAAGGTCGCCGCCAGCGCGGCCTCCACCGTCAAGCGCGTGCACCTGGAACTCGGCGGCAAAGCACCCGTCGTCGTGTTCGAGGACGCCGATCTGGAAGCCGCCGCGAAAGGCGTCCGCGCGGCCGGGTTCTGGAACGGCGGGCAGGAATGCGGCTCGGCGTGCCGTGTCCTCGTCCACGAATCGGTCGCAAAGCAGTTCACCGAACTGCTCGTGCGGGAGGTGAGCGAGATCTCCGTCGGCACTCCCGGCGCGGGCGACGACGTCGAAATCGGTTCCATGATCTCCAAAACCCACTACGAAAGGGTCCTGGCCGCACTCGAGGACATCCGCAACGACGGCCTGACGATCGCCGTCGGCGGCAACGCCATCAAGGGCCCGGGCTACTTCATCGAACCCACCGTCGTCACCGGTGTGCCCGCCGGCGCCGCGATCACGAGCACGGAAATCTTCGGCCCGGTCGTGTCCGTGGAGACCTTCAGCACCGACGAGGAGGCCATCACCCGAGCCAACGAAACCGTCTACGGGCTCGCCGCCTCCGTCTGGACCACGAACTCCGCCCGCTCACTTTCCGTGCCCCGCCGGCTTGACTTCGGCACCGTCTGGGTCAACTCGCACCTCGTCATCGCCAACGAAATGCCCTGGGGCGGCTTCAAGGGCTCCGGCTACGGCCGCGACCTCTCCGTCTATGCCCTGGAGGACTTCTCCCGCACCAAACACGTCATGTACAACCACGGCTGAGGCTGCTTTCCATATTCAGGCCGCTGCCGATCATGCACCCCGGATTTCCGGGGTGCATGATCATTTTCTCGATGCGGCCCGAAAAGCCAGAAGAACGTAGACCCCCAACAGTCGCGAAGGGCTCAAGCAGCCGGGAGCCTTGAAACCGGCCGGCCTAACCGTCGAGGAACCGCAGCAGAAACGGGACGGTGGCGTGCATCGTCTTGAGATCCCCGCCGCTGGCGGCCTGCTCACCGAGGTAATCGCCGTGGCCGCCGGGGACGATCAGCAGGCGGGCGCCCGGGATGACGCCAGCCATCCGCGCGGCATACCCGGCGGTGACAACATCGCGGTCGGCGCTCACCACCAGCGTGGAGGCTGCGATGGTGCCCAGCTCGTCGTCGGACCATCCGCGGAAGTCCACGATGCGCTGCCTGTCCAGTTCGAAGAGCCGTTCCAGGTGGCCGGGTTCAGGGTTGAGAAGGCGGTCAGCGTCCTTGTAGGTGTCCGGCATGTCATCGAGGGTGGCCTTCGCCATGCCGTCCCAGAACTCGTCCGGCACGGCATCGCGGGTCGCAAAGGTGGAGGCAGCGATGAGGCGCCGGACAATGGCGGGACGCCCTAGTGCCAGCGCGATGGCGGTGTGGCCGCCGGCGCTGAATCCCAGCACATCGACGGTTTGCACGTTGAGCTGGTCCAGGACGGCGAGGACGTCGCCGGCGGAGTTCTCGGCGGTGAGAGGGCGGCCGGTGGGCTGGGTGCGGCCGTGGCCCTCCTCCTCAACGGCGATCACCTGGCGCTGTTCGGCCAGCAGCGGGATGAGTTCGGCGAAGTTGGTGCCGATGGTGGAGCCGCCGCCCGGGATGAGGAGCAGCGGCGGCTGACCGGGCACCGCCCGACCGTGGACCTCGTAGTACATGCGAAGGCCCTGGTTGTCGGCATAGCCGTGGGTGAAGGTCACACGGCATCCTAACCCCGGGCGCTTCCGGCGAACAGGACTCAGACCCATGGAGAGCGGACGACGGCGGGACGTCCCGCCGTCGTCGGCCTGCGTTTGGTGCCGCTCCCCTGCCGCGCCGGCCAGCCGCCGTCGGACGGGGCTAATCAATCAAAATAGTTTGATTGATCCATCTGGATGGATCTATAATTTTCGTGTGAGCTACACCGCATCCCCGGAGGCACGGGCAACGTCATCGGGGTTCCTGCGCCTGGTTGGGCACCCCGTGCGGTGGCAGTTGCTGGGCGAGCTGGCACGCAGCGATCGGCAGGTCCGCGAGCTAACGGCGCTGGTGGGCCAGAGGCAGAGCCTGACGTCCTACCATCTGGGCCAACTGCGCGCTGCCGGGCTGGTGACCATGCGGCGCAGCTCGGCTGACGGACGTGACACCTACTGCAGCCTCAACCTGGCGTTGTATCGCGAGCGGCTTGCCGAGACCGGTGCCGCGCTTCACCCCGGCCTGCGGCTGGTCCCGGCCGCGCTGACACCGCCGGCGGGCGGTCCTGGCCGGCCGCCGGCGCAATCACCCGTCCGGGTGCTGTTCCTGTGCACGGGCAACAGCGCCCGGTCCCAGATGGCCGAGGCGATTCTGGCGCGCCTGGGCGGCTCGCGGATCGAAGCCGCCAGTGCCGGCAGTCACCCCAAAGACCTGCACCCCGACGCCGTGCGCGTGATGCGCGAGCGCGGCGTCGACATCAGCGGGGCGCGCTCCAAGCATCTGAGGGAGTTCGTGGAGCAGCGGTTCGACTATGTGATCAGCCTTTGCGACCGCGTACGGGAAGTATGCCCGGAGTTCCCGGGGCCTCCGGCGATGGTGCATTGGAGCATCCCCGATCCGGCGGCCGAAGCAGCTGCCGGCCAGCCCAGTCACCCGGCGTTCGTCCGCACGGCGGACGAACTGAACACGCGAATCCAGTTCCTGCTGTACGCAATCGAGCACTTCCAAGCGAGTTCGGAAAGGAGCTAGAAATGCCCAACGAGCCAACGGACATGGTCAGCGTCCGATACATGGTGGACGACGTCGACGCGGCAATCGACTTTTACACAAAGCACCTCGGATTCACCCTTAGGATGAGCGCCGCACCGGCGTTCGCCGACGTCGCACGCGGCCAGCTGCGGCTCCTGCTGAGCGGGCCAACCAGCTCGGCAGGCCGGCCAATGCCGGACGGCACATTGCCGACGCCGGGGGGATGGAACCGCATCCACCTCATCGTGGGCGACATCGCGGCCGAGGTGGACCGGCTGCGTGCGGCCGGCCTCACGTTCCGAAACAACATTGTCACCGGTCCAGGCGGTCAGCAGATCCTGCTGGAAGATCCGTCCGGCAACGTGGTCGAGTTGTTCCAGCCCGCCGGCGGATAAGCGCGCCGCGGGCCCGGACGTGCTGCCGCGGCCGACGGCGTGGCTCCGGAGTGTGCCAGTTCCAAAGCGGGACGATCCGTCATTCGGTCACTGTGTCGGCGTGCCGGTGGGCTACCTTCCATTCGCCGCCTTCGCGGCGGTAGATCTGGGTGGCCCGCAGGGTGTAACTGCGCGGCTGGTCATAGACGGAGGTTGAGATGTGCTCCAGGCCTGCGGTGTAAGCCATGTCATCCACCACGTCATACGCCTGCAATTCGAACGTGTACGACGTGCAGTGGGAGAAAGATCTCTCGAGGGTTGCGAAGGCCTCGTCTACCTCCTGCTGCCCGAAGGCGTTGCGCCACGCACCCAGGATGCTCACGGGCTCGTTGCGGGACCAGAGCGCCCGGCGCGGGGCCGAGTCGCCGTTGTGAAGGGCCAGTTCCGCTTGGTACAGCGCGGATTTGACCCATGCCAAGAAATCGTCGCGGCCGGTCATGCCTCAGTATGCCCCCGGCCCGGTGGTTTGCACAGGCGTGACTGCGGAGTCTGGCTTTCATGGTGACCGCACCGGATGGAAGCGGCAAGCTCGAGCTCACCGCGTTCCACGAACCCACCCGAGCCCACGACCGGGAGGAACTTCCCGCGAACGCCTACGGCTACCGCCATATCGCATACCGGGTAACGAACATCGACGCAGTCGTGGCGCAGGCCCGCGCGGCGGGGTACCACACAGTCGGCGATGTCGTGGACTATCAGGACATCTACCGGCTCGCTTACATTCGCGGACCCGAAGGGCTGATCGTCGAGGTGGCACAACCCCTGCGGCCTGCCTCAACCAGCGCCTAGGTCTTTGCTGCGGATGTCCTAGGACGCTTCTGCGTGTCGAAAACTGTGGGGGTTTGATTCCGATGGAAGACTCCGTGGCATGAATGACGCGTGGAATCGGCTTCATCCGCTCCTTCGGCAGGGAGAGCAGCTTCGCTGGGTTGGCAAACCAGATCCACGGGTTCGCTTTTCGGCAACTGACCTTTTCCTGGTGCCGTTCAGCATCATGTGGGGAGGCTTCGCGGTTTTCTGGGAGTTGCAGGTAGTCGTGAGCGGAGCGCCCATCTTCTTTACTCTGTGGGGGATTCCGTTCGTCCTGGTGGGCCTCTATTTCATTTTTGGTCGCTTCATCTACAAGAAGCGTCGCAAAATCATGACCGTCTACGGGCTCACGGATTCTCGAGCGATCGTGTCTTCAAGCGAACGATCGTTTACCGACACGTTCGTAAAGGGCACGCCGATGCGAGTTGACCGCTCTCGGGATGGCCGTCACGTGAGCGTTATTTTCGGCAACAGGCGCCAGGCCGACTACCGAAACACGGGACTGGACGTTCTCAATCTGGGCCAGGCTCAGGGCGTCGCCTTCTTTGACGTGGATGACCCCGATGCATTGATGCGCGAGTTGGATCAGTTGCGGTAGGTTCCCGTCGTCCTAACAGTGTCCCCGGTGACAGTCCCCCCAATCGGGACCCCGACCCCGACCCCACGACATCGCAGCCGGGGTCAGCGCATCCGAGCTGGACAACTGCTTGGGCTCCTTGAAATGTTTATCGATAGTCGTTATCTTAACGGTAATCGATAACCTTTCTGATTGGGGATGGACTGTGGTTACTTCGTTGGCTCATTTGGACCGCAAGGTCGCTTTCCTGTTTGCCGTTATCTTTGGACTTGCAGCCGTCGGCATCGCCGTCTCGGTGCTCGTAGCCATACCCGCGGGGCTCGCGAACACCCCTATCCTGCGAGTGCCCCTCGAGAACCTGGAGACGCCCGCGCTGGGTGAGGGCAACAGCGAAATCCTCAAAGCTGCGTACGCCACAGCCGATGTGCAGCCGGCCGGCCTTACCCCCACCGAACGCTATTGGTTGATCGGATCCGGGCTCCTCGGCGGTCTTGCCGGGCTGCCGTCCTCGGCGACTCTTGGCGTGATCAGTTGGTCCGTGTACCGCTGTGCAGGCTTCGGAAAGAGGCCTTCTTCTTCATGGAACTAGATATCTGGCCGATCGCGGTTGGACTCGGTGCCGCCGTCTTGGCGAGCATGTTCGAGACTGGCCGGCGCCAGCAGGTGGAACTGGACGGCCTGGTCTAATGCCTCCCGCACCAGATGAAGAGCAGCGGATCCATTGCAGGCTCGATGAGCTCCTCGAGGCCCGGGGAATGACCTTGACCGAGCTCAGCCAGCGAGTAGGCGTCAGTATCGTCAACCTGTCTGTGCTGAAAAACGACCGGGCGCGTGCGATCCGCTTTTCCACGCTGTCCGCGATCTGCAATGTCCTCGACTGTGCAGTCGGTGACTTGCTTGTCGTCACCACCTCGTAGGGTGGAGCGGATCAGCGCACTGCAGGCGCCGCTTCAGACGGTCTCGACCCACCCACCGTGACTGTGTAGCTGGGAATGGCAGTTTGGTGCTGAACCACTCATTCTTGATCTTCGACGTCCTGGACGGATCGTGACAGCAGGCAGAACTCGTTGCCCTCGGGATCACCCAGCACCACCCAACTGACGTCCGGGCCCTGGCCCACGTTTTTGCGCCGCGCGCCTAGGGCGAGCAGGCGCTCGAGCTCCTCGGCAGTGGACACACCGTCAGCCCGCAGGTCGAAATGCAGCCGGTTCTTGACGGTCTTGCCCTCTGGCACCGCGACCACATCGATGGAAGGCCAGGTCTCATCCTGCGGCGCGATGCTGATGACGTCACTGTCCTCTTCGACAACATGCCAGCCGAGGACGGCGCACCAGAAGTCGGCCACCACCCGTGGCCGGACCGCGTCGATGGCAATGACAGCTAATTGGCTGGGCATGGCACCACGATAGCCCAGGAGGTGAGCTCAGACCTCTGGCCCGGAAGAAATTCCCGAAAATGTGGAACCAATTCGATGCTCCGGACACTATGGAGTATGAGTGGGGGATCAGACAGTACGGATGAAGCATTGTGGCTGCGCGTGGTCAGCGGCGATGGTGACGCATTCGGAAAGCTTTTTGATCGGCACCGTGATCGAGTGCTGCGCCACGCACTAAGGATCGTTGGATCGGCTCATCAGGCCGAAGACATCACCGCCGTCGTCTTCTATGAGGCCTGGCGTCGCCGAGAGTACGTGCGCATGGTCAACGGCTCCATAGCTGCCTGGCTGTTGGTCACGGCTAACAACACGATCCGCAACCATAACCGCCAGCGAAGGCGGTACAAGGCCTTCCTTGATCAGCTTCCGCCGCCAGCCGCGGGCGCCGATGTGGCCGACGAATTTGCCGACTCGGCCGAGCGCGACGCGGCGGCAACTGCGTTACGGGCTGCCTTCTGGCGGCTCAAGCCGCAGGACCGCGATGTGCTCACTCTGTGTGTCGTTGAGGGGCTGACCCTCAGGCAAGCTGCCTCTGCCCTCGCAATTGCCGAAGGAACCGTGAAATCAAGACTGCACCGCGCCAAGACAAGGCTCGGCGCGCTTTACAGGGAACTAGACCCGGTCCACCCCCTAACCGATCAGACACTTCACGAAGGGAGGATATTGTGAGCCCCTACCAATTCCAGGCTGACAGAAGCGATGCGCTACGCCAGCAGCTCGTACAGATGCCCGCATCACTCCAACAGGGTGTGCCAAACATGCGTGGTGCAATATCCCCAGCAAACGTGCCCCTCATTGGTAACCACATGCTCCCGGAAGAAACACCGGTAGGTAGGCGGAGACGGATGGGCCTGTGGTTGGGCACCGGCACGCTTGCAGGCGCCGTAATTCTTGGCGCGCTGGCCGTGGCGCGGACCCCGGAGGACAGATCCGAAGACGCCTCGAGGATCATCGAGTCGCTGACCCGCCCGCAGCAGGAGGCGGATAAGCTGCCCGCCGGAGCGCTGCCTGCCCTGGGCGGCCTAGGTATTGATCCCTCGCAGACTCGGCTCCTGGGACACAGCGCAACGATCACTTACTACGGTGCCCCCGCTGGAGAGAAGCTCACCCCCAGCGCTCCCCCCGGCAAGACGATTTGCATCATTCCCGTCGCCGCCAACGGCGAAGGCCGGTCCGTAGGGTGCACGCTGCTGGCAAGCTTCGAATCCTACGGCCTCAAGATTGAGAACCCGGAGCGAACCGAAGCAGGTTGGCTAGTGGTCCCCGCAGGTGCCGAGACGAGCCTCAAGTCCGTCAGGAATGAGGGCGGCTGGACGCAGCAAGCCCCGAACTTCCTGGTGCGCAACAACTACTGATTCAGTGAGCGTGAGCCAGCAGCCGCCGGCCCGCCGTCGTCGGCCCCGGTTGCGCCGGTCCCGCCGGCTGCAGCCGGGTGGTCATCCTTCACGGACGCCACCGGCCGTGCCACCTTTGAGATCGCGCCCGGCTGGGCTGTCGTGGAGTCGCCCCGAATGATCAGCGGTCGACCGTTCAACTCTTTGGCCGTGCGGAACGCAAACAATCACACGATTGCCGGTCTGGTCTTCGTGCACGACAGCCCCGTGGGCCCATGCGAGGCGCCCAAACCTTTTTCAGTCCTCGAATCGGTGGTCCTGGACATACCTCAAAAAGCTGCGAACCTGCCGGGTGCCGGTCCCTCTCGGTTCTCCTTCGTCATCATCGAAGGTGAGCAGGTGTACGGCACGGTAGCGCCCTCTGAAGCTCGCCCTGATATTGGCACGTCGACTTGCGCTTTCCCGAACGGGATTATCGCACCCGAAGGCGTGCCACCCGTCTTCTTTGGGGACGTCGCGTACCTCCAGGCGGATGGACAGAACGCGCCGCTGATATTCGAGAGCGTCGCACAAGCGAAGGCCTACACACACTCGCAGGAGTACCAGGACCTCAAACGGATGCTCGTTTCGCTCGAGCTGCGGCCCGTGAAATAGCCGCTGAAGGTGACCACAGTATGAGGCTTGCGCTTCTACTACTTAGCGCTACTATGTACTAGTAGTTAGTATCACTGAGTAGTTGGAAGAGGTGACCCATGGGCAAGCAGATGACGGAGATGCTCAAAGGGACGCTGGAGGGCATCGTTCTTGCTCTCCTGACCGGGAAACCGGCGTACGGGTACGAAATCACGACGCTGCTCCGGGCGAGGGGCTTCTCCGATATCGCTGAGGGCACGGTGTACGCGCTACTCGTCAGGATCGAGCAGAAGGGCCTTGTCGACGTCGAGAAGCGTCCGTCCGAGAAGGGACCGCCCCGCAAGGTGTACACGCTCAACGCTCAGGGCGAAAAGGAACTGGACGAATTCTGGAACACATGGAGCTTTCTGTCCGAACGGCTTGAACAGCTCCGCAAGGGAGGAAAGTGATATGGCAGCGAAGTGGATCGAGCTGGTGACCGGCTCGCTCGAGCAGAAGAAGCAGTACAAGCAGGCCAAGGCACGGCTGGATGCCCTGCCTGAGCCCTACCTCACCGTGGCGAACGCCTTCAACCGGTACTTCATGTACTACGGCGGGGTCACCGAGGGGGAGACGATGGTGCAGATGTTCTCGGACCTCGCGGACCTGTGGGAACGCGCCGCTATCGACGGCACGCCTGTGAGCGAGATCGTCGGCGAAGATCCCATCGAATTCGCCGAGAGCTTCGCTCAGGCATACGGCGGAAAGCGGTGGATCGACAAGGAACGGGGCCGTCTCAACGAGGCGGTCAACAAAGCGAAGGGGCTGGAGTCATGACCAGGACCGGCGGACCCGCCATCCGCGTGCAGGGCATGGAGAAGTCCTACAAGGACTTGCACGTCCTGCGCGGCGTGGACTTCGAGGTGGCACCCGGGGAGCATCTTTGCCCTCCTCGGCTCAAACGGAGCAGGAAAGACCACGATAGTGAAGATCCTGTCCACCCTGCTAAAAGCAGACGCCGGCACAGCCACTGTCAACGGATTCGACGTCGCGACTGAACCGCTCCGGGTCCGGGAGTCCATCAGTCTGACCGGGCAGTTCGCAGCGGTGGACGAGATCCTCTCCGGCAGGGAGAACCTGGTGCTGGTTGCCAAGTTGCGGCATCTGAAGGATCCCGGCCAGGTGGCAGACGATCTTCTGGCCCGCTTCAACCTCACCGATGCAGGTTCGCGAAAGGTGTCCACGTATTCAGGAGGCATGCGCCGTCGCCTGGACATCGCCATGAGCCTGATCGGGCAGCCGAAGGTGATCTTCCTCGATGAGCCGACCACGGGGCTGGACCCCGAAGCCCGCATCGACGTGTGGCAGGTCGTCAAGGAGCTCGCCAAGCAGGGCACCACTGTCCTGCTCACAACGCAGTATCTGGACGAGGCTGAGCAACTCGCGGATCGGATCGCCATTCTTCACGCGGGGCGCATCATCGCGAACGGTACGCTCGCCGAGCTGAAGCAACTACTTCCACCAGCGATGGTCGAGTACGTCGAAAAGCAGCCGACCCTGGAGGAAATCTTCCTCGCACTAGTGGGGAACGACGCCAAGGTCGAGGCAAGTAAGGACAGGTCATGAGCACACACTTCTTGGGAGACACGGCCATTTTGCTGGGCCGCTCCATGCGTCACATCTTCCGCAGCGTGGACACGATCATCACCACAGCCATCACGCCGGTCGCCCTCATGCTGCTGTTCGTCTACGTGTTCGGCGGCGCCATCAGGACCGATACCGATAACTACGTCAACTACCTGCTGCCGGGAATCATGCTGATCGCGATCGCGTCGGGCATCGCATACACGGCCGTCCGATTGTTCACCGACATGCAGAGCGGCATATTCGAGCGGTTCCAGTCCATGCCGATCGCACGATCGTCTGTGCTGTGGGCTCACGTTCTGACCTCGCTGGTCGCCAACGGGCTCTCGCTGGTGATCATTGTGCTGGTTGCCCTCCTCATGGGATTCCGCACCTCGGCAAGCGCACTGGACTGGCTCGCTGTTGCCGGAATCCTGGCGCTCTTCACTGTGGCACTCACCTGGATCGCAGTCATCGCCGGCCTTTCAGCGAAGTCCGTGGACGGTGCCAGCGGATTCTCCTACCCGCTGATCTTCCTGCCCTTCATCAGCTCGGCCTTCGTCCCCACGGAGACCATGCCGGGTCCCGTGCGGTTCTTCGCGGAAAACCAGCCCGTCACGTCGATCGTCAACACCATCCAGGATCTGTTTGCACAGCGACCGATCGGCGGCGACATCTGGATCGCCCTTGCCTGGTGCGTGGGCATCCTCGTCCTTGCGTACGTCTTCGCCATGGCCGCATACAGGCGCAAGATCGCCTAATGGCGTATCGGACAAGCTCCCTTCCACCAGTCTCCCGCTGAGACGGAGGGGCACACTGGCATACTGACGCCATGGCTATCCGAAGGACCATGGGTGGATTGGCGCTACGGTACTGGGCCGTCGTTATCCTGGCTGCCGCAACCCATCTGGCGGGCTTGTGGTTTCATTCATCGGGCATCTATCAGGGTCCGGCGAATGTCCCGCTCAGCCAATTCCCTGAGAATGTGGATTTTGTATTCGTTTTGACTTTCGCTGCCACCATGATCGGACTCAAGTACGTGGTCTACGAGCTCGCAGTGAGGGCCTTTACAGGGAACTACAAAACCCCTGCCATCCGGCTCTGCTTCTACGCCGGTTATGCGGCCGCGTTGGCGATCGACATGGCGTCGATATTTTCGTCGTCGAAACCCATAGCAGATGCAGGCTTAGCCATTGTGGCCGCAGTTTTCCAAAGTCCATTGGTCCTCATCGCATCTGCGGGCGCAATCGCAGCCATTGTTCTCTGGAAAGACACGCCTCCCAAAACAGGGGCTACCCGGGCTCCCTGAACGTCTTGCCGTTCGTCACTGCGCCCTCTGCCGTGAAGTGATCCGTTGGCGGTCTACCAACGTCGCAAATTCGTGGCCCCGGCGGCGGTGAACAAACCCCAGGCCGAGCATGGCTCACCATTTGACACGTCAGTAGGTATTTCGGGGCTGGCTGGGGTGGTGGGCACGCCACAAAGGTCGAACGGTATCGTCAGGAGCTGATCTCGAAGAAGAGCCCTTCCGACACAAGATTGGGCGCGGAACCCTCCCGCACGGAGGAAGAGGACAGCGGGCCGACTGTTTAGGACTCAGCCAGTAAAACGGGTGGCAGCCAGCGAGGATACTTAGTGCATGAACTCCGCGGCACCAGCACAAGCTCACATTGCAGCCCTCGCTGATGACCATGGAGGTCCATGTCTCCACGAACCGCAGCTGGAGAGCACCCATCCCGTTTCTGGATTTCGTCGTGGACGGCGTACCTCTTGTGGAGATCGTGCTCGGAACAGGCTCGGAAAGACTGCCCACCAGGCTTCAGACCGAATGGGAACTGTTCAACCTGGAAGAACAGATTGATCGCATGCTCGGGCGGCAGGAGCCCGAATATGAGGATGGCCGGAGCGCGATGTACATCTGCCGGTGCGGGGATCTCGACTGTTTCGCCATCGGCGCCCGGATCATCAGCGACTCGGAGAAAATCACATGGACTGATTGGGCCTGGAAAGATGGGTTTGGGCTGACCGACCCTATCGATGAGCTCGACGCGCTCACTTTTGCCCGGTCGGAATACGAGCACGTGCTTGGCGACGCCGCGCGAATGCTTGCCACTATTCCTGATTGGAAACCACCAAAGCAGAAATTAAGCGGGACTGGGGCATTGATGTCCAAACAGGCAAGCAAGAGGGCCTGGCTCAGGCGCTCAGCCTTATCGACATCGGCGGTCTCATCAACGAGTAATCCGCCATTGTCCTACACGAGTGCTGGGGAAATACACATGAAATCAGCCTCGCTTCACTGCCATTACTTTTGGTGTCTCCCGGGCCGGGAACTGCTCGATCACGTCTCCGGTTGCGGTATCGATGACCACGATTGTGTTGCGCGGCCGGGCCGGATCGGGAACAACGTCGAAGTCGATGTCTGATACGGACCTCGTCTGCCCGGGGGTCATCCTTCGCCCAGTTGAACGCGTCAATGATTTCGCCGGTGTTCGTGTCGACCGTCACCGTTTCGGCCGGCAGGCCGGTCATGTCGCCCGAGGCGGGGGTCGCATTCCACCAGCCGTCGTAACCCCCGACGCTCACCGGCGTCGAACTCATTGCTGCTGACTGGCCCGTGATGTGCTCCCGGGTAGAACCTTCCGGTCGGTTTCGGCGATGAGGAACACGTCGATCGGGTCCTCGTGCTCCTGAACGAATCCGTTGCGCTCATAAAGACGTCTCGCCGGGCTGCCTTGGAGGACGTTTAGCCGGAAAGGCCGGTGATCTCGCTGCGTCATCATGACGTGGCGCAGTACGGCACTCCCCAGCCCCTGACCTTGATACTCAGGGGCCAGGTAGAAGTGTTCAATCCATTGCTCATCGGATTCGGGGCGGACCGCAATGGAACCCGCAGCGGAGGCATCAACGTCGATGACAAAGGTATGCGCCGGGTGAAAACCGGCGAGGAAGCGCTGTCTCACGCGCACCGGATCCCAGCGTCCGAGCCGCTCGAGATCGGGCCGCATGACCTGGGCACGGAGCTCTGCAATCCATGGAGCGTCAGACGGAAGGCTTTGGCGCAAAGACCAGACGAGAGGCATGTCGTTATTGAAGCTGAAAGTACGCGAAACAACGAAATCGAGCGGATCCCACAGTTGATCAGGCAGGTCATATTGTCAGCTTGTCAGTTTGACCTTACATTTAAACCATTCACGCGCTAGTATTTCTGAGATGCGGATCACATCTTCCGCGAAACCCTGACAAAGGAGTCCCTGATGGCTACTGCCCATGTGCAAAGCGGAACGTCTAGACCGGCCCCGCTCCCGCCTTTGACTGACGGGCCGCACCGCAAGCGTCTTGGCCTTGTTGCCCTGATTGCCACGTTCGGTGGCCTGCTATTCGGTTATGACACAGGCGTTATCAACGGCGCGCTCAGGCCGATGACCGCCGAACTCGGCCTGACCGCACTCACGGAGGGAGTCGTTACAAGCTCCCTGCTCTTCGGCGCCGCAGCGGGCGCAGTGGGAGGCGGCCGCCTTTCCGACACCTGGGGGCGTCGAAAGACGATCATCCTCCTGGCCGTCCTGTTCCTCGCCGGCGCCCTGACCTGTGTGTTCGCGCCGAACTTCGAGGTCATGGTCGTCGGCCGCGTCATCCTCGGCCTCGCCGTCGGCGGCGCCTCCTCGGTGGTCCCGGTGTATCTCGCCGAGCTCGCCCCCTACGAGATCCGCGGCTCGCTCGCGGGCCGCAACGAGCTCATGATCGTCATCGGCCAGCTCGCGGCGTTCGTCGTCAACGCCATCATCGGCAGCGTGTGGAGCGAACTCGGCGGCGTCTGGCGCATCATGCTCGCCGTCGCCGCACTGCCCGCCATAGCCCTGTTCCTTGGCATGCTCCGGATGCCAGAGTCCCCGCGCTGGCTCATCTCCAAGGGCCGCAACCAGGAAGCGCTGGATGTTCTCTCCACAGTCCGTTCGCCCGAGCGCGCCGCCGCGGAAATGGCAGACGTCAAGCACCTCGCCGAAGAGGAAGAGCAGATGAACCTGTCCGGCTGGGGCGCGCTGAAGAACAAGTGGATCCTGCGCATCCTGCTCGTCGGGATCGGCCTGGGCGTCGCGCAGCAGCTCACCGGCATCAACTCGATCATGTACTACGGCCAGTCCGTGCTCATCGAGGCAGGCTTCGATTCGGGCGCCGCGCTCATCGCTAACATCGCCCCCGGCGTCATCGCCGTCGTCGGCGGCGTCATCGGGCTCTCCCTGATGCAGCGCATCAACCGCCGCACCACCCTCATTACCGGCTTCGTCCTGACCACGATCTGCCACTTCCTCATCGGCATCGCCTCCATCGCGCTGCCGGTCGGCGACCCGGCACGGCCGTTCGTTATCCTCGTGCTGGTGGTTGCCTTCGTGGGCTCGATGCAGACGTTCCTCAATATCGCCGTGTGGGTGATGCTCTCGGAGATCTTCCCGCTGCACATCCGCGGCTTCGCGATCGGCATCTCCATCTTCTGCCTGTGGATCGCCAATGCCTTCCTCGGCTTGTTCTTCCCGTCCCTGGTAGCGGCGGTCGGCATCACCGGGACCTTCTTCCTTTTCGGCATCGTCGGCATCCTGGCGCTGATCTTCATCTATACCCAGGTCCCCGAAACCCGCGGACGGACCCTCGAAGCGCTCGAAGAGGACGTCTCGACCGGCGCAATCTACATCGTCCACAAGAAATAGGCCAGACGCCCAGCTGACCGTCACACGGAGTCCGCCAGTGGCACCGCGTGGCGGTCAGCAGCAGGGGTGCCGGAAGGTCAACGGACCGCAAAGGAGCAAGCAATGACGTTTCAATCCCGGCGCCTCGAGGCCCGCCCTCGGAACTGGGCTAGCGCCGATCCCCGATCCTCCCGGGTCGAGCGCCGCAACCACAAACCGGTTCCCGAGTATGAGAAACCTCTGGTGAAAACAGGAGAGGCACGTCTATGGCAGAGGCTGAACAGCGGTGACCGGGTCGAAGTGGTCCACAAAGAGAAATACAGCAAGACAGGGACAGTCGACACACGCACCTGTGACGGCAACACCGTGTGGATAATCCTGGATCAAGGCATGGGCCGGATTGCCGTGACCGAAGGGGACCCGGTAGCGCTCGTCCCCGTCTAGCAAAGCGAGCGGATCCGTGGATACCGCCCCATCCTCGACACCGTCGGCATTGTCACCGGTGTGTTGGCAGGAAGCCTGGAGCTCATGATCATTGGCCAGGTCATTGGGGGCGTCGGTTTCGGCGCAGCGTTCTCTGCCGCGCACTGCGCCTCATCATGCCTGAGCGGCAGGCGCGCCCGGGGTTCCTGGCGTTCCCGTGTGGGAGACTCGTCCAGTGATTACCGAACACGCGCTATTGTCCGTCATCCCCGGTCAGGAACATGACTTCGAGCTGGCGTTTAGCAAGGCGCGGCCCATCATCTCTTCGATGGCTGGCTTCCGGAATTTGTCGTTGTCGCGTTCGATCGAGTCGCCGAACACTTATTTGCTACTCGTTGAGTGGGAGCGGCTCGAAGACCATACAGTTGGATTCCGACAGTCCGAGCAATACGCGAAGTGGCGCGCCCTGTTGCACCACTTCTACGATCCTTTCCCCGTCGTGGAGCACTACCAGAACGTCCTGTAGGCGGTCCGGCCCAGGCTACCGACCGGGGACGGATACAGAGGACCACGCCTAGGGTGGTGTGATGGACGACGAAGGGCTGGACCAGCTCGTACTCACCTGGTGCGAACACGAACTGGGCCCCGGAGCGCTGGAACCATTGAACCCGGCGTCGACGGTTGCCTGAAGATTCAGCAGCAGGCCGCGGACAGCGGACTGCCCTGCGCGCGGCCCGTCACGGGGCCCAAACCCTGGCGAACGGACTCGTGGTCTCCGGTGAAGAGTGGCGGGCCGGCGGAGGAATCATGACGGGCGACGGCCCCGAACACGCCCGCCGCTCAGGCGCGCCGCTGGCCCGACTCATGCGGACCTTGGGAGACCTGCCCGCCTGAAGCGCTGGGCCCTCCCCCGCCATGGATGCACTGGAATTTCACGGGCGGCAGCCTCTGGCCACCCAACGCTCCTGTTGACCGGATGGATCAGTCGCTGGTCCCAGCCTTTGCAAGCACCCGTACCCCCGCCCTCGCACCGATCCGCAACTCCGCATCATGTATCCGCGCCTACGAACTGGCCCGCGACCGGACGTTCACCGACGACGAGCGGCAAATCGCCTGGGCGGCAAGCCTGTGGCCAGCCCTCCACAACGCCCGAGGGGAATGCCTCTTCCAATCGTCCCCAATCGCAGCAACCGCCCTCATCGCCCAGGCAGCGGAACGCCTGGCCCTCGCACGCGCCTGATGGTGCTGAGAAATGGTGCCCGCATGGTGGCAGGATTAAGGGATGGACATCATCGCCTTCCTCGAAGCCCGAATCGCCGAAGACGAAGCCATCGCGCTGGCCGCATCACCCGCGCCCTGGGAATGGTTCGGTGAACCCGGGAGCGACACCGCGGCCCTCTACTCCGCCAACGAACGAACCGTCCTCGACGCCCGCGCCGACCACGCACCCTGCTACCTCGAATGCAAAGCCGAGGACCGGGTGTACATCGCACGGTTCAACCCCGGCCGCATCCTCGCTGAATGCGCCGCCAAGCGACAGATGCTGGCCAACGTCCCGCTCGTCACCGACATCCCCAGCGAAGTCGACGGCACCAGCGAATACGTCCTCATGTGTATGGCAGCCCCCTACAGAGACCACCATGACTACCAGGACGGCTGGGCCATCGACCTCTGAGACGGCTGAGGCAGCGCCCGGGCAGCAACTGACTGAGCCGGGCTCCGGGCCCCGCCCTCGTTTATGCGCCGCGGTTCAGGGGGCGACTGTGTAGGCGCCGCTGATCGCGATGCGGTTATAGGTGTTGATCGCCATCGTCAACCACGTCACGGCGGACACCTGACCGGGGGTCAGATGGGCGACCGCTGACTCGTACACTCCGGTGTTGATGTGGGAATCCTGAATGGTGGTGATGTACTCGGCCAGGGCGAGCGCCGAACGTTCTTGCTCGTCGAAGTACATGCTTTCCCGCCAAGCAGGCAGCACGCTCAGCCGCTCGGGACTCTCGCCCTTCGCCAGCGAGTCCTTGGTATGGAGCCGTAGGCAGAACGCACACCCGTTGATCTGGGAAGCACGGATCTTTACCAGTTCGATGAGAAGTGGTGACAGTCCTTCTGCGAGCGCTGTCTTATCCGTTTGCACCGCCACCGCCGTCAGTGCCCTGTAGAGCTCCGGGTGCTTGCTTCCAACGTTCGTCCGCAGGGTCTTTGATGTGGTGGTCATTGCGTGCTCGTCCTCCTGGTTTGCTGGTGGTCACTCAGCGCTTGTTCCTGCGCTGGTTCCACCATCCCTCCAGGGCCGTTGACCGGACGAAGGAATGGGACGAAATGGCACTGAACGTCCCACCCCATGGCCGTCAAGTGCGCCGGAGCGCCTATTTCCGCGCCGCCCGGTAGCTCTCCAAGTAGGAGGGGCTTGCTGCCCCGTCAATGGCGAAATGGGTCAGATGCCGCAGAAACGCGCCGTCAATGTCCTGTCCGGTTGCGATCAACCGGTGATGGATCGCCCCGTACACAGCGTCGATCACCATAACGAGGTCCACATCGTCGCGGATCTGCCCGCGGCGCTGGCCCCGGAGCAGGATTTCAAGAAATCCCTGCCGGCGCTCGCGCAGCAGCGTCTGCCGGAACTGGACCGCAAACTCCTCGCTGCGGATCGCCTCAGCCAACAGATTGGCGACCGTCGACGCCGCCCCGCCCACCTTCAGACAGTACGTCAAAGCGACAAGGTACGCATGCAGGTCCCGGGCAACATCACCGGTGTCATCAACGCTCGTCAGCAAATTCGTCTTGTACGTGAAGGCCTCGAGCACCAGCAGCTGACGCGATGGCCAATAACGGTAGAGGGTTGACTTGCTCACCCCCGATGCCCGGGCAACAGCATCTATCGTGACGGCGTCATACGTCAGACGGTCAACGAGGACACTGGCAGCCTTGAGCACCCGCAGCCGCAACCCAGCCTCGTGCGAAGCAGTCAATGGATGCGCGGGATCAGCCGCGCTACGCAGCGCCACGCGAAGACCTGACCTTCGATCGCCGGCATCCGGCCTGGCTGTCACCGGTTTGGTCCTGACTCTTGCGCCCAGTCCTCAGCAGACGGCCTTCTTCACGAGCTCGCTGATCCTTTCCTCGTCGGCGGCGGTCAGCGTCGTCAGAGCGAAAGAGGTCGGCCACATGGTGCCGTCGTCGAGGTCCGCCACGTCATTGAAGCCGAACGTTGCATACCGTGTCTTGAACTTGTGCGAGCTTTGGAAGAAGCAGACCACCTTGCCGTCCTTCGCGTACGCGGGCATCCCGTACCAGGTTTTCGGCGTGAGTTCCGGTGCGCTGGCCCTGATGATGGCATGGAGTCGCTCGGCGATGGCGCGATCCGGTTCCGGCATTTCGGCGATCTTCTCGAGCACGTCGCTTTCCCCGTCCGCCTTGGAACCGTTCGAGGAGCGGCGCGTGGCCGCCTTGAGCTCCTGCCCGCGTTCCTTCATCGCGGCCCGTTCCTCGTCCGTGAATCCGTCATACGTCTTTGCGCCCGTGGCGGACTTGTCCGTGTCCTTCATTGCGGGTTTCCCTTCTGCGCGGTCCGATGGGAACCACCCTACTGTCAGGAAGCGGCCACCGGGGCGGCTTCTTCAGAAGCAAATTGACCACCTTTCGTGTCTCGGTCTCCCCGGGCGGCCCCGCCCCTATCCAGAGTCGCGGGTGGCATGCAAGCATGAGGCTCACCAGAAAATGCACAGTGAGGGACTCCATGAAATCCAACGAACTGCTGCTGGACTGCTTCGGCCGGATCCGTGAGACCGTTGCCGCCGTTCTTGAAGGGGTCGACGGCGAGACCCTGGTCCGCCGGCCGGCGGGCACCGGGAACTCGATTGCGTGGCTGATCTGGCACCTCAGCCGGGTTGAGGACGCGCAGGTGGCATCCGCCGCCGGCCTGCAGCAGGTCTGGACGGCGCAGGAGTTTGCCGGCCGCTTCGCGCTGCCGCTGCCCGAGCGCGACACCGGCTACGGCCATTCGACCGAGCAAGTAGACGCGGTGAAGGCCCCGCCGGAGCTGCTGCTCGAATACTACGAGGCCGTTCACCGGCAGACCGTGGAGTTTGTGAAAACTCTCGGCGACGGGGACTTCGACCGCATCGTCGACAGACGCTGGGACCCGCCCGTCACCCTCGGCGTGCGGCTGGTCAGCACTATTGCCGACTGCCTGCAGCACGTGGGCCAGGCAGCCTACGCAAAGGGCTTGCACCCCTCGCACGGTTAGGGGACAGGCGAGCAGGCGTCTTCTATTTGATGCCGTATTCCTCGTCCGTGACCAAGTCGCCCCACTCGGATTCGGGGCCTTCGGCAGGGGCTTCCCACATGGCCAGATGGGTCATGAAATGGTCGGGTGCGGCGCCGTGCCAGTGCCACTCGCCCGGCGGCGTGTAGACGGTGTCGCCGGCCTTCATCACGAGGATTTCCCCGCCCCGGGACTGGACCAGCCCCACGCCTTCGGTGACGTGCAGGGTCTGGCCGACGGCGTGCGAGTGCCAGGCCGTCCGTGCACAGGGGGCGAAGTGGACCGAGTTCACGCGCATTCGCGACGGTTCGGGCTGCGGGGCGGCTATGACGTCGAAGAACACATCCCCCGTGAACATTTCTGCGGGTCCTTTGACGCTGGGCTTCTTGGGCTGGATTTCCAAAATTTCTCCTTTTAGTTGTGGGCGGCGGCTGTAACTCAGCCTTCGATGCCCGTGCTGAGGCTGAGGTCCCGCCATTGGTCCAGGTCCGTGCGCTCTGCCTGGGCGACGGCAGCAAATGCGTCGTACGCATCTTTGCCGAGCACCAGCAGAGACGGCGGGTCTCACTTTCGACGATAGTCAGGATGGCTTCTGCGGCCTTTGCCGGGTCGCCTGGCTGGGTGCCGTGGATCGTGTCCTTCTCCTTGCGCCGTTTCCCGGCCGTCTCCGCGTAGTCCTCGATCGCCGTCGCAGACTGGGTGAGTGAACGGCCGGCGAAGTCGGTGCGGAACGCGCCCGGCTCGACGACGGTGACGTTGATGCCGAGCGGCTGCAGTTCCTTGTGGAGGGATCCGGACAGGCCCTCAAGGGCCGCCTTTGTTGCCGAGTAGTATCCGGATCCGGCCGGTGAGATGCGCGCCCCAATGGAGGAGATGTTCAGGATGGACCCTGCCCTGTTCGCGCGCATGTCCGGGAGGACTGCTTTAATCATGTCGACGGCGCCGAAAATGTTAGTGTCGAACAGCTGCCGAACGTCGGCGTCGTCCGCTTCCTCAACCGCCGCCCGGTAGCCGTAGCCGGCATTGTTGACGAGCACGTCGATGCCGCCGAAGCGCGTCCGGGCCTGCTGCACCGCCGAGCTGATCTGCGCCCGGTCGGCGACGTCGAGGGGCAGGGCAAGTGCCGTGTCGGGGAAAGCGGCCGCGATGTCCTGCACCGTGGTGACGTTTCGTGCTGTGACGACGGCGTTGTGGCCGTGGGCGAGCACGGCTTGGGCGAGGGCGCGGCCGAGTCCGGTCGAGCATCCTGTGATGAGCCATGTGGCCATGAAGGGTCTTCCTTTCGTGGGGAATGCCAGAGTCTGTCGGGGCGGCGTGCGCTACGGGCGGACCAGGACCTTAAGGGCCTCGCGGGAATCCATGGCGCGGTACCCGTCGGGCACTTCGTCCAGGCTGATGGTGCGGTCGAAGACCTTGCCGGGGTTCACGGTGCCGTCGAGGACGCCGGGCAGTAACGTCTCGATGTAGGCACGGACGGGGGCGGGGCCGCCGGTGAGGGTGATGTTCGGGCCGAACATGCTGCCGAAGCCGATCGGGGCGTCCTCGTACTGCGGCACGCCGACGCGGCTGATGACGCCGCCGGGGCGGATGACGCCGAGAGCCTGGTCATACGCCGGCCGGTGCCCAACGCACTCCAGCACCGTGTGGGTGCCGTCGCCGCCCGCGAGCTCACGGACCCTCTGGATCCCGGCCTCGCCGCGCTCGGCGACGACGTCGGTGGCGCCGTATTCGATGCCCAGGTCGGTGCGGGCCTTGTGCCGGCCCATCAGAATGATCTGCTCGGCACCCAATTGCTTGGCCGACAGCACCGCCATCAGGCCCACGGCGCCATCCCCAATGACCGTCACCGTTGTCCGCTCATTGACGCCTGCCTTGACTGCGGCGTGGTAGCCGGTGCCGTACACGTCCGAGAGGGTCAGCAGTGACGGCAGCAGCGGCGAGTCCTCAGCGACCGGAGCCTTGACCAGGGTGCCGTCAGCGAACGGGACGCGGACGGCTTCGGCCTGTGCGCCGCCGATTCCGCCGGAGGCCCAGAACCCGCCGTGGCGGCAGGAGGTCTGCAGGCCCTCGCGGCAGAAGTCGCAGGTCCCGTCGGACCAGGCGAACGGGGCGATGACGAAGTCGCCCTTCTTCAGGGTCGACACGTCCTTGCCCGTCTCCTCGACGACGCCGATGAACTCGTGCCCCATCGGGCTGCCCTGCCGGGAAGCAGGCATGCCGTGGTACGGGTGCAGGTCGGATCCGCAGATGCATGAGTTGACGATCCGCACGAGCGCGTCGGTCGGATCCTGGATGACCGGGTCCGGCACGTTCTCCACGCGCACGTCGCCGGCGCCATACATGATGGTTGCTCGCATTGTTCTTTCCTTTCACTTCTCCGGAATCGGAGCTTGGAGGCGGGCCGCGTTGCGCCGCCAGGGGGCCGGGCGTTAGCGGGTGATGGCATGCAGCTCCTCACGCACGTGTTGCGGCTCGCCGTCCGGCCCGTTGTAGTCGAACCAGCCGGGCCGCACGACCGTGTACGGCAGGCCGCTGGCGCGGACGAGCCGTTCGGAACGGCGCTTCCAGTCGTGGGCCTCGGTGGACCGGTTGTAGGCTCCGGTGCGGTTGGTGACCCCGATGGAGGTCATCAGCGCTACCCGTGCTGTCCGTTTGCCCAGGGCAGTTAGGACGTTGCGCACCCCGCCGTAGTCGACAGTCTCGGCACCGACCTTGCCGGCGCCGTCGGAGCCGAGGGTGAACACGACGGCGTCGATCCCCTCCACTGCGCCGGTCAGCGTCTCGGGCCGGGTGACGTCCCCGACGACGGCTTCCGCTTCCTTCGGCAGCCGCCGGGCCTTGTCGAGGTGGCGCACCAGGGCACGGGTGGTGTGCCCCTGCCGGATCGCTACCTCGACGACGAGCCGGCCGACGCTGCCGGTCGCACCGACAACCAGCACGGTGCTGGGGCGAGTGGCCACTGTTGCTCCTTGAGTGTTGGGGGTCTTGCGGCCGGAGGCCAGGGTTCCTCTCCATACAACAGCAGTCGATCCCCGTTTGGGAGGGGCTGTTGATACAGGTACTCCCAGTGCCTCCCGCCCATGGTTGAAGGCTCCTAGGGTGGAGAACCGGAGAACAGGAGATCATCATGAGCGACGTCATTGTTGTCATCGGAGCCGGATCGATCGGTCAGGCAATCGCCCGGCGCGTCAGCGCGGGCAAGCGGGTTGTGTTGGCGGACCTGAACCAGGGCAACGCCGACGCGGCGGCCGAGGTGTTGGGCAACGCCGGTTTCGAGGTCAGCACAATGACCGTCGACGTGTCCTCGCGCCAGTCCGTTCACGCCCTGGTCGAGGCGGCCACGGCATTGGGCGACGTCACGGGTGTCATCCACGCCGCAGGTGTCTCACCCAGCCAGGCGTCGCCGGAAACCATCCTGGCTGTGGACCTGTACGGGACTGCCGTGCTGCTCGAGGAATTCGGGAACGTCATCGCCCGCGGCGGTGCCGGCGTGGTCATCGCCTCGCAGTCAGGGCACCGCTTGGGTGCCCTGACTACCGGGGAAAATACCGCCCTCGCGACGACGCCGGCCGACGAGCTGTTGGCGCTCCCCATGCTTCAGCCCGACCAGGTCACAGACTCCCTCCACGCCTACCAGCTGGCCAAGCGCGGTAACTCGCTCCGCGTGATGGCCGAGGCCGTTCGTTGGGGCAAACGCGGCGCGCGGATCAACACCATCAGCCCCGGCATCATTTTCACGCCGCTCGCCAAAGATGAGCTCACCGGCCCCCGCGGCGAGGGATACCGGCGCATGATCGAGCTGTCGCCGGCAGGACGGGGCGGCACTCCGGACGAGGTCGGCACCGTGGGCGCGCTCCTCATGGGCCAGGACGGCGCGTTCATCACCGGCAGCGACTTCCTCATGGACGGCGGCGTCACAGCATCCTACTTCTACGGCGAACTCGCCCCGCAGTGATCGACTAATCACACCGGCCCGGAACCCAGAGCGGACGACGGCGGGACGTCCCGCCGTCGTCCGCTTGCGTTTGGTGCCGCTCCCCTACAGCGCCGACCAGTCGCCGTCGGACGCCAGAAGGGCGCCGTTGACCCGTCCGCCGGCGCAGCGACGACGGCGGCCACGGTCTCTTCGGTGGCCGAAGCCTGCAAGTCCGGTCCGGCACACCTGCGGCTCCGAATCAGTTTCAGAGACCACGAGCAGAAGGTGACCATGAGTGTTCAGCAGGAACCCGCCCCCACGGCGGCCACGCTGCGGCGGCAGATCATTCCCCCGGAGCTGGGCCCCTGCACGGTGCGTGTCCAGCAGGGCACCGGAGACCGGCGTCCCGAGTCCAGTACACCGGATGTCTACCTTCACGGCGCCGCGGGATCTTGGACTACCTTCCGGGCGCTGCTTTCCGGGGCTCCGGGCCATGATCGGGTGCTGATAGATCTACCGGGCTGGGGTGAATCCACGAAGGGTGCCCTGCTGGAACATTTCAGCATCGAGGCGATGGGGCGCGCTGTCACCGAAGTGCTGAACTCGCTCGGCTACTGGCGGTGGAACCTCGTCGGCCACTCAATGGGAGGCTTCCTGGCATTGCACCTTGCCGCGGCGTGGCCGGAACGGACCGCCAGCGTAGCCACCATTTCAGCCACCACATTCGGCGTGTCCGAGGCGGCCCGGCGGCCACTGCGCAGCTTGTTTGGGTTCCCAGCGTTTGCCGGGATGCTGCTGGTCATGCGTTCCATGGCGGCCCTCGGTCCGGCGGGCTCGGCTCTGATCCGTTCAATCGCGACCACCCCCGTGATGGGACCGCTGATGTCCCCGTTCTTCGCAGATCCCGCAACGATATCCGCGGGGGTGATCCGCGGGCTCGGCGACGACGCCCGGCCGGCCAGCTTCTCCGCGGCTGCCCGGGCCGCGGCGCACTACGATTTTGGCCAGTGGCGCAGCGTGCTCTGCCCGGTGCTGGCGATCCGCGGGGACAGCGATGTGTTCACGCCTCCGTCCGACCTGGTCAGGTTGGCCGAAATAGTCCCGCACGCCGAGATGGTGACGATTCCGCGTTGCGGCCACTTCGCCAATATTGAGCGGCCGGAGCAGGTGCAACGGCTCCTCGATGACATGCGGTGTCCATGAGGCGTCCGCCCGGAGCTGAACAGCTCACACTCCTACGCGATGAGCGCCCAGAAGTGTCCGTACCTGGTCGCGGATGTTCCCGATGACCGAGTCGTCGCTAAGACTCATGAAAACCGTGGCCGTCATGTTGATGAACATGATTGCCGAGATGATCCTCGCCAGCTGCGCCGCATCCTGTTCGTTCCTGTCGCCATCCCTGCTCAGGATCGCGGCGATGGCATCGTCTACCCGCCCGGTCAGTTCGAGCCCGACCTTGTGATGGTGTTCGTCGGGATCGCCGAACACGAGCTCTCGAAGATAGGTGCGGCCATTCTCGATCTGTACGCGATTGCAAGCGACGATCGGCTGCACGATCGCCATGACGGCGTCCAGGATGCCTGCTGTCGCACCGGCAGCTGTGACACCACTGTCAATGGCTTCGGCGTACTTGACGTTATGCACCAGGAGGAGGAGCTCCGCCTTCGTCTTCGCATAGAAGAAGAGCGTTCCTGTGCCCACATCGGCTTTGTCGGCGATCTGCTGTGTCGTGACCTCGTCGACGCCGTACTCGCTGAAGAGCTCGCGGGCCGCGGACGTGATCCGATCGAGCTTCTCCTGTTTGTTGCGCTCGCGACGGCCGGGGGTTCGAGATTCAGCAGGCATGAGTCGATTATCCACAATCCTCGCGGGAATAATTTTGAGCGTACTCGGTTATGAGTATAGTCAGAACATTTCTACAGGAGGATCCAATGCCATCACTGAACGGAGCCGTTGTGCTCGTTACCGGCGCCAACGGCGGAATCGGCACCGAGTTCGTACATCAGGCCCTCGCCAGAGGCGCCGCGAAGGTGTACGCGACGGCGCGAATCCCGAAAGCCTGGGATGACGACCGCGTCGTGCCGTTGAAGCTCGATATCAACAGCCCAGCATCCCCCGCTGCGGCCGCCCTGGCCGCACGGGATGTCACGGTACTCATCAACAACGCCGGCATGTTCATTGCCGGCGACTCCATTCTGAACCTTTCCGGTGCGCAGATTCGCGAGACGATGGAGACGAATTTCTTCGGCCCCGTGCTTCTCGCCAAAGCGTTCGCGCCAGTGCTGACGTCTCATCCGGAATCAGTGATCGTGGACATGCACTCGGTCGCGAGCTGGTATGCCTTCGGCGGCGCATACAGTGCCGCGAAGGCCGCACTGTGGTCGGCCACGAACTCCCTCCGCCTCGAGCTCGCACCCGAAGGCACCCACGTGGTCGGCGTGCACGTGGGCTATGTCGACACGGCAATGGCGGCGCACGCCACAGGGCCGAAAATGCAGCCCGCCGACCTCGTGCGCCTCACCTTCGACGCCGTCGAAGCGGGCGATTACGAGGTGATCGCTGACGAGCTGACCGCGTCCGTCAAGGCCGCCCTCAGCGCCCCGGTCCCCTCGCTCTACCCGGAGCTTCTCGGTCCCGTGTCAGCCGAAATCCAAGTAAACGTGAAGGCAGACAAGTGAAGGCGTTTGTCATCGACCACTACAAAGGTCCGCTGCGCCAGGCCGAGGTGCCCGAACCGGCCGTCGGAGCCCATGACGTGCTGGTGGAGGTCAAGGCTGCGGGCGTCAACCAGCTCGATGAGAAGATCCGCCTGGGCGAGTTCCGGCAAATCTTGCCTTACCAAATGCCGCTGATCCTCGGCCACGACCTGGCCGGCGTTGTCACCGCCGTCGGAGCAAAGGTTCGAAACTTCCAGCCTGGGGATGAGGTGTATGCCCGTCCGTCCAAGAATCGGATTGGGACCTTCGCTGAGCGCATCTCGGTGCACGAGGACGACCTGGCTCTCAAGCCCGCGTCAATCAGCATGCGGGAGGCCGGTTCGTTGCCGCTGGTCGCTCTGACGGCGTGGCAGGCCCTCGTGGAACGCGGCAACGTTGCGCCCGGACAGAAGGTGCTGATCCACGCGGGCGCCGGAGGGGTGGGCTCGATCGCGATCCAGCTGGCGAAGCACTTGGGTGCCTTCGTCGCCACCACGGCCAGCGCATCGAACGCGGACTGGGTTCGTGAACTGGGAGCGGATCTCGTCATCGATTACCGGAGCCAAGACTTCGAGGACGTCCTGCGCGACTATGACCTCGTGTTGGACAGCGTCGGCGGCGAGAACCTGGAGAAGTCCCTCCGAGTCCTCAAGCCGGGTGGCAAGGTGATCGGCATCGCAGGCCCGCCGGACCCGCGGTTTGCCAAAGAACTCGGCGCGGGTGCACCGCTGCGGCTTGCCATGACCGTGCTGAGCAGCCGCGTTCGCCGCAAAGCCCGCCGTCGGAACGTGAGCTACGAGTTTCTGTTCATGCGGGCGGACGGTGGCCAGCTGCAGAAAATCTCGGCACTGGTGGATACCGGCGCGATACGCCCGGCGGTCGGACAGGTCTTCCCGTTCGACCAGACACCCCAGGCGGTATCCGCCGCGGGAGCCGGCGGTGGCCGCGGAAAAGTCGTCATCTACAACGAATGATGGCATTGCTTCGAAGCGCCGAGTGATCACCTTCGACTACCGCCGTGATCGTACGATTACGTTCCGTGGTTATCGCACCCAGCAGAAAGGCGATCCACCGCTGGGGACTGCAGAAACCCGACGACCTGGCGGTCATTCGCCAACCGGTTCTGGCCGTGAACGGCGACAACGACCGGATGGTCCCGACGGTCAAGACGGAGGACCTTGCCAGGCGCATCTCCGGCAGCGAGCTCATCATCTATCCAGATGCCGGCCACCGCGCCATCTTCCAGCACCACCACAGCTTCATCACACGTGCGCTCGAATTCCTGGACCGATAGTCTCAGCGCAGCCGTCCCTCATCCAGCGGCCGACGGCGGGACATCCCGCCGTCGGCCGCTTGCGTTGGGTGCCGGTGCGGAGAATCTCAGTCCGTTTCGGGCCCCGAACAGAAAGGACAGTTCTCGTCGCATTCAATTTCCGGGCGCATCAGGCACCGGTCTTTGCCAGATGCTTGAGCTGCTGCGCCTGGGGGTAGGCGTCAAGGAGCCGGCGGGTGTCAGCCAGTTGTTCCTCCCAAACGACGCGGACGATGTCGATCCTGTCGTCCGGTTCCTGAAGGGCGGACAGATAGGTCTGAATTCCGGCGCCACCCTCGCCGGCCGCCTCGTGCAGGGCGATCATGCGAACGGCGATCTTCGTCTGCACCCCGTAAATGGGAATCTGCGGCCCGCGCGGGGCGCTCATTCCAATCAGATACAGCTTTTCCAGGCCTGCGGGAACGATGCCTCCTGCGTAGCGCAGCGGTACGCCGCGCCGGCGCGTGAGGAGAGACTCATCCACGAAAGGCAGGCTGGCGTGGAAGCCGGTCGCCCACAGGATCGTGTCGTATTCGCGGCTCGTCCCGTCGGTGAAATGAACCGTCCTGCCATCGAAGCGCACGATGCCCGGGACCACACGGATGCGGCCATGATGAACCCAGTACAGCAGCAGGTCATTGACCACCGTGCTGCCCTGCGCCAGGGTGCGGTGCTTGGGCTCGGGCATGCCGGGGTAGTTATGCCATTCGCCGATCGAGACACGGGCAAGCAGCCTGCTGATCAGGTCCTGTTCGTCGGCTGAGAACTGGGCCAGGAACTCGACTTGCTGGCGCGGCTTGCCGAAGTAGGTCTTGGGTTGGAAGTACGTGCCTTCGCGGATCACGATGTCAGCTTCCAGCCGGTGCTGTGCGACGTCGACGGCCAGGTCGCAGCCGGAGTTTCCGGCGCCGACGACCAGGACGTTCCGGCCCTCGATGTCGCCGACGTTGCGGTAGGAGCCCGAATGGATCTGCTTCCCCGTGAAGGTTCCCGGGAATTGTGGGATCTTTTGGTCCCATAGATGGCCGTTGGCGACCAGAACGCCGTCGTAGTCGATGCTTTCCCCGGTGTCCAGGGTGACGGTCCAGCCGGCCGATCCGGTCGACCCGGTTGTGTCGATGGGCACGACGGAAACGACTGCCGTGTTGAAGCGGATGACGTCGTAGTGGCCGTTGGCCCGTGCGTAGGACTCCAAATAGGTGCGGACCTGGTCACGCCGGGGGAAGTGGGGATAGTCCGCCGGCATCGGGAAATCCTCAAAGTGGGTCATGTCCCGCGCGGTAATGAGGTGAAGGGCGTCGTAATCGGTGTGCCAGTGGCCGCCGACCCTGTCCGTCTTTTCGTAGCAGTCAACCTCGTGGCCGGGCTTGCGGAGCTGCTCGAGGGCGGAAATGCCGGCCGCGCCGGCGCCGATAACGCAGTAGCGTGTCATGGTCGTCTTGTTCCTTACGTGGATAAGTGGAGTGCCTAGCGGATGATGTCGCCGCCGGACAGCGTGATGGTTTCCCCGGTCATGAATCCCGCGGCGCCGGAGCCGCTGAGGATCCACGCCCACTCGGCGATCTCGGACGGCTGCGCGACGCGTCCGAGGGGGATGATCGCTGCTGCGGCGTCCATCCGGCCGGTCGCGGCGTTGCCCGGCGTGTCGACCCAGCCCGGTGCGATGGCGTTGACGCGGATCCCACGTGGGGCCAGCTCGAGTGCGGTGGCTTTGGTGAGCATGATGACTGCCGCTTTGGACGCCCCGTAGATGAGCTGGCCCGGTGACACTGTGAAGCCATCAACCGACGCGAAGTTCACGACGGCGGAGCGGTCAGCCATGTAGGGCAGGGCGGCGGCCGTGACGTTGATGACGCCGAGAACATTGATGTCGAAGACGCGGTGGAACAGCTCGGCCGTCGCTGTTTCCAGGGTGGAGGGCGGGTAGATTCCGGCGACGTTGGCCACAGCATGTATGTGACTGCCGATGCCGGGCAGGTGTTGTGCGAGGGCGGTGTCGAGAGCGTCACGGTCCCTGACGTCGGCCGTGATCGGGATGAGCTTGCCGTCGGTGCCGGCCGTGTCCACCGCAGCCACGTCCAGGGCGAGGACCGTCCATCCGCGGTCGAGGAAGGCTTGTGCCGTGCTTCGGCCCATGCCGGATCCTGCACCGGTGACCAGCGCAACACCTGACTCCGTAATCTGCGACTGCGTCATCTGATCGTCACCCCGCCGTCAATGAGGAAGTCGGCGCCGGTGGCGAAAGAGGAGGCGTCAGTGGCGAGGTAGACCACCAGCGGTGAGATTTCGTCGGGTCGGGCGCGCCGGCCCAGAGGCGTGCCGGAAGAGGTGCCGCCCGCCGGCTCGTCGTCGTTCATCGGTGTGTCGACTCCGCCGGGGCTGATGGAGTTGACGCGGATGTTGTGCGGTGCGTACTCGAGGGCTGCAGCCCGGGTGAGGGCGAGGACGGCTGCTTTCGAGGCTGAGTAGGCGCCGTAGGCTTCGGCTCCCCGGTGCGCTGCGGTGGAGGCGATGTTTATGATGGTGCCGCCGCTGCGTCGGGCCAGGGCCGGGAACGCAGCTTTCATGCCGAGCAGTACGGATGTCGCATTGACTTTTTGGAGCAGCTCCCACTCGGCGATGGTCAGATCGTTCAGCGGCGTGACCCGAATGATTCCGGCGTTGTTGACCAGGGTGTCGAGTCCGCCGTCGTGCTTTTCAATGTCAGCGATGGCGTTTGACCATGCTGCCTCGTCGGTGACGTCGAGGTGGATGTAGCGCACGGACAGCCCTTTGTTGCTCAGTTCGGCGGCGGTCTTTTCGCCCTCCTCGTCACGGACGTCGGCAATCACGACGCGCATTCCTGCGGCGGCCAGCGCTTCGGCGTGGGCTGCGCCTTGGCCCCGTGCGCCTCCGGTGACGAGTGCAACGCGTTCAGTCAGCTCAGGCATGTCAGGTGTTCCTCCAGGTTTGGTGATGTGTGGTTTTGTTACCGCGCGCCGGCGCTTACCGGGGCCGCGTTGGAGCTAAAGCATGCCGGGTTCGCCGACGTCAGCTGCGCTGGCGTCCATGCCGTATTTCTTGAGCAGGTCCGCGATTGTTCCGTCCTTGCGGAGGTCCTCGATGTTGTCGTTGATGGCTTTGGTGAGGGCGGTGTTGTCGAGCTTGGTTGGCCAGTTCAGCTGTCCCGGGTGTGCGGTGACGGGAATTCTGGCATCCGGCTGGAGAGGTACGATCTGGGCGTCCTTGATAGGCGTGGACTCGAACCGTGCGGTCGTGGCGCCCACGCTGTCGATGACCGCATCGATGCGGCCGGCGGCCAGGTCGTTGAAGGCGGCTTCGGGATCCTGGTAGACGGAAAACTTGTCCCCGAAGACCTGGGAAAACTCGTCGTTCCAGAGGTTGCCTGCCACGGAACCGATTTTCTTGCCGTCTAGGTCGGCGATGGTCTTGTAGCCGGCCACCGAGACGAGTGCCCCTTGGTCTAGGTAGACGGGGTTGCTGAGTGCGACGACCTTGGCGCGGGCCTTGGTCCGCCACCAGTCACTCGCTGCGAGGTCGGCCCGTCCGGCTTGGACGGACGGGATCGCGGCACCTGCTCCGCCTGAGGCCTCGAGGGTTACGGTCAGGCACTCCCGCTTGGCGATCTCGTTGAGAAGCTCGCCTTCAACTCCGGAGATTTGGTTTCCCTCGATCTTCAAGTGCGGGGCGAAGTCATAGGCGGCGACGGTAAGGGTGCCGCTGGTGATTGTCGAAAACTCGTGCTTCGGCGTGCAGGAGGGGTCCACGGCGGCGCCCGCGGTGGTGCTGCAGCCGGAAAGGACGAGAGCGAGGCCGGCGGCAGCGGCGCTGACGGGTGCGCCGCGGCGGATCCATGCGCTGTTGGGTTTCATGGTTTGGTCCTTTTGCTGGGTTGGGGTGTTGTGTTTGCTCAGAGGTGCCGGCTGAGGCGTTGCTCAGCGAGGCGGACGAAAGCCAGTGCGACGAGGGTGATTGATCCGTAGAGCACCGACGTCAGTGCGAACACGCTGAGGTATTCGAAGGTGATGGAACCGAGCGCGTAGGCCTTGGACATCAGTTCCGGGACAGCTATCACGAAGGCCAGGGAGCTTGTTTGGAAGATGGTGACGCCGAGGCTGGCCAGGGGCGGGGTGGAGATGCGGATGGCCTGGGGAAGGATGATGTACCGGAACCCGGACCATCCGCGCAGCCCCGACGTGACAGCGGCTTCGCGCTGGCCGGCCGGGACTGCGGCGAGGCCGGAGCGGAACAGTTCGCTGGCGTAGGCTCCGGTGGTCCAGGACAGTGAGATGACGCCGGTGGCAAAAGCAGACAGTGTCACTCCGCCTTCCGGAAGCCCGAAGTACAGCAGGTAGAGGAGTACCAGCGCCGGAGCGCCGCGGCCCACCTCCACCACAACGAGGGCTGCTATGCGCAGCGGCTTGACCGGGCCTTCAAGGATGAGGGCCAGCAATAGGCCGAACGGCATTCCAAAGAGCAGGCAGAGTCCGGTCAGGGTGAGGCTGACGCCAAGGCCTGGGGACAGCGCGGGCAGCCAGCTGATCCATTGGTCGAGGAAGGGCATCAGGCCACCTCAAGCTTCTGGCGGAGCACGCGGTCCACCCGGCGGGCGGCCAGCGCGAGCGGGATGCTCATGGCGATGTAAAGGAGCCCGGCGATACTGAAGGCCAGGAGGCCCTGGTGTGTTGCCCGGGACACGAGGCCTGCCTGGTAGGTGATTTCGTGGACGCCGATGGTGGAGGCGAGCGCTGAGTCCTTCAGGAGCGAGATGGCGTAGGCGGCGATGGCCGGCAGTGTTACTTTGAACGCCTGCGGGGTGATGATGTACCGGGTTTTGGGCAGGAACTTCATGCCCAGCGCGGTCGCTGCTTCCCACTGTCCCTGCGGGATGCTGAGCAAACCCGAGCGGTATGTCTCTGCCATGTAAGCGGAGGCGATCATGGAAAAGCCGATGATGGACGCTGAAACAGAGTCCAGCCGCAGGGCGTACTGCGGCAGGCCAAAGTAGATCAGGAACAGCCAGGTGATGGGCGGGATGGTCCGGACAATGTCGATGTAGGCAGTTGCCAGCGTCCGCAGCGGAGTCCATGCCGAGCGGCGGGCGGCCACGAGCGGGAGCCCCAGCAAGGCGCCGATCAGCAGGGAGGCCCCGGTGATAGACACGGTCATCCCGACTCCCGCGGCAATTTGGGCGAACATGTTCGTCACCTGTCCAGCACCGCCCGCAGGAACTTCTTCGTGCGTTCGTGTGTCGGTGCGGTCATGACTTGTTCGCTGGGGCCCAGTTCGAGGACCCGCCCGTCTGCCATCACCATGACGCGGTCGGACACGTCGCGGGCGAAGTGCATTTCGTGGGTCACCACGATCATGGTCATTCCCTCGTCCGCGAGGTCGCGCATGACTGCGAGCACTTCGAGGCCGAGCTCGGGATCAAGGGCCGACGTCGGCTCGTCGAAAAGCATCACTTTCGGCGACAGTGCCAGCGCCCGGGCGATCGCGATGCGCTGCTGCTGACCACCGGAGAGCCGGGAGGGGTGCTGGTCGCTTTTGGCTGCGAGTCCAACCCGGTTGAGCAGGGAATCCGCGACGGCGTTCGCCTCCTCCCGGCTCCGGCCAAGAACCTTCATCTGGGGAAGGGTGATGTTTTCCAGCACCGTCAGATGAGGGAACAGGTTGAAGTTCTGGAAAACCATGCCCGTCACCCGCCGGAGACGGTCGAGGCTGGCACGATCGGGACGCCGCGCGCCCGCGTCAACCGTGGTGTCACCGATGGTGATGGTCCCGGCGGTGGGCACCTCGAGGTAGTTCAGGCACCGCAAAAAGGTGCTCTTGCCCGCACCCGAGGGGCCGATGATCGAGACCACCTCCCCCTCGGCCATATCAAGATTCACATCATGAAGAACTGCGTGCTTGCCGTAGGACTTGTGCAGGCCGAGGACCTTCACCCCGCCCACAGTCGGCGGCGATGCGGCGCGCTCTGTTGCGATCTCCATGGCATTTGCTCCTCTCGGGTCGATCCATAGGTAAAAGCTTGGGAATAAGAAGATGTAAGCAGGATCACCTTGGGATAACAAGACTTTTCATGAAGAAGGCGGAAAGTTTTTCGCACCGGAAATACAACAATTGTTGGCGTAATGGCCTTGAAACATAGGCAATGGCTATGCTAGCCAAGCGTCCGCCTATAAGCTGGGCCATCAAGATGGAGAAAGGCTATGGACCTATGACGATCCTTCAGGTCAACTACTTCCTGGCGGCCGCGGCGGCAGGGTCGCTCACGCAGGCGGCCGATGAACTGGGAATTTCACAGCCGACGCTCTCGGAGCAGATACGCAAACTTGAGCAAAGTGTCGGCGTCGCACTGTTTACCAGGGCCAAGCAGGGACTGACGCTGACGGAGGCGGGCCAGCGGTTCCTGCCTCACGCCCGAAAGGTTGCACGCGACTACACGGCAGCCATGGACTCCGTCTCAGGCATCCGGGACCGGCAGGAAGGAACCGTGGCGTTCGGGATGTTCAACAGCGGGCAATACGTGCTTTCCGGCCTCATCCCCGCGTTCCGCTCCCTTTACCCGAATATCCATGTCCGCGTCATCGGATCGAATTCCGCCCAAGTCGCCGACCTTGTGCGCGCAGGCCGCCTTGAAGCGGGCGTCGTAGCTTTGCCGATTGACGCCCGCGGGCTCACCATGGGCGATGTCCTTTGGTCCTGCGAGGCTGCCTACTTCCACACCAAGCCCGCATTGACCGAACCGGTCACCATCGAAGGACTGCTGCAGCGGCCGCTGGTCCTGCCGGATTCAGGCTGGGCACAGAACGACCCCACCAGGCGCCAGCTGAGCGAACGCGCCCAAACTATCGGCATGCCCTTCATTCCGGACATCGAAGTCGAGACGGGGGCGGCAGCACTCGCCATCGCCGCCAGCGGCACCGCGGCTGCCGTGGCCTCCGTCCCGGTGGCGGAAGCCCTCGGCTACACCAACCGCCTCAATTACGTGAGCCTGGATCCGCCGCTCATCGAAACATTCGCCATCATCAGCCGCGATCCCGCAAGCCTCTCGCCGGCCACTCAGGCCATGATCAAACTCGCCGAAGAGCACATGCGAATGCTCCACCGGCAGTACCAGCCGACGTGACCTGACCGCCGTCGGAGTCCCCCGGACGACGGCGGGAGGTCCCGCCGTCGCACGCTTGCGCTGGGTACCGGCTCCCCTACAGCGCGGACCAGTCGCCGTCGGACGCAAGGATTGCGCCGTTGACGTTGGTGCAGCGCTACTTCCACTCGAACAGGCGGCCTTCGGACTTGCCGTCGGCCACCTGGTACTCGAACAGGACTGCGATCCCGTTGAGGCTACTCAACTCGTCTGACGTGGTTTCGTAGAACAATGCACCCCGCCAGGTGAGTTGACCGGGACCTGTGAAACTACCGACACCATGGCCGGTGAAGGTCGCAGTCTGCCCGCTTGCGGTGACGACAAAACCGTTTCCGTTGCCGGCGACCGTGCCGCCGGGACGAATCGTGCCGACGTAGGTGACCGTGACGTCAACTTGGGCACCGCAGAGCGTGCCGACCTGATGGTCGGTCACTTCGGTGCGCGGGCCGCGACCAATGTCTTCCAGAACCCGCGTGCTAATGGTTTGTCCGTTGAGTTCCCCGATTTGTTCGCCGAGCATCATGATCTCCTTGCCAATTGGATCGGTGCATGGACCGGAACGAACGCCACGTCAACTGGCGTGACGCTCCAATCGTAGGGCGGACACCTCTCGACGTCGACGTCTGTTCGGTACCCGATTTCATGCTCGTCACCTGGGTGAAAGCACCCGTGTCATGGGTTGCCATGACACGGACGCGGGCAGCAGCCGGCGGTGGTCAGGGCTGCGGTCCGGGCGGGAGGTTTTTGGTGGCGGGTCCTTGGACGACGGTGCCGTCGGTGGCGTATCGGGAGCCGTGGCAGGGGCAGTCCCAGGTCGCGTCGGAGTGGTTGAAGCCGACGGTGCAGCCCAAATGGGTGCAGATCGCGGAGACGGCGTGGACCTGCCCGTCTGCGTCTTTGTAGACGGCGGTGCTCTCGCCCTTGACTTTGATGACTGTTCCCTGTCCCGGGGCCAGGGCCGCATGGCCGGGTCGGCCGCTGAGCTTGCCGGTCAGGACAGCCGCCATGGTCTTGAAGTTCTCCCTCACGAACCGTCTCGCGCTGGCTACCGGGGTGATCCGGTTGCTGTTGAACACCGCGGCCCAGCGGTTCTCCCGGCCGCTGAGCGTGTCGGTGAGAATGAGGGCGGCGGCGGTTCCGTTCGACAGGCCCCATTTGCGCAGGCCGGTGATCACGTACACGTGCTTGGCGGTGGGGGACATGAGTCCGGCGTAGGGCAGCCCGTCGAGCGGGATGCCGTCCTGCGTTGACCAGCGGTAGGCGACCTCGCCGACGCCGAGGCGGTCGTGGGCGAAGGCGGCGAGTCTGCGGTACCGCCCGGCCGTGTCGCCGGCCTCGGACACGCGATGGCCTTCGCCGCCGATGAGCACGTAACTCGTGCCGCCGACGCTGACGGTCAGAATGGAGCGCAGCGGTTCGTCGGCGCTGATGAACGTGGCGTCCAGCGGCGGCGTGTCCACCCGTCCGGCGACGAGGTAGGACCGATGCGGATGACACCGCACGTCGAACAGGCCCTGGCCGCCGAACGGCACGTTCGTGGCGACGATAATGTCACGGGCGCGGACGGTGCCGCGTTCGGTATCGACCACGCCCGGGGAGCCGTCGCGGACTCGCTGCGCACGCGTCCCCTCGAAGACGAAGCTGCCCTCACCGTTAACCGCACGGGCGAGACCCTGGAGGTATTTCACGGCATGGATTTGCGCCTGCCCGTCGAACCGGACCGCGCCCTTGACCGGGAAGGGCAGCGGTACCTCAGGGGTGAAAGTGGCGGGAAGGCCGAGCCGTGCGGCAAGGACGGCTTCAGCGCGGACGAGTTCAAGCGCGTCAGCGGATTCGGCGTAGGTGTAGTTGACGACGCGTCGGAAGTCGCAGTCGATGCCCTCCTCGGCCACAACGTGCGCGACGTGGTCGATCGCGGCCTCGTTCGCCTGTCCGTAGATGCGGGCGGTGTCGGCGCCGTGGCTGCGTACAAGTCCGTTGTAGGCGAGACGGTGCAGGGAGGTGACCTTGCCTGTGGTGTGGCCGGTGACGCCGGTTCCGACACGGGCGGCCTCGATGACCGCGACGGTGTGACCGGCGCGTTTGAGCGCCAACGCGGCGGTCAGCCCGGCGATGCCGGCCCCGATGACCACCACGTCGACCTCCGTATCCCCGCGCAAGGCGGGGTAATCCGTGGTTCCGGCGGTGGCGAGCCAGAGGGAGACGGGTTCACCTTCGGGCCGTTCACTGTTCGATGCGGCATTCACCTCGACACCTCCGGATCACTCACAACGGTGATGGCAGCGAACAGGCCACGCCCGTATACAAGCGCGAAGCCCGAAAGGGATCCAGGTCAGGATCGCGCTTCTGATGATGACGTCGACCGTCCCGAGAACAGATTTTCCGCCCGGGGGACGGCCGCCGTCGTCGGTTTTCCACGAACCGTGGGTCGCGCTATGTGGCGCTTCCCTTCATCTTCTCCATCGCATCCCTGCCGAGCCAGAGGCCCAAACCGATCATGCCGACGCCGAGGACCAGATGCAGCCAGTTGTCGGCAGAGTTAAACGGGACAAAGTTGGCGCCCGTGTTCATGTCAATAACCAGGCCGTAGATCCAAAGAAGCAAATACACAATGCCGCCGCCAAGCAGGAACCAGCGGGCCATCCGGTCTGTCCTGGCCATTGCAATGCCGGCCGCGCCGAACAGCAAATGGACGATGTTGTGCAGCACGGACACCTGGAAGACTCCAAGCAGCATGGCCCCGGACTCATGTCCGGCAAAGTTCATGGCACCGTAATTCGTGGTGATTCCCGGGATGAACCCGAGAACTCCAACCAGCAGGAAAACCGCACCGATACCCAAGGCGGTGTTGTGCAGGGACAACCCCATAATGTGGTGGTGGGCGGGGTGTGAAGCGGTAGTCATTAGTCTCCCTTTCACGCTAACTGCCGGCTCTTCAGATGGAGAACCGGCCGCGGCGAGGAGTCGCAGGAATCCTGCCGACGCGCACATCCTACTCCTGAAAACCGCGCGTGTGCAGGGAAAACAGCGCAGCGCATTTACAGTGTGTTCTGCGCAAAATCTTCCCAAGTCTTGACTGAACGTTGTAGCTAGCTGCCGCAAACCTTGATCGGGAAAACGGATCATTGTCCCAACAGGCAGCGAAACCAACGGACTGTGAAGCGAGGTCAAAAGAAATGGCAACGAAAGCAGAGAAATCGAAGTACCGCTACAGCGACTTTTACTGCTTTATGTCGCTTGCGGACTTCACCGTCTATATCTCGCGTGATGACGGCGATGGGGACGGTGGCTTTTCAATCAGCGGGACGAGCGAGCCTGCTCTCTGATGCAGGCTTGGAGGAAACGAACATCAAGCGGAGGATTGCTGGCACACTGAATCAATGAAAGAGGCGCAGTTTCCCTCCCGGCGGCCCGGCATCCGGGCGGCCATGTTTGTCGACTTCGACAACGTTTATACGGGCCTGATGGCATTGGACCCACTGGCGGCGAAGCGGTTCGCGGAAGACCCCAAACACTGGGCGGATGCGTTGGCGGCCGGCAGCTCCGGCGAGAACTCCCGCCGCTTCCTGATCCGAAACTGCTACCTGAACCCGGTGGTGTACTCGAAGTACCGGACTTACTGGACTCGTGCGGGTTTTCGTGTGATCGACTGTCCGTCGCTGACGCAGCGGGGAAAAAGCAGCACAGACATCAACCTCGTGTTGGACGCGATGGACGCGCTGACTGGGAGCGGCGACATTGATGAGTTCTTCATCGCCTCCGCCGATGCAGACTTCACGTCGCTCATCCAGCGTTTCCGGGCCGCCGACAAGATGACCACGGTCATCGCCGCCGGCGCTGTGGCCTTCGCTTACCGCGAGATGGCGGACAGCGTGGTGGAGTCCCACGACTTTGTGGCGATCCTCAACGGAACGACGGGGGAGCCAATCCATGCGGTGGCTTCTGTTCAGCCACAACGAGCGCAGGAGGCAACGAAGGCAAAGCCGAAGGCCAAGGCCAGGACCGTTTCCGCTGCGGTCCAGGAGGTCTGCGACTTCGTTCGCACGGCACCGGGCCCGGTTGCCGGGGCGATGGTGGCCCACCGGGCACTCACGGCGGACCCCTCCCTGAAGACGGACTGGGGCGGCTTTGGAAAATTCGGGACATGGGTGGCACAGATCAGCCAGGGCGTCGAATACACGGCTTCGCGCGGCGGCTGGGTCTGGGATACGAAGAGGTTCTCGAGTGACGACCTGCCCCCCGAAGCTGACATTGAGCCCGGAATCGAGGAACGGGTGACGAGAGTGACCGATGTGCCCGCACTCTCTGAAGCCCAGTTCCGCCAGCTGTTCCAGGCTATGGCGGCGAGGCTCCATGAGCAGCCGGTCAACCGCAGCGACCTGTCACGGCTCGTCAGGGACGACTGTGTCACCGCGGGTCAGCCCGTGTCCCGCGGCGCCGTGAACTTTGTCATCCAAGGCCTGGGCTACGTCAATTTCCAGCTCAATGAAACGGCGACAGCGGAAGGCTTGGCAGCGGCGTGGACTGAGGATGTGGAAGAGCTTTGCCGCGTGGCTCTCATGGAGTTCGACGACGCCGAGAAGGTGGCGTTGCGGCGCTGGGCCAGTGGCGGCTTCCTAGACGCCTGACGGTTAAGCGGACGACGGCGGGACGTCCCGCCGTCGCCCGCTTGCGTTGGGTGCCGCTCCCCTACAGTGCCGACCAGCCGCCGTCGGAGGCGGGGAACTTCTTGACGCCCGCTCTGGCGTTGAGGAAGATCGAGAGTGCCGGCGCAGTTGGCGGTCTCTTGGGAGTCCAGTTTGCGGACCGGCCCTTGAAGGGCCATGAAATGCAGACAGCATCCACCCGAATCGCGTCGCTCCGCATCGCGGCCCTGGCCGCCGCAACCGTATTGGCGCCCTCCCTCGCAGGCTGTACGGCAGCACCGAATCCGCCTGTCCAGCAGTCCCCGACGACGTCGGCATATGTCTCCGTGCTGGAACGCTACAGCGAACGTGTGCGTGCTGACGGAGCCCCGGCGGTCGTCATCCAGATGAAATCGCGGGGCGAAGAATGGTCCACGGCCGCCGGTGTCCGGAGCCGCGAGAGCCAGGAGCCGGTCCAACTGACGGACCAGATCCATATTGGCGACGTCACGATGTCCATGGTGGCAGTGTCGGTCATGAAGCTCGTCGAAGAAGGAAAGCTCCGGCTGGACGACCCAATAACCCGGTATCTGCCGGAACTCGAGAAAGTGATCCGCCTTCCGGAACCCGTCAGCGTACGGAGCCTGCTCAACCACCAGTCCGGAATGCCCGGCTATTGGGAGGCATTGCTGGCAGCGTCACCCATGCCAGAGGTATTGGCCAAGCGCATGACCCACAAGGATCGCCTGGCCGTTGCCGCGACCGTCCCGTGGGAACACCAAAGCTCAAGAACCGTCTTCAGCTACTCGAACTCAAACTACGCGGCGTTGGCTCTCCTCATTGAGCGGTTGCGCGGACGGGAAATCGGAGAGGTCCTCCACGCCGACATTGCGGAGCCTCTGGGGCTGCAGGACACTCTCATGACGGGCGCCGAACCCGCCCCGCAAAAGCTGATTCACGGTTATGCCCTTCTAGGCAACAAACCCGTGGACGTGGCGCTTCCGGCAATCCACGTTGGTTCCGCCGACAGCGGGATGATCTCCACCGTCCCTGAGCTCAACACATTTTTTGCCGCGCTGGCACAGGAGAAGCTACTGAAGGTCAAGACGGTGGTAGACATGTACACCCCGGATCAAGCAACTAAAGAGGAAGAGTACGGCCTGGGCCTCCAGCAACGGGAAGATACGTGCACGGGCGATTTCTACTTCGGTCATGTTGGCGACGTTCCGGGATACGGGACGGTTGCCCTGACCAGTTCTGACGGTTTCCGGCAAGTGGCGATGGCCGTGGCGTTGCCGCCGGGATCGCCACGGGAGGACTTCAATCCGCGCGTGCAAGAAATGCTGGATGTGGCCCTGGAGGCGCTCAACAAAGCCTGTTAGCTTGCGAGTCCCTCCCCCGCTGTCAACGATGAGGAGCCCGGCATGAAAAGAAAACTCGAAGCCGCCACCGTCGGCCCATTCTCGGCCGGAATCATCAGCGACGGCATCTGCTACCTCAGTGCACAAGGCGGCCTTGACCCGATGACGGGCGACGTCGTACCCGGCGGAATCAGGGCCGAGACCCGCCAAGCGATGGAAAACATCGCCGCCATTCTCGCCTCCGGCGGAATGACCCTCGACGACGTCCTGACGGTTACCTGCTACCTCACCGACATAAGCGAGTGGCCGGCCATGAACGAGGAATACGCCTCGCACTTCGGCGCGGACCAGATCCTTCCGGCACGAACGGCGGTTGCCGTCGCCGCATTGCCGTTGAACCTCCGCATCGAAATAGCAGCCACCGCCCGCGCACCCCGCTGAGGAGGTTATCAGGCATAAGCTACAAGCAGAACGTCCCAACAACGCAGGGGAGCTCATCATGGACACTGAAACCGCCGAAGTCATCGACCATGATGTCACCACCATCACCTGCGTATGCGGTAACACCGTCGGCCAAGACGGATTGATTCAGGCCAACTCACAAGGCATCCCCGTTCACATCGGAGGAGACACCCCTATCCCCGCAGGGCTGGCCAAATGGCCGGAGGATGAGGACCTCTACACCCTGTGTCCATCATGCGGCCGCGTGTACCGTGACACGGTCATCGAAGAGACAGGTACCGCACCCGTTGCTTTCCGGGTCGATGTCACCGCCGGCCGAATTGCCGAGGCAATCAGAGTCCATTGGGGGCTCAGCACCTAGGTCAGACGATAACCGGGTCCAGCCTCATAAGGTTGCGGCTTCCTCCTCCGCCAGTCTGATCAGACGAAGTTCGTCCTCCACGGCACGGGTCGGCCAATAGTCCCTCGCCAGCTCACTTGCCTGGGTTAGATCTGCTGCCGGGAAGAGCTTGCCGAGCAGTCCGGCCGCCTGAAGCAGGGCGATCAGCACTGTGGTCCTGGCATCGGGCGTCTGGGCACCAGGCTTCGCGGGTGCAGGCGTGCCGGCATCGGACGCCCCAGCATCTAACGTCCCGGCATCAGGCGCCCCGACATCAGTCCACCTCGCATCCGACGCCCCCACATCAGCCGCCCCGGCAACAGTCGTCCCCGCATCAACCGCCCCGGCCTCGGTCGCCGTGGAATCCGGCGCCTCGAGATCGGACGGCGCACCACTGAGTGCGGCCTCGATGTTTTTCAGGAGCGCCGCCTCCGGAGCGTGGTCCTTGTGCGGGTACCGCACGGCCCGGAACCGGCCCAAGTGCTTTTCACCGACATGTTCCACGATGCCCAGCGACGCCATTCCCTCGTAAACAAGCTGCACTTCGGCGCGACTGTCCAGCACGGAGACCCACCATTTGGGAGTGCGGGGCCGGGATTTGCCACGGATGAGCTCCAACTCGTGCTGGAACTCTGTTTGCGGGTAGGTGCCGGTAGCCCTGACGTACTTCCCCTGCAGCCCGATTGCACCGAGCAGGTGCAGCTCGGCCAATATTGCCCCTGCCACCGTGGTCCTGAGTGCGAACACGGGAACTTCAGGTTTGCCGTTTTTGTCGTTTGTGGCCAAAAGCAGGAAAGCCTGGGGAAGGCTCAGTTCCGCCGCCTTAGCTGATTCAGCATCCATAGGATCATGGTGATGCAGTTGGGCCGCCACCACAATGAGGAACTACAAGCGTCCACGCCGCCGCCTGCATTGCCCTGCCGCTGGCCAGCCGCTACTGCAAGTTTGCGGCCACAGTGGGCGTCCGACGGCGGGACTTCCCGCCGTCGTCCGTCGGGGTTTGGTGCCGCTTAGGCGTCCCCCTCCAAGTGCTCCGCCGGCCTGAAACCCCATCTGGCTGACACAGCGGCAGCAGCAGCCACGACGCCGGCCGCCAGCTCATCGATCATGGATTCGGGAACACGGGTCTTGGGCGCGGACGTCGTAATGCAGCCCACCACGGCACCGTTGTAATCGCGCACCAGTGCCGAGACGCCGAAATCTTCCGGCGTGGTGTGAAGCCGGGCAGGACCATGGAGAGTCGATCCTACGCCGCGGTGAACAGTGCCCAGTCGTGCAAGGGATCCACCGGTAATGGTGGCCCGGTCTCTCCGGGTCCGGCGGCACGTGCAAGTACCTCCGGCCAGTATGGTGATTCCCAGTCTTGTTGTTCGCTGGGATAGGAGCGCCCGGCGGGCGAGATCCAGCCGGGTGGCCGGTCCCTGGTGGCGTCAACCGGCCTCCATGCTGTCGCGTGTCTGAGCCGGTGGTGCCTCGGGCATGGCTGACCCAGATTGGTGATGCCGGTGCCGCCTCCCTCGGACCAAGCCAGCAGATGGTCCGCTTCGTTGTCCAAGGAATGGTTGTTGCAGCCGGGAAAAGGGCACCGGCCATCCCGAAGCCGCAACCATTGGCGCATCGCCTTCGGAATCCGGTAGCTGGTGCGTCCAATCTCCAGCGGCGCTCCGCTACGCGGATCGGTCAGCACACGCAGGAACGATCCGGCGCCATCCCCAACAAGCCGGCGGGCCATGCTCGGCGGAACGGGACCGTACCCATCCAGCGTGGCCGGTTCCGTCACGGCGCCCAGAAGCGACAACACGGGAACGGTCACCAAAACCTGCGCCTTGGGTGACGGAGTTCCTTCGGCCACCCCCACTAGCAGCCAGTCAGCGGCGACGTCTGCACGGAGCTGGGGCAGGGTCCGGGATTCGGCCGGCCCCTGCAGGGCACGCGCCGCTTCCGTGGCACGGGACCAAACAGCCGCTGCCACATCCGCAGTCACGTAGGCCGAGAGCCAGGCCATGCCGTCCCGGTCCGGGACATATTCCAGCCGACGATCCTCCACACCCTTGCGGTGACGCGACTCGATGCTTACAGGATGGTGCCGCTCACGCCAGCTGCGCGCTTTGGCGCGGAACCTGCCCGGCACCAGCTCCCCTGCCGCGCAGCCACGCGCAGCAAAGGGTGATTCGGGGTCCAGGAAATGAGCCTCCAAGGCAGCGGCCGCGGCGGGGTCCAGACCGGATGTTTCATCACACATCACACGCGCGTGCTGCCATGAAATGCTCCCTGCACGCAGCGCAGCGAGAGTCAGTGGCAACCCGGTGGTCAGGGTGGCTGACTCCGCCAGGAGCGCCGCTGCCGATCTTTCACTCACAGTCAGGACACAGGCCACCTCTGCTGTCACCGCCATTTCCTGGGCGGTGCGCTCCTGCGGGGAAACGGCCGGGGACGCCATGGCTGCAGCAGCGTGGGTATATCCGGCGGCAAAGTGCACTTTCAGCGCGGCCAGCCTGGCTTCGATGCTGCCCACCTCGGCCATACCGTCCAGGCACGCGTCCGCTTCGTCCTGAAGCGGGTCAGCACCAACCGGGGCCAGGGTCCCGTCCGCGCGACCGGCACATTCAGCCAACGCAGCAAGGGAGGCCTTCATGGCCTCCAACGTCTCCGCAACGGCTTTGCATTCCATACCCACAGCATGACAGCAGCCACTGACATTAACGCCGGCGTCAGAGTTGCAGGCAAAGTCAGCCTTCCAGGATCTCCCTGATCCCGAACTCTCCCACAGCGAACATCCGCGGATTATCGTCGGAGTTGCTCAGCATGGCAGTGGACAGGATGAGAGCCCAGCCCCGGGCCCTCATCCAGGTGTCCCTTTCCACTGCGGAGCCAAAGGCGCCCATGAAGCGGTGGCGGGCGCCGGCGTCGAACATCAGCCACCCCACCGCAAGATCAACAGCCGGGTCCCCCGCCCCGACGTCGCCGAAATCGATGACGCCTGCCAGCGAGCCGTCGTCCGCCAGCAGGATATTGCCCGGGTGAAGATCCCCGTGGAGCATCATCGCCGGGCCATCCCAGGCTTTAGCGTCACAGGCCTGCGCCCACGCCGCTTTCAGCGCTGCGGCCTGCGGGTAGCGTTCGCGGTCCCCGAGCCGTTCCACCACCCCAGAGTCACGGTTCGTCAGGGGCACGCCGCGGAAAGGATTCACCGGGACGCCGGTTTCGGCGGGCACGTGGAGGGACAGGAGGAAATCGGCCAGGCCTTCAGCGGCCGGCCCGCGGTCTGCTGGGCCGACGTCGGCCGCGGCCGTTCCGGGGACCCACCGCACTATGCTCCACGGCCAAGGATAGTCCGACGTCGGCCGGCCGGCATGGACCGGGACAGGAACCGGAACCGGGGAGCGGCGGGCTATGTCGGGAAGGTAGCGCCGCTCATGCAGTATGAGCGAAACGGCCTCCGCCCTGCGCGGCAGCCTGATGGCCAGGTCGTCGCCGATCCGGAAGGTCGCGTTGTCCCAGCCATTCGCGACCCGCGCTAAAGGACGATCGCCGAGGTCGGGCCGCTGGTCCCGGACGAGGCACTGGACGACGGTGTCACTCACTTCCACCGTTGCCGGTGGCATTCCCGCCATTCAGAGGTCCGCCTTCCTTGTCCCTGCGATGTAATCCGGCCCTTCCCTTGTCCGAATATAGTTCAAGATCCCGAGAGCAGATGGGGCGCGGAACGTGGTCAGCGTCGACCAGCCAAAGGTGACCGACGCGGGGACTGTGACTAACACGGTGTTGCGACGCAATGAGTCCCGGCATGCACTCGTAGGGACGGACGTATAGATAAGCTCCAGCCCGTGCTGGAGGAATTAGAAACAGACGACGGCGGGGACCGCCCGCCGTCATGGGCTTAAGTAAAGCTGGCTGCTCGAGGCGCTTCAACGAGGGCCAGTTGGCCGGTGGTGTCAGGGACGCCAGGAAACTGCACCTGCGGGGCCTCAGCAGCGGCCGCCGGCGACTCCTGCCCAGAGCGCATGCGAAGAAGTGCGACCGCGGAAATGAGGAACCAGGCGATATTGGTGACCACGGACGGCCATGCTTCGTGGAAGGCACCATTGATAATGAAGGCACAAGCACCCAGGAGATTCGAGGTCTGGAAGCCCTTGCCAGCCTTCAGCCACCCCATGGACACAGCCAGGTACGCACTGAGTATCGCAACCGCGCCTGCCCAGCCGGAAATTTCAAACAGCAGTTCCATGATGTCCTTTCAGGGGTGATGTCCGGGTGCCATCCGCTGGTCGGAGTGAACAGATGTCGGGCTACAGTTACGTGTTTCACAAGAGGCTATTGCCGAATGGATCAGGCATTGCTGGACCAGCGTTTGTCAGCCGTCCGCGCGAGGCCTTCATTCGTTTGGACCGCCAAGCTGAATTTCCGCTGCCGGCCTTTTGACTTTCAAGAGCAATTATGAGGACGACATGACTGTAGATCAATTGCATTCCTCTGAAGATGTGGTTTAGAACTACTTAACATGGATATTGATCCGCGCCGGCTGCGAGTTCTCCTTGCCGTTGCCCGCACAGGCGGAGTGCTCGCCGCGGCTGACGAACTGGGGATTACGCCCTCGGCCGTGTCCCAGCAGCTCAACAAGTTAGAGGACGAGACGGGGCATGCGCTGGTGGTGCGCACACCCAAAGGCTCGGTTTTGACACCCGCCGGCCTGGCCGTTGCAGAAGCCGGCGAAGAGATCGAACGCGCACTCAGCGTCGCCCGCGCCCGGATAGAGGGCGGGGCCAAGGTCGCAGGGGTGGTGCGGGTAGGCGGATTCACCAGCTTTGTCCGCACGGTGGTGATCCCGCGCCTGCCCGAGTGGCGCATCCGGTACCCGCAATTGCAGATCCGGATGGTTGAAGACGACTTCCCTGCCTTGTTACGCCTTCTCCGGCAGCGCGCGCTCGACGCCGTTGTGGTCGAGCTCGATTCGATGACGGCCGGCCAACGTTCACTTTCCGCCGGAATGATCGAGGAGCCCCTACTGGACGAGCCCTGGAAACTGGTGGTTCCCGCGGGTGCACTGCTCACCACCGAGAACATCGACCTTAGCCATCTGCCGCTTCCGTGGCTCGGCGTCGACTCCTCAGCCGCCAACGCTTCGGTGCTCGGTCGGATCCGTCAGTCCACGGGCGCCCAGGTGGAAACGGTGCATCAGTACCAGGAAACGCTGACCGCACTGGCACTCGTCGCGGCGGGCGAGGGTGTCGCCATCGTACCCACCTTGGCGTTGAGCGGCGTCAGCCATGACGGGGTGGACGTCCTGGACGTCCCTGGACTGGGCACGCGACGCATCGTACTGCGACGGTTCGACCGGCGGCGGTCGGCCAGCATGCCCGTGGACACAGTCGCGCGCCTTCTACGGGAATCGGCGGCGGCGTTCGACACGCGGTCGACATCCTGACCGGCCTGTTCGGGGCAGTCCCGCCGAACAGGCGCGTTCGGGAGTGAGCGGACGACGGCGGGACGTCCCGCCGTCGTCGGCTTGCCCTTACGCGAGGTGCTTTACAGGGCCGACCAGCCGCCGAGTGGGGACGGCGGGCTTGAAGTTGCGGCCAACTCATCCGGCGGGGACCACCGGATTCTCAGCGGTCAGCCCGCGCCCTGGCCCTCACGGGCCACCTCCTCCAGAATCCTGGCTGTCGGCGACTCCGTCATCAGCTGCCCTATCACCTCCGGTTTGTCCCACACCTCGCTGCGGAGCCGTTCCAGAAAGACGGTCGCAGCATCCTGGGTGTCGAAGTCAAGGAGCACGGCCACGCTGTTCTGGTCGTCTGTATCCCGGAACAGGCGGACAGACCTGGCGCCCGCGGCGGCGCGGCCTGCAGGATCCGTATCGAATACTTTCTTGAAAGCCTCATAGTCCCGGACCGGATAGCTGATCTGCAAGGTGAACATCGTCGTTCCTTTCCCTCGGGCTGTGTCAGGTCAAAGATAGGCCTTCCAGCGTCATCCCGGTAGGGCCGAAGGGCGGCCTTGAAGCGGTGCCGCGTTGCCCTTCTGGCGCGTGTATCCGCTCCCCTACAGCGCCGACCAGCCGCCGTCGGACGCGAGAATGGCGCCGTTGACGTTGGTGCCGTCGTCGCTGAGCAGGAAGGTGATGGAGGCGGCGAGCTGCGCCGCGGTGGCGGGCGTCGGGACGGTGGCCTGCATCAGCGGGCCGAGGCGTTCGGCCGCGAGCTGGGATCCCCAGTTGGCCACGATGTTGGTGATGGTGGGGCCGGGCGCCACGGCGTTGAAGCGCAGGCCCCTGGGTCCGTACATCACGGCCGAGTTCTTGGTCAGGCCGACGACGGCGTGCTTGGACGCGGTGTAGGCGGCGCCGGCGGCGGAACCGCGCAGGCCGGCCTCGGAGGCGACGTTGACCACGGAGCCGGTGCCAGCGTCCAACATCAGCGGCACTACGGCGCGGGTGAGGCGCATGAGGGCGGTGACGTTGATCCGGAAGACGCGGTCCCAGAGGTCGTCGTCCACTTCGTGGATGGGGGCGAAGTTGTCCATGATGCCGGCGACGTTCGCCAGGGCGTCGACCCGTCCGCCGGCGGCAGCGACGACGGCGGCCACGGTCTCTTCGGTGGAGATGTCGCCGGCCACGGGGACCAGATCCAGTCCGGCGTTCTCGGCGACGAGGTCGTCCAGGCGTTCCTTGCTGATGTCGGTGGCGATGACGCGGCCGCCTTCCCTGGCGATGCGCAGGGCGGTGGCCTGGCCGATGCCGGAGGCGGCGCCGGTGACGATGACGGTTTTGCCGGCGAAGCGGCCGTTGGTGGCGGCCTCCTGCCATGAAGCTTCGTTGCCCATGATGTCCTTCCAGACGTTGACGGAGTTGATGCCGTCCACCTTATGACACCCTGTGTCATTATTTAAGGGTGAATACTGGTGGGATGCCTTCGGATGCTTTGAAGCCCGCGCGCTCCACCGGGCGTCCGGTGACGATTGATCCCGACGCCGTCGCCGCCGTTGCGCTGCGCCTGTTCGCCGAGCGCGGCTACGAGCAGACCTCCATGGAGGACATCGCGCGCGAGGCCGGGATCGGGCGCAAGAGCCTGTACCGCTACTTCTCCAGCAAGGCCGAGCTCGTCTGGGGCGGCATGGAGCCGGTGATCGAGGCCTCCGGCCGGGTTTTGGATTCAGCCGGCGCTCATGGCGCTTTCGACGGCGACGTGCTGGCGGGGCTGCGCGAGGCGGCGATCGCCGGGGTTTCCGTTCTGCCTGACCTCGCGGTCACGCGCGGCCGGCTGCGCCTGATTGCCGAGCACCCCGAACTGGCAAGCCGCAGCTACGAGTCGCTGGCGCCGCAGCGGGAGCGGACGCGGGCTTATCTGGTTTCGGCTGGCGTCGGCGAGGACGTTGCTGGGTATCTGTGCGCTGCGTTCATCGGCGCGACGTTCGAGGCCTGGATGCGGTGGGCCGCCGGGACGGACCCGGATCCGGCGCCTTATTTGGCGGCGGCTGTGGGCGTGATGCGGGTGCCGGCCGTATAGCCCAAGAGCCGAGACCTTGCTCAAGTAGTTCTGTGGCCCGACGACGGGTATCCACATCATGCACGTTGCATGGTGGCGCCGCTAGGCTGCTTGCTGTCGCTGCGCGTGATGCCGTCATCTGGCGGGGCGGCTCACTGTCTCAATTCCTTTTCGGCCCGTTCCGCGAGGACGGCGATGGCCAGGGAGAAGCGGCCAGGTAACGGAGACAATGCCAGACGGAGCCAGATGGCGTCCGAGTACGCATCGAACCGGCCCGGACTGACGTGCAGTTCCTCGGCGGCGGCCAGCACCTGAGTGTGAGCCGTCAGATATCGTGCGGGCGTCATGCGGTTATTTCGTAGATGAAGCTCCAGATGGACGTCCAGGCCGGCCAGATCCCGGGCGGCCTCGTGTCGGGCCGTACTGTCGAAGTCCAGCAATCCGGGCGGGATGTCGCCGTCAGGAACGATGATTTGCTTGTCGTAAAGGTCTCCGTGGGCCCATACCAGCGGATCCGGTGCCGTCCGAAGCAGGTTCATGGCCACCTGCTCTGCAGCGGTGCGCAAGGCATCGCGCTGAGACGACAACTCCGGGACGTTTTCATTGTGCCGCAACCAGTCGTCCACCCGTCGACACATTTTCGTGGCTTCCCACTCTGGTGAACGGAGCGGAAGGCTGTCGAGAACGCTTTGCGCTGCGGGACCATAGGAGCCGTTCAGTTCCGCGACCCAGGCGCGCGACCATTTCTCCCACGCCCTGGCGAACGCTTCATCGCAGACGGCGGCGTCCTCCCGGCCCAGCTCGTTCAGAGTCTGTCCCGCGATGGCGCTGAAAACGATGACGTCCTCCTGGGAGCTCTGACGGAGGATTCTGGGTGTTGTGAAGTTGCCGGCGTCCAGTAGGACGTCCATTTGTGCGCAGCGCTCGGCCGGTACGACGGCGCCGCCTGGCCCGAAAATCTTTATGTAGCGGCCCTCCGCCCGGACGACCGCCTGGTGGTAGGGCCAGTACGAAATCAATTCCCCCTGCTGCGCTTCCCCCCGCAAGGCGGGCAGTCCCGGATCGTCCAACGGGATAAGTTCGAACTGCCCGTGACGCAGATGAGCTCCCCGGACACCGGGCCGTCCCGGAGTCCGGACCTCCAGTACAAATTCTCCTGGTGTCTTGTCTGGCCATGCCCGCTGAATCAGCCATGATGTACCGGTGTCGTCGTCGGCAGACGCTGGAACGGGGGAGGGCCAGTCCATGGAATCAATTCCATGGACTGGCGGAGGCGCCAGCCAGTGGTACGACACAGTGGAGTGATGCGTTCCAGGCGTACCGTGCCGCCCCCGAACGGTAGACAGCCATGCTCCGTCCATCCATGCCCCCTCCTCCCTATAACCAGCCGCGCTCGCAACCCTCTGCTTTCGAGACGACCGTCCCTAAACCTCCGCCACCGGAGCCGCGAACTGCGCGGCGTACAGCGCCGAGTACGCCCCGCCGGCAGCCAGAAGCTCAGCATGCGTGCCCTGCTCCACGATCTGCCCGGCCTCCATCACCAGGATGAGGTCGGCGTCGCGGATGGTGGACAGCCGGTGCGCGATCACGAAGCTCGTCCGGTCGCTCCTCAAAGCGCTCATCGCCTTCTGCACCAGCACCTCGGTGCGGGTGTCCACCGAGCTCGTCGCCTCGTCGAGGATCAAGACGGACGGGCGAGCCAGGAACGCCCGGGCGATCGTCAGCAGCTGCTTCTCGCCGGCGGACACATTGCCACCCTCGTCCTCCAGCACAGTGTCGTAGCCCTCCGGCAGCGAGTGCACAAACCGGTCCACATATGTCGCCTGGGCGGCCTCCAAAATTTCGGCTTCAGTAGCCGTTGGCTGCCCGTAGGCGATGTTGTCCCGGATGGTCCCGCCGAACAGCCACGTGTCCTGCAGCACCATGCCCATCCGCGAGCGCAGCTCGTGCCGCGTCATCGCGGTGACGTCCACGCCGTCGAGCGTTATCCGCCCCGCATCCAGCTCGTAAAACCGCATCATCAGGTTCACCAGGGTGGTCTTGCCCGCACCCGTCGGGCCCACGATCGCCACCGTCTGCCCCGGCTCCGCCACCAGGCTCAGGTCGGAAATCAGCGGCTTGTCCGGCGAATAGGAGAACGACACGTTCTCGAACACCAGCCGCCCCCGCCCGCCGTCCGGCGAAGAAGCCGGCAATGGGTCCGGCGACTGCTCGTCCGTGTCCAGCAGCTCGAACACCCGCTCCGCGGATGCCACCCCGGACTGCAGCAGGTTGGCCATGGACCCCAGCTGGGCCAGCGGCTGGGTGAACTGCCGCGAGTACTGGATGAACGCCTGCACGTCGCCCAGCTGCATCGCGCCGGAGGCCACCTGCAGCCCGCCCACCACGGCGATCCCCACGTACACCAGGTTCCCGATGAACGTCAGCGCCGGCATGATCAGGCCGCTGATGAACTGCGCCCCGAAGCTCGCCGCAAACAGCTCCCCGTTCTTCTGCCGGAACCGCTCCTCCACCTCCCGCTGCCGGCCGAACACCTTCACCAGCGCGTGCCCCGTGTACGTCTCCTCGATCTGCCCGTTCAGCTCCCCCGTGTGCTTCCACTGCGCCACGAACAGCTTCTGCGACCTCTTGGCGATCAGCGCCGTGGTCACCAGCGTCAGCGGCACCGTCACCAGCGCAATCAGCGCCAGCACCGGTGAGAGCAGGAACATCATCACCAGCACGCCCACCACGGTGAGCAGCGACGTCACCGCCTGGGAGATGGACTGCTGCAGGCTCTGCGAGATGTTGTCCACATCGTTCGTCACCCGGCTGAGCAGCTCGCCGCGCTGGATGGAATCGAAGTAGCGCAGCGGCAGCCGGTGGATCTTCGCCTCGATCTGCTCGCGCAGCCGGTACACCGTCCGCTGCACCACGCCGTTGAGCATATACGCCTGGATCCAGCCGAACGCCGACGCCAGCACATACAGCGCCAGCGCCCACAGCAGCACCGAGAACAGCGCCGCGAAGTTGATCCCGGTCCCCGGCGTCAGCGCCATGGCGCCGAGCATGTCCGCCTGCGAATTCTCGCCGGCCGCGCGCAGCCCCGCGATCACGTCGTCCTTGCTCACCCCGGCCGGCAGGTTCTTGGACACCACGCCGGCGAAGATCAGGTTGGTGCCCTCCCCCAGCAGCCGCGGCCCGATCACCGAGAACGCCACGCTCGCCACGGCCAGCGCCAGGACCAGCACCAGACACAGCCGCTCGGGATGCAGCGTCCCCAGCAGCCGCCTGGCCGACGGCCCGAAGTTCATCGCCTTCTCCGCCGGGACGTTCATTCCGGCGAACGGCCCGCCCCGGCCCGGCCCCATCGGCGGGCGCGGCGGGCCCGCGGGCCGTTCCGCGCTCCCCGCGGTGGTACCCGCAGAACGCCCGACGGCGGTCGGCCCGGTTCCCTGGGCCTGCCCGGTGCGGCTTGAGGTGCTCATGCCGCCTCCTCCGCCGCCAGCTGCGAGGACACGATCTCCCGGTACGTCTCGGACGTCTCCAGCAGCTCGCCGTGCGTTCCGCGCCCGACGATCCTGCCGTCGTCGAGCACCAGGATCTGGTCCGCATCCAGGATGCTGGACACCCGCTGGGCGATGACCACCAGCGTGGCCCCGGAGGTGTCGTGCTTGAGGGCCTGCCGGAGCCGGGCGTCCGTGGCGGTGTCCAGCGACGAGAAGGAGTCGTCGAAGATGTACAGCTCCGGCCGCTTCACCAGCGCCCGCGCGATGGCCAGCCGCTGCCGCTGCCCGCCGGACACGTTGGTCCCGCCCTGCGAGATGGGCGCATCCAGACCACCCTCCATTTCCCGGACGAACTCCTGCGCCTGGGCCGTGGCCAGCGCGCCCCAGAGTTCGTCCTCCGTGGCGTCCGGCTTGCCGTACAGCAGGTTGCTGCGGACAGTGCCGGAGAACAGGTACGGCCGCTGCGGGACCAGGCCGATGTGCCCCCACAGCAGGTCCGGATGCAGCTCGCGCACGTCCACCCCGCCCATGAGCACCGCCCCGCCGGTGGCGTCGAAGAGCCGCGGCATCAGGTTCACCAGGGTGGTTTTCCCCGACCCGGTGCTGCCGATGATCGCCGTCGTCTGCCCCGCGCGGGCGGTGAAGGTGATGTTGCTGAGGACGGGCTGCTGGGCGCCGGGGTAGGCGAACCGGACGCCGCGCATCTCCAGCTCGCCGGTCCCCACGCCACGCCGCCCGGCGGCCGCGCCGGAAAAGGCGAGCGGGCGGGCCGGCGGCCGCACGGACGATTCGGTCTCGAGCACCTCGCCGATCCGGTCCGCGGAGACGGCGGCGCGCGGGATCATCACGGCCATGAACGTGGCCATCATGACGGACATCAGGATCTGCAGCAGGTAGCTGAGGAACGCGATGAGGGTGCCCACCTGCATGGAGCCGTCCTCGATCCGGAACGCGCCGAACCAGATCACCGCCACGCTGGACACGTTGAGCACCAGCATCACCACCGGGAACGCGAGCGCCATCAGCCGCCCGGCGCGCAGGGCGGTGTCCGTGACGTCCTCGTTGGCCTGCGCGAACCGGGCAGTCTCCAGGTCCTCGCGCACGAACGCCCGCACCACGCGGATGCCGGCCAGCTGCTCGCGGAGCACCCGGTTGATGGTGTCGATCCGGACCTGCATCTTGCGGAACAGCGGCACCATCCGGCTGATGATGATGCCGACGCCGATCAAGAGCACCGGCACGCTGACGGCGATCAGCCACGACAGCTGCGCGTCCTGCCGGACGGCCATGATCACGCCGCCGACGCTGAGCATGGGCGCGGCCACCATCAGCGTGGCGGACATCAGCACCAGCTGCTGGACTTGCTGGACGTCGTTGGTGGAGCGGGTGATGAGGCTCGGGGCGCCGAACCGGGTGACTTCCTGCTCGGAGAACTCCCCCACCCGGGTGAAGATGGCCCCGCGCAGGTCCCGCCCCATGCCCATCGCGGCCTTCGCCCCGAAGTACACGGCCGTGACAGCGCAGGCGATCTGCAGCAGCGTGATGAACAGCATGAGGCTGCCCACCCGCAGGATGTACCCGGTGTCCCCCTTCGCCACGCCTTCGTCGATGATGTCCGCGTTCAGCGTGGGCAGGTACAGCGAGGCGATGGACTGCGCCAGCTGGAAAACGACGACGGCGATCAGCAGCCGCCGCTGCGGCCGCAGGTATTCAACGAGCAGCTTCCAGAGCATCCGGTCTCCACGTCACTCGAAGTGATTTGAAGGCCAGTCTACGTCCGGATGCTTGGGACGAACTTGGACCCGCCCAGGCCCGGGCGGGGCTGCCAACCGGCGGCTGTCCGGCCTCCCCTGTAGGCTGTGGTCACCGCCTACATACCGCGGCAATCGCATGTTGAAGATTGGGGACTTCATTGGGGGAACAGCGTTTGGATTCCGGCGTGCCCGGGGACATACCGGCGGCCATCCGATTATCGACGGCGTGCTGGCTTACCAGCGCAGTGGTGTTCGGCATCGTGCCGGTCATCCTGGACGTGGCAGGAATCAACTTCGGCCAGTCCATGCCTGACTGGGCGGTGCCCTTCATAGTGGCCTTCGCAGTCCCGCTGACTGCCCTGCAGGTCTGGGCGGCACTCCAGCTGCAGCACGGGGCGCGGTGGGCCCGCCTCCTCCTGACCGCCGGTGCCGTCGTGTCCGTGCTGGCTGCGCCGCTGGACCCGTCGGTGCTCATCCTGGCCGGCCTGGCGCTGACGCTGGCCGGCGCGGTGCTGATGTGGCTCCCGGTGAGCAACCGGTACTTCCTGTCGGTCCGCTACGGGGCGCAGGCGGAAGATCTGGACGGGCATGCCGCGCGGCGCCCGGCTGTGGGGCCGTGAACCCGACCATTTGAAGATGATTGCCCAGCGGCTGGCATGCACAGTTGGGCAGAGGCGGGTTTTCTGGTTATCGTCAGGGCAGCCGATGCCGTGGCCGCAGCACTGCGCCTCGCGCGGGAATGCCGCCCGCAGCTTTGAACGGAAGAGAGAACTCCTGTGACTGACACGATCCTCCTGCCCGCGGTGGCCGATGCCCTGGCCGCCCACGGCGTCCGCCACGAGGTGCTCGAGTGCTCCCCGGAACTCGCGGACACGGCCGAGTTCTGCGAGCACTACGGCTTCACCCTCGACCAGGCGGCCAACACCATCCTGGTGTCGTCCCGCAAACTGGACCCGCCCCGGTACGCCGTCTGCGTAGTGCTCGGCACCACCCGCCTTGACGTCAACAGTTCCGTCCGGGGCCTGCTGGACGTCAAGCGGGCCTCCTTTGCGGACGCCGAGACCACCGTGGCCCAGACGGGCATGCTGGTGGGCGGCGTCACTGCTGCCGGCATCGAAGATCTCCCGATCTATGTGGACCGGGCCGTCCTGGACGCGCCCCGGGTGGTGATGGGCGGCGGGAACCGGTCCAGCAAGATCGTCCTCGCCCCGGCCGAGCTCCTCAAGCTGCCCGGCGTCGAGGTGGTGGACGGGCTCGCCACTCCGCGCGAGCCGGCGGAGCAGCTGGACTGAAAACGTTCCGCGGCCCCGGCCGGCGATCCAGGGAGCGGAGGCCACTTTCGCAGATTGGCTATGGTGCCGCGTCCGGCCGGCCGCCTACCGTGGGTGAGGAATCCGTCAGGACACCCGCTGAACCCGAGAGAAAGAGCAGCATGGCCGCCGTCGTCAACGAATACCCCTTCTCGCAAGTAGACGTTTTTGCCCCGGGACCGAAGCCCGGCAACCCGGTCGCCGTGGTCCATGACGCCGATGGCCTGTCCACGGAACAGATGCAGAGCTTCGCCAACTGGACCAACCTGTCGGAGACCACCTTCCTCCTGCGGCCGTCCCATCCGGACGCGGACTACAGGCTGCGGATCTTCACCCCGCGCGCAGAGATTCCGTTCGCCGGGCACCCCACCCTCGGATCCGCCCACGCCTGGCTGGAAAACGGCGGCCAGCCGCAGGGCGAAGGCGAACTGGTCCAGGAATGCGGGGCCGGCCTGGTCAACATCAAACGGGCAGAGGACGGGCTGTCCTTCGCGGCGCCGCCCCTCCGCAGATCAGGCCCGGTGGAACCAGCGGTGCTCGAGCAGGCCGTGGCCAGCCTCGGCATCGGCCATGAGCAGGTCCTCGGAAGCAACTGGGTGGACAACGGCCCGGGGTGGCTGGGAATCCGCCTGGCAACGGCCCAGCAGGTTGTGAACCTCGAGCCCGATTTCTCCGCCATGGGCGACCTCCTGGTCGGCGTCATCGGCGCCTTCGACGACGGCGGCCCGGCGGACTTCGAGGTCCGCGCCTTTGCCCCCGGTCTGGACGTTCCCGAGGACCCGGTAACGGGCAGCCTCAACGCCGGTTTGGCGCTGTGGCTGCGCGGCGAGGGCGTGGTGGCCGCGGATTACACCGTCCGGCAGGGAACGGTCCTCGGGCGTGGCGGACTGGTCACCGTCACCAGCGAGGCAGAAACCATGTGGGTGGGCGGCGCCAGCCGCACTGTCGTCCGCGGCGTCGTGGGGCTGTAGGCCCCGCCGGGGCACTTCCGAAGCCCATGGATGCCGGAGTCCCCCAGGTCTAGAATCGGCCTCAGGTCCGGAATGAAAGGACCCGGCGGCCGCGTCCGGCGGACCGTACGCAACGCGAACACGGGGTGGTCCATGGACGCCGTCGAAGTTGCAGGATTGCGCATCGCCTACCAGCGCGCCGGCCGGGGGCCAGCACTGGTGCTGCTGCATGGAGCCTACGAAGACAGCCGCATCTGGCGGCCGCAGCTGGAAGCGTTGTCGGACGAGTTCACTGTTGTTGCCTGGGATGCTCCCGGCTGCGGCAGTTCGACTATCCCTTCGCCGGACTTTTCGGGCGAAGACTTTGGGAACGCCCTTGCCGGTTTCCTCCGGGCCGCTGTTCCGGCAAGGCCCAGTGTGCTCGGTTTGTCGTGGGGGTCCGGGGTGGCCTTGGAGCTCTATCGAGGGCATCCTGAGCTGCCGGCTTCGCTGGTGCTGGCTTCCGCCTACGCAGGCTGGGCGGGTTCGCTGCCTCCGGAGGAAGTGGACCGGCGCAACGCCCAGGTGCTCAGCGAGCTCGACCAGCCGCCGGAGAAATTCATTCCGGTGTGGCTGCCCACGCTCTTGACCGAACACGCCGACCAGTCCGTCGTCAACGAGGTCAGCGGGATCATGGCCGATTTCCACTCGGCAGGTATGCGGGCAGTGCTGAACGCCAGCGGCCACGCCGACTATCGCGACGTCCTGCCCACCATCACGGTTCCCACCCTGCTCCTCTATGGCGAAAGGGATGTTCGGTCACCGTTGAGTGTCGCCAACGAGATGCACCGGCAGATTCCCGCTCAACGCTAACCGTGATTCCCGACGTCGGGCATCTGGCCTGCGCGGAAGCGCCGGCGGCGTTCAATGCCGAAGTCCGCCGGTTCCTGCACGGGCTCGAAGACCGGGCCGACTAGTGGCATTCCAGTAGGCCGCCGGATGAAAAGAATTGAGATTACGGAACACGGCTCGGGGGTGGTTGCCGCCACCGGCCCTGGCGTGACCCACGTGCAGGCGGGAGACCGAGTCTGGGTGTCAACGATCCCGGCGCGGACGCTCGGGACCTATGCCCAGACGATGGTGTGCGACGCCGGCATCGTGCACCTTCTCCCCGACCGCCTGTCGTTCGAGGAGGGTGCGGCGCTCGGGGTCCCCTACACCACCGCCTACCGCGCCCTATTCCAGCGCGGACGCGGCACCCCCGGTGAGGTGGTCCTTGTCCACGGGGCCAGCGGAGGCGTGGGCATACCGGCCGTCCAGCTGGCCGTCGCGCACGGGATGACAGTCATCGGGACAGCAGGGACGCCGACCGGGCTGGAGCTGGTCCTGCAGAACGGGGCGGCGCACGCGCTGGACCACACCCAGCCCGGTCACGTCGCGCAGATCAGGGACCTCACGGAGGGCCGCGGCGTTGACCTGGTGGTGGAGATGCTTGCCAACAAGAACCTCCAGGAGGACATGGACCTGCTGGCCTCCCGGGGCCGCATTGTCATCGTCGGCAGCCGCGGCCCCGTCCAGGTCAGCCCGCGTTCCCTCATGGTCGCCGAAGCCGACATCCGGGGAACCGCCCTGTGGAACATGACCCCGGCGGACTTCGAGGACGCCTACTCAGCCCTGGACAGCGTGCTGCGCTCCTCAGCCATCCGGCCCGTGATCGGCAAGCGGTTTCCGCTCGCGGACGCGGCCGAGGCCCACCGGTTCATCACCACGTCGCGGGCGGCGGGCAAGGTGGTCCTGCAGGTCAGGTAGCAGAACACCGGCGGCGGCGGGTCACCGCGCCGGTTCGGGCACCTCGCGTTCGCCGGCGTCCGCCGGCACACTGCCGACGGCGGCAGGAACCTCAGGCGAGCCGGCCGCCGTCGAGCGTTCACCGGCTTCCCCGCGGAAGGCCTCGAGCATTGCCTCCCGGTCAAACTGGCCCTCCCACTTCGCCACCACGAACGTGGCCACGCAATTGCCCAGCAGGTTCACGGAGACCCGCATGGAATCCATGACACGATCGGCCCCCAGCAGCAGCGCCACGCCGGCCACGGGGAAGATGCCCAGCGCACCGGCTGTCGCGGAGAGCGCCAGGAAGGCCGAGCCCGGCACACCCGCCATGCCCTTGGAGGTGAGCATGAGGACGCCCAGGGCGGCAAGCTGCTGGCCCAGGTCCAGGTTGTGGCCGAAGGCCTGGGCAAGGAACAGCAGGGAGATGGAGAGGTACAGTGCGGCGCCGTCGAGATTGAACGAATATCCGGTGGGAACCACCAGTCCGGTGGTGGCGCGCGAGCAGCCGGCGTTGGTCAGTTTGGTCATGATGCGCGGCAGGACGGACTCGGTGGAGGCCGTTCCCAGGGCCAGCAGGAACTCTTCCCGCGAATACCTGATGAACTGCCACAGCGGCACCCGCGGATAGACCCAGGCCACGAGGAACAGGAGTCCGATGAAGATGATGGCCGCGCCGTAGCAGGCTGCGATGAGCACGGCGTAGGTGCCCAGGGAGCCGAGCCCGTACTGGCCGATGATGAACGCCATGGCACCGAACGCGCCGATGGGCGCCACGCGCATGACCCAGCCCATGATTTTGAAGAACAGTTCCAGCACGGTCTCCAGCAGGTTCACCACCGGCAGGCAGCGTTCACGGCCCACCACCACGATGGCCGCCCCGAAGAAGACCGAGAAGCAGAGCACCTGGAGCAGGCTGTTGGAGGCAAAGGCGCCAACAACGCTGGTGGGAATGATGCCCAGCAGGAACTGACCCGCGTCCTTGGGAGGAGCGGTGCCCGTTTTGGCATCCAGCGCATCCTGCGACAGCGTGCCGGGGTCGATGTTAAGCCCGGCGCCGGGCTGGACTACGTTGCCTACGATCAGCCCGAAGACCAGCGCGAACAAAGTGGCGCCCGTGAAGTACACCAGGGCCTTCACCCCGACCCTGCCCACAGCCTTGACGTCTCCCACCGCCGAGATCCCGGTGACGATCACGAGGAAGATCAGCGGCGCAATGATCATCTTGATCAGCTGGATGAAGCCGTCCCCCAGGGGCCGCAGGCCCGAGCCGATGCCGGGCCAGAAATGCCCGATCAGCACGCCGAGGCACACCGCCACGAGGATCTGGAAGAACAGCTGTTTGTGGAAAGGTTTCTTCGGTGCCTGGACAGCAGGAGACGCTGGGAGGTTCATCTGGATGCCTATCGGTGTGCGGTGGCAGGGGTGCCGTTCGGTCAAACGCAACACTAGGGACGGCATGTTTCCGGCACGCTACATCCGCACTGCGGAATTGTTTAACCGCTTAATGGAACTTTCATCTGCTGACACCGCGCGTTCGAGGGCCCGGGCTCCGGCTGGGTTGTATTTGAGAACGATTCTCATTAGTGTTGAGGCATGCACCTCACCGTCGTCAGTTCCCTCGATGCCCTCTGCCGCCAGCAGGCGTGCCAGGCCCTGGCCGCCGCCCACCCCGGGGCCGTCATCGTCCTCCATGACCTGCTCGAGAACGGCCGCGTCATCCGCCGCGTCTTCGCCCGGTCCGGGCCCCTCGAGCGCGAAGAAACCCTCCTGGAACACGGCTGCCTCAGCTGCACGGTGCGTCTGGACGTGGTCCCCACCGTCGAGCGGCTGCTGGCACTGGGCGAAGACCACATCATCATCGGGCTGCCGCCCGCCGTGCCCTCCTCGACGGCCATCCAGGCCCTGAAGCGGGGACTCGCGCACGAGTTCACGGTCGACGCAGCGGTACTCGCGTGCGCGCCGGATGCCTTGGAAGACCACATCTGGGACCACCACACCCTGTTCGAGTCCGGGTTCACGCCGGTCCCCGACGACCAGCGGACCCCCGGGGAGTTCCTCATCGGAGACCTGCAGTTCAGCGACACCGTCCTTTGGGCCGATCCCGAACTTGTGCCGGTGGACCCCGAAGGGCGCGCCCGCGGCCTGCAGCTGCTCCGCGAACTGGCGCCGCACGCGGACATCACCGAGGATGCGGGCAGCATTCGCCAAGGCAGGCATGACTACGCGGAGGCAGCCGGCAGGACCGCCCTTGGCGCAGTGCGGGTCCCGGCCGGACCGTCCGCCTCACCGTTCACCACCATCATCCAGCGGGTTCGGCGCCCCCTCCACCCCGAGCGGTTCCGGCACGCGCTGGCCACGCTGGCGCAGGGATGCTGCTGGCTCCGCGGCCGGCTGTGGATAGCGGCAGCCCCCGGGTGCCGGATCACCGTCCAGGGAATCGGGCCGCGCGTCTGGCTGGAGAACACGGGCCCGTGGCTCGCCGACCAGGGCGCCGCCCCCTCGGCGGACCGGGGCGCGGACGCGCGGCTGGACTGGCACGCGGAGTTCGGCGACCGCGGGACTGTCCTCGCGGCCACCGGCGAAGACATCGACCCGGAAGAGATCGCCCGGCTGCTGACCGGCTGCGAACTGACCGACGCGGAAATGGAGGCCGGCTTTGCCGGGCTGAGCGATCCGTTCGGCCTTACCGAACCCAACGAAGCCGGGTCCAATGAAACCGGATCCAACGAAACCCAGCCCACCGATCCCAAACAAAGGAGCAACACATGAAAGTACGGAACTCGCTGCGGGCACTGAAGAAAATGCCGGGAGCGCAAGTGGTCCGCCGCCGCGGCAGGACCTTCGTCATCAACAAGAAGAACCCGCGCATGAAGGCCCGCCAGGGCTGAGACCGGCCGGGACCGTTCGCCGGGGGAGTCGCGCCGCGGCGCTGCGCGCCCGGAGTGAGTTGCGCCTCACGCCGGGACGATCCGGCGGCGCGCGTCGTTGGAACAGGTGGCGGAAGGAGGCCACTTGATCATTGTGCTGACGGGAATAGACGGCTCAGGAAAAACGACGGCAGCCCATGCCCTGGTTGGCGCCGCCCGCGCGCAGGGCACCAAAGCGCTGCTGCTCAGCAACTACGCGGGGCGGCGCAGGATGTCGCTGCTCAGCGCCAGGTGCGGCGTTCGGTTCCCTGCCCGGCTGGCCGATGGCGTCGAAACTGCCATCCGTGTGGCGAACGTGCTGGTGTCCCATGCCCGGGCGCGGCGCTTTCCCGGCCTGGTGGTCATGGACCGCCACCTCCAGTGCCAGCTGGCGCTGCGCCGGACCAGGGGCCTGCCGCGCGGACGGCTTCTTCCGCGCCTCATCGGCGCGCTGCCAAGTCCGGATCTGGTGGCCTACCTGGACGTCAGCCCGGAACGGGCGCACGACAGAATCGTGGCGCGCGGCACCGATGAGGAATCCCTGGATGATCTGCAGTCACTGCGGGACGCCTACCGCTCGCTGCCCGAGTACACGGACTTCGTGAAGATCGACGCCGATGCGCCGCCGGCTGAGGTCCTGTCCGGGCTGACGGAAGCCACCGACGACGCCGGCGCGCTCAAGGTTTAGTCAAGAATCTCCGAAACGGGGCAAATCCGCCGTCGTGCGGGTGAACGCGACGGTACATTGAATCCGAGCTCTCCGCTTTCCCCCCAAACCGGAGGGCTGGGAAGCCTCTGCGCTTGAGTCTCAGGATTCGCGCGGGGGCTTCCTTCACTCGGCGAAGTGCCGCTGTTCGGGCTGAATGTGCGGAACGCGCCCCCATCACCGTCCGCCAATTGCAGGGAAAACGACGGCGGGAGATCCCGCCGTCGTTTTCCCTGATTCGCCAATCGATGCATTTATTTTCGCGGTTAAACGTTGAAATTAGAGATTGACCTTCACGTCAAGCGGTGGCAACGTGGGATTCAGTTCCCACCCTCCAATTGTCGCGGGGGTATCAATGCACAGTTACTTCATACCCTTCGCTTTTGCCTCGGGCAGGGGCAGATGGACAGGTCCACGCCTTGCCGGGGCCCTCTTACTCCTCGCCGTCGTGGCGTTCGTGGCGCCCTCCACCCCGGGCTTCGCCCACAACCCGCTCCCCCATCCCGTCGCACAGTTCGCGGCACAGGCTGCGACCGTCCAACTACGGGAAAGTATCCCGAATGCGGCGCCAACCGTCAGCATCATCAGCGAACAGCAAACAGCCGCGTGGGCCGGCCCTCAGGGCGACGACCACTGGCTGCGGGACGGCGCGTTGAGCGCATCCGTTACTCTTACGCGCGCTGCCGACGGTTGCCCGTGTTTACTCCCTACGCAAGAGAAAGAGACCTGGCAACACCTCAGCCGGCCGCCTCCGGCTCCCGGCAGCCACGCCGCATGACTGCGGCCGGACCGGGACGCACGCAGGCATCCGCAGTCCCATGCGCTAAACGTCCCAGGCACCAATCCATTACGTTCCGACATTTGTCAGCCGCAACTGGTCCGCAATCTTCCCCTACGGACATTTATGAGAGTTCTTTAATGTTTCCCTCATTCCCGATTAAGCCTTCACATTTATGAGAGTTCTTTAATGTTTCCCTCATTCCCGATTAAGCCTTCCCATTAAGGCTTACAAACCAAAAGCTATTTCCCGGTGAGAGTCCGGCAGGCTGTGGGGCCCCACGTGGAACCTATTAGAATTGTTCTTTATTCGCACGACTCCCTGGGGCTGGGGCACGTGCGCCGCAATCTCGCCCTGGCTCATGCCCTGAGCAACCAGCTTCCCGGCCTGACCGGGCGTGAGGTGACCGGCGTCCTGGTTTCCGGCACGGCGCTCGCCCCGGGATTCGAGCTTCCCCCCGGCTGGGATTGGGTGATCCTGCCGGGCGTGGAAAAGAGCCGCAGCGGCTACCGTCCCAGGAACCTCGACGTTCCCATGCCGGACCTGGTGTCACTGCGGGCTTCCTTGCTGGAGTCAGTCGTGGGCAGTTTCCGCCCCGATCTGGTGGTGGTGGACCGGCACGCCACCGGAATTCATCACGAGCTGGAAGTGGCCCTGCGCCGGGCCCGGGCCGGCGGACCGGTACGGGTGGTGCTGGGGCTGCGCGAAATCCTGGATTCGCCGGATGCGGCCATCGCTGAATGGGACCGGGAGGGCGGCGCAGGGCTAGTAAAGGCCTTGTTTGACGCCATCTGGGTTTACGGCGATCCTGCCGTCCACGATCCGGTTGCTGCGGGTGAAATTCCGCCCTCCGTCCGCAAACTGATCCACTACACCGGATACCTTGCGGTGGGGCGGCCGCCGGGTTCCGGGAAACTCACCATGCCGCGCCCCTATTTCATGACGACGGTGGGAGGCGGCGCCGACGGGCACGCCTTGGCGAAAATGGCGTCCGCCGCCGCCCTGCCCCCGGGAGTAGGCCACCTGATCGTTGCGGGACCGCAGATGCCCGACGAGCAGCTCAACGATCTGCGCCGGCAGGCCACGGCGGGCGTCAGAATCGTTGACACCCTGGACGACATGGTGCTCCACATGCGCCGCGCCGAGGCCATCGTTTCCATGGGCGGCTACAACACGGTCTGCGAGATCCTGAGCACCAGGGTTCCGGCCCTCATTGTGCCGCGCACCGAGTCACGCTCCGAGCAGCGGATCCGGGCCGAATCCCTCGCCGCCGCGGGCTACCTGGAACATCGCGACATCGGCACGCTGACGCCCGCCGTCCTCGCCGGCTGGCTCGCACAGCGGCTCGGCACCAAGGTGGACCGCCGGCGCGCACAGCTCAACGGACTGGTACGGGTGCCCCAGCTGGCGGCCGGTCTCCTGCTGCCCGTGCTGAACTCCGGCGGCACGCGGCCGCTGGACCATATCCGGGAGGGCGCCGCGCATGTTGCAATCTGAACCGGCCACCGCCTACATCCTGAAAATGTACCCGCGGTTCTCCGAAACGTTCATCGTCTCCGAGATCCTGGCGCGCGAGGCCGCCGGGGACAGGATTGAGATCTTCTCCCTCCGTCCGCCCAACGACCCGCGATTCCATCCTGAGCTGGCACGCGTCAAGGCGCCCGTGACCTATATCGCCCGTCCAAAAAGCGCCGAGGGCGTGTGGGAGACCTTCGGTGCGGCGGAAGCCGCCGGCCTCGCCCCGGCGGTGTCCCGGGTTTTCACGGAACTGGCCACCATGGGCCCGAACGATGCGCTCCAGGCCATCAACCTCGCTGTGGCCCTGCAGAACCGGAACATCAGGCACCTGCACGTTCATTTCGCGTCAACCCCCACGAGCGTCACGAGGCTGGCCTCCGCCATCACCGGCATTCCCTATTCCTTCACGGCCCATGCCGTGGACATCTTCGTTGACACCGTCGACGACGACGATCTCCGGACCAAGTTTGCGCAGGCCCACCATGCCGTGACCATCAGCGCCTATAACCTCCGCTTCCTGCGCCGCCGCTTCCCGGACGTCACCTCCCGCCTGCACCTCGTGCGCAACGGCCTGGAGCTCAGCCGCTTCCCGTACCGCGACCCCCGGCCCATCGGCGCCACGGTGAGGGTGGCCGCCGTCGGACGGTTCGTGGAAAAGAAGGGATTCCAGCACCTGGTGCCCGCCGCCGCCGAGCTCGTCGCCCAGGGCGTCCCCCTGGACCTGAGAATCGCGGGAACAGGTGTGCTCGCCGCCCAAGTACAGTCCGACGTCGAGCAGCTGGGGCTTGCGGATCACGTCAGGCTGCTGGGGCCGCAGACCCAGGACCAGGTCCATGAGCTGCTGGAGTCCTGCGACGTATTCATTGCTCCGTGCGTGGTGGGGGCCGACGGCAACGCAGACGGGATGCCCACCGTGCTGCTGGAGGCCATGGCCACCGGCGTTCCGTGCATCTCCACCGCCGTCACCGGGATTCCCGAGGTGGTGCACAACGGACGCACGGGAATCCTGACCAGGCCCGGCGTTCCGCATCTGCTCGCCCAGGCCATCCGCCGCATGAGCGCACCGTCAACGGACAGGGTGTCCCTGGCCCGCAACGCACGCGCACTGATCGAACGGGACTACGACGTGCGGCAGCAGGCCGAGAAGCTCCGCGCCCTGTCGCTCGAGGCAAGGAAGGTGGCGTGATGCGCGTCGCCTACGTCTGCGCCGACCCCGGCGTCCCCGTCTTCGGCACCAAGGGATCCTCCGTCCATGTCCAGGAGATCGTGCGCGCCTGGCGCAGGGCCGGAGCCGACGTCACGGTGTACTGCGTCCGCGCCGGGAACGACCGCCCGGCCGACCTGGCCGGCCTCGACGTCGTCGAGCGTCCGCCCCGCCGGGCAGAGCGGGCCGGGCGGGAGCGCGCCATCGAAGAGGCGGCGTGCGCCCTCGCGGACGCTGCCGTCCGCGACGGCTGCGATGTGGTCTACGAACGCTATTCACTGTTCAGCCCGGCACTGTCCATGGTGACCGGCGCGCTCCGGGTCCCGGCCGTCCTCGAGGTCAATGCGCCGCTGATCGAGGAGCAGCAGCGGTACCGCCAGCTTTTTGATGGTGACCTCGCTGAGTCGATGCTCCGCCGGAACGCCCTGGCCGCCGACGCCGTGGCCTGCGTCTCGGAGCCCGTGCTCCGGTGGGTGAAGCAGCGCGTTCCCGAGGCCAGGACCGTGCTGGCGCCGAACGGCGTCAACACCTTCCGGATCACGGCGCGGCCGTCCGGAGGGCGGGCGGGACTGTCGGATCCCGGCCACTTCACGGTGGCCTTCACCGGCACCCTCAAGCCGTGGCACGGCGTCCCGGACCTGCTAGAGGCGGTGGCCCTGGCCAACGCTGATCCCACGAGCACGGGCGTGTGGACCGTGCGGATCATCGGCGACGGGCCAGGCCGGCCGGACCTCGAACGGCTTGCGGCCCAGCTGGGCGTGGACGCCGAGTTCACCGGAGCGGTGTTGCCGGAGTCCGTGCCGCGGCTGCTGCACGAATGCGACGCCGCCGCGGCACCCTATCCGCAGCTGGCGCCCGGCCACGACCATTATTTTTCGCCGTTGAAGGTGTACGAATACCTGGCCGCAGGCATGCCGGTGATCGCCACGGCCGTGGGCCAGATTCCCTCCATCATTGAGCAGGAACACACCGGGCTGATGGTCCCCGCCGGCGACCCGCCGGCGTTCGCCGCCGCCCTGAACCGTCTGGCGGCGGACGCCGCGCTCCGCGAACGCCTGGGCACCCAGGCCCGGGCCGCCGCCGTCGAACATCACAGCTGGGACGGCGTGCTTTCCCTGATCACCGCGGCACTGTCATCCCGGCAGGAGGTGGCCTGACCATGACCGCACACCCCCACCGCCAACAGCCGCCAGGGCAGCAAACGGCCGTCGCACGGAAGCCGCGGCGCCCGTCCCTGCGGCGGGGACGGAACCCCGCCCGGTCCCCGAAGCCGGAGTCCGGGCTGCGGCGCACTCTGCGCTGTGTACGCCCGCATCTCCAGGGCCACCGCGCCCTCATGGTGGGAGGATTCGTCGGGCTGACGTTCGACGTGGCTTTCCGCCTGGTGGAGCCGTGGCCCCTCAAGGTGGTGATCGACGCCGTTTCCCGCTCGCTGGGCGCCACGCTGCACAAACCCGGTCCCACCATGGACGCCAGCATGCAGACACTCATCCTGTGCGGGGCGGCGGTGGTGGCCATCAGCATCGGGCGCGCCATCTCCAACTACTGGTCCGCCGTCTGCTTCGCCCAAATCGGCTCGCGGGTCGCCGCGGACCTGAGGGCACGGGCCTTCCGCCACGTGCAGAGCCTGTCCATGCGCCACCACACCCGGGCGTCCACCGGGGACACGGTGCAGCGCCTGGTGGGCGATGTGTCCCGCCTGCAGGACGTGGCCATCACCGCCGGGCTGCCGCTGCTGGGCAACATGGCCACCCTGGTGGCGATGACCGGCATACTCCTCTGGCTGGATCCCCTGCTCTCCTTGGTGGTGGTCCTGGCCGTCGGCGTCTTCGTCCTCCTGTCCCGCGCCAGCTCCGGCCCGATTACGGCCGCGGCCGGCAGCTCCCGCAAAGGGGAGGGTTACCTGGCCACGACGGCGGCACAGACTTTGGGCGCCATCCGCGAGGTCCAGGCCTACGGCCTGGAGGACACCATCAGTTCCGGCTTCCGCACCAGCAACCAGGCCACCCTGGGAACGGGCGTCGCGGCGCTGCGGCTTGCCGCCGGGCTGGAGCGGCGCACCGATGTGCTGATCGGCGTCGCGACGGCGGTGGTGCTGGCCGGCGGCGGCTGGCGGGTCATGGAGCACGTGATTACGCCCGGTGACCTGGTGATATTCCTGATGTACCTGAAGACGGGCATGAAGCCCCTGAAGGACGTGGCGAAACAGATTGGCCGGATCGCCCGGGCCACGGCCTCCGGCGAGCGCGTGGCCGACCTGCTGGAAGCGCAGACGGACCTGCCCGAGTCTGCCCATGCCCGCCGCCTGGACAGCAAGAACCCGGACATCGTGCTTGAGGACGTGTTCGCAGGCCACGGCGACGGAATGGTGCTGCACGGGATCAACTTGACCATCCCGGCCGGTGAGCACCTGGCCATCCTGGGCCCGTCCGGCGCCGGAAAGTCCACCCTGGCCAGCCTCATCCTGCGCATGATCGATCCCGCCACCGGATCCGTCAGGGTAGGCGGTGAGGACCTGCGGGACCTCAAGATCGCGTCCGTTCGGTCGCATGTGTCCATCCTGCTGCAGGACTCCGTGCTGTTCGGCATCTCCGTCCGGGACAATATCCGGTTCGGCAGGCTCGACGCCACGGACGACGAAATCGAGGAGGCTGCCGCCTTGGCCCAGGCCGACGACTTCATCCGCGCGCTCCCGGACGGCTACGACACGGTGCTGGGCGAAGCGGCGAAGGACCTCTCCGGCGGCCAGCGGCAGCGGATCGCCATTGCCCGCGCCATCCTCCGGCAGGCACCGATCGTCATTCTCGATGAGGCCACGGCGGGCCTGGACTCCGCCTCCCGGGACTCCGTCCTGCAGGCCCTTGCCGCCCTGACGCGCGAACGGACCTCCATCACCATCACCCACGACGCCCACTCCGCCCGTTCGTGCGACCGCATCGTCTGGCTCGAAGACGGCCGGATCATGGAGGAGGGACGCCCGGAAATACTGCTGCGGGATCCCGGATCCAGGTTCGCCCGCTGGATGGATGACGAGGACCCCAGCCGGCCCGAAGAGAAGCTGGAAGTGCCATGACCGGCGCAGAGTCCGGGTTCAAGAATCCGGACCGCTCCCTGGCCAACCGCGATGATGCGCTGCCCGGGCTCCCGTACCTGCTGGACAACGCCCGCCTGTCCTCGCTGCTCGGCGAAACCGTCCGCGTGACCCGGGTCCGCTACAAGCCGCGCACCTCGTTGCTGGTGGCATTCCGCCGCATCCGCAACGGCGCCTTCGACTACGGCTGGGCCCTGACCCGGACCCGCACCGGCAACGCCAAGCTCCTCAGGCGCGAGCTCACCTCGCGGTCCCGCGGCGGAGACATCCGGGTCCTGCGGCCCGATCCGCGGCAGGACGACAACCTGGTGGCGGTGGGCGGCGTCGAGGACGACTGGGTCCTCTACGGGAACCTGCTCTGGCTGCGCGACCACGGCATGGAACGGCTCGGCCTCCCGCTGCGTCCGGGCGCGCTGCTGGCCGGCGCCGGCAGCGTGCTGCGGTACAAGCCCGAGCGCCGCCTGGTCCTTTTCGTCCAGAACTCCGGCGCCCCGGTGGTCATCAAGGCCGCCGCAACGCCGGCCGGGGCCGAACAGGAGGCCGATTTCCTGGAGCGGCTGAACCTGCACGGCGTTCCGCACCTCCGCCAGCTGGGCGACGCCGAATGCCTCGAGCACGGCATCAGCGCCTGCGCGGCCTGGGGCGGAGGCGACCTTGCGGGGCTCGACGACGACTCCGGGGCGGTCAGCGCCGGGGAAGCCCTGGCCAGGCTGCATGGAATACCCCTCGAAGGGTTCCCGGCCGGGCCGGAGGTCTGGCGGGACGAAATCGCAGCGCAGCTCCAGGCAACACGGTCCATGGTTGCGTCGCTGCTCCCCGCGCTGGAGGAACCGGCCAGACGGGTCGAGGCCGAGCTGCGCGCCCGCCTGCTGACGGACGGCGCCGCGGCCAGGTACGTCCTGGTTCACGGGGACTTCTCCGCGGACCAGGTACTGGTGGGTGGTTCGGAGGTGCGCCTCATAGATTTCGACCGGGCACGCACCGGCGTGGCCGAGGCTGACCTGGGATCCTTCGCTGCCGCGGAGGAAGCCGTACACGCCGGGGCCTCTGGCGGGCCTGGCGGGCGGGCCGGCCGCGCTGGGGGCGCCGGGGGTGCCGGGGGTGCCGGGGGCCCGAAAACTGCGCGGGTCAGCGAGGGCTACGCCGGGGCTGGCGGGCGGTTCACCCCAGCGGGCGTGGACTGTTGGGCGGCCTTCCGGCTCTTCAACAGCAGCGTTGATCCCTTCCGGGACCGGTCCCCGGAATGGGCCGCCGACATGTCCTGGCACCTGCGCCGGGCTAAGGAGCTGATCTCATGAACTGGCATCCTCCCGTACCCAGCCGCGTCACGGACCCCGCGGGAAAAGAGTGGCTGGTGAGCCGAGCATGGCCCGGCATCTCGGCAGGCCGCTACGTCCTCGAGGTGCAGTCGCCCGACCATCCCGGCGTTCTGGGCGGGTTCTTCCGCGAAGGCCGGTTTGTCCCGGTAGACGCGGACGACTCCAAGCTGCCCGCCCTCGCACGCGAGTCATCCAAGGGGGAAACAGTGGTCCACCGCGCCCACAAGCGGGCAGTCCTCCGTGCCGGCGACACGTACATCAAGGTGTTCCGGCCTGAACAGGCGCCTGGTGCGACCACAAACCACGTGTTGGCCACCGCGCCCCTGGCCGGCGGCAGCTTCAGGACACCGGTCATGACCGTAGCCCGGCCGGACGTCCTGGTCTTCAGCCGCGTGGCCGGCCGGTCCTACTATGAGCTCGGCCAGGACCAGACCACCGTCACAGACAACTTCTTTGCCGGCATGTGGGCTGACTGGTCGCAGGCCTGGACAGAAACTGTTGCCCGCGCCAGCGGCTCCGCTTTCCGCGGCAGCCTGGAGCAGCTTCCGCTGCGCGATGCCGAGGAAGAACTGGCCAAGGTGCGGCGGTGGATGGATCGCTGGCTGCTCCACAGCGAAGGGATCCCCGAGGCTGCGCAGGGACGCGCTGCTCTCCTGGCACAGGTCGACGCCGTAGCGGCCGGTCTTTTGGCCGGGCCCCACGATCCCCTGGGGTGGGCGCACGGAGACCTGCACGACAAGCAAATACTGGGCACGGACAACGCCGGAGTGGGCATCGACAACGCCGGAGCACCGGGGCTGCTGGATTTCGACGAGGCCTGCAGGGCCGAGGCAGCCCTGGATTTGGCCAACCTGGACGTGCACCTGGAACTGCGCCGGAGGCAGAACCTGCTTACAGCCCAGCGGTTTGCGATCGCCCATGCGAGCATCGTGTCCGCGGCCAGCCGCCTGCACGTCAGCCCGGAACGGTTCGAGGCGTATGCCGCCTCCGCCCGGCTCCGGCTGGCCTGCATTTACTCCTTCCGCCCGCCGTGGGGATCCTGGGCGGTGAGATACCTGACATCAATGGACCTGGTTTCGCCGGAGCTGCGCCGATCGCCCGAACGCAGAGCGCCCGGGCGCGAACCCGTCCCCCTATTGAGCACAGAACGAAGCCTGACATGAGCAATTCCCCATGGGGAGATTACGTCGCCCCGTCCGTTCCGCCGTCGCCCGTTCTTCACGCCCCTGCTGACGCTGCCGCCACCGCCGCCGGCCCGTCAGGTAACGGTGCCGGTCCGTCCTCGAACGGCTCCGGTCCCGCAGGTAACGGCGCCGGTCCATCCTCGAACGGCTCCGGTCCCGCAGGCCTTTCGCTGACCGTCATCGGGACCGGGTATCTGGGCACCACGCACGCCGTGTGCATGGCGCTCCTGGGCCACCGGGTGGTGGGGATCGACGTCGACGAGGCCAAGGTGGACGCGCTGTCCCGCGGCAAGCCGCCGTTTTTCGAGCCGGGACTCAAGAAGCTCCTGCGGATAATGCTGGAAAGCGGCAGGCTGACGTTCACCAGCGATTTCTCCGCGGCCCGCGGCGCCGACATTCACTTCGTGTGCGTCGGAACCCCGCAGGAGGCAGACTCCCCCGCAGCCGACCTCCGCTTCGTGAACGCGGCCCTCGCCCGTCTGGCCCCGCACCTGGACCGGCACTGCCTGGTCGCCGGCAAGTCCACCGTTCCGATCGGCACGGCGGAACGGCTCACAGGGTTCGTCCAGTCAGGCTCCCCCGCGGGCATGCTCGCGGAGCTGGCGTGGAACCCGGAGTTCCTGCGCGAAGGGCACGCGGTGGAGGACACGCTGCACCCGGACCGGCTGGTGTTCGGCGTTGCGTCCGAGTGGGCCCGGGAGCGGCTGGCGACCTGCTATTCGCCGATCATCGCCCAGGGCACTCCAGTGGTGGTCACCGACCTCGCCACGGCGGAGCTGGTGAAGGCAGCCGCCAACTCCTTCCTGGCCACCAAGATCTCCTACATCAACGCGATGGCGGAGGTGTGCGAGGCGACGGGCGCCGACGTCAACGACCTGGCCAAGGCGCTCTCCTACGACACCCGCATCGGCGGCCGTTTCCTCAAGCCGGGCCTCGGCTTCGGCGGCGGCTGCCTCCCGAAGGACATCCGCGCCTTCACCCACCGGGCCAGGGAACTCGGCGTCGGGCAGGCGGTCGGGTTCCTGCAGGAAGTGGATGCCATCAACCAGCGGCGGCGCCAGCGCACCGTGGACCTCATCACCGAAATGGCCTGCGGGGACCTGGCCGGCGTGCATGTCACTGTCCTTGGCGCCGCCTTCAAGCCCGATTCCGACGACATCCGGGACGCCCCGGCGCTGGATGTTGCCCGCATGCTCCATCAGGCCGGGGCTACGGTGACCGTGTACGACCCCAAGGCCATGGACAACGCCCGCCGGAGCTACCCGGACCTGGCCTACGCCGCCTCGCTGGAGGCCGCCGTGACCGGAGCCGAGATTGTGGCCCTCCTGACCGAATGGGACGTGTTCCGCCGCGCAGATCCGGCCGCACTGGGCGAGCTGGTGCAGCTCCGGAACATCGTGGACGGCCGGCACGCGCTGGATGCCGCTGCCTACCGGGCGGCTGGCTGGGACTACCGCGCCCTCGGGGCTCCCACCCGCCTGCCGGCGCGGACCCCGGCTATCCGGCGGGTTGAACCGGCGGCGCGGGATGCGTCGCTGGGTGTGTAGGGGGATGGGTCGCCGGGCGGCCGGAACAGCAATCACGGCGGCACCGTGAGGGTGCCGCCGTGATGTGAGTGGTGTCGTGATCTGGGTGCTAGGGGTTGTGGATACGGGCCGTGGTGCGGTGTGTTGTTTGGCCAGCTTCGGCTGGCGGTCAGAGAGCCGCTTGTCAGTGCGCCGGGTCAGGTGCTCCGGCGGGATTCGTGCGGGTTTGCATCAGGTGCAGCTGCAGTTTCGCTTCTGCTTCCCGCCGGCGCCTGGCCTGCTCGCGCATCTGCCGCGTTGCCTCGGAGCCTTCGGGATGGAACATTCCGGCCGTTCGATTGCGGGGAGCGCCACCGCCGGAGGGTGCCGCCGCCATCAGTTCTTCGCTCATGCCCCATGGTCACACGCACTTGTTCACGCGGAAAGATTTCCGGGCGTAGCGTGACCGGATCGGAATGTTGCGGCGCTCGTGCCGCGATCATAAGGGCCGGCGGCGGTTGGGAAGGCACCCCGGGCTTGCCAGGGCTCTTGCCGTCGGCCCCACATCAATTCTATGAAAGAAACCGCCGCCCAGACAGTGCCTGGGGCAGCCATTAAGTCCCCTGCAACTAAGGCATCGGTCTCGGCTCGTGTTCGAAGGGGTGTGGCGCGCAGGCGACAGATGGGACGACGCTTCGCGTCCACACTTTCGCCAAATTGCTTCCTCTCCCGTCTCGTACACCGAACTGCCCCACTCACACACCCCCTTGACTCCCGCCCCCACCTTCCCTAAACTTTTCATAAAGCAGAATCTAAATTCCACAAAGCGGAATCTCGTAAGAGCCAAGTTAGCGGGAAGATAGATCAAAGCCCCTCCTCGGAAGGACCTACGATGACGTACACAGTGAACTGCTCCATCCTCCTGACGGAGCTGCCCTTGCTCGAGCGCCCCGCAGCCGCGAAGGCGGCGGGTTTTGACGCCGTCGAGTTCTGGTGGCCCTTCGAAACCTCCCTCCCCACCGACGCCCAGGTCAACGAGTTCGAGCGCGCCATCACCGACGCCGGCGTCCAGCTCTCCGGCCTGAACTTCAACGCCGGCAACATGCCCGGCGGCGACCGCGGCCTCACCTCCTGGCCGGCACGCTCCACGGAATTCCGCGACAACATCGACGTTGTCGCTGGAATCGGCGAGCGCCTGGGCTGCAAGGCATTCAACGCGCTGTACGGCAACCGCGTGGACGGCGAATCCGCCGAAAAGCAGGACGCCGTCGGCGCCGAAAACCTCGCGGCGGCGGCGGCCGGCGTGGCCCGCATCGGCGGCACCGTCCTCCTCGAGCCGGTCAGCGGCGCACCCAAGTACCCGCTCCTCACGGCTGAAGACGCACTCAAGGTGATCGCCCGCGTCAAGGCGGAGTCCGGCGTCGACAACGTCAAGCTCCTCGCCGACTTCTACCACCTGGCGGTCAACGGGGACGACGTCGCCGCCGTCATCGAAAACCACGCCAAGGACTTCGGCCACATCCAGATCGCCGACAACCCCGGCCGCGGGGCTCCCGGAACCGGAGAGCTTCCCCTCGGCGAGTGGATCGCCCGCAGCCGCGAACTCGGCTACGACGGCTACATCGGCCTCGAGTACAAGGAACCGCAGGAAACGGCCTTCAGCTGGGCCATCCGCGAGCACGCCGCCGGATAGTCCCCCTAGCCCAACTGAGTAGCAGTAGATGTCGTTTAGAGCCCTCAAAACGACATCTACTGCGACCTAGTTGGGTCCGGCTAACTCAATCTCCCCACAGACTTCAGTAAGGAACCATCATGAGCAACGTTTCAGTCATCGGACTCGGCATCATGGGCCTGCCCATGGCCATCAACCTCGTCAAGGCCGGCCACACCGTCACCGGCTTCAACCGCAGCCAGGACAAGATCGACAAGCTGGTCTCCGAAGGCGGCCGCGGCGCCACGAGCATCGCCGACGCCGTCAAGGATGCCGACGTCGTCATCACCATGGTGCCGGACTCCCCCGACGTCGAGGGTGTAGTCAGCGGCGCCGACGGCGTCTTCGCCAACGCCAAGCAGGGCACCCTCTGGATCGACGCCAGCAGCATCCGCCCGGACGTCGCCAAGCGCCTCTCCGACGACGCCCGCGCAGCAGGCATCCATCCCCTCGACGCACCGGTCTCCGGCGGCGAACAGGGCGCCATCGACGCAGCCCTCTCCATCATGGTGGGCGGCGACGCGGCCGACTTCGAGGCAGCACAGGACGTCCTCAACGCCGTCGGCAAGACGATCGTCCACGTCGGCCCCTCGGGCTCCGGCCAGACCGTCAAAGCAGCCAACCAGCTGATCGTCGCCGTCAACATCGAGGTCCTCGGCGAGGCCATCGCCTTCCTCGAGGCTTACGGCGTGGACACCGACGCCGCCCTCAAGGTCCTCGGCGGCGGCCTGGCCGGCTCGAAGGTCCTGGACCAGAAGGGCCAGAAGATGCTCGACCGCAACTTCGACCCCGGCTTCCGACTCGCCCTGCACCACAAGGACCTCGGCATCGTCACCTCCGCCGCCCGCGAAGCCAACGTCGCCATCCCGCTCGGCGCCGTCGTCGCACAGCTCGTCGCCGCCACCGTCAACCAGGGCGACGGCGGACTGGACCACTCGGGACTCTTCAAGCAGGTCCTCCAGCTCAGCGGCCGGAAGTAAAGCACCTCCGGCAGTAGCCGGACAACAAGCAAAACCGGAGATCCGCCGTCGTACATAAACGACGGCGGCTCCCCAAGTACACCCAAAAACACCCCAAATTCCGCCCGCAGAGGGCCAAAGCTTTCAAGGAGCACACCATGACGAAGATGCGCACCGTAGACGCAGCCGTCGCCATCCTGGAGAAGGAGGGCGCCACCGAGGCGTTCGGCCTGCCAGGCGCGGCAATCAACCCGTTCTACTCGGCAATGCGGGCCCACGGCGGCATCCGCCACACCCTGGCCCGCCACGTTGAAGGCGCCAGCCACATGGCTGACGGCTACAGCCGCGCCGCAGACGGCAACATCGGCATCTGCATCGGCACATCCGGCCCTGCCGGCACCGACATGATCACCGGCCTGTACGCCGCGTGGGCCGATTCCATCCCCATGCTCTGCATCACCGGCCAGGCCCCCGTGGCCAAGCTGCACAAGGAAGACTTCCAGGCCGTGGACATCGAGTCCATCGCCAAGCCGGTCACCAAGATGGCCATGACCGTCCTGGAGCCCGGCCAGGTTCCGGGCGCTTTCCAGAAGGCGTTCCAGCTGATGCGCTCCGGCCGCCCCGGCCCTGTGCTGCTGGACCTGCCCATCGACGTGCAGATGGCCGAGATCGAGTTCGACATCGACACCTACGAGCCCCTGCCCGTCGAGAAGCCCAGGGCCAGCCGCAAGCAGCTGGAGAAGGCCCTGGACATGCTGACCGCAGGCGAGCGCCCGCTGATCGTGGCCGGCGGCGGCATCATCAACGCCGGCGCCTCCGCGCAGCTGGTGGAACTGGCTGAACTGCTGAACGTTCCGGTCATCCCCACCCTGATGGGCTGGGGCGCCATCGCCGACGACCACCCGCTGATGGCCGGAATGGTGGGCCTGCAGACCTCGCACCGCTACGGCAACGAGAACTACCTGCGCAGCGACTTCGTGATCGGCATCGGCAACCGCTGGGCCAACCGCCACACCGGCGGGCTGGACACCTACACGGCCGGCCGCAAGTTCGTTCACATCGACATCGAGCCCACGCAGATCGGCCGCGTGTTCTCCCCGGACTTCGGCATCGCCTCCGACGCCGGTGCCGCCCTGGACGGGCTGCTGGAGCTGGCCCGCGAGCGCCGCGACGCCAAGACCCTGCCGGACTACTCCGCCTGGGTTGCCGAGTGCGCCGAGCGCAAGGCCACCCTGCACCGCAAGACGCACTTCGACAACATCCCCATCAAGCCGCAGCGCGTGTACGAGGAGATGAACAAGGCATTCGGCAAGGACACCACCTACGTGTCCACCATCGGCTTGTCCCAGATCGCCGGCGCCCAGATGCTGCACGTGTTCGGCCCGCGCAAGTGGATCAACGCCGGCCAGGCCGGCCCCCTGGGCTGGACCGCCCCGGCAGCGCTGGGCGTGGTCCGCGGCAAGCCGGAGGAGACCGTGGTTGCCCTGTCCGGCGACTACGACTTCCAGTTCATGATCGAGGAACTGGCCGTGGGCGCGCAGTTCAACCTGCCGTACATCCACGTGGTGGTGAACAACTCCTACCTGGGCCTGATCCGCCAGTCGCAGCGCGGGTTCAACATGGAGCAGAACGTGTCCCTGGCGTTCGAGAACATCAACTCCCCCGAAACCAACGGGTACGGCGTGGACCACATCAAGGTGGCCGAGGGCCTGGGCTGCAAGGCCATCCGGGTGGAGGACCCCAACGACATGGCCGCCGCCTTCGACAAGGCCAAGGCGCTCATGGGCGAGTTCCAGGTTCCCGTGGTCGTTGAAGTGATCCTGGAGAAGATCACCAACATCTCCATGGGTGTGGAAATCAACGCCGTGAACGAGTTCGAGGAGCTGGCCGCGACCGCAGCCGACGCCCCCACCGCCATCCTGGCCCTGCAGCCCTAATCAGGAAAGACAGGCACTGCAATGCGCATTGTGATCGCGCCGGACAAGTTCAAGGGCTCGCTCTCCGCCCCGGACGTCGCCCGGCACCTTGAGGAGGGGCTGCAGGCCGGCTCCCGCATCGCGGGGCTGGGCCCCCTTGAGGTACTGCGGATTCCCGTGGCCGACGGCGGCGAGGGCACCTTGGATGCCGCCGTCGGCTCCGGCTTCACCCGCCGCAGCGCCGTGGTCAGCGGCCCCACCGGGCTGCCGCTGACGGCCGAGTTTGCGGTCCGCGGGCGGGAGGCGGTCATCGAGATGGCCGCCGCCTCCGGGCTCGCCGTCCTGCCCGGCGGCTCCGGACAGACCGGTGCCGGAGGGACCGGCAGCCCCGACTCCGCCACCGCGAAGGCGGCCACGAGCCTGGGCACCGGCGAACTCATCCGCGCCGCGCTCGATGCCGGCTGCCGGCAGATCATCCTGGGAGTCGGCGGCAGCGCCAACACCGACGGCGGAGCGGGTGTCCTGCAGGGCCTCGGCGCCATACTGTTTGACGCCGCCGGCAACGAGCTTCCGCCCGGCGGCGCCGCCCTGGCGGACCTGGCCAGCATCGACTTCTCCGGTTTCGACTCCCGCCTGGACGAGGCCCGCTTCATCCTCGCCAGCGACGTGGACAACCCGCTGCTGGGCCCGGAAGGCGCCGCCGCCATCTTCGGCCCGCAGAAGGGCGCCACGCCTGAGGACGTCCGCGCGCTGGACGGCGCCCTGGCCAACTTCGTGCGGGTCCTCGCGGACGAAATCGGGCCGCGGGCGCTGAAAGCCGCGGACGCTCCGGGCGCCGGAGCCGCCGGCGGCGTCGGCTACGCAGCCATCGCGGTACTGGCCGCGACCCGCCGGCCGGGGATCGACGTCGTGCTTGAATTCACGGAACTGGCAGACCGGCTGACCGGCGCCGATCTGGTGATCACCGGCGAAGGCAGCCTCGACGAACAGAGCCTGCTGGGCAAGACGCCCATGGGCGTGGCCCGCGCGGCGGCGCTGGCCGGGGTGCCCGTGATGGCCGTCTGCGGCCGCACCACGCTCACGCCCGAACAGCAGAAGGATTCCGGCTTCCGGCAGGTCTACCCGCTCACCGCGCTGGAGGCCAAGGTAGATATATGTATAGCCGAAGCGGCATCCCTGCTTGAACGGTTGGGAACGAACATCGGCCTGGAGCTGGCGGAAACGGTCCCGGCCAACGCCGCACCAGCGAACAGTGCCCGCACAAAGGAGCCCCTGAATGTCTGAAGAAACCTTTGACCTGGTCATCCGGGGCCGGCGCATCCTCACCACCGCCGGCATCGCGGCGCGTGAAGTGGGCGTGCGCGGCGGGAAGATCGTCGCGATCGAACCGCTCGGCAACAGCCTCTCCGGCGCCGAAGTGATCGAGCTCGCCGACGACGAAACCCTCATCCCCGGCCTCGTGGACACCCACGTCCACGTCAACGAGCCCGCAAGATCGTCGCGATCGAACCGCTCGGCAACAGCCTCTCCGGCGCCGAAGTGATCGAGCTCGCCGACGACGAAACCCTCATCCCCGGCCTCGTGGACACCCACGTCCACGTCAACGAGCCCGGCCGCACCGAGTGGGAGGGCTTCGCSTCMGCCACCCGCGCCGCCGCGGCCGGCGGCGTCACCACCATCATCGACATGCCGCTGAACTCCATCCCGCCCACCACCACCGTGGAGGGCCTCAAACTCAAGCGCGAGGTGGCCGAGGACCAGGCGTTCGTGGACGTCGGSTTCTGGGGCGGCGCCGTGCCCGGCAACAAGRCGGACCTCCGCCCGCTGCACGACGAAGGCGTGTTCGGCTTCAAATGCTTCCTGCTGCACTCCGGCGTGGACGAGTTCCCGCACCTSGAAGCGGACGAGATGGAGGAGGACATGGCCGAGCTCAAGTCCTTCGACTCCCTCATGATCGTCCACGCCGAGGACTCCCACGCGATCGACCACGCGCCCCACCCGGGCGGGGACAARTACGCGACCTTCCTGGCCTCCCGCCCCCGCGGCGCCGARAACAAGGCCATCGCCGAAGTCATCGAGCGGGCCCGCTGGACCGGCGCCCGCGCCCACATCCTGCACCTGTCCTCCTCCGACGCGCTGCCGATGATCGCCACCGCCAAGCGCGACGGCGTCCACCTCACCGTGGAGACCTGCCCGCACTACCTCACCCTCATGGCCGAGGAAATCCCCAACGGCGCCACCGCGTACAAGTGCTGCCCGCCCATCCGCGAGGCCTCCAACCGCGAGCTCCTCTGGCAGGGCCTGCAGGACGGCACCATCGACTGCATCGTCTCGGACCACTCCCCCTCCACGCTTGACCTCAAGGACCTGGAAAACGGCGACTTCGCCGTGGCCTGGGGCGGCGTCTCCTCGCTCCAGCTGGGCCTGTCCCTGATCTGGACCGAGGCCCGGCACCGCGGCATCYCCCTGGAACAGGCGACGCAGACGGCGTTGTGGTGGTCCGGAAGGAC
>NZ_LMSB01000005.1 GCF_001428005.1 Arthrobacter sp. Soil736
AGCCTAGGAGACTGCTGAACTAATCGGCGGATGTGGGGCGCGTCGGCTGGACTCGTGAGCCTGGTGGTTAAGACTGGTCTTATGCAGGGACGCGAGGACGCGCAACGCGGGTATTTGGATGTGGAGGCGCTGGCCGGAGAGTTGTTGGCCCCGGGCAGCGTCTTCGCTTTTCTGGCCAAACATCGGGGGCGCCTGTTCCCGGATTCAATGATGGAGGACCTCTTCCCGTCGCAGCGGGGCCGGCCTTCAGTTCCGGCGCCGGTCATCGGGTCAGTACTGGTGTTGCAGGCGTTGCAGGGCCTCTCTGACCGGGAGACCGCCGAGGCTTTGACCTTCGATCTGCGCTGGAAGGCCGCGTGCGGGTACGGGTTGACTGATACCGCGTTCCACCCGAGCACGCTGACGTATTGGCGCAGGCGTCTGGCCGGATCGGGAAACCCGCACCGAATCATGGAGGCCATCGCCGAGGTCGTCGCGGAGACCGGAATCCTGAAGGGCAAGCGCCGGCGGGCAGTGGATTCAACAGTCCTGGACGACGCGGTCGCGAGGCAGGACACCATCACGCAACTGATCGCCGGGATCCGTCGCTTCGGCCGTGATGTCCCTGGCGGCCAGGAACTGGTGAGCACCCACGCTACGGGGTATGACTACACGCGCACCGGCAAACCGGACATCGACTGGGACGACCAGGATGCCAAGGACGGTCTGGTTTCGGCGCTGGTCACTGACGCGCTGGCGCTGCTGGCCGCGGTCGATCCCGAGACCTTGGACGGCAAGGCAGCCGATGCGTACGTGCTGCTTGCACTCGTCGCCGGGCAGGACGTGGAACCGGCCGAGGATTCGGACGGGACCGACGGGCGGTGGCGTATCGCCCGCAAGGTCGCCCCGGACCGGATGATCTCCACCGTGGACCCGGATACCCGGCACGCGCATAAGACCCAGTCCCGGCAGCAAGACGGATTCAAGGCCCATATTGTCATCGAGCCCGACACAGGGCTGATCACCGCCGCTGAGCTGACCAAGGCCTCCGGACCGGAAAACAGCGACGGAGCCGTCGGTGCCCGGCTGATCTCCATGGATCCCACGATCGCCGGCACCAGCGTGGACGTCCTGGCCGACTCGGCCTACGGGTCCGGGGAAATGCTCGCCGCTCTCGCCCGCACCGCGCATACCCCAGTGATCAAACCATGGCCGCTGCGCCCTGCAGTCGAAGGCGGGTTCACCCTCGATGACTTCACCGTCGATGAAGCAGCCGGCACTGCGACCTGTCCGAACGGCATCACCAGGAACATCACCGCCAAACGACGGGTCACGTTCGGCGCCGCCTGCACCGGCTGCCCCTTCAGGGCCCGGTGCACCGCCTCGCCGCGGGGACGAAAGCTCGAACTCCACGAACACGACGCCCTGCAACGCGAACACCGTCAACGCGCCGCGGATCCAGCCTTCAGGAACGACTACCGCACGCACAGGCCGATGGTCGAGCGGTCCATCGCCTGGCTCACCCGCGGCAACCGCCGCGTTCCCCACCGCGGCATCAGACGGAACAACGCCTGGCTGCACCTACGGATCGCGGGACTTAACCTGCGACGCCTGCTCGCCCTCGGACTGACCATGAACGAGGGATCATGGGTGCTGGGATGAACCACCGCCCGGACCCGGCCAATCCCACCGCTGGATGACGCCCCAGATCTGAGGCAGAATGAACGCAAGCGGGCGGAACGACCCCGTTGTCGCACCCTAGGGTGCTGACCAGAACACGCCGCTTGACGGCCATTGGGGCGTTCCGCCCGCCCCACTACCGCGTTGTTCAGCAGCCTCCTAGNCCGTTGTCGCACCCTAGGGTGCTGACCAGAACACGCCGCTTGACGGCCATTGGGGCGTTCCGCCCGCCCCACTACCGCGTTGTTCAGCAGCCTCCTAGCGACGTTCCGATCCAACATCATGGTCCTGCCCAAGGGCGGCAGAACACAGATCGAGGGCCTGCGAATAGGTGGCTTGGGCGGCGCCTTCTCGGTTGACAAGGCATGGCGCCGGACGGGAAAGGAATGGTGGGCGAATGAAGAACCCACAGCCGAAGACGCCGAGAAGCTGATTGTCGGTGGCCCCTTAGACGTCCTCATTACGCACGACGCGCCGGCAGGCGTGCCGCTAAGAAGTAACCTCGACCTGCCCCACGATTTGGTCGAACAAACGGTGCGCACCAGATTGCTGCTCCGCATCGTCGTGGACACGCTCGCGCCACCCCATGTTCTTTGCGGCCACTGGCATCAAAGGGTAGTACATCGAATAACTCATCCAGACGGACGCGTTACGCGTGTGGACGTACTAGATATGGAAAATTCCCGTTACGGCAACGGGGTGTTGGTATGGCCCGGCACCCCACCGTTGCGTGTCGAACCGCTCGACATCCGCGGCAACTAGGGCACGCGGGCCGAAGTTGCCAAGTTGACTCATCCACATATCTAGGGTCGCTCATTTTGCGGCGCCGAAGCCCAGTGCGTGCCTCCCCGTTTCCTCCTGCTTGCGCAGGTGATCGTAACGGTCCGGGCCTCTTCATATTCCCTGCTTTTGGTTGCAGCGCTCTGGCATATCCTCAGAATCTGCTGACAATATTCGCGTATGGCTCCTTCCTCGGTTCTGACCACTCATCAAATTTCGGTACTGAAGTGGATTGGTGACGGCCATCCGGAAGAAATTCCGCCCGACTACTCACTCCGCATCTCCGCCAGGGCCCTGCGTGTTTGCATTGAGCGTCTCGCCTTTCAAGTCTCTGGCGCATTGCGTGCTGGAACGTTGGTCATTTAGACCAGCAGAGAATGGCATGATCGATACAGACGCGCCGAGGTACGGGCGCTCGGCGAGCAGGCAAAGGGGATCGGTGAGCACCGACGAGCAGTGGTTTATAACGGACGCGCCCATTTCATTAACAGAGAAAGACGCATTCGGCCATGCAGACGTAGCAAATAACCTCAAGACAATGATCGAAGGCGCGGGTGACCACCGCCTCATGATCGGACTCCTGGGTGGTTTCGGAGTAGGCAAGAGCACTGTTATCGAACTGCTGAAGAATAACCTGGAAGGTTCGGGCAACTACGGCGTCGTTCGACTGTCGGCCGAGCGGCACGAGCAGGTGGGATTTCACAGGTCGATGATCTTTGCTTTCGCCGAACAGCTCCAGGAAAACAAACTCATAAAGGAATCGAAGGCTGAAGAACTGCTGAGGGAACTGGAGTTCAGCACTACGCGCATGGCCGTTGATCCGTTAGCCGCCCCCTTACTAACCATGGGCAAGGACATCGTCCAAAAAGTCCGCCCTCTACTGAAGAGGCTAGGATTCTGGACGCTGCTTGGCGTCCTGGTGTTTGGTCTCTTCCTTACGGCGGCGGCTCTGCTTGGGCTGGACATCTGGGGCTTCGGCGTTGGACTGGGTGGCGCGATTGGAGTTGCGGTCGCAACCCTAGGGCCAGCATATGGATTCGTCACACGGCTCACGGGAGTCCAAAAGTACTTCGAATCCCTGCTCGCGCCCGGTCAAGTGAGCCATCTTAAACCTCGCGTTGAAGCGGCAGACGGGTTCGAACGAACGTTTGCGAACCTCGTGGAGGCTGTTGGAACACGACTCGTCATAGCTGTGGACGACATAGACAGGCTTAGTGCAACGCAAGTCGTTGAGGCACTGAACGCCGTCCGTAGTTTCCAATTGACTTGCAGGGACGGGAACCGACCCATTTTCATTGTCTCAGTTGACGACGGGATTGTTCGGCAGGCCATAAAAGGAGAACGTGCCCCCGACCCGGCCCCGGAGAGCTATTCAGAAAATACGTTGCGGGATGCTCTAGTTGACGACCCTGCCGATGCTTACCTGAATCGTTTGTTCGTTCAGCAACAGCAGATGCCCACCCACGCTCAAGGTGACTTGGTGAAGTATGCGGCTTCCCTCCTTGACCCTGCCTTCCATGCCGGAGCCAAGTCGCTAGGGGATTATCTGGATTCAGTTCTGACAGTCCTGATCTACGACAAGGTGAATGACCCGCGGCATGTGATTCGGCTGCTGAATGGATTTTTTGGTGACTTCCGCATTGCTTCACGACGGGAAGGGCGGCAAGGGGTTCGCTCGGTGTCTCCTGGAACCATCACTAAAAATGTTCGAACCTTGGCCCAAATGACAGTGCTGCGGATCGACTTCCCCGACTTTTATGCACGGCTGAGAGATGACGTAAGCCTGATCGATTTGGTGCTCGCCGATGCCGCAGGGAACGTCGGGCCAGAGGAAACCTGGCGTGCGGAGTTCCGTTCCTATTCGTCGCTCCGTGACTTCATCGGCCGGACGCAAGGCTTTTTGGAAGGGGTCCCGAGCCTTATCCCTTTCCTGTATCTGGGGCAGGACGATATTGACAAAATCCTTGGCGACAAAATGGCGCGCGATATTCGTGGCATGCTGGTCAACCGACAAACGGGCGAGCTACAAAGAGCCATTCAAGAGTGGGTTTCCGAAGGCGACGAGACAAAGCTAGAGAGCCTGGTCGAGCTCATCGTCCTTACCATGCGCTCGGGGCAGGGCCTGGAACTTCAGAATGCGCTCTCTGTCGTGCTTGACATCGCGGACGCCCTGCCGGAGAAGGGTCTTGGCGACATCGCAGGAGGCCTATCGGCAGCCCTCGCCCGCGCCCCAGGGGCAGTACCCATCGCAAAGGGACTGCTGAGGCTGGGGAAAGCATCACCTGCCCCCCACGTCAAAGCCACGCTCGGGCGTTTCCTGATTCGAAACACCCAGGATCCTGAATACGGACGTGCCATTGCCGTGCTCCAAAACAGAACGACGGCGGTCTCCTTGCTCGACCCGGAACAGGTCAGAAAATACCTTGAGAGCAACCTAAGCCATCTTAGCGATAGTGGTACGGTCGATGACTTCGAACGCTGGTTGTCCGCCTTCGAAGGTTCACTATCCGAGGACCTGGCCCCAACTATGGCGTCAGCGATACTTGCACTCGCACAGCGCGCCGACACGGAACCGAGTGATGAGTTCATAGAACAAGCCCTGAAGCTTTTTGCAGAGGTTGAGATTGATGAGCCAAAATGGCCAGGGCTTACTGCCGCCAAGACCCTTGCCGGCGGCGCTGAAGGAGCCTACTTCAGGCTCGCGGTTGGTGCACTCTATCGACTGAATCTTACTGACTTAGCACCTCTTACCGCCGCTGCGCAGGCCTTGGATGAGTTGGTCCCGGATAAGGTCGCACACCTAGTTGACTTGGCCACTGACCTGCCCGATGAGATCCTCGCCATTTGTCGCCGGGCGATTGAAGCCACACGAGAAGGAGACTCCAAAGCTGCCCTCTCCACCCTAAACATCGTCGACAGACTAACTGCCAGCCTTGTCCTCAACGTTGAGGAAGACTCCGTACTGGTGCCCGCCAGCCTGGTCTTCGAATCGATGGTCGAACGGCGCTCGGCTGCTGCTCAAGAAATGGCTGAGGCATTTGTAGGGCGGTGGACCAGAATGGGCTCCACGTACGGCTCGCGGGCGTGTGTGGCTGTAGTCATCGAGCATCTGGATGACCTGACTGAGAAGTCCCAGGTCGTCCTTGTTGACGCGATGATTGCAAACCTACAACCAGGAACCGAAACCAAACTCCATGGCCAGGCGAGCAAAGAACTTCCGGAATTTTTGAGTACGGCCACCGGGAAGAAGTCGTCCGAACGCCTGGTTACTTCCTTGCTGCCCCATGTCGCGTACAACTCTCCTCAGCCCCTTGACCAAGCCACACGAGTACTTTCAGCTGTTTATGACTTGACCGGTTCGGTGCCGGACTCTGTAACGCAGCAGTTCCTGAACCAACTAAGAACCGTCTTTAGTTATGGAGGTGCTGCGACTGAACCGGCCCTGCGCGCGATTTGCCGTGTTGCTTGGCCGCCGTCTGTGGCCGATGCCGCAGTTACCTTGCTGTCGCAACAAGTCACTCTTCTGCAGCCAGAGCACTACCACGAATTCGTTACGAACCTCCCCAACCTCGAATTAGCTTCCCTTCCCGATTCTCTGGAAGCAGGTCTGGTTGCAGATCTCAGGTTCAACAGCGGTGAACTGACCGCGGCGCAGATCGCCGGTGCCACAACACAGCTAAGCCTTAATTCTGCTTTGTTGGTTTCCAGCGAGGTTGCCGCTGCGGTTCCCAGCGCTGCGGGCAAAGTCGACGCATCCAACCACGATCAGATGAGTCTCGCCATGGGGTTGATGGTTGAACACGACGGGAGCCTGGACCCGTATCCAGAATGGCGGCTGCAACTGCTAAAGATCCTCTACCAAGGAAACGCCGAGTGCTATGAGTCGGTTCTTTGTCGTTACCAGGCGGCGCAAAGCAATGCCGAAGCAACTTTGCCTTGGTCTGCCAGACAGTGGGAGCTGCTTTGCGCACCTCTGACGCTCGAACCCGGGATCTTCCTTGAGTCGGTCAACGATTCTCTGAAAGCAGCAACAGGCCGCATGATCAACACCCTGCCAGTAGCCGAGGGAGCACTCGGAAACGACGCCCTGTGCGGCGCACTGATCGTTGTACTCAAGAGCATCCTCGAAACTTACATACGCCAACATTCGGACCCCGCGGCCGCTGGGCAAATCGCCCGAACGATGCGGGACCAAAAGGAATCCCGGACCGCCGCCCGCGAAGCACTAGGCCAACGCGCCCCGAATAGAGGAACCCCGCGACGTGAAGCCTACGATTCAGCGAAAGCTGCATTGGAACCCTAGCAAACGGCGCTGTTGAGAGCGCACCGTTGCGGCTCCTGAGAAGGCGCACCTGCGTCTCTGCGGATCTGCCACATGGAAAGGTCCCTCGCTGCGGCGCTTAGGGAGTGCCCGCATGGACTGCCTTGGCTGCGGACAGCAGGAGGAACTCCCCTCCGACGGAGGCTGCATGCACGAAGTGAATAGGTCATTCGAACCATTCACCGGCCGCTGCGGTGTCCGAAAGGCTAAGCTCCTTGGAGCGTTGTGACAGTTCGCGACCAGCCGCCAGTACCCAGGCACGCGGATAATCCCTTGGCGAACCCAGAATGGCTGACAGCTGACTGTGGTCCAGGGCAGGGAGTGGCCCGAGAACTTCAACTGCCGCGTTAGGCCCACAGGCCTGGAGGGCTGCCCACAAGGCAGGTCTGGGAGCCAGGCGGAGGCGTCGGGTAATCTTCTGGTGTGCTGGCCATGCAGGTGGCCCTAACTCGGCGATCCGGTGAAGCTGTGAGTCGGTCAGTGCGGATTCGGATCGGTCGTCCTCATCCTCGACGCAGTGGTGTAACAGGAGGGCAGCGAGCTGGGGGGTCATATGCGACGTTGAGCTAACGAAGCTGGCGGGAAGTGGTCTGCCGATGGCCGCCGCGCCGATGCGGCTGGAGGACAGTAACAGGGCGCGTGTCATTGGCTCAGGCAAGCTGGCCACGATCTGTTCCACTCGATGCAGCAGTTCTTGCAGAACTTCCGGTGACGCAACGGTCAGCGCGGCCAGAACCCAGGTCGCTCGCGACAAGTCGTCAGAGTGGGCGTCGTGCTGCGTGAGCCACCAGTCGGTTCGAGATCGTTTGAGACGCACCTGATATTGCAGGTGACCGTAGTCCATGTGGGGCCCGAATGGTTGTCCGGCTTTGGTTAGTGTCGCTGCGGTCGTCCACGTTTCTTCAGATGCTGCTGCACCGATCAGGGCAATCTCCGTCGCAAGCCAGCACGGGCCGAAAATATCCGCGATGGCGCGAGCTGTGTCCGCCCAGATTGACGTCGTTCCGGACTGTCCCTTGCCTGCCCTCATTGCCCTTTGAAGTTTTGCAAACCGGGAGTCACGGGTATGAAGGCGTTTGAGAGCGGCCTGTCTGCGGCTGTCGGAGAGCGGTTCATCGGGGTGCTCCGTCGGGTGCGCGTAAGCTTCGTCGCGGCAGGCCACGCGTCGGAGGAAGTGCTGGGGCGCGAGGATTCGGACCAAGTCGGCTGCATACCCGCTGCCGGTGGGTTCTGCATCGGAGCCGAGTCCGTCGAGCACCTGCCGAAGTAGTTGGTGCTCCCCGTCGGATTCTTGTTCCGGGCTGAGCCCGGCGTTCAGGGCTTTCAAGGGCGAGGCCTTGGAGCTGGCAAGTATCTGCTCCGTGACGTGCGCAGGCAACCTGGATCCGGCACGAAGCGGTCCGCCAATGTCCAGCCATGACAAGGCCCTTGGGGTCCCGAGGGATGCCATCATCCAGCCCAGCCACCAACGGTCCAAAGCGTGGCTGGCCGGGAGATGTTTGGCGGCCAACGCCGCCAGCTCGGGTGCGATGGGCGACGTTGGGTCGCTTTGCAGGGCCTCCCTCAGGTGCTCCAGATATGCAGCTCCGCCACGGTCGTGGGGCAGTATGGTGAACGTTGGGTCATCCGCTGCAAAATGTGCGAGGAGTCTGATGCTCAAGTCATCAGTGAACAGCCGGGTCGCTTGGCTCTGGGAACGCGGCCTTGCGGCGAACACGCCATCCCCTACCAGCGCCCATGCGGTCATTCTGGTCTGTGCTGGGTGGGAGCCTGATTCCCATTCCTCCTCCAACGCATCAAGGTGGGCGGCCAGGTCTTTTACTTTGGCGAACCCGGCGTAGAACCGGCTGACCTCCCGCCAGTAGGGGCGCCGAACGAGCTGTTGCAGCACGGTTGCGGGATCGAACTGCCGGTTGCTTGCCCCGGCGAACTCGTACAAGTACTTGGCGGCGAAATACTCGCTTACCGATTGGACGTCGAAGGCGAACGTACCTTGCACCTTGCTGGAGAGCGCCCACACACGGTCTGTTGCCGCCCTGAACAAATCATCCACCAGGGACGTGTCCTTGTCGACGTTGAACAGATAGTTGAGGATAGCCTTCTTGATGCTCTTTACGGCCAGGGCATGCTGGGCGCCTTCCAGTTCAGCCTTCGTTTGGAAGAGCCAGCCAAGGTGCGCTGTCACTTCCTCAAGGTCGTCACGGTGTTCATGCACCTGGACGCTCTTGGACGACTCCCGGTCCAAGAAGGTTTCCATGTAGGAAGAGTAGAGCTCGGTCCGGCCCGTCGGGATCGAGTCGCCGCGCTTGTGCATCAGGTAGAGCAAGATGGTGAGCTGCATCGGGTTTTTGGCCAGCTGGCCGATGTGGGGCTCCATGGTTCGCTCACGGAAAGTCCGCTCCAAGGCTCGACGGTTTGCGCCCCGGACTGACTGCGCAGTGGCCCACTTGCGCAGATACGCGATGCGCAAGTCCGGGCTGAGCGCCGACAGTGCGATCACTTCGAAACGATCCGTGGTTGGCTCAGGCAGGCTGGACGCATTTGGCCGTGTGGTCACAATCAGTTGGGGCGGGGTCGTTCCGGTGCCCAACCTGGCGGCGAAATGATCGATCTCGCCAACGATGGCATGACGGACGTCATCCTGCGCGACCTCGTCCAAGCCGTCAAGGACAATCAGCATCGGAAAGCGTTTCAGGATGTCGCTGACCGTGTCCACGGTAACGGTGCGTCCTCCGCTGCGGGCGGACAGCAAATCGGCTAAGAAAGCCTCGACCGAACGGTTTCCGCGACGAAGTGTCGGCTTCTGTTTCCTGTTCCGCTGTTGATCGTCATACGGGTCCCCGCCTGTGATCCAGTTGGCGTACTCGTGCAGGTCCGCCCTGAGTGGAAGCCTTGATTGTGCGGGCTTGTGGGTGGGTGGGCGTCCACCGAGGAAGTCACTGGCCACGAGATACTCGGCGCGATGCGTCTGGCAAATGTACTGTCCCAGCGTGGACTTGCCCTGCCCCGGTTCGCCCCGGACAAGCGTCAGTGGCCGTGAACTGCCCAGCAAGTAATCCACGGCCCCACCCAGTACGTCCGCCGCCAGCGTACGGTTGCGGGCGACAATACTCAGGGCAGCACGTGGCTCAGAGATGCGTTGGGCTTCGACATCGACGAAGAGGTCCACCAGCTCCAGCGAATCAAGTTCAGCCTGTTTGAACTTGACTTTGCTGTCCTCGACCCACTGTGTAGCAATGACGGACGCCAGCAGGTCATGCAGTGCCTTTTCGTGCTCATCGTCGGCCTTGCCCAGAATCAATGCCTGGACGGCGTCGGTGCCGGCGAGCATCTCCGAGTAGGTCCATTTGAGTTCGGGAGCTGAGTCGACTCTGGCGTCGAGATCCGCCTGCCACCAGACGTCCATCTGGATCCCGAACGCCTTGCTGTATTTGAGGATTTCCTGGTTGATGCGGTCCATGGAACCACGGCCAAGGGACGATGTCCCTGCGACGCACGTCATGAGGATGTACTCGGACGCGCCCTCCTGTACGAGCCGTTCGATGTTTTCCTTTTCGCCCTCGATGGCCTTCGTCAGCCAGGAAACCGGGTCCTGAACGCGCTTACTGCTCCACTTGACCTGGAAGATGATCCGGTCTTGCCCTTTCCCCGCCACGCCGTCACGGCCACCGTCCGACTGCCCGACAGGGAAGCACTGAACCTTGGGGTAGTGGATCGAGAGCAGTGCACTGCACAGTTGCTGAAAGCGTTTCTCTGTCAGCCGCTCGTACAGGTAGCGCCACGAATTGCCTGGCTGCTGGCTAAGGTCTTTGGCCACGGATGTTTCCCCTCAACAGATCGCGGTGTCGTCTCGTACTGGGCGCTGTATCGTCGCGGACCGGACATGGCGCGGCGCTGTCGCCTTGACAGATCCTTCTAAGGCACAAGCTGTAGCTTGGGGCGCGTGTCTTCCGCGCCCAGAATTTCGCGGACGCGCGAAACCGGCCACATAAGTTCATTGGCCAGATCGATAAGGCTGAAACCATGCTGCTCCGCGAGCCGTTGCCCTTCGAGCAGCATCGTAGGCATTTCGCCGCGGTACGCGGCCACAGGCTCTGCCGTTTGGAATTCATTGGCGCTCCGGAGACGCTGGTAAGCGCGACGTATAGCGGTGTCCGGCACGGGCCGTAGTTCTTGCATGCGCCTGATCAGGGATTCAGGTGAGACGCCCCAGGAACGGCCAATCCGGTCCAGCTCGGACAACCGCAATGTCCTTGGAAGAACCAGCTCGATTTCAGCAGACGGAGTCAGGAGCTCGGCGGCGAAAGCATCTGCTTCCCGTTCCTGTTGCAGGTCACCGGGCGCCACGTCGCTGTGCATGATCAGGTGCCCCAGCTCATGTGCGCAGGTAAATCTGTGACGGTATACAGTGCTTGCGCGCTCAGGCGTCACGACCACGATGGGTCGGCCCAAAGAACCAGTTGAGAAAGCATCAACCCTGGCAACCGCGTCATTAGATAATGCCAGAATGGTGACCACGATACCCCTCGACTCAAGGGTGGCCACAAGGTGTCGGAACGGCCCTGGTGCCACACCCCACGCACGTCGAACGGCACGGGCCGCTTCGACCGGATCCACCTGATCGGCGGGCGCCTCCGCAATCGGAAGATCGACCTCAGGGAACTGGATGCGCTTCTCAAGGGCAAAGCACAGCTCCCAAACCTGTTCAACGAACGTGGCCGCTCGAGCGCGGTCAGCAGATCGTGTCGACCGCAGGCTCCGGAAATGGGCGGCGGCGGCGTCCAGCCTTCCAAGCGGGCGACCGGCGTAGAAAAAGCCCACGGGCACGTTCAGTACTTCCGCTATCTCAGCAACCAATTCTGCTCGCGGCGGGGTAACACGCGATTCAAACTGTCCGATGGCCGCTGGTGAAACTCGCAATTTTTCGGCCAACGCCTGCTTGGTCAGGCCAGCAAGTGTCCTCGCCTGGGTCAGCCGGGCCGCTTCAAACGCGTCGCCGGCCCTGAAAACCTCCTTCGAATGCGTACCTTCGAAGAGGGAAAGCTGTTTGCTATCTTTAGTCATCGCCTACTGCTTGATCTTCCTTGCTGGCAATAAAGACTGAGGGGACGGGACCCTCGTTGAATGCCTGTGGCTCCTGAACGGCAGCCAGGTGCGGCCTAGTGGGTTCAAGCAGACGCTCATGGGCACCCCAAACAACGCAGCCGTCCAGGCCCAGCGTCACTTGGCCCCATTCGATGGAATGCAGGGCTCCAGAGCGACTCGAGAAGGCCACGACCACGACGCGGAACGTGCTCATCAACTCCCGCACAGAGACCTCGGCGGTTTGCTCGACAGAGGATTCCTCAGCTTCGGGGCGGTAAAGTCCCAGGTCGAGCTCCGCAGGAGCTTCGTTGTACGGCAGGTCAAAAAGCCTGATACGTGCATCAGAAACCGCAAAGCGCGTGTCTTCAAGGTTCTGAGCCACATCCCGAGCGAACCTCCACGGGAACAGAACTGTACCTCCCACAGCAACTACCGAATAGTTGGCCCCCTTCGGATGGATCCTCTGGGACCCCGGGTACTTAAGTAGGGCCTCCTCGAACGCCTCAAGAGCAGCCCGCCAGATCTGGCCATAGACGCTCCGTGCCTTCATTCCTGAGGCGTCCTGGGAATCTGAAAGGCGCTCATGGCACCCCGAGATCAACTCCCGAACCTCCCGCCCCAGGGACTCCCCCTCAGGTCCAAACAGGTCGACGTACCAAGGCTGTACAGCTTGCTTATCCAAGTCCAGTTCCTCCACTTTCGGTCGCTACCGAAAGCCTAACACTTCACTTTAGTTTTCACCGCGAATGACACATTAATGCTTCAGGCGTGTCGTCCCTAGTTAGGCGGCTCTATCCTCGCACGCAGCTACTGCCTCAAGCAGAGCTCCGAGAGAAAAGAAAAACGAGGGTGCGGAGCTCTGGAGCATCACTCACCATTGAGAAACCGGCCAATGCCGCTGCGTGCGCCCGACAACGCCTTGCGACGTTGCGTGTCACTGCCTCTGACTCCGCCCTTGCGAGTGTCCGATGACTCCCGTGATCGTGCACGAATTGCTTCCACCAAGCCGGGTTCAGCTAGAAACTCGTTGAGTACAGGAATCTCGTGAGGAAAGAACGAATCCATGTCCCTACGATTTTCGTCCCATAAGAACTCAACCCCAACGTAACCAACTAGACAGTTGGTTTGAAGTGCTGCCACCTTGGATCGATCAGAGGAAAGCTGGGCATTCACTCCGCCCAGCCACAATCCGGGAGGGCCGTCAGTGACTCCCCGGAGTCCCTTGTGCATCTCCCACAGCTCCTCACGCTTGGCAAAGCACATGCTGATGTTTGCCGCTTTCGTACCGCCGTTCATGAAATTAACCAGCCCAGCGGGGACTTCCAGCCCCTCGTCAACAATTCTGGAGCCGAAGTGTTTAGCAAAGTACCGGGCCAAATCGAGCTGTTTGCTAGTCCATTCGTCACCGAATATTGCGGGCATTGAAATGCCATCCCAGAACCACATGTCATCTTTGTGCTTCCAGAGAAAAGCAACGTATTCATCGTATGCCCGGTCGAACGGTTGACTGCGTGTGCCATTACAGGCACGGCACATGTCTATCCCAAAACGAACAGCCTCAGACTTCCTGACGCTACGAATTTGATGTGTTTTCTCGGGGTCGCCGCCCCAAATTAGAGGCGAACCTTCACCTTGGAGTCGCACAAGGTCTGTCCGCTTATATTTGTGCTCTCTGCTGTCGGCCAGGCTCCCGCACCACCAGCACAAACCGGTCGGCGCCCGTCGAAGGTAGTCAAACTCTGGATTGCCCGGAACCTGAGGCTTCATGACAGTGCACTCTCGATTTCTGGAAGCGGGGTGTTTTGTAATTGCTCAACGGCCAACCGTTCAGTGCTGTAATGAGGTAGCCAAATTAGTCAGTTGGCTACCCCATCAAACAAGCACGAGAAGCGCTCATCGTGAGACGGATGACAGCAAGCCCGGCTGGACTTCGGATACGACGGTGTGACCACGGAGACGACGGATGCGTAAGTAGTCACGTGTACTGGCACTCCATAGTTCATAGCGACCCATGCGAGCCCAGCCGTCAGCATTAAAAGTTGAACCGAAAGTCAAGTTGACCCGAATAAGTCCAACTTGCTCCGAAAGAGGTCAACTGGAGCTCCGAATCTCACTGGGTCAACTAAAACGGAACAAAGGTCAACTAGAACGGAATCCGGTCAAGTAGAACGGAACAAAGGTCAACTAGAACGGAATCTCACACCCACGCCTAAGCGCGCGGGGCCGTTTTCCGGTTTCGCCAAGCTCACCTCGGAACTAGAAGTCCCAGTCCTCGTCCTCGGTGTTGACAGCCTTGCCAATCACGTAGCTCGAACCCGACCCCGAGAAGAAGTCGTGGTTCTCGTCGGCGTTCGGCGACAGGGCCGAGAGGATGGCCGGGTTCACGTCGGTGACTGAGGCCGGGAACATGGCTTCGTAGCCCAGGTTCATCAGCGCCTTGTTGGCGTTGTAGTGCAGGAACTTCTTAACGTCCTCGGCCAGGCCGACGGAGTCGTAGAGGTCGTGCGTGTACTGGACTTCGTTCTCATACAGCTCGAAGAGCAGCTCGAACGTGTAGTCCTTGATCTCCTGCTTGCGCTCCTCGGACAGGCCCTCCAGGCCCTTCTGGAACTTGTAGCCGATGTAGTAGCCGTGCACGGCCTCGTCACGGATGATCAGGCGGATCAGGTCGGCCGTGTTCGTCAGCTTGGCCCGTGAGGACCAGTACATCGGCAGGTAGAAGCCCGAGTAGAACAGGAAGCTCTCCAGGAGCGTGGAAGCCACCTTGCGCTTCAGGGGGTCGTCACCCTGGTAGTAGTCCATGACGATCTGCGCCTTCTTCTGAAGGTTCGCGTTCTCGGTGGACCAGCGGAACGCCTCGTCGATCTCCTTCGTGGAGGCCAGCGTGGAGAAGATGGAGGAATAGCTCTTAGCGTGCACGGACTCCATGAAGGCGATGTTCGTGTACACAGCTTCTTCATGCGGGGTGATAGCGTCCGGAATCAACGAGACGGCGCCGACGGTGCCCTGGATGGTGTCGAGCAGGGTGAGGCCTGTGAACACGCGCATGGTGAGCTGCTGCTCGTCGTGGGTCAGCGTGGCCCACGACTGCACGTCGTTGGACAGCGGGATCTTCTCCGGCAGCCAGAAGTTGTTGACTAGGCGGTTCCAGACCTCCACGTCCTTGTCGTCCTGGATGCGGTTCCAGTTGATCGCCTCAACATGGCTAAGAAGCTTTACTCTTTCGGTCATGACTCCGACTCACTTTCTGAAGAGAGACTTGGTTTGGCTGAGTCCTCGACGCAGAACCTGCAGTCGGCTTTCTCGATGCCTTTGTTGGTGTGATCTCGTGTATGGGCATTGTGTTGCATGGCCAGCATGGACCGGCCTTTTCGGACCGCTGACATTTTCGCACGGGTTTCCGCGCTGGCCTTCTTTCCGAAGTTGGGGTTGCCGGCACCCTTCTTGGCTTCTGAGAGTGCCTTGCGAGTTTCTTCACTCACCGAATGCCCATAACTCGGATGTTCTTGACCGAACTTGCCGAAGTTGGGGTTGTCCGGACCCAAGTACGACCCCTTGCGCTCCTGCGACCATTTCTCCCGCTGCTCTAAACTGTGGTTCTTGCCGAAGAAGGACGCTCCCGGCCCGGACTGCCTGGCAATTTTACGGCCAGTGGAACGAATCCGAGCAGCCTCCCGCATCTCCTCGGTCCACACCACTCCGGTCGGTCCGAGTCCACCATCCGAAAGATTCAGGAGCCGGTCTCCTTCGCGCCTCAGGTAGCTGATCCAGTCAACCTCGGCTTGGCCCAGTTCGTGCAGGCCTTCAATCCAGTCCAGCTCGTCAGCAATGACATCCGAAGGGGCGTGCTTCCGGAGCCAGTCGTAGAAGGGCGTTTTGCGCCCTTCGGCAGCCACGCGGAGGTGCTGATGGAAACGACGACTGGCTGTCTTGGTGGTGATACCGACATAGCGGTACTCGACCTCCCGCCGAAGCCGGATGCCGTAGACCAACCCGCCCGCCGTCGTCGTTTCCATCATTCAGCTCCTTGCAAACATCAACCGATTTCGGTTACAGGGCACATGAGACGCAACCCTCAACCTCGGTCCCTTCCAGCGCGAGCTGGCGGAGACGGATGTAGTAGATGGTCTTGATGCCCTTTTTCCAAGCGTAGATCTGGGCCCTGTTGATGTCGCGCGTGGTGGCGGTGTCCTTGAAGAACAGCGTCAGGGACAGGCCCTGGTCCACGTGCTGCGTGGCAGCGGCGTAGGTGTCGATGACCTTCTCGTAGCCGAGCTCGTACGCATCCTGGTAGTACTCCAGGTTGTCGTTGGTCAGGTAGGGCGCCGGGTAATACACACGGCCCAGCTTGCCTTCCTTGCGGATCTCGATTTTGGACGCCACCGGGTGGATCGAGGAGGTGGAGTTGTTGATGTAGGAGATCGAGCCGGTGGGCGGAACAGCCTGCAGGTTCTGGTTGTAGATGCCGTGCTCCATGACGGAAGCCTTCAGCTCGCGCCAGTCGTCCTGCGTCGGGATGTGGATGTTCTTGAACAGCTCCTTGACCTTCTCGGTCTGCGGCACCCACTCCTGCTCCGTGTACTTGTCGAAGAACTCGCCCGAGGCGTACTTGGACTTCTCGAAGCCCCCGAAGGTCTGGCCGGTCTGGATGGACAGCTTATTGGAGGCGCGGACCGCGTGGTACACCACCGAGTAGAAGTAGATGTTGGTGAAGTCCAGGCCCTCGTCGGAACCGTAGTGGACCCGCTCGCGGGCCAGGTAGCCGTGCAGGTTCATCTGGCCCAGGCCGATGGCGTGCGACTGGTCGTTGCCGCGGGCGATGGACGGCACCGAGGTGATGTTGGACATGTCCGACACAGCCGAGAGCGAGCGGATGGCCGTCTCGATGGTCAGGCCGAAGTCCGGCGAGTCCATGGTCTTCGCGATGTTCAGCGAGCCCAGGTTGCAGGAGATGTCCTTGCCGGTCTCGTCGTAGGAAAGATCGTCATGGTACGTGGTGGGCTGCGAAACCTGGAGGATCTCGGAGCACAGGTTGGACATGATGATCTTGCCGTCGATCGGGTTGGCCCGGTTCACGGTGTCCTCGAACATGATGTACGGGTAACCGGATTCGAACTGGATCTCGGCGAGGGTCTGGAAGAACTCGCGCGCCTTGATCTTGGTCTTCTTGATCCGGGAATCGTCCACCATCTCGTAGTACTTCTCGGTGACCGAGACGTCCGAGAACGGCATCCCGTAGACGCGTTCGACGTCGTACGGCGAGAACAGGTACATGTCCTCGTCCTTCTTGGCCAGCTCGAACGTGATGTCCGGGATCACGACGCCGAGGGAGAGGGTCTTGATCCGGATCTTCTCGTCCGCGTTCTCCCGCTTGGTGTCCAGGAACCGGTAGATGTCCGGGTGGTGGGCGTGCAAGTACACGGCACCGGCACCCTGGCGGGCACCCAGCTGGTTGGCGTAGGAGAAGCTGTCTTCGAGGAGCTTCATCACGGGGATAACGCCCGAGGACTGGTTCTCGATCTGCTTGATCGGCGCACCGACCTCGCGGATGTTGGTCAGCGCGAACGCCACGCCGCCGCCGCGCTTGGACAGCTGCAGCGCGGAGTTGATGGAACGGCCGATCGACTCCATGTTGTCTTCGATGCGGAGCAGGAAGCAGGAGACCAGCTCGCCGCGCTGCTTCTTGCCGGCGTTCAGGAACGTGGGGGTGGCCGGCTGGAAGCGGCCCTCGATGATTTCGTCCACCATCTGCAGTGCCAGCTGTTCGTCGCCGCGGGCCAGGTGCAGGGCAACCATGCACACGCGGTCCTCATAGCGCTCCAGGAAGCGGTTGCCGTCAAACGTCTTCAGCGTGTAGGACGTGTAGAACTTGAAGGCGCCCAGGAAGGTCTCGAAGCGGAACTTCTTCTTGTACGCGCGCTTGAAGAGCTCGCGGATGAAGTTCATCGTGTACTGGTCGAGCGTCTCGCGCTCGTAGTACTGGTTCTTCACCAGGTAGTCGAGCTTCTCCTCGAGGTCGTGGAAGAAGACCGTGTTGTTGTTCACGTGCTGCAGGAAGTACTGGTGGGCGGCCTCGCGGTCCGCCTCGAACTGGATCTCGCCGTTGGGACCGTACAGGTTCAGCATGGCGTTGAGCTCGTGGTAGCCCAAGCCCTTGTAGGCAGCGGGCAGCGCCGGCTTCTCCTGCTTTTCAACAGCTCCGGCGGCCGTATCCATGGACGTGTCCCTTTCCTCGGACCTGGTTACTTCTGTGTCTGCGACAGTCGTGTCCAAAACTCTTCCAATCCTTCTTGTACACGGGAGACGTCTTCCGGCGTGCCCATGAGTTCGAACCTGTATAGGTGGGGGACGTTGCATTTGGCGGCGATGATGTCCCCCGCCATGCAGTAGTTGTCCCCGAAATTCGTGTTTCCCGCCCCGATCACGCCTCGAAGTAGGCGCCGGTTCTGCGGGTTGTTCAGGAACCTGATGACCTGCTTCGGCACCGAGCCCTCGCCGCCTGTCCCGCCGTAAGTGGGAACAACCAGCACAAAGGGCTCGCAGGCCGTGAGCGGTTCGTCCTTCGCATGGAGCGGTATCCTGGCGGCATCCGCACCCAGCTTGTCAATGAAGCGCTTGGTGTTCTCGGAGGCCGAGGAAAAGTAGATGAGGTGACTGTATGTCCTGTTTACAGTCATCGTGCTGTTTACAGGCGTCGTGTTCGCAGCCTGGGCTGCGACCGGCGCATCGGCAAGTGCCGGCGCGGCCATGGGAGTCACCTCACCTACATAGGAATTCTCTGCCGGAAACGGCGTGGGAAGCTTAAGCCACCGAAGCGGCGGCGCTCAGCGCCAGCTCTTCGATCTTGTCCGGGCGGAACCCTGACCAGTGGTCCTGGTCCGTGACAACAACCGGAGCCTGCATGTAGCCCAGGGACTTCAGGCGCTCGAGGGCGTCCGCGTCCTGGGAGATGTCCACGCTCTGGTAGGTGATGCCCTTTTTGTCCAGCGCGCGGTACGTCGCGTTGCACTGAACACAGGCCGGCTTCGTGTAAACCGTAACGGTCATGGTCACTGTCCCCTTTGTTGAAGTATCTGAAGTCTCTACTCATCGCTGCGGTGGACACTGCCCCGGACCGAAACTACTGTCCGTTGCCGGCCTCGCCTGTGCCCCGCTCAATCTGTATGTCGATACTACATGTAGTGCACGGCCCCCGGCGGGACCCCAAGATGATGTATTACAAGTATGTCATTTAATGCACTTTTAATCCACAGGCGGGTGCCCTCAAAATGTCCGGGATTCCGGCTTTTTCGAGGACGAAATCCACACCCTGTGGAGTACTTAGCCACATTTAAACGCCAGCGTGTCGTCTCGAAGACGGCGTGTCGCGGGTCCCGGGCGGCACCACATCGGGTGGCCCCGGACACAAAAAAGGGACCCTGAAGCGCGCTTCAGGGTCCCTCCTGTGATTAAGGAAACGCCGGATTACAGCTGCGCCTCCCGGCGGTCCAGCACGATCTGCTGCACGTCCAGGTAGCCGGACTGGAAGCCGGCCCGCGAGTAGCACAGTATCGATGGTCTGGAAATTCGGAACCGTCAGGAACACGGATGGGTGGCCAACTTTTTTCGCCGGTAAACAGCATCGAGAGTAAGGTGGGCTGGTGGTCAACCCCGTGCATCTGAGGACCCTGCTGGAGGTCACCCGGCTGGGATCCTTCGCGGCCGCGGCGAGCAGGCTCGGGTACACGGCCTCGGCCGTTTCCCAGCAGATGTCGGCCCTGGAACGCGACACGGGAGTCCACCTGTTCCAGCGGTCGGCCCGGAGCGTTGTGCCCACCGACGCCGCCATCGTGATGGCGCGCCACGCGGCCAAGGTCCTCACTGACATCGAGGCGCTGATGGCCGCCGCGTCCAAGACCCACGACACCACCAGCCAGGAGCTGCGTCTCGGAATCTTCCCCAGCCTCGCCACGTACGTCCTCCCGCGGATCCTGAAAAATCCGGCGTGGAAGGGTCTCGGCATCGACCTGCGGGTCTCCGTCGCCGAGCCCGCCCAGACCATCCAGGGGCTGCGCACCGGCGGCGACCTTGACGTGGCGCTCGTGTATCAGGTGGGCCAGTCCGGGCTGGCGTGGCCGCACACCATCAACCGGCAATGGATCGGAGATGACAACTTCCGCGTGGTCCTGCCCACCGGCTGGGGATTCCGAACGGACGCCAAGGTGGCGGCCGACCACCTCTCGGACATGCCGTGGATCATGCACCACCCCGGCACGAGCGACGCCACCGTGATCGAGCGGCTCTTTGCCAGCTGCAACCTGCACCCGCGCGTGGTGGCATACAGCGACGACTTCCACGCCAGCCTCGAAATGGCAGCCGCCGGGCTGGGCGCTGCACTGGTGCCGGAGCTCGCCCTGCGCCACCGCCCGGCAGGCGTGGTGGTGCTCGACGTTCCCGAGATCAGGCTGGCCCGCAACGTCTTCGCGCTGCTGATCAACGACAAGAAGACCGCCCGGGTGCAGCTGTTCGTGGACCTGCTCGCAGACACACTGGGCAGCATGGGGTCCTCAGATAAATAAGGCCCGATGCTGGAATGCGGTGCTTTTCGGGTCTATGTTGAAGATATGACCAAGGTAGCGAGCCGGCACTTCGGAGAAATCGAACTCAACCACGGCAGGGACCACAACATCGCCGCGGAGCATGAGCTGGCTGGCCAACGCCTTGAGCTCGACCTGAACATCAACGCGCACGACCACTTCGATGAGGCGGCCATGCACAAGGTGGACTACCGCTTGCGCTACCTCCCCGAGCTCGTGGACGAGGTCCGCGAGATGATCGCCGAAGAACTCGAGCAGGAGGGCACCAGCGCGCAGGAGTACCTCCGGTTCCACTGCAACGCCATCAAGGATGAGCACCTGCAGAAGGTCTTCGGCGTCACGGACAAGAGCCAGCTCACCAATGCCGTGTTCCTGAAGGCGCTCAAACTCGGCCACGTGGGCATCTTCCCCGGGCAGCCCGAGCGCTACTTCGTCCTTGACTTCACCCTCGGCTCCCACTTCACCGACGAGGTCCTGGTGGCGTCGGCGGACGAGGACGGCGTCGTCGACGACGAAATCGTCTGGGAGTCCTGAACTCCCCTATTCGAATCGATTGCTCCATAACAGCCCTTTTGAGGGCTCAAAACGGCGTCTGCTCAGCAATCGATGATTAAACGCCGACGGCGGGCGGTCACCCAAAGGTGACCGCCCGTGGTGCTGGATGACCTGCCGCATGCTCCGCTGGTTGAGCTTGCCGAAACCTGGATCTCGGCAAGCTCAGCAGTCTCAAGCTCGATCAGCGGCTACGTCATATTCTTATTTTGCACCTTCGAGCAGTTCCGCGCGGACCTTCTTGGTGGCCGCGACGAGGTTGCGCAGGGACTCTTCGGTCTCGGCGTAGCCGCGGGTCTTCAGGCCGCAGTCCGGGTTGACCCAGAGCTGGCGGGACGGAACGTGCTTCACGGCGGTGCTGAGCAGCTCGGTGACTTCCTGCTCGCCCGGGACGCGCGGCGAGTGGATGTCGTAGACGCCCGGGCCGACGCCCCGGCCGAAGCCGTGGGACTCGAGGTCGTGGACAACCTCCATGCGTGAACGTGCGGCCTCGATGGAGGTGACGTCCGCGTCCAGTCCGTCGATGGCGTCGATGATGGCGCCGAACTCGGAGTAGCACAGGTGCGTGTGGATCTGGGTGGCGTCGGCGGCACCGGCGGTGGCCAGGCGGAACGAGTTCACGGACCAGTCCAGGTAGGCGGCCTGGTCGGCCTTGCGCAGGGGAAGGAGCTCGCGCAGGGCGGGCTCGTCCACCTGGATGACCTTGATGCCGGCGGCTTCGAGGTCGGCGATTTCGTCGCGCAGCGCCAGGCCGACCTGGTTGGCGGTCTCGCCCAGCGGCTGGTCGTCGCGGACGAAGGACCAGGCCAGGATGGTGACCGGACCGGTGAGCATGCCCTTCATCGGCTTGCTGGTCAGGGACTGGGCGTACTCGGCCCAGGCCACCGTGATGGGGGCGCTGCGGGTGACGTCGCCCCAGAGGATGGACGGGCGGGTGCAGCGTGAGCCGTAGGACTGGACCCAGCCGTGGACCGTGACGTCGAAGCCTTCCAGGTTCTCGGCGAAGTACTGGACCATGTCGTTGCGCTCGGGCTCGCCGTGCACCAGGACGTCGTAGCCGAGCTCTTCCTGCAGCTCCACAACGCGCTTGATCTCGTCCTTCATGAGCTGCTCGTACTGCTCGTTGGTGAGGTCGCCCTTGTTATTGCGGGCACGGGCCGAACGGATTTCGGAGGTCTGCGGGAAGGAGCCGATGGTGGTGGTGGGCAGCGGCGGCAGGTGCAGGGCCTTTTCCTGGGCGGCTTCGCGGACCGAGTACTCGGAGCGGTTGAAGTCGGCCGGGGTCAGGGCCGCGGTGCGGGCCCGGACGTCGGCGCGCTGGACGCCCTCGGCGGCGGCGCGGGAAGCGATGATACGGGTGGCCTCGTCAATGGCCGGCTGCACGGCGGCAGCGTCGGTCAGCAGGCCCGCGAGGGTGACAACCTCAACGGCCTTCTGGTCGGCGAATGCCAGCCAGCTGCGGAGCTGCTCGGACAGCTGTGCCTCTTCGTGGACGTCGTGCGGGACGTGCTGGGTGGAAGTGGACGTGCTGATGGCCAGCTTGGCCACGGACTTCTTCAGTTCGGCGATCTTGTCCGCAGAGGCCTGCAGGTCGTTCCGCCAGATGTTGTGGCCGTCCACGACGCCGGCAACCAGGGTCTTGTTGCCCAGTGCGGCAAGCGCTGCTGCGGACGGGACGGCGCCCTTGAAAACGTCGATGTGCAGGGCGTCGATGTTGGTGGCGGCGAGGGTTCCGAGCTGGCCGTTCAGCGCGCCGTACGGGGTGGAGACGAACAGCTGCGGGCGCTGGGCAACCGCGGAGAGGACCTCGTAGGAGCGGGCGACCGGGGCCTGGATCTCCTCGGCGGACGTGTCCTGGTCAACCACCAGGGCGGGCTCGTCCAGCTGGACCCAGCTGGCGCCGGCGGCGGCCAGCTTCTCGAGCAGCGCGGTGTAGACCGGGAGGACGTCCTCGAGGCGGGACAGCGGGCTGAAGCCGGCCGGGGCGTCGTCGGAAGCCTTGCTCAGGAGCAGGAAGGTGACCGGGCCGACGATGTACGGTCGGGTCTCCACGCCGTTGGCGAGGGCGTATTCGAACTCTTCAACGATGCGGTTGGAGGTCAGCGCGAAGTTGGTCTCCGGGCCGATTTCCGGCACGAGGTAGTGGTAGTTGGTGTCGAACCACTTGGTCATTTCCAGCGGCTGCTGTTCCTTGTTGCCGCGGGCGAGGGTGAAGTAACCGTCGATGTCCAGCTGGCCCTCTTCGTTGAGGAGGTTGCCGAAACGGGCCGGAACGGCGCCGAGGTGGGCAGCGGCGTCGAGGACCTGGTCGTAGAAGGAGAACGTGCCCGGAACCGCGGCGACTTCGGTCAGGCCCAGGCCCTGCAGGCGCTTGGCAGTGCCCAGCTGGATTTCCTTGGCGGCGGCGTCAAGGGCGGCGGCGTCGATCTTGCCGGCCCAGTAGGCTTCGACGGCCTTCTTCAGTTCGCGGCGGCGTCCGATGCGCGGGTAGCCCAGGATCGAGGCGGACGGGAACGCGGTGTTCTTCTCAGTCATGTGAATTTCCTTGAATGGTTGGGAAAGCTTGCAGGTATTGGGTGTGGTCAGCTGGCGAGCTGGCGGCGGGCGATCGCGTTGAGGCGGCTGGCGGAACGCGCCGGCCGGGCTAGCGACAGCTTGTCCAGCACCTCCAGCGCACTTTGGTGTTCGTTGAACGTGTACAGGTGAAGGCCGGGCGCTCCGGCCTCCAGGGCCGCGTTGGCCAGGTCCACGGTGGCACTGACACCGATGCGGAGCCGATCGGCGTCGGTGTCCGCCGCGGCCAGCCGCTCGATGAGTTCCGGTGCCGGTTCGACGCCGGTCAGCTCGCCGAGGCGCTTGAGCCTGCGCAGGCTCGTGAGCGGCATGACGCCCGGGATGATCGGAATGGTGACGCCGGCACGGCGCGCCCTGGTGATCAGGTCCGCGTACTGCTCGGTGCGGAAGAACACCTGGGTGATGGCGAAGTCAGCGCCGGAGCGCTGCTTGGCCAGCAGGACCTCGACGTCGTGCGCTTCACTCGGCGATTCCGGGTGCCGCGTGGGGTAGGCTGCCACGCCTACCGCAACCTTGCCGGCGCAGAGCAGTGCCGAACGCCGCTGCTCCACCCGCCGGATGAGCTCGATCAGGTCCTGGGCGTAGCGCAGCGACCCGCTGACGGGCTCTCCGCTGTCCTTCGGCTGGTCTCCGCGGAGGGCCAGGATGCCGCGCACCCCGGCGTCCAGGAGCTCACCGATGATTTCGGCCAGCTCCAACGGAGTGTTGCCGACGCAGGTCAGGTGGGCCAGCGGCCGGAGGGTGGTCTCCAGCACCAGGCGGTTGATGAGTTCGACGGCGGTGTCCCGGTTGGAGCCACTGGCACCGTATGTAACGGAGACGTAGTCGGGATCGGTGGTCTCGAGCTCGCGGATGGTGGTCCAGAGCGTCTCGGCGGCCGCAGGCGAACGCGGCGGGAAGAGCTCATAGGACAGCGCCACCGGTGCGGTGTCGGAAAGATTCGGATGTGTGTCAATAAGGCTGGGTGGTGACATTTGCGTCCTTGGCTATGGGCCATTGAAGGCGGTGCTGCCGTGGCGGAAGCCCGTGCAGCGTGCGGTCAATGAATTGAGTTTGGGGAACACGGAATGAACTTCGGCAGGGCGCAGCCGCGACTGTTACGCCTGAATAGAAGTTGTCCGTGAGCAAATGTCAGGCCCACATGGGGGCACCCACACCCTCCTTGGCTGCCGGCGGGCGGCACATCCACAGCGGAGGATCGCTGACACGTTACCTCGGTAACTTGTATAGGACTCTATTAGCCGCCCGGGCCTGCGTTCAAGTCGGCCATCGAATTAAGACGCATTCTTACGCTCGCGCCGTTGCAGTTTCAGAATATTCTTCGCCGGGAGGCGTCCCATGGCTACCCTCTCACGGCAGTGCCCCTTTTCAAACGGACGAATTGGGTCCATCATTTGTGCACGTCGTATCCGGAATTGACACGGTCTCACCGTAAGGAGGCCCTCTGGACGTTCCTCGGTGATTTGCCCCGAGAGACCCTATTCCGCGCCCTTCAAAGGGCGGCGTCGCATCGTCCCCTTTGCCCAGGCGCGGTATCACCAGCGCCGCACCGCGACTGCCCTCCGCATCGGAGAGCAGCGCGTTGCCGTTGCTGGAAGCCATTAATTCCAACGGCGAAAGGCCACCGAGATGTTCCAGCCTCACAAACGACCAACAGTGATCGGCTCCGCTTTCGTGCTCTTACTGGCGTTGACGACAGTGACGTCGTGTTCACCGCAGGGAGGCACCACCCCGCCGGCCACGTCCAACGGGACGTCGGGTTCGGCATCACCCACTGGGACGACAGCGACGTCGGCCTCAGCCCCGCCGACAGGCACAGAGACAGCAAATGCCGCGGAACTTTGCGGACCAGGGTCCGCCATAAATTATGATCCCGCCGAATTCCAACAGACACCGAAATTGGACAACAAGTGGTTTCCCCTGAAGCCCGGCTCGCAGTACACAACAACAGGCGATGTCAAGAGTGCTGATGCCACGACCAAGCGGACGGTCGTGCACACCGTCACCGGACTGACCAAGGTGATTGACGGCGTGAAGACCCTTGTCATGTGGGACCGTGACTACTCCGACGGCGAGCTCGTGGAATCGGAACTGGCCTTCTTTGCCCAGACCGAGAGCGGAACAGTCTGGCTCTTCGGGGAATACCCGGAAGAGTACGAAAACGGCAAGTTCACAGGGGCCCCAAGCACCTTCATAAACTCACTTGACGAGGCCCAGGCGGGAATCGCAATGCAGGCTGAGCCGCGGACCGGAACCCCAAGCTATGTTCAGGCGCACGCACCCAACGTGGACTTCCTGGATTGCGGACAAGTCTTCCAGGAGAAACAACGGGTCTGCGTTCCCACCGGATGCTACGACGATGTGCTGGTGATTGATGAACGCAACCCCCTGGAACCCGCCGTTGGCCACCAGCGTAAGTACTATTCAGCCGGCACAGGCCTGGTGAAGGTGACGGCCGTAGGCGGCGCTGACCAGGAGACCCTGGACCTCGTCAAGGTGGAACAGCTCTCAGACACCAAGCTGACCGAGGTCAACCAGGAGGCCATGAAGCTCGACCAGCACGCGTACGTGGTGAGCAAGAACGTCTACGCAAAAACGGCCAAGGCCGAAGTTACAACTGAGACAACTAGCGGTTACTAAGGGAGCAAATCTCGGCCCGGCCAGCGCGGACTGAGGATCAGTTGCTCCCCGTGAGGACGCGGGTACCCCGGCGATTCCGGCCGCCGGGGTATACCCTCCCCTTGGCGAAGGAACGGGTCTATCCTGATGCAATGACCCAGCTACCAGCCAGTTACCAGGAATACCTCGTCGGCAAGGACCCTCGCTTTGTTGACACGGTCCGCCCGGTCCTCCTCCAGTCCGCAGCGGACCAACTGCACGGCGTCCGGGTGCTGTTCATACCCAAAGGCCACCAGGCGCATCTCGACGACACGATTCCCTACGGGACCATCGTCGAAGACATCGACTGACGCGTTAGCCCTCCAGTAGCAGCCGCTGGGCGCGCGGCGCCAGCGTGTGCTCCAGGACAAGGCAGGCGGCGCCAATGGCGCCCACGTCCTCCCCCACGCCTGTGCCCACCACTTCGATGGCGTGGATGTTTCCCGCATCGCTGTTCTGCTGGATCAGGTCCGGGACTAGCTCCAGGTAGCGCCGTGACAGGGAGCCCCAGAACGGGCCGCCGAAGACGACGCGGTCCACGTCGAGCGTATTGGCCACGACCGACGCCGCCCGGGCCACCAGCACCGCCGACTTGTCAATGATTGCCGCGGCTGCGCTGTTGCCAGCATCCGCGGCCTCGCAAAGCTGGGCGAACCGTTCCTGCACCACGGAGCCGCCGGTCAGGGGACCTTCATCCGACAGGATCCCTGCCGCCTGGGCCTGGGCCACCAGGACCTGCGGGATGCAGGAGGACTTCACGCAACCGCGCAGGCCACAGTCACAGGGCGGGCCGTCCGGGTCGACGATGATGTGGCCGATTTCGCCGGCGTTTCCTGATGTGCCGCGGACCACCTCGTCGTTGAGGACAATGCCGCAGCCGATGCCCGTGCCCATGTACATGAAGACGAAACTGCCGGCGCCGCTGGGGCCGCCCGCCCAGGTTTCCGCGACGGCCGCACTGGTCACGTCCTTGTCCATGAGGACGGAAAGGCCCGTGGCATCGGCCAGGGCATCACGCAGCAGAACCCGGTCCCAGCCGTCAAGGAGCGGCGGTTCCACCACTGCTCCGTTGTCGTGGTCGATCGGACCGGGGGCTGCGACGCCCAGGCCGGCGATCTTCTCCCGGTCCACGCCCGACGCTTCGACGAGCTTTTCGATCTCGGCGGCAATGGCAGCGATGACCGCCTCAGGGTCGCCGCTGTCCGGGGTCTTTACCCGCGAGTGCTGCACCACGGCGCCCACCAGATCCAGGACGACGAAGGTGGCCACCGCGGGATCCAGATGCACGCCCACGGCATACATTCCCGCTGGATTCAGCCGGAGGATGGTCCGCGGTTTTCCTGGCCCGCTCCCTTCCTTGCCGGCTTCCACGATGAGGCTCTGGTCCAGGAGCCGGCGGGAGATGTTCGAGATGGTCTGGGGTGACAGTCCGACGATCTGCGCCAGTTCGACACGGCTGAGGCCCCCGGTTGACCGCCGAACGGCGTCCAGGATGACGGTGAGGTTGAAGTCTCCCATGCGGGGCAGGTTAGTTCCGCGCCGCGGTGTGGGCTGGCGGATCTCAGTCAAGGATTCCCCTAAGCATCGTCGGTTGGCCAGTATCGATGTCTGAATCGTACGTTACGCCCCGGTATACGGGTACGTCCCACGCGCAGGCGGAATCGCGGACGCCCCGGCGGTTCCGTTGCTGCTCACCGTCCGTGCCGTTTGACGCTGACGGACACGGTGAACTTGGGGTTCCTGCCCTTTACGGCGGTGGGCCCGACCAGCCTTTCAAGCGCCGGGAGGTAGTGGAGATGGCTGTTGAACACCGTCCAGAGCTCAGCGCCGGGGGCAAGGACGCGGGCCGCTGCCTCGAACATCTTGATCCCGGCCCCTGCATGGACGCTGGCTCCCAGATGAAATGGCGGATTCAGCAGGATGAGGCCGGCACTTCCGGCCGGAACGGAGCTCATGGCATCGTCCTGGAGCACCGTGATCTGCCCGCCCAGGCCATTTGCCGTCGCTGTGGCCCGCGCTGAAGCGACGGCCGCTGCCGACTGGTCCGTTGCGATGACCGCCGAATCGGGATGGCGGCGCGCGTACATGGCGGCCAGGATCCCGGTTCCGCAGCCCAGGTCCACCGCGGTGGCCGCCGAGGGCATCCCCGGGAGGAACTCCAGCAGGAAACGCGTTCCGATGTCGAGTTTGGTGCCGGCAAAAACGGCTCCGTGCGCGCACACCTGCAGATCGAGCTCGGCGTTGTGCTCCGTCACCGGATACGGCGGGGCGGGTTCGACGGGTTTTGGCTCCGAGGCCAGGAGAACCCGCGATTTCTGCCGGGCCAGCTGGGGCTGGACCGTTTCGAAGAACCGCCCGAGCACCGCGTTCATGCCCAGGGACATGTGCTTGACGCGCCCGCCTGCGAGCAAGACGGCGCCCTGCGGCGCGTGGCGGGCCACGGCGTCGGAAATCTCCTCGAGTTCGGCGAGCGTCTTGGGCAGCTGCAGCAGGACGACGTCGGCGCCCTCCAGCAGTTCCGCGCCCAGCGGCAGCTGCTCAAAGCCCCCGTCGATGCCGAGTGCGGCCGCGTTGTGCCGGAGCGCCCGCTCGCTGGTGACGAGGTCCTGGTGCACGCGGACCTGCGGCGCCGGAGCCGTACCCGGGCCGCCCAGCAGTCCCAGCGTCAGCGCCCCGTAGCGGTCTCCGATCACGGCTACCCTGGTCTCCGGTGTCAGGAGTTCCGCGGCGGTGTCCAGCAGAAGTGTGTCGGTGGCGTCCCATGCCTGCAGGTTGGCGGCCTCGACGTCCGGGTACCTCCGCAGCGTGCCCAGAAGGTGCCCAAGACTGTTCTCTGCCACGTGTTGCCGCCGCCTCTTCCCTGCTGATTGTTCGTACACGTTCGCCTGTCGCCGGCCGGGCAGGCTCCTGTGCAAACTTACCGTGAATCCCGCTCAGCCGTGCTGCGCATCCAGGAGCTTCAGGAGTTCCGCGACGGCGGCCCGGCCGGCGCGGTTGGCGCCGATGGTCGATGATGACGGCCCGTAGCCCACGAGGTGCACTCGCGGCTCCGCCGCCACCCGGGTGCCGTCCATGGCGATGCCGCCGCCCGGCCCGCGCAGGTGCAGCGGCGCCAGGTGTTCCAGCTCGGCGCGGAATCCCGTGGCCCAGAGGATCACGTCCGCGGCGAGCAGACTGCCGTCTGCCAGCCGCACGCCGTCGGGCTCTATGCCGCTGAACATGGGGCGACGCTCCAGCACGCCGCGCGCGGCCGCTGCCCGGAGCGCGGGGGTCCAGATGAGCCCGGTGGCTGACACGACGCTCTGCGGCGGCAGCCCCCGCCGCACGCGGTCCTCCACGAGGGCGACGGCGTCATGGCCCGCCTGCCGGTCAAACGCCGCCTCCCGCCACACGGGCTCGCGGCGCGTGAACCAACTGGTTGAGGTCACCTTTGAGATCTCGTCGAGCAGCCCGACGGCGGAAATGCCGCCGCCCACGACGATGACGTGCAGCCCGCGGAACTCCTCGGCGGAGACGTAGTCCGCGACGTGGAGCTGGCGCCCCGTGAACGTGAACTGTCCGGGATAAATCGGCCAGAACGGCCTGGTCCAGGTTCCCGTGGCGTTGATGACAGCGCGCGCCGACCATCCGCCGTCGGACGTCGTGATACGCAGCCGTCCGGCGGGACCGGCGTCCTCGCGCTCGACCGCGAGCGCCTTGACCGGCCGTTCGACGGCGATGCCGAGTTCACGCTCATAGCCGGCAAAGTACCGGGTCAGGAATGCCGAGCTGGGTTCGGCCGGATCGACGTCCGGCTGCGGGACGCCGGGGAGGTCGCTGATTCCGTTGACCGTGGCCATCCGCAGGCTCATCCAGCGGTGCCGCCAGGCGCCACCCGGGCCGTCCTCGGCGTCCAGCACGGCGTACGTTCGCCCGGACTGGCCGCCCGTGTCAGTGCCGGTGGTGGTGCGTTGAGCAGGCATGAAGCCGCGGCGGGCGAGGTGGTAGGCGGCGGACAGGCCGGCCTGGCCTGCGCCGATGACCACGACGTCGGCCGCCCTCACGGAATTTTCCACGCCGGTCCCGCAGCCCGTCCCTAGACCTTCTTCACCACGCTTGATTTGAGCTGCATGGGGCCCACGCCGTCCACCTTGCAGTCGATGTCGTGGTCCCCCACGCCGTCCAGGAGGCGGATGCCGCGCACTTTGGTGCCCACTTTGATGACGCTGGAGCTTCCCTTGATCTTGAGGTCCTTGACGACGGTGACGGTGTCGCCGTCGGACAGCACGTTGCCCACCGCGTCCTTGATGACGCGCTCCCCCGGTTCATCTGATTCAACCGGCACGGATGACCATTCGTGGCCGCATTCCGGGCAGACAAGCAAGGCGCCCATCTGGTACGTGTACACGCTGGAGCATTCGGGGCAGGGAGGAAGAGTCTCGTTCACGTCCCCATGTTAGTCGGCGCACCGGGGTTGCGCCCGTGCCTGCCCCGACGGTCACAGGCGATCTTGATCCGAACATCGGGGAAAGCTTCCTCCGTCTTGAGGTCCCCGCGGGAAGGTGTTTCATGGAGCCGCGCAGCACGGGCGCGGCGGGCTGAGCGATGGGCGGCGCGAAGATGCAGCAGGCAGCAGTCGGCGGTGTGGCGTGACGGGCGGGGACGACGTCCCGGTGCTGGATGGCGGCCCGCTGCAGGCGCTCGCGGTGGAGGTCGGGCCCGCCTTCGCGCAGGCATTCATCGACGACTTCCTGCAGATGTTGCCCGGCCGGGCGGCGAAAATACTCCACGACCTTGCCGGTGGGGACCTGCGGGCGGCCCGGGATGCCGTGGTGAGCCTGAAGGCCACCTCAGCAATGGCGGGCGCCTTGCGGCTGGAACGATGCTGCCAGGAACTTGAGTTGCGGATCCGGCGAGGGCAGAGGCTGGACCCGCTGGCCGTCAAGGCGGTGCTGTACGCGAACATCCGGCTCCTTGTCCGTGAGGCCGCGCGCCAGGGACACATCCCGCACTCGCGGCCGCAGGGGCGCGCCTCGGAGTGAAGTCCGGGACGGGCCTGATCACGCCCTCTCACCGGCAGTCAGGTGCTGATTGCGCTGCTCAATGAGTTGGTGAAGATAGCGGGCCAGGACCAGCTTCTCCGCTAGGCGCCCGATCGGGCCGAAGGGCGCCCCGAACTCGACGCGGTCAACCATCACGGTTCCATCTGAGTCCTCAGTGAATTCGTGAACGTGCCGGAAGCGGCGGAACGGGCCCTTGACCTGTTCATCGACGAAATAAATGGGCGCTTGCATTTCGGTGATCCGGCTGGTCATTCGAATTGGCACACCGAAGTGCCACGCCCGCCAAGTCACTTCCTGCCCCAAGGAGATGAGGCCAGACATGACGCCGGCCACCGCTTCTTCCTTGGACTGCGCCATCGAGTCTTTGTGGGCATCGATGCTACGCGCGAGGTCAAACAGCTCTTCCCGGGGCATGCTTGTCCGTGTTGTGCATTCAAAGGTGACGGCCATGGTCCGAGTATGTCAGCTACACGTACTTCAGGCTGAGCAGGAGTGCCTTCAACTGGACGTACTGTTCGGTTGCCATCCAGGCCTTCGCTGCGTCGATCGAAGCGAAGACGGGCTGCTTCTCGTAGTCGAAGATGACCGAAGCGGTCATGATCCCGTTGGCCAGCGGGACCTGGTTGGATCCGGAGCTCGTCTCTGCCGGCTGGAACTCGTGGGCGAGCCGGACCTCCATGAAGTAGTACGCACCGCCCGTGGGCTGGATTTCATCCTTGACGAAACCGAAATGGACGCGCTCCTTCGAGGTGATCCCCGGCACGGGCGCTTGGTCGATAACTGTCCGCTTGACCCGACCGGCCGCGCCGTCGCCGTACATCCCGCTAAGTACGCGGGCGACCTCGGACCCGGTTCCGTCCGTCACGATGGCGGACACGGAACCCGCCTTGCTCTCGTCAGTCAGGTACGGGCCTTGTTCTGTCCGAATCGTCCACCCTGCAGGGTAGGTGAAAGAGATGTGCCCGTCCGGAAAGGTGAAGGTCTGCCGCACGGCAGGGGAAGGCGCGCCGTGGGCTGGTGCCGTTTGCGCGTCGCTCACGACAGGCGCCGGCACCGGCGAGGTCTTGGCCGTTGTCGGCGCCGGCACGGGTTGCGACCTTGGCGTCGTGGTGTCAACAGGTGCCACGACAGTCGGCTGCGTGCTACTGGCCTGTGGCCCTGCACACGCGGTACCGGCAAGAAGGAAGCCTGCGAGCGCTGCGGCCGCCAGTGAACGGTGTGCGGTGTGATCCTTCAAGTTCTCCCCCAGGATAATGAACGGGCTGTGCAGCCTTTGATATGAATGACGGGCCGACGGCGCCCCTGCTGTTCCCGTTATGGAAAGGGCGCAGGATATGGTGTCTTCGCCACTACTTTTATTGCTTGCCCTAGCGTCAATGCCGCCGTTGAAAGGCTCAAAACGTGCGTTGCCGTAGCCGTGCTGATATTCGAAATCTTGGTGGCGATCAGCGCACATAAAAGTGTTTATCACAACGGTTTAGTAAAGGAAATAGGCCGGATTTTCCGCGGTCGCGTGCGGACTTCTTGCAAGCCGATTCCTGCGGGCTACGATGGCCGCATGGGGCCAAATGAAGACTCGGTGGCGCCCGGGCTCCGATATGTGCGCCCCAGCCTGCCGGAGGCCACGCACCACTCCGGCGATGGAGTGCTGATCCCTTATGGCCGGCGCTGGGGCGAGGACGGGCCTTCGCCGGATTCATACAGCGTGGAAACCCACCTCGATCGCTTCGCGGGGCTGCACGTCGTAGCCCGCGCCCTCATCAACCACCTCTCTGTTGCCTACAATGTCGACGTCGAGGACAGTCCGGACACCTCCGTTGATTTGCTGAGGCAGCCCGACGGCGTTGCGGAGTCGGTGCGCGTTACGCCCAGAAGGCCCGGGGCAGCACCCCTAACGTTCGTGTTCACCCGGTATCCGGCGGTCATCGTTCACGCCGGCTCGATCCACGACTTCGTGTTCCCGGCCTGCGGTTGCGACGCGTGCGACGAAACGGCCGAGTCCGCCGCGGACCGGCTGGAGATGCTGGTTCTCGCGGTCGCCGCCGGCGGGTACAGCGAACGCTACCCCGTTGGTTGGCGGCGGTGGGTTGAATACGCCCTGAAGGCCGCCGACGGGTCCGGATCCGAAAGCGGCCAGGGCGACCCCGGCCCAATCCCCGCCGACCGGCTGCGGGACGCGAGGATACGGCTTCGGGCTGTCCCTGCCGCCTGGCTTCCCTGGCCGCCGTGCAAGGACCGTTGAGGCCAAGGTCAAGGTCAACAGGAGGAGCAAGCGATGACTCTCGCGGCATCCGCCAGAGAACGCAGCTGGCGCAGGAGAATCCGCATTCTGGGTCTCGTGGCTGCCACTGTGGCGGCGCTCGTCCTCTGCTTATCCGGGAACTTCGCGAATACCACGTCGTTGTCGTGGAAGGGTTCGGCTACGGTTACAGCGACGTGACACCCGTGGATCGCACCGTTGAAAACATCACGGCCGAACTTCACGAAGCGCTCTCGAAACTGAACATCGACCGCCCCTACATCCTCGCGGGCCACTCCATAGCTGGCTTTTACACCCTCTTCTATGCCAACCAGTACCGGGAGGAAGTGTCGGCCGTCGTCGGAATTGACCCCACGGTGCCGGCCGCCGGAACGGGCCGGACTGACGCAATTGAACCCGATGCCGGGATCAACTGGGGCAGGATGCTTTCAACCACGGGTGTGGTCCGCTGGGTCACCGCGATCGCGCCTGGACTTGCCGAACCGGACGGTGCCGGGCACACAGCCAGGGAACGTGAACAGATCCGACTCATGACCAGCTGGAACTTCGACAACCAGGCCGTGTTCGACGAGACGAAATCGAATTGCCGAGAACGCGCGCAAGGTTAAGGGCCTCATGTACCCGGACGATATGCCCGTCCTCACGTTCCTGGCCGAAGACAGCGGAAACCCATCGAAGACCGGGCTGCACGAGAGCCGATCACGAAATGTCCGGCATCACGAGATCCAGGTGCTTTCCGGCGGGCACTACCTGCACTGGACACAGTCCCCCGCCATGGCCGAAGGAATCAACGCCTTCCTCAAACGGGCCAGAAGTCGACCCGCTACCTAGGTAGTGTCACTATCTATACATGACTACGGTCGACTGGAACCAGGAGTTGATCCGCGCCGCGCTCCCGCAGGCGGTGCTAGCCGTGCTCCGCAACGGCGAAAGTCATGGTTACGCCATCGCCGAGCTGCTCAGGGAGCACGGCTTCGAACGAATCAAAGGCGGAACGCTCTACCCTCTGCTGAAGAGGCTGGAGGACCAGGGCCTGGTTGAGCACAGATGGCAGCATGACAGGGCAGGGCCGGGACGCAAGCAATTCGCGCTCACCGGGCACGGCCGCACCGAACTGGAGCGGGCCGTCGCTGCCTGGCAACAGATGGACAGCGCCTTGACCACTCTTCGATCCACCCGAAAGGAACAGCCATGAGCTACGAACGAAAGCTGACCTTCAACCTCCGAATTCGCGGGTTGTCCGAGGACGAGATCGCAGAAACGCTCGACGAGGTGCGCGCGCATGAGGCCGCCGCAGGGACTCCGGCTGAGGCTGAATTCGGTACGGCGGAGGAGTACGCGAAGCAGTTTCCCAAAACGAAGATGCGAACGCGGGGCACGGTCATCACGATGATCGGCGCCGCGCTATCGATCGCCTACGTCCTCGTCGGGGTCCTCGTCTTGCTCCTCTTCCGGGTCGACGTCCGCGAGTTCGTTGGCCCCATGACGCTCCCGCCGGCCCTGGTTCTAGTTCTCTCCAGTGTCCTCGCCGGATTCCTGACCGACTACTTTCGCCCGGCGCCCCGTTCGCGAGCATCCCGCTGAAACCAAGGTTTCCCTGGGCCGATGACTCCAGCCCATGTGTACCGTCGAGGCTGATCGTGGATTTCGTGAGAGACGATGCTCGGTCTGATAATCAGGCCGGACATGGTCGTCCCGTAGGCCGCTGCCAAGCCGCACACTGCCATGCCGGATCTCCCTCAGCTTTGCCCGTTGACGCTGCCGGCTTCTTGGTAGGTTGCCGGGTCCGGCGCTTCTGGGGGGAGTGCGCCGGACCCGGCCATCCGGAGCTTCGGATTCGCGGCTTCCGCTCCAGGACACCTTCACTCTTGTCCCGACGCCTTGCGAAAAAACGGGAGCTCCCCCTCAAATACGTGGTAAATCCCTACCCCCACAATGAGGGGTGCTTGCCGATACTTGTACCGCGTCACCGACTCCCGGAACGCGGTCCCGGACGTCCCCTTCCGCGGCGCCGTCGGACCAGGCACCGGACAACCACCGCGAACAGCAAAAACACTGTCCGGCTGAAGGTCAGCTGGGCACGGGCCGGCTACGCGACGGCGCCCACGAACAGCAACGCATGGATGATCCCGTGGGGCCTGGCGGAAAGCTCGCGAACTCTTGATTGGAACCTGCGGCAACCTTCCCGCGGTGTTGAGGTCGGCAGGGCAGTATCGGCACATCGACCGACCCGAGGAGGCAGGATGACCGACGACCACGACCTTCCGGTGCTCGATGACGGCCCGCTGCAGGCGCTGAAGGACGAGGCCGGCGACGCGGTAGCGCGGGCATTCATGGAGGAGTACCTGCTGATGCTGCCCCTCCGGGCGGCCAAGGTCATCAAGGGCCTTGCCGCGGAGGACATCGAACCTGGGATCGAGGCACTCATCAGCCTGAAAGTCAGCTCCGCTATGGCTGGCGCCGTGCGCCTCGAAGGGTATTGCGGCTCCCTAGAACGGGCGCTCAGGCGGGGGCACGTCCCCGACGCCGGGGCGGTGAAATCAGTGCTGCTCGCGAATATCCGGATGGTGGTCCGGGAGGCTTCACATCGCGGCCATCTCCCGACGCGGCGACAAGGAAGCGACGGGTCAGCGGAGTGAGCAGCCCGCCGGCGCAACCTCCCACCGAAGCCGCTTAGGCCCGTTGTTTTTCAGGCTGCCGGCAGAACAAATGTGACTGTCGTGCCCAGACCTGCCTCGCTGGTCAGGCTGATGGAACCGCCATGGCCTTCGATGATCGTCTTACTGATCGGCAGCCCTAGTCCCGCCCCGGGGATGGCAGTCTCACGGGATCGGGCTGCGCGAAAGAATTTAGTGAAGGCCTGCTCCTGTTCCATGCTGCTCATGCCCACCCCGGTGTCGCTGACCGTGCAGACCAGATCCGTGCCGGCCCGGTGGGCCCTTGCCGTGATTTGTCCGCCGTCCGGCGAGTATTTGATCGCGTTCGAGAGCAGGTTGCCGAGTACCTGCCGGATCCGGGCAGGATCGATCCGGGCAGTCAGCGGCTGTTCGGTTTCGAGCACCAGGTCGACACCGCGCGCGGCCGCCTGGGCGTGTGTGGAGGCGACGACATTGGACAATAGGCTGGCAAGGTCCGCTTCCTGCAGCGAGAGCTCAACCCGTTCCGCAGCGACGGCAATAAGATCATTCACGAGTCCCAGAAGATGGGTCGCGTTGCGGTGCACGATCCGCAGTTCCTCTTCAATCTCCTCGTGGCCGGGCTCGTCCAGAACCAGTTCCAGATAGCCGAGGATGGACGTCAGCGGGGTGCGCAGCTCGTGGGAGACGGTGGCTACGAAATTATCCTTGGCCGCCAGTGCACGGATCAGTGCCGTGACGTCCGCGAAGGTGATCACGGCTCCTTTGCAGACGCCGTCTTCGGACCGGATGGTGCTGGCGCTGACGGAATAGGCATGCTGTTCCTCGTCCTCACCGACCCAGTACAACTCGTCGGCAAAGGTCTCCCCTCGGGCGGCCCGTTCCACCGGGAACCGCTCCGGCAGGACGAGGGTCGTGCGGTCACCTTGAAACAGCTGGACGGAGCCGTCCGGACCGGTCAGGCGGGCCAAGGAGGGATCGCTCCGCATGGCGCTGTTAGTCAGGACGTCCCGTCCGTTCGGGTCAACTACCCAGACGCCAACTCCCACGGCAGACAGCACGGCATCCAGGAGCCGCTGCCGGCGGACGCTCTCCGCAAGCGCGTCCGCCAGATCCCGGTCTTTCCGCTCCAGGGCCTGACGCTGCCGGTAGAGGGCACGGGCTACGACGTGGGCCGTCACGGCGATGGCCGACATGACGAGCGGAAGAAAGATCGTTCGGATGATCGATCCCGTGGTGTGGTCTGAACCGAGGGCCGCGGCGGGCACCAGTGTGCTGAGGATGACTGCGAGAACTGCCAGGAGAACGCGCACGCGGTCGCGCCCCACGGAAAGCCAGAGCATGGGGAATACCAGCAGCAGGCTCAAGACACTGAAGCTGGGACCTCCGGCTTCCCTGGTAAACCCGATGGCCAGGCAGTCAGCAACTGGAATCACGGTGAAGGCGCCGGCCGGCAGTTTTCCCCAGGGAACGGCGAGGCAAAGGCCAAAGATGGCCAAGTGCGCCAGCAAAGCCATCCGAAAGCGGTCATCCGCCAAGGTGGAGGGGCTGAAGATGGCGGCGGCCGCTGCGACGAGTATGACGGTGACCGTCATCGGAAACTGGCTCATCACGACTCGGCCGCGAAGTCCCAGCGCGTCGAATAGCCCGTCCACAGTCTCAGAGGGGAAGTGATCCCCTTTGGCTCCGGCGCGCAGCCACGCACGGTGGCGCCATATCCCGGCAAAGCGTTGAATCCGGTTCAAAATTTCTCGTCCCCCCGGCCGCAGAAAAATAGACGCCCCCACTGTTTGAAGCTGCCGTGCCCAGCCTATCCCTCCGGGCCGGGCATCGCCTGTCGAGAACACGCAGACAGACGCTCCGACTGGATCCCCGCCGCGGGCTGCAGGACGCCAGGAATGGGCCGGCCCTTGCGTACCGGTGCCTCCATTTGCCGGACCGTGCTCTATCTTCCAGCGGGCGCGATTCTCCTGACTGGCCACGGTTTCGGCGTGTTCTCCCTGGTTTTCGGGATCTCGAGGCCAACTGGCCTCAGTTCTTGGGCTTCGGCTGTAGTATCGCCTCTCTCGGGATCCTCGTCGGCGGCTTGGTCTACTCCAGCCGCAAAGTCCGGCCTATGATCCGCCCGAAAGTCACTGCCGTCACGGGCACACGCATGCCCTCCTCCCCCGATGTGTGCGGCACCCAGGATTGACCTACTCCGCGAGGACGCCGCCCTCAACCAGCTTGAGGGTCGTAGCCGAATCGGGCGCAGTGCTGATGGCTTCCTGAACGTGCACGGAAAACATCGCGATCGAGGCCTTCTCCAGGGTCCAGCCCGGCCACATCGGCTGCCAGGCCGCGTCATCAATGGTGATGCTGGCCCGAATCTCGTCGACCGAGTCCAGAAAAATGAACGATCGCGACTCGTCATCGTCATAGCCCGGGCGGCTGTTGATGGACACGATGCCATTTTCGGTAACCGTAACGGTGCCGACGTCCACCAGTCCTGCCTCTAGGTCAGCAGCGAATGTCTCGGAAGACAGTGACGGCATGACCACTCCTATCGCTTGCCGGTCGGGTAAGGCAGTGATGATTTTGCGATGTTATTCCCCGCAAGGTATCGGAACGTCCCATCCTATCTGCGGTGCGTGCCAGAATTTTCTAGAAAGCAAGGGGGCCACCATTACAAGTCCAACAACAGCCTGGTGGTGATAAAGATGCAAACTCTGCGAATCTATGACGAGCCAGCCTTTAGAGCGAGGCTGGCTCAGCTGGACCACCGGGCAAAGATGGCCTTTTCGGCGGCCTGCGCTCAACGCTTGATGCCCTTGTTCATAAGATATGCGAAGAAGACTGGTACAGACGCCCAAGCCCAGCGGCTCCGGGAAATCCTATCGACTGCCTGGGACGCCGCGTCAGGGGTTCCCGGCGACGTGAACGGGCTCGACGCCGAGGCGGCCGCTTTTGGGCCCTCAGACGACGCTGAATGGGTCTTTGAAATGGGTTACGCACAGAACGCAGCGGCCGCCGTGGCCTACGCAATCAGGACTTGCCTAAGTGATGACCCTCAAGAGGCGGCGTGGGCTGCAAGGCAGCTGTACGAGGCCGCAGAGTACGCCATCTCCCAGCCTGACCTGGACCAAGTCGAACTACATGTCCAAAAGGTTGGCGACTCCCTGAAAAGGAATGAAGCAGCCCTGGCATCCGACCTAGTCCAGACAGCCTTGGCCTTCTTGGACAGAGACCTGGTGGTTGTGGAATCTGCGCCACCCTCGTGGGAGGGTCTTCGGCAGCAATCAGTTTCGGAAGGCCTTTCATGGGCGGCTACGCTCCGCTAGGAGCTGGCCGCGGAGGCGGCGGTATGGGTCTCCGCCTACGGGTCTTCGGACACAAGATCGCCGCGGCCGCTGGCTAAACGGATCAACCCCTTTGCAGGGCCGAATCCAAGACTGATCATTAGCTATGGCTATGGGGACAGGCGGCTACCGCTTCAGCGGCAATGGAAGGAAGAAGCCAGGGCACGCCGAGGTTGATCGGCCGCCGGACCATGTAGTGGTTTTCGTCCACGGCATGGGGAAAGCGTTGAAAGGCGGCACGCTTCAGGAGTGGTCCCAGCCGCTAATGCAGAGCCTGTACGATCTCTCCGTCGACCTCGCCGGCGACCATGAGGACCCGCCGCTCATCATTGATAAGGCTCACGCTGTCGGTGACGCGCCTGAGGTCTGGATCAGGGTACTCCGCGGATGTAAAGGAGACCGACGCCCGGACTACGTACGCATCCTCTTTACCGAGGCTTCCTGGGGTTCCGACTTCACGCCGGCTACTGCGACCTCCACGTATTGGTGGGCGTTTGCCACAGCCTGGCTCGTCTTCGACCGGTCCCTGGAGCTCGTCGGCTGGAATCTCTACCCTGGGGAGCGCAACCGGCGGAGCCTGAAGTGGATAGCGAAACGGGCTCTTCAGGTCGGCATATACGCGCTCGTTGCGGCGCTAGGCATGATCCTTTTGATCGGAGCGTTGGTCGTGCTCCTGGTGCTCGTCATCCTGGCCCAGGTGCCCGGCGCCCGCCGGTGGCTGGGCAAACTCGTGACGTTGTTCGCGGATTTCCTCGGCGACCCCCAGGTCTGGAAACGCAAGCCCCTGCAGGCCGCAGCCATGCGGCAGAGGGTCAGCGACACGCTGGTGCGATGGGACCACGCTTCCGGCGTCGACGTAACTGTCGTGGCGCACAGTCAGGGAGCCGCCATCACCGGCCAGTTGCTCTTCCAGAACAAAGACCGGGCCCGCGCCACGAACTTCGTGAGCGTCGGCAGTGGCCTCAGCCTGTTGGGTTACGCCGAATGGGGCGGTCGCAGCGAGGACCCTGTGGCTGACTGGCTGGCCAACGCACGCCCGACTCGTTGGATCAACGTGTGGGGAAAGTTTGATTTCGTTCCCGCCGGACCGATAGGCACGAAGGCGTTGGGCGACGATCCTGTGTTCAAGAAGATCTTTGACCGGAAGAGCGCCGGCAACGGCGGCCCCGGCCCTGAGGAACACCCTGTCTACAACCGGTCGGCCCTCATCAAAGACCACATCGTGTACTCCAAGAACCGCATCGAAGTGATTGACCCTATCGCAGCACTGATCCTGCTGCCGGCCAGACCAGAAGGCACTATCCAGTTCGGTCCTGATCCCGACGACAAACGCCTCCGGCCCCACCGGGTCATGGTCAAAAGCCTCGTCGTGACGAGACTCCTCGCTGCCATTTCGGGTGCCCTCTCGGCCCCCGCAATACTTTCCTGGCTATGGTCGCTGGGTTGGGCGAGAACGCTCGTACAGTGCGGCCCTCCTGACGCCGGCGAGGACCCCTGGTGGTCGTCGTGGCTGTGCTCAGGGCGCCGATACAGCTGGAGCCTCACACCGTCGGCGGACTGGTGGGTATTGGGTCTTACGTCACTTGTTCTTGCCGCTGTGCTGATCGGCATTCTGAACGGTCCCGTTTGGGGAGTTCTCCACGGGCTGGTGGAGCGCCGCCGCAGGCCTCCCCGCAGGCGTATCGACGCCCGGGTGGCCCGCCTTCGCGCGCTGCTGGAACGGCTACGCGGGCGCCAGGTCACCGAGAACACGGACCAGCGGGTCGGCGCCCCCTCCAGTCACCCATGGGTGAAGGTCATCGTGTACCTGATCACCGTGGCCATCCTGGCCGTGGTGGTTCCCGTCGTTCTCATCGGGCCAGACCTTATCTGGATCTTCATTTACGCCTTGTCCGCATCATTGTGGGCGGCTTGCTTTGCGGGTACCGGAATCACGCCGCTCGAAGCACGTTTCACGGACGACCGACCCGCGAAACGAGCTAGAGACTTCCGAGACCTGCTTGCTGTTCCACCGCACCGCGCCGACGGGACGCATGCCGGAAGCCGTCCGACAGCGTGATCAGTGGGCGCTAAACTCCCTGACGGTGGACTTTATGGCGTCCAAGGTTGCGACATCCTCCTGGACGGGTTCGCTCCGGGTGATCGTCAGAGTCTGCACCATGTGGCGAAGATCGGCCCGTGTGATGACGTAGCTGTGCACGTCTACGCTCAGGGTCCCGGTAAAACCGGGGTCCTCCAGATTGGTCAAGGCCGCCTTCAGCTCGCCATCTGTATTGACCAGGGCCTGGCCAGCGTCCAGCTGCCAGTCGTCACGCCCTGGAAGTAGACAAAGGTCCCTGCCTCGCTATTCCGGGTCGGGCCAGAGGTGAACCGTGTGTCGAATTCACCGGCCAGGAACTCCGGGTCCGCAGCATTCAGGATTCCGAGCAGTTGCTGATGGTTCGGGATCACGTTTGCTCCGATTACTTGAATTTGCAGGGGACGGTTTTGTAGCACGTTGCCCGGTCAGATTGGACACTCCCAAGTATGCCGATTTGTCCTGTGGGCGTCTTCAGAGTGATCCCGTAGAGGTCCCAAAAGTACTTGGCGCCGTCGTAAGGGAGCTTGTTTCAGGCCTCCCCGTAGCGAGACTCCACGTTGGGGCCCCAGAACCGGGTGAAGAATGATGAGCCGTAGACGTCTCCGTAGGTGTAGACAGTGTCGTCGAACCAGAAGGGGTTGTCACGCCGGATGCGCATTCGCCATGTGGCGCTTACGGCCGTGCCCGAACTGTATGACCGGGCTGGCTGCTGCGCTCCGCAGCCGCTTCTTGTTTGGCGTCACTCATTGCTATGCGCGCAGCCGAGACCGGGGTAATGCTGTCCCGTCTGGAGGTCGAAGTCGACAGCGAATCCGACGACCGAGGGCTGCTGGGAGTGGGTCCCGATGTTCCGGCGGGAGCTTTGGTGATGCGCACCATGGTCCGTCTCGCTTTGGCAAATGCTGACGACGCGGCTCTCGGTGATCTCGTTCGCTGGGCTGATGAGCACTCTCCTGTGAATGATGCCGTTCGTCGAGCGGTCCCCGTTGACCTTGCCATCGAGTTCGGCTAGCTGCTGGAGCCGCGCATTTGGTCAGCGAGGAGCCGCCGCACGAGCGACAGGCAGAGCCCCCAGCTGAACGGCTGCCCGGCCGCAACCAAGCCGTGGCGGCCGTCCGACCTGACGGAGTGCCTCAATGGCACGTTCAGCCACAACGAGGCCGCCGCAGAATGCACGCTCGAGCACATGCAGCCCGTAACCCGCACTGAGGCGCTGAGGTCGAAGCGAACGTTCATGGGAAGGCGTAGACGAGCACAATGGCGCAGCAGCCTCTCGGCGGCTGACAAGAGCGCCTCGTCCTAGACCCTCCAGATGTGGCTTTGAAAGTTCCCGTGTTATCCCTTGACTGCTGGTGTTTCTGTCGTCAAAACACGGGCAAAACACGGAGTTGTGTCGAGTTTCGGCAAAGAAAAACCGCTAGAACTGGGCTATAGCCCTTTGTTCTAGCGGTTTCTTGGTGGAGCTGAGGGGACTCGAACCCCTGACCCCCTGCATGCCATGCAGGTGCGCTACCAGCTGCGCCACAGCCCCAAACCGTTTCCGCCGGGAGTATTTGCGTTTCCCGGAAGCAACCTGACTAGCGTAATCCACAATTGGGCCGGAAGCGAATCGGCGGACTGTGGCGTACGCCACGTGTGACGCCGCCGCAGTGCCGGCATAAAAAATCGGAGGTGCTGAGATCACGCCGACCCTGTTTTGAGGGCTGCTCTTACCGGCCATATACGCGCTTTCGCCCGCTGTTTTCGCGCGCAAGTTAGGACGATAATAGGAAGTGATCACCGGGGCTGGGCCGGCGGCGGTGCCGCCTGTCTGAGACCCGGGTGGCTCCCCCAGCCGCCGCCGTCCCTTATCAGCGGACTGCCTCTCCGATAATGTGCGGCGCCCCCTGGGCGCATTGCCAGACCGTCCTTGCGGTGCTAAAACGGCCTTATGGGCAGGCTTACACCACATGTAGCCCGGCCCCGCAGGATGAACAGGAGATCACGAGAGTCGGCATAGATCGCCTTATGGACCGGAAGGGATGCCGGGACACGCTAAGGCTGCCTATTGGGCGGTGGGCTTGTACAGAACGCCAAGGCGCATTGTCGCGCAACTGCAGCAGTCAGCGCACGGATGTCCCTCCCGCAAAGGTCCCCGGTCGCAGATGCGGCCGGGGACCACCTACGCCAGCCCACCTCGCCCAGTTCACGGAAGTCCCTGGGTGGTAGGCCCTGCGCCTCGTGCCCTGATGAGAACCTGCCGCCTCAGGCGCCTACGCTCCTGGATCTGCGACGCCCGGGACGGGCCTCAAAGTGTGTCTGAACTGCGGTTGATGCTGACGACCCGGATAACGACTGCGGCCAGGACCAAGACGACACCAAGGGCGATGAGGCCCCACGTCGGAATCGACGCGGAATCGATATTCCGATAACACTCCGCCGCGGCCCTGGAGCCGCGCCGGAGGGAGTCGAAGATCTCAGCCGAGCGACTTTGTGGCAGCAGCGGGCTGCCACAAAGCGGTCCCGTCTTCTGCAAACCGACGATGATCCCGATGATCAGCACTGAGAATCCAGCGACGATCATCCAGATCCAGCCGCGCCGCGTCCTGAGGTCCAGCCGTTCGGCACCGTCCATGTCTCCCCCTTTGAAAACGCACCTGATGCAGGGAATCATATCGGCACCGGGGCGCTGCGCTAATTGGGGCAGGCAAGCCCTCGTCCACACCTCGAATATGCGGGTTCTGCCGAACGGCTGGCTGCTTCGACACCCAAGAACATATTGGCAGGGATCTGCACCGTCTCCCCCGGAGATCGAGTCAAAGTGGTCGTAAGCGGACCACAAAGGGTTAACTTCCCCTCCTGGGGTTCAGCTGACTGAGCGGGCACTTTCATGGCGTCGAGTTTCGGCAAAGAAAAAACCGCCAGAACCGGGTTGCATTCCCTAGTTCTGGCGGTTCCTTGGTGGAGCTGAGGGGACTCGAACCCCTGACCCCCTGCATGCCATGCAGGTGCGCTACCAGCTGCGCCACAGCCCCTTATTTTCGCCGCTTCGGCGCCTTTGGCTTTCACCTCCGGCCCCGTACTTCTTTCCGGATCTCTCCGAAGCAACTCAAATATCTTAGAACAGCGATTCCGAAAATTCCAAATCGGGCATATTCGGTGCCGTTCGCTGCTGGCCTACTCCTGCTCGGAGGTAGCGGTGGCCTTTGCCGACGCGTCGTCGCCAAGCTGCAGGTCCACCACTGGGCAGTCCTTCCAGAGCCGCTCGAGGGCGTAGAAGACGCGGTCTTCCTCGTGCTGGACGTGGATCACGACGTCGGAGTAGTCAAGCAGGACCCAGCGGCCGGCCGAACGGCCTTCCCGGCGGACGGGGCGCAGGTCTTCCTTGATGAGCTCCTCTTCGATGCCGTCGACGATCGCGTTGACCTGGCGTTCGCTCGGTGCGGACGCAATCAGGAAGACGTCTGCCAACGCAAGGCGTTCGCTGACATCAAGGGCGACGATGTCCTGGGCAATCTTGTCGGCCGCCGCCCTCGCTGCGTGTCGGGCTGTGGCGATGGATGAATCAGATGCAGTCACGGGACTCCTTGTAGTGGTGTAAAACCTGTGGTGGAACTTTGCTGAAGTCAGCGCGAGAGACCGCTGATAATCATGATGACGCCGGCGATGAGGGCGATGACCCCCAGGGCCAGCACGCCCACCTGGAGAAGCCTTAGCCGGTGGGCACGGCCGAGGCCGGCGGTGGAAGCGTCCAGGGGGTCCAGGCCGTACGCGGACTTCGCGGCCACGGGCGGGAGGGCGGTGACATCCTCGGTGGCCTCTGCGTCCCACGGTACGTTCCCGTGCGGAACTGCCTGGGTTCCGGCTGCGGCCCGCGCGGCGGCCTCGGCGCGGGCAATGACCCGCGACCTGCCGGTTGACGGAGCGGTGCCGGCTGAGCGGGCTGCTTTGGACGGTCGTTTGCCCCGTGCCGGCATACGCGGTCCGGGGCTGGTCACGAGCGGAACGTACGAGGTGGCCGGACGCTTCATGACCGGACGGTCAACGCCCGGCACCTGGACAAACTCCAGCGGCGTCACCATGGCGAGGTTGCTGGCGGTGGACGGGCCGTTGTGCGAAGGCTGTGCCGGCGTGTTCTGTTCGGCCAGTTTCTGTTTGGCCATGGCCCGCTTGTTGAGCACGGCGGCCCGTTCAGCGAGGGCAATCTGCTCCGCCAGAATCTCCGGGTCCACGGCCTCGGGGTCCGTGGCCGCGATGTGCTCCATCTTGGCGAGCTGGTTCTTGGCCTGCTCGGCAATGAGGGCGCGTGCCTCGAGCGCCTGTTCGACGGTCATGCCGTGGGGCAGTTCTCCGCCCGTCCCTCCAACCGTCGTCCCGGCCTCATCGGCGGGCGCGCGTCCACCGGCGGAAGTGGGGGCATCGTCAGGCTGCTGGACAGGATTGCCTGCCGACGCCGGGGCCTTCTTGGGTTCCGCGCCAGGTTGCGCGGGCGCAGCATTAGGACCGTCTGCTGCAGGCGGGACCACGGCCATGGCCGAGGTGACGGCCTGTTCCTTAAGCTGCATCAGCCGGAGCTGGCGGCGCGTGGGCGGCCCGCCTCCGGATAGCTGCTCTTCCTTTTCCGCCAGTTGTTTGATGGTTCGCAGCGCTGCACGGTCCCGGGCCCTGATCTGGGAGGAACGCTCGGCAGCGGAGCCGAACGGTACGGTATCCACGGGGCCGGGAGCAACCCGGCGGACACGCCCGGCGGCGTTGCCGGGGCTGGAGCTGCTGCCCGGGCGTGAGGCCTCGCCGGTGCGTGGAGCATCAGCCTTGCCGGTATTGGCCGGCTGTTTCGAGGCAGGGCCTACCTCGCCGGCAGCACTGGTGCCGGCGTCCTGGTTCTTGCCCAGGGCTTCATCTCTGGCCTTCCGTAGTTCACGGCGGCTGCGGACGGGTGGCTGTTCCTGACTCATCTAAAACTCATTCAGTGCTGGCTGGATCGTCTGTCTCGGTAAGCTCGGAGTTGCTGTTCTGGGCCGGCGGAGCGGCGTAGAGTCCATATTTCGCGATGTACTGGACCACCCCATCCGGCACGAGGTACCAGACGGGATTGTTGGCGGCCACGCGGGCGCGGCAGTCGGTTGATGAGATCGCCATGGCTGGCACCTCGAGGAGGCTGACGTCCTTCCGGCCCATGCCGTCCAGTTCGTGGCCCGGCCGGGTGACCCCAACGAAGTGTGCCAGGGACCAGAGCTCGTCGATGTCTTTCCACGACAGGATCTGCGCCAGAGCGTCCGCTCCGGTGATGAAGAACAGATCGGCATCGGGCCGCTGGGTGCGCAGGTCACGCAGCGTGTCTATGGTGTACGTGGGACCCGGGCGGTCGACGTCGACCCTGCTGACCGTGAACCGCGGATTCGACGCCGTGGCGATCACCGTCATGAGATAGCGGTGCTCCGGTTCGCTGACCTTCTTGCTCGACTTCTGCCATGGCTGGCCCGTGGGAACGAACACCACCTCGTCCAGTCCGAACTTCGCGGCCACCTCGCTGGCGGCAACGAGGTGACCGTGGTGAATGGGATCGAAGGTACCACCCATCACGCCCAGCCGCAGCCGGCGCTCCGAACCGTGGTGGCGCAATGCGGCGGGAATGTTAGTGGCCCTGGCCGTGATCGTGCTTGTTGGGGTGCTGGCGGTGCGGGTCCGAATGCTCGTCAACTGCCGAGTGGCGGTTGCCCATGTTCGTGTAGGACAGCGTGATGAACATGAGGACCAGCAGGATGGCAAAGATCGACACGCCAAAGACCCATGGCGCAGCCCAGAGCGGAGCCCTTTCTTCGTGTTCGGCAACGGACGCAGCTATCTGCTGGAGCAGCATGTTCTCCCCTAGGATTAAAAGGATGACGACGGCGGAAATTCCCGCCGTTCAGGACTTCTGTTCTATGTTACCGCGTTGTTAGACGCGGACCTGGCCCTCGCCCTGCACGATCCACTTGGTGGTGGTCAGTTCGGTCAGGCCCATCGGTCCGCGGGCGTGCAGCTTTTGCGTGGAGATGCCGACTTCGGCACCCAGACCCAATTCGCCGCCGTCGGTAAAGCGCGTGGACGCGTTCACGATGACCGCCGCAGAGTCGATTTCCGCTATGAAGCGCTCAGCGTTCGCGAGGTCGTTGGTCAGGATCGCCTCCGTGTGGCCCGAGGACCAGGTGCGGATGTGCTTCACGGCGTCGTCCAGGCTGTCCACCATGGCGACGGCAAGGTCCAGGTCCATGTACTCCGTGGCCCAGTCCTCGTCCGTAGCGGGCACGGACTCCACTGATGCGGGAAGGGCGGCACGGATCCGGTCATCGGCGTGCAGCCGGACGCCGGCCTTGGTGAGGGCGGCAGCCACCGCGGGAAGGACAGTGGAACCAGAATGGACCAGCAGCGTTTCCACCGTGTTGCAGACGCTGGGCCGCTGCGTCTTGGCGTTGAGGAGGATCTCCACGGCCATGTCTTCGCTGGCGGATTCGTCGATAAAGATGTGGACGTTGCCCTCACCCGTTTCGATAACGGGAACCGAAGAGTTGTTCACGACCGTCTGGATCAGCTCCCGGCCGCCGCGGGGAATCAGCACGTCCACGCGCCCGCGGGCGCGCATCAGGACGTTGGCCCCTTCGCGGCCGTACTGGTCAACCGTCTGCACGGCGTCGGCGGGCAGCCCCACAGACTCGAGGGCCTCACGAAGCACCGCGATCAGCGCCTCGTTGGTGGCAGCCGCGGCGGTGCCGCCGCGAAGGATGACCGCGTTGCCGCTCTTCAGCGCCAGACCCGCGATGTCCACGGTCACGTTCGGGCGGGCTTCATAAATGGCCGCCACAACTCCCAAGGGGACGTTGACCTGCCGCAGGCGAAGGCCGTTGGGCAGCGTCTGGCCGCGGACAACGTTGCCCACGGGATCGGGCAGGCCGGCCAGGTTCTCGAGCGCGCCGGCGAGGGCCTCGATCCGGGCGTCGTTCAGGGTCAGGCGGTCCAGAAGGGCCGCCGAGGTACCGTTCGCTCGGCCGGCCTCAACGTCTTTGGCGTTGGCGGCCAGGACCTGAGCCCTGCGGTCCAGCAGGGCTGCCCCAATGGCGCGGAGCCCCCGGTCCTTCAAGGCCCGGTTTGCGCGGCCCATGCTGCGGGCAGCCTGGCGGGACCGGTCAGCGATCGCGTAGACGGCCGCCTCCACCTCAGCCGGCGGCTGGGCGTTTTCCGGCATGGAAGGTACCTGCGTAGCGTCTTTGGATGTTTCAGCTGCTTGGTTCATCAGTGCCTCAGTCATCATTCAAGTCTAGGCGAGTCGGCCCGCTAGACCAGAACCAGGTCATCAACGTGAACAACTTCACGGTCGAAGCCCCGCCCCAGCGACTCCCCCAGCTCCACCGTGGAACGGCCCAGCATCTGCGGCAGTTCCGCCGACGAATAGTTCACGAGGCCGCGGGCAATAACGGTGCCTGCCGCGGAAACCATTTCGACGGCGTCGCCGGCTTCAAAGGTGCCCTCAACGGCCGTGATCCCCGCCGGGAGCAGCGAGGTGCGGTTGTCCCGCACAGCCCGCACGGCGCCGTCGTCAAGAATCAGCCGGCCCTCTACGTGCGCGAGGTGGGCGAGCCACATCATGCGCACGGACTTGCGTCCGCTGTTGACGGAGAACCAGGTTCCCACGTCTTCGCCGGCAAGGGCCGCGGCCGCATTGGCGGTGGACGTCACGAGCGCCGGGATGCCGGAATCTGCAGCCATCGTGGCCGCTTCCACCTTTGTCTGCATGCCGCCTGTTCCCACCCCGGCCTTGCCGGGGCTGCCGATGGACACACCTTCAAGGTCCTGCGGGCCGTCAACCTGCGGGATCCGTTTGGCGCCCTTCGAAGGCGGCCCGTCATAAAGGGAGTCGACGTCGGACAGCAGCACAAGCGCATCGGCGCGAACCAGGTGGGCGACGAGGGCCGAGAGCCGGTCGTTGTCGCCGAAGCGGATCTTGTGCGTCGCGACGGTGTCGTTCTCATTGACCACGGGCACAACGCCGAGGTTCAGCAGACGGTTCAGTGCGCGGAACGCGTTCTGGTGATGGCTTCGCCGCATCAGGTCATCTGCGGTCAAAAGCACCTGGCTCACGGTCACGCCGTGGGCACCGAAGGCCTGGGTGTAGCGGGCCATGAGCAGGCCCTGGCCCACACTGGCGGCTGCCTGCTGGGTGGCAAGGTCACGCGGACGCTTTGCCAGGCCCAGGGGCGCCAGTCCTGCCGAGATCGCACCGGAAGAAACCAGGATGATTTCAGTTCCTTCGTTGCACTTGGCGGCCAGCGCGTCCGAGAGTTCGGTCAGCGCTTCCTCTGAGATTCCGCCCTTAATGCTCGTAAGAGACGACGATCCTACCTTGACGACGATGCGGCGCGCCCTGGCGAGCATGCGGCGGTCGTCGGTTTTGGGTTCCTCGATGACAATTGCGGAATTATCGGTCACGTGTGCGGGTTCACTCCTCATTTTCGGTGTTCAGTCCACTCTCCTTGAGCGGCCGTGCGGCACGGCGCCCACTCACTGATTCAGTCCAGATGCCGGCTTTGCGCTCGGCTTCAAGCTCGGCCCGGGCCGCTGCCTTGGCGTCGCGGCGCTCTTGCTGTTCGTCGCGCTTCTGCCCGCGGGTGGGGCGGTCGCCGATGTCGGCAAAGCGGACGTCGGTACCACGCGGCGAGGCGAGCAGCTCGGCGCCTGCCATCATGGTGGGCTCCCAGTCGAACACCACGCCGTCGTCCTCACCGATCACCACGGTGTCGCCGGGCTTGGCGCCCTGTTTGAACAGCTCGTTTTCCACGCCAAGCTTGGCGAGGCGGTCGGCGAGGTAGCCAATGGCTTCTTCGTTGGTGAAGTCGGTCTGCTTGACCCAGCGCACAGGCTTCTCGCCCAGGACTCGGAACAGCGGCTCCAGGTTCTTTTCCTCGCGGCGGATCCTGAATCCGGCCGCGTTCACGGCACGCGGACGCAGCACCGGAGCGTGGACCTTGGGCGGTGTAGCGGCCACCGCGTCACGGGCGGCCTTGACGATCTCGGCCATGGCGAAACCAAGCTGGCGCAGGCCCTCATGGCTTGTGGCTGAGACTTCGAAAACGCGATATCCCCGGGATTCCAGCTCAGGCCGGACAAATTCAGCCATGTCCTTGCCGTCCGGGAGATCCACCTTGTTCAAGGCGACCAGACGTGGCCGGTGGTTGAGCGGAACAACTTCGCCGTCAGTCCCGGCGTAGCTCATGTCAACGGCGTATTTTTCGAGCTCAGCTTCAATAATTGCGAGGTCGGAGAGCGGATCGCGGTCAGATTCCAGCGTGCCGCAGTCCAAAACGTGCACCAAAGCCGCGCAACGCTCCACGTGGCGGAGGAAGTTGTGGCCCAGGCCCTTGCCTTCGCTGGCACCCTCGATGAGTCCGGGGACGTCGGCGATCGTGAACCGGACCTCGCCTGCCTGGACCACGCCGAGGTTGGGAATGAGGGTGGTGAAGGGGTAATCCGCAATCTTGGGACGGGCGGCGGACATTGCCGCGATGAGGCTCGACTTGCCTGCGGACGGGAACCCGACCAAGGCAATGTCGGCGATGGACTTGAGCTCCAGCACGATGTCGCTGGCGTCGCCCTCGATGCCCAGGAGGGCGAACCCGGGCGCGCGCCGCTTCTGCGAGGACAGCGAGGCGTTGCCCAGACCGCCCTGGCCGCCGCCCGCCGCAATAAACTCGGTGCCTTCGCCCACGAGGTCGGCAAGGACCTGGCCGTCCTTGGTCTTCACGACGGTGCCGTCGGGAACGGGAAGGATCAGCGTCTCACCGTTCTTGCCGCCTCGCCAGTCACCCATGCCGGGGCCGCCGTTGGTGGCATGCCGGTGGGGGGCGTGGTGGTAGTCCAGGAGCGTGGTGGTCTGCGAATCAACCCGCAGGATGACGTCGCCGCCGTCGCCGCCGTTACCGCCGTCGGGCCCGCCCAGCGGCTTGAACTTCTCACGGTGGACGGAGACACAGCCGTGGCCGCCGGTACCGCCGGATACGTGCAGTACTACCCGGTCTACAAAGCTCGCCACGGTGAATCTCCTCTGTGCTTAACCTGGCTGTCTTGGACACCCAAATTGATTGTAATGCGGTTAAAAGAACAGTGGAGCGGGCCATCATGGCCCGCTCCACCGGTTCAGATCTTGTTGTTACTCTGCAGCTGCAGCAGCAACGATGTTCACGACTCGACGGCCGCGGCGGGTGCCGAATTCGACAGCGCCGGCCTGCAGTGCGAACAGGGTGTCGTCGCCGCCACGGCCAACGCCTGCACCGGGGTGGAAGTGGGTGCCACGCTGGCGGACGATGATCTCGCCTGCGGAAACTACCTGGCCGCCGAAGCGCTTGACGCCGAGGTACTGGGCGTTGGAGTCACGACCGTTGCGAGTGGAGCTCGCGCCTTTTTTATGTGCCATTTGGAATGCCTGCCTTTAAATTCTGGGGAATCTGCTGAAAACCTGAACAGTAACCGGTGGTTACTTGATTCCGGTGATCTTGACCTTGGTCAGTTCCTGACGGTGACCCTGGCGCTTCTTGTAACCGGTCTTGTTCTTGAACTTCTGGATGACGATCTTCGGACCACGAAGGTCCTGAAGGATCTCAGCCGTAACAGTTACCTTGGCCAGGTCCGCAGCTGCGGAGGTGACCTTTTCACCGTCCACCAGGAGCAGTGCGGGCAGCTCAATGGTGCTGCCAGCTCCACCGGCGACGCGGTTCAGGGTAACGAAGTCTCCAACGGAAACCTTCTCTTGGCGGCCGCCTGCGCGGACAATCGCGTACACCACTTGGGAACTCACTTCTCTCGACGTTTATTACTAGATTTGCGTGCGGAACCCGGGTCCAATTGTTTGGCCTGGCTCTCGCTGTGCCTCAACGCCGTGGATTCCCCGGGGGAACCCGTGAGCTATCCCAAGAACTATTCCGATTGGACGGTTCCCGGGGTCATAACCCAAGTGTTGGCGTAAGCACCGAAGATCTAGAATACGCTAATTTTGCCTTCGGCCGCAAATGAGGCTGGTTTCGGCGGGTTGTCCGTGATAGGCGCCATAAGGACTGCCGCACCGACTTGCCGTTACCGTGCGCGACTAGCTTACCGGGTCAGGCCGGTGTTCGCGGTCAGCGTGGTGGCGCGGCGCGTCGAAGAATTCCACCTCGTAGCGGCAGGACTGCCGGAAGGCGGTCAGCATGGCCTTCCGCTCGGCCGGTGACCCTGCGAGCCCCGCCGCGTCAGTAATGCCGATGGCCTTCCTCGTCGCGGCGGCGAAGTCCTCGTCGGCGTAGGTCCGCAGCCATTCGGCGTACGGGTGCCCGGCAGGCGCGCCGGCTGCAACGTATCGCGCGTGCAGGCTCTCCCCGACGTCGGCGTAGAGCCAGAAGCATGGCAGGACCGCGGCCACAAGAACTGCATAGCTGCCGGACACCGAAGCAGCCAGCAGGTGGTCCACGTAGGCCTTCGTCACGGGGCCCAATTCCGTCTGCACCGAACGGGTGCTGAGCCAGCTGCGGTGGAGCTCCGATTCGACTTCGAGGCACTGCTGCGCCGACCCGGCCCAGAACAGCTGTTCGGATTCGGTGGGGGCCAGGGCGCTGGCCCGGGCCAGGACGCGCGAGTATCCGTTGAGGTAAATGGCGTCCTGGGCAAGGTAATACGCGAATTCCTTTTCCGGAAGCGTGCCATCTGTCAGCCCCTTGATGAAGCCCAGGCCAAAGATCGCTTCGAGGTCGGGAGCGGCTTCGGCGCGGAGCAGCTCGGCGAAGGCGCCCTCCCGCTGCAGCGCTCCGGCGGTTGTCAGGCCCCCGGAAGTCAGGCCACCGGAAGGCAAGTGGTGGAAATGATTCACCGGTCCGTTGCCGCTGCCCACCTCCAGCTGCCCGGACGTGCGGAGGGCCCCGGCAAGCCACGGTTTGACGGTGCGCAGGGATTCTTCCCAGTCGCCCAGCCTCGCCTGCACCGTGGCCATGGCCGACGACAGCGAACATCCCGTGCCGTGGCTGTTGCGTGTTTGAATCCGCTCTCCGTCGACCACCACGACGTCAGCGGACAGCAGGCCCCCGGTGTTGACCAGGGCATCGGGGCAGTCATCGCCGTCGAGGTGCCCGCCTTTGACCAGGACGGTGGCCCCGGTTCCGGCCGCGAGCCGCTTGCCCTGCTCCAGCGCCTCGGGCCAGCTGGCGGCTTCAGGCTCGCCGAGCAGCATGCCCAGCTCCGCCAGGTTCGGGGTGATGAGGTCAGCCAGCGGAAGGAGCGCGCGGAGGGCCGCCTCGGCGGATTCCTGCAGCAGGCGGTCGCCGCTCGTGGCAACCATTACCGGGTCAAGGACCACGACGCCGGGGCGGACCTTCTCCAGCCAGCTGCGGACCGCGGTGATCACCTGCTCGTCACCGAGCATCCCGATTTTCACGGCATCGACGCTGATGTCGTCGCTGACGGCGTTCAGCTGCGCGGTCAAGAATGACGCGGGCGGAACGTGGACGCCGCTCACCCCCCTGGTGTTCTGGGCGGTCAGGGCCGTGATGGCGGCCATTCCGTAGCCACCGCTGGCTGCGATGCTTTTCAGGTCGGCCTGGATGCCGGCGCCGCCCGACGGATCCGAGCCGGCGATGGCCAGGACACGGGGAACGTTCCGGGACGTGGCGACGTTCGTGTCGACGTCGCTGACGGCAGAAGTGGAGACGGCCGCAGGCGCGGGCAGGACAGATGCTGTAGACAAAGGAGACATCCCTTCGCCGGTGCTAACCGGACAGGTTCAACGGGTTTGGATCTCAGCCGGCACCTCGCGCGGCACCCCGTGTCAGTCCCCCAGCCTAGCCGCTAACACCGACGCCGGCACTGCGTTTCGGATTACGACAGCCGCCTCGTAAAGCAAACCGGCGTTAACCAACTGACCGGCTTTAACCAACGGAGGCCGGTGCTGCAGCTGCAGCACCGGCCTCCGTTCATGACGGGTCAGCTCAGAGTTCTGAGGCGGGAACGCCTACTCCGAGAATGATCGGTTCGCTGGCCGGCTTGGCGGCCGCCACCTTCTCCGCTTCAGGAGCCTTGGCCTCGTGCGAGTGGCCGGCGGCTGTTGCCGGAGCCGTCTCGTGGTGCTCCACAGACGTCTCGTTCGCTGCCCCCTGGGCCCGGCTGGCGCTGCGGTGGCGGCGCGGGCGGCGGGCCCGCGGCTGCAGGGCGGAGTGGTCCTCATAGCGGTCACCGCCGGACGACGAAGCTCCCGTTGCGGGACCTGCCGTCGCCGCAGCAGCCGGGGCTGCAGCGGCCGGGGCTGCAGCTGCCACTTCATCAGTTACCGGGGCGTTTCCCCCGGCGGAAGCCGCCGGCACGCCGAGGTGGGCGAACGCTTCCTCAAGCCGGTCCAGGGTCAGTGCCGGGGATTCCTTGGCGGGTTCGTCAGCGTGCTCAACAAACGGCAGCACCACTTTCTCGCCGCCAAAGGTCAGCACGGCACCCGGGCGGCCGGAAACGCTTTCCGTCTCGGGGGCACGGTGCACGACGGGGCTTTCCGGGGCGGCCGCGGCGGGCACGTCCGGACGGGCGGAGTCGCCGGTGCCGCTGTGGGCGGCATCCTCATGCAGGTGCGCGGCGTGGGCTGCGGCTGCAATGTTGGCAAGGGCTGCCCGGGTGGCCTCGGCCTTGGCATGGCGCTCAGCGTCGGTCGGCTCCGGGTGGACAGCAGCCGGCGCCGCCGGGGCGGCGTCCGACGAAACCTGCCCGCCCTTGCCGCGGCGGCGCTTCCGGTCGGTCCGCACAGGTGGCTGGGTTTCTGCACGGTGAACGTGGTGCTCCGCTGCCACGATGTTGGCGCGGCGGTGCTCAACGGGCTCGTCGTGGGTGACGACGCCGCGGCCGGCGCACGTCTCGCACTGCTCCCCGAAGACTTCCAGCAGCCCGGTACCCATCCGTTTGCGGGTCATCTGGACGAGACCCAGCGAGGTCACTTCCGCCACCTGATGCTTGGTGCGGTCCCGGCCGAGGCACTCGACCATGCGCCGAAGCACGAGGTCGCGGTTCGACTCCAGCACCATGTCGATGAAGTCGATCACGATGATGCCGCCAATGTCGCGCAGGCGCAGCTGGCGGACCACTTCCTCGGCGGCTTCCAGGTTGTTCTTGGTGACGGTCTCCTCGAGGTTGCCGCCGCTGCCGGTGAACTTTCCGGTGTTGACGTCCACCACGGTCATTGCCTCGGTGCGGTCGATCACCAGCGAGCCGCCGGAGGGCAGGAACACCTTGCGGTCCAGTGCCTTGTGGATCTGCTCGTCAATGCGCCAGGCCGAGAAGATGTCCTGGTCCTTGGTCCACTTCTCGAGCCGGCCAACCAGGTCCGGAGCGACGTAGGTGACGTAGGCCTCGATGGTGTCCCAGGCTTCATCGCCGGAGACGATGAGCTTGGAGAAGTCTTCGTTGAAGACATCCCGGACCACCTTGATGGTCAGGTCCGGTTCGCCGTAGAGGAGCTCGGGGGCGAGAACCTTGGTGGACTTGGCCTGGCCATCGATGCCCTCCCACTGGGCACGGAGGCGGTTGATGTCGTGCGTGAGCTCTTCCTCGGAGGCACCTTCGGCCGCGGTGCGGACGATGACGCCGGCGTCCTCCGGCAGGCGGTCCTTGAGGATCCGCTTCAGGCGGTTGCGTTCGACGTCGGGAAGCTTGCGGGAGATGCCCGTCATGGAACCGCCGGGCACGTACACGAGGTAGCGGCCGGGCAGCGAAATCTGGCTGGTGAGGCGGGCGCCCTTGTGGCCAACCGGGTCCTTGGTGACCTGGACCAGGACGGAGTCGCCGGACTTCAGCGCGTTCTCGATCCGGCGCTGCTTGCCCTCGAGGTTGACGGCTTCCCAGTTCACTTCACCCGCGTAGAGCACGGCGTTGCGGCCGCGGCCGATGTCAACGAAGGCCGCTTCCATCGACGGCAGCACGTTCTGGACCTTGCCCAGGTACACGTTGCCGATCAGGGAGTCCTGCTGCGTCTTGGACACGAAGTGCTCTGCCAGCACGCCGTCCTCAAGGACGCCGATCTGGATTCTGTCATCGCGCTGGCGCACGATCATCTGCCGGTCCACGGATTCGCGGCGGGCGAGGAACTCCGCTTCGGTGATGACGGTGCGGCGGCGGCCGGTGTCGCGCGATTCGCGTCGGCGCTGCTTCTTGGCCTCGAGCCTGGTGGAGCCCTTGACGGAGGTGACACGGTTGTTGACGGGCGCCTCGCTGATGGCGCGCGGCGCACGGACGCGGGTCACGGTGTTGGGCGGATCGTCGTCTCCCCCACCGGTGAGTTCAAGGTCCTGGTCGCCACGGCGGCGACGACGACGACGGCGGGACGTCACGCCGTCGTCGGCCTGGCCCGCGATCTCTTCGTCGGCGTCGTCTGCCGCGTCGGCGCCTTCCGCGTCGGCTTCGGAGTCGTCGCGGTCCGTGATGTCGCGGTCAGCGCGGTTCCGGCCGCGGCGTCCGCGGCTGCGGCGGCGGCGGCGGCCACCGTCGTCCTCCTGCTCCTCCTCGTCGCCTTCGGCCTCGCCGGCCTCGGCGGCGGCCGGAGCGGCAGCCGGGCGGATCACCTTGTTCAGATCCGGGGCCTGGAAGATGATCGACGTGACCGACGCCGGCTCCAGGAAAAGCGATCCCACCGGAACCGCTTCTTCAGATGCCTCTTCTTCAGATGCTTCGTCCGCAGCTTCCCCCTGGGCGCCTGCGGGCGCAGCGGCAGCCGTTGCCTCGGCCTGGATCTTCGACACGGTGGTCTCTTCAACCCGTGTTTGTGCTGCCGGGGCTTCCGGACCTGCGGCCGGGGCTTCCTCCGGCGCGGGCGTTTCTGCGGCAGCCGCTTCGGCTGTCTCTACGGTTTTCGGCTTGGCCACCCGACGGCGGCGCACAGGCTTCGCTTCGGCCTCGGGCTCGGCGGCGGGCTCAGCCTGGGCGGCAACGGGGCCTTCGGTGGCGGCGGCCTCGGCACCGGCGTCGCCGGCGAAAGCGGGCAGAGGTTCCTCCGCTACTTTCTTCCGAGCGCGGGTTCGGCGTACGGGAGCCTTGGCCTCGGCTGCCGGAACCTCTGGCGCGTTCTCCGCCTGCTCGCCCGGCGCGGGCTCGGCAACAGCAGGCTGCTGGAGTTCCGGAAGCAGCGGCGCGGAGTCAGACTCGGCCGCCTTGGCCTTGGGCGCTGCCTTGCGCCGGGTCCGGGTGGCCTTCTTGGGAGCCTCGGCTGCTACCGCTTCCTCGTTGGCAGCCTGTTCTTCGTTAACGGCTATTACCTGGTCATTATCCATATGTGGCGACACTCCTGCCCCTGACATGCCGCCACATCCGGCACCCATTGGGGCACATATTGTCAAAACCCTCAGGCGTTGACAGAAGTCAATTGGATACCCTCAGGTTCGCACCGGCAGTGGGGTGCGGCAGCCCTGAAAGGCCGGCGGGGATGTTACTGGAACCCGTTGTTTCTGCAATCCACAACCAGGTGCCGTCCAATGGAATGCGGGAGGCCGGATCTAGGTATCCGGAGCCTTCACTGCTCTTCATTGGCGGTCTTGGGAACAAGCCACCGGACCGGAGTTCGAATGTGGTTCGCGCTCCAGCCACGTTTATTCTCTCACACCGCCGTTCAAAAACGCTGTAATTGTGTGACAAAGGCGGTCAATGCAGGCTGCCGTGGCGGCGGTCACGGGGATGCTCCCAGTTGGCGGCGATACAATCTCGGCAGGAGCACCCAAGACAAAGGACGCCATCCCCATGCCCAGCACTTCGCCTTCCGCCGGCACGGATTCCGGAACCGCATACAGTGAGGAATCCGAGCGCACCCCCGCCACGGCGGGCGCCGCCTTACCTGCCATGACCCGCGACCGCCCCTTCGGCTGGCTGCTGGTGGTCACCGGGATTGTGGGGTGGCTTGCATCCGGCATCCTGGTGCTGGAAAAGCTCGAAGTACTCAAGGACCCCAACCACACCACCGTCTGCGACGTGAATCCGTGGATCTCGTGCGGTCAGGTCATGCAGACACCGCAGAGCTCTGTCTTCGGTTTCCCCAACATGTTCATCGGCATCGTGGCCTTCGCCGTCATTATCACCACCGGAATGGCGCTGCTGTCCGGAGCAAGGTTCGCCCGCTGGTACTGGATAGGGCTGCAGACGGGCGTGACGCTGGGCTTTGCCTTCGTGGTGTGGCTGTGGTTCCAGGCACTTTATGAGATCCGCATCCTGTGCCCGTTCTGCATGGTGGTCTGGGCCGTCATGATTCCGCTGTTCGTCTGGGTGACGGTGCGCAACACCGTCCACGGCGTCATCCCGGCTCCCGCCGGAGTGGCCCGGATCTTGGGAGACTCCGGCTGGATCATCACCGCGCTCCTTTACGTCGCCGTGGTCGCCACCATCTTCTTCGCCTTCATCCAGGTGTTCGTCGGCACGTCCGGATTCTAAGCCAGGGTTCTTAAGCGCGAACGGACACTTGAGGCCCCTGTCTCCGAAGAAACAGGTGCCTCAAGTGTCCGTTCGCGCTTAGGCGCCGTTAGTCCTGGAACCAGATCTTGATTTCGCGATCGGCCGAGTCCACGGAGTCCGAGCCGTGGACGAGGTTCTGCTGGACCTTCAGGCCCCAGTCGCGGCCGAAGTCGCCGCGGATGGTTCCGGGCGCCGCCGTCGTGGGGTCGGTGGTGCCGGCCAGCACACGGAAACCCTCGATGACGCGGTGGCCCTCGAAGATCGCGGCGACAACCGGGCCGCTGAGCATGAATTCAACCAGCGGCTCGTAGAACGGCTTGCCAATGTGCTCTTCGTAGTGCTGCTCCAGCAGCTCACGGCTGGCGTCGACCTTCTTGAGTTCGGCCAGGGTGTAGCCCTTTGCTTCGATCCTGCTGAGGATCTCGCCGGTCAGGTTCCGGGTGACGCCGTCGGGCTTGATCAGGACGAGAGTGCGCTCAATGCTCACAGCTGCTCCAATGCGGTTGGTTGTGGGTTTCCGGGTAAGTCTACGGGTTCTGGCCGGTGCCTTCATTGCCGGCTCCGGCAGGATGCGCGGCGTCCCATTCGGCCTGTTCGCGCGCCCGCTGGGCCGCCTCCGCGTCGATCCGGATGCCCGTCCTGATGCCGTACCACCAGGCGAGGGCGAACAGCGCGCCCACAAGGAACATCATCGGCTCCACGAAGCCGAGGAGGATGAGCACCAGCTGGAGGATCCAGCCCAGCGCCACGCCCCACGGCTTCGACAGGACGGCGCACGCCAGGATGAGGACCACACTCAGTCCGATGCCGACCGAAAGAATCAGCACCGGGGAGATCTCGCTGCGGCGCAGTCCGAACACCGCCAGGGCGGCGAAGAAAGCCACGAACGCTTCCAGTAGCAGGACGGTGGACGCGAACATGATCTTGGTGGAGCGCCGCTTCTTGGGCATGCCCGGCCGCCATTCGCGCTGGGCCTTGGTGAGCCGCGCCATCAGGCGTCGGCCTTTCCGAGCAGGATGCGGGCATCGGCAACGAGGGTGATCGAGCCCGTGACCAGCACTCCGCCGGCGAGGTCGTCGGTGGCTTCGGCGCGCTCCACGGCCCATTCCAGGGCGTCGTCGAGCTTCTCGGCAATGTGGATGTTTTCCTCGCCAAAGCCAAGGTCGACGGCGATCTCCGCAAGTTCCGCGGCAGGTACCGCCCGCGGTGAATTCGACTGGGTGAAGCAGTATTCCTCGGCAAGGTCGCCCAGGGATTCCTTGAGCTGGCGCAGGATCTCCTCGGCGTCCTTTTCCTTGAGGACCCCCACCACCACCACGAGTCTGCTGAAGCTGAACGCTTCCTGAATCGCTTCGGCCGAAACGCGGATGCCGGCCGGGTTGTGCGCGGCGTCGACGATGATGGTGGGGGCGGTGCGCACCACCTCAAGCCGTCCGGGCGACGTGACGGTGGCGAAAGCCTCCTGGAGCACCTCGGCGTCGAGCTCTTTGTCGCCGCCGCCCAGGAAGGCCTCCAGCGCGGCGACGGCCACGGCCGCGTTCTCCGCCTGGTGGGCGCCGTGCAGCGGAACCATCAGTTCCGGATAGCGCCCGGCGATGCCCTGGATGGTCACCACCTGCCCGCCGACGGCGACCTGCCGGGATTCGACGCCGAATTCCACGCCTTCGAAGCGGAAGGGCACCTGAACTTCCTTGGCCTTCTCCAGCAGGACCTGGGCGGCGTCCACCGGCTGGGCGGCGCTGATGAGGAAGCCGCCGGGCTTGATGATGCCGGCCTTCTCGTAGGCGATGTCCTCGGTGGTGTCACCAAGGAGGTCCGTGTGGTCCAGCGAAATGGGAGTCACCACGGCGACCTGGCCGTCGCCCACGTTGGTGGCGTCGGTGATGCCGCCCAGGCCGACCTCCATGACCGCGACGTTGACCGGCTGGTCGGCGAAGACGGCGAACGCGAGGATGGTCAGGCACTCAAAGTACGTCAGTCTTGGCTGTCCCTCGGCGAGCAGCTCGTTGTCCACGATTTCGAGGTACGGCCGGATTTCGTCCCAGATCCGGACGAACGTCTCATCCGAGACCGGCGCGCCATCGATGCTGATCCGCTCCGTGACCTTGGAGAGGTGCGGGCTCGTGTAGCGGCCGGTGCTGAGGCCGTGGGCCCGGAGGCCCGCCTCGATCATCCGTGCCGTGGATGTTTTGCCGTTGGTGCCGGTCACGTGGATGATCGGAAACGCCTTGTTGGGCTCCCCCAGCACATCCATGGCGCGGAACAGCGGTGCGAGCCGCGGCTCCATCTTGTTTTCCGGCGCACGGCCCAGCAGCTCGGCGTAGACGCTCTCCACGGAGAATTCGTCGGTCATATGTTTCAGGCCTCTGTTTTTTCGACGGTGATGCGGGGTTCCCCGGAGTCGGCCGGAACGGTGTCCAGTTCCAGTGTCAGGGTTTCGGTATTGACCAGTTCGGCGTTCGCCAGCAGTGCGTCCAGCACGTTCTGCGGGGCCGTGACCGTGGTCCGGATCCGGTCGCTGACGTTCAGCCCGGCGTCCTTGCGGGCCTGCTGGATGGCGCGGACCATGTCCCTCGCGAGCCCTTCGGCCTCAAGCTCCGGGGTGACCTCGGTGTTGAGGACCACGAAGCCGCCGCCGGGCAGCACTGCGACGGACGCCGAACCGCCCCCGGACTTGGCAACCACGGTCTCCAGCGTGTATTCCTGCGGCTCGAGTTGGAGCCCGCCCGCAGTCACCACGCCGGCCTCCGAAACGGACCAGTCACCGGACTTGGAGCCCTTGATGGCGAGCTGGACGTTCTTGCCCAGGCGCGGACCTGCGGCCCGGGCGTTGACCACGAGCTTCTGTTCGATGCCGAATTCCTCCGGGGAGGCGCTGGCGGCGTCCAGCATGCGCACCCTCCGCAGGTTCAGTTCATCGGCGACGACGGCGGCGAACCCTTCCAGCGCATCCGCACCGGGTGCCACCACAGTGAGTTCCTGCAGTGGCAGGCGGACGCGGAGGTTCGCGGCCTTGCGCAGCGAGGAACCGGTGGAGCAGATCTGCTGGACCCGGTCCATCGCCTCAACGAGGGCGGGGTTGGCCGGGAACAGCCCGGCGTTTGGCCACTCGGCCAGGTGCACGGAGCGGCCGCCGGTGAGTCCGCGCCAGATCTCCTCCGAAACGAGCGGCAGCAGTGAAGCGGACACACGGCTGACGGCCTCCAGCGCCGTGTACAGCGCATCGAAGGCGTCAACGTTCTCGTCGAAGAAGCGCTGGCGGCTGCGGCGGACGTACCAGTTGGTGAGCATGTCCAGGTAGCTGCGCAGCTCGTCGCAGGCCCCGGAGATGTCGTAGCTGTCCAGCTGCGCGGTCATGTTCCGGACCAGGTCCCCGGTGTTGGCCAGCAGGTACTGGTCCAGGGTGTCGGAGTAGCCGTCGTAGCGCAGCTGCGCGTCGTAGCCGTCGCCGCCCCTGGCCGCGTTGGTGTACAGCGTGAAGAAGCTGTACACGTTCCACAGCGGCAGGATGACCTGGCGCACGCCGTCGCGGATTCCCTGCTCGGTGACCACCAGGTTGCCGCCGCGCAGGATGGGGCTGGACATCAGGAACCAGCGCATGGCGTCGGAGCCGTCGCGGTCCAGGACCTCGGAGACGTCCGGGTAGTTGCGCAGGCTCTTGGACATCTTCTGCCCGTCCGAGCCCAGCACGATGCCGTGGCTGATCACGTTGCGGAAGGCCGGCCGGTCGAACAGCGCGGTGGACAGGATGTGCAGCATGTAGAACCAGCCGCGGGTCTGCCCGATGTACTCCACGATGAAGTCGGCGGGGTTGTGGGTGTCGAACCACGCCTCGTTCTGGAACGGGTAGTGGACCTGCCCGTAGGGCATGGAGCCGGAGTCGAACCAGACGTCCAGGACGTCCTCGACGCGGCGCATGACGGACTGGCCCTCTTCGGGGGTGCGGGGGTCGTCCGGGTTGGGGCGGGTCAGTTCGTCGATGAACGGGCGGTGCAGGTCAACCTGGCCGTCCTTGTTCAACGGCAGGCGGCCGAAGTCGGCTTCGATCTCGGCCAGGGAACCGTAGACGTCGGTCCGCGGGAATTCGGGGTCCGTGGACTGCCAGACGGGGATGGGGCTGCCCCAGTAGCGGTTGCGGCTGATGGACCAGTCGCGGGCGTTGGCCAACCATTTGCCGAACTGGCCGTCCTTGACGTTCCCGGGGATCCAGTTGATCTCCTGGTTCAGCTCGGACATGCGGTCCCGGAACTTGGTGACCTCCACGTACCAGGAGGACACGGCGCGGTAGATCAGCGGGTTGCGGCAGCGCCAGCAGTGCGGGTAGCTGTGCTCGTAGCTGGCCTGGCGGACCAGGCGGCCCTGGGCGCGGAGCACCTGGGTGATGGGCTTGTTGGCCTCGAAGACGTGCAGCCCGGCGATGTCGTGCAGGTCGCCGTGCTTGAACAGCGGCAGGAACTTGGCGCCCTCGTCCACGGACAGGATCACCGGGATGCCGGCTTCCTCGCAGACCTTCTGGTCGTCCTCACCGTAGGCGGGTGCCTGGTGGACGATTCCCGTGCCGTCCGTGGTGGTGACGTAGTCCGCCACGAGGAGCCGCCAGGCGTTCTCGGTGCCGAACTTTTCGGCGTCGCTGAAGTCGTGCCAGAGCGGCTCGTACCGGAGTCCCTCGAGCTCGGCGCCCGTGTGCGTGGAGGTGACGGCGGCGGCCGCCGCAGCGCCGTCGTCGTCGTACCCCAGGTCCTTCGCGTAGGTGTCCAGCAGGTCGGCCGCGAGCAGGAAGCTGCCGGTCACTGCGGCTTCCGGCGAGGCGGCCTTGATGCCGTTGGGTCCGGCGGGCAGCACGGCGTAGGTGATGTCAGGCCCGACGGCGAGCGCCAGGTTAGTGGGCAGGGTCCACGGCGTGGTGGTCCAGGCCAGCGCCTGGACCCCTGCCAGCTGCCGGGAGAGGCCGGACTCCCCTGCCGTGATGGGGAACGTCACGGTGACAGTCTGGTCCTGGCGGTTCTTGTAAACGTCGTCGTCCATGCGCAGCTCATGGTTGGACAGCGGTGTCTCGTCCTTCCAGCAGTACGGCAGCACGCGGTAGCCGTTGTAGGTCAGGCCCTTCTCATGGAGCTGCTTGAAGGCCCAGAGCACGGACTCCATGTACTCGACGTTGAGTGTCTTGTAGTCGTTGTCGAAGTCCACCCAGCGGGCCTGCCGGGTGACGTACGCCTTCCACTCGTTGGCGTACTTCATGACGGAGGCACGGCATGCGTCGTTGAACTTGTCGATGCCCATGGCCTCGATCTGGGTCTTGTCCGTCATGCCGAGCTGCTTCATGGCTTCCAGCTCGGCGGGCAGGCCGTGGGTGTCCCAGCCGAAGCGGCGCTCCACGCGCTTGCCGCGCTGGGTCTGGTAGCGGCCCACCAGGTCCTTGGCGTAGCCGGTCAGCAGGTGGCCGTAGTGCGGCAGGCCGTTGGCGAAGGGAGGGCCGTCGTAGAAGACGAATTCGTTGCTGCCGGGCGCACCGCCGGGGAGGTCGGCAGGGCGCTGGTCGATGCTTGCCTGGAAGGTGCCGTCCTGGTCCCAGTATTTGAGGATGCGTTCTTCGATCTCCGGGAACTTCACGGAGGCGGACACGCCGGAGGTTTTGGCGCCTGCACGGGACGGTGCGGCTGAGGCCTTGGGGTAATAGGTCATCTCGACATCCTGGGTTGAGCTGTGAACTAGTTGATTCATTCAGGATGCGAGGACGGCCCGTGCGCTGCTGTCCAACAGCGTTGGACAATGCAACCCGGCACCGCGGTACCACCTCACTTACCGGCACCGGTCCCCCAACAGGAGTACCGGCGTCGGCCGCTCATTGCTGCTGTGACGGGCTTACCCGTCCGGTTCTAATGGCCAGGTGCGCGTTGCCGCACGCCAGGCGTTCTGCCGGAAGCTCACCGGTGATGGCCGGGTCAAAGCTGATGGCACCAGTCTAACGGCTGTGCTGGCGGACTCCATAACCGGTGAGCCGCCGTAATCCGCGCACGGCGAACCACTCGTGCCTAGACTCGATCACATGACCGACGCCGACGGTAACCGTCCCGAACGCCCTCCTTCGAAACGGGCCGCTTCCGCTTCGAAGCGCGGACGGGCCTTCGTCTGGCAGTTGCTGGCGTTCGCCGTGCTCCTGCCCGTGGCGTCCCTTTCGATCTTCCGGGCTGTCCCCGCGGAATGGCCCACGCCGGTGGTCCAGCTCCTGTCCTTCACCCCCTGGATGGTGATTCCCGCCGTCGTGGCCTTGGCGCTTGCCCTGCTGAGCCGCCGGGTACTGGTCATGGCCGCTGCCGCCGTCATGCTGGCGGCACAGCTGTTCTGGCTCTGGCCGCCCGACGCCGGCCGGGCGGACGCCGGGGGCTCTTCCCCGGGCCCGGCCGGCTCGTCCGTTCCTCTGACGGCCATGAGCATCAATTCCCGGTTCGGCAAGGCGGACGCGGCCGAAATCGTCCGGCTGGTCCGCGAGAACGGCGTGGGCCTGCTGACCGTCCAGGAATATACCCAGGCGCTTGAGGACCGGCTGGCTGCCGCGGGGCTGGGAAGCCTCCTGCCCAACAAGATCAGCAGTCCCACAGATGATGGCGCCGGCAGCGCGACGTATTCCAAGTACGCGATGCAGGCCGTAGGCCTCTTGCCGGACACTCCCTTCCAGATTCGCACGGTTCGGCTCCAGCTGCAGGACGCCGGACACGCAGCCACGCTCGAGGTGACGAACGTTCATGCCCTGCCGCCGGTGGGCGTCCGCGTCGGCCAGTGGCGGAGCGACCTTGCGGCGTTGGGCGAGCTCATTGGCCGCACCGGGCCCGAGGGGCCCGGCAACCGGCTGCTGATCGGAGATTTCAACGCCACGTACGATCACGCCGAGTTCCGGAGGGTTCTCGACGGCGGTCCGGGCGGACGAAAGATGGTGGACGTGGGGACGGCGTCCGGCGGCAGGCTCATCCCCACCTGGCCCATGGAACCCACCTGGCCCATGGAGGGCATCCCGCTGCCCGGCATCGCCATCGATCACCTGGTGACGAGCCCGCACATCGGGAACTCCGGCTACGCCGTGCACCGCGTCCCCGGAACCGACCATGCCGCCGTGATGGCCACGCTCAGCATTCCGGCCGCCGGCTAGATCAGGGCGTGCAGGCCGGGCGTACAGTCCGGGCGCACAGGCCCGGCGTGCAAGCCGGGGCGCCCCGCCCTTCTCTACCGAGGGGTCAGCGCCCGGGAACAGGCTGGTAGCTCTGCGGGAGCTTCATCCCGGACTCACCCATGACGTCGCGGAGGCGGTCCGGGTAGTCGGTGATCATCCCGTCGACGCCGGTGGCGATCAGGGCGCGCATGGTGGGCTTGTCATCGACGGTCCAGGGGATGACCTGCATCCCGGCCGCGTGGGCGCGCCGGACCATGTCCGCCGTGACATACGGAACGTAGTTGGCGTCCTCCACGGTGCCGTTCTGCGGGGTGCCGTGCACCGGCGAAATTGCGTCGAATCCGAGGTGGTGCGCTGCGGCCACGAGGTCGCCGCCGAAGTCGTCGGAGTCGATGCCGCCGAGCCAGGGCGAACTTCCCGGCTGGCCCGCCTGGAGGAAGTCCTTGTTGGTCAGGGCAACGGTGCGGAGCTGCGGGTCCCGCTGCTGCACGAGGCGCAGCGCACCCCAGTCAAAGCTCTCGATGGACACCCGGTGCTGCATGTTCGCGGCCTTGACCTCCCGCAGCGCAACGTCCACGAACTGCTCACGGGGTGCCGTCTGCTCCGGCGCTCCGGCCTCGACCTTGGTTTCGATGTTGAACCTCACCTGGCTGGCGCTGTACGAGTCCACAAGGGCAAACACCTCCGCCAGTGTGGGCATCTTCTCGCCCGGAGCGGCCTGCTGGCCCGGGAACTGCGGCAGCGTGCGCGTGCCGCAGTCGAGGCTGCGGACCTGGGCGAACGTGAGGTCCTTGATGTACTTGCCGACGTACGGGAACAGCGGGTCCCCGGGCGTGCCGGGGGCGGTGTCGGCGCACTTCTTGTCGCTGATCTTGCGGTCGTGCGTGATGACTTCGCGCCCGTCCTTGGTGATCTGGAGGTCAAGCTCAAGCGTGGTGACGCCGATTTCCAAAGCCTTGGCGAAGGCCGGAAGGGTGGACTCGACCGTGAGCCCGATCCCGCCCCGGTGGGCCTGGAGGTCGAAGTGGTTGTCTCCGCCCTGGGGGTTGGTGTCCGCAGCCAGTGCGTGGGACGGGATGGCGAGCAGCAGGGCTGCGCTGAGTACGGCAGCGCCAAGCTTCGTCGGGGTGTGCATGTGGTGTTCTCCACTCTGGTGGTGTGCAGGTGCACGTGCCACCGTGATGGCCGGTTGCCAACGGCCGGCCACCACTGCCCGACATCCGTACGAATCCGGAGTGAACGTCCGGTGCCGTTACGCCTGCTTGCGGATCAGCTTGTGAGTCGCCGCCTGCGCCACCGGCCGGATCACGATCTGGTCCAGATTGACATGGTGCGGCGCACACACCGCGTACCGCACCACATCCGCCACATCCTCCGCTGTCAGCGGTTTTTCCACGCCCTGGTAAACCTTGCTGGCGGCGGCCGGGTCACCCAGCCTGTTGAGGGCGAACTCCTCGGTGCGGACCAGACCGGGGGCGACCTCGATCACGCGGACGTTGTGTTCGGCCTCCTCCAGCCGGAGCGCTCCGGTCAGGGCATGCTGGGCGAACTTGGCGGCGTTGTAGCCCGCGCCGCCCTCGTAGGCCGTGAGCCCGGCCGTGGACGTCAGGTTCAGGACCGTGCCTTCGCCGTGTTCCCGCAGCATGGGCAGGAACGCGCGCGTGAGGTTCAAGGTGCCGAGGACGTTGACCCGGTACATCCACTCCCAGTCGTCCGTCTTAGCCTGCCCCACGGGATCGGCCCCGCGGGCGCCGCCGGCGATGTTGATCAGCGTGTCTATCCCGCCGGCCGCCGTCACTTCGGCCAGGAGCCTGGCGACGTCGGCGTCCTCGGCGATGTCAGCCGGAATGCCGACGGCGCCTGTCTCGGCTTCCAGCGCGGCCAGCCGGTCCTGGCGCCGGGCGACCGCATAGACCGTCCACCCTTCGGCCCTCAAAGCCCGGACAGTCGCTTCCCCAATGCCGGTGCTCGCACCAGTAACTACAGCTGCTTTTTTGTTCGAAACCTCAGTCATGGCACCACCCTAACGCCATTCAGCAGCAGCGTTCAGCGCCGTCCACCCCTAGGAACTCCTGCCCTGGACGAAGTGCCGTGTCAATGTTCATTGGCGGATGCGTCTGAGCGTGGCATCGTCGGTGGTGCTCCCCCATGAGAGCGCTGTCCGTGGCCTGACGGAGACAACTTCCCAGCCATCCTTGGCCAGCTTTTTTAGCTCCTTGGCTTGCCGCCGGGGGCGGCGGTCCACGACGACTGTCTTGTACTCAAATTCGTTATTCATGGCGTTGCCTCTCGGCGGGCGGCACGGAGGTGCGGCGCCCGGTATGGAAAGTTATTGGCCCGGCCGTGGACTTGCGCTGGGCCTTGTCTTTGTCATGAGCCCTCCGCGGCTTCGCACGGGAGCTGCCCGCAGGGACCTGGCCTGTGTGTGTTAGCTGTGCGGACCGGTGGACGGAGTTGCGGGTCGGGTCCGGTTTGGCGTGTTCTGGTGATCGAGGCCTGCCGGGTGGCTCTCCGTTCCCTTGGCCTGTGTGGTCTCCGGGGGTGATCCTGGGGTGACCGTTGGCAGGTTGTCGTGGCCCGGGTTCCCTGCCCCGGTGGCGGGTGAGGGGATTTCCTTCCCGGAGCGCCCCGGCACGTTCGGCGCAGGTGTCGGATGGTCGGGGGCATGGCCTGGTGCCTGCGGTGAAGCGGGGGCGGGTGTCGTCCGTCCGGAGTGGCCGCGGGTCAGGGTGTCGATCACCGTGGTGATGGTTTCCTGGGCTTTCTCCCGGAAGCCGGGGTCGGCTGCAGCCACGGCGGCGGCGCCGATCCCCATGGATGCGGCCACCGCCAGGGCAGTGACGGCCATACGGCGGTGTCTGCGCTGCCGCAGGGCATCCAGGTCGGCGGCCGGTCCGGTTTCCATGAGCTCGGCCAGCTTCGCAGATGGTGCGACGGGTGGGCCGGCCGCGAAGGAGCGCAGCTCCAGCAGCGCTGCTTTCAGGTCAGTCGTGTCATCCGTTTCTACTTCAAGCAGGAATAGGTCGACGACGTGCTCGTCGTGAACTGTGTATCCGGTGGTCATGGCGCCACCCCGTCCTTTGCCGTCTGTTGATTCCGCAGGCTCTTCAGCGCCCTGTACTGCAGCTGGGCTATGGCCCCTGTGGACTTGTGCATGATGTCCGCGACCTCGGTCACGGACAACTCCGCGATGATGCGCAGCCGGAGCACTTCCCGGTGATCCTCGCTCAGGCCTTCGAGCATCGCCAGGGCCTTGGCCTCAGGGCTGCCATCGAGGGCATCATCTTCGGCGGATGTGGCCCGGCGGCGGTCGCGGTCCGGGTCGTATTCGACCAGGGCAGGTCTGCTGTGGCGGCGGCGGTGGTGGTCCACGGAACGGGCATGGGCGATGGAGAAGATCAAAGTCCTCAGGCCCTGGGCCCCGCCGTGGACCGAACTCAGCCTCGGGTACAGCGCCAGGAACACGTCGTGGGTCACCCCTTCCGGATCGTCCACCCCGCCTGCCCTCAGGTATCCGGCGACTACCGGGGAGTAGGTCCGGTAGACGGCGGCGAAGAACGATGCATGGTCCCCGTGGCCGGAGGCCACAAGATCGTCATTGATCGGGTCCGTCCCCCGCCGCCCGGACATTACCTGGCCGCCGGGCTTAGGGTTTTCCGGCCGTGGCAGGCTTGTGGGACAGCCCGCGCTCGGCCTGGGCCGGCGGATGCGCCTTGGTCTTCTCATCCTCAGCCTTGCCTGAGTTCCCAGGTGTCTCGGGCCGGTGCTCGGCTGATTCACCAGGCGCTGCCACGGTCTTGCAGTACCCGGCGATGCCGGCACCCCCGGCCGCCGCGGACAAGGATTTGTAAGCGGTTGAGGTTGAATCCAGTCCTCCCTTGGTGAACGCCTTGCACAATCCGAACGCGGCCGGACCCGTGGCGTCGGGTCCGGCCGGCGTTGCGCTGGGGTTCGGCGAAGGGGCGTCAGAAGGCCGGGCGTCCTTCCCCTGAGAGTCGGCGCCCGCCGTGTGATCCGCTGCCTGGGAAGGGTGGGCAGCGGCGGGGGCGCCGATGATCTCATGGGCACTTTGCTGCAGCGGAGCAGGCAGTGTCCCGGTGTAGGCTCCCGCGGCTGTTCCTCCTACGGCCAGGGTGCCGCCGGCCAGCACCCCCGCCGCGACTTTGCCGGTCACCAAAGCGGTAAAGAACGACATGAAATCCTCCCTTGTCAGAAAACTTGAAGACAAAATCATGGACGTCGGTCCACATCAGGGTAATCGCAGCTCCGCCGCGAATATCACGCCGGAGACTCAAGATTCACGCGTTTTATCCCAAAGAATTAATCAAGGCGATCTCCGCGCAGGTTGCCGGTCTCGTCCAAGAACTCGAACCGATTCTTTAGATCGAATCCGTAGGCAGCAACTGCGTTCGGGCTCCCGCCGGAATCCAGGATGTGCTGCAATAACCGACACACGGGCACACCACCGGGACTCCGTTCCGGTCATGCAGTGCCACCGAGGAAACCACCCCCGGATGCCCCGGTCGCTACAACCCGCACCTGCGTCACCATCCAAGTGCAACACCCGCCGTCCACCCCTAGGAACTCCTGTCCTGGAGGAACTCCAGCGGCACCCGGGCGTGGTTCACTTCCGGATCCTTGGCCGCGTACAGCAGCGTCACCCTCTTGTGCCGTGCCGCCAGGTCCAGCAGCTGTTCCACCGCGGGGTTGTTCTCCAGTTCGTCCTCATACTGCGCCCGGAAATCGGCGAAACGCTCCTGCATGTGGGCGAATTCCTGGCGCAGGGGCGGCGACGGCGCGATGTCCTTGAGCCAGAGCTCAAGGCCGGCCCTTTCCTTGGTGACGCCGCGCGGCCAGAGCCTGTCCACCAGAACCCGGCAGCCGTCGTCGTCCGCGGGATCGTCATAGATGCGCTTAATCCGAAAAGAACCGCCTGCATTCTCCATAGGCGGCATGCTACTCCAGGCCGCTCGGGAGACCCCGCTGCGGGCTCCCGCTGCGGGCTCCCGCTGCGGGGCATGAAACAATTGGCCCATGGCTGAATCAACGCAGGGTACAGACACGCCCGCCACCGCCCCCATCAACGTTCCCGACAAGCCGGCCCTTGAAGGCCTTGAGGCTGCCCTTACGCAGCGCTGGCTGGACGAAGGAACCTACAAGTTCAACCCGGACACCACACGGGAGCAGGTCTACTCGATCGACACTCCCCCGCCGACGGCGTCAGGCTCCCTCCACGTGGGCCACATGTTCTCCTTCACGCACACCGACGTCCAGGCCCGCTACATGCGCATGACCGGCAAGAACGTGTTCTACCCGATGGGCTGGGACGACAACGGGCTGCCCACCGAGCGCCGCGTGCAGAACTACTACGGTGTCCGCTGCGATCCGGCCATCCCCTACGACGCCGGCTACCGGCCGCCCGCACAGCCGGCCAAGAACCAGCGCGACTTCGACGTCGTCTCCCGGCAGAACTTCATCGCGCTCTGCGAGGAACTCGCCGTCGAGGACGAGAAGGTGTTCGAGAACCTGTTCCAGACCCTCGGCTTGTCCGTGGACTGGAACCTGACCTACCGGACCATCGATGACACTTCCCGCGCGGTGTCCCAGCGAGCCTTCCTCGCGAACCTGGCGGCCGGCGACGCCTACATGGCCGAAGCCCCCACGCTGTGGGATGTCACGTTCCGCACCGCAGTGGCCCAGGCCGAGCTCGAGGACCGCGAAGTGCCGGGCGCGTATTACCGCTACCCGTTCTTCACCGCCGACGGCGAGAAGATCTACGTCGAGACCACGCGTCCCGAGCTGCTCGCGGCCTGCGCCGCGCTGGTGGCAAACCCCGACGACGAGCGCTACCGGCCGCTGTTCGGCAAGACCGTGAAGTCCCCCCTGTTCGACGTCGAACTGGAGGTCAAGGCCCACCCGCTCGCCAAGGCGGACAAGGGTTCCGGCATCGCCATGGTCTGCACCTTCGGCGACCTGACGGACGTCACCTGGTGGCGTGAACTGCAGCTTCCCACGCGGGCGATTGTGGGCCGCGACGGCCGCATCATCGCCGATACTCCGGAGTGGATCACCACCGACGCCGGCCGTGAAGCGTATGCCGCCATCGCCGGCAAAACCGTTTTCTCGGCCAAGGAAGCCGTGGTGGAGCTCCTCACCGAGGCTGGCCTGCTGGACGGCGAGCCCAAGAAGATCACCCACCCGGTGAACTTCTTCGAAAAGGGCGACAAGCCGCTTGAGGTCGTCACGTCCCGCCAGTGGTACATCCGCAACGGCGGCCGCGACGAGGACCGCCGCGAACGCCTGATCCGCCGCGGCCAGGAAATCAACTTCCACCCGTCCTTCATGCGCTCCCGCTACGAGAACTGGATTGCCGGCCTGAACGGCGACTGGCTGGTCTCCCGCCAGCGTTTCTTCGGCGTGCCGATCCCGGTCTGGTACCCGCTGGACGCCCAGGGCAACCCGGACTACGACAACCCGGTCCTGCCGTCCGACGAGTCCCTGCCCGTTGATCCCGCCGCGGATGCCGCGCCCGGCTTCGACGAGTCCCAGCGCGACCAGCCCAACGGCTTCACGGGCGACGCCGACGTCCTGGACACCTGGGCCACGTCCTCGCTGACCCCGCAGATCGTGGGCGGCTGGAGCCGGGACGAGGACCTGTTCGGCAAGGTCTACCCGTTCGACCTCCGCCCGCAGGGGCACGACATCATCCGCACGTGGCTGTTCTCCTCGGCCGTACGTGCGGACGCCCTGCAGAACGGCGCGCCGTGGAAGCACGCGGCCATCTCCGGCTGGATCCTGGACCCGGACCGCAAGAAGATGTCCAAGTCCAAGGGCAACGTGGTGGTACCCACGGACGTCCTGAACGAGTTCGGCTCCGACGCCGTCCGCTACTGGGCCGCCTCCGCCAAGCTGGGTGCCGACACCGCGTACGAGATCGCGCAGATGAAGATCGGCCGCCGCCTGGCCATCAAGCTGCTCAACGCTTCCAAGTTCGTACTGAACCTGGGAGCGACGGAGAACTCGGTGGTTTCCACGGACCTGTCCGTGCTGACCAACCCGCTGGACCGTGCGCTCCTGGCGCAGCTCTCCGACGTGATTGCCCAGGCCACCAAGGCGTTCGACAATTACGACTACGCCCGGGCCCTGCAGATTACCGAGTCGTTCTTCTGGCAGTTCACCGACGATTACGTTGAGCTGATCAAGGACCGTGCCTACGGCGCCGCGGGCGAGACCGAGCAGGCCTCCGTGCTGGCTGCGCTGGCAACCGCACTGGACTCGCTGCTCCGCCTCTTCGCCCCGTTCCTGCCCTTCGCCACGGAAGAGGTCTGGAGCTGGTGGCGGACGGGCTCGGTGCACCGCGCCGCATGGCCGGCTGCGCTGGAAATCACCGGCGGGGACACCACCATGCTGGGCACTGTGGGCATTGCCCTCAGCGGCATCCGGAAGGCGAAGTCCGAGGCCAAGGTCAAGCAGCGCACCGAGGTGCTCTCCGCGACCGTTACGGCCAATGCTTCGCTCGTGGCCCAGCTCCAGGCCGGGCTCGGCGACCTCAAAGCCGCGGCGAATGCCCAGGAGATCACCCTGGAAACCGGCGACGGCGAACTGACGGTGAGCGGCGTGGAGCTGGCTCCGGCCGAGGAGCCCGCCCAGGCCTGAGGCCGGGTCCGGAGGGCTGATGCCGTGAGGCCGACCTCCGGAGAGTGACGAGGGCGCCGTGCCAGGGAAACCTGGCCGGCGCCCTCGCTCGTCTGCCGTGTCGCTCGTCTGCAGGTTCAGGGGCCGGCCGCCCGGTCCTCGGCTTCGCCGATCGCCCAGGCCGCATTGACGAGGCCGATGTGGCTGAACGCCTGCGGGAAGTTGCCCAGGAGTTCGCTGCTGTCCGGAGCGACCTCTTCGGCCAGCAGGCCCAGGTCCGTGGCGAACGCGGCCGCCTGCTCGAACACGGCCCGGGCGCGTTGGGTGCGTCCGGCAAGGGCGAGGGCGTGCGCCAGCCAGAAGGTGCACAGCAGGAACGTACCTTCCTCCCCGGCCATGCCGTCATCGGCCAGGTAGCGGTACACGAGGCCGCGAGGGTCCGTGAGCCGCTCCTCGATCGCCTCGATCGTTGCGATCATCCCCGGATCATCGGCTGGCAGGAATCCCACGATACAGAGCATGAGGGCCGAAGCGTCGAGGTCGTCACAGCCGTAGGCCTGGGTGTAGGCGTTTGCTGCCCCGCTCCACCCCTCGGTGCGGATGGACGCCGCAATCGCGTCCCGCGCCTCCGTCCAGCGCGGAACCCTTTCGGTTGACTGCAGGATTCCAGCGAGGGAGATGGCGCGGTCGACGGCGACCCAGCACATGAGCTTGGAGTGCAGGTAGTGGCGCGGCTCCCCGCGGACTTCCCAGATGCCGTGATCGGCGGACCGCCAGCGCGCGGCGGCCGAGTCCGCGGCGTCGGCGAGGAACTTCCGTGTTTCCGGTGCCAGCTCCGCGAGATACTGCGGCAAGGTTGCGGCAGCGTCCAGAAGCTCGCCGTAGACGTCGAGCTGGCGCTGGTTCCAGGCGCCGTTGCCCACCCGGACCGGAGCGCTGCCGCGCCAGCCCGGCAAGTGTGCGAGTTCGCGTTCGGGGAGCTCCCGTTCCCCACCGACGCCGAACATGATCTGCAGTTCCTCGCCGCCGGCCAGCTGGCTGGCGGCCGCGGTGGCCAGGAACTGGAAGAACTTCCCGGCCTCATCCGGGCAGGCCGCCACCCACAGGGCCTGCAGGGTCATGCTGGCGTCCCGGATCCAGCTGTAGCGGTAGTCCCAGTTGCGCGTGCCGCCGGCCACCTCCGGCAGCGACGTTGTCGGGGCGGCCACGATGGCGCCGCTCGGGTAGTAGCTCAGCGCCTGCAGAATGCGTCCGCTGCCGGCCACGAGCTCTTGCCACGGGCCACGGTAGTTCTGGTGCATCCGGGACCAGCTGGCCCAGCCCTGGACGGTATCCTCGAGCCTGCGTCCGATGTCATCCTGGCTCCAGAACTCCGTGGCCCCGCTCCCGCGGGCCAGGGAGTCGAGGGCAAAGCCGACAACGTCTCCGGCGACGAGGGTGAGGCGCGCCTGCGCGGTGTCGGTGTCGGTGCTGGCGTCTGTGTTGAGCTGGAAGGTCGCCGGGGTCGAGAACGACAGGACCGCATCTCCCGCGCGGACCAGGATACCGCCGTCGGCTGCGCTGAGCATCGGCCGGGCGAGGCCATAGTCGGGTCGGGCGCAAAAGACGATGTCGACGTCGACCGAGCCCTGCGTGCAGGACACCTGTCGCAGTAAGGTGCCCGGAGAGTCCGCACCGAGCTCGTGGCCCCGCCGGCCGTCACCGAGGGCGAGGGCATCCGTGACGGTCACGCACCCCTCGGCGGACGTGTGGGTGGTTTCCAGGACCAACGTGGGTCCGAGGTAGCGCCGGGTCGAGGAGTGGGCGCCCGCAGGCCGGATCGACCAGTATCCCGCCTCGGGGCCGAGGATCCGGCCGAACACCGAGGGGCTGTCGAAGCGGGGGAAGCAGAGCCAGTCCACGGAGCCGGCCGCACTCACCAGCGCACCGGAGCAGCAGTCCGACAGGAGGGCGTAGTCCGCGATTGGTTCACTGCTCATGGACACACCTGGCCGGGCTGTTCGGGCAAGTTTCTGGGGGCACCGCATTTAGGGCAAAGGGGAAGCCCCATCAGCGTTTTGCCGTTGGTGGGGCTTCGACTTTTCGGCTGTCTGGTGACATCTTTGACAGTCTGGCAAGATCCTCAGAAATTTCAGGTCTTCCTACCTTGTCACTGGTAGCCATCATCTGACTTTGCCGAAGGCTGCGTCGGATGAGTGTCACTGAATCTTTGGTTCTTGCGTCCCTCTTCTTTCGAAGTGGGTAAGAACCATTGTTGTCCCCCTGGTTTGGATGCGCAAGAGCCCCGGTAGAACTACTCTGATGTAGTTCTACCGGGGCTCCTGGCGCCTCAAACGCTGGCCTACAGGCCGATTGCTAGTCGAAAGCCGGGCTCTCGGTCCGGCTGCGCTTGATCTCGAAGAAGTGCGGGTAGGACGCGAGGGTGACCGTGGCGTCCCACAGCCGGCCGGCCTCCTCGCCACGGGGAATGCGGGTCAGCACGGGGCCAAAGAACGCGGTGCCGTTGAAGGCCACCACGGGCGTCCCGACATCCTGGCCCACGAGGGAGATGCCCTGCTGGTGGCTGGCTCGCAGCTGGACGTCGAATGCGTCGGACTCTGCGGCCGCGGCCAGTTCCGCCGGCAGGCCGCAGTCGGCGAGTGCCTTGCTGATGACGATCGAGAAGTCAATCTGGCCGCCGTCGTGGATCTGCGATCCCATGGCGTCATAGAGCGGCTTGACCACGTGGTCGCCGTGCTGTTCCTGGGCGGCGATGATGACGCGGACCGGTCCCCATGCCTTGTCCATGGCTTCGCGGTACTTGGGATCCAGGTCCCGGCCCTCGTTCAGCACGGAAAGGCTCATCACGTGCCACTCGGTGGCGATGTCACGGACGCCCTCCACCTCGCCGATCCAGCGGGAAGTGATCCATGCGAAGGGGCAGAGCGGATCGAACCAGAAATCGGCCTTGTTGGAAGTGGTTTCAGTCATGGGTGTTTCCTTCTCTGGTCGTGGTGGGCACGCCGGTGCATGGAGAACGGGCGGCGGCGCCCAGATGCAACGCGCAGGTGCATCACGTGGAGGTCAGCAGGGAATGGTGTACCGCAGGCACACCATCAGCGACAGCGACGAACTAGGCGGATTTATTCCGCCGTTTGGCCACGACGTCGTGGGCGATCATGGTGGGCTGCGCCTTCTTGGCTACGACGTCGGCCGTGATCACCACGCTGGCGATGTCGTCCCTGCTGGGCAGGTCGAACATCACCGGCAGGAGGACTTCCTCCATGATGGCGCGGAGCCCGCGGGCGCCGGTTCCCCGCTCCAGGGCCTGGTCGGCGATGAGGTCCAGCGCGGCGTCGTCGAACACGAGTTCCACGCCGTCCAGCTGGAACATCTTCTGGTACTGCTTCACCAGGGCGTTCTTGGGAGTGGAAAGAATCTGGATCAGCGCGGCACGGTCCAGGTTCGACACCGTGGTGATGACCGGCAGGCGGCCGATGAACTCCGGAATGAGTCCGAACTTGAGCAGGTCCTCCGGCATCACTTCGCCGTAGGAGTCGGTGGTGTTCTTGACCTCGTTCAGCGGGGCTCCGAAACCGATGCCCTTGCGTCCGGACCGCGAACCGATGATGTCCTCCAGGCCGGCAAAGGCGCCAGCGACGATGAAGAGGACATTGGTGGTGTCGATCTGGATGAATTCCTGGTGCGGGTGCTTGCGCCCGCCCTGCGGCGGAACCGACGCTACGGTGCCCTCGAGGATCTTGAGCAGGGCCTGCTGGACGCCCTCGCCGGAGACGTCACGGGTGATCGAGGGGTTTTCGCTCTTCCGGGAGATCTTGTCGATCTCGTCGATGTAGATGATGCCCTGCTCGGCCTTCTTGACGTCGTAATCCGCGGCCTGAATGAGCTTGAGCAGAATGTTTTCGACGTCCTCGCCGACGTAGCCGGCCTCGGTCAGGGCCGTGGCGTCGGCAACGGCGAACGGCACGTTCAGCCGGCGCGCCAGGGTCTGCGCCAGGTAGGTCTTGCCGCAGCCGGTGGGGCCGATCAGGAGGATGTTGGACTTTGCGATTTCGACGTCGTCGTGATGGACGCCGTCCGCCAGGCTGCCGCTCTTGGGGGCGTGGCCGGCCTGGATCCTCTTGTAGTGGTTGTAGACGGCGACGGCGAGGGAACGCTTGGCGGGTTCCTGGCCGATGACGTATTCCTGCAGGAAGTCGAAGATCTCTCGGGGCTTGGGCAGTTCGAAGCTGCCCAGATCGGCTACTTCCGCGAGCTCTTCTTCAATGATCTCGTTGCAGAGCTCAATGCACTCGTCGCAGATATAGACGCCGGGCCCGGCAATGAGCTTGCGCACCTGCTTCTGGCTCTTTCCGCAGAAAGAGCACTTGAGCAGATCCGTGCTCTCGCCAATCCGAGCCATATGTGAACCCCTTAGTATCTTGCTGCGAGTGCAGCTGTGCACCGGTTGCTTGAATCACGGCCATCCCCTCGCGGATCGGGCCGTGATTACATCCACTCTAGGTCACATTCGGCCCGAGGGGTGGAAACCGAACGCCGGTGCGGCCCAAAAAATCTGAACCTCACCGGCGCCGGGAACAGCCTCTTACCTGACAATCGCCTGCGGCTTGATCTTGCGCGAATCCAGAACCTGGTCAATGAGGCCGTAATTCATGGCCTCGGCGGCGGTAAGGATCTTGTCGCGCTCGATGTCGTTGTTGACCTGCTCCGGCGTCCGGCCGGAGTGCTTGGCCAGGGTGTCCTCGAGCCAGGAGCGCATCCGCATGACCTCGGCTGCCTGGATCTCGAGGTCGGAAGCCTGACCACCCTGGCCGCCGGACAGCGAAGGCTGGTGGATCAGGACGCGGGCGTTGGGCAGGGCAAGCCGCTTGCCGGGTGTTCCCGCAGCGAGCAGGACGGCAGCGGCGCTGGCGGCCTGGCCCAGGCAGACGGTCTGGATTTCCGGGCGGATGTACGTCATCGTGTCGTAGATTGCGGTCATGGCGGTGAACGAGCCGCCCGGCGAGTTGATGTACAGGGTGATGTCGCGGTCCGGGTCCGTGGACTCCAGGACCAGCAGCTGTGCCATGACGTCGTCCGCCGAGGCGTCGTCCACCTGCACGCCGAGGAAGATGATGCGGTCTTCGAAGAGTTTGGTGTAGGGGTCCTGGCGCTTGAAGCCGTACGGCGTGCGCTCCTCGAACTGGGGCAGCACGTAGCGGCTGGTCGGCAGGTTGCCGGCAGTCGAGCCGAAGTTGTAGTTCATGTCATTTACTCCTGGATTCAGTTCGCTCTACGTGCCGGTTATTTCTGGGCAGTTCCGCCGCCGCCGGCTACCGAGCCGGCATGCGCGGAGATCTTGTCAAAGAAGCCGTACTCCAGTGCTTCGGTGGCGGTGAACCACTTGTCACGGTCGTTATCCTTGAGGATTGTCTCCACCGTCTGACCGGTCTGATCGGCCGTCAGTTCCGCCATGACTTTCTTCATGTGCAGGATGAGCTCGGCCTGGATCTTGATGTCCGAGGCGGTGCCGCCGATGCCGCCGGACGGCTGGTGCATCAGGATGCGGGCGTTCGGAGTGGCGTACCGCTTGCCCTTGGTGCCGGACGACAGCAGGAACTGGCCCATGGAGGCGGCGAGGCCGGTGGCGACGGTGACGACGTCGTTGGTGATGAACTGCATGGTGTCATAGATGGCCATGCCGGCCGTCACGGAGCCGCCGGGAGAGTTGATGTAGAGGTAGATGTCCTTGTTGGGATCCTCTGCGGAAAGGAGCAGCAGCTGCGAGCAGATCGCGTTGGCGTTTTCATCGCGGACCTCGGACCCAAGCCAGATGATGCGCTCTTTCAGCAGGCGGTTGTAAATGTAGTTGTCCTGGGCTGCCGGATCGACAGTTGCCATGCGGGGCGCCCCTGCTTGCTGTGACATGTGTACTTACCTCTCGCTGGTGACGGTGACATCACTGAACTTCTCTACTTGGACACTAACCGCTTTCGCTGCGGTTTTGTTCTCCGGAATCGCGCTGTTCGCTGACGGCGCACGATTGCCGCAGACCGCATCGTCCGCGTAAATTCCGGGTTCCCCCGGTTGTCGGGGCTTAAAGGGACAAGCCCCCGGATCCAGGGATCGGGGGGCTTGTCCGCAGCTGCCAGTTACTGGAACTTCACTGCTGAAATATCTGAGCTACTAGAACTTCGCCGCAGCGGGATCGTCGCTCGGGGCGACCTCGGCTGCAGCCTCTTCTGCCGCCTCGCCTTCGGCGGCAGCAGCCTCTTCGCCGCCGGGGCGGACGAAGTCGCTCAGGTCAACCTTGTTGCCCTCGGAGTCCGTGACCTCAGCCTGGCCGAGAACAACGGCCAGCGCCTTGCGGCGGCGGACCTCGGAGACCATCATGGGGACCTGGCCGCTCTGGTCGATGATCTGAGCGAACTGGTTCGGGTCCATGCCGTACTGGCTGGCGGTGGTGACGATGTAGTCGATCAGCTCGTTCTGGCTGACGCCCACTTCTTCCTTCTCGGCGATGGCGTCGAGGATGATTTCGTTCTGGAAGGCACGCTCGGTGTTGGCCTTGACCTCGGCGCGGTGCTCTTCGGTGTCGTGCTCGCCTTCACCGTGGGAGTTCTCGGCCTTGAAGTGGGTTTCCAGCTGCTCTTCGACAACGGATTCCGGAACGGGCACCGAAACGAGCTCGACGAGCTTGTCCAGGACCTTGTCGCGGGCCTCGACGCCCTGCTCGACGATCTTGGAGTCAGCAGCCTGCTTGGCGAGGTCTTCGCGCAGTTCGGCCAGCGTGTCGAACTCGGAAGCCAGCTGGGCGAAGTCGTCGTTGGCCTCAGGCAGCTCGCGCTCCTTGACGGACTTGACTACGACCTTGACCTGCGCGGCTTCGCCGGCGTGGTCGCCGCCCACGAGGGTGGTGTCGAAGATGGCGTCTTCATCGGCGCTCAGGCCGGTGACTGCCTCGTCCATGCCTTCGAGCATGGTGCCGGCACCCACCTGGTAGGACAGGCCCGAAGCCGAGTCAACCTCGGCGCCGTCGATGGTTGCCGTGATGTCAATGGTGAGGAAGTCACCGTCGGCAGCGGGGCGGTCCACGGACTTCAGCGTGCCGAACCGGCCGCGCAGTTCGTCCAGTGCCTTGTCGACGTCGGCCTCGGAAGACTCCGCAGCGGCAACTTCAACCTTGATGCCGGCGTAGTCGGGAAGTTCGATCTCCGGGCGGACGTCAACCTCGGCGTGGAACTTGAGCTCGCCGTCGGTTGCGGACGGATCCGGAACCTCGGTGATCTCAACCTCGGGACGGCTCAGGGGGCGGATGCCCGATTCCTGAACGGCGGCCTGGTACCAGCCGTTGAGGCCTTCGTTGATGGCGGTCTCCAGCACGTAGCCGCGGCCGACGCGCTGGTCGATCAGCTTGGAGGGGACCTTGCCCTTCCGGAAGCCAGGGACCTGGATCTGGGAAGCAACAGTCTTGTATGCCTCTTCGATGCTGGGCTTCAATTCCTCAAAGGGGACCTCAACATTGAGCTTGACCCGCGTGGGGGTGAGGTTCTCGACAGCGCTCTTCACAGTCTAAGTACTCCTGGTTTTGTTGGATGGGGTTCTGCAAACGCGTAATTCTGCCCGGGCCATCGGCCCGGGCCGCAGAGTCGGGGTGACAGGATTTGAACCTGCGACTTCCTGCTCCCAAAGCAGGTGCTCTAGCCAAGCTGAGCTACACCCCGTAATGCACAGGACAGTCTACGTTCATACCTGCCGGCTTTGCACATTTGACACGTGGGGCATGAATTAGGTTTAGTTATATCCGGCTTCAACAGCCAGTCCGAAAGATGAGTGAAGGCCAACCGGCCGGAACGCTTTCTTACGGGGACGTAGCTTAATGGTAAAGCCTCAGTCTTCCAAACTGATTACGCGGGTTCGATTCCCGTCGTCCCCTCCAGCAAAGGGCCCCTCCCAGAGGGGCCCTTTTTCGTGGTCTCACTTTTCGATTCACTACCGAGAGGCCAGGCTCAGGCCGGACGCTGGCATGACGGGCACCAGTAAAGTTTGCGGGCAGCGTGCTCAGCCAGGGCCACGGCAGTGCCGCAGATGCGGCAGGGCTGCCCGTGGCGTCGGTAGACGAAATGCGCGTCTTCGGCCGGCGGCAACGGACCCGATCCGCTCCAGAAAACTGCTGTCGTGGTGATGATCCTGCCGTCGCGGACGCCGTCGGCCATCACCGCGGCCGTGTCATCCCACAGGAGGCCCGCCGCCTCCGCCGACAGCGAGCGGCCGGGAAGCCAGGGATCCAGCCGCCGGCGGAACAGCACTTCGGCCCGGTACACATTCCCGACGCCGGCAATCACCTTCTGATCCATCAGCAGGGACGCCAGCGGCGTCCGGCGCGCCAGCACACGCCGGATAAAGTCCTCCCGGCCGCCGCTCCCGTTGCGGCGCGGATCCGGATTCTGCAGCGGGTCAGGTTTGTGCAGCGGGTCGGGGCCGAGCCGGGCAAGCACCCCCTCCGCTTCCGCCTCGGTGATCGCCGCGCAGGTGGTGGCTCCGCGCAGGTCGGCCCAGCCGTGGCTGCCGATCAGCCGGACGCGCACAGCGCCGACGGGCGCGGGCGGGCCGGCGTAGCCTGATGTGTCGCCTTCGGCCTCCGGCGGACCGTCGTCGAAAACCTCCCGCTCCCCCACTTTCCGCGGCGCGCCGATGCTGGACGCGCCCCGGAACTCGCTGTCCCCGCCGAAGTCCCACGCACCGTAGAGGCCGAGATGGACGTGCAGGACCATTCCGTGGTCGAAGCGCAGGAACAGATGCTTCCCGTGCGCGTCGGCGCGCAGCAGCGTGCGCCCGTCCAGGAGCGCCGCCCCGGCGGCGAAGCGGCCCTGGGGGCTGGTCACGGCAAGCGGCTCGCCGGCGAAGACGTCACCGAACTGGCGGGCCAGCCGGTGGATGGAGTGCCCTTCAGGCACTACTCGACGACCTCGCCGGTGGTTTCATAGGCTGCGATCTTGCCGATCCGGCGGATGTGGCGCTCGTCGTTGCTGAACGGCTCCTGCAGGAATGCCTCGATCAGGGCAGTTGCTTCCTCGACGCTGTGCTGGCGGCCGCCGACGGCCACGACGTTGGCGTCGTTGTGCTCGCGCGCCAGGACGGCCGTGGAGTGGTTCCAGGCCAGTGCCGCGCGGACACCCTTTACCTTGTTGGCAGCGATCTGCTCGCCGTTGCCGGAGCCGCCCAACACGATGCCCAGGGCATGCACGCCGGCTGACTGGTCGGCCACGACCGCGAGCGCCGCATTGATGCAAAAGGACGGGTAATCGTCCAAGGCGTCATATTCCTTCGGGCCGTGGTCCACCACGTCATAGCCCTTCGCGGACAGGTGGCTCACCAGGTGGGCGCTCAGCTCCATGCCGGCGTGGTCGGTGGCGATGTGGACCCGCGGGAATGCAGGAGTAGTGGTCACGGTAGCTTCCGTTCAGTCATGAGCACCGGGGCGCGGCCCGGCTGGTACAGGTCAGATCAACAGATCCAAGAGTACTAGCTGCGTCTCCGTGGGCTGCAGGAAGCTACGCGCCCCCGTCGCCTGGGGAAGGAGGGCGGCCTTCGCGGCGGGCCCGGGCAGCCACCCGCGTCAGGACCTCGGCGAGGCGCGCGGCCGAGTCGGAGTTTCCGCCGCTCACCGCGAGGCGGTGGCCGTCAGTCTTGCGGACGACGACGGCGGGCCCGCTGCTCACGAGCACGGCTGCTGTTCCGCCGTGGTGGCGGTAGCCCCAGCCGCCATAGTCGGCCGCGCGGACGTCCGCCGGAGCGGCAGCCGAGATGGCCTCCGCGGGCACGTCCACGACCCGCAGTATCCCGGCAACGAAAACCCTCAGTCCGCTGCGATCCGCCGTGACCCTGGCAAAAAGGAATGCGGCGCCGATGATGGCCGCGGCAACCAGCAGGGCGCCCAGCCAGGGAACGGCAATCGAAATGAGTGAGGCCGGGAACAGGCTCGCAACGCCGATCATGACAAAGACAGAGCTGCGGGCGTGAACCCATAATCTGATCGAATCGGTGGCCAGCTCGGGATCGAGTTCCAGTTCCAGGGCCTGCTGCAGGGCGCGGTCATCCTCCGGAGTCCACTGCTGGTCCGCTTTGAAGACAAACCCGATGATGACGCCGAGCGAGAGAGCGGCCCCGCTCCCCATGGCCAGCACGATGAGGTCCACTTCGGAATCCCGGGCATCGGTGATCCCGGCCTGTCCCACCAGTCCCGCCGCCAGCACGCTGGTGACAAACAGGCTGACCGTCAGCCCGGCGCCCATCATGATGCGGCGCATCACGGTGGGGCGTGACAGCGGCGCGGCCTGCAGCAGCACCAGCCAGCCGGCCACGACGATCATGGCGGACCCGACCCCCACATAGACGGGGAACGGCGCAAAGGCCGTTCCGCCGCCGTCGTCCCAGCGGACCGCCAGAGGATCCGGAAGATCGGGCCGCAGCAGGACGGCACAGACTGCGAAGCCGGTAGCCAGCAACAGGGGGAAACCGATGGCGAACCGCAGTGCCTTGATGTCCACCGATTCGAGGAACTTTCCCATGCCTTAACGCTACCCCGGAGCCTGCGCCGACGCGGAGAAAGTGATCCGCGCAACTTGCCAATGGTCCCGGTAATGAAACAATGACTTCACAGTGACGAACTGACCGGCAGGCTGGTGCTTGTCCGGCAACCAAGACCTCTGGAGGCACCACCTTGCCAGGCATGAACCTGACGCGCGCCGAAGCACGCGAGCGCGCCGACCTGATCGCCGTCGAATCCTACGATGTCAGCCTGGACCTGACCACGGGCGAGAAAGTCTTCGGATCGACCACCACGGTGAAGTTCACGGCCGCGCCAGGGTCCTCGACGTTCATTGACGCCGTGACGCAGACCGTCCACAGCGTGACCCTGAACGGCCGTGAACTCGATCCCGCCGAGGTATCCGACGGCGTCCGGATCCACCTGCCGGACCTCGCAGAACACAATGAGCTCACTGTGGTGGCGGATGCCCCCTACATGAACACCGGCGAGGGCCTGCACCGCTTCGTTGATCCGGTGGATGGCGAGGTGTACCTGTACACCCAGTTCGAGGTTCCTGACTCCCGCCGCATGTTCGCCGTCTTCGAACAGCCGGACCTCAAGGCCACGTTCAGGTTCAGTGTGACGGCGCCGTCGCACTGGGACATCATCTCCAACTCCCCCACTCCGGCTCCCGTGGAGACCTCCCCCGGGACGGACGGCGGTGCCCGCTCGGTCTGGGAGTTCGGCGCCACGCCCCGGCTGTCCTCCTACATCACGGCCCTGATCGCCGGCCCTTACCAGTCCGTGCGCAGCGACGTCACCAGCTCCGACGGCCGGGTGGTGCCGCTGGGCGTGTTCGCCCGGAAGTCGCTCATGCAGTACCTCGACGCCGACAACATTTTCGAGCTCACGCGGCAGGGGTTCGAGTTCTTCGAAGCGCAGTTCGGCTGCCCTTACCCCTTCGAAAAGTACGATCAGCTGTTCGTCCCTGAATTCAACGCCGGAGCCATGGAAAACGCCGGGGCCGTGACCATCCTCGAAGGCTACGTGTTCCGGGGCAAGGTTCCGGAGGCCCAGGTGGAACGTCGCGCCATCACGGTCCTGCACGAACTGGCCCACATGTGGTTCGGGGACCTGGTGACCATGCGCTGGTGGAACGACCTCTGGCTCAACGAGTCCTTTGCCGAGTACATGTCCCACCTCGCCGCGGTGGAGAACACGAAGTTCCAGAGCGCCTGGACCACGTTTGCATCCGTGGAGAAGTCCTGGGCCTACCGGCAGGACCAGCTCCCCACCACCCATCCCATCTTTGCCGAGATCAACGACCTCCAGGACGTCGAGGTGAACTTCGACGGCATCACCTACGCGAAGGGCGCCTCCGTGCTGCGCCAGCTCGTGGCCTGGGTGGGTCCGGAGCAGTTCATGGCCGGTGTCCGCGAATACTTCGCCAAGCACTCCTGGAAGAACACCGAGCTGGGCGACCTGATGATCGAGTTGGAGAAGGCCAGCGGACGCGACCTGGACCAGTGGGGCCGTCTGTGGCTCGAAACGGCCGGGGTGAATTCGCTCAAGCCGGAGCTGACAGTCGACGCCGACGGCACCATCACGTCCTTCGCAATCCTGCAGTCCGCCGTGGAAGACCAGCCCACCCTCCGCCCGCACCGGCTGGCCGTGGGTTTCTACGACGTCACCGACGAAGGAAAGCTGGAGCGCGTCCACCGCGAGGAGCTGGACGTCGACGGCGAACGGACCGACGTCCCGGAACTCGCCGGCCTCCGCCGGCCGGACCTGGTCCTGCTCAACGACGACGACCTCGCCTACGCCAAAGTCCGGCTTGATGAAAAGTCCCTCGCAACCGCCAAGTCGCACCTGAAGGACTTCCGGGAAAGCCTGCCGCGCACCCTCGTGTGGGGCTCCGCCTGGGACGCCGCCCGCGACGGCGAGAGCCCGGCCCGCGGCTATGTGGACCTGATCCTGGCCAACATCGCCTCCGAGAGCGACTCGTCGGTGATCCTGGTCCAGCTGCGGCAGCTGGCCACCACGCTCACCTTCTACGTGGCGGAGGAACACCGCGAAGCGACGTCGGTGGCTGCCGGAGACCGGCTCTGGGAGCTCGCCTCGACGGTTCCCGGCGGCTCGGACGCGCAGCTGCAGTTCATCAAGTCCTACGCCCTGCTGGCCAGGAGCAGTGCCCAGCTGGACAACGTGGCGGGGCTGCTGGACGGCTCGGTCACCCTGGACGGGCTGACGGTCGACCAGGACCTGCGCTGGGAACTGGTGGCTTCGCTCGTGGTGGGTGGACGGATGGGCCAGGAACAGATCGACGCGGAACTGGAGCGGGACAACACCTCCAGCGGGCAGAACGCGGCGGCACTGGCGACGGCCGCCATCCCCACGGCGGAGGCCAAGGCGGCGGCGTGGGAGTCGATCGTGGTCAAGGGCGAGGTCTCCAAGGCCATCCAGGGCTCTGCCGTCACCGGCTTCACCCGGGTACTGGACACCGCACTGCTGGAGCCGTACGCGGAGAAGTACTTCGCGGCCGTCCCCGGCATCGTGGCGGAGCGGACCTTTGCACTGGCGCAGCAGATCGTCGTCGGGCTTTACCCGGCGCAGCTGACCACGCAGGCCACCGTGGACCGCACCGACGAGTTCCTGGCGTCCCTCCCGGAGGACAGCGCGGCGCTGCGCCGCATGATGCTGGAAAACCGCGACGGCGTTGCCCGGGCCCTGCGGGCACGCGCGGCCGACGCCTGAGCGGCGCACGTCTGAGCAGCGGACGGCGGGCGGCCTCACTGCGGGCGTTCTAAACTGGCGGCATGGGCCTTGATGAGCACAACTATTCACTGACTGTCCGCTGGACCGGCAACCTTGGAAGCGGCACGTCGTCCTACCGGGAGTACTCCCGGGACCACGACGTCGAGATTCCGGGGCTGCCGGTCCTCAAGGGCTCCGCCGACCCCACGTTCCGCGGCCACCGGTCGCGGTACAACCCCGAGCAGCTGCTCCTGACGGCTCTCGCCCAGTGTCACATGCTGTCCTTCCTGCACGTGGCGGTGAAGCACGGCGTCGTCGTCATGTCGTATGAGGACAACGCAACCGGCATGATGCGGCTCAACCGCGACGGCAGCGGGCAGTTCGAAAATGTGACCCTCCGGCCGCGGGTAACAGTCGCCGACGCCGCCCACATCGAGCTGGCCGAGGAAATGCACCGCGAGGCCAACGCCCTGTGTTTCATCGCCCGCAGCGTAAATTTCCCTGTCCTGCACGTTCCGGATACCACAGCGGCCGGAAGTTAGCCAGCGGCATACACCGCTACGCTTAAAAGTGACCAGAGAGCAGGCCGCCGCCGGAAGACCGGCGGATACCCCCTGCCGCCGTCGGACAGCAGCAAGGAGCATCCCCACAGATGTACAGCATGTTTACAACGCCTTCGGCCTCGCTGGAGCCCACCGGGTTCGACGTGGCCGGCATCGCGATCAGCCTCGGCGCAGGCGTCATCCTGTGGCTGCTGGCGAGCTTCGTGATCTCCCGGATCACCAAGAGTGTCGCCAGCGGAACATCGCTGTTCAAGAAGCCGCACTTCAGGTGGGTCGCTCCCGCCCTGCGCGCCCTCGACCACGAGCGGCGGGTCCAGCGCGCCAACACCATCGGATCGCTGCTGAACAGCGTGGTGGGCGTGGTCATCGCCGTGATCACCAGCATCTACGTGCTCAAGAACCTTGACGTGGACGTCGCCCCGCTGCTGACAAGCGTCGGTATCCTCGGTATCGCCATCGGTTTTGGTGCCCAGCAGCTGATCCGCGACTTCCTGGCCGGAATCTTCATCACCATCGAGGACCAGTACGGCATCGGCGACATCATCGAGACCAGCGAAGTGGTGGGCGTCGTCGAATCGATTGGCCTGCGCATCACCCGGCTCCGTGATGAGAACGGGGCCATCTGGTACCTGCGCAACGGTGAAATCCTCCGCGTGGGCAACAGGTCCCAGGGCAATTACGTGGCTCCCGCCGATGAGCCGGCCGACGGTCCGCTCGAGGCAGAACCCCAGCACGGACCGCAGCAAAAGGCCGGAGAATAGCAATGACCGTTCCCACTCCCTCCGAGCCCAACGCGCCCCGGCAACTGATGCGCAATGACCCGTTCAGCCAGCCCGGCTACACGGACAACTTTTACGATGCCGTGGGCGGCCACGAGACGTTCGTGAAGCTCATCGACGTGTTTTACGACGGCGTGGCCACCGACCCGCTGCTGCGCCCGATGTACCCGGAAGAGGATCTGGCTCCGGCCAAGCGGCGTTTCCTGATGTTCCTTGAGCAGTACTGGGGCGGGCCCACGACGTACGGCGAAGAGCGCGGCCACCCGAGGCTGCGGATGCGCCATATTCCGTTCCGGGTCACGCCCGAGGCCAAGGATCGCTGGCTGTACCACATGCGCACGGCCGTGGACTCGCTCGAACTGCCGCCGCTGTACGAGGGCACGCTGTGGGACTACATGGAACGGGCGGCACTGTCCATGGTGAACAGCCCGTCTGAGCCCTAAGCCCGGCTACGGCAGGCCAGCGCCGGTCCTGGCCAGGACATGCCCGCGGCTGCCGCTGAGCCGGAACCAGCGGCCTGCCCGGTACAGGCGCTGTTCGTCGCTGCCGAGGAATCCGAGGGCCAGCGCGGCAAAGGCTGCGCCGGCGGGAAGGCCGGACAGTCCCTCCAGTTCGCGGCCCCATACTGCGGCGCGGGCGTTGTTGACGATCAGGGCGCCCGGCTTGTCCGGCACGATTCCGGCCACCTCGGCGATGCCCGCTTCCGCGGCTTTCCTCAGGACGGCGTCCGGCACCGAAGCGATCAGCTCCCAGCCGCTGCGCGGCGCTCCCACGCCGGCCCATGACTCGGTGACCGTCGACGGCGGAACCGGGAGTTCGGCGTCGTTCTCCCCTGCCCGCGCGAGCCGGTCAAGCACCGCCGCGATCGGCACGGTGACATCCGTGGTGGACGGTTCTGCCAGCGCCATGGTCCGCAGCCCCAGGATGGTGGGGGTGGACTCCCCCAGCAGCCGGGGCCGGAGCACGCAGACGTAGGCGGCCAGGACCGGGCCAGCGGCCTGGAGGCGGATGGCGCCGTCGTCGATGGCCTTGGCGCGCGTGGCGTAGGTCCTGAGATCGGCGAGGTCGCGGGGATCGGCAAAGCGGAAGGACTGGGTGAGGAGATCAGACACATTAAGAACACTACCGGCTGAGCCTCGGTTGAGCGGTGCCGGGGCGACGTCTAGAGTCAAACCATGACTGAAGCGGACGCCGGAGTGCAGGCATTGCCCTTGAACGACCCCACCACCTCGCTGATCGAACTGCTGGATCTTGGCGAGCTTGAAGGCGCCCGGACGGACGAGGATATCTTCATGGGTCCGTCGCAGCGGCAGCCGCACCAGCGCGTTTTCGGGGGCCAGGTCCTGGCGCAGTCCCTGATCGCCGGGATGCGCACCGTGGATCCGGTCCGCACCGTGCATTCGATGCACGCCTACTTCCTCCGGCCCGGCGACGCAAACAAGCCCATCACCTTCGGCGTGCAGCGGCTGCGGGACGGCCGGTCCTTCTCGGCACGCCGGGTGCACGCGTATCAGGACGGCACGCCGATCCTGTCCATGATCGCCTCCTTCCAGGCCGAGGACGACGGCATTGAGCACCAGTCGGAGATGCCGGAGGGAATTCCCGATCCGGAGTCACTTCCGAGCACCGCGGACCTCCTGGGCAAGTTCGACCACCCCGTGGCCCGGCACTGGGCCTATGAGCGGCCCTTCGACATCCGCCACGTCGATCCGGCCCTTTACGTCGCGGCCACCGGCAAGAAGGAAGCCCGCAACGCCGTGTGGATGAAGACCTTCAGCGCCATGCCGGACGACGCCAACACACACCGCGCCGCGCTGGCGTATGCCAGCGACTACACGCTGCTCGAATCCATTCTGCGCAAGCATGGACTGAGCTGGATCACGCCGGGCATGAGCGTGGCCAGCCTGGACCACGCCATGTGGTGGCACCGGCCCGTGCGGGTGGATGAATGGCTGCTGTACGTCCAGGAAAGCCCCAGCGCCCAGGGAGCCCGGGGGCTCGCCACCGGAAAGATCTTCAACCGCGAGGGCCTGCACGTGGCATCCGTCGCCCAGGAAGGGATGGTCCGGGTGCCGACGGACCTGAAGAGCAAAGTGGCGGGGGCCTTCCAGTCGAAGGTCCTCCAGCACCAGATACGCAGGGCAGAGCGGGACTAGGCCGGCCGCGGCACCATCTCCGGGCACGCGAAAGCCGCCGGGCACGCGAAAGGCCGGTTCCCTGCGGGGAACCGGCCTTTGCTGTGGAACTAGTCGCGGGTCAGGCGGCGGTGCGTGACGCGGTGCGGCTTGGCGGCGTCGGGGCCGAGGCGCTCCACCTTGTTCTCCTCGTAGGATTCAAAGTTTCCTTCGAACCAGTACCACTTCGACGGGTTCTCGTCGTCGCCTTCGTAGGCGAGGATGTGCGTGGCCACCCGGTCCAGGAACCAGCGGTCGTGCGAGACCACCACGGCGCAGCCCGGGAATTCGAGCAGCGCGTTTTCGAGGCTGCTGAGGGTCTCGACGTCGAGGTCGTTGGTGGGTTCGTCGAGGAGCAGCAGGTTTCCGCCCTGCTTGAGGGTCAGGGCGAGGTTCAGGCGGTTGCGCTCACCGCCGGAGAGCACGCCTGCCTTCTTCTGCTGGTCCGGTCCCTTGAAGCCGAAGGCGGCGACATAGGCGCGGGACGGCATTTCAACGTGGCCCACCTGGATGAAGTCCAGGCCGTCCGAGACGACCTCCCACAGGGTCTTGTTGGGGTCGATGCCGCCGCGGCTCTGGTCCGCGTAGGAGATCTTGACCGAGTCACCGATCTTCAGCTCGCCGCCGTCGAGGGGCTCGAGCCCCACGATGGTCTTGAACAGGGTGGACTTGCCGACGCCGTTGGGGCCGATGACGCCGACGATGCCGTTGCGGGGAAGGGAGAAGGACAGGCCGTCGATCAGGGTGCGGTCGTCGAAGCCCTTCTGCAGGTTCTTGGCTTCCAGGACCAGGCCGCCCAGGCGCGGTCCCGGCGGGATCTGGATTTCCTCGAAGTCCAGCTTGCGTGTCCGGTCAGCCTCGGCTGCCATCTCCTCGTAGCGTGCCAGACGCGCCTTGGACTTCGTCTGCCGGCCCTTGGCGTTGGAGCGCACCCATTCCAGTTCTTCGGAGAGCCGCTTGGCCTGCTTGGCGTCCTTCTTGCCCTGGATTTCCAGGCGGGCCCGCTTCTTCTCCAGGTACGTGGAGTAGTTGCCTTCATAGGGGTACAGGTGGCCGCGGTCCACTTCCGCGATCCATTCCGCGACGTGGTCAAGGAAGTACCGGTCGTGGGTGACGGCCAGCACGGCGCCTGCGTAGTTGGACAGGTGCTGCTCCAGCCACAGCACGCTCTCCGCGTCGAGGTGGTTGGTGGGCTCGTCGAGCAGGAGCAGGTCCGGCTTCTGGAGCAGGAGCTTGCAGAGTGCGACGCGGCGGCGCTCACCGCCGGAAAGGAGGGTGACGTCGGCATCGGCCGGCGGGCACCGTAGAGCGTCCATGGCCTGCTCGAGCTGGGAATCGAGGTCCCAGGCGTCGGCGGCGTCGATCGCTTCCTGCAGCTGGCCCATTTCCTCCAGGAGGGAGTCGTAGTCAGCGTCGGGGCTGGCCATCTCTTCGGAGATCTCGTTGAAACGCTGGATCTTGCCGTAGATCTCGCCAACGCCTTCCTGGACGTTGCCCAGGACGGTCTTTTCCTCGTTGAGAGGCGGCTCCTGGAGCAGGATCCCCACGGTGTAGCCGGGGCTCAGCCGGGCTTCGCCGTTGGAGGGCGTGTCCAGGCCTGCCATGATTTTCAGAATGGTGGACTTACCGGCACCGTTGGGGCCAACAACGCCGATCTTGGCGCCCGGGAAGAAGGACATGCTTACGTCGTCGAGAATAAGTTTTTCGCCAACAGCCTTACGGGCCTTGGTCATTGTGTAGATAAATTCCGCCATGGTTCCAAATCTAGTGGGTTGGCGGGGATATCTCACATTCGCGTCAGGCGGGAGCTCCCACGAAGCACTTCCCGTTGGACAGCACCGGCAGCACGGCCACGGTGACTTTGCCGTCGCGAATCTGGCCGACCACGCAGTCCTTGCCCTGAACTGACGCGGCCTCAATGGAGTCCACGTCCAGGCCGGTGGGCGTGCGGCCCGCCGATACCTCCAGGCCGCGCGCCGGAACACCAGCGGCGGTCAGGGCCGACGTGATCTGTTCCGTTCCGGGTTTCGGGTTACCCGCCGTGAGCCTTCCGAGGGCGTCGGCCATGGTCCGCTGCAGCCGGGCCGTCGCGGTTGCGGCCGTCGCCTGTGCCGCTGCGGAGGACGCGGCAGACGGGGCTGAGGCAGACGCGGCCGATTCCGGGCCGGGCTGCTGGCCTGCGCCGGAACTGCACGCGGCTAGCGATGACAGCAGCAGCACAGCGAGCGCGAACTGGCCGGACATCCTGCCGGCAAAGCCCCTGGAGCCGGTTCTTGTCTGAGGTGTCATCGCTCGCGTCACGCTGCCATTCTGCCATGCGGCACCGGGGGGTACGGTGCCGCAGGCATCCGCCGGTCAGGCTGCCGCCCCCGTGAGCTCTCCGGTTTCGGAGTCCAACTGCAGGGTGTCGCCTGTGGCGTCGTCGATGAAGATGTCTGTGGCCTCGGAGTCTTCATCCTCCTCGCCGTCCTCATGGCCACGCCCGGAGGAATCGGATTCGTGTCCCTCGGCATCGCCGCCAGTTCCGTCGGCGGCCACGACGGGCTGGGGGCTGTTGGCGGCTGTCCGGGTGAAGTTGGCGGAGCCCCACATGAGGTCATGCCCCACGGACTCCGCATCGATTTCAGCCACGTGGTAGATCCGGCCGTCCTTTTCCCAGCTGCGCATCTTCAGCCGCCCGACGATGATGACGCGCTGGCCCTTCTTGATGCTGCAGCCGATGTTCCCGGCCAGCTGCCGATACCCCTGAACCGTGAACCAGTTCGTGTTTCCATCCACCCACGTGTTGGAGGCGCGGTCGTACCGCCGGTCGGTCGACCCGAGGCGGAAGGAAGCGGTGGCAACACCGCCGGGAGTGGTGGAGCTTCTGATCTCCGAGGCAACGAAGCCGCGGACGGTGATGTTGTCAGTCATCTTGGTGTCCTGTCTCGAATTGTCTTGCCCTAGCAGGCACTCCCAGCATCGACCGGCCACGAGGGAACAGGGAGGGCCAACCTCTCCTATGTGCAAAACCCGGCCAGGGACGCCGTGTGGAGGACAGGTGAAACGGTCCCGGCCTGTGACGCCGTCCGGGGTCAAGTCAATGTAGACTTTTTTAGGCGCCTGGAACCTGCAGGGCAGCCACTGCCCCAGTAGCTCAGGGGATAGAGCAGCGGCCTTCTAATCCGCCGGTCGGGGGTTCGATTCCCTCCTGGGGCACCGTGTGGTGAGTCGAGACATCCTTTACGGATATGTCGGGTCATCACTGACACCCCGGTCTTCGGACCGGGGTGTTTTTCGTTGTCCGGCGCGCAGTGTCACCAACCGTTCCCGCGCCGCCCTACACGCAACCTCAACGATGCAAAGCATGCTTACTATGCGCCTGAAGCGTGCTTATGATCGGAGTGGGCGCCGGCACAGTGATGTGGCGCCGGCGCCCACACCCCCAGCCGCGCTGGACCGTCGGAAAGGATTCACCGGCATGTCGCAGAATCGATCTGAGCACGAACCGTCCGATCAGCAACCATCGCCGTCGGCGCAGGCCTCCGGGCCGAACGTGCCCCTGCCAGCGGAAGGCCGGAGGCCTGCCACCGGTGAGGGCCAAATCCGGCCCGGCACCGCTTCCCTTCCCGGCTACGACGGAGGCACCACTCCGGCGGCCAGGAACGAACCAAAACGTCCGGTCACCCGGGCGGGCATGATCTGGACCGCGGTCGCGTCGGCCCTGGTGGTCCTTGTGCTGCTGATCGTCTTCATCCTGCAAAATCAGGAACTCGTCCAAGTGAAGTTCTTCGGGCTGGAAGGTGCCGTGGCCCTCGGCATCGCACTCTTCATCGCTGCGGTCGGCGGCGGCGTGCTAGTGGCAATTGCCGGCGCCGCGAGGATCATCCAGCTCCGGGCCGCTGACCACCGCCGGCGCGCATCGGCCGCACGCCGGCGCTGAAAAGCCGGCCGCCAAGGACGCCGGCGCCGGGAGGCCTGGCACGGTAACCTCCGACCGCTCCGCCGAGTCAGCGCTCCAGATATTCCTTGAGGTTGCCGAGCACCATGTCCCAGAGCTTGGTCGACTCGTCCGCTTCGGATTCGCTCCTGTTGTTGCCCTGCCTAATGCTGACTTCCGTGCCGTCAGCCCGCGGATCCAGGCGGTACTCTACCGTGTGGTAGTTCTCGGGAACATCGGGAAGGCCCGTCAGCGGGCTGTAGTGGCTGATCCTCAACAGCTCGTTGGGCCTGTTGGCCAGGACAATACCCTTGTCCTCGTAGGCTTTGCCTTTCCACTCCCCGGCAAAGGTCACGGGGTCGCCCTCACGCCACGTGGACGTGACGTTCGTGCCCAGGAAATACTCCCTGACGTCGTCGGGATCCGTAAGGGCCTTCCAGACCCTCTCCGCGGGTGCCGCAACGACGATTGACGCCTCTGCGTCCCTGATCTGATCATTCATTAGCCTGCCTCCTCGGCCTCACCCTACCCGCGGACGGCAGCCCTGTTAAGGACAGGCGGCCAAGTACTTCAGCTGAGCGCTGCGGCCCGGCACCGTTATCCCGTGCAGGGCCGTGCCGGGCCGTCCGCGGCGTGCTGGCGCGCTTCAGGCGAAGGGCAGCACGAGTTCCTCGTACCGTTCCTTCATCACGGCGAGGACGGTGCCGCCGTCGGCGTCCCAGATTTCCCGGTTGAAATTTCCACTTCGATGTCGCCGGCATAGCCGGCGTCGCGGACCCAGGTGCCGATGGTCGCGAAGTCGATGACGCCGTCGCCCATCATGCCCCCGGACAGCAGGGCGTCGGCCGCGATGGGCAGGTTGAAATCGCACACCTGGTACGAGCGATCCGGCCTTCACGGCCGGCCCGTTCAATCTGCGCCTTCAGTTCGGGGTCCCACCAGACATGGAACGTGTCGACGGCGACGCCGACTGCCATCGCGTCGTAGGGGGCCGCCAGGTCGAGGGCCTGTCCCAGCGTGGAGATCAGGGCGCGGTCCGCTGCGTACATCGGGTGCAGCGGTTCCAGGACCAGCCGGATTCCGTGCTCGACGGCGAACGGGACCAGGTCTTCGAGCCGGCCAGCCACGCGCCGGCGGGCAGCCACCACGTCCTTCTCCCCGGCGCGAGGCCGCCGACCACCAGGAACAGCTCCCGGGTGTCCAGTGCCACGGCTTCCAGGATGGCGGCGCGGTTGTCGGCGAGGGCGGCTGCCTGGCCGTCGGCGTCCGCTGCCGTCAGGAAGCCGCCGCGGCACAACGACGAAACCCGCAGGCCAGCGTCCTTGATCAGCTTTGCAGCTGTGTCGAGCCCGGCGTCGGCGACGATGTCCCGCCACGGACCGATCGCCGGGATGCCGGCCCGGACGCAGCCGTCGACCGCCTCGGCCAGGGTCCACTTCTTGGTGGTGGCGCTATTCAGGGACAGCCGTGAAAAGTCGCTCATACTCCCACTCCGTTGATGCGCAGGAAATCGGACATTCGGAACGCCGCGAGGGCCGGGTCCTTGAGCAGGCCGGCCTGGTCCGCCAGTTCGAAGGTCCTGGCTAGGTGCACCACGGAACGGCCGGAGTGCAGTCCGCCCACCATCTGGAAGCCCGGCTGCTTGCCGTTGAGCCAGGACATGAACGCGATGCCGGTCTTGTAGTAGAACGTGGGGGCGCTGAAGATGTGCTTGCCCAGTTCCCGGGTGGAATCCAGGATGGCACGGGCCCTGGCGGGGTCGCCGGCGTCATAGCTTTGCAGCGCCGCCGATGCTGCCGGGTAGATGGCGGCGAAGATGCCCAGCAGGGCGTCCGAATGGTGCGTGCCGTCGCCGTCGATCAGCTCCGGATAGTTGAAGTCGTCGCCCGTATACATTGGCCGCCCGCATCAAGGCGGGCAGGACTTCGGACTCTGCCGGCCGCCGGGTCTGCATCTTCGCGGTCAACGACGTCATGGCCATCGGCGCCGCCGCAGCACTGCGTTCGGAGGGGCTGCGGATCCCGCGCGACGCCTCTCTCGCCGGGTTCGACGACATCGAAACCCTGCGCGACTTCCGCCCCGCGCTGTCAACGGTGCGGCTTCCGCTGGAGGAGATCTCCCGTTGCGGTGACCGGCCAGGTGACGCTTCGCCGGAGCACCGAGACAGCCCCGGAGGCTGCCGCGTAGCCCGCAGCCGACGACCTCGCCAGCCCGGAGGGGCTGATCTAGGCTGTTGCCATGACACAGCCGGACAACGACGCCGAAGGCGGCGTCGCCACCGCAGCAGCGCAGTGGCCCGACGTCGAGCAACTGTTCGGCGTCCGGGGCGAACCGTCACGTTGCTGGTGCCGGTTCTTCGCCCTGGCCGGGGCTGACTTTGCGGCGACGTCCCCTGCCGAACGCAAGGCCCTGCTGAAAGACAGGTTCGACGGCGGCATGCCGGCGCCGGGCGTCCTCGCTTACCGGGACGGCACTCCGGTGGGCTGGTGTGCCGTTGAGCCGCGGCAGTGCTATCCGCGGATTCTGCGTTCGCAGGTCCTCAAGGCCGCCGGCCCGGACATTGCCGAGTCCTCTGACGAGTCCCTTGGAGCGGCCGACGTGTGGTCCGTCAGCTGCTTCGTCGTCTCCCCCGGCCACCGCCGCAGCGGAGTCGCAGCCGCGCTCCTGGGGGCCGCCGTCGAACATGCAACTGCCCACGGGGCAACAGTGGTGGAAGGCTATCCGGTGGATGCCGCAAAACGGCCCAAGGCCGGCGCCCCGGATCTGTACCACGGGACGCTCAGGCTCTTCCTGGAGGCCGGCTTTGAGGTGGTCAGCGACGCCGTTCCCGGCCGCGCACTGGTGCGGCTGCGGGTCGGGCCGCCCAGCTCCGGTTGACCGCCGGCACCGCTATCGGCTGAGGGCGCGGATCGTCCAGCCTGCTTGATGCGACGACCCGGGGAGCAACTCCACCACATCGGTTCCCGAGTTGAACGCGTCGGGCGGACAGGTCATCGGTTCCACGGCCAGCCCGAGCCGGTCCGGCCCCACGGGCTTGTCCGCCGTGTGGATCTGCACCCACGGGCACCGCTCGTCCCATTCGATCTCCACTCCCGTGCCTGAGGGGTCAAAGACACGGACCGCCGCCAGTCCGTCGGGGTTGCGGCTGAGGCCCGTGAAGGCGTGGTCAATCCGGACGGGACCAAGGCCGCGCTCGTTCCGGAAATCGAACTCACGCCCCTCGACACTCCTGAGGTGCCGCGGCAGCAGCCGGTCCGGCGTGACCTCGAGGAATTCGCGGGCCGGAAGCTCCAGCCGCCATTCGTCCAGCGGGGCGGGGCCCGCGACGAGGTACGGATGGGGGCAGACCCCGTACGGGGCCGGCGTCTCACCGACGTTGGCGGCAGTGACAGCGCAGTGGAGCCCGTCGGCCAGCAGCTGATAGGACGCGGTCACCGCGAGCACGCCCGGATAGCCGGGTCCGGCGCCGACGTGGCAACGGAGCGTGACCGAGGAATCCGTCCGCTCCGCCAGGGTCCACGGCACATCGAGCACGAGGCCGTGGAGCGCCGTGTTCCTTTCGGGCTCGTTGATGGCCGCCTGAAATGTTCTGCCGCCGTGGCTGTAGCGGCCGCCGGCCACGCGGTTGGGCCACGGAGCGCAGACCACGCCCCGGTAATCCGGGATGGGGCCGTCCGCACCAAAGCCGACCACCAGGTCCCGCCCGTCGTACCGCAGTTCACGCAGGGCTCCACTGCGCTCGGTGATGATGGCCGAATAGGGGCCGAAACTGATGGCGTGCTCCGTGCGCGGCATGGCGTCCTGTCTCCTTTGTTAGCGCTAACTTTCCTCAGCTCCAGCAAGAATATCGCAGTCAGGGCAGCGTCAGCGTTGGATCACGGCAGGGTCAGGACCACCGGACCGCCCGCCGTGATGGCCACGGTGTGTTCACTGTGGGCTGCCCTGCCGCCGTTGGCGGACCGCAGCGTCCATTCGTCTTCGTCGTGGTAGTAATCACCGTTGCCGCCGAGAATGAGCATCGGCTCGATGGCGATGACCAGCCCCTCGGCCAGCTTGATCCCCCGCCCGGGCCGGCCGTCGTTGGGCACTGGCGGCTCCGCGTGCATGGTGCGGCCAATGCCGTGCCCGCCGTGGTCGGCCAACAGCCCGTACCCTGCCCGGCGGGCAGCGCCACCGATCGCGTACGCGAGGTCGCCCATTTTGTTGCCCACCCGCGCAGCGTCGATGCCCCTGGCCAGCGCAGCGTCGGTCGCGTCGATGAGCGCCTGGTCCAGCGGATCTACCGTGCCGACGATAAGGCTGACGGCGGCATCCCCGCACCAGCCCTCAAGGAACGCGCCGCAGTCCACGCTGAGCAGGTCTCCGTCCTGCAGCCGGTATCCGTTGGGGATGCCGTGCACCACGGCGTCATTCACGCTGGTGCAGATCACACCCGGAAACGGAACGGATGCCCAGCGCGGCCGGTAATTGAGGAACGCCGGGGTGGCTCCGGCGTCGGAAATCGAGGCGGCGGCAACGTCGTCGAGTTCCTTCAGGGAAACACCGACGGCGGCAGCCTGGCGGACCGCGGCCAAGGTGTTGGCCACGACGCGTCCCGCTTCGCGCATCAAGGCAATTTCCTCGGGAGTCTTGATCATGGACATGTGGGGGCCTCCAGGATTTCTTTGGCGCGGCAGGTGGGTCCGTGCCGGGCATTGCCTCGTACCTGCCTACTCTAGGACCCCGCGCGCCGGTCCGGCACCGGCAATCCACGCCGCGGATTCCTTGAACGGGCTATCTTGGCAGCATGGCAAATGAAGAGGTGCTGGCCGCCATCCGCTCCGGGCTGCGCGCCGCGGCGGACCCGGGCCGCGGCGCCGCGGCCCAGGCCTACATGAAGTCGTCAACGCCGTCCCTCGGCGTCCGCGTGCCGGACGTGCGAAAGACCGCCAGCGCCGTTGCGGCGGCCCATCCCTTTCATCCGCCGAGGACCTGCGGTCAACGGCGCTCGCCCTGTGGCGGCAGGCCGAATACCGCGAAAAGCGCTACGCGGCGATCGACCTCACCGGGCTGCGGCTGGTGGCCCGGGACCTCGGGATGCTTCCGGTGTACGAGGAAATCATCCGCACAGGCGCATCCTGGGACTATGTGGACGGCGTGGCCCACCGGATCTGTGCCCTGCTCCAGGCCCACCGGGAGGAACTCACCCCCTTGCTTCTCAGCTGGAGCGCGGACCAGGACGTCTGGATCAGGCGCGCCTCCATCACTGCCCAGCTGGGAGCGAAGTCCCGCACGGACACGGCTCTGCTCGCGAGCGTCATCGAGGCGAACATGGCCGACAGGGATTTCTTCATCCGCAAGGCCATCGGGTGGGTGCTCCGTGAGTACGCCAAGACCGGGCCCGGCTGGGTCCTGGAATTTGTGGCCCGGAACGGCCCGTCGCTCAGCCCGCTCTCGCGCAGGGAAGCCCTGAGAAACGTCCCGGTCAGATGACGGGCCGCGTGGTGACGGGCAGGTCCGACTTGCTGAAAAGCAGCTTGGTACTCCGGTCAAGGAAGATCAGGTAAAGCGCAAACAGCAGGGCGATGATGGCCGCGGCGTTGCGGGCCAGCGCCAAGGCCAGGCCCAGGTCCTCGGTCTGCAGATACGGAAAGACTTCCAGTTGGTCTGAAATCGCATAGACCATGAAGAAGGACACGATGAAGTACAGGGCCTTGACCTGCCAGTCATCCCGGATGCCGGTCACGGCAAACAGCGGGATCAGCCAGACCACGTACCAGGACTGGATCATCGGGGCCAGCACCACCACAGCCGCGAACGCCAGCGTCAGCCGGCGCATGATGCGGTCGTGGTCGCCCTTGAAGATCTGCCAGGCGACGATTCCCACGGCAAGCACCTTGCCGGCGTCGTAAACCAGTTTGGCGAGTCCCCACCCGTCCAGGCTGAACGCGTTGGCGATGGAGGCGATCACCAGGCCCAGCAGGCCCACCGGGGCGTACCAGATCCACACGCTGCCGGGTGCGGACAAGCCGTTGATCCACCCGAAGCCGAACCCGTTCACCAGGCTCATGAGGTAGAGCAGGGCAAAGCTGATTCCCGCGGTCAGGCCCCAGAAAACAAACTTCCGCGGCCAGCTCGCTCCCTTGCCCGCCCAGAGCAGTCCGATGAAGGGCAGGAAGACCACGGTGATGGGTTTCACTGCAATGGAGGCCGTCACAAGGACGATTCCGAGGATGACGCGCCGGGTGGCTGAGTAATAAAGTCCGGCGAGGGCGAGGCCGATCATCAGCGCGTCATTGTGGACGCTCGCGATGAAGTTGGTGAGGAAAAGCGGATTCGCCGCCGTAAGCCAGAGTGCACGGTGGGGATTGACCCCGTGGAGTTCGGCGAGTTTGGGGACGTAGATAATGCAGAGCGCCACCCCGGCCAGCGCCGCGAGGCGGAACAGCATGATGCTTGCCTCGGGGTGGACGTTGGTGGACCAGACCACGAACTGCTCGATCCAAAGGAACAGCTGCCCGTAAGGCACCGGGGCTTCGGTCCACATCTTGTCAGCGCCGAGCTGGAAGTAGTTGGACAGCGCCGAGATGCCGTTCTCGTAAGGATTGAACCCCTCGACCATCAGGCGGCCCTGGCCGATGTAGGCGTAGACGTCCCGGCTGAACAACGGGACCGTGAACATCATGGGCAGGCCCCACGCGGCAATGGCCTGCAGGGTGGCTTTTCGGGCCGCATTCCCCCAGATATGGATGTGCTGGCCCAGCCTCAGCCAGGCCCGGACCAGCAGCATGCCGCCGACGGCCAGCAGCACGATGGACAACGCGACGCCGGAAGCCTCGGTGCGCATCCAAATGAACAGCGGCATCCGACGCAGCTCCGACGCCGGGGCCAGCCATCCGACGCCAAGGGACCCGATGACCATGAATACCGAGCCAATGAAACCCGCGAGGATGGACGAGCGACGGTTGTCCACCTCTGCCCGGGCCGGGTCTGTGGAAGTGCCGGTGGCCTTTTCCCCAATCGCAGGCACGGGCGCCGTCATCTCAGGATCGTCCAATCTGTTGTGGGCATACTGCCACCATCTGCACCCGTTATATCCGGCCAGAATGGATTGCGGCAGGCGCACAGGGGCACCGCCACGTACCCGAAATCTTAGCACCGGACCGTAGCAGGACGGCTAAACGGTAGGCTGATCGGGTGCCTATTACTAACGAACGCATCGTCTGGATCGACTGCGAAATGACCGGCCTTGACAGTGTTAATGACGCCCTGATCGAAGTGGCCGCCCTGGTGACGGATTCCGAACTCAACATCCTCGGGGACGGGGTGGACGTCGTTATCAAGCCCGACGACGCAGCACTCGCCCAGATGAACGACTTCGTCCGGGACATGCACACCCGCTCCGGGCTCCTCGAAGAACTTCCCAAGGGCAAGACTCTCGCTGAGGCCGAGGCCGCCGTCCTCGAGTACATCCGCAAGTGGGTACCGGATGCCCGCAAGGCGCCGCTCGCCGGAAATTCGGTCGGCACGGACCGTGTCTTCCTGGCCCGTGACATGCCTTCGGTGGTGGAGCACCTGCACTACCGGATCGTTGACGTGAGCACCATCAAGGAGCTGGCGCGGCGCTGGTTCGCCCGCGCCTACTTCCAGGCACCTGCCAAGCACGGCGGACACCGCGCGCTCGGTGACATCAAGGATTCGATTGATGAGCTCCGCTATTACCGGGAGGCGGTCTTCGTGCCCGCGCCGGGCCCGGACAGCGCCACCGCCCAGCAGATCTCCAAGCGGGTATCCGGCCCGGCCGCACCCGTCGATCAGCTCGCTGCCGGGACCGTTCCCACGGCGGCCGCAGTGGAGCCCGGAAAGTAATCTGCGCCACGTTTGAGGGAAATTTTGCCGAAATGGCCAAAAGTGGCAAAACCACCCCCGAACAGCAGGTAAACTATTTGACGTTGCCTTTTCGGACGAACGGCTTGCCGGACAGTCTGGTGGGGCACATGGTGGGCGTAGCTCAGTTGGCAGAGCGCCTGGTTGTGGTCCAGGAGGTCGCGGGTTCAACCCCCGTCGCTCACCCTCACAAAGGACGGCATTGACTTGCCGGCCAATCACAAAGGCCGCACCGGTTATCCGGTGCGGCCTTTGTTCGTTTCACACCACTGCCGGCTGAAGTCCGCCCAGCACCAAAGGATCCATCTGACATGACCGTTCTGCCTATCACCATCTGGGGCGAGCCGGTGCTGCACCGACGCGCGGCCGAAGTCGAGGTGTTCGACGACGAACTCCGCCAGCTGATTGCCGACATGTTTGAGACCAACGACAAAGCCAACGGCGTGGGACTGGCCGCACCCCAGGTGGGCGTGGGCAAGCGGATCTTTGTTTACGAGTACGACAACGAGGACGGCGCGCCGCCGTCCGGTGTCCTGGTCAATCCGGTTCTGACGCTTTCCAAGATCTCCGGCGCCCTGCCCGATCCGGACGAGGAGGTTGAGGGCTGCCTCTCTTTCCCGGGAGGCCAGTACCCCCTGAAGCGGGCGGACTGGGCGCGGGTCCAGGGCTTCGACGGATTCGGCCAGCCGGTGGACTTTGAAGCCACGGGGTGGTTCGCCCGGGTGATCCAGCATGAATACGACCACTTGGATGGCCGGCTCTACGTGAACCGTCTCATTGACAGGTACGCCCGCAAGGCGATGAAGCAGGCCAAGAAGAGCGGCTGGGGCGTCGCCGGGCTGACGTGGATGCCGGGAGTGGATCCGGACCCGTTCGGGCACTGACCCCGCCGTTCACGGCCCGCTCTCCCCTGCCGGGGCGCCAGGCCCGGGCGTCATGGTTCTCGACTTCACCGGGCGGCAATGGTCCGCTGCTGCGGGCAGGAGCTCAGCACTCGGGCCATGGCATCCTTCTCCGGCTGGGTAACCCAAAGCCCGTAGGCCGCCTTCACCGAGATCTGCCGCGCGACGTAGTGGCACCTGAGGGCTTTGTTCTTCGGAAGCCAGCTGGCGGCGTCCGAAGCACTCTTCTCCTGGTTGGCCGGGCCGTCCGCCGCAATGAGGTTCAGCGGATCATTGGCCAGGTTTTGCCGCTGCTGGGGCGTCAGCAGCTGGGCTCCCTTCTGCCAGGCGTCCCCCAGCGCGACCACGTGGTCGATCTGCACGTCCTTGCTGGTTTCCGCGCCGCGCGTGAACGTGGCGATCCGGCCGACGTACGGCTCGTGCATCGTTCCGGAGGCAACCTTGCACTTGGAGTCCTTCGCAAACACAACCTCGCGGAGATCGCGGCGCAGGATGTCATTGCGGGTATCGCATCCGTTGCGGTCGGCATCCTGCCAGGCCGGCCCGAACGCCGTGCGCTGGTAGTTGTTCTTCGGCGCCCGGCCCTTGACGGCGAGGCCCTCCAGGGCAGCAGCCGCGCTGCCGTCGGGCACCGGCCGCGGTGGAAGCACAGGCTTCATCCAGGCCGGGTCGAAAACAGGGGCCTCACTCGGACCGGAAACGGCCGGCTCCGCTACCACAAATTGCCCGGCGGTGAAGAACCAGATGATCGCAGCGACCAGGGCAACGGAGAAGACCCCCAGCACGGCCCACGCCTGACGCGAGCGGCGGCGGGCACGTCGGTAGGCAGCCCAGCTGACGCTCATGTGCTCGGGCGCTTCGGGTCGGGTTTTCTACTCACCCCCAGAGCCTAGGCCGGAGCACTGACATCGCGGCCGATATCCACAGTGTTGAGGAACGGTGCGCTGTGCAGGAACAGTCGAGGAATACTACTGCACGCTATTGCTCCCGCATCACCCGCCGAAGGTCCACGTTGGCGAGGTCAAGAAGGCGTTCCAGTTGGCCCACCCTGTCTTCGCCGATTTCGCCGGCCGCGTGCGCAGCGCGGGCGTCGTCTAACAGCTGTTGAGCTTTCTTTTGGTTGGCCCGCGCCACATCGAGGGCATGTTCCAAGGTTGTCTCGTGCTGGAGAGTCGAGTCGTGTTCCATGACACCAGTCTGGTCCCCTTTCCCGGCTGATTCCAGAGACTCAGCTGGGAAGTTCCGGGGAAACAACGCAACCCGCTGCCGTGGCAGCGGGTTGCGGCGGGCGGCCGCGAGGCCGGGGCTTCTAGTCAGTGCTCCTAGACCGTGGCGGCGGCCAGCACGGGGGCTGCGTCCTTGACGGAGTCCTTCGCGGGGAAAGTCGGCGGGTTCACGCCGGCCATTTCCTCCATGACGCGGACCACCTGGCAGCTGTAGCCAAACTCGTTGTCGTACCAGACGTAGAGAACCAGGTTCTTTTCGTTGGAGATGGTGGCCAGACCATCCACGATGCCTGCCCGGCGTGAGCCGACGAAGTCCGTGGACACGACCTCCGGGGAGTCGATGTAGTCGATCTGCTTGCGCATGACCGAGTGCAGCGACATTTCCCGCAGGTAGTCGTTGACCTCGTCCTTGGTGGTGCCCCGTTCGAGGCTCAGGTTCAGGATCGCCAGGGAGACATCCGGGGTGGGGACGCGGATGGAGCTGCCGGTGAGCTTGCCCAGCAGTTCCGGCAGTGCCTTGGCCACGGCCTTGGCTGCCCCGGTCTCGGTGATGACCATGTTCAGCGCGGCCGAGCGGCCGCGGCGGTCGCCCTTGTGGAAGTTGTCAATGAGGTTCTGGTCGTTGGTGAAGGAGTGGACTGTCTCCACGTGGCCGTGGACCACGCCGTACTTGTCATTGATCGCCTTCAGGACCGGCGTGATGGCGTTGGTGGTGCACGACGCCGCCGTGACGATCTTGTCCGAATCCAGGATGGTGCCGTGGTTGATGCCGTGGACGATGTTCTTCAGCTCACCCTTGCCCGGGGCCGTAAGCAGCACGCGCGCCACGCCCTTGCTCAGGAGGTGCTGGGACAGACCCTCGGTGTCGCGCCAGCGGCCCGTGTTGTCCACGACCAGGGCGTCCTTGATGCCGTAGGCCGTGTAGTCGATCGTGGCCGGGTTGTCCGAATAGATGACCTGAACCTGCACACCATTGGCAGTGATGGTGTTGGCGTCCTGGTCCACCCGGATGGTGCCTTCGAAGGATCCGTGGACCGAGTCGCGGCGCAGGAGGCTCGCCCGCTTGGACAGGTCGTTGTCGGAACCGCGGCGCACCACGATGGCGCGCAGGCGCAGGCCGTGCCCGCCGCCGGCCTTTTCAATGAGGAGGCGGGCGAGCAGGCGGCCGATCCGGCCGAACCCGTAAAGCACGACGTCGGTGCTGGTGCGGTCGTCGCCGCCCCGCTTGCCCACTACCTCTGCCAGCTCGGCGCGGAGGAATTCCTCCAGAGTGGCGTCGCCGCCGTCGGACTTGAACTTCTGGTTGAGGCGCGCGATGTCGATCGCCGCTGCACCGAGCTCCAGCTTTGCGAGGGTGTCCAGCAGGGGTGCCGTTTCCTCGAGCAGGAGCTCGTCCTTGCTCATCCGGCGAGCAAAGCGGTGTGCCTTGAGGATGTTCATGGCGGACTTGTTGATCAGGCTGCGGCCGTGGATGGATGTCACCACGTTGTTTTCCCGGTACAGCCGGCCGATCACCGGAATCATGGCTTCAGCAAGAGCCTCCCGGCCCATCCACGTATCAAGACAAGAATCTGACGTCTGGCTCACAGAACTACCTTCCTTGGTTCAACCGGATACGTCCTCGTAAACCGGAGGGCGGCCACCGGAAGTTATCCAGGGCCGCAGGCACCGGCAGGGTTTCGGTCCACCCCGGATGCCGTTGGACGTTGCAAAGAAAAACGCCGGCTGCAAACGCAGATCCGGCGGAAGAACTTCTACGTTCACTGTCCATTCTAGGGCTGCCCGGGTGCCCGGACCGCCGCGGAATGCGTGAAATCACTCACACCTGCGGCCGGCCGGAATCTGCGGGCATTAAGTGGATGGGTTGACCGATACGCCGGGTTCTGTGCTCCCGTGCCGTTACCAGCGCGGGAGTAGCGGCCATCCATCTACGGACGCCGTTGCCGACGCCCTCCAGCGGCCTACCCGGGCACTCGGGCGAGCAGCCCTCAATCGCGCCCTGTCTGGCCTTGCTCCGGGTGGGGTTTACCTAGCCTTCCCGGTCACCCGGGAAGCTGGTGGTCTCTTACACCACCGTTTCACCCTTACCTGCTTCGTGCCGCTTTCAAAACGGCGCGGGGCAGGCGGTCTGTTTTCTGTGGCACTGGCCTGCGGGTTACCCCGAGTGGGCGTTACCCACCACCCTGCTCTGCGGAGCCCGGACGTTCCTCGAGCCACTCGCGTGACGCGCGGCCGCCTGGTCAACCCATCCGCCGTCCAGTCTACGGGCTTCCCGGCCTGCCATGCTCCGCGCCGGCGCAGGAGCCAGCCGGAGGGCGTGGTGAGACAATTAATACGCTCAAACTCTCACAAAGGAGGGGATCCCCATGGACCCCACCACCATCGTTATTGTCGCCATCCTCCTGGTGCTGCTGCTGATAGCGGCCAGGATGTCCATCCGGATCGTTCGGCAGTATGAGCAGGGCGTGCTCTTCAGGCTGGGCAGGGTCGTCGGAGTCAGAATGCCGGGGCTACGCTTCATCATTCCTGTCATCGACCGGCTTCACCTTGTCAGCCTGCGGATCGTGACCATGCCCATCCAGTCGCAGGGCATCATCACCCAGGACAACGTGAGTGTCGACATATCCGCGGTGGCGTACTACCGGGTGGTCGACGCCGTGAAGTCCGTTGTCGTGATCGAGAACGTCGCTGCCGCAATCAACCAGATCGCCCAGACCACGCTGCGGAAGGTGGTGGGCCGGCACAGCCTTGACCAGATACTGTCAGAGACTGAGAAGATCAACACCGACATCCGGGAGATCCTGGACGCTCTGACGCTCGAGTGGGGCGTGGCGGTCACGCTGGTGGAGCTGAAGGACATCCAGCTGCCGGAGGGCATGAAGCGTGCCATGGCACGCCAGGCGGAGGCCGAACGGGAGAAGCGCGCCAAGATTATCGCTGCCCAAGGCGAGGCCATCTCTGCGGCCGCCCTTGGCGACGCCTCGGACACCATGATGGCGCATCCGCTGGCACTGCAGCTCCGGAATCTGCAGTCACTGGTCGAAATCGGCGTGGACAGGAACACCACGGTCGTTTTCCCGGCGCCGCTCATGAGCACCATCGGGGAGCTCTCGGCATTCCTCGCCCGGGAGAGCCAGGCAGCGCAGGCGGCCGCAGCTTCACGGGCGGTATCGTCACAAGCTGAATCGTCGAAGGCCGCACCGTCCTCGGTGAAGGCGGCGTAACCAGCCGGGCCGGCCGTTCGGCCGGCAGCCGAGGCGGCAGGCACCTCCGAGGCTTATGATCGGGAAATGGACAACCGTCCCGTTGCCCGGCGTCGGCTGCTGCAGTGGACAGCTTCCGGTGTTGGCGCCGTTGCGCTGGCAGCCTGCACAGGCCCTCCGGACCCCAGGCCCGCACCGGTCAGTACGACGGCGGCCGGTACGGCACCGGTCAGCACGACGGCGGCCATAGCGCCGCCGTCGACATCCCCTGCCGGACCTCCCGCTGTCAAAATGAGCACCGGGTCCTTCGTCTCGAAATACCGGAGGGGGGCGACAACCCACTGGACTGTCGCCACGCCGGTCCTCCCCGGGAGGAGCGCCACAGACTACCCCGTTGCCGTGTTCCTCCATGAACTGGGCGGCAACAACAGGGGAATCTTCGATGCGCTCGAGGCTCACGTAATCCTGCAGCGCCATCTCGCCGCAGGCGGGACGCCGTTCGCCATTGCGTCGGTGGACGGCGGCGACACTTGGTGGCACGCACGCGCCGATGGCAGCGACACCCAGTCGATGCTGGTGAAGGAATTTGTTCCGTTCCTCGGCGCCCGGGGCTACGACATCGGGCGGATCGGACTCTTCGGCATATCCATGGGCGGCTTCGGCGCCCTGCTTCTGGCATCCCAGGCCCGGATGCCCGGCATTTGGGCCGTGGCGGCCATGAGTCCGGCAGTCTGGGGCAGCTACGACTCACAAATGGAAAGCGCCTTCGACGGCCCCGCTGACTTCGCGGCCCACGACGTGTTCGCGCTCCGGCCCAGGCTCGCAGCGACACCCAAACGGGTCGACTGCGGCACTGAGGACGAGCTGTTCGCCACGGTAAAAAACTACGTCCGAGGCCTCCCCGTCCCGGTCGAGGGCGGCTTCCAGCCGGGCGGCCACGATGACGCCTACTGGCGGTCCGTCCTGCCGAACGTCTTGTCCTTCCTGGGCTGGCACCTCGGCTGAGTGTGCCTCGCGGAGAACGGCCGACTCCGCGTACCGGTAAGATCGTACGGTGCTAATTCTGCTCCCCCCGTCCGAAGGCAAGACTCCGGCCGTCCGCGGCAAGGCCATGGACTGGGCGTCCCTGAGCTTCCCGGAGCTCAATACTTACCGGGCCAAGGTGCTCGACGCCTTGGGAACTGTCAGTGCCCACGAGGACGCCCTGGCGCTGCTGGGCGTCGGAGCGTCGCTCAAGGACGACGTCGAGCGCAACACCCGGCTTCACGCGGAACCGGCGGCGCCTGCCCACCAGGTCTATTCCGGCGTGCTCTACGATGCCCTGGGCTACAAGACGATGACGGCGGTCCAGCGACGCAAGGCGGATGAATCGGTTCTGGTGATCTCGGCACTCTGGGGCGCCATCCGGTTCGCGGACCCGGTCCCCGCCTACCGGCTGTCCATGTCAACGGCACTGCCCGACGTCGGACGCCTCGCGTCGTTCTGGAAGCCGCAGCTCACGGACGCCCTCGGCGCCGCGGCTGACGGCCAGCTGCTGGTTGACTGCCGTTCGAGCACCTATGCCGCGGCGTGGGCTCCCCCGCCGTTGAACACCGTGGCTGTAAACGTCTTCACCGAGGTGAACGGCACGCGCAAGGTGGTCAGCCACTTCGCGAAGCACACCCGCGGCGAACTGGCCCGGCACCTGCTGACCCGCCGGGGCAAGGCTCCGGAGACGCCGCAGCAGCTGCACAAGGCCGCCAGCGAAAAATGGACTTCGGAACTCGAGCCCGGAACGGCCCGCAAGGCACACGCCCTGAACATCATCCTGCCCGGCTGACACCCAAGTAGGTAGCAGCAGGCACCGTTCTCAGCGCTGGGAACCGCGTGTGCTGCTACCTAGTGGAGTGTCTCCAAAATAGATCATGGGTAGTGGTTTAAACTTGGGGTATGTCGAATCCAGCACCCGCCTTGACGCTGTCCGAGGCTGAGCGTCCTGTTTTGGAGGCTTTGTCGAAGTCCCAGGTTGCCGCCCACCGGGAGGTGCAGCGGGCCCAGGTGTTGCTCATGGCGGCCGATGGGTTTGCCAATGAGTGGATCGCCCGGGTGGTGGGTGTGAATCCGGGAACGGTGCGTGCCTGGCGGGTCCGCTTTGCCGAGGACGGATTGAAGAAGCTCGGGTCGGTGAAGCCCGGTCGGGGGCGCAAGCCGGTGATTCCCGAGTCGAAGATCCAGGAAATCGTTGAGCTGACGCAGAATTCAAGGCCCGAGGCGCAGACCCATTGGTCGGTGCGGACCATGGCGGCGAGGACGGGGGTGTCCCCGGCGCAGGTGCAGCGGATCTGGGCGGCGCGGGGATTGAAGCCGCACCTGGTGGAGACGTTCAAGCTTTCCACGGACCCGCACTTTGATGAGAAGCTGATCGATGTGTGCGGGCTCTACATTGACCCGCCGGAGAACGCGATCGTGTTGTGCCTGGATGAGAAAACCTCCATCCAGGCGCTGGACCACACCCAGCCCTCGCTGCCGATGAAGAAGGGCCGCGGGGAGACGATGACCCATGACTACAAACGCAACGGGACCACCACGCTGTTTGCCGCCCTGGAAGTGGCCACCGGAAAAGTGATCGGCTCCTGCATTCCCAAGCACCGCCACGAGGAGTTCCTGGCCTTCTTGAAAACCATTGAGAAACAAGTCCCCGCAGGCCTTCAAATCCACCTGATCCTGGACAATTACGCCACGCACAAGCATGCCGACGTCAAGGCCTGGCTGGGCAGGCATCCCCGGTTCCACCTGCATTTCACCCCGACCTCATCGTCCTGGCTGAACCTGGTGGAACGCTGGTTCAGGGACCTGAGTGACAAGGCCCTGCGCCGGGGAGTCTTTCACTCAGTGCCGGACCTGATCGAGAAAATCGAGGAATACATCCAGGTCAACAACAAGGACCCCAAACCCCTGATCTGGACTGCGACCGCGGAATCCATTCTCGAGAAAGTCTCCCGCGGCCGCGTCGCACTCCAAGCCATCAAACAAAACTGAGACACTGCACTAGTTGGGTCAGACCCACTCGGCGGAACGCACCAGGATGCAGCCGGAGTCGGGGCAGAAGACAATCTCGTCCTCGGCTGCGGCCTTTATTTCGGCGAGGTCGCCGGGGCTCAGCTGCATGCCGGAACCCTCAGACGTGCCGTGGAAGAGCCTGGCAGCGCCAACTCCCCGCTTGGCCAGCGTTTTCTCGTACACGGCGAGCATTCCCGCATCCAGGCCTGCAGCGAATTCGGCACGCCTGGCGGCCACCTCGGTTGCCTCGGCGGAGATTTCGGCAAGGGCGGCGTCGAGTTCCGCACGGATCACACCGAACGATCCCTGGATGTCGTCAACGATGCGCTGCTGGGCCGTCTGCCGTTCACGCAGGCCGTCCAGCCGCTCCAGCACCTCGAGTTCGACGTCTTCGAGATCGGAGCGCCGCTTGTTGAGCGAGGCGATGTCCTTCTGCAGGGCCACGAGGTCCTTGGACAGGCCAGTGCCGCTGTTGAGCCGTGTCTCGTCGCGTTCAATACGGCTGGCCACCTGCTCCACATCGGCCGCGGCGCGCTTCAGTTCCGCTTCCGCGTCATGCACGGCCATCTTCGCGGCGCCGAGCTCTCCGTTGGCGATGCCGAGCGCCGCCTGGAGGTCCGCGATCCGGGGGTCTGTTTCAAGGCTGCGGCGGCGGTTGGACAGGGACCTGAGCCTGGCGTCCAGGCCCTGGAGATCGAGCAACTTCAACTGTTCCGCCGGTGCTGCCTTGGCCACGATTACCTCCGCTTGTTCCCATCCGGCCTGAGCCGGGCACCCCTACGGGGCTTTATAGACTCTAGTCCCCGCCGGGAGTCAGAATGAAGTCCCACGGATCGCTGTTGGTGGTGCTCACGCGGATCTCGACGTCGAGGCCCTGGTCAGCGAGCACGTTTCCGAGCGCGTCCGCGGCAGCCGGAAGCCACAGCCATTCGCTCGCGAAATGCGACACGTCAATAAGGTAAGGGCGGCCGTTGACTGCGGCTTCACGCGCCTCGGACGCCGGATGGTGCCGGAGGTCGGCCGTGACGAACAGGTCCGCATTGCTGGCCCGAACTTCGTCCAAGAGCGAGTCTCCCGCCCCGCCGCAGACGGCAATCCGCCGGACCAGGCCGTCCTTGTCGCCGGAGACCCTGACCCCGCCCGCCACCGACGGCAGGATGCCGAAGACCCGGGCCGCGAAGTCGCCCAGGGTCATTGCCTCGGCGAGGTCGCCGACCCTTCCGATGCCTTCCTCCGGAAGGCCGTTGGCGGCAGGCGTCAGCGGTGCGACGTTTTCCAGCCCCAGTGCGTCGGCCAGCACGTCAGACACGCCTCCGACGGCGGAATCGCCGTTGGTATGGACGGTCAGCAGCGCCGTGCCCGACTCAATCAGGCGGTGGACTGCCCTGCCTTTGGCGGTATTCGCCGCGACGGTGGTGACGCCCTTGAGCAGCAGCGGGTGGTGGCTGATGAGCAGCTCCGCGCCCCATTCGATGGCCTCGTCGATCACCTCAAGCGTGGGATCCACTGCGAACATGACCCGGGTGATTTCAGCGGACGGGTGCCCCGCCACGAGGCCCACCTCATCCCAGTCCTCCGCCAGTGACTCGGGCCAGAGCTCTTCGACGGCGAGCATGAGCTGCCCGAGCGTGGCTGCATCAGATGATTCCGCGGCATCCGCGGCGGCCGGAGCTTCCTCCGGCTCTGCTGCCACGTCACTGTTCACAGGTTCCATACTCATACTTTTACCCTACAGTCGCCTCTGGCCCGCGGCCGTTACGAGCCCGTAGGGTTACTAGGGGAATCATCCGCACGCCTGAACCATTGAAGAGGACATGAAAACTTTTGTGCTTGGCGGAGGATGCTTCTGGTGCCTCGACGCCGTCTACCAGAAAACGAAGGGCGTCACGTCCGTCGTCTCGGGATACACCGGAGGCCACGACCGCCACCCGGACTACTACTCCGTCTGCTCAGGCATCACCGGCCACGCGGAGGTCGTTGCCGTCACCTTCGACGAAGACGTTATCCCCGCCGAAGTCATCCTGGACATGTTCTTCGCACTGCACGACCCCACAACGCTCAACCGCCAGGGATACGACGTCGGCACGCAGTACCGCTCCTCCATGTTCTATGAGACCACCGAGGAGAAGATCCTCTTTGAGGAAGCGATCGAGCGGAACCAGGCCCTGTGGTCACGGCCGATCGTGACCGAGGTCAGCCGGCTTCCTGACTTCTATCCCGCGGAAAATATTCACCAGAACTTTTACGCCAAGTTCCCCGAGGAGGGTTACTGCCAGGTCATCATCAACCCCAAGCTGGCGAAGGCGCGGAAATATTACTCTGCATGGCTTAATGCTTAGCAGGGTCGCTCGCGCCCTCGTTAGGCTGACCAAAGTATTCCCTCCTGAGAGATAGGCGTAAGTACATGGCACGGATCTACGACGATGTAACGCAGCTGGTAGGCGGCACCCCCCTGGTCAGGCTCAACCGGCTGACCGAAGGCCTGGACGCCCAGGTGGCCGTCAAGCTCGAGTTCTACAACCCGGCCAACAGCGTCAAGGACCGCATCGGCGTCGCCATCATCGACGCCGCAGAAAAGTCCGGCGCACTCAAGCCCGGCGGAACCATCGTTGAAGGCACGTCCGGCAACACCGGCATTGCGCTGGCCATGGTGGGTGCGGCCCGCGGCTACAAGGTCATCCTGACCATGCCGGAGACCATGTCCACCGAACGCCGTGTCATGCTGCGCGCCTTTGGTGCTGAGATCGTGCTGACCCCGGGCTCCGAAGGCATGCGCGGCGCCGTGGAGAAGGCCCAGGAAATCGTTGCCAACACGGAGAACTCCATCTGGGCCCAGCAGTTCGCCAACGAGGCCAACCCGGAGATCCACCGCAAGACCACCGCCGAGGAAATCTGGGAAGACACCGACGGCAAGGTCGACATCTTCGTCTCTGGCATCGGCACCGGCGGAACCATCACCGGCGTCGGCCAGGTCCTGAAGGAGCGCAAGCCCGAGGTCCAGATCGTGGCCGTCGAGCCCAAGGACTCCCCCATCCTCAACGGCGGCGCACCGGGCCCGCACAAGATTCAGGGCCTCGGTGCCAACTTCATTCCGGAGCTCCTGGACACCAACGTCTACGACGAGGTCTTGGACGCCACCCTTGAGGACTCCGTGGCCGTGGCCCGGGAACTCGGCATCAAGGAAGGCATCCTCGGCGGCATCTCGTCCGGAGCCATCGTCTGGGGCGCACTGGAACTCGCCAAGCGCCCGGAGAATGCGGGCAAGCTCATTGTGGCGGTCGTCTGCGACTTCGGTGAGCGTTACATCTCCACCGTCCTCTATGACGACATCCGGGGCTAAGCCTTTCCGTTTCCTGTAGAAAGATCTTTGTGGGCTTCTTCGCAAGACTTAAGGAAGACCTCGACGCCGCCCGGTCCCACGACCCGGCGGCTCGAGGTTCTTTTGAGAACTTTTTCGCCTATTCCGGGCTCCACGCCATCTGGGCGCACCGGCTGACGCACAAGCTGTGGCAGCACCCGCCACTTCGGTTCCCGGCACGGCTCATTTCGCAGCTGGCCCGGTTCCTGACGGGAATCGAGATCCATCCGGGTGCCACGATCGGACGCCGGTTCTTCATCGACCACGGCATGGGCGTGGTGATCGGCGAGACAGCCGAAATCGGCGAAGACGTGATGATCTATCACGGCGTGACCCTGGGCGGCAGGTCCCTCGCGAAGGTGAAGCGCCACCCCACCATCGAGGACCGCGTCACGATCGGGGCGGGGGCGAAGATTCTCGGACCCATCACGATCGGACGGGACAGCGCAGTGGGCGCCAACGCCGTCGTCGTCAAGGATGCGCCGCCGGAGTCCATCGTGACCGGCGTTCCGGCCAGCTGGCGCCACCGTGACGCCCAGCGTGAGACCAAACCGGCCGTGGACCCGGCCGAGTATTACATCGAATACCGGATCTGAGGAGCTACGGGATCTGCGCCTAGTCCACGCAGAGGCAGAACGGATGGCTGGCCGGGTCGAGGAAGACGCGGAAGGTTGTACCGGGCTGGGTGTCCGCTTTGGTGCCGCCCAGCTCGATCACCGCTTTCTCACCTTCGTCCAGGTCCTCCACCATCAGGTCGAGATGCATCTGCTGCGGCACGGTCTGGCTTGGCCAGTCCGGCGCCCGGTAGCCGTCGACCTGCTGAAACGAAATGCAGTCGCTGCCGTCGTCAGGGCGGATCTCGGCCCAGGTAGGGTCGGCCTTCACCTTCCAGCCGAGCAGTGCACCGTAGAAGGCCGCGAGGGCCCCTGCGTCAGGGCAGTCAATTACGAGTCCTGGGAAGCGCGCGATAGCCATACCGGCATCCTACAGCCGCCCCAAACTGGGCCCATCGCGTTTAAGGCCACAGGAATCGGTGCCGCTGGCACGCCCCCGGCTCCGCCAATCACGTCAGCGCGCGACGCGTTTGAGGACGGCCATGACCGCGGCGTCGTACACCCGGTCCGGCAGGATCCGCCGCAACGCCAGGATCGCGGCCGCGCCCCTGCCCACGGGATAGCGCGTTTTGGGGCGCGCCGAAGTGGCGGCATGCAGGACCGCGTCGGCAACGACTTCCGGGTGCGTAGACGTGGCCGGTTTGTCGGTGGACGCCAGCACGGCGGCCATCTCCTTTGCCTGGTCCATGTACGGGCCGCGCCCGGAGCTGGCCAGCAGCCCCTCAGCGGAGATACGCCCCCACTCCGTCAGGGTGCTGGCGGGTTCGATGATTGAGACGCCGACGCCGTGCGGCTTCAGTTCGAGCCGCAGGGCATCGCTAAGGCCTTCGACGGCGAATTTGGTGGCGTGGTACCAGGTGCCGAGCGGCTCGTAGAACTTTCCGCCGATGGACGAGATATTGATGATCCGTCCCTGCCCCGCGGCGCGCATGGCCGGCAGGACCAGCTGGGTCATCCGGGCGAGGCCAAAGACGTTGACTTCGAACTGCCGCCTGCCCTCCGCCAGGTCCACTTCCTCCAGCGCACCGAAGGAGCCGTAGCCGGCGTTGTTCACCAGGACGTCGATCCGCGCGTGTGCATCCAGGACGGTGCCGACGGCGTTTTGCATCGACTCATCGTCCGTGACGTCCAGTTGCAGGACGTTGACGCCGTGGGCTTTGAGGGGTTCCATCCTGTCCACGCGCCGCGCCCCGGCGTAGACAGTGAATCCGTTGCTGGCGAGCTTTATTGCCGCTTCAAATCCAATGCCTGTGGATGCTCCGGTGACGAACGCTACTGGCTGGGACACTCGTGACTCCTAGATTGGGGAACGGTGTTCGGCGGAACAGCTGGCGCCGGACACACCTGCGGCCGGCACCTCCCCAGAGTATCGGGGAAGTGCCGGCCGTTGGTGTCAGAACGTTCCGGCGTCTAACCGGTGACTAGGCCGATCCAGTGACTAGTGGGTGTCCACTGCCTCGATCTCGGACTTGTCCTCGCCCCACAGGGTGTGGAACGTGCCTTCGGCGTCAACACGGCCGTAGGTGTGGGCGCCGAACAGGTCGCGCTGGCCCTGGATCACGGCAGCAGGCAGGCGCTTGCGGCGCAGCCCGTCGTAGTAAGCCAGCGAAGAGGAGAAGACCGGTACCGGGATACCCAGCTGCACAGCCGTGGCAACCACGCGGCGCCAGGCCGGCAGGACGTCAGCGATCGCCTTGGTGAAGGCCGGGGCGAACAGCAGGTTGGCGGGCTTCTCGTCCGCGGCGTAGGCCTTGGTGATTTCCTTGAGCAGTTCCGCACGGATGATGCAGCCGCCGCGCCACAGCGAGGCGATCTCGTCCAGCTTCAGGTCCCAGCCGTATTCCTTGGCTGCGGAGGTCAGCATGTCCAGGCCCTGGGCGTAGGAGACCAGCTTGGAGGCGTACAGCGCCTGGCGGACGTCCTCAACGAACGTCTCCGGAACCTCGACGGCGATTTCTTCGCCGGCGAGGAGTTCCTGGGCCAGCTTGCGCTGCTCAGCCTGCGAGGACAGGGCGCGTGCGAACACGGATTCGGCGATGCCCGACGTCGGGGATCCCAGCTCGAGCGCTGAGATGACCGTCCAGCGGCCGGTGCCCTTCTGGCCGGCTGCGTCCACGACGACATCCACGAACGGCTTGCCCGTGCGGGTGTCCACGTGGCCCAGGACCTCGGCGGAGATTTCAATCAGGAACGAGGCGAGCTCGCCCTTGTTCCACTCGGCGAAGATCTTCGACTGCTCGGCCGGTTCGATGCCGGCGCCGGAGCGGAGGAGGTCGAAGGCCTCGCCGATGACCTGCATGTCGGCGTATTCGATGCCGTTGTGGACCATCTTGACGAAGTGGCCGGCGCCGTCGGTGCCGATCCAGGCGCAGCAGGGCTGGCCGTCAACGTTGGCGGCGATCTTTTCCAGCAGCGGGCCGAGGGCGTCGTAGGACTCCTTGGAACCGCCGGGCATGATGGACGGGCCGTTGAGTGCGCCCTCCTCCCCGCCGGAGACACCGATGCCGACGAAGTGCAGGTCCTTCTTGGCCAGGGCGGCTTCGCGGCGGCGGGTGTCCTCGTAGTGCGAGTTGCCGGCGTCGATGATGATGTCGCCCGCCTCGAGCAGCGGTTCGAGCTGCTCGATCACGGAGTCAACCGGCTTGCCGGCCTTGACCATGATCAGGACCCGGCGTGGCTTCTCCAGCGAATTGACGAGCTCTTGAAGGCTTTCGGTACGGACGAAGTCGCCTTCGTGGCCGTACTTTTCCAGCAGTGTGTCGGTCTTCTCTACAGACCGGTTGTGCAGGGCAACGGTGAAGCCGTTCCGGGCCAGGTTGCGGGCAAGGTTGGCGCCCATCACCGCAAGGCCGGTGACACCGATGTGTGCTGACATCAAAACTCCAATTCATTTCTGTGCAACGTGTGCAATGGGTCCCGCACGTCCTGCGGAACACGCTTAAGGCAAAGTGGCTGTGAATAAACCATATGTATTGCGGGCCACGTGGGGAAAGTGGCGCCCACGTAGTGGAAAGACGCGCGTCACAAACAGTCTATGATGTGCGGCGCCGCGCGCGCCCGCGGCCCGGGCGGCGCGGGAAACAAACCGGCGCCGCCCGATTATGCTTACCAATATGTCAACCAGCCTCCATCACCGTGCCATCGAGCACCTGGGAACCCGAATCGTCGGCGGCAGCCTCCCGACGGGCCATGTCATGCTGGCGGAGCAGCTGGAGGACGAGCTCAAAGTGTCCCGCTCAGTGGTCCGTGAGGCCGTCCGGGTGCTCCAGTCGCTCGGCCTGGTGGAAACCACCAAGCGCGTGGGAATCAGGGTCCTCCCGCCCCACCGCTGGAACCCCTTCGACCCCCAGGTCATCCGCTGGCGGCTGGCCAGTGACGGCCGCGGCGCACAGCTAAGGTCGCTCGCGGAACTGCGGTCCGCCGTCGAACCCGTTGCCGCGGAGCTCGCCGCCGTGAACGCTCCGGACGATCTCCGCAGGGAGCTGCTGGAGGTGTCCCTCGCCATGCGCGACGCCGGCCAGGCCGGCGACGTGCCGCGGTTCCTGGAACTGGACATCCAGTTCCACTCGCTGCTGCTCAGCGGGTCCGGCAACGAAATGTTCGCCAACCTCGTTGGCCAGGTGGCCGAGACGCTGACCGGCCGCACGGTGCACGGGCTGATGCCGGACCGCCCGCGCGACGTCGTCCTCCAGTGGCACCTGGACGTTGCCAAGGCCATTTTCACAGGCGACGCAGCGGAAGCCCGCGAGGCGTCCAGCATGATCATGCGCCAGACGATCTCGGAGATGGAGCCGGTGTGGATGGAGCAGCCGCGGGTCTTCGTCCCGGTGCCCCGCCGCTAGCTACCCAACGCGAAGCTCAGCAGCACCTTGCCGGATTCGGCGGAGTTGCGGGCGACGCCGAAGGCTTCGAGGGCCGCTTCCACCGGGAACTCGTGGGTGATGACCGGGTCGATGTGGAGGGTGCCGTCGGCCAGGGCGGCGATGACGTCGTCGATTTCGTCGTTGAAGCGGAAGGAGCCCTTGAGTTCGAGTTCGCGGGTGATGGCCAGGGAGATCAGGACCGGCTGCGGGCCGGTGGGCAGSAGCCCTTGAGTTCGAGTTCGCGGGTGATGGCCAGGGAGATCAGGACCGGCTGCGGGCCGGTGGGCAGCAGGCCCACCATCACCACGGTCCCGCCGCGGGCGGCGCCCTGGATGGCTGAGGCCAGGCCGTGGTGGTTGCCGGAGGATTCGATCACGACGTCGGCTTCGACGGCGGCGATCGCTTCCGCGTCGCCGGCGGCCAGGACCTGGTCCGCGCCCACGGCGGCGGCGATCTCGAGCGGTTTGGCGTGCATGTCGACGGCGACGATCCGGGCGGCGCCGGCCCGCTTCAGCACCGCGACGGCCAGCGTGCCGATGGGGCCGGACCCGATCACCAGGGCGGTCTTGCCCGCGACGTCGCCGGCCCGGGCCACCGCATGCCAGGCAACACTGGCGGGTTCGATCAGCGCCGCAGTGCGCAGGTCGAGGTGTCCGGGTAGGGCCCGGAGCATCCGCACCGGCAGGTTCACGTACCGGCTGAACGCGCCGTCGGTGTGCGGGTAGCGGGCCGCGCTGCCCAGGTAGGTGCACCCGGGTGAGAGGTTGGGCCGGTCCGCCGGATACCGCGCCGCGCCCGGACCCGGCGTGGCCGGGTGAACCGCGACGGCGGTCCCGGCGGCCGGACCTGTGCCGTCGGCCGCGGGCCGGACCACCCGGCCGGAAATCTCGTGGCCGAGCACCAGGGGTGCCTTCAGGATGGATTCGCCCGCCGCGCCGTGCAGCCAGTAGTGCAGGTCCGAGCCGCAGATCCCGCCGTACAGGACCTCGACGACGGCCTCGTCCGGGGCCGGCGCGGCCAGCGGGACCTCCTCGATCCGCAGGTCGCCCTTCGCGTGCGCGACCACGGCCGGGCCCGAGGCCGGCAAGGCTGTTGAAGCCTCCGTCACCGGCGCCATCAGACCACCACCGTCATTCCGCCGTCGATGAAGATCGTCTGGCCGTTCACGAAGTCCGAGCCGCTCGAGGCCAGCCAGACCGCCGGGCCGGCCNCAAGAAGTTCGCTGAAGAGACCGTCCTGGTCCGTGCCTCCGTCACCGGCGCCATCAGACCACCACCGTCATTCCGCCGTCGATGAAGATCGTCTGGCCGTTCACGAAGTCCGAGCCGCTCGAGGCCAGCCAGACCGCCGGGCCGGCCAGGTCCTGCACCGTGCCCCAGCGGTGCGCCGGCGTCCGGCCCAGGATCCAGGCATTGAAGTCCTCATCGTCCACCAGGTTCTGCGTCATCTCGGTATGGATGTAGCCCGGCGCGATCCCGTTGATCTGCAGCCCCGAAGCCGCCCATTCCGCGGTCATCGCCCGGGTCAGGTTCCGCAGCCCGCCCTTCGCCGCGATGTACGGCGCGATCGTGGGACGGGCCAGATCGGTCTGCACCGAGCAGATGTTGATGATCTTCCCGCGGCCCCGCGGAATCATGTGCCGGGCCGCNGCCGCGATGTACGGCGCGATCGTGGGACGGGCCAGATCGGTCTGCACCGAGCAGATGTTGATGATCTTCCCGCGGCCCCGCGGAATCATGTGCCGGGCCGCCTCCCGGCCCACCAGGAACGCGCTGGTCAGATCGGTGGAAATGACCCGTTCCCAGTCCTTCACGTCCAGCTCCAGCATCGGCACCCGGTGCTGGATGCCGGCGTTGTTCACCAGGATCTCCAGCGGACCCACGTTCTCCTCCACCCACGCGATGCCCCGCGCGGCCTCGGCATCGCTGGTGACATCGAACGCGCAGCTGTGCACCCGGCCGGGCGCGTAGCCGGCCGCCATCGCGGCCTCGGCGTCCTTGAGCCGCTCCGCGAAGTGGTGCTCCGCCGCACCCGGGGGATTCGCGCCGGCATCGGCCAGGGCACGCGCCAAAGCGTTGCCGATCCCCCGGCTCGAACCCGTCACCAACGCTATGCGCCCGGTCAGGTCAAAAAGTGAATTCATTCTGGAAGGGTCCCTTTCTTCGCGGCGTCCGCGGTTGTCCTGCCGAGGTTGGAAATGGTCTTCCTTACGACGGCGAGGTCCTGGTCCCCCAGCCCCTGCCGCTTGAGTTCCGCGTAGAGTTCGACGCCGGCCCTCGCCATGGGGACAGCGGCACCGGCCGCTCCGGCCGACTCAACGACGAAGGAAAGGTCCTTGTGCATGAACTTGGCGGGACCGGTGGGCGTGTAGTCCTTGCGCACGAGCCGCGGGCCGAGGACGTCCAGGACCCGGCTTCCGGCGAGTCCGCCGGCCAGGACCTCGTAGAGCGCCGCGACTTCCAGGCCGGAGCGCTCGGCGAGCTCAGCTGCTTCGGCGAGCGCCGCCGTCGTGGTTCCCACGATCAACTGGTTGCAGGCCTTCGCCAGGGATCCAGCGCCGAGGGGGCCCAGCAGCCGGACGGTGGTCCCCATGGCCTCGAACAGCGGCAGCAACCTGCGGAAGTCCGCTTCGTTGTCGGCTCCGGCCATGATGGCCAGGGTTCCCTCCGTGGCGCCGGCAGTGCCCCCGCTGACCGGCGCGTCGACCACCACGGCATTGCCTGCGCTGGCTTCCCGGACGCGCCGTCCGAATTCGCGGACGCCCTCGGGGGAAACGCTGCTCATGACCACCAGGGCAGTGCCGAGTGTCGGAGGGTTGTCCGCCCAGCTGGCCAGCAGGCCCGCCGCAGCCTCCTCGATATACGCGAGGTCCGGCAGCATGAAAACGGTCACTGGCTCGTCGCGGAGCGCTGCCACGTCACTTGCCACCTCGCCGCCACGCTTCCGGAAATCTTCCAGCACGGCGGGCGAGCGGTTCCAGGCGGTGACCGACCACCCGTTCCTGAGGAGGTTCGCCGCCATGGGCGCCCCCATCAGTCCCAGGCCGACGAAGCCCGCTCTCTGTATATTCATATGCAGCGCAACCTCACATCTTCGTGGTTAATCTATGGAAATCTGTTCAGTATCCTAGCCCCTATTCAGTATGATGAACACCATGACGACTGAAACCGCCGTCGCGATCGCCGTCCCGCTCGAAGCCGAGCTGGTGGAACGCATCCGCGCCGTAGACCCTTCCGTGACCGTTCTCTACGAACCCGAGCTACTGCCTCCGGAGCGGTTCCCGGCCGACCATTCCGGCGACCCCGCCTTCCAGCGGACCCCCGAGCAGGAGGAGCGCTACTGGGCGATGCTGGGCAAGGCCCAGGTGCTGTACGGCTTTCCGAATGAAAGTCCTGCCGGGCTGGCCCGCATAGCACGGGATAACCCGCGCCTGCAGTGGATCCACGCCATGGCCGCCGGGGCGGGCGGCGCGGTCAAGGCCTCCGGCCTCGACGCTGAAACGCTGAACAAGTTCAAGGTGACCACCTCCGCGGGAGTCCATGCCCTGCCGCTGGCCGAGTTTGCCGCGCTAGGCATCCTCAACGGCTTCAAGCGGAGCGCCGAACTCGCCCAGGACCAGGCCGCCAGGGTCTGGCCCGAACTGCGGACTCCGACGCGACTGGTCAACGGCTCATCGCTGGTCGTCACCGGACTGGGCGAGATCGGCCTCGAAACCGCACGGGTTGCCCGCGCCCTCGGCATGAAGGTCAGCGGGACCAAGCGCAACGTGGAGCCGATCGACGGCATCGAGGAAGTGGTGGACAACGGCGGACTGGCCGGCCTGCTGGCCTCGGCCGACGCCGTCGTGAACACCCTGCCCGGCACGCCCTACACGGAGAAGCTCTTCAACCGCGAGATCTTCGGGGCCATGAAGCCCGGCACCGTGTTTGTGAACGTGGGACGCGGAACGGTGGTGGATGAGGACGCGCTGGCGGAGGCCTTGGAAAGCGGCCAGGTCTCGTATGCCTGCCTCGATGTTTTCGCCGTGGAGCCGCTCCCGCAGGACAGCCCGCTGTGGAACCACCCCAAGGCGATGGTGTCGCCGCACACGTCAGCACTGAGTGCAGCTGAAAACCGCCTCATCACGGAGCGGTTCTGCAGCAACCTGCGGACCTTCCTCGACGGCGGCGAACTCCCCCACCTCGTGGACACCGTCCACTTCTACTAAACGCACTACCCCAGCCGGTCACTGATCAAAAGGGCGGCCCCTCCGGAAGCGGAGGGGCTGCCCTTTTGCATCTGCGGGTCAGTGAGGGGCCGGGATGCTTGACGGCGCCGGGTGGTGGGATGCGCACCGCCCGGTGGGAACGCGGTCGCCCGGCGTGATGCGCACCGCCAGTCCGGATCCGCCCGTCGAGGGGACAGCGAAAGGCCGTGGCCCCTTCCCTCATGGAAGAGGCCACGGCCTACGAGCGCAGTAACAGTGCTGGGCAGTCGCGCCTGTCCCGGGCGCTAGCTCGCGTCTGCCGTGAGAACGAGGTCACGGCCCACGGTCTCAGGGGTGAAGAAGGTGGTGGCAAAAGAGATGAGCGCAAGCACCAGCGAGTAGAACGCGAGTACCAGCCAGGAATGATCCGTTGCCGCCAGGAGCGATGCCCCCACCAGCGGAACCAGCCCGCCCGCCAGGACAGCCGAGAGCTCGCGGCTCATGGCGACACCGGTGAAGCGGTACTGGGAGCCGAAAAGCTCAGGCAGCAAGGGGCACTGCGGGCCGAGCATGGACTGGACGCCCAGGGCGATGCCCACCACCATGACCACCCAGACGAGAGTGACGTTGCCCAGGGTGACCAGGTAGAACGCCGGGAGCGCAATGACAGCCTGGAACAGCGCGCCATAGCGGTAGACCGGCACGCGGCCGAACCTGTCCGACAGGGCGCCGAACGTGACCACCATGACGGCGGCGAAACCTGCGGCGATAAGGAGCCCCACCGGCCCGATGAACTTGTCGCCCGGGAAGACGCCGTCCTTCGCCGCAAGGAATGCGATCAGGAGGGCGGAATAGATCGAAGAGTTGCCGTTCTCGCCCATGCGCAGGCCGATGCCGATCAGGACGTTCTTCTTCGAGTGCTTCCACAGCTGCCCGATGGGGTTCTTGACCACGTTCTTGTGCTTCTCCAACTCCTGGAATACAGGAGTTTCCTTGAGCCGCAGCCGGATGAAGATGGCCACCGCAATCAGGAGCACGCTCGCCAGGAACGGCACGCGCCACAGCCAGCCTTCCAGGACAGCTTTGTCGGCCATGGCGATCAGCGCGAAGGTTCCGGCGCCGAGGAGGGTGCCCAGCTGGATTCCGACGAACGGCAGGGAGGCGAAGAATCCACGACGGCGGCGCGGTGCGACTTCGGAAATAAGAGTGGTGGCGCCGGCCTGCTCGGCTCCGGCGCCGAGCCCCTGCAGGATGCGCAGTGTCACGAGGAGGACTGCGCCCAGCATGCCGGCCTGCTCAAACGTGGGCAGCAGGCCGATTGCGAAGCTGGCGGAACCCATCAGGCCGATCGTCAGGATGAGCACCATCTTGCGGCCGAACCTGTCGCCGATGTAGCCGAAGATCATGCCGCCAAACGGGCGGGCGGCGAAACCCACGCCGTAGGTGGCGAACGACGCGATCAGGGCGCCGTCGTCGCCGAGCGGCTTGAAGAACAGCGGCCCGAAGATCAGGGCGGAAGCGAGACCGTAAATGTAGAAGTCGTAGTACTCCAGCGCGGATCCTACGGAGCTGGCAAGAGTTGCCCTTCGCAGCTGTTCCGGTTCGACGACGGCGCCGTCCGCATCAGCCAGCGGTGAATCAGTACGAGTAGTCACAAGCACTCCCTCAAAGACACAACAGGCCCCCGTTGGCCTGGTGGGATAGCGGCAACACCATGGCGTCGATCACTATGTTGAACAGAGTACAACATGATGAACAACCCGCCAATACCCAACGTTGCGGGAGGCTCAAAGGCCCTAATGTGACGCGGCTCGCAGTCCCGATCAGCCCATGGGATTGCCCAGGGACCTCGCCAGTTCGTTGAGTTCCTTGACCATTTGGGCGCCCTGCTCCTCCGAATACGTCGCCTTGAGCGCCGTCACGGAAAGTCCGAGGCTGGGCCCGTGGGCGCCGCGGGTTGGCACGGACACGGCGAGGCAGACCACGCCGGTGGTGGATTCCTCGTCTTCGAATGCATAGCCCTTCTCGCGGATCTCCCGGAGCTGGGCTTTTAGTTCCGCCCCCGTGCGCAAGGACTTCGGGGTGAGCACCGGAAGCTCCGCATCATCGGCAAACATGGCGTCGATGTCATGGTCATGGAGCCGGGCAATAAGGGCCTTGCCCACGGCACACAGCGAAACCGGCATTTTGTCGCCGATATTGGATGTCAGCCTGACGGCCGGGTGGCCCTCATAACGCGCCAGGTAGATCACGTTGGTGCCATCCAGCATGGCGATGCGGACGGTTTCCCCGGAGAGAGTGGGGGCCTGCTCGCAGAAACGGTAGAACTCCTGCACCTCGTCAAGCCGGCTCAGGTAGGCTGCGCCGAGCTCAACCAGCTTGCGCCCGAGGGTATATTCAGCTCCCTGCCGGCTGATCAGGCGCGCCTCCTCGAGGGCGAGCAGCAGGTTGGACGTCGACGACTTGGGTATGCCCAGCTCGCGGGCCAGGTCACTGAGGGTCAGCCTGCCCATGGCCGACCCTGCGAGGGCCTCCAGAACGGCCGCCGCCCTGGTGACGGCCGGCGCCGGCGAGGTGCTGCCCAATCCGTCGTTGGGCCGGGAGGCGCGGGAATCGACCATGATTCTCCTTCAATCGGTACGCGCTGGGACAGCGCGGGCAGCTTCGGCGGCCAGCCATGCCAACACAGCGGGAGTCCGCAGCATCTGTTCATTTGGCTGAACACTTACCATCATAATGGCTTTTGTCGCCTGTGGAGTCGGCGTTCGGCACGGAAGCCGGACACATGACAGCAACGAGAGGGGCTCCGACGACGTCAATTACCAACAGGACCGCGAAACAGTTTCGTGTTTCCAAATGTTCACGGTATATTCAATGTAAGCCTTCCACCGCGGCATCCCCCAATAGTCGCGGTGGAAGGCTTTTCCAATTTCAGGCTGCATCCGCAATGGCGCTCCGCAGCTTCCAGCCGCCGCCCAGGCCGTCGCGCATGATCTCCATGGTGGTCAAGACCGACCCTTCGTTCCGTCCCAATCTCGCCTGAAGACGCCACACTTCCACGTCCACGCGACTGAGGCCCAGGGGCATTCTGCGCTCGGCCTCCCACCAGCTGACGCGTTCAAACCAACGGACCGGCTCAGCCCCAACAGTCCACTCACGGCCGCCACGGATGACGGCGCCGGGCCGGCCGTCAGTAGCAGTTCTCACCAGTACATGTTCCATGCCCGGAGACTACGGAGGGGCACTGACAATTCAGGGTCCGGCAGTCCGGGTCCGGCAGTCGGGGTCAGGCCGCGGCCGCACAGGGACATCCTCGGGAAACACAAAACCCCGCCCGGCAGGCTGACAGGCCTGCGGGCGGGGTTTTCGTGGTGGGTCCTACCGGGATCGAACCGATGACATCCACGGTGTAAACGTGGCGCTCTACCAGCTGAGCTAAAGACCCATTCTGCGGACTTTCGCACCGAAGTGCTCCAACCAACGAACATAGACTCTACCGGATCAAAGCCCTGAAACGCCAATCCGGGTCAAGGTTCCGGAAGTCCCGGCAACTCCGCGGCCAGCCACGCAAGGGTTTCACTCACGCCGGCCACGAGCTTGATGGTTGCCAGGTCATCGCCGCGCGTCTCACCGCGGTTAATAATGACCACTGGCTTGCCCTGTTTCGCGGCATGCCGGACAAAACGCAGACCGCTCATGACGCTGAGGGAAGAACCGGCCACAAGCAGCGCGCCGGCCTCGTCCACAATGGCATAAGCGCGTTCGACCCGCTCCTTGGGGACGTTTTCGCCGAAGTAGACAAAGTCGGGCTTGAGGACGCCGCCGCAGGCGGGGCACCGTGCAACCACGAAGCTGCCGATCAGTTGCGAGTTCTCCACTGTGGCGTCAGCATCCGGCGCGATTTCACCGGCTCCGGATTCCAATGCCCGGCGCAGGAAGTCCGGATTCAGCTCCTCCAGGACGGCTGCGAGAAGTTGCCGGGAGTAAGTACGTTTGCAGTCCAGGCAGATCACCTGGTCAAAACGGCCGTGCAGGTCAACCACGTTCACGCTGCCGGCGTCCTCATGCAGGCGGTCCACATTCTGTGTGATCAGTCCGGTGAGGAGTCCCCGCCGCTCCAGGGCGGTGACGGCGGCGTGGCCCGCATTGGGATCAGCCCGGCGAAGGTGCGACCAGCCGATGTGGTTCCGCGCCCAGTACCGTTGCCGGTTCGCCGCGTCCCCCACGAACTCCTGGTAGGTCATGGGCGACCTCGGCGGCGAATCGGGCCCCCGATAGTCCGGGATCCCCGAGTCCGTGCTCAGCCCGGCTCCCGTCAGGAGCGCCATGCGCAGCCCGGACAGCAGTTCCTTGATGCCGCGCAGGGCCTCAAGATCATCGGCAGCCGGCTGGGCCCGCGGCACGGGCGACAGACTGGCAAACCCTGTCAGGCCTATGCCGGTCCGCCGCTGATCCATGGGTCGGACCTAAGCCAGCCCCGCCAGCACCCGGCGGTATTCGCCTAGGTCACGCGCCTGGCCCCGAGGGTTGACCACGACGTACCGGACTGTGCCGCCGCCGTCGATGATGAAGGTCCCCCGGCGCGCCATTCCGCTTTCCGCGTCAAAGACTCCGTACTTTTCAGCGACAGCGCCATGCGGCCAGAAGTCAGCCAGCAGGTTGAAGCCATAGCCCTCTTGCCCGGCATACGCCCGCAGGGCGAACTTGCTGTCAACCGAGACTGCCAGCACTTCGGCGTCGGAATGCTCGAACACGGCCAGGTTGTCCCTGATCTCGCACAACTCGCCGGTACAGATGCCGGAGAATGCGAACGGATAGAAGACCAGGACCACGTTGCGGCCACGGAAGTCCGCCAGCCGGACGGGTTCACCAAACTGGTTCACCAACGTGAAATCCGGAGCCTGCTCCCCTACCGCGGGCACACCGACGACTTCCGTTGCAGCAACGGAGCCAGGTGCCGTCACTTGTTCTTCCTGGTCACCAGGCGGGTAGCGCTCCAGTCCTTGGATACACCCGCTGATGTAGTGAGGTGAAGCCCTGCCGTGGGTGCAGCTTCCTGGATCTCGCCCGGGGACACGTAACCGGCCCTCCCCGACTTCGGCGTCAGCACCCACACCACACCGCTCTCGCTCAGGGTGGTCAGTGAATCCATGAGGGTGTCAACGAGGTCGCCGTCGCCGTCCCGCCACCAAAAGATGACGGCGTCCACAACGTCATGATCGTCTTCGTCCAGGAGCTCGGACCCGGTGAGATCCTCTATGTCGTCACGCAAGTCGAAGTCGACGTCGTCGTCGTAACCGAACTCCTGAATCAGATCCCCGTTCTTGAAACCCAATTTTTCCGCCACATTTACCGAAGTGGCGGCGTCGGCCTCGCTCACGTGTTCCTCCTATGCATGGTGATATCGATTACTCCAAGCCAACACCCTTTGGGCGTGTGCTTCAAGCTAGTGCGGCCGCGGTGCGGCTTATTCTGCGTCACACAACCAGTATGACGGTCAAATACGGCAGGGGCGTCAGGCGCGGCTACGCATCGGCAAGCCGTCACAGCTAGAGTGGCTGGTGACATCTATGCCTGCGGGGCGACCGCCCTGGATGAATAAGCAGTCGTAGACGAGATAGAACCCTGCCCGGCGCACATGACCGGGCTGTTGTAACCGATATGTCGCACACGTCGCGTTCACGCCAGGCAGCTACCCTGCCGGACCTGAGGGCGCCGATGCATGCGCGCAAAGAGAGGTTGGACGTGGCTGCAGGAGAAGATACCTCCCATATCCTCAGCGGGTTGACTAACCAGCTGCCTGATCGTGATCCGGAAGAGACCGCCGAGTGGGTTGAGTCCCTGGA
>NZ_LMSB01000006.1:0-117712 GCF_001428005.1 Arthrobacter sp. Soil736
TCCAGGTTGAATGCTTAGACACACTCATCCCAGCAGGGCCACGGGCCCTTTTTTCAGCTACGACACGGAATCATTTCCCCACGAACCACGAAGAGCCCCTTTTGTGCACTCCCGGCGGAGTGCACAAGGATCATTTCAGCATTCTGACGATCGGCAAAGCGCGCCGCGTCCGGCACCGCAAACTAGTACAAGCGCCCGGCAACTTGACTATAGGAACATCTCCTCGGCCTGCTGGCACTGGCGCAACCTCTAGGGTTTCACCTTGATGTTTGAGACGGACAGATTAATGGCGCGCCATTTTGAAAAGGCAGATCTTGACGACTTCGCAGCACTTTGCGCGGACGTCGAGGTCATGCGGTTTGTCGGCGATGGTACAACGCTGGAGCGGGCAGAAGTCGCTCATTGGATAGATGTATGTCAGGAAAAGCGAAACGTGGATATGGCACGTCAGCCATTTTCGAACGATCCACCGTCCGTGTTCACCGGGCGTCTGGGACATTGGCGGAATGCGCGAACCCTACGTACATGAGGCCACCGTGGCGATGGGGCCGGACAGTGACGTGCGGGGCCCCGGGGCGGCCGTCACGCTGGAGCTGTGCGGCAGCTGGGCACACCGGCCGCACTCGCCGCCCACCACACCAAACCCGCCAGGGACGGCCAAACGGTGGTCCTGCGCGTAGTTTTCGCCACGGAGCCGGAGCACGAAAAAGACGTGCGCCTGCGGATCGATCGGGCGCTCCGCACGGGTTCGGTCACCGGCCCGGACGGCATCACAACCTATTGGGAATTCCGCGCCAGCAAGGCCGGCGCGCTGAGCCCGGCCGAGGCCGGTCACGGCCGCCGCATCGCGGACACCTAAACGCGCCTCCGCAGATCCTTATCCGCTGCGCAGCTTCGGCCGGCGGCGCATCGTTGATCCGCCGAGGTTTTGTTCCGCTGGCGTGCGGTGAACGGGCCTAGGCCTCGTCGTGCCACCATCCGGCCCAGGCAGTGGACGTCAACTGGCCGCTGGGGAATTCGGAGCCGGCGCCACCAAATTCGTGCCGGTCATACCGGTGGGAGTCAAGAAAGAGGGTAAGGCTGTTCCAGATCATCATGGCTGTGTCCTTCCATTCGCCGTCCTGACGACGGGTTCCAAGTAGGCATCAGCGTAGCCATGCAGTGTTTCGGGGGTTCGACGCCACGTTTCGGATTTGTATCTGGAATCTATCGTGGCTGCGAAAGGGCCCTGTCCGGTCCGTTCAAGACGGGCGGTTTTAGTCGAATCCCATGCTGGACGAAGTGAGGCCGGGGCCCAACCGTTCACCGGGGGCCGGCTCGACCGGGGGCGGCGCTGGCGACCGCCCCCGGTCTCAACTCGCGAGTCAGGCCGTTGAGTGGTCCGCTGCTACGGATATCCGCTGACGGGACGGTGCCGCGGCAATCAGGAGGGCGGCGACAGCCACGGCTGCGCTCAGGATCAGGCCCGGGCGGTACTGTTCCAGCATCGCCGCCGCATCCACGGCGGCACCGGCGACGGGCGCGTTTCCGTGGCTGCTGACCATGGCCGTGGTGACGGCCAGCACCAGGGCTGCCCCCACTTGTGTGCTCGTCTGGATTAGGCCGGCCGCCAGGCCTTGCTCAGTATTTCGGATGCCTGCGGTGGCCTGGACGTTGATGGATGGGAAGGCCAGGGCAAAACCAACGCCCAGCAACAGGACCGACGGCAGAATGTCCGTCACGTAATTGGGCGACGTGCCCACGCGAAGGAACAGCACATAGCCGAGCGCCAACGACGCCAGTCCCGTCAGGATCAGCCGCGGGGCGCCAAACCTGTCGATGAGCCGGTCCGCGAAGGGTGCGCTCGAGGCAACCAGCAGGCCGGTGGGAAGTAGGGCCAGGGCCATGCCGAGGGGACTCCATCCCAGCACAGACTGCAGGTAGAGCGTCAGGATGAACTGGAAGCTCAGGTACGAGCCGAACAGCCCCACGGCGCTGAGGTTGGCCCGGGCAACCCAGCCTTCCTTGAGGATGCTGAACCGGATCAGGGGGTGCCTGACGCGGTTTTCGATCACGGCGAAGGCTGCCAGCACCGCTGCGGAGGCCACGAATCCGGCGATAGTTGCCACAGATCCCCAGCCGTTCCCGGGTGCCGAAACCAGCGTGTAGACCAGCCCCAGCATGCCGGCCGCGAGTGTCACGGCGCCCCAAACGTCATGCCCGCTGTCTTGGTCCTTGCCCGCGGCACTGTCCCGGGGGATGTACTTCAGGCCAAGAATCACGACGGCGAGCGCCACAGGCACCGAGACCAGGAAAGTCCAACGCCAACTCAGGGCAGTCATGAGGCCACCGACGACAAGGCCCAGGGAGAAGCCGCTAGCGCCGAAGGTGGTGAAAATGGACACGGCACGGTTTCGTTCGCGCCCTTCCGCGAAGTTGGTGGTGATGATCGAGAAGCCGGCAGGAGCCGTGAACGCGGCGGCCAGCCCTTTGACGAAGCGCGTGGCGATCAGCAGGGCGGGGTCATCCACCAAGCCGCCGAGCAGGGAAGCGGCGGCGAACACGCTGAGCGCAATGAGAAAGATGCGCCTCCGGCCGAGCAGGTCCGCCATCCGCCCGCCCAGCAGGAGCAGACTTCCGTAGCCGAGCACGTAGGCGGAGACGATCCATTGGAGGGATTCGGTTCCCAGGTGGAGTTCGGTGCCGATCGAGGGCAGCGCCACGCCCACCATGGAGACGTCCAGCGCGTCGAGCGCCAGAACGGTGCACAGGACCAGGAGGAGCATCCACTGCGCACGGGTCCAGCGGACGGGTGTAAGCCGTTCGCCGGCAGATCTTTCAAGGGTGGAAGTTGAAGTCATGGATTCAACTTATATGACACGTCATTGAATGACAAGGAATATTATGACGTGGACTTTTAATTCGTCATGAACTAGAATCGCAGCATGGCAACACCGCAGGACCGCCAGCTGGTTGAGCAATGGCGCAGCATCCAGAGCACCTACTTCCGCACCGCGGCCGCGATCGACCGCGCCCTGGAAGCGCGGTTCAGCATCGGCCTGACCGAGTTTGAAATCCTGGACCTGGTGGCCGAAAGCGCGGACGCGGCATGCCGGATGAAGCAGCTCGGTGAGCGCACGCCCATGACCCAGAGTGCGATGTCCAAGGTGGTGGACAGGCTCGAGAAGGCCGGACTCATATCCCGCCATTCCTGTGCGGATGACCGGCGTTCACTATTTCTGGAACTCACGGACGCGGGCCGCGCCCTGCACGGGGAAGCGGCCGTCGAACACCGCGCCCTGCTGAAGGAAAACCTGGCCTGAGAGCGTCACAGGCTTTTGCGCGATCCTCAAAATCGAAGCCGGACAACCTGAACGGATAGGCGCATGACGAGACTACTGATCATCGGCCCTCCGGGATCGGGCAAAGGCACCCAGGCCCACCGCATCAGCGAACAGCTGGGCATCGTGGAGATCTCCACCGGAGACATGTTCCGCACCCATCTGGCCAACCGCACGCCCTTGGGTGTCGAGGCCCACAAATATCTGGATGCCGGTGACCTCGTGCCGGACCATCTCACCACGGCCATGGTGCGCGAACGGCTGCAGCAGCCGGACACGAAGGACGGCTTCCTCCTGGACGGCTACCCCCGGACGCTGAGCCAGATGGAGGATCTGGACGGCATCCTCGAGGAGAACGGCGACACTCTGGACACCGTCCTGGAAATAACGGCGGACGACGACGAGATCGTCCGCCGGCTGTTGCTGCGTTCCCAGGCCGAAGGGCGCAGCGATGACACCGAGGGCGTCATCCGGCACCGCCTGGAGCTGTACCGGCAGGAAACCGAGCCGGTCATCGCGCGCTGCGCCGAGCGCGGCCTGCTGGTCCGGGTGGACGGGACCGCCGACGTCGACCATGTCACCGCGGACGCGCTGAAGGGCATCGAAACCGCCACAGCGCGCACGGACACCTGACGGCGGCCGCGCCGCCAGGGCGTCACGCGCTCTTCCAGGCGTACCGGCGTTCGGGGCGTCCGACGCCGTACTTAAGGGTCACGTCCACCATCCCCTCGTCATTGAGGTACTCAAGGTAACGCCGCGCGCTCACCCGCGACGTGCCGACGACGACGGCCAGTTCGGCGGCCGAAAGATCGCCCTTGGAGGCGAGCAGCGCCCGCTCCACGAGCTGCAGCGTCTCGGCGCTGCAGCCTTTGGGCAGCGGCCGGTCACTCCGCTCCAGCCCGAAGACCCGGTTGACGTCAGCCTGTTCCGCCACGTCCTTGGAGGAAGCCAGGCTTTGATAAGTATTCCGGTAGTGCTCCAGGCGCTCCTGCAGGTCCGTTTGGGAAAACGGCTTGATCAGGTAGTGAACGATTCCGCCGCGGAGTGCCCGGCGCACCGTGTCCACCTCCCGCGCCGCACTGATCACCAGGACGTCCAGCTCGGGCGCCACCTCCCGCAGCTGGTGCATCAAGTCCAGCCCGTTGATGTCCGGGAGGTGGATGTCCAGCAGCACCAGGTCCGGCTGCAGCCGCTGCGTCTCCAGCACCGCCTGCGCGCCGGTATGGGCGACTCCGACGACGGCGAACCCCGGCGTGCGCTGGATGAACCCGGCGTGGACCTTGGCCACCATGAAATCATCATCAACAATCAGGACGCTGATCATGGCTGCTTCCCCTCGTTGCTCTGTTCGGCGCGCATCTGTTCGGCGCGCATCTGTTCGGCACGCACCGGGCCCGCCCCGAACAGTTCCGCCGTGAACACGGCGCCGCCGTCGTTGTGCACGGTCAGCCGACCGCCGCGGCGCTGGCAGACCACCCGGGCGAGCGCGAGCCCGTAGCCGCGGCCGCCGTCGGGCGAATTCTTCGTGCTGAACCCCTGCCGGAAGATGTCCTCCATGACGTCCGCCGGGACTCCCGGTCCGGAGTCCCGCACAACAACCTGCACGCCGCCGTCGTCCTCCTCGATGAGCACCTCCACCTCCGCGTCGGCAGCGGCGTTGGTGACGGCGTCGAGCGCGTTGTCCACGAGGTTTCCCACCACGGTGGTCAGGTCCCGGGACAGTCCCTCATCAATCCGGCCCAGCCGGGACTCGCCGGCCAGCTGGAGCGACACGCCGCGCTCTGTGGCAAGGCTCGATTTGGCGATGAGCAGGGCGGCCAGTGCCGGGTCCTGGATCCGGCTGGTGACCTCATCGTTGAGGCGGGTGCGGTTCGACGCGGTGCCGTTGACGAACTGCACGACGGCGTCATACTCGCCGATCTGGATCAGTCCGGAAATCGTGTGCAGCTGGTTCGCGAACTCATGCGCCTGGGCACGGAGAGTGTCCGTGGCTGTCCGGGTGGTGCCCAGTTCCCGCTCCAGGGAAGCCAGCTCCGTCCGGTCACGCAACGTGGTCACCGACCCGATGACGCGGCCGTGCGAGCGCATGGGCATCCGGTTCAGGACCACCAGGCTCTCGCCCACCAGCACCAGCCTGTCCGGACCGGGCTGGTCCTGCGTGAGGACCTCCTTGAGCGCGGGCTGCACCGCAAGGCTGCGGAGATCCTTCCCCACGCAGTCGTCGGGGAGGCCCAGCAGGCGCCGGGCGCTGTCATTGACCACGGTGATCCGCTGCTGGGGATCCAGCGCCACCACACCCTCCTTGAGCCCGTGAAGCATGGCTTCCCGGTTCTCGACGAGCCCGGTGATCTCATCCGGCTCCATGCCCAGCGTCTGGCGCTTGACCCGCCGCGCGAGCAGGAGTGAACCGGCCACCCCCAGGACACTCGCCACGCCCAGGTACGTCAGCAGGTTCGGCACGGCATCGCCCAGCCGCTCCAGCACGGACGGGAAATTCCTGCCGACGGCGGCGATGCCCACCATCTTTCCGCCGTCGTCCAGCACGGGAACGTGGGCGGAGAGCGCCTCGGCGCCCCCGATGTCCACCAGGCCGGTCCAGGCCCGCCCGGTCATCACGACGCTGTCGCCGAGCTGCATCTCGCGTCCCTCCTGGGAGGGGTCCGATGAGGTCACCACCGTCCGGTCGGCGCGGGCCAGCGCAACGTGCGAGGAGCCCGAGATTGTCCGCACGGATTCGGCGACGGCGGGCAGCGCGGACCCGCTGCCGGGCTGGGCGTTTGCCAGCAGGTTGCGGACGGCCGGGTGTGCCGCAAGCGTTTCCGCCGCCGACAACGCGCGGCGGCCTTCGATCCGTTCGAACGCGGCCGCGGACTGCGCGAGCGAGATCGCCACCACGGCCACCAGAACGGCCAGCACGATCAGCAGCTGCAGCCGGAGATACTGCCCCGCAAGGGACATTCCTCGCCGTCGAGTCATGTTGCTGCTGTCTTTCTGTGTGTGTTCGGTCCGCGGTGGTGCGGGAGGTGAGGTGCGGGCCGGTTCACCGTGCCCGCGATTCCGCGCCGTTTCCGTCGCGGTGGGGTGAACTATACCGCACGTGCCGTGGCTGGTTTTCGCGGGCCCCTGGGCCGCGTCCGGGCCCAGTTGGGCCCGGATCGCCCGGCATACCAGCTCCACGGAATCAGACGTCGATAATGCCCTGCCGCTGCCTGGCTTCGATGACGTCGTCGACTTCGAGGGCCATTGAGACGCGCGTGAGGTCGGAAACGCGTGAAAGGTTAAGTGCGAGCAGATCCTCGATCCGTCGGCGGGCTTCGGCGACGACGTCTTCCTGGACATGCAGCTGCTCCGCCGTCTTACTCGCATTGAGATTATTGTGAATGAGAGCTGACAAGGTCGGCAGGAGCGCCGGATCCTGGGCTAAGTCGTTGGCGCGTAAAGGGCCAAGCACGTCGTCCGCATAGTGGCTCAGGGCGGACACATCCGGGAGCTGAAGCAGAAGCCCGGTCAATCCCAGATCGCGCAACACCAGGGTTCCGGGGGACCCTTGCGCAGGGCCGCCAGCTCAATGGCTCCGCGGGCCGTTGCAAACGCCGCAGGATAGTCAGCGATGCTTGTGACCGGTCCCGTGATGGCAGCGTGCGCCTGCTCCGTGCTTTGGGCGCGTTCTGAAAGAATCCGCCTGACTTCGTCGCCGACGCCTCGCACGTCGTCGATCGGCGTCGTTGGCCCCAGCGGCCAGAGAGCAACAACGTACCCCTCGTGAGATCCCAGCAGCGGCCTTGGTGAGGTTTGTCGTGCCATCCGTGCGAACGTGGCGGCAAGCCAGTAGGGCAAGGCTCTTTCGTTACGGGGTTCAAATCGGACCGCGACGACTGCGTGGGGAAGTGACAGATCGTGGCCGAGGCGTGCGGCTTCGGCCACGAGCGCCGTGGCCGCGTGCCCTCCGCCTGACAGGAGCCCGGAGAGAATCTCGCCCGTGTCCCGCCACTCTGCCTGGGTCGCTGTCCGGGTCCGGAGGAGTTCCAGGGCCAACGGCGCCGCGGCCCGTTCCATCGCCTGGCGATCCAGCGGTCGGAGCTCGGAGACCTTCCCGCTCGTCCAGATCCACGCGACAACCTTCTCCTTGATCATCACCGGAGCCCGAACAAGAGTCCGCGTCCCTGTTGTATCCGGAAGATGCACATCGGCCAGCAATCCGGCACTGCCTGCGGACATGACATCAGGGAGGGCGAGGCCAGCCGTGTTCGCGAGGAGGGCAGCCGGAAGCGAAACGCCCTCACGTTCGGTGTTGTAGAGGATGGTCCCGTTGGTCTCGCACACGGCGACGGGGCGATCCAGGATCTCTGCCAGGGCTCCGCCAAGGGCCCCAATTCCGCCCCCTTCGAGCGTCAGGGCCGTCAACCGCTCGTGGATCGCTTCGGCTTGCCTTTGCAGTTCATACTGCTCCTCAAGCGACGCGTTCAGCTCGTTGAGGACCGTGATCCTCTTCGCCTGTTCGGAGCGCAGACGATTGGTGGTGATGGCTACGGCCGCTTGGTCTGCCAACATCAAAAGGCGCGATTCTTCTTCCTTAGTGAAGTGATGGGTCGACCGGGTGTAGCAGTTGAGGGTCCCGAGTGTTTCATCGGCGGAGTTCAAAGGCACGGCGATCATGGAGTTAAAACCTTGGTCTCTTGCCGCAGCTCTCCAGATGAGCATCGCCGGATGACTTCCGAAGTCTTCGATCTGCACGGGAACGCCCATGGCGAACGCCTGGCCCGACGGCGTGGGGGTGTGAACGCCATGAAGTCGGATCGGGTGCGTTGCGTTTATTTCTCTGATGTAGTCGGCCGAGAGGCCGTAGGAGCCTTCGATCACCAGGACTTGCGACGCCGCGTCCGGGAGAGTGATCGCGCAGAAGTCGTAGGACATCAATTTGCCGGCGGTCGTGGCGATCAGGTCCAACAGCTCGCTCAGCGAAACGCCACGGTTGACTGCCGCACCGATATCGGCCAGCGCCTGCAGCCATCCCCGAAGCTGCTGGGCCATACGATCCGGTCCCATTTTCACACTTCGAGTTTTTCACGGTTTCCCTGGACGAGCGAGAGACTTTCAGCGCTGGGCGGGAGGCAGTTGGGTGCCACCAATGCTCAAACCCGAAGTGCGAAGGCGGGACCGCTCCCCCATCCCCTAAACACGCGGCGGGTAGGATCGGCGCATGGAATTCGTCGTGATGTACAGCCTCAGCGAGGGCGTCGAAGGCTCGCGCATTCTGGAAACGTACCCCCGCCATAAGGCCTACTTCGAAGCGTTCCGCGCCGCGGGCGGCGGGCTCATCGCACTGGGCCCGTTCCAAACGACGGATCCGGCCGGCGCATCGATGGGGATCTTCACTTCACGTGAGGATGCCGAACGCTTCATCGCCGGAGATCCGTTCACAGTCGAGGGGCTGGCCGTTCCGCGCATCCTTGAGTGGAACGCCGTGCGTTTCGATTAGCGCATCTGATTTTGTAGAGAAGGAGGAGCGGTGGCGCGCATTTTCATCACCGGCTCAACCGACGGACTCGGACGGGCTACCGCACAGTCCCTCGTCGACAACGGCCACCACGTTCTTGTGCACGCCCGCAGCGTCCAACGCCTGACCGCGGTACAGGATCTCCTTGACCGCGGCGCGATAGGCGTGGTCGGCGACCTGTCAGACATCGAGCAAACGCGCGACGTCGCCGAACAGGTGAACCGAGGCGGTCCTGCGGACGCCGTGATCCACAACGCGGGAGTGCTCAACGGCGCACATATCTTTCAGGTCAACGTCGTCGCCCCCTACCTTCTCACCGTCCTCATCCACCGCCCGCGCCGGCTGATTTATGTCAGCAGCGGCATGCACCGCGGCGGCCGCACCGCACTTACCGGCGTCGGCTCGAGTGGACAGAGACGCAGCGTGTCCTACTCGGACAGCAAGCTCTACGTCACCGTCCTCGCCGCGGCCGTCGCCCGGTTATGGCCGGACGTTCTCAGCAACGCTGTCGATCCCGGCTGGGTGCCCACCAGGATGGGCGGCCCCGGTGCCCCGGACGACCTGCGACTCGGTCACCTCACCCAGGAATGGCTCGCCACCAGCGACGACCCGGAAGCACGCACGAGCGGCGGCTATTGGCACCATCAGCACCGGGAGAAAGCACACCCCGCCGTCTATGATCACGGGTTCCAGAGCGAGCTTGTGAATCATCTGGCCCGCATCACCGGGGAACGCCTCACCTAGGGCCAATCTCGCGCAGCGTGAACGTTGGTAAGCAGCCAGAGCTCAAGCAAGGTCCCTGTTCTAGAGGTAGTCGCCGGCTTGTTTGCGGGCGATTTCCAACAGGGTGGAGTGGAAGGCGACCTCTGCCGGAGAGTAGACCTTGTCCTGGCGCTGTGCCAGCAGTATCCGCCGCAGCGGGGCGGCAGGACCGAGGCTGAGCACCCTCACGTCGGGGTGCTGGAGTGCCACGGCGGTCTTGGGCACCATCGCCACGCCCATTCCGACGCTGACCATGGCCTGGGCCTCCTGGTAGTCGTTGGCCAGGAAGCCGATGGTGGGTTCGAACCCGGCGTCATGGGCGGAACGCTGCAGTACCTCCACCACCGGGTGGGCCTCCGCGCGGACGATCCACGATTCGTTGCGCAGATCCTCCATGCTTACCTGCTCCCGGTCGGCGAGCGGGTGGCCGCGGGCTACCAGAATCACGGTGCTCTCGAGGAAGACTTCTGTTACTCGGATGGACTCGTCATGGAAGCGATTCCAGGGGTAGTCCCAGAGCAGGCACAATCCGGTGACCCCGGACTCCAGGTCTGCCACGAGCTCGTCGAAGCGGGCGCTGCGCAGCGAGAGGCTGATGGCCGGGTAGCGCTTCTTGAAGGTCCGGATAACGATGGGCAGGAAGGACCCGGCCAGGGTGGGGAAGGTACCGACGGTCAGGGACCCGCGCTTGAGGCCGGCAATCTGGTCCAGATCGGACTGGGCTGCCTGCATTTGCCGGACGATCTTGCGGGCGTGGCCGGCCAGCACCTGGCCGGCTTCGGTGGGCACCACCCCGCGGGAGCGGCGGTTGAGCAGAGGCTGGCCGACCTCTTGTTCGAGCTTGCGCAGCTGCTGGGAGACGGCCGAGGGCGTGTACATCCTCAACTCGGCCGCGGCCGTGATTGATCCCTGCTCGACCACCTCCAGCAGCAAGGCCAGCCGCCGCATGTCGAACAGATACCCACCCTCTTCGTGAAGCAACCTTTGACCCTTCTGCGAATTTGGTTCATTCCCTGTATGAAGACGTAAGAACCGCAGGACATCGGGCGACTCCGACGGCAGGAAAGGCCGAAGAATCGGAACTATATCCTTTGAAAACCCAGTGAATTAAGCAATTCTACATCCCTATCCAAGAATTGAACATTGTGCTTAATGTGTGATCTGGCTCAATCTCTTCTCAGGCCCTGAACGAAGTCGAGGAACGAGGAGATGTGGAAAGACCATGAAGATCGAAGCGGAATGGATGCGCGGAGGCACCAGCAAGTGCTGGGTGTTCGAAGCCGAGCATCTTCAGGAGCGCGGCACCAGCCTGGATGTGCTGCTGCCGCGGCTGTTCGGCAGTCCCGACCCCCGGCAGATTGACGGGGTCGGCGGGGCGACCTCGACCACCAGCAAGGCGGTGATCCTGCACCGGCCCGCCGGCGAAGACGTCGACGTCGAGTTCACCTTCGCCCAGGTGGGCATCGAAGAGGCCGCGGTGGACTGGGGCAGCAATTGCGGGAACTGCTCGGCGGTTGTGGGTCTGTACGCGATCGAGAAGGGGTGGGTGATCCCCAGCGGCGATGTCACCCGGATCGTCACCCGCAACACCAACACCGGCCAGGTCATCGTCCAGCGCGTGGCCACCCCGGCAGGCGCCCTGCCCGTCATTCCGGATGCGGAGATGCCCGGGGTGCCGTTTCCGGGTTACCCGGTGGGGCTCGGCTTCCAGAACCCTGCCGGCAAGACCACCGGGGCCTTGTTGCCCACCGGCGCGGCGACCGACACGATTACCGCCGGCGGAACCCGCTGGACCGTCTCGATGGTCGACGCCGGAGCACCGGTGGTGATCGTCCGCGCCGAGGAGCTGGGCCTGGACCCGGCCCGGTACGACCGCTGGCGCACCGGCGTGGAACTGCAGCTGGATACTCTGGAGCAGATTCGCCGGCACGCGGCGGTGAGAATGGGGTTGGCCCCCACGATCGCCCAAGCGGCCCGGGCGATCCCCAAGCTCGCCGTCGTCGCCGCCCCCACCAAGACGGACCCCGGCTGCGACGTCAATGTCATGATGCTCTCGATGGGCAGGCCCCACCCGGCCCTGGCCATCACCGGCAGCATCGCCCTGACCCTGGCCGCCCGCACCCGCGGCACCGTGCTGCACACCATCACAGGCGACACTGTGGGAACCATCCTGCGGCTGCGCACCCCCGCCGGGGTGATCGAGACCTGGACCGAGGAGCACGACGGGTCCCCGCTCGTGGGCGTCGACCGCACGGCCCGCACCATTGCCACCACCATCATCCACCTCCCCGAGGCCTCCGGCAGCGCCGCCGCGGCCTCCCTCGCGGGAGCTACTCTCTGAGGAGACCGCCATGACTAAGACTGCGCACCGCACCGATGCCCCCGCCGTCGACACCCGGGACGACCGTCCCGAGCGTCCGGCCCGCCGCCGCCGCCGTATCCTGCTGATGGCGGTGGCCGGTTTCGCGATCCTGGGTCTGATCGCCCTCGTGTTTGGGGGTGACATCTTCAACCCTGCGGCCACCCCGGAACCGGAGCCGACCATGACCGCTATCCAGATCATCCCGCTCGTCATCCTCGTCGTGATGTTCATCGTCGCCACGAAATGGCCGCTGAACATCGGCGTAATGGGGCTGGTCGCGTCCTTCGGCGTCGGCTACTTCATGCTCGGAATGACCGACAAGGAGATCCTTGAGGAGTTCCCCGCCAGCATCGTTCTGACGATCATCGGAGTCACCTACTTCTTCAGCATGGCCCAGAGGAACGGCACCATCGACATCATCGTCCAGACCTGCGTGCGCCTCGTCAGGGGCAAGACGCTGGTGCTGCCCTGGGTGTTCTTCCTGCTTGCTGCCTCGCTGACGGCACTGGGCACCTTCTCCCCGGCCGCCGTCGCGCTGCTGGCACCGGCGGCCCTCGGATTTGCCTACGAGTCGCGCATCCATCCCGTACTGATGGGGGCGTTCATCATCAACGGAGCCCACGCCGGCGGCTTTTCCCCGTTGTCCGTGGCTGGCGTTCTGGTGCACAACATCGCACTGGAGAACGGCTTTCCAATCTCCCAGGGCGCACTCTTCACCGCCAGCTTCGCACTCAATCTCATCCTCTCCGTACTGACCATCGTCCTGTTCGCCCTCCTGGGCAGGCTCCGCGACGGTGAGAGCGGCCAGCATGTCGATCTCGACGCCCCCCGTACCGGGCGTCCTCACGGCCAGCAGATCCTCACGCTGGTGCTGATCGCTGTGATGCTTGTGTGCACCCTGGGCTTCCACATGCCGATCGGCTTTGTTGCCCTCTCCGCCGGCCTCCTGCTGGCACTGGTCAACATCAAGGAACACCGAACGTTCATCGGCGGCATCTCCTGGTCCACGGTTCTGCTGGTGGCCGGCATGATCACCTACGTCTCCCTGCTCCAGCACGTGGGCGTCATCGACACCCTCGCCGAGCAAGCCCTGGCCCTGGGTGCACCGCTGCTGGTCGCACTGGTGCTCTGTTATGTGATCGGCGTCGGCTCAGCCTTCGCCTCCTCCACGGCTTTGCTGACCGCGTTCATCCCCTTGGCCGGTCCCCTGCTTGCCACTAGTTCGCTGAGCGCCTCCGGAACGGTCGCGGCACTGGCCATCGCCGCCACCGTCGTGGACGTCTCCCCCTTCTCCACCGACGGTGCGCTGGTCGTCGCCAACGCCCGCGAGAACGATCGGCAGCGCGTCTACCGCCAGCTGATGATCTACGCCGGGGCAGTCGTGCTGGTCGCCCCGGCGCTGGCCTGGGCCCTGCTGGTACCCACCGGGATTATGTGACCGAACCCGTCCGGCGAACTGGATCCCGCACCCATCAATCGATTAAGGATTGCGCGGCTTCAGGATGGGAAGATTTCTTTGGCCACTGTGATGGCGGACATTGCTTTGGGCCACCCCGCGTAGAAGGCCAAGTGGATGATGGCTTCCTTGAGTTCGGCTTCGGTCAGGCCGTTGGCCCTGGCCCGGACGAGGTGCCCTCGGAGCTGTTCGGTGCTGCCGCTGGTGACCAGACTGGCAACCGTGACGAGGCTGCGGTCCCGTGGGGAGAGTTCCCCGCGCTCCCATATGTCTCCGAAGAGCACATTGTCTGTGAGGTCGACGAGCTTGGGGGCGAAGTCGCCAATGAGTTGCTGGGCGCGGGTCTGATTGGAGTCGTTCAAAAGGTCAGTCCTTCCGTGGGGTGGAGCATGCTGGGCGGATAGGTCCGGGTCTGGCTAGCTTTTGAGGAGCCCGGTGCGTTGCAGCCAGGACTCGATGTCCGGTCCGGCGTCTTGGACTTCCTCGCCCCGCACGGCCAGTCCCTCGCCGATGGCCGCGCCCGGGCAGGACCTGGCGCAGTCCCGTTCGGTGGTGCCGAGCCCGCTCATGGCGTAGGTGGTGACGGGGTAGATTGTCTTGCCGGCGAAGTCGTAACGTTCGGCGAATGTCGTCATGATCATTGGTGCCCGGACGTTCCAGATACCGCTGGCGAGCAGCACGGTGTCGTACTGGTCGATGGATGGCAGCGGGGTAGCGATGGCTGGGCGGGCGTCCGCGTTTTGCTCGCGGACGTTGCGGGCGACGGTGCCGTCGTAGTCGTCGGGGTAGGGGTCGGTTGCCTCGATGCGGTGCACATCGCACGTTATGAGCTTGCTGATCATTCCTGCCAGGACCTCGGTGTTGCCGGTGTTCAGGCCGGTGCGGCCGCCGTAGTAGTAGTTCTCCCCGGCGCGGGAGAAATAGGCGAGCAGGATCCGCCCGTTTTCCCGGGGACTCGGGGTGTCTTGGACGGAGAGGGACGGCGCTGTTTCTTGCGCGGGCATGCGTGCGTTCCGTTCTCCCGTGGCGCAGCCTGACGTTCCGGCGGTGATCATGGCAGCGCCCAGACCCGTGACAGCTGTACGCAGGACGGAGCGCCGATCGATAGTCCTGTGGTTCATGGTCATGACGGTCTTTCTCGTCGGTTTGGTTTACGTTGCTGGCCGGGTTGCCCGCGTAATGCATGCGGGACAGTGCCGCCGTCGGGGTGCCCCAGACGGTCACCCCGACGGAAGGCGGCCGGATCAGTTGATCCTGCGCCCGCCCAACCAGCTCACCATCGCGGGGTCGCGGTGGTCGAAGAACAGGCTTGCGCCTGTGTCCAGGGCGGCGATCCGGCCCATCTGCTCATCGGTGAGGGCGAAGTCGAAGACATCGAGATTCTGGGCCATCCGCTCCGGACGTACGGACTTGGGGATGACGACGACCTCGCGCTGGATGAGCCAACGGAGCACCACCTGCGCGACAGACTTACCGTGTGCCTCGGCGATAGCACTGAGAACAGGATCGGTGAAAAGGTTGTTGCGGCCCTCGGCAAACGGCCCCCAGGACTCGATCTGGACGCCGCGTTCGCGCATCAACGCCTGATCAGCGCCGCGCTGGTGGAAGGGATGGGTCTCGATCTGGTTAACGGCCGGGACGATCTCGTTGTGGTCGATGAGGTCGACAAGCCGGTCGGGGTGGAAGTTCGACACGCCGATCGCACGGGCCAGGCCTTCCTTGTTCAGATCCTGCATGGCCCGCCACTGGCTGTAGTAGTCCCCGAGCGGCTGGTGAATCAGGTACAGGTCGAGGTAGTCCAGTCCGAGCCGGCGCAGGGAGTTTTCAAAGGCACGCCTGGTGTCGTCTTGAACGCTGCCGGCGGGGGCGTGCTGGATCCAGAGCTTTGTAGTGACGAAAAGGTCTTCGCGGGCGATTCCGCTCGCCTTGATCGCCGCGCCGACGGCCGCCTCGTTGCCGTAGGACGCTGCAGTGTCCAAGTGCCGGTAGCCGGCCGCGAGCGCGGCTTCGACGGCGGCCTGAGTTTCGTCGTCGGGGATCTGGAAGACGCCGAAACCAAGGATCGGCATCTGGACGCCGTTGTTGAGGGTCACGTTATTCATGGGTTTCCTTTGTATTCGTAGGTGGCTATCGGCCGGTTTGAGTGTGGGCGGCCGCGTAGTCCGGGTCGCTGACGGGTTCCAGCCAGGTGGCGCTCTCCCCGTGGTGGTGCTCGACCAGGGCCAGGTGGCACATCATGTTGTCCTGGGTTGCTCCGTGCCAGTGTTCCTCGCCGGGCGGGGTGTGGACCGTGTCTCCGGGTCGCATGAGGGTGGCATTGCCGTCGCGCGTGGCGACGATCCCGGTGCCGTCCGTGCAGTGCAGGGTCTGGCCGAGGGGGTGGGAATGCCAGTTCGTGCGGGCCCCGGGGGTGAAGCGGACGATGGCCGCGACGAGGGCCGAGGGAGCCTGGCCATGATGCAGCATGTTCAAATAGACGTCCCCGGTGAACCTGTCCCCAGGGCCTTTAGCGGTGGGGGTGGTGGGTATGAGTTGCATTCTGCCTTCCGTGTCGTTTGGTCGTTAGTGCTGCGGTTGTTTTGCCTGCCGCAGTGGCAGGGACGCGGCGATGAGAAAGAGAAGGACGACGGCGGTGGTGCCGAGGCCGATGCGGAGCCCGTCCATGAAGTCCTGCCCGGCCAGTAGGGCGCCGTAGATTGCGACGCCGAGGGAGCCGCCGACCTGCCGGGCGGTGTTGATGACTCCGCTGGCGGTCCCGGCTTTCTCTGCCGGCACGTGGTCCATGACCAGGGCGATGATCGGGGGCACGGTGAAGGAGCCGCCGACGCCGACGGGGACCATGATGAGCGCCACCAGCAGGGTCGGAGCGTCGGCGGGCAGCGCCCACAGGCCGGCAAGGCCCAGGGCCATGAGCAGTTGGCCGGCGGCGATCATCGCAACACCGCCGTAGCGGACCATGAACCGGGCCGCCAGGGGGTTGAGGAGGGCGACGAGACCGGTCATGGGCAGGAACAGCAGCCCGGTCTCCAGCGCTGTCGCGCCGCGTTGCTGCTGGAAGTAGAGGCTTTGGAGGAAGACGACGCCGTAGAAGGCCGCCATCGTGACGACCGCTATGGCCAAGGCAGTGGAGACAGTGCGCGAACGGAACAGGTCCAGCGGGACCATCGGGTGCGGTCCTCGGGCCTGCGCAAGCACGAATGCGGCCACTGACCCGGCACACACAGCGAACGGGATGAGGATTTCGGGTCTTCCATAGCCGACCGCCGCGCCTTCGATGATGCCGTAGGTCAGGCTGGCCAGGGCCAGCACGGCGGTAATCTGCCCGAACCAGTCAAAGGGCATCGGGCGACGCGGCGAGGGGGCGACGCGGATGAGCACGAGGAGCGCGGCCGCTCCGACGGGAAGGTTGACGAAGAAAATCAGCCGCCAGTCGATTTGGGTGAGGACGCCGCCGAGCACAGGGCCTGCGGCCGCGGCGACGGAGCCGCCCAGGCCCCAATACACGATGGCCCGGCCGCGCTGGGCCGCGTCATGGTAGGCCTCCCGGATGAGCGCCAGAGAGCTGGGGGTGATCATCGCCGCGCCGATGCCTTGCAGGATCCGGCCGGCGATGAGGGCCGGGAGACTCGGGCTGAACGCGCAAGCGGCGGAAGCGGCAGTGAACAGGATCATGCCGAGGCCATAGGCGCGGCGGGCCCCTACCCGGTCGGAGAAGGTCCCGGAGAACAGTTGCAGGGCAGAAAACATCAGGGTGTAGCCGGTGACGATCCACTGCAGGCCGGACAGGCCGCCTCCGAGGTCGTTCCGGATCTCGGGGAGGGCGACGTTGACGATCTGGGCATCCAGGGCAACAACGAAGAACCCCAGCATGGCTACCGCCAGCGAAACGCGCGGCCGGGCCATGGTTGTCGTCGGGCTGACAGCCGACACGGACATGGTGTCCTTTCAGGCAGGGGAAACGGGACTCATTCAAGAAAACCAGCCCATTCCCACGCGTGGGAGTGCCTGCTGTGCGGTGTACTGCCAGTTCCTGTTAGGCCGGCCGGCCCCGTCGTAGCGTAGAGACCATGGACAAAAGCAAAGACGTCCGCGAATTCCTCATGAGCCGGCGATCGCGCATCACCCCCGCCCAGGCCGGGCTGCCCGCCTACGGCGGAACCAGGAGAGTGGCCGGCCTCAAACGCGAGGAAGTGGCCATGCTCACCGGCGTCAGCACCGAATACTACGCACGGCTCGAACGTGGGAACCTGCGGGGAGTCTCCGAGAGCGTCCTAGAGTCGCTCGCCGGCGCCCTCCAGCTCGACGAGGCCGAACGAGCCCACCTGTTCGACCTGGCCAAGGCCGCCGCGCCGTCGCGGGCATCAGGAACGCGCAGGGTCCGGGCAGAAGTGCGCCCCAGCGTTCAAAGGATCCTGGCTGGGATGACCGGCACACCCGCGTACGTCCGTAACTCACGCATGGACATCGTGGCCGCCAACGACCTCTGCTTCGCCCTCTACACGGACATCCTCAGCCCCGATGCGCTGCCATTGAACCTTGCCCGGTTCATGTTCCTTGACCCACGATCCCGAGACTTCTTCCTCGAATGGGAGACCATCGCTGACGATCTCGCCGCGGCGCTGCGTGCCGAATCGGGACGCAACCCGCGCGACCGGGCCTTGAACGGCCTCATCGGCGACCTCGCCACGGGAAGCGCGGAATTCTCAACACGCTGGGCACGGCACAACGTCCGCTTCCACCGCTCAGCCCGCAAGACACTGCACAACCCCATAGTCGGTGACATCGAACTCACAGGCGATGCACTCGAACTCCCCGGAGAAGGTCTGACCCTCATCGCCTACACAGCCGAACCGGGAAGCGAGTTCCAGGAAAAACTCGACTTCCTCACCATGTGGAGCACCACCCACAAGCGTCCGGTTGAACCGGCTTCGCGAACGCCAATGATCTCACCGCCTGAAGCTGACGCACGGGACTGACGGACGGACTGAGTACCTTATTGCGCTGCGAATACCGCGCCAAATGACTCCGCGACTCACGCGCCAACCGACCTTTCATTGGGCACGGAGGCGCCGCATGATAGGCACATGACTGAAATCACATCAGCCGACGAATCCGCCGTGGCAAGGGCACAACGCGAACTCCAAGCGGCCGGTATCCGCACCGTGATCGGCACTGTGGTGAATGCTTCGGGCATCACGCTGGCCAAGAGCGTTCCGTTAGCCCGGCTCGGAACCTTCCACGATTCCGGGATGGGTGCTGCCCCTGTCTGGCATGTCTTCACCATCGACGGCGGGATAGCGTTCACGGACACCATCACCCCCGTTGGGGATATGCGCCTCAAGATCGATATCGCGGGACTCCGTGTCCTGCAGGGGGGCCGGGCGTGGGCACCGGCCAGCCTTTTCGAACAAGACGGAGCCCCCTCTCCGGCCTGTGCCCGCGGCCTTCTGGCCGACGTCGACGGCAGTCTCGACGCGGCCGGATACCAGGCACTCGTGGGCCACGAACTTGAGTTCTTCCTCATCTCCCCGGACGGTTCAGCGCTGGAAACCACGCCCTGGGTTCCGTATGGGGCAACCGGTCTTCTGGACCGATCGGAATTCCTCGACGATCTGCTGTCAGCGCTGAACCAGGCCGGCATTCCCATGGAGCAGATCCACGCCGAGTATGGCAGAAACCAGTTCGAGTTTTCCCTTCCCCCAGCATCGCCCGTCCAGGCCGCGGACACCGTGGTCCTCGCCAAGATCATCGTTGGCATCGTCGCCAGGGCCCACAGCATGCAGGCCTCGTTCTCCCCGTCGCCCTTTCCCGGCACCGTCGGAAACGGTGCCCACCAGCACATTTCGTTGCAAAAGAACGGCCTGCCGCTGTTCTCCGGCGGCAGCGGACCGCATGGCATCTCCGACGACGGGGGCGCAGCCATCGGAGGAATCATCGCAGGACTCCCCGATATCCAGGGTTTCCTCACGGGATCAGTTTTGTCCGGCAGCCGGCTGGCACCCGGCACGTGGTCGGGTGCCTACTTATGCTGGGGCCTGGAAAACCGCGAAGCCTCGGTGCGCTTTCTGAACGAGGGCAAGAGCAATCCGCACGGCGCCAACGTCGAGGTGAAAATCGTCGACCCGTCGGCAAACGTGTATCTGGCCTCCGCGGCCATCCTTGCACTCGCCCTTGACGGCATCCGCAGCGGGCGCAAGCTTCCGGCAGAGATCCCGGGTGACCCGGGAAGGCTTTCCGATGACGAGCGGCACCGGGCCAACGTCCGGTTGCTCTCAGACTCCCCCGCCGCCATCATCAACACCCTGGACAAGTCACGCCTTGCACGCGGGCTTCTCGGAGACGCCATCGTCGATGCCACGGTGGCCGTCCGGCGCTATGAACAGCGGACCTCCGCGGACCTCGCGCCGGATGAGCTTGCCGAGCGCTTTCGACTTGCCTGGTCGATCTAATGGCGGGCGCCTCCTTCCCGGACTTCGTCGAACAAGTCAGCCTCATTGATCACCACGTGCATGGCGCGTTTCACGCCGACGGTGATGAGGCACGCTTTCAGAACTCACTCAACGAGGGGAACAACCAACCCCTGACCAACCCCGAGGACACCTACAACACGCAAATCGGGCTCGCCATCCGGCGCTGGTGCAGCGGCATTCTTGATCTGCCACGGCACGCCTCACCGGCGGAATACTGGAGCCGGCGCTCCGAGCTTGCAGAACTCGAGGTCAGCCGGCGCATGACCCGCGCTGCCGGCGTGAGCGACTGGCTGATCGATACAGGATTAACAACCGCTGACTACCTCGGCCCGGCCGGCATGGCCGACGTCTCCGGCGGGCGAACCCACGAGATCGTTCGCCTGGAAGTGGTCGCCGAGTCGCTGATCCAGGAAATTGCCAACCCGGCAGATTACGTCGAAGAGTTCGGCCAGCGGCTTCAAAACCTCACCCTCAGCGCTGTGGGCGTCAAAACAGTCCTCGCCTACCGCGCAGGATTCGACCAGAATCTCAGCCGACCGACCCCGGCTGCGGTCACTGAAGCAGCCCGCCGCTGGCAGGACAACCTGGGCACCGGCATGAATACGAAGCTCACCGACGTGACACTCATTGCCCACGGGATCCATGCGGCGGTGTCGATGAAGCTTCCGTTGCAATTCCATGTCGGATTCGGTGACCGCGACCTGGACCTCCACAAAACCAATCCCCTGTACCTCCTGGACTTTCTCAGGTCCCCCGAAGTCCGAGACACACCAATCATGCTGCTCCACTGCTATCCGTTCGAGCGCGAGGCCGGTTATTTGGCCCACGCCTTTGAAAACGTCTACATCGATGTGGGCCTTGCCGTGAACTTCACCGGGTCACGGAGCCCGGACCTGGTGGCCCGCTCATTCGAACTGGCTCCGTTTACGAAAATCCTTTACTCCTCCGACGCTTTCGGCCCAGCCGAACTTCACTACCTCGGAGCGAGGCTATGGCGCAACGCAGTCACGAAGGTAGTGGGCGGATGGATCGACGACGACTGGTCAGAGGCGGACGCCCGCAGGATCGTGCAGCTCGTCGCCCACGACAACGCCCGCCGCGTGTACGCGCTCCCCTGAGCCACCGGCCTTGATCGGGACCGCAGTGCGATCCGGGAAACGTGAACGCAATGAACTTAACGTTCTCTGGTTACACAAGAGTGAGCGGCGTCACTTTCGGCCCTAGCATCGGAGAACCCCCGATCAAACGGACCAACGAGAAGAGGAACAACATGCGCGGATTGAGCGCATTGCGCGTAGCTGCAGTCGCGGCAGGCATCGCCCTGATGGCTTCAGGCTGCGGAGCAACCGGCAAGACTGGCGCCGGCCCCTCCACCACCGGCGCGGACACCGCCCCCCTCGCCGGGCTGCGGATCATGGTGCCCAACACCCCCGGCGGCGGCTACGACACCACGGCCCGTGCAGCAGCGAAGGTTCTCGAAGACGAGAAACTCGCCACCAACCCCGAGGTCTTCAACCTCGCCGGCGCCGGCGGCACCGTGGGCCTGGCCCGCATCGTCAACGAAAAGGGCAACGGCGACCTGGCCATGCTGATGGGCCTCGGCGTCGTCGGAGCGAGCTACACCAACAAGTCCGAGTCGAAGCTGACCGAGACCACCCCGCTGGCCCGGCTCATCGAAGAGCCCGGCGCCATCATGGTGTCCAAGGACTCCCCGTACAAGACCATCGACGACCTCGTCAACGCCTGGAAGAAGGACCCGTCCAAGATCAGCGTCGGCGGCGGCTCATCGCCCGGCGGACCGGACCACCTCCTGCCCATGCAGCTCGCGGGCGCAGTCGGCATCGACGCCACCAAGGTCAACTTCGTCTCCTACGACGGCGGCGGCGACCTGCTCCCGGCCATCATCGGAAACAAGCTGGGCTTCGCGGCCTCCGGGGCCGGCGAGTACCTCGAGCAGATCAAGTCCGGGGCCATCCGCGTCCTGGCAACCAGCGGCGAGAACCGGCTTGAGGGAGTGGATGCCCCCACGCTCAAGGAATCCAACATCGACCTGGTCTTCACCAACTGGCGCGGCATCGTGGCCCCTCCCGGCATCAGCGACGCCGACCGCGACGCCCTGATCGCCACGCTGAAGAAGATGCACGAATCTGCGTCCTGGAAGGAAGCCCTGAAGACCCACAGCTGGACCGACGCCTTCATCACCGGTGACGAATTCAAGTCCTTCCTCACGGACCAGGACAAGCGCGTAGCCGACGTCCTGACGAAGCTCGGCCTGGCGTGACCTCCTTGTCATCCCGCCTCAAAGGCCGCTCCGAGCTGGGCATCGCAGCCCTGCTCGGGGCGGCCGGCGCCCTGGTCCTCATCGACGCAGCGCGCCTGGTCACGCCCTACTCCCAGTCAGACCCGGTGGGCCCCAAAACCGTGCCCATCATCGTGGGAGCACTCCTGCTGGTCTCTGCCGTGATGCTGGCAGTGAACGTCCTCCGCGGCGGCCACGGCGAGGCCGAGGCCGGCGAAGACGTCGACCTGACCCACCCGAGCGACTGGAAAACCGTCCTCCCGCTCGCCGGTGCCTTCATCGCCAACATCCTCCTGATCGACTGGGCCGGCTGGGTCATCTCCGGCACGGTGCTGTTCTGGGGCAGCGTCTGGGCACTGGGAAGCCGCCACTACGTCCGGGACGGCCTGATCTCGCTGGCCCTGTCGCTGCTGACGTTCTACGGCTTCTACCTCGGCCTGGGCATCGCCCTCCCGGCCGGACTCCTGGAAGGGATTCTCTAAATGGACATCCTGTCCTCACTCATGGGCGGGTTCGCGACGGCGCTGACCCCCATGAACCTCCTTTACGCCCTGATCGGCGTCATCCTGGGCACGGCCGTCGGCGTCCTTCCCGGGATCGGTCCGGCCATGACCGTCGCGCTGCTCCTGCCGGTGACCTACGTCCTCGAGCCCACCAGCGCCTTCATCATGTTCGCCGGCATCTACTACGGCGGCATGTACGGCGGCTCCACCACCTCGATCCTGCTGAACACACCCGGAGAATCGTCGTCCGTGGTCACCGCGATCGAGGGCAACAAAATGGCCAAGGCAGGCAGGGCCGCACAGGCCCTTGCGACGGCGGCCATCGGTTCGTTCGTGGCCGGCACCATCGGCACCACGCTGCTGGTGGTCGTTACCCCCATCGTGGTCGAGTTCGCCGTCAGCCTCGGCTCCCCCAGCTACTTCGCGATCATGATGCTGGCGCTGCTGGCCGTCACCGCGGTCCTGGGCGCATCCCGGCTGCGCGGCTGCGCGTCGCTGGGCCTCGGCCTGGCCATCGGCCTCGTGGGCATCGACTCCGTCACCGGCCAGCGGCGCCTCACCTTCGGCCAGCCGCTGCTGGCGGACGGACTGGACATCGTCGTCGTCGCCGTCGCGATCTTCGCGGTCGGCGAGGCCCTGTGGGTCGCGGCGCACCTGCGCCGCACACCGCTGCAGATCATTCCCGTGGGCCGCCCGTGGATGGGCAAGCAGGACTGGAAGCGGTCCTGGAAGCCCTGGCTTCGCGGAACGGCATTCGGTTTCCCTTTCGGCGCCCTGCCCGCGGGCGGCGCCGAGATCCCCACGTTCCTCTCGTACGTGACGGAAAAGCGGCTCTCCAAGCACCCCGAGGAATTCGGCAAGGGCGCCATCGAAGGCGTCGCCGGACCGGAGGCGGCCAACAACGCCGCGGCCGCCGGCACCCTGACGCCCATGCTCGCGCTGGGCCTGCCGACGAACGCCACGGCCGCCGTCATGCTGGCGGCGTTCACCCAGTTCGGCATCCAGCCCGGACCGTTCCTGTTCGCCAACGAAGGTCCGCTCGTCTGGGCACTGATCGCCAGCCTCTTCATCGGCAACACGCTGCTGCTGCTGGTCAACCTGCCGCTGGCGCCGGTGTGGGCGAAGCTGCTCCGGCTGCCCCGCCCCTACCTGTACGCGGGCATCCTCTTCTTCGCCACCCTGGGTGCATACTCGGTCAACCTCCAGGCGTTCGACCTGATGGTCCTGCTGGTCCTGGGCGGCCTCGGCTTCCTGATGCGGCGCTACGGCCTGCCCGTGCTGCCCCTCATCCTCGGGCTCATCCTCGGGCCGCGCGTAGAAGGCCAGCTGCGGAAGACGCTTCAGCTGAGCGCCGGTGACGTCTCCGGGCTCTGGAGCGAGCCGATCGCCATCATCGTCTACATCATCATCGCGCTCATCCTGCTCTGGCCCCTGCTGGCCAAGGTCTTGCGCCGCGTGCGGCCCCGCACCGCAGCGCCGGTCGCTTTTGCGGAAGCCGCTTCAGCGCCGGCTGCTCGCGATTCAGTTGCGGCACAGGGTTCAGTTACGGCGCAGGGCACGTCGACAACGGCGAATGGCGCCCCCGCCGCCGGCACGGCAGCTGACCAGGAGTCCCCGGCCACGGGCACCCGTCACGCTGCAGACGCCACACCCGCCAACCACGGACAGGAGAAATCGTGAGCATCATCGTCGGCTACGTCCCCACGGCAGAGGGCACGGCAGCGCTCGACCGCGCCATCAGCGAGGCGCACAAGAGCCAGAGCCGCCTGGTCATCATCAACTCCTCACGGGGCGACGCCATCGTGGACAAGCGGTACGCCCAGGCACAGGACATCAACGAGGTCACGGAACGGCTGGAGAAGGAAGGAATCGACCATCTGGTCCTGCAGCCGGTCCGCGGCAATGACGCGGCCAGCGAGGTCCTGGAGGCCGCGGAGAAATACCGGGCGGAACTGATCGTCATCGGCCTCAGGAAGCGAACCCCGGTGGGGAAGCTGATCATGGGCAGCACGGCGCAGCAGATCCTGCTCGAAGCGTCCTGCCTTGTGCTGGCGGTCAAAGCCGGCGCCTGAGCCTGCGGCCGGGCACTCACCAGCCAGCGCCACTAACCATGCCACTAACCACGCCTCGGGCCGGGGTCCGGATCCATCGCGATCCGGACCCCGGCCCGCGGCACTGTGAAAGGACCACCCATGACTGTTTGCGCCCCCGATCTCCGCGCCCGTACACCGTGGCCGGCCCGCGAACCCGTTGCCAACTGGGCAACGCTCTCGCCCGCTGACGAGGTAGAGATCCGCCTCAACGGGCGCGCGGTTGCGTCCGGCCGCGTCGACATGCGGGCTCCGGACGGCAGCGTCATCTGGCTCATCCAGGACGCCGGGCGGGGGCGTGCGCTGTTTCTGCAAAGCGACGGCGTAATGGTCTTCCGGCGCGCCCGGAGGCACGTCGCCGGCCCGGGCCGCACCCGGATTCCCGGCGAATCTGGTCAGGCCCGCCGGTCCTGACCGCCACCGTCCGATACCGTAAAGCCATGAACCAGTACCGGCTAGCCATTTTGGACGACTACCAGGGCGTCGCGGAGGACTTCGCCCCCTGGAGCTCCCTGAAGCAGCGGGGCGTCGCCGTCACGGTGTTCGGCGGGCATTTTGGCTCGGAGGCCGAAACACTGGCGGCCCTCGCGGACTTTGACATCGTCATTGCAATGCGGGAGCGCACGCCGTTTCCCCGCAGCGTCATCGGGGGGCTGCCCCGGCTGAAACTGCTCGTGACCACCGGCGCCGCCAACGCGGCCATCGATCTGCAGGCGGCGGCCGACCACGGAGTCGTGGTGTGCGGAACCGGCGGCTCACCCACCGCGGCGCCGGAACTGACGTGGGCATTGCTGCTGGCCTTCGCCCGGAACCTAACGGCGGAAGAGGCCTCCTTGCGCGCCGGCCATTGGCAGAACGCCATCGGGTTCGAGCTGTCCGGAAAGACGCTGGGAATCGTCGGGCTGGGGAAGATCGGCACGCGTATCGCCGCCTATGGCCGCGCCTTCGGGATGGACGTGCTGGCCTGGAGCCAGAACCTGACGGAGGAAACCGCCGCGGCGGCCGGCGCCCGCAGGGTCAGCAAGGAAGAACTCTTCACGGAGTCCGACGTCGTGTCCCTGCATCTGCGCCTGTCGCCGCGTTCGGAGGGGACGGTAGGCGAACGTGAGCTGCAGCTCCTTGGGCCCGAAGGTGTCTTGGTGAACACCGCCCGCGGCCCGCTCGTGGACCAGCAGGCAATTGTCACCGCCCTGCAGGAGGGGTGGATCCGCGGGGCAGCCATTGACGTGTTCGATGAGGAACCCCTTCCGGCAGGGCATCAGCTGCTGGCCGCTCCCCGGACACTCCTGACACCCCACCTTGGCTATGTCACACAGGAGAGCTACCGGGCGTTCTTCGGCGGCGCGTTCGAGGACGTGACAGCCTGGCTGGACGGCGCCCCGGTCCGGACGCTGACGCCTTAGCCGGATTCACCTAGCGCCGGGGGGCGGCCGTTTCGGCGCGCCCGACCGCCGGGGCAGTCACGCTTCGACGCGCTCAATCGTGACCGTGCCCGCGTCGCCGTCGACCCCGACCTGCCGGCCGCTCGTCAGCCGCTGCGTGGCCACGCCGGTGCCGAGAACGGCGGGGATGCCGTATTCGCGGGCCACGATCGAGCTGTGGCTCAGCGGTCCGCCCACGTCGGTGACCACTCCCGAGGCCATGGCGAACAGCGGCGTCCATGCGGGCGTGGTCATGCGGGCAACCAGGACCTCGCCCGGCCGCATGCTGGCGAAGTCCTCGGGGCCGCCGAGGAGGCGCGCCGGCGCGGTCACCTGCCCGGAACTGGCGCCGACTCCCGAGAAGGTGTCGCCGCGCTGGTCCTGGGAGCGGGCCGGCATCATACTTCCGAACGCCCGTTCCATCCATCGGCTCTCGGGCAGGAGCTGCGGCGCGGCGGCCTTCCGCTGTCCGCGCCACACCATCTTGCGCTGCTCCACGGCGTCAGCCCGTACCGGCCGTTCGGTGCCGGTGATGGCTGCGCCCGGCGTGGCAAGGCCGAAGTCGATGGCATTGCGCAGCTCGTCGAGCCGAAGCCAGAAGATGTCGGCGGGCTCTGCGATGATGCCCGAGCCGACCAGCCGCTGACCAAGCTCCAGCAGCATCCGCCGCATCAGCGGCCATGCCAGGCCAATATCGGCCAGCGCGTCCTCTCGGACGGGCGCCGCCTTCTGCGCCCAGCGCAGCAGACGGGTGAAGACGGCGCGGCGGGCGGGGCCAAGCCTGCCGCGGATCGCCCTGCTCTGGTCATCCCGGCGGTCGGCCGAACGCTGCTGGCGCTCATGCGGGTCGTTGCCCTGGCCGCTCAGGAAGAACTTCAAGGTCTCCAGCAGGGCCGAGGGATCGTCGGCGGGCACCGGGTTGACGAAGTCAAGGTTGTACACCGCATGCCCGAACCGGTCCAGATGCCGCTGGAAGCGCGTCCGCCACTGCTCCCATTCCCCCGCGCCCACGCCGGCTGGCCTCTCTCCCGTCCGCAAGGACGCGGCGATCGATGCGGCCGGTCCGGAGGTCATGGCTGCGGCCAGTTCCGGGTTTCCGCGGGTCCACGCCGCAAGGTCGTACAGTGACTTCTCGGCACGGATGGGCTCGCTGTCGTACCCGAGCAGGAACGTCTGGCCGGGCGGGTCGCCGGCACGGCGGACCAGCCGGTCGTAAAACGCCCGGAACAGGATCTCGCTCGTTGCCGCGATCGGGATGACGGACTGCACCGCCGTGTAATAGGCGGTTCCGGCGTCCAGCAGCGCGGAGATCCCGCCCAGCAACTCGGAGGACGGAAGGTCCTTCACCGGTTTGGCGGCCCAGCGCCGCACCAGCCCGCGGTAGCTGGGGTGGGAATGGTCCCGCCAACCCTTGATGCCCATGTGCGCCTTGCCGCGGGCGAGGGCACCCACCGCCGTCAGGGACTTGCCCATCACCCGCCACATTCCGCTGGAGCTGTAGTAGTAGTAGGCGTAGCCGTTGATCGTAGGCAAGGAGACGTCGCCCTCCCGCACGACGTCACGCCCCACGGCCTCGGACAGAAGGGCCTTAATCGACCGCGTCACCGAGCCGTCGATGAGGTCGGCGAACAATGGTGAGAGCGGATCGGGCAGCTGCTCCACAATGCTCGCCCGGAAGTACATGCCCTTCGGATAGGGCAGCGGCCATTCTGTCGGGGTCTCGCCCGCGGGCTCGGGCAGCGCGGTGACCGGGCGGGACTGGACAATGAAGAAATCACCGGCCGAAAGCGCCCATTCGATGTCCTGCGGCGAGCCGAAATGCTCCGCGATGGCCACGCCCTGCCGTGCCAGCTCGGCCGCCGCCGCGTCATCCAGGACCGGCTGGCGGCGCTGCCGCTCAGGAACCGGCAGCTCCCTGGTGCCCTTTTCCGAGTAGGCCGTCATGACCTCCTTGTCCGCGGTCCGCCGCGACTCCACGCGGCCGGTGGCGGGATCCACCACGACGTCGTCGGTGGTGACGGCTCCGCTGACCACCGACTCGCCCAGACCCCAGGCGGCACTGATCACCACCTGGTCGCGGCGGCCGTTGGAAGGGTTGGCGGTGAACATGACCCCGGCTGCGTCCGACTCGACCATCCGCTGGACCACCACCGCCAGGCGAACCGTGGCGGGATCTAGCCCCTCACGGGCCCGGTAGGCCATGGCGCGCGCATTCCACAGGGACGCCCAGCAGTCAATGACCGCAGCCGTCACGGCATCGGGGCCCCGGACGTTCAGGTAGGTGTCCTGCTGTCCCGCGAAGCTGGCCGAGGCAAGGTCCTCTGCGGTGGCCGAGGACCTGACCGCCACCGGCGCATCGGCCTCGCCGCCGTCGCCTGGGGCCGCAGTCCTCCGGGAGAGCCCGCTGTAGGCCTCGCGCAGCTCGCGGGCGATCTCCTCCGGCATCACGCCCCCGGTGAACAGCGCCCGGATCCGCTGCGCAGCGGCGTCGTAGCCGGTCCCCAGGGCACCGGGAGGAAGCGTGGCAAGTTCCAGAATCCGCGGGGCGAGGCCGTTGGCGTCGACGAAGTCCGCATACGCTGCGGTGGTCAGCACGAAGCCGGGCGGAACCGGAAATCCTGCCTGGGCCAGCTCCCCGAGGTTGGCGCCCTTGCCGCCGGCCGTGCCGACGTCGCCGCGCCCCACCTGGCCAAAGTCCTTGATGTAGGTCATGACCGTGCGTCCCTTCTGCCCGGCCCAGTTAGCAGCACCGCCCAGTTTGCAGCCCTGCGCCTGGCTGCTCCCATTTTGGCACGGCCGAATGCACGGTCCTATGGCCCGACGCGACCCGTCAGAAGCGGGCGGCGGGCCCGTGAGACCGTCCCTTTACTCCGTGCCGTGCGGGCGCCACACCACCACGGCCTGGGACCTGGCCCGCGGCCGCTGCCCCCTCGCCAGGCTGACCACGTCGCCGGCCGTGCCGGCGGCGAAGATGCGGGAGTCCAGGGGCTGACGACGGCGGCCCAGCTCCTCGGTCAGTTCGCTCACCCGCCGTTGCAGCGCGGCCACCTGATTCTCCAGTTCGAGAATGCGCTTGATCCCCTCGAGCGAGACGCCCTCGTGGGAGAGCCGCTGCACCTCACGGAGCATGGTCACGTCGCGCTGGGAGTACCGGCGGGACTTGCCCGGGGCGCGGCTGGGGGAGACGATGCCCAGCCGGTCGTACTGGCGGAGCGTCTGCGGGTGCATGTCAGCGAGTTCGGCCGCCACCGAGATGACGAAGATCGGCTGATCGAAGTTGATGTCCACGGCTGACGCCCGTCGCTAGAGCCGGGCCTTGGCTGCCAGGCCCTCGCGGACATCCGCGCCGGCGGTGGCGGCTGCGAATGCTTTCACGGCCTCCTCGGCTTCCTTGCTCAGGTTCCGCGGAACGGCGACGTCGATGGTCACCAGCAGATCGCCGGTGCCCTTCGAGGTCTTCACGCCGCGGCCCTTGACCCGGAGGGTGCGCCCGGACGGCGTGCCGGCCGGCACCCGGACCCGGACGTGTTCGCCGTCGATGGTGGGGACCTCGATGTCGGCGCCCAGTGCGGCCTCGGGGAAGCTGACCGGCACGTGGATGCGGAGGTTGTCGCCGTCGCGCGTGTAAAAGTCGTGGGGCTTGACGTTGACCGTCACCATCAGGTCGCCGTTGCCCGAGGGCCCGTACTGTCCCTTTCCGCGGACGCGCACCTTCTGGCCGTCCTTGATGCCGGCCGGTACCCGGACGTCGATGACATCGCCGTCCGGCTCGCGCAGGCCAATCGTGGTGCCGCGGATGGAACCGGCGAAGGAGATGCTGGTGCTCGCCGTCCGGTCGGCGCCCTTCTGGGGCGCGCGCTGGTAGCCTGCCGGACCGCCCGCGCCGCCGAAGCCGCCGCCGAACAGGTCCGCGAACTCGGGCGGGATGCCGCCGGCAGTGCTGAAACCGCCGGAGTGCCGGCCCGCGTTGCCTGTGAACAGGCCGCCGAAGAGGTCCTCGAAACCGCCGTTCGCGGTGCTGCCCGCACCGTGGGGAGCAAAGCGTGCCCCGCCGCCCATGGCGCGGACGGCGTCGTACTGCTGGCGCTCATCGGGGTCGGACAGCACGGAGTACGCCTCGGAGATGTCCTTGAACTTCTTCTCCGAGGCAGGGTCACCGGAGTTGGTGTCCGGGTGGTGCAGGCGTGCGAGTTTCCGGTAGGCCTTCTTGATGTCAGCGTCGGAAGCGTCCTTGGCGATGCCAAGGATCGCGTAAAAGTCCTTGTCCACCCAGTCCTGGCTAGCCAATGGCGTTTCCTTTCAAAAGTACAAAAGCGTTAAGGCGAGATTACCGCTGAACGCCGTAGCGGATGAGGGGGCCTGGCGTGGCCCCCTCATCCGCGAAGGCGTGGAGGTGACTACGCCGGAACGGCCACAATCACTTGTGCCGCGCGGAGGACGCGCTCGCCCGACTTGTAGCCGGAGCGGAGCACCTGGCTGACGGTGTCAACCTCGATGTCCTCGCCGGGCTGCTGGATGAGGGCCTCGTGGATGGTCGGATCGAACTCCACGCCGGTCTCATCGATGCGGGTCAGGCCGTACGTCTTCAGCGCGCTTTCCAGCTTGGCGGCAATCGCGGCGAACGGGCCGTCCGCGAGGTCACCGTGCTGGCGGGCGGCGTCGACGTCGTCCAGCACCGGGAGCAGCGAGTTCAGGACGCCGATGACGGCCATCTCCCCTGCCACGGCACGGTCGCGCTCAACGCGCTTGCGGTAGTTGACGTACTCGGCCTGCAGGCGCAGCAGATCGTTCTTCAGCTCCGCGGCCGCGGCGGCTTCCGTTCCCTGGGCCACCGATTCCTCCGCCGGCACCTCCACCCGGTTGAGGATTTCCTCGGCCTGGGCGAGGGCGTCGCCGTCGGAATCCGCGGCGGTCTCGACAGGCTCGACCACCGGTTCACGGTGGTGCTCGCCCTTCGGGTGCCGTGCCTGCCCGGTCACCGGGTCCACCTTGCGGTGGTCCCGGATGACCGGCTCGTCACGCTTGCTGCCCTGATCGCGGGAAGAACCGTGCTCCTCTTCGTTACCGTGATGCGGCATGGTTACTTCTTCTCGTCTGCGGCGTCTTCGTCAACGATCTCGGCGTCGACGATGTCCTCGTCAGCCTTGCCGCCGCCTGTGGCACCACTAGCGGCGCCTTCGGCACCGGCAGCGCCGGTTGCACCGTCCGGCGAGCCGGCCTGTGCGTAGATGGCCTCGCCGAGCTTGGACTGGGACGCCTGCAGCTTCTCAAACGCGGTCTTCACGGCTGCGTCATCGGTGCCTTCGAGCGCCTTCTTGAGGGCGTCGACGTCGGCCTTGACCTCGGTCTTGACCTCTTCCGGCAGCTTGTCGCTGTTGTCGGCGATCAGCTTGTCCACGGAGTAGGCGAGCTGTTCGGCCGTGTTGCGGGTGTCCGTGGCCTCACGGCGGGCCTTGTCCTCGGCTGCGTGCTCCTCGGCGTCCTTGACCATGCGGTCAATGTCTTCCTTGGAGAGCGCGGTGCCGCCGGTGATGGTCATGGACTGTTCCTTGCCGGTGCCCTTGTCCTTCGCCGAGACGTGCACGATGCCGTTGGCGTCGATGTCGAAGGTGACCTCGACCTGCGGGACGCCGCGGGGAGCCGGGGCGATGCCGGTCAGTTCGAACGTGCCCAGCGGCTTGTTGTCGCGGGTGAATTCACGCTCGCCCTGGAAGACCTGGATGGCCACGGACGGCTGGTTGTCGTCGGCCGTGGTGAAGGTCTCGGACCGCTTGGTGGGGATGGCCGTGTTGCGCTCGATCAGGTGCGTCATCACACCGCCCTTGGTTTCGATGCCCAGGGACAGCGGGGTGACGTCGATGAGGAGAACGTCCTTGCGCTCGCCCTTCAGCACGCCGGCCTGCAGGGCAGCGCCGACAGCAACGACCTCGTCCGGGTTGACGCCCTTGTTGGGCTCCTTGCCGCCGGCCAGTTCCTTGACCAGTTCGTAGACGGCGGGCATGCGGGTGGAACCGCCCACCAGCACGATGTGGTCGATCTGGGAGAGCTTGATGCCGGCTGCCTTGATGACGTCCTGGAACGGCTTCCTGGTGCGCTCGAGCAGGTCCTTGGTGAGGTCCTGGAACTTGGCGCGGGTGAGCTGCTCGTCCAGGTGGACCGGGCCGTCGGGGGTGACGGACAGGTACTGGAGCGAGACGTTGGTGCTGGAGGAGGAGGAGAGTTCCTTCTTGGCCTGCTCGGCAGCTTCACGGAGGCGCTGCAGGGCGATCTTGTCCTTGGACAGGTCGATGCCCTTGACCTTGAGCTGGTTCAGCAGGTACTCAACAACGCGCATGTCCCAGTCGTCGCCGCCGAGGTGGTTGTCACCGGCAGTCGCCTTGACCTGGATGGTGGAGAAGTTGTCTTCATCCTTGCCGACTTCCAGCAGGGAGACGTCGAACGTTCCGCCGCCGAGGTCGAAGACCAGGATGAGTTCGTCTTCCTTGCCCTTGTCCAGGCCGTACGCCAGCGCAGCGGCGGTGGGCTCGTTGACAATGCGGAGGACGTTGAGGCCAGCGATTTCGCCGGCTTCCTTGGTGGCCTGGCGCTGGGCGTCGTTGAAGTACGCCGGAACGGTGACCACCGCGTCGGTGACCTTCTCACCGAGGTAGGACTCGGCGTCGTTCTTGAGCTTCATCAGGATGCGGGCGGAGATTTCCTGGGCGGTGTACTTCTTGTCGTCGACCGGGACGCTCCAGTCGGTGCCCATGTGGCGCTTGACGGAGGCGATGGTGCGGTCGATGTTGTTGACGGCCTGGCGCTTGGCGATCTCGCCGACAAGGACTTCGCCGGACTTGGAGAACGCAACGACGGACGGCGTGGTGCGGCCACCCTCGGCGTTGGCAATAACGGTGGGCTCGCCACCTTCGAGAACGGAGACGACGGAGTTGGTGGTTCCGAGGTCAATACCTACTGCACGTGACATGTGTTGCTTCCTTCTTTCCTTGGAAACTTTCTGGCCCCGACCGTGGGCCCGCCGGCCGGGCTTTCACCCGCCGGGAGGACTGCAGGCCCGCTGACCGGGCCTGACGAGATCGAGGTTCGCCCACTCCTTGAGCGATCTACACTCAACTTTACCCAGGAGCGGGTTTAAGTCAATCCAAACTTGAGTCAACTACGCTCAACTTTGGATTTCGGACTGCTCTGCGTCCAAGGAAAGGCCCCCGGTGTTCCGCGGATATCCGCGGAACACCGGGGGCCACGACGACGGCGCCAGTGCGGTTTCGCTGAGCGTGAACCCGCGGGGCGTCGCCCGCCGGGCGGGGAGCTACCCTCCGGCTGAGGTGCCGCCGTCGTCCTTCCTTGGTGCGTTGACCTGGCCGTCCGTCAGTTCATCCTTCAGGTCATCGGCCGTGCCGCGCTCCGGGGTGGTGCCGGCGGCACCGTAGTCGCCTTCGGGATACTCCCCCTCTTCGTCGGCAGGCAGTTCCTGGCCCACCGTGCCGGCCTTCCCGTAGTCGCCTTCCGGGTATGTGCCTTCCTCGGCGTCGGCCGAGACTTCAACCGTTCCGGCGTCGCCATAATCGCCGGCCGGGTATTCGCCTTTCGCATCAGCGCGAGCATCGTCACCCACCACGCCGGCGTCGCCGTAGTCGCCTTCAACATACTGGCCGCTCTCACCTTCGAGCGCCGGTTCCCCTGTGCTGTTGTCGGCCTTTCCCGGGGCTTCAAACTCGCTGTTTTCGGTCATCGCGTGATCACTCCTTCGGAGGACTGGGCGCGCCCATCCGGGCGCATTGGCAGTCTACTCAGCCGCGGCAGGCGGCAACAGTGTCCCGGAACGGGGCTCCGATCGGCGCGGCTCAGGTCCCGGCGAGGCCCGTGGTGGCCACCCCCTTGATGATCTGCCGCTGGAAGAACAGGAAGACGACGATCAGCGGCAAGGCGGCCAGCAGCGCGGACGCCATGTTCTGAGCGTACTGGATGCCGTAGGCGCTCTTGATGGTCTGCAGGCCCACGGGAAGGGTCAGCAGGGAGCTCTCATTGGTGGCGATGAAAGGCCACAGGAAGTTGTTCCAGGCCCCGATGAACACGAAGATGGCCACTGCGGCCAGGATGGGCCGGGACAGCGGGAGCACGATGGTGGTGAAGATCCGCAGCCTGCCGGCACCGTCCATCAGTGCCGCCTCCTCCAGCTCGCGCGGGATCTGGTCGAAGAACTTCTTCAGCACGAACACCATGGGCGGGTGGATCACCTGCGGCAGGATGAGCGCCCAGTAGGTGTCGATCAGGCCAAGGGACTGCATCTGCTGGAACAGCGGGATGATGAGCACCGGCGGCGGAATGATGATCGAGGCCACGATCACGCCCATCAGTACGTTCTTGCCACGGAAGTTGATCCGTGAAATGGCGTAGGCCGCCAGGGCGGAGATCACCAGGGTCACGGCCGTGATCGCCGCGGAGGTGAAGATCGAATTGAACGTCCAGGTGGGGATGTTTCCGCTGCCCAGGACCTTCGCGAACGCATCCAGGGTGAAGCCCGACGCCGGCAGCCAGGTGATGGGAGTGGCGGCCGCTTCAGTTTCGCTCTTCAGCGCCGTAACGGTGGCCCAGGCGAAGGGAACCAGCCAGGCCACGGCAAGAACGGCGACGACGGCGGTGGCCGCCACACGGGCCAGCGGCGGTTTACGCCGCCGGGCGCCTGAAGCTACCGGCGGCGGGGTGCTGGCCGACACCGCAGGCCGGGGAATTGTCTGGGTTGCCATGGCTATGCGCTCCTTTTCCGGGTGATGAACAGCTGTGCGACGGAGATCAGCAGGATGAGCCCGAAGAAGATGTAGGAGATGGCCGCGGAGTAGCCCAGCCGGTACCCCGTGAAGCCTGCCTCGAAGATGTACTGCACCACCGGGCGCGTCGCGCCCCCGGGGCCCCCGCTGGTCATCTGGTAGATCTGGTCGAAGACCTTCAGCGACGCGAGCACCTGGAGAATCACGATCATGGCGGTGGTCGGGCCCAGCTGCGGGAGCGTGATGGAGAAGAGCTGCCGCCAGCCGCCGGCTCCGTCTAGTGATGCGGCCTCGTAGTGCTGCTGCGGAATGTTCTGCAAGGCGGCCAGGTACAGCAGGAAATTGAAGCCCGTGGTCCACCAGACGGTGGCGATGACGATCGCCCACATGGCCATCGAAGGATCATTCAGCCAGGCGACCGGCGGCAGTCCGATTTTCGCGAGGATGTCGTTGAACAGGCCCAGCTGCGGGTTGTACATCCAGGAGAAGAACAGGGAGACCACCGTGGAGGCCAGCAGGAACGGCGAGAAGAAGGACAGGCGCCAGAGCCACTGCGCCGGCAGTCCCATGTTCACCAGGGCCGCCAGCGCCAGCGCTATGACCACCAGCGGGACCGTGCTGATCAGGGTGAAGTACAGGGTGTTGCCCAGGGACCGCCACATGTCGGGATCGGCGAAGGCTTCGGCGTAGTTCGCGAGGCCAATGAAGCCGTCGTTTGCTCCTGTCAGCGACTTTCCGGTGAGGCTCATCAAGGCGCCGGACAGCAGCGGCCAGACCAGGAACATGAGGAAGAACGCCACGAACGGCGCCACGAACGCCCAGCCCTGCCAGTTGTCGCGGAAGCTGCCGCGCGGCGCGGCGGTGCGCGGGATGTCACGGGGCGCGGTGCCGCGCCGCGGGATGTCGCGGGGCAGGACGGCCCGGGGCAGGCGCCGTTGGGGCGCGGTCAGTCGTGAAGTGGTCATGCGGACTCCTTTGTCACGGGCGGTGGTTCACAGGGCGGTGGTTCACAGGGCGGCTCAGTGGACAGAGCGGCTGTTCACAGAGCGGTTACTGCGTGTCAGACGGGATTGGGCTTGGCGAGCAGGGCGTTGATCCGGGCGATGAACGCATCCCACCCCTCTGCCGGCTTGATCCTGCCTAGGAAAACGTTCTGGACGTTTTCGGCAAAGTACTTCTGGAAGTCGGATCCCGATCCGGTGAACCAGGCCTGGGGGTCGTAGTTGATGATGTCCGCCGCGTGGGCGTAGTGGGACTGCGGCAGCAGGGCGGCGTATTCCTTGGACCGCACCACCGGCTGGTACGCCGGAATGTGGCCGGCTTCGGCCCAGTCGAGCGAACCTTTGAGCATGGACGCCACAAACTTGTACACATCCCGCCGCTTGGCATCGTCCGCCCTCGCCTGATGCGGCAGCACGAACGCATGCGAATCCGCGAACGCCGCCGGCGTGCCGAAGAGCGTGGGGATGGTGGTCGCGTCGAGCGGGACACCGGCCGCCTTCATGGTGGGCAGCTCCCAGACGCCGGTGAAGAGCATCCCGGAGCCCTGCGAGGCGAACTCGGCAATGGCCGTCCCGCCGTCACCGCTCCTGGTGGCAATGCTGTCGTCCAGCATTTGGGTGATGAACTGGAGGCAGTCGACGGCGACATCGCGGTCCACCTGCGCCGGCTTCCCGGGCTCCAGGACCATGTCCGCGCCGTGCTGCTTGTAGAAGGTGTAGAACATGCGCCACATCTGGGCGCCGTCGCCAAGGAAACCGTAGGACAGCCCGTGCTTTCCCGTGACCCGCTGCAGTTCCCGTGCCACGTCGAAGAACTGCGCGGGCGACGAGATCTCAGCCAGCTGGCCGTTGCCGCCCAGGACTCCCGCCTTACCGGCCACCTCGGTGTTGTAGAGCAGGATGAACGGATGCGAGTCCAGGGCGATGGAGAACACCTTCCCGTCAAGCTGGCTCTTCTCCCAAATCCGCTGGGTGAAGTCTTCCGGCCTGACGCCGTACTCCGCCAGAAGGGACAGGTCCCACGGGTCCAGGAGGCCGCCCGGCGCATAGCCGGCAACGCGGGCCGCGTGCATCACAGCCACCTCGGGAGGACGCCCTCCGGCGGAGGCCATGGCAAGTTTCGTGTAGTACGGCGGACCCCAGGCGAGCACTGTGGGCTTCACGGTGAACTCGGGATGGGCCGCGTTGGCCCGGTCGATCATGGATTGCATCTTGATGCCGTCGCCGCCGGACAGCAGGTGCCAGAAGCGGATGTCATTGCCTGCGGCCTGCGCCGCCCCGCCGCAGCCCGTCAGGCTTGCCCCGAGCGAAATGCTGCCAACCAGCGCACCCCCTCCGAGCAGCAATTGCCTGCGGGAAAGATGCATCAGGCGTGAATCAACTTGCTTCACCGTCACTCCTTTGGACGTAGCCGCTGGCAAATGTGCGGCCCCGGCGACCGCCGGCGCCACGCTCAACGGCTGTGGGCTGAAGACGACTTTATATCGTTGTAGATTCGGTGGCAAGAGATTTTTGTTAGCGTTCACAAATTCGTTGGGCACCGCCATTCCCTGGCCTGACTACCCCAGGCCGGCAACCCTGGCCAGGATGTCCACATGATGCTGGAACAGTGCGTCGCGGGCCGAAAAGGTGTCGGCGCCGTACTGACCGAAGACTTCGAAGCTGATGGCCCCGAAGACCGACGTCCACGCCAGCGCACCGCGGGCCAGCAGCGCGTCCGGCACAGCCAGGTCCATTTCGCTGCGGATTGCCTCGAGGTCCGCAGACAGCGCGGGAACCACAGCCGCGGCGTCCGGCGCAGCCAGCTTGCCGGCCCTGTAGGCGGAGTCCAGGATCCCCATCAGGCCGATGACCACCCGCGTGCCGGGGCCGGTGGTACGCTCTGCCGGCGCCTGATACCCGGGCACCGGACTTCCGAACAGGAGCGCGTAGCGGGCAGGCTCGCTGAGCGCCCATTTCCTGACGGCGTTGGCCAGAGCGGCAAAGCGGCCCCGGAAGTCGTCGGCCGGGACAGACCCGACGGCAGCCTCCACCGCATCTCCCAGCTCGCCGTAGGCGTCAATGAGCAGAAGCGTCAGGAGCTCGTCGCGGCTCTCCACATAGCGATAAACGGCGGATGAAACGACGCCGAGGTCGCGGGCGACGGCGCGGAGCGAAAGTGCGGCAGCTCCGTGCAGCGCGAGATGCTCCCGGCCCAGCCTGATGATCTGCTCGATGGTCCGGGCGCGGGCCTGCTCGCGGGGCGTCTGGGGCTTGAGGGGATCGGCCATCTTCCAAGGATGGCATGGAATAGAGCAGCGAACACAACAGCGAGCAGTGCTCTTGACTTTCAGCCGCGGGTTGGCCATTCTGGATTCAGAGAGCACCGCTCTCACCAACTTCGAATGAAAGCGGGCACACCATGCCAGAAGAACTATTCGTCGTCACGGGCGCCGGGCCGGTGGGCTGGACGGTCGCCGAGCAGCTCGCCGGCCAGGGCCACCGCGTCCGCGTCCTGACACGTTCCGGCAGCGGCCCGGAACACCACCTGATTGAAAAGCGCGCCGTGGACGTATCTGACCGGGCACAGGTGGCGGAGTCACTGGCCGGCGCCAGTGCCGTTTTCCATTGCATCCACGGCTCCGCTTACAGCGTCAAGGCCTGGGAGCGGGAACTTCCCAGGGCAGAAGAGGCCATACTGGCGGCGGCAGGCGAGGCGGGCGCCGTCGTCGTCTTTCCCGAAAGTCTCTACTCATACAGTGAACCGACCCGGGTGATGACGGAGGACGGCCCGCGGGGGGCGCGGGGCGGGAAGCGAGGAGTGCGGACGGCGCTGCTGCAGGCGCGGGCGGCGAGCGCCACAAATACCGTGAGCGTGGTTGCGGGGGACTTCTTCGGACCCCGGGTCCGGACATCGCACGCCGGCGAGCGCATGGTGCCCAGGCTTCTGGCACAGCGGCCGCTGCAGGTGGTGGGCAGCGCGGACCAGCCGCATTCGTTCACATTCGTGCCCGACCTGGCGGCGGCGATGATCAAGGCTGCGCAGATGCCCGCGCTAGGGAACCGCGTGCTGCATGCCCCCACCAATCCGGCCCTCACCCAGCGGCAACTTGCTGGCGCTTTGGCTGAAGCGGCTGGTCTGCCCCGGCCAAAGGTCGGCGTGCTGCCGGGCTGGCTGCTGCGTGCCGTCGGAGTGTTCTCGGCCGACGTCCGCGAGCTCGCAGAGACGCTCTACCAGTTCCAGCGGCCGTTCGTGATGGACTCCGCAGCCAGCGAGGCGGCGCTGGACCTTCGCCCCACTCCCCTGGCGGCCGCGGCCCGGATGACAGTGGAGTGGTGGCGGTCGGAACCCTCCGCAGCGGCATCAGGATCCTGACGCGCGGAGTTGGGTGGTAACACGTTCAGTGGCAGCAGGTCCAGTGCCAACCCCGGTGGGGGCGTCCCCGGCCGCCACCCGAGTACCCTGGCGCTGCGCGCGCCCGCCGGCCGCCACGGCCGCCGCGCCGAGGAGGACCGGGACCAGCAAGGCCCACCCGCTGAACAGCAGGACCAGCACCATTACCGCGGCTGCAACGATGACGCCGTACCAGGCGGCCGTCCCCGGGCGAAGCAGCCGGACGCCGGACGCCAGCCCGAATGCCGTCACTGCCGTAAAGCAGGCCGACGCCGCTCCGATCTGGAACTGCATGCTTGCCAGCCCGGCCGCCGCCGCACCGAAGGACACGAACGTCATCGCCGCCAGCACCGCAAGGCTGGCGGCCGGCACCTGCCCCGGGGCTCCGCCGCGCGCCAGGCGCCGCGGCAGCACGCCATCGGACGCCAGCTTGGCACCCAAGCGGCTCGCGCCCGCAATGAAGGTGTTCAGCGGGCCGAAGGTGAGGACCGCCGCCGCGACCGCGGTGAGCGGGGCGGCCAGTTCTCCGAGCCCCTTCTCCAGCAGGTCCGCCACGGGCACCGCGCTGCCGGGCAGCCCGGGGCCGAGGACCGCGACGGCGGCTGCCACCACGCCGATGTAGACGACGCCCACCACGATCAGCGTCAGCCAGGTGGCCCGCTTGAGGTCCCGCTCCGGGTGGCGGAATTCCGCGGCCAGATGGGTCACGGCCTCCCAGCCGGCGAAGCAGAAGAACAGCAGGCTCGCGGCGCCGCCCACAGCCCAGTAGCCGTGAGGTGCGAAGGGCTCGAAGTTCTCCGCTTTCGCGTAGGGTGCGGCCACCGCCACGGCCAGCGCCAGCAGCCCCACGAGAACCACCATGAGCGTGAGCTGGATGCGGCTGGAGAGCCTGATTCCGACGGCGTTGCTCGCGAAGCCTGCCGCCAGCAGCAGCACTGCGGCCGCCAGCGCCGTTCCGCGGCCCCCGCCCAGGGCGTGGGCGATGTAGTTGCCGCCGATCACGGCGGTGGCGGGAGCCCCGAACGGGATGGCGAAGTAGAAGAGATAGCCGGCCACGGCCGAGGCGCGCCGCCCGAATGCGCGCGTCACGAAGTGGGCTATCCCCCCGGCGTCGGGCTGCTGACGGCTCATCTCGGCGAAACTGAAGGCCACGGGAGTGCAGAACACCAGCAGCAGCGCCCAGGCGAGGAGCGACGCCGGCCCCGCCTCCTGCGCCGCGATGGCGGGAAGCACCAGCACGCCTGACCCGAGGATGGCACCGACGTAGATCCCTGTCGCCCGGAAGACGCCGAGCCCTGCCTTGTTGCTGCCCCTGTTGTTCTCCACTCCTCTAATCATCCGCAGAACCTGGGCGGGCAGAAGCAGGGAAACAGTCGGCCAACGACAAAAAACTGCCTGTCTCGCTTCGGCCGATCCCGGGCGCGGAGGAGTAGCGTTTCCCTATGAGTGCGCAGCAGCCAGACGATGTGTACACGCACGGCCACCACGAGTCGGTGGTCCGGGCCCATGCCTCCAGGACGGCGGAAAACTCCGCCGCGTTCGTGATTCCGCACCTCACCCCCGGGGTCTCGGTGCTGGACGTTGGGTGCGGGCCGGGCAGCATCACGTGCGACTTCGCCGGCCTGGTGGCCCCCGGAAAGGTGACCGGGCTGGACCGCTCCCCGGATGTGATTGCCCACGCGCGGGAGCTGGCGGCCGACCGCGGCGTGGAGAACGTGGAGTTCGTGGCCGGCAACATCTACGATCTGGACTTCGAGGACGACACGTTCGACGTCGTCCACGCCCACCAGGTCCTGCAGCACCTGACCGATCCCGTGGAGGCGCTGCGCGAGATGCGGCGGGTGGCCAAGCCGGGCGGCATCGTGGCCGTGCGCGACGCCGATTTCCACGGCATGAGCTGGTACCCCGCCATCCCCGAACTCGACGAGTGGATGGACCTGTACCAGCGGATCGCCCGGAGGAACGGCGCCGAGCCCGACGCCGGACGCCGCCTGGTCTCGTGGGCGCAGGCCGCCGGCTTCACCGACGTGGCGCCCACGAGCAGCAACTGGCTCTACGCCACCGGGCAGCAGCGGCGCTGGCAGGCCAGGGTGTGGGGCGAGCGCGTGCTGCACTCTGCCTTCGCCGAACAGGCCCTCGAGTACGGGTTCGTGCAGGAGGCGGACCTCACACGCATCTCCGCGGGGTGGCACCGCTGGGGCTCCACGGACGACGGCTGGTTCCTCATCCCCAACGGCGAGGTCATCGCCCGCGCCTAAACGCAGCGCCTGAACGTGCGCCTGATCGTGGGTGCGCCCGGCGTTCTGCGGCACCCACCATGCACCGATTCACCAAGAATGGCCGCCTAAGGCACCGTCCGGGCGGCCGTTTTTGGTGAATCGCCGTGGAGCGACCCGCCGGCAGACCGCACTAAGCTTGTTTGGTGCAATTCTCCCTGTGGCTGGCCCTCGCGGGCGCCGGCGTCCTCATCAGTTTCACCCCCGGCGCGGGTGCCATCAACACCATGAGCAACTCGCTGACGTCCGGCTTCCGCCGCTCCATCTGGGGAATCCTCGGCCAGCAGGCGGCGCTGATCATGCATGTAGTCATCGTGGCGCTGGGCGTCGGAGTCCTCGTGGCGGGGTCCCCCGTGGCCTTCAACGTCATCCGCTACGCCGGGGCCGCCTACCTGGTGTACCTCGGGATCCGGCAGTTCCTGCACAAGCCGGACCTGGACCAGGAAAAGGCCGCCGCCCTCAGGAGCGAGCCCGCCTGGTCCATGTTCCGCCGCGGCCTCTGGGTGAACCTGCTCAACCCCAAGGCGATCGTGTTCTTCCTGGCCTTCATGCCCCAGTTCATCCGGCCGGAACAGCCGCTGCTGTCGCAGTACCTCGCCCTCACGGCCACGGTGGTCATCATCGACATTCTCGTCATGTGGTTCTTCTTCGCAGCGGCGGCGAAGTCGTTCCAACGCTTCACCCACGATGTCCGGGGCCAGACCAGGCTCAACCGGATCTTCGGCGTCCTCTTCGTCGCCGTGGGCATCCTGCTGGCGCTCATGCACTAGATCCGGGGAGTGCAATTTCGCGAATTATGACCCGGTCAGCAGGCAACTTTACGGATTCCCGGGATCATAAGGGCCCTTACTAGCCAAGGAGGACGCTCATCCTCCATGCTTAGCACCATGACCTCAATGACCAGCCCCTACCGGATCATCGCGGTCTGCACCGGCAACATCTGCCGGTCCCCCATGGCCGAGCTGATGCTCACCGAGGCCTTCGCCGCGGCGGGGCTGGCCGGGGACGTCGTGGTCGACTCCGCCGGCACCACGGCCTACGAGGCAGGGCGCCCCATCGACCCCCGGGCGGCGCGGAAACTGACCGCCAACAACCTCGCCTCGGACCGTCACACCGCCAGGGAATGGCGCGCCGAATGGTTTACCGAGCGCCACCTGATTCTCGCCCTGGACGTGGACCACTACGGCTGGCTCCGCGCGTCGGCGCCGGACGCAGAATCGCTCGCGAAGATCCGCATGTTGCGCAGCTTCGACCCCGCCCTCGAATCGAAGGATCCCCTGGAGCAGGGCATCGAAGACCCCTGGTATGGCGGGCATGCGGACTTTGATGCCGTGTGGAACCAGGTCCAGGCGTCGGTGCCGGGAATCGTCCGGTATGTCCGTTCGGCCATCGCTGCAGCGTCAGAGGAAGACGCCCCGCTCCAGCTTCAGAACAGCGAGCAGGTACGCTCTATTTCATGACCCCCGCTCCTGTGATCATCGCCATTGACGGGCGGTCCGGCGCAGGCAAAACCACGTTGGCCATCGAACTGGCGGCACGGCTGCGGAACCACCACAAGGTCTCCCTGTTTCATCTGGAGGACATCTACCCGGGCTGGAACGGGCTCGCCGCAGGCGTTGAACGCTATGTGACCACGGTGCTGGCGCCCCTGCGGCGCGGCGAACCGGCAACGTGGGTCAGCTGGGATTGGGCACGGCATTACGACGGCGATGCCCGGGTCACGCTGCCCGCCGAGATCGTGATCGTGGAAGGCGTGGGGGCTGCGGCTGCCGCGGCCAGGCCCCTCCTGGACGCCGTCATCTGGGCCGATTCGCCGGAAAACGAACGCCGCACCCGTGCCCTCGAGCGCGACGGCGACACCTATGAGCCCTACTGGGACCTGTGGGCCGCCCAGGAATCGGAGCTCCTTGCCTCGGACAACGTGCGGGAGCACGCGGATATCCGGGTCCTGAACCGCGCCGACGACGCCGCCCCGGCTGATGTCCTGCAGGCGCTCACCTACCTCCCGGCCCTCGCCACCGTGCTGGTTCCGGAGCTCTCCGCGCGCCGTGGCCTCCGGCTCCTGGCCGAGCGCATCGAGGGCCGCCCGGACGCGGCCGCCCTCTTCGGGTCGCTGTACGGCGACTCAGCGAATGCGGTCTGGCTGGATTCGTCCTTCGTTCCGCCCGCCGACGGGGAGGGGACTCCCGCCGCGGAGCGCAGCCGCTTCAGCATCCTCGCGGACGACGGCGGCACGTTCGGCCAGTCGGTCCGGCACCGTTCGGGGACCAACCGGATTACAGCTGGCTGCGCCACGGCCGAGGTGTCCGGCACGTTCTTCCGCTGGCTGGAGACCGTCTGGGGCCGGAAAGCGGTCCGTGGCCCGGAGAACTATCCGTGTGACTTCACCCTGGGCTGGCTCGGGTACCTCGGCTATGAGCTCAAGCGCGAAACCGGCGGATCCGACATCGCCTCGGATACGCCTGATTCGGCCCTGATATTCGCCGGGCGGGCAGTGGTCCTGGACCACGCCGAAGGCGCCGCCTGGCTGCTTGCCCTTGACGCGCCGGATGCGGCCGACTGGCTCGCCGACGCCCGCGCCGCCGTAACCGCGGCCGGCCAAACGGCCACTGAGCGTGCGGCCGGCAACGAAGCCGGCACCGGCGGGGAGGCGGGCACCGGCAACCCCGCCGGCGGCAGCAACGGCGTCGCGGGTCAGGCGGTGCCGGCGTTCACCAGCCGCGATACCGAGGCCGGCTACAAGCGCAAGATCGCCGAGGCCCAGCACGAGATCGCCGAGGGAAACACCTACGAGGTCTGCCTCACCACCACCCTCACGGCCGAGATGCCCGCCGCCGGCCTCGATCCCTGGCCGACGTACCTGGCGCTGCGGAGGCGGAACCCGGCACCGTTCGCGAGCTTCCTGCGCTTCGGCGGCCTCACGGTGGCCAGCACGTCGCCGGAGCGTTTCCTGCGGATAGCGTCCGACGGCGGCATGCGCGCCGAGCCGATCAAGGGCACCCGGCGCCGGGCTGCCGACCCGGAGCTCGACGCGGCGCTGCGGCGCGACCTGGAGACCTCGTTGAAGGACCGGGCCGAGAACATCATGATCGTGGATCTGCTTCGGAACGATCTGAGCCACTTTGCCGAGCCGGGCTCGGTGACCGTCAGCAGGCTGTGCGAAATCGAAAGCTACGCAACGGTCCACCAGCTCGTGAGCACCATCGATGCAACCCTTCTGCCGGGGTCGCCGCGGGCCGAGGCCGTGGCCGCGTGCTTCCCCGCCGGCTCCATGACGGGCGCGCCGAAAATCAGCACCATGGCCATCCTCGACCGGCTGGAGGACGGCCCGCGCGGTGTCTATTCCGGGGCGATCGGATACTTTTCGCTCAACGGGGCCACGGACCTTGCAGTGGCCATCCGTACCCTGGTAATCCAGTCGGACGGCGGCGACGACTGGGTGGCCGCCGACGCCCACGGAACCGGCGCCGAAGAGGGGCGGCGGGCGACACTCAGTCTCGGCGTCGGCGGCGCGATCACGGCGGATTCGGCGCCCAAGGAGGAATACGAGGAAATCCGCACCAAAGCCTTCGGCGTACTGTCCGCGCTGGGCTCGGAATTCCCCCGCAGCTGAGCCGGCGTCTACTGCACCGTCGCCGTGAGCCGCGCGACGTTGTCCACGTACCTCGCCGCGAGCGGCCGGCGCATCCAGGCGTCGAGTCTCAGCTCATGGGAGATGTCCCGGTAGGTGTCCTCCACCGCGCGCATGCTGTCCACGATCTGCGTGCCCAGGAGCATCACCGAGACCTCCATGTTCAGCGAGAAGGAGCGCATGTCCATGTTGCTCGAACCGAGGACGGCCACTTCGTCGTCAATGGTGAAGTGCTTTGCATGCAGCACGAACGGCGCCTTATAGAGGTAGATCTTCACGCCCGCCTCCAGCAGCGCCTTGTAGTACGACTGCTGCGCGTGGTGGACCAGGAACTGGTCGCCCTTTTCGGAAACGAAGAGTTCGACGTCGACGCCCCGCTGCGCCGCGGTGGTGATCGCATAGAGCAGGGAGTCATCCGGGACGAAGTACGGGCTGCAGATGGAGATCCGGTGCTGGGCGGAGTAGATGAGCGTGTTGAACAGGCGGAGGTTGTTTTCCGTGCTGAACCCGGGGCCGCTGGGTACCACCTGCGCCGTGACATTGCCCGGGGCGGACTCGGCGGGAAGCTGCAGCTGGGCCTCGAGCTGCGCTTCCAGGGATTCGTCCGTCTCGCTGAGCCAGTCGGTGGCGAAGACCACGTTGAGCGTCGGCACGATGGGGCCGCGCAGCCGGGCCATCAGTTCCACCCATTCGCGCCCCACCTTGCGGTGCTTGGGGTTGTTGTAGGACGGCTCGATCAGGTTCTGCGATCCGGTGAACGCCACGTCGCCGTCAATCACCATGATCTTGCGGTGGTTCCGCAGGTCCGGCCGGCGCCACTGGCCGTGGATAGGCAGCAGCGGGAGCATCCGCCGCCACTGGATCCGGCTGGCCCTGAGGCGCTCGAGGAGCCTGCGGTAGCCCTTGATCCGGAGGGTGCCGATGTGGTCAAACAGCACGCGCACTTCAACGCCGCGGTCGGCGGCCTCTTCCAGCGCCGTGAACAGTTCATCCGTCACGTGGTCCGTGCTCATGATGTAGAACTCGGCGTTGACGAACCGTTTGGCGTTCCGGACGGCCTCGGTCATGGCCGCGATGGAGTCCGGGTACCCGGGGATCAGCTCCACGGAGTTGCCGTCCACCATGGGAATGGACCCCAGCCGGCGGTTGAGTTCGGCGGCGGACTTCACCCATTCGGGCCCCGGGTATTCACTTCCGACGTCGGACAGCACCGACGTGCGGGCCCGCACCCTTTCGCTGACCAGCTGCTGCTGCTCCACGCGGCGCCGGGAAAGGCGGAAGTTGCCGAAGAGCAGGAACAGGATCAGGCCGACGGACGGCACGAAGAAGATGCCCAGCAGCCAGGCCATGGCGGTGGTGGGCCGGCGGTTGCCGGGGATGATGCCCACTGCGAGGATCCGGATGATGAAGTCGGCGGCGCTCAGCAGGAAAATCAACCAGGACGGTAGCGTTCCGGCGAGCGGAAATGGCCACAACACAGGCGAACCCCCGATATTTCTTGCCCTCGGAGCCATTCCGGAAGGCGCGGACCTGCCCAGCCTATCGGGCGCGGTCCGCACTAAGCTGGAGGCATGACTTCTCCTGCCGCCGCCACCGTGCTGGTATTCCTCGACCCGGACTACGAATACGGCCGGATAGCCGACCCCACGCAGCCGCAGCTGATGGCAACCGACCAGGGCGCCACGCGCGGCGACGGCGTTTTCGAGTCCATGCTCGCCGTGGCCGGCCGGACCCGGAAGGTCCAGGCGCACCTGGACCGCCTGGGCGGCTCCGCGCGGGCCCTGGACCTTGAAATCCCCGGGCAGGATGTGTGGCGGCGGGCCATCGAAACGGGCGTCGCCGCTTTCCGTTCAGACAACCCGGCGTCCTCCCCCGATGAGGACGAGGCCGTGGTGAAGCTCCTGGTGACCCGCGGTGTGGAGGGTGCCTTCTCCCCCACGTGCTGGGTGCAGGTGTCCGCCGTCGGGGCGGCCGGCCGGCGGCAGCGCGAAGCGGGCGTCGACGTCATCCTCCTGGACCGCGGTTACGACAGCGATGTTGCCGAACGCGCTCCGTGGCTGCTGCTCGGCGCCAAGACGCTGTCGTACGCGGTGAACATGGCGGCCCTGCGCCACGCGCACAAGCAGGGCGCTGACGACGTCATCTTCACCTCGTCCGACGGCCGCGTGCTGGAGGGCCCGACGTCGACCGTTCTGCTGGCCCACGTCGAAACGGGCGACGGCGGCGCAACGGTCAAGCGGCTCATCACCCCGCAGCTGGACAGCGGCATCCTCGCCGGCACCTCACAGGGCGCCCTGTTCGCCGCAGCCAAGGCGGCCGGATGGGAGCTGGGCTACGGCCCGCTGGAACCCCGGGACCTGTTCGACGCCGACGCCGTGTGGCTGATTTCCAGCATCCGGACGCTGGCGCCGGTCAACCACATCGACGGGAAAGAGATCGGCACGCCGGCCCTCCGGAAGCAGCTGACGGCCGAGCTCAACGAGCTGTTTGCCGGGATCGAATAAACGCCCGCGGGCCGTTGTGGTGCCGGCCGGCCTGGAGGAAAATAGCGAACCATGGCCAGCACAGTGGAAATCGACGGGCACCCACGTGGGTCGAAGACCGCGGTGGTTCCGGCACGCCGCTCCTGCTGCTGCATGGTGGCCTCAGCAACAGTGACGAACTGCTCAACAGCATCGGGCGGGGCCTCTCCAAAAGCTACCGCGTTGTCGCCTTCGACCGCCGGGGCCACGGCTATACGGCGGACACCGACGCCGACTTCCACTACGCCGGCATGGCAGCCGAAACCATCGGGGTGCTGGAAAAAGTGGTGGACGGGGCGGCCCACCTGGTGGGGTGGAGCGACGGCGGGGTCATCGCCCTGCTCGTCGCCCTGCAGCGGCCCGATCTGGTGCGGAAGCTGGTGGTCATCGGGACCAACTTCCACTCGACGGCATGGTCCCCGTGGAGATGGATCCCGATTCGCCGATGGCGCAGGAACTGGGCAAGGCATACATCGAACGCTCCCCTGACGGGCCGGGGCATCTGAGTGAGGTCTTCGGCAAGAGTTTTGCGATGTTCGCTGCAGAGCCGACGCTCACCGCCGCCGACGTCGCGCACATCAGCAGTCCCGTGCTCGTGGTGTCCGGCGACGACGACCTCGTCTCTCTGTCCCATACCGTCGCCCTCTACGAAGCGCTGCCTGAGGGCCAACTGGCCGTCGTACCGGGCGCATCGCACGCGCTTCCACTCGAGCAGCCGGACGCAGTCAACGCCCTTATCCTCAAGTTCCTGGGTACCGCCGGGCCGCCGCAGACGATGTTTCCGATCCGCCGCGCGCGCCCGGCCAACGCATAACTTCGAGCCCGTTCCTTCCCGGACGCCTTAGAGGTATCGTCTGGCACAGGAGGAGCTCACATGGACTGGATAACCCTGGTTTTCCTTGCCGGGCTGATCGTGGCGGCTCACCGTTGAACGGCTGTGCCGGTATTCGGCCGCCATCCTTGCTGCCGCCCGTGACGAATTACTGTCATGAGCAAAGCGGACAAGCAGAACCTGCGGTATTGCGACTACTACTGCTTCATGTCCCTGGCGGATTTCATGGCGTGGGTCCAGGAGGACGGCGGCAGTGAACCGGACATGTCCTACTCCCGGTAACGCGCCCGGTAGCCGGCGGAGGGCGGGCCGTGAGTGACCGGCCTGTAAGTCAGCAGCCCGGGGTAAGCCTCTTTCCCTCTGGGTAGCCACCGCCGGCTCCACCGCCTATGCCGCCCTGGATGCCGACATTGACGTCGACGTTGCCGTCATCGGCGGCGGCATCGCCGGACTTACGGCGGCGTTGGCCCTCAAACGCGCCGGCCAGACGGTTGCGGTGGTCGAGGCCGCACGGGTCGGCACGGGAGTCACCGGACACACCACCGGCAAAGTCACGTCACTGCACCGCCTCGCCTACACGGAACTCGCCGGCAGCCACGGAGACGATGCCGCCCGCACCTACGGGCGAGCCAACCAGGCCGCGATCGAACACATTGCACGCACCGTTTCCGGGGAGGGGCTCGACTGCGGCTTCCGCCGCGTGGCCAACTACACCTACGCCGAGACCGACGACGCCCTGGTCCGCGTGCGCGACGAAGCCGCCCTTGCTGCCAGCCTCGGCCTGCCGTCCGCCTTCACGTCCGATGCCCCGTTGCCCTTTCCCGTCAAAGGCGCTGTCCGCTTCGACGGCCAGGCACAGATCCACTCGGTGAGGTACCTGCAGGGCCTGGCGGGCGCAGTCCATGGGGACGGCAGCTTCGTGTTCGAGGAGTCGCCTGCGGTCTCGCTTCGGGACGGGTCACCGGCCGTGGTCACCACCGAGCGGGGCTCCGTCCGGGCGCGGGACGTCATCGTGGCCACGAATGTGCCGTTTGGCGACCGGGGCGCGTTCGACGCCCGCTGTTATCCGCACCGCTCCTACCTCACCGCCAGCCTGGCCACCGGGCCACGGCTCGATGACGCGTTCAGGAACTCCTCGTTCATCAGCGTTGACGAGCCGATGCGCTCCATCCTGACTGTCGATGTGGACGGAACCAGCTACGTGCTCCCCGGAGGTGAGGGCCACCGGGCGTCCGACGTCGGCGACGCCGCCGAGCGGTACGGCCGGCTCGCCGCCTTCGCCCGGGACCGCCTCGGCGCCGGAGAGACGGCATTCCGCTGGTCAACGCAGGACGCCATGCCCGTGGACGGGCTGCCGTACGTCGGGCTCATGTCGCCGGAGGCCCGCCACGTCCACGTGATCACCGGCCTGCGGAAGTGGGGCCTGACCAACGGCACCGCCGCGGCGCTCATTCTCACGGACACCCTTTGCGGCCGCCATAGCGCGTGGGCTGCAGTGTTCGACAGCAACCGGGCCGTCCCGGCCATGGACGCCGTCGCCCCCGCTCCCACCGGCACGGCGCCGCCATCCCATGCGCCCGGCCAACCGGGGCCCAGCCAACCGGTGCCCGGAGCCGGCCCCGCCCGCCCCGCTCCGGGTGAAGGCAAGGTCATCGAAGTGGACGGAGAGCCAACAGCCGTCTACGCCCGCCCGGGCGGGCAAATGGAAGCGGTCTCGGCCATCTGTACGCATCTGGGCTGCACCGTCGGGTTCAACGCGGCCGACGTGAGCTGGGACTGCCCCTGCCACGGTTCCCGCTTTGCCACCGATGGCACCGTCATCCAGGGTCCGGCCACGAAGAACCTCCCGCCCAGGCCCCTGCCCTAGCCGGCCGGGTACACCCGGTGCCCGCTTGCCGCCGAAGGCCCGGCGGAAGAAGTGTGGCGCAGTGCACAAATAAGAGACATCGCAGTCTTTCCCGTTGTATGCTCCTACCACGGCCATACCGTCAGCGCCTCGCGGCGAAGCGGCGGAGTGGCCCGGTTCCGGGCTCAGCCGGAATCGTGAACCTATAAAGGAATAGCCGATGTCTAGGGACGAGACCTCCCTTCCTGCATTGACAAACTCACTACCCAAGGGTCTGGGGGCCCAGGCAGAACTGCCGGGGGATGTGGGTGACATGACTGTGCGCTGGCAGGCGCAAGGAATCATCGACGAGCTGTTGGCCGACTCCGATCCGGAGAGTCAATGGACCCGGGTACAGTTGCGCGAGCTCGTGGAGGCGCATCCGGACAGCCCTGAGCAGGCGCTGCTGGAACACCTCACCGCCACCACCGCAGTGACGAACGCCCAGGATGACGGCACGCAGGGCAACCAGGCCGAGCAGCCAGTGGAGGCGCCCGCCCCCGTTCCCTTTACCAGGCGCAGCAGGAACCGGATTGAAGCCGTCCTCGGCGACAAGATGCTCATGACGGCCTTCCAGCCCGTCCGCCAGCTTCCGGCCGGGCACGTGATCGGCGTCGAAGCCCTCACCCGGTTCGTCAGTGATGACGGCGCCAGCGCTGACCACTGGTTCACCGAAGCCCAGTCCGTGGGCCTCGGCGCCGACCTTGAAATCGCCGCCCTCCACCGTGCCCTCACCGCGGCCCAGGCTGTCCCGGAGCACCTGTTCATCGCCCTGAACCTGACTCCCGCCACCTGCATGGATCCCCGGATCCAGGGATTGCTCGAGCATTCCCAACTGGCCGTGGACAGGATCGTCATCGAGCTGAACGGCCACGTCCCCGCCAACCAGTACGCTTCGCTGACGGCCTCCCTTGCACCGCTCCGCGGGCGAGGACTGCGGATCGCCGTGGACGGAGCCGGCGCCGGCTTCACCTCGATGGACCAGGTGCTGGAACTCCACCCGGACATCATCAAGCTGGGCCGCCCCTTCATTGACGGAATCGAAAGCTCCGAGTGGCAGCGGCTGCGGGCCGCCGCGATGGTTGAGCTCGCCCGGCACATCGGCGCAGATCTCGCCGCGCAGGGCGTCGAAACCCAGGCGGAACTGGCTGCAGCGACCGAACTCGGGATGGTAGCCGCGCAGGGTTATCTCCTGGGCCGCCCCTCCGTCCATCCGCTGGACTGGAACGCCTGGAAGCGCTCGGAAAGCGAAGCGGCCCCGAGCGGTTCCTGACGCCGGCAGGCAACGGAAGGCCGGCAGGCGTCGGAAGTCCGGAAGACCGGAAGGATCAGTCCTCCGCCAAGTCCGTGGCGAGGCGGATGTGGTTGTCCGCCAGCCACTCCGGGTTGAAGGCCTTGCTCAGGTAATTGCTGCCCGTGTCGGGGGCTATGGCCACCACCACGGAACCGTGCGGCGCCGCCCGCGCCACCCGGAGTGCCGCAGCCACCGTCAACCCGGACGACGGCCCAAGGGACAGCCCCTCCTCGTTGAGAAGCCGGTGCACGGTGGTGTACACCTCGTCGTTGGGGATCCGCAGGAACCGGTCCAGCAGGCTGCGGTCAAAGACCTTGGGCCAGTCCGGCTTGGGCCAGGAATTGCCCACGCCGTCCACCAGGATCTGGCCCGGGTGCCCGCCGCTGTAGACCGAGCCGTACGGGTCCGCGCCGATCACCTCCACATGCCCGGCCGATTTCTCCTTCAGGTACCGCCCATTGCCCGTGATGGTGCCGCCGGTTCCCACCCCCGCCACGAAGTGCGTCACCCTCCCTGCCGTCTGCTCCCAGATCTCCGGCGCGGTCCCCTCGTAGTGCGCCTGCGGATTGGCGGGGTTGTCGAACTGCAGCGGCCGCCATGCACCCGGCGTTTCCGCGGTGATGCGCGCAGCCACGGCCCTCGCATTGGCCGGTGAATCCGAGGGCGCGGTCCAGTCCGTGAACACCACACGGGCACCGTAGCGCTGCAGAAGTTCCAGCTTTTCGGAGGAAATGGAGTCGCCGGTCACCACCACCACCGGATGGCCCGTCAGCGCCCCGATCAGCGCCAGCCCGATCCCGGTGTTCCCGGACGTGCTCTCCACGATGGTTCCCCCGGGCTGCAGTTGCCCGCTGCGCTCGGCCGCACGGACCATGCTCAGCGCGGTCCGGTCCTTGATGGAGCCACCCGGATTCTCCGATTCCAGCTTCACGAAAACCGTGCTGCCCAGCCCCCGGCTGAGCACCTCCAGCGGTACCAGGGGCGTGTTGCCCACCTGCGCCAGGACAGCCCCGGCGTCGGCCACAAGGTCTACCGCTGGCCCCGCATGCCTGGGTGGCCGGTGCCTGCCCGTCACGGTGCTCATGCCTCTCCTCCCGCATCGTATTCCTCGCCCGGGGCGGGCGTGCGCAGCTCCGGCAGCCCGGCGAGCAGTTCCCGCAGCTCGTTCCGGGCCTTGTCCACCAGCACCGCCGCCGGCAGCTGGTCCGCCAGCAGCACGGAGAGGCGGTCGACGACGGCGCCGGCCCCCTTCCCGAGCGGCCTCACCTCGGCGGCGGGCACGCTTCTCCCAGCTTCCGCGCCCTGCGCCTCGGCCAGGAGGTACGCGGCCGTCAGCGCCTCGATGGTGAGCAGCTTGTCTGCGGCTTCCACGGCCCGTTCCAGCTGCTGGAGGGCAAGCGGTGCCAGGGTGGAGTGGTCCTCCACGTCGGCGGAAAGGGTCGGGGCGCCGAGCGTGGCAGGGGCAGCGAGGAACTTCAGCTCGGCCAGGAGCCCCGCGGCCGAATACCAGAGCAGGCCCGGGAGGTCCTCGGACGCCAGCGGAGTGCCGCTTCGCGCGGCCTCCAGGTTGAGCTGCCGGATGAGCCGCTGCGGCGGATAGAGCTTCGCGATCCGCCGCTCGCTGCTGATCCCCACGTGCGCCAGTCCCAGCCGCAGCGCCTCGAAGGCCAGGGCCAGCTGCATCGGCTGGAAGTTCCCGCCGGAGACCATCCGGCCGGACGCCAGGTCCGTCAGCGGGTTGTCGCCGCGGCCGTTGAGCTCCACCTCCAGGGCGTCGGCGAGCGCCGTGACCTGGGCCCTGAAGGCGCCGTGCGTCTGGGGCGCGGCCCGGAAGGACAGGGCGTCCTGCACCGACACGTCGCGCCGGGGATCCTCCAGCCAGCCGCCCCGCAGCAGGTGCCGGACCTTGGCGGCGGAGACCCTCTGGCCGTCCACGGCCTTGGCCGCCTGCACCGCCGGCGAAAACGGGCTGAGGTTCCCGCCGCCGTCGTACCGTGCGGTTGCCTCCAGCGACAACGCGAGCGCGGTGTCCGCGAGGTCGGCAAGCTGCAGGAGCCGGCCGAGTTCGAGCGCGCCGGCGCCGATGGAGTACGCGTTGGCGCTGACGACAGCGAGGGCCTCGCCCGGCGCCAGGACCAGCGGTTCCAGCCCTGCCCGGGCGAGCGCCTCGGCACCGGCCACGAGGGTGCCGTCCGCCGCGAGCACCTGCCCTTCCCCGATGGCGACGGCGGCCACGGCCGCCAGCTGGGTCAGGTCCGACGATCCCACGGACCCGTCGCGCGGAATGGCCGGAACCACTCCCCTGTTGAGCAGTTCGGCATAGAACCTGGCCGTGTCCGGGCGGACTCCGGAACCGCCGCGGGTGAAGCCGATGAGCCTGGCCAGGATCACGGCGCGCACCTCGTCGGGGGCGAGCAGCGCTCCCACTCCGCTGTGGTGGTACCGGATCACCTGGATCTGGTAGTCGAGGATGGACTCTTCCTCGACGGCGGTGTCCCGGCCGGAGCCGAGCAGGGTGTTGAGTCCGTACACCTTGTGACCGGAGTCGATGGCTGCCTGGACCACGTCGCGGGACAGCCCCACCAGTTCGAGGGCCTCGGCGCTCAGGACAACCTCGACCGCCGGATCTGCCGCGGCCCTGGCCACTTCCTCCGCCCGGATGTGCGCCGTGCCGATCAGGAAGGCGCCCCGCCGGGCGCCCGGCTGGCGGCCCTCGGATGCTCTGGCCCCGTCCATGGCGCTAGAAGTCCAGCAGGTTCCGGCGGAACCCGCCGTCGCCGTAGCTTGTCCGCAGCAGCCCCCGGCGGCGCAGCACCGGCGCCAGCTTGTCCAGCACGCCGTGCACGGTGGCGGGGTCCACGAATCCGGAGAACAGGAAGCCGTCCCCGCCCACCGCCGCCCCGGTCTCCTCCAGGTAGTCGGCGATTTCCTCGGCCGTGCCGATGATGCTGTCGCCGGCGCCGCCGCTCCTGGCCTGCAGGAGCTGGCGCAGCGTGGAACCGGGCGGACCTGCCTTGGCGAAGTGGTCCAGCGTGCCCTGGTTGCTGTTGGTGGTGAGCTCCGGGAGGGGCTCGTCCAGGTCGAACTGTTTGAAGTCGATCACGGAAAGGTAGGAGATGGAGTTCAGCTGGCTGTCGATGTCCCGCTGCGTGAGCTGGCGGCGCTGCTCCCAGAGCTCATCAGCCTCGGCCCGGGATCCCACCACAGTGGGCTTGAAAACGAAGAGGACCTTGACGTCGTCGGCGTTCCGCCCGGCCGCGGTTGCCTCGGCCCGGATCGAATCGCGGTAGGCCTTCATGCCGTCGGCGCCGCGGGCCAGGGCGATCGCCACGTCCGCGTTTCCTCCGGCGAACGCCTTGCCGCGCGGGGAGGCGCCGGCCTGCACCAGCACGGGCTCCTCCGGCAGCGGTGCCGTGTTCAGCGGGCCGCGGACCTTGAAGAACTCGCCGCTGTGGTGGATGGGCCGGACCTTGGTGTGGTCAGCAAAGACGCCCGCTTCCGCGTCCTCCACGATGGCGTCCGGCTCCCAGCTGCGCCACAGCTTGCGCACCACGTGCACAAATTCCTCCGCCTTCTCGTACCGGAGGTCGTGTTCGATCTGCTGGTCCAGGCCGTAGTTCTGCGCGGCGAGGTCACTGCCCGAGGTCACCACGTTCCAGCCGAGCTGCCCGTTGGAGAAGTGCTGCAGAGTGGCCAGGAGCCGGGCCGCGGTGAACGGCGGGTAGAAGGACGCGCTGACCGTGGGCACGATCCCCAGGTGCTCCGTGGCGGACAGCAGGTACGGCACCAGGGCGAGCGGATCATGCTTCGGGGCGAAGGACGCCTGGGCCAGGCTCACCTGCGCGCTGCCGCCGTACGTGTCCGGGACGGTGAGCGAATCCTCGATGATGAACAGGTCCAGGCCCGCCCGCTCGAACTCCCGCACGGCATGCTGGTACAGCGCGGGTTTCTTCCAGTCGTAACCGATCCCGTAGCCCGGCGTCCCCCATCCCTGGACTCCGAAGCCATGGCCCACAAACCATCCAAAGTGCAGCATGGGACTGACTGTATTGCCGCTCGACTCGTTCACTGCTGCCTGGTTTCATCCGGCGTTACGGTGGTTCATCTCCCGTCATTATCCCCCCGGGCGGCGCCCATGCAACCGGACTTCCGCGGCCCCAGCGTTACGCAACATGACGACGACGGCGGTGCGCGCCGCCGTCGTCGGTGTTACGTTTTTGGGGAGTAATGAGAACCGGCGCCAAGCCCTGACTGGCCGGTCGGCAACCCTCCCTTTCGCGGCGGGGTGCCTCAGGTGAATACTCGGCATATCGACCACTTCGAGCTGCAAGCGTGAGAGAAGGAGATCCGTTATGACGGACGCCCCCGCCGGCGTAACCCTGCCGACCCAGCAGGACAAGCCTGAGGAAAAACTGTCCTACCGCCTGATCACGGGACCGGACGACCGCGCCTTCTGTGAGCGCATCTCCACAGCCCTGGCCGAGGGATACGTGCTTCACGGCAGCCCCGCCGCCGCGTACAACGGCATCAATGTGATCGTGGCGCAGGCCCTCGTCCTGCCCGCCGCGATCGCCAGCGCCGACGCCGCCGTGGCCACCGCCGTGGACCGGCTGGACTCGGACGAAGACCTCAACGCCGAAGCATTCGAGGGGCACGCATGAGCTACGCCGGAGACCTGACCCCGCCGGATGCGTGGGCCAAGCTGGAGGAGGGCGCCATCCTGGTGGACGTCCGCACCGAGGGCGAGTGGGCGCACATCGGCATTCCGGACACCAAGGCCACGGAGAATGACCCGCTGTTCATCCAGTGGACCTTCCCCGGCGGCATCCCCAACCGCGACTTCATCGAGCAGCTGAAGCAGCAGGCCCCGGAGGACACCAGCGTGGAGCTCGTGTTCCTGTGCCGCTCGGGCCAGCGGTCCATTGCGGCCGCCATTGCCGCCACGCAGGCGGGCTTCACCGCCTACAACGTCCTCGAGGGCTTCGAGGGGGAGCCCGACCGCTACGGCGAGCGCACCGTCAACGGCTGGAAGAACCGCGGCCTGCCAACGAACCTGGGAAAGAACTAAGTGACCTTCAATCAAGACGCCGCAGGCTGGAGCCCGGAGACCCAGGCCGTCCGCGGCGGGCTGGACCGCACCAACTTCCAGGAAACCACGGAGCCCGTGTTCCTGAACTCCGGGTTCGTCTACGAATCCGCTGCCGCCGCCGAGCGTGCCTTCACCGGCGAGGACGAACGCTTTGTCTACTCCCGCTACGGCAACCCGTCCGTGGCCACCTTCCAGGAGCGGCTGCGCCTGCTCGAGGGCACCGAGGCGTGCTTCGCGACGGCGTCCGGCATGTCCGCCGTGTTCACCGCCCTCGGCGCGCTGCTCGCCGCCGGGGACCGCGTGGTTGCCGCCCGTTCCCTGTTCGGTTCCTGCTTCGTGATCCTCAACGAGATCCTGCCGCGCTGGGGCGTGGAGACGGTGTTCGTTGACGGACCGGACCTGGAGCAGTGGCGCGAGGCCCTGTCGGTGCCCACCACGGCGGTCTTCTTCGAGTCGCCGTCGAACCCCATGCAGGAGATCGTGGACATCGCCGCGGTCAGCGAACTGGCACATGCCGCGGGGGCCACTGTCGTCGTCGACAACGTCTTTGCCACCCCGCTGCTGCAGCGCTGCGGCGAGCTCGGCGCGGACGTGATCGTCTACTCCGGCACCAAGCACATCGACGGCCAGGGCCGGGTCTTGGGCGGGGCCATCCTGGGCACCAAGGAATTTATCGACGGGCCGGTCAGGCAGCTCATGCGCCACACGGGGCCGGCCCTGTCTGCGTTCAACGCCTGGGTGCTCACCAAGGGCCTGGAAACCATGGCCCTGCGCGTGAACCACTCGTCGGCCACGGCACTGCGCCTCGCCGAATGGCTTGAGAACCAGCCCGCCGTCAGCTGGGTCAAGTATCCGCTGCTGAAGTCCCACCCGCAGTACGAGCTGGCCGCGAAGCAGATGAAGGCCGGCGGCACCGTGCTCACCCTGGAACTCGCGACGACGGCCGGCCAGTCGGGCAAGGACGCCGCCTTTGCGCTGCTGGATGCCCTGAAGATCATCGACATCTCCAACAACCTGGGGGACGCCAAGTCCCTCATCACCCACCCCGCCACCACGACGCACCGCGCCATGGGCCCGGAAGGCCGTGCGGCCATCGGTCTCAGCGACGGCGTGGTGCGCCTGTCCGTGGGGCTCGAGGACGCCGAGGACCTGATCGGGGACCTGGAACAGGCGCTCAAGCAGATCTGATGTTTCCGGGCTGATTGTTCGGGGTGGCTGTCAGCCGTCATGTTGGAGGGACAATACGACCTCCACCTCATCGCCGGCGCTGATGCGTGCCGCGGTCCTGATGGCCTTCTTGACCGGGAGCACGTAGGACCGGCTCCTGCTCTCGGGGAACAGGGACGTCTGCCACTGGTGGCCGGCAATCGAGGCCGTGACTTTCACCGAGCCGAAGCCCCTCCGGAAGGCGGCCGACTCCTCGCGGATGTCGTCGGCGAGGTCCTCCGGCAGAGTGAGGAAGTGCCAGCCGGAGTCCCCCGGGTAGAGCCACAATTCGGCCCGGAACGCATACGACGTCGTCACGAAATGAGTATGGCACGGCGTAACACCGGGCCGGTCGGTTTTACTTAGGTAAGCCTTAACTAATAAAATCTCCCGGGTGACCACACAGCTTGATTTCGAGCGGGTGTCCTTTGCCTCGGATCTTGCGAGCCACGGGGACAGGCCCGCCATCCTTGCCGACGACTTCGCCCTGACCTACCGGGAACTTGCCGACCGCGTCGACGCCCTCGCGCTCCGGCTCGGCACCGAGCGGCGCCTGGTGGCGCTGGCCGCCGCCAACGACGTCGACTCCCTGGTTGCCTATCTGGCGGCCCTGGTCTCCGGCCACCCGCTGATCCTCGTCCCGGAGGACAAACCCGCCGCCCTGAACTCCATCGTGGCGGCCTACGACCCCGACGTCATTCTGCGCTCCGGGAACGGGCAGGCTGTGCTGGAGGAGCGCCGTCCCGGCACCCGGCACGAGCTGCATCCCGACCTTGCGCTCATGCTCAGCACCTCCGGCTCCACGGGATCCCCCAAGCTGGTGCGCCTGTCCCACGCCAACCTGCAGTCCAACGCCGAGTCCATCGCCGAGTACCTGGACATTGGCCCGGATGACCGCGCGGCCACGACCCTGCCGATGTCCTACTGCTACGGGCTGTCGGTGATCAACAGCCACCTGCTCCGCGGGGCCGGTCTGGTCCTCACCGACCTCTCCGTTGTTGATCCGTGCTTCTGGGAACTGTTCCGCAGCCGCGGGGCAACGGCATTCGCGGCCGTCCCCTACACCTTTGAGCTGCTGGAACGGGTGGGATTCGCGGACATGGAACTCCCCAGCCTGCGCTATGTGACCCAGGCCGGCGGCCGGCTCGCACCCGAGATGGTGCAAAGCTACGCCGGGCTCGGGCGCCGGCGCGGCTGGGAACTCTTTGTGATGTACGGCCAGACCGAGGCCACGGCGCGGATGGCGTACCTGCCGCCCGATCTGGCAGCCACCGTGCCCGGAACCATCGGCATTCCCGTGCCCGGCGGAGCGTTCCGCATCGACCCCGCGCCCGGCCTGGAGCACGGCGAACTGGTATACACGGGCCCCAACGTCATGCTCGGCTACGCCGACCGCCCGGCGGACCTCGCCGCGGGCAGGACCATCAGCGAACTCCGCACGGGCGACCTCGCCCGGAGGCATCCCGCCGGCGTCTACGAGGTGGTGGGCCGGCGCAGCCGGTTCGTCAAGATCGTGGGGCTACGGGTCGACCTCGGGCAGGTGGAACGGATCCTGGCCGACCTTGGCGTGCAGGCGGCGAGCGCCGGCACCGACCAGGGCGTCGTCGTCGCCGTCGAAGGCGACCACGACACGCAGCTGCTGGGCAAGGTCCTCGCGCAGGGAATCGGGCTGCCGCGGGCGGCCCTTGAGCTGCACGCCGTCGAGCATCTCCCCCGCATGGCCACCGGCAAACTGGACTATCCGGCGGTCCTTGCGCTGTCCGGAAACAGCACGTCCGGCCCTGAGGTGTCCGGCCCTCAGCCGGCGGACCGCCCGTCGGCGGACAGCTCTTCGGCGACTGCCGCCGGGCCTGACAACGTCCGCAGGATCTTCCGGGACACGCTGGAGCTCACGGACATCGCGGACGGCGACACGTTCGTCTCGCTGGGCGGGGACTCGCTGTCCTATGTGGCGGCGTCCGTGCGGCTGGAACAGGCCCTCGGCCACCTCCCGCCGGACTGGCACGTCACCCCCGTCCGGGACCTGGAACCGCGCAGGCGGGACGTGCCGGCGCGCAGGATGCGGCGCTTCTTCGCACCGCTCGAAACGAGCATCGTGCTGCGGGCCGTGTCGATCGTGCTGATCGTCAGCACGCACGTCGGGTTCTTCAGCTGGCAGGGCACCGCCCACGTGCTCATGGCGGTGGCCGGATACAATTTCGCCCGCTTCCAGCTCTCCGGGGAACGGCTCCCGAGGCTCCGGCGGCAGCTTGCCAGCCTGGCCAGGGTGGTGGTCCCCAGCATGGCGTTCATCGCGTTCGCCTACCTGATCACCGACAGATACAGCCTCGCCAACGTCGTGCTGCTCAACGCCGTCATCGGGCCTGAGGCGGTGACCACCCAGTGGCACTTCTGGTTCATTGAGGTGCTTGTCTACCTGCTCGTGGGCATGACCGCCCTGCTCGCGATTCCCTGGCTGCACCGCGCCGAGCGGCGCTTCCCGCTGCTCTTCCCGCTCGCCATCACCGGAGCGGGGCTGCTCACCCGCTACGACCTGGTCGATCCCGGCGTGCCGCACACCGCGCCCGCCCTGTGGCTCTTCGCCCTGGGCTGGGCCGTCGCGCGGTCCCGGACCGTGGCCCAGCGGTGCCTCGTGTCTGCCCTCGCCGCCGTGACGGTTCCGGGGTTCTTCGAGAACGCCGCCCGGGAACTGACGGTGGTCGCGGGGATCCTGCTGCTCATCTGGCTACCGACGCTGCCGGTGCCGAGGGTCTTCGGCCGCCTGACCGTGCTGCTGGCCAGCGCCTCGCTCTACGCATACCTGGTCCATTGGGTGGTCTACCCGCCGCTGGCCGGGATCAGCCCCGCGCTGGCCGTGGCGGGATCGCTTGCCGCAGGCATTGGCTACTGGGCGCTGTGCATGCGGGTGATGGGAACAGTGAGCCGGTGGAAGATTGGCCGACGGCGGGAACGTTCCGGCGGCATCCGGCCTCAGACTGCCTGAAGCTCCCGGGGCGCCGGCAGGCCACGCGATGCCACGGCCGAGACCAGCATGGACCCGGCAGCCATGACCGGGTCGATGACCGGAATCCCGAGCCTGCTCCGCAGAACGTCCGCCATGCCGATGCTCGTCAGCCCGGTGCTTGCCTCCACGATGACGTCCGCGCCGGCGTCCACCAGCATGTGGGCGGCGGCCAGGGCGTCGAAGATCCCCGTCGGCATGAGGAACCCCTCGGGGGTCTCCACGCTCTCCGGGCCGTCGATCAACAGCATCCGCTCGCCCAGGGCGTCGGAGATCGGGCCCGGCACCGAGTGCTTGAGGCCGAGCACACCCACGCGCCCTCCGAACGTGAGCGCGGCAGCAGCCGCCGCGGAACCAGCGCCTATCACCGGAATGTTCACGAGGCCGCGCACCTCGGCCAGGCCCGGATCGGCGGCGCAGCTGACGATCAGGGCATCAGCATCGACGGCCATTTCGAGCGCCAGTTCCACGACCTTCGGAACGGCGCGCCGCAGCGACTCCCCGTTGTAGACCCCGGACGGCTGGTCCGGGACGCACCGCGACGTCACGTCGAAGCCAAAGGTTTCCTGCAGCAGCCTTCCGTGGGAGTTCAGCAGACGCCGGTCCGTCGTCGTCAAAACCCGGATGATACCTACGCGCATGGTCCATGCCTTCCCCGAGCGGATCATTTGGTTCCAGAGTAGCCAGCCAATATTTCGGCCGGTTTACCGCCGAATGACCATCGGAAACATCCCCGTCCCTCAGCGCGAACGAACACTTGAGGCCCGCCTCTCCGCGGCACCGCCGCGCGAACTGTCAGATAATGCCCAATTTCCCGCAATTTGGGGGCGTTATCTGCCCGTTCGCGCTGCAGAGGAGGGCTTAAGTGTCAGTTCGCGCTTGCGGGGCGGCGATCAGGACTGGCGGACGCGCAGCAGCTCGGGCACAGGCACAGCGTCCGCGTCGTCCGTGTAGCCCACCGTCCCGCGCAGCGTGGCCCGCACGGCATGCGCGACGACGGCACCCAGCCCGCCGTCGTCGGGCGCCGCCTTTTCCATCACGGTTTCGCGGATGGTGCGCTGCTCGGCAGCGCCGGTACCGCGCGCAATGATCTCTTCGACGCCCTGCCTGGCGAGCTCGAGCTCACCGTTCTCGGCCAGGACCGGCTCGAGGAAGTCGACCAGCGAGCGTGCGACGTCGGCGGCGGGCGCGGGCCTGAAGCTGCCGAAATCCAGCAGTTCGCCGCGCAGGCCGAAGTTGCTCGCCTGCCATGCGGCCATGCGCAGCAGCACCGTGGGGACGGGCGCCGGCTCCACGTCGTCGCGCCATTCCCTGCCCGCGGACTCCACTAGCGCGCGCACCAGGACGGCGATCAGCGCGGCGTCCTCGGCGCGGAGGCAGACGTCCGCCACGCGCACCTCCACAGTCGGATGGTTGCGTGAGAGGCGGGCGTCAAAGTAGATCATGCCTTCGTCAAGCACCACGCCGCTGTCCAGGAGCCGGGTCACCACGCGCCGGTAGGAGGACAGGCTGCCGTAGATGGCGGACGGGCCCGACGACGGCCAGCGGTTCCACGCCTGCGTCCGGTAACTCTCGAACCCGGTCTGCACGCCGTTCCAGAACGGGGAGTTGGCGCTGAGCGCTATCAGGACGGCCAGCTTGTCCCGGATCCGGTCCAGGACCGCCACGCCTTCGTCCGGGGATTCGATGTAGGTGTGGACGTGGAATCCGCAGGTCAGCTGTTCCTGGGCTGTCAGTCCAAAGCGCTCCAGCATTCTGGCGTAGCGCGGGTCCGGTGTGGTGTGGCTGGAGAGGGCCAGCGGCGAGGTGGCCAGCGCGGCCACGCGTGCGCCCTGCCGCTGCGCGGCGTCATCCGCCATGGCCCGGCCCGCGCGGATCTGGCGGAGCAGTTCAGCCTGGTCCAGGCAGGGGCGCGTCTGGGTCTCAATCTGCTCAAGCTTGAGCTCGGCGCTTAAGCCCATTTCGTCGTCGTCGGCCGTTGCAGTGGCCTGCTTCTGCAGCAGGCGAGGTTTGTCCGGAGCGTCGTCGGCCGCGAGTTTGCGGCCGGCCAGCAGCGCATCAGCGAGCGCAAGCGGTTCGCCGCTGTCCGGATGCACGATCAGCAGTTCTTCCTCGACCCCAAAAGTCCGCATGCCTACATTGTGCGCCAGACCGGGCAAATCGTCCCCGACATGACGAAGCGCAAACTGGCAGATAACGCCCTCAAATCCGCCTGGAGGGGTTGTTATCTGCCAGTTCGCGCATCGAGGAGGGGGCTTAAGTGTCCGTTCGCGCTCCTGTTAAGTCCTGGAAGTTAGTCCTGGAAGTACTCGATCTTGGCGCCGATGGTGTTGAGGCGCTCCGCCAGGTCCTCGTAGCCGCGCTCAATCACATAGATGTTGCGCAGTTCGGACACTCCCCGCGCCGCGAGCATGGCCAGGAGCAGGCAGGCTGCCGGGCGGAGGGCCGGCGGGCAGCCCACCTCGGCGGCCCGCCACCGGGTGGGGCCGTTGACGTAGATCCGGTGCGGATCCAGCAGCTGCACGCGGGCGCCCAGCTTGTTCAGCTCCGTGAGGTAGATGGCGCGGTTCTCGTAGACCCAGTCGTGGATCATGGTCTGGCCCTCGGCGTTGCCCGCAATGACGGCGAAGAACGGCAGGTTGTCGATGTTCAGCCCCGGGAACGGCATGGGGTGGATCTTGTCCTCCGGCGCGCGCAGTTCGGAGGGCTTGGTGGTCACGTCCACCAGCCGGGTGCGTCCGTTGCGGGCCATATACTCCCCGGAAACCTCCAGCTGCTGGCCCATCTGCTCAAGGGTGGCGAGCTCGATCTCCATGAACTCGATGGGCACGCGGCGGATGGTCACCTCGGAATTGGTCACGATGCCGGCGGTGATGAGGCTCATCGCCTCGATCGGGTCCTCGGACGGGAAGTACTCGATGTCGACGTCGATGGACGGCTTGCCGGTGATCTTCAGCGTTGTGGTGCCCACGCCGTCGATCTCCACGCCCAGCCTCTGCAGGTAGAAGCAGAGGTCCTGCACCATGTAGTTGGGGCTGGCGTTCCGGATGATGGTGGTGCCGCAGCGGTGGGCGGCGGCCATGATGGCATTTTCCGTGACAGTGTCCCCGCGCTCGGTCAGCACGAAGGAACGGTCAAAGCTGTCCGACGGCGGCGCCTGCACCGTGTAGAAGCCGGCGGTGGCCTCCACCGACAGTCCGAACTGGCGCAGCGCCTGCATGTGCGGTTCCACCGTGCGGGTGCCCAGGTCACAGCCGCCGGCGTAGGGAAGCCGGTACTCGGCGGTCTCGTCCAGCAGCGGCCCAAGGAGCATGATCACGCTGCGGGTCCGGCGTGCGGCCTCGACGTCCATGGACGCGAGGTCCAGGACTGCGGGGCGGCGGAGCCGGAGATCGTTGTCGTTGAGCCAGGTGCATTCGACGCCGATGCTGGTGAGCACCTCGACGATCCGGTTGACTTCCTCAATCCGGGCCAGCCGGCGCAGCGTCGTGGTGCCGCGGTTGATGAGGCTGGCGCAGAGCAGCGCCACGCCGGCGTTCTTGCTCGTGTTGACGTCAACCGAGCCGGAAAGCGTCCGGCCGCCTTCCACGCGGAGGTGGGTCATCTGCGACTTGCCGAGTTGGACGATGCTCCGGCCAAAGATCGCCTCGAGGCGCTGGATCATTTTCAGGCTCAGATTCTGTTTGCCCTGCTCCATCCGGGCCACGGCGCTTTGGCTGGTCCCGAGCTCGGCGGCAAGCTGCCCCTGGGTCCACCCGTTCTGCCCGCGGGCGTCGCGGAGCATCAGGCCGACTTGTTCAGCAGTCTGTTGTGTCATGGTCAAAAAATATCACTAATGATGTATTGCCGCCGGGCGAAACGCCGGAAGTGCCTTAAATGTCACATTCATACCCGTTTCATGCGATAAAAGTGATCCTCTCGTTACCTCGCCCGCGCCGGCAGCAGCGCGCCCCGGCTCCTGTGTGCCCCGGGTTCGCCGCGCCGGAAGGCCTTGACCGGGGAAGGCATCGGGAGCAAGCTAGCGCTACCGGCTGGGGGGCGTTTATCGGAACGGGAGGCCGCATTGTCCATCTTCGGCTCGGCGGTGTTCAGCAGGAAACGCCCTCCCCGGCAGCAGGCGTCCGTGATGCTGTCCCTCGTGATTACGACCGTCCTGGGCCTGGTGCCCGGACCCCGCGTGGACGGCGCCCCGCCGCCGGAACCGGAGTCGTCCGCCGCCCAGCCCTCCCCGGCATCGACCGCCACATCCTCGCCTGGCGTCCCGCCGTCGTCATCTCGCTCCACCCTCGCCCAGCCGTCGGGCGCCCAGCCGGCCGGAGGCGGCGGGGTCCTGCTGGGCAACGACGTGTCCTGGCCGCAGTGCAACAAGGACCTGCCCGAGGACCCGGCGTTCGTAATCGTCGGCGTCAATAACGGTCTGGCCAACACCACCAACCCGTGCCTGCATCAAGAGCTCGACTGGGCGGAGGACTCGCTCGGCGGGACCGGCCAGCCCACTGTGGCCCTCTACGTCAACACCGCCAACCCCGGCACGGCCGGAACCTGGTGGCCTACGAGCAACGAGTATGGGGGCAAGACAGTAGCGAACCCGTACGGCGAGTGCAGGGAGGACCAGACGGACGCGCCCTGCGCCTACATGTACGGGTACGCCAAGGCCTTCGACGACGCCTACCTCCGCAGCATCACCGACCCCGACGACTACCTGTGGTGGCTGGACGTCGAAACCGGGAACACATGGTCCGGCGACAAAACCGCCAACCGGGCGGACCTCGAGGGCATGACAGATTTCTTCCACAGCATCGGGGCCAGGGTGGGCATCTACTCCACCGGCTCCCAGTGGGGACAGATCGTCGGCCAGGTGGACTCCGGCAGCAGCCTGTATGGCCTGCCGACCTGGCTCGCCGGCGCCCGCACGGTTACCGGGGCCAAGGACAACTGCGCCGCCGCGCCCCTCACCGCCGGCGGAAAAGTGGTCCTCACCCAGTTCGTCTCCAAGGGCTTTGACTACGACTACTCCTGCATCTAGCTGAGCACCGGCCGCTAGAATCTGGCCATGCATACCATCGACGCCCTGAAACCGCAGGGCAGGGCCTAGGACCCCTCGAGCCACACCATGTGCCACGTGCCCGCCCACAGCGCGGCGGCCACGGCTCCCCCGGCGATCAGGACGCCGCCCAGCAGCACCCAGATGTCCAGCGCGCTGTACGTCGATTCGCGGGCCCAGGTCCGGCTGGCGCCGCCGAAGCCGCGGGCCTCCATGGTGACGGCGAGGCGGGTTGCCCGGCGGATGGCCTGCACCAGCAGCCCGAAACTCTGCCCCAGGGTGGCGCGGAGCCGCTGCCACGGGTTGCCGCGGGATCCCACGCCGCGGGCGCGGCGGGCCATGCCGATGGTCTGCCATTCCTCCGCCATCAGCCCCACCAGCCGCATCGCGGCGAGCGTGCCGAGCACAAAGCGGTGCGGCAGCCTCGCCTTCTGCGCCAGCGCATCGGCGAGGTCGGTGGGATCGGTGCAGCTCATCAGCAGCACCGCCGGCAGCGCGATGGCAAGGCCCCGCAGCAGGAAACCCATCCCCAGCTCAAGGGAACCTTCGCTCATGGACCAGAGGCCGACGTCGAGCAGCACCTTGCCGCTGTCCGGCGCCAGGATGGAGGTGCTCCAGCCGCCCACTGCCGCGGCAAGGATCAGCGGCCAGCCGCGCTGCCAGAGCAGCGTAAAGGTCAGCCCGGCCAGCGGGAACAGCAGGAGCTCGCACACCAGGGCCACGGAGGCGGACATCCAGTCAATGGACAGCGCCAGGACCAGCGTGATGAGGAAGACGGCCGCGAATTTGGCCAGCGGGTTGGCCCGGGTCAGCACGGCCTGGTTGCCGGAGAGGGTCAGCGCGTCCCTCATGACGCGGCCTGCCCTGTTGCATCGAATCCGGGAACGGCCTGTCCGGAGGCGTCGAGGCCCGACGCATTGAGGCCCGACGCATTGAGTCCGGAAGCGTCACGTTCGGGAGCCCTGCGCTCACGGCTGCCCAGGCGGAGCTCGGTGCCGCCCAGGACGTGCGTGAACTCCTCGTCGTGCGTCACGGACACCACGGCGGTGCCGGCGTCGAGCAGTTCGGACAGGAAGGAGGCGAGCTCGGCCCAGGTGTTGGCGTCCTGGCCGAACGTCGGCTCGTCGAGGACCAGGACCTGCGGGTGCGCCGCCAGGACGGTGGCCACGGACAGCCGGCGCTTCTCCCCGCCGGAGAGGGTGTACGGGTTGGCGTCCACGAGCTCGGTCAGCCGGAGCCGTTCCAGCAGCTCGTCGACGCGTTCCTCGCCGTGGCCCAGGTGCTTCGGGCCGAACTGGAGTTCGTCCAGGACCCGGCCCGTGACGAACTGGTGCTCGGGTTCCTGGAACACCGTTCCGATCCTGGCAATCAGCTGCTCGGCCTTCCATTTGTAGGGGTCGATCCCGGCCCCGCGGCTCAGTTCCGGCGCGGCGGATACCTTGCCGTTCACGGGCGGAAGCAGTCCGGCGAGGGTCAGCGCGAACGTGGATTTGCCCACGCCGTTTGGTCCGGTGACGGTCAGCGCCTCGCCCGCCCGGACCTGTGCCGCGACGTCCCGCAGGACGGGGACGGGCGGGACGGACTTGAAGCCCCGGCGGCGGGGACGCTCGCGGGAAACCGCAAGTCCTTCGGCGGCGAGCAGCAGCTGGCCGGGGGCAAGAGCCGGCTCCCCGTTGGTGGCAGCCGCACGGTCCCCGGCTGGGGAAAAGCCGCCGACGGTCCGCCGCCGCGTGGCCGGCACGTAGCCCGGCACCCAGACGCCGGCGGCGGTGAGCATCCCGCGCGCCTGCTCCAGGACCTGGTCCGGGGGGCCGTCGATCAGCACGGCCGGCTGCGTGCCGGATCCCGGCTGGAGGACCACGATCCTGTCCACGAGGTCCTTCCACACCGCAACCCGGTGCTCCACGACCACCAGCGTGGCGCCCGTCTTGTCGAGGCAGCGCCCCACGGCGTCCCGGACTTCCAGCACGCCGGCCGGATCAAGGTTGGCCGTGGGCTCGTCCAGCAGGATCAGCCCGGGCCGCATCGCCAGGATGCCGGCCAGCGCAAGGCGCTGCTTCTGCCCGCCGGACAGCACCGACGTCGGGTGGTCCAGCGGAAGGTGCGCCAGCCCGACGTCGTCCAGCGCCTCGTGCACGCGCGCCCAGATCGCGTCGCGGGGAACGGAGAGGTTCTCCGCGCCGAAGGCGACGTCGTCGCCGAGGCGGGAGAGCACCACCTGGGTTTCGGGGTCCTGCTGCATGAGGCCGGCGCGGCCGCGCCGGGCGCGCGGCGGCTCACCGTCGATCAGGAGGCTGCCGGATTCGTCCGCGTCGTCGCTGTCGGGAGGGCCGCCGTCGCCCGCTGGACCGTTTCCCGAGGTGCTGTCGCCGAGCACGCCGGCGAGGGCGTGCAACAGCGTGGATTTACCGGCGCCAGAAGGCCCCAGGAGCAGCACGCGCTCCCCGGGACGGATGTCCAGGTCCAGCCCGTTGACCGCGGGTTTCGTGCGGCCGGCGTGGCGCCAGCCCCAGCCGCGGGCGGTGACCGCGGCGGGGCGGACACCGCCGTCGTGAGTTGTGGGCATCAGGAGAAGACGGGCTCCGTGGCTGCCTTGCGGGACGCGAACGAGCTCAGCACGCCGGTCTTGGCCAGGCCGCGGGTGGCGATCCAGGACAGGGCGCCGGCGATAATGGCGGCGGAGACGGACATGAAGATGATGTACGCGAGCTTGTCGACGGCTTCGTAGGCGATGTTCCAGCCCCACGGTGCAAAGGAGTCGTTCAGGGCGCCGAACAGTCCGGCGCCGGCTCCGGCCAGCAGCGATGCGGGCAGGTTGAATTTCTTGTACATGAAGGCGGCGAACACGAGCTCCGCACCGAGACCCTGCAGGACGCCTGAGATGAGCACCGTGGTGCCGTACTGGGATCCCATGATCAGTTCACCGGTGGCGGCAACGGTCTCGCAGAACAGCGCCGCGCCCGGCTTGCGGATGATGAGCATGCCCAGCACGGCCGGGATCATCCAGCCGCCGGCGTAGAGCCCGGAAAGGGGCGGGTAGACCGCGTTGACCGGGGCGGAAATGAGGTTGGCGCCCTGGGACCAGGCCCAGAAGATCACACCGCCGGCAACGGCGATCAGTGCCGCCACCACGATGTCCGCCACGCGCCAGTTGTAGCCGGTCTTCTTGAATGCTGCAGTTGTCATAATCGTCCTCCTGAGGAACAGGAGGGGAAAGCGCTCCCCGGCTGCGGGTGGTTGGGCCGCCAGCTGCCGGACACTTTGAGAACTCGACTCCCTTACGCCGGTACTAGCCGGATCAGGTTCGAGGGTCTGCGGCTGTCCGCACTCTCAGCGCCCATCCAAGGTTCGGCTGGCAGTTGCCAGTGATCCCCGACGGCGGCGCTCCCCTGTCGTAATAAATCTGCCCTTGTGGGCTGGTCCAGTTTACACCTGGACGGCCCCGGAAAACCGGGGCCCGCTGTCACAACCCGGGTGGTTTCCGGCGGCCTTCTGGCAGCGGTCCGGAGTACATTGGGGCCATGACGCATCAGGATTCCGGCAGCGGCGCCGCGACCGATTACGACCCCGACTCCCCCGACGAACAGCCCGCAGGTTCCCTGGAGGCACTGATCGCAGAGATCGAGACGCAGATCGCCGCGCTGCAGTTTCCCGCCTTCAGCAAGGACGACGCCCTCAACCTGGGCCTCCTGCTGGTTGAACTCGGCAAGAAGGGCAACCTGCCCATCGCCATCGACATCACCAAGGGCGAACAGGTCCTGTTCCACGTGGCGCTGGAAGGCGCCACGCCGGACAACGAGGGCTGGGTCAAGGCCAAGCAGCGGACCGCCGCACGCTATGAGGAACCGTCGCTGCTGGTGGGCCTGCGCGGCAAGGTGGGCGGCGGCCGGATCGAGGACAACGCCTGGTTCGACCAGTCCACCTATGCGGCCCACGGCGGCGCCTTCCCCGTCTATGTGCGCGGCGTGGGTGCGGTCGCCGTCGTCACGGTGTCCGGGCTGCCGCAGAAGGCCGACCACGACCTGGTGGTTCAGGCACTGACGGAAATCCACCAATCCATGCGGCTAGGCTAGGGGAAGTCCAGAATTCAACACGCAAGGAGTCCCGGAATGAGTTTCTTCATCAAGCTGCTTGGCACCGGCATCAGCCTGCTGGCCGGGTTCGCCGGCACCAAGGCCGTGGATACCATCTGGGAAAAGACCACCGGCCGCAAGCCGCCGAAGGGCGGGAAGGACGACGTCCCCACGACGCTGCGTTCGGCGCTGACGTTCGCGCTCATTTCCGCCTCCGTGAGCGCCGTCATCCAGGTGCTGACCAACCGCGGCACGCAGCGGGCCATCACGCGCTTCGCCAAGTCCCAGGACATCGTCTAGCCGGCCTGGGCCTGCCGCTGGTTGAGCCCGTCGAAACCTGCCGCCCGGCCTCGAACCACTCAGCGACCCGTGCTGCCGGATACTGGACGTTCCCGCTGGATCCGCCGATCATTCCTCGACCCACTCGAGCAGGTCACCGGGCTGGCATTCGAGTACCCGGCACATGGCCTCCAAGGTGCTAAAACGGACAGCCTTGGCGCGGCCATTTTTCAACACTGCCACGTTTGCCGGCGTGAGCCCGACCCGTTCGGCAAACTTCCCCACACTCATCTTGCGCTTAGCCAGCTCGACGTCGATCCGCACCACGATGGGCATCAGATCACCACCTCCATATCGGTCCGCAGCCCCGTGGCCTGCAGCAGCAGTGCGCGCATCACGAGCATCAACAGCCCCAGAACAGCGCCGCCCACCAGCATCAACAGCAGCAGTAGCGGCAACCCCGGATCACCAGAGTTGATAGCCAGATAGAGAAAGAGGCCGAGCAGCAGCACCCAAGCGGCAGCGATCGCCCACACGATCGCATCCACCCACGCCAACGCGGCCTTGCTGAAGATGCGGTCGTGGTTGACCATGGTGAGCAATTTCCAGGTGCTCACGATCACGACCTGGACGCACATCAGTTCCAGCACCGAGAGCGCCGTCAACGGCCACCGCAAATACGCCAGCTCCGGAGTCACCTCGGCCATGTGCGCAAACTGCCCGGGAAAGGACAGGGTCTGAAACACGATCAAGAGCGCGAAGGCCATCACCAACAGGATTCGGAGTGCCGTTACCGCCAGACGTGTCTTTTGCATGCATCGAGTGTCAATTGCATCCTATCGAATGTCAATATGCCTTTTACTCCCCGTCAGCCGCGCTCGGACGCTTCCCGGACCTTTTCATGCGTCATCGCGGCCTGTTGCCTGCAACATATCCGGAGCCTAGGCTTGATCTCGGGGGCCGCAGCGTAGCGGTGTTGGGATCGGAGAAGTATCGTGACAGCCAAGCTCAAAGTTCATCTCGATTGCGCGCAGGCGCAGGTCTCGGGCCATATCACAGCGCCAAGCGCCCAGGCTTGTACGCCGTAATGCACCGCGCTAACTCCCTTGTAAAGGCTTGGTCATGGAACTGGCTAGGAGCCACGCCAGGATCGGCCCGGGTGCCCCTGCACAACTCCAGCGGAGTGCCTGGTCCCACCAACTGCCGTCCGGCATCGATCCTCTTCAACGGGACTGAAGGTTCAGGAGCCTGAAGCCGCAAGGAACATTCCGCGCTACGCCGCGGACGCGGCCCTGACGAGGGCTGCGCCACGCGCATACTCCGGCAGACCCGGAAACCTACCGAGTTCAACTCACATCAGGAAGTTGATCAGAATGCACATCAAGGACTATTGGAACCGCATCGATCACACCACGCAGAAGTGGCTCATCGATAATCCCGGATGCCAGATCCTGCCCCGCACCATCACGGCTGTGATCCGCAAGGAGACCGGCGAGACCGATGAGGGGGACCAGCACGGCGAGGCCGCCCTGTCCCAGGAAGACCGCGACTTCATTCGCGCTAGGGCGAATGACCACCCGCCTTATGAATACCGGTTCTTTGACTCAACCCAACCCTGAGGGCGGCAGTCAGGCCTCAGTCAACGGTCGATCGTGTCTGATGCCCCGCCGTCGGGCTCGGCGTCCTTGGCCGCTTCGGCGGCCTTCAGCACCACGGCTTCCAGCTCATCGGTGCTGAGCAGCTCCTTGTGGAGGTGCTTGGTGCGGTAGCCGGCACGGCCCACCATATGTGCGGAAACCGGCACCGTCAGCAGCTGGAAGATCCAGGCCACCGCCAGCACCGGCCACACCCACCAGGTGCGCAGCTGCAGCCCCACCGCGGCCAGCAGCAGGAACAGTCCAAGCACCTGCGGCTTGGTGGCCGAGTGCATGCGGCTCATGAGGTCGGGGAAGCGCAGCAGGCCAATGGCTGCGCCCAGCGACATCACCGCCCCGACGATCATGAAGACGGACGACACCGCGTCGATCACGGTGTCCACGGTGCTGGCATCAGGATTCATTGGTCTGCCCCCGCCGGTCCGCCACGAAGCGGGCCACCGTGACCGAGCCGATGAAGCCGATGATGGACACGGCAACGAGCAGCATCAGGTTGTTGAGGTGCCGGTTCACGGCCATGTCGATGCTCAGCGCCGCTCCGAGGATGGCCAGCAGCACGTCGGCCGCCAGCACCCGGTCCAGGAGGGACGGGCCGCGGGCGATTCGCACGATCGCCCCTGCGGCGGCGAGGGACAGCACCACGGCCGTGACGGTCAGGACCAGCTCCATCATGCGCCAGCCTCCTGGTTCAGGGCGGCAAGTTCTTCCTTGGTTCCCATGACCCGGATGAGGCCTGCCTCGGTGTCCCGGACCTCCTTGCGGAGCTTCAGCACGTCGTCGGCGTTCCGGACGTTCAGCCCGTGGATGTACAGCGTGGAGGTGGACCTGTCCACCTCCACCACCAGTGATCCGGGGATCAGGGAGATGACGTGCCCGGTGGCGGTCACCATGAGGTCCGAATGGCTCCGCAACGGCACGGCGACGACGGCGTTGGTCACCTTGGGCCCTTGAGCCACCGCCAGGTAGAAGACCTGGAAACTGGCGGCCACCACCCTGCCGATGAACATGACGGTGAACGGAACCGCCCGGAGGACGTTGAACCGGCCGCTCAGCTCCACCGGCGGCAGGTAAAAGAGGCGCGCCACTGCGGCGGCCAGCAAGGCCCCGAACAGAAGGTTGCCGGGGCTGAAGTCCTGCCACAGGGCGCCCCAGACGATCACCAGCCAAAAGAGCAGCGGCAATTCCTGCCGCAGGGAGATCCGCTTCCGGCTCATTTCCCACCGCCGCCCAGGGCAAGTTCCGGAACAGGAACGTTCTCGCCCAGCACCGACTGAATGTAGGCGGACCGGTCCAGCATGACCGCGGCCGACTGGTTCGCCAGTGCAAAAAGCGGGCCGGCGAAGACGGTCAGCGCGACGCCGAGCACCACGAGGCCCAGGGTGGAGCCCACCATGGTCCGGGGCAGCAGGGTCACGTTCGCCTTGCCCGCCCGCTGGCCGGTCGCTGAGTCCTTGGGCTCGGAGAGCAGCACGGGGTCCGGGTGCTCGGCGTCCTCGGGTTTCCGCCAGAACGCGCGGTTCCACACGCGGGCCACCGCCAGCAGCGTCAGAAGGCTGGTCAGCACCCCTCCGATGACCAGAGTGTAGGCCAGCGGCGTGCCCAGCCCGATGCCTGCCTGCATCAGCCCGAGTTTGCCCAGGAATCCTGAGAACGGCGGAATGCCTGCCAGGTTCATGGCGGGCACGAAGAACAGGAGGCCCAGGAGCGGGGACAGCTTGGCCAACCCGGCCAGCCGGTCCACGGAGGAGCTGCCGCCGCGCCGTTCAATCAGGCCGGTGACGAGGAAGAGGCTGGTCTGGATGGTGATGTGGTGTGCCACGTAATACACGGCCGCACCGAGCCCGGCCACGGAGGACAGGGCCAGTCCGAACACCATGTAGCCGATGTGGCTGACCAGCGTGAACGAGAGCAGACGCTTGATGTCGCTCTGGGCGAGGGCGCCCAGGATTCCCACCACCATGGTGAGCAGCGCAGCCACCATGAGCGGCGAATTGAGGCTGTCTCCGGGGAAGAGGAGCGTCTCGGTGCGCACCATGGCATAGACGCCCACCTTGGTCAGCAGGCCCGCGAACACGGCGGTCACCGGTGCGGGCGCGGTGGGGTACGAGTCAGGCAGCCAGAAGGACAGCGGGAAGACGGCGGCCTTGATGCCGAAGGCGACCAGCAGCATGACGTGCAGGAGGGTCTTGGTGCCCTGGTCGAGCTCCGCGAGCTTAATGGCCAGATCGGCCATATTGATGGTGCCAGTGGCGCCGTAGACCATGGCAATGGCGATGAGGAACAGCACGGAGGAGACCACGGAGACCACCACATACGTGACGCCGGCGCGGATTCGCGGGCCTGTGCCGCCCAGGGTCATCAGCACATAACTTGCCGTCAGCAGGATCTCGAAGCCGACGTAAAGGTTGAACAGGTCGCCGGAGAGGAACGCGTTGGAGACGCCCGCCACGAGGATGAGGTAGGTGGGGTGGAAGATCGAGACGGGCGCATCCCGGTCGCCGTCGGCCATGCCCTGGCCGGTGGCGTACACCAGGACCGCAAGGCTCACCGCGGAGGAGACCACCAGCATGAGCGAGGAGAACTGGTCCACCACCAGGACGATTCCCCAGGGCGGCAGCCAGCCGCCGATGTTCACGGCCTCGGTGCCGCCGCCCCAGACGGACGCCAGCAGCCAGCACTCCAGCAGCAGTGTGAGTGACAAAAGGGCGATGCTGACGGCCCGCTGCGCGTGGGAATGCCGGATCAGGAGGAACGTCAGCGCCGCTCCCAGGATGGGAAGTACGACGGCGAGCGGGGCAAAGCTTGCGATGCTCACTTCACACCTCCTTCCGGGCCGGGGTGGACGTTGGCAGAGCCGGGTTTTTCCTCGAGGGCGGCGTCCTCGGCGAGCATGGTCTTCGCGCCCGCCTTGACCTTGGCTGCCGAGTCGGTGGCTGCCGCGTCGGTAACCGAATCTGTCACGTCGGTTCCGTCGGAGCCGAGCATGGTCAGCGGGAACTCCGAGGTTTCCACGGGGATGACGGCGTCGTCTTCCGCGTCGAAACTCGGCGTTTCCGCCACGCGGCGGTCCTCGACGTCGTCCTGGATCTCATCCTGGCGCGCCAGCACCCAGGCCCGGTAAATGATGCCGAGCATGAAGGCGGTGACGGCGAAGGAAATCACGATGGACGTCAGGATCAGGGCCTGCGGCAGGGGGTCGTTGTAGGCATGCGGGTCCGTGTCCTTGCTGAAGAACGGGGCCAGGCCCGCGTAGCCGCCGGTGGCGAGGATCAGCAGGTTGGTGGCGTTGGCCAGGAGCATCAGGCCCAGAAGCACACGCGTGAGGCTGCGTTCCAAAATGAGGTAGATGCCGCACGCGTAGAGCGCGCCCATGACCGTCAGCAGGGTCAGGTTGACGCTCATGCCTTGCCCCTTGCCGTGGTTTCGGCCGGGACGACGCCGAGCTCCCGGTCGTCGGACGGCTGGTCCTCTGGTTCCTCCGCCCGGCCGGGCTGGTCCTCTGGTTCCTCCGCCTGGCCGGGCTGGTGCGGCTGTCCCTCAAAGTGCTCGTCGATCTCCGCGCCCAGGCTCCGCAGCACGTCGAGCACCAGCCCGATCACCACGATGTAGACGCCGGTGTCGAAGATGGTGGACGTGACGAACTTGATGTCGCCGAAGACCGGCAGCCAGAACTGGAGGATGGCGCTCTGGAACACCTGGCCGCCCAGGAGGACCGGGGCCACGCCGGAGGCAGCCGCCGTCGCCAGGCCGATCCCCAGCAGCGTTCCCGCGCTGATGGGCGTGGCCTCCCGCAGCTCAAAGCGGCCGCCCGCGAGGTATCTCAGGGTCAGCGCCAGGCCCGCCATGAGTCCGCCGGCGAAGCCGCCGCCGGGAAGGTTGTGGCCCGCAAGCAGCAGGTACAGGGAAAAGATGATCATCGAGTGGAAGATCAGCCGCGTGACCACCTCGAAGATGATGGAGCGCCGCTCCGGCGCCAGGGTGCGGCCGGCAACCAGCCAGGCGTCCCGCGTGGAGGCGGCGAACTTCCGGGTCAGGGCCAGGGCCGCGCCGTCCCGGGACGATTTGTCGACGCCGGTCCGGCGGCCGACGGTGCCCTCGGCAACCGTCGACGAGGTGCGGATGCGATCGCCCCGGCCCTTGACGAAGATCAGGCTGGCGACGCCGGTGGCGGCCAGCGCCAGCACGGAAATTTCGCCGAACGTGTCCCACACCCGGATGTCGACGAGGGTGACGTTGACGATGTTCAGCCCGCCGCCGCCCTCATAGGCGAGTTTCGGGAACTCGAGGGAACCCGGAGCGGCGATACGGGCGCCCATGGCGTGGATGGCGACGAAGATCATGGTGACGCCGAAGGCGAGCCCGATGATCACGCGGACCACCCTGTACTTGCCGCCGGTGCGGTCCCGCAGTTCGGCAGGAAGGCTGCGCATGGCCAGCACGAAGGCCACGAGGATGATGGTTTCCACGAGCATCTGGGTCAGCGCGAGGTCCGGCGCACCCTGCAGCGCGAACATCAGGGCGATGCCGTAGCCGGTCACCGAGACCATGAGCACGGCAAGGAACCGCTTGTTGGCCCGGACGGCGGCCAGCGCCCCGATCACGATCCCGGCTCCCGCCACCAGCTGCAGCGGAGAGTTGGGGTCCACGAAGTACAGACCCTCCGGCAGCGGCTTGTTCGCGGCGATCAGGGCGGTCAGCGGCAGCACGAAGGCGACGCTGAGGATCACGGCGAGGTAGAAGTACAGCGAACCGCGCTGCGTGCGTCCGGTGATCCAGACGGCGACGTCGTCCAGGGCGCCGATGGTCATTTGGTAGCCGCGGTCGGCGTCGATCCACGCCGGGACGGCGCCCTGTGCGCGGTCCACCAGGCCGCGGCCGTAGAACATTGCCACGCCGAGCGCGAACGTCACGGCAGTCAGCCCCAGCGCGGGAGTGAGTCCGTGCCACGGCGCCAGGTGCCCCGCGGCGGCTGCCGCAGTGCCGGCGTCGGACGCTCCCTCGGCGAACAGGGCCGCATACGGCTGGACCCAGCCGTCCACCGGCGTGGGCCAGAAGCCGTAGACGATGGTGAGGACGCTCAGGAAGGCAGGCGCCGCCAGGAATGAGGGCTTGATGGCCTTGAATGGTGTGCGGTCCACTCCCGGCTTCACGGCGAAGGCACCCCACATGAACCGCGCGCTGTAGGCGAAAGTGAGCACCGAACCGGCCACCACGCCCGCGAGCACCACCGTGCCCCACGGCCCGTACTCCCGGTCGCCGGCGAAGTGGACGAACGCCTCGAGCACTGACTCCTTGGCCACGAAGCCGCCCAGCAAGGGTACGCCGGCCATGGACGCGGCACCGATCCCGGCCACCACGGCGAGGGCACGGGAGGACCGGAAAACACCCGAGAGCTCGCGGATGTCGCGCGTGCCCGCCTGGTGGTCGATGATTCCGACCACGAGGAACAGCGTGGCTTTGAAGAGTCCGTGGGCGAGCAGCATGGCGAGGCCGGCGAGCGCAGCGTCGGGTTTTCCGAGCCCGACGACCATGGTGAGGAAGCCTAGCTGGCTGACGGTGCCGTAGGCCAGGATCAGCTTGATGTCCGTCTGGCGCAGGGCCCTGTAGCCGCCCACCAGCATGGTGGCCAGGCCCAGCCCCAGGACCATGGGCAGCCAGTACGCGGTGTCGGTGAACCCCGGGGCCAGGCGCGCCACGATGTAGACGCCGGCTTTCACCATCGCGGCGGCGTGCAGGTAGGCGCTCACGGGTGTGGGTGCCGCCATGGCTCCCGGGAGCCAGAAGTGGAAGGGAACCAGCGCGGATTTGGTCACCGCACCGATCAGGATCAGTACGACGGCGGCGCCCACGGCTCCCGCTGCCTCCCCGGTCACGAGCTCCGGCGCCCGCGCCAGGATGGCCGAAATCCGGTAGGTCCCCGCGCTGGTGCCGAGCATGATCAGCCCGACGAGCATCGCCAGCCCGCCGGCAGTGGTGACCATGAGCGCCTGCAGGGCGGAGCGGCGGGCCGCCAGCCGCGTGCGTGCGTACCCGATCAGGAGGTAGGACAGGACGGTGGTGAGTTCCCAGAAGATGAAGAGCATCAGCAGGTCATCCGCCGTGACCAGCCCGAACATGGCGCCGGCGAAGGCCAGGAGCTGCGCGCCGAATCCGCCCAGGTAGCTGTCCTTGTTCTTGAAATAGCGGGCGCAGTACACCAGCACCAGGGCGCCCACGCCGAGCACCAGCAGGGACATGACCCAGGCGAGGGCGTCCATGCGGAAAGCGAACTCAATCCCGAGGCCCGGGATCCAGGGGACGGTTTCGGCAGACTGGCCCTGGCCCGCTCCGGCGGACTCCGCGGCGGGCCCGTAGACGGCGCCGTGCTGAAGAAGCAGCCACACGAACGAACCGGCAGGCACGGCGGCCAGCGCGTAAAACGAACTCCGGCGGAATTTCCGGAAGATGAACGGCGCCACAGCAGCCACTGCAAAGTGCACGGCAAGGACTGTGATCACTGGTGTCTCCGCAAAGTCAGAAATTCGATTGTCAAAAGTTGGAGCAGGCGGTCATTCGTTGGGTTCGGTCCCGACAGTTTATCAAGGGGGCACTGACAGTTTTCCCGCCGCGGCGCGGAGTTTGCCCATGTTTCGCCAGCCCGCGGGAGCGTTTCCGAGCCGTGTTCGCCGCGGGCGGATAGCATCGCCGTATGAACTCCGCCGCCGCTCCCGAAGCCACGCAGCCGTCCTCGGAACTCGAGGCCGGAAACCAGTTGTCCAACAAGGGACGCATCCTGGCCTGGGCGGCGTGGGACTGGGGGTCCGCCGCGTTCAACGCGGTCATGACCACGTTCGTCTTCACCGTGTACCTGACCTCCAAGGCGTTCGGCGGCGAAGACCAGGCCTCGGCGGTGCTCGGCGGGGCGCTGGCCGTCGCGGGGGCGGCGATCGCCTTGCTCGCACCCGTCACAGGCCAGCGCTCGGACACCGGCGGACGGCGCAAGCTGTGGCTGGGAGTCAACACGGCCGCCGTCGCGCTCCTGACCGCCCTGTGCTTTTTCGTGTTTCCCCGCCCGGAGTTCCTCCTCCTGGGGGTTTCACTGATCGCCCTGGCCAACGTGTTCTTCGAGTTCGCGGGCGTCAACTACAACGCCATGCTGGCGCAAATTTCCACGCCGCGGAACATCGGCAAGATCAGCGGCTTCGGCTGGGGCATGGGGTACCTGGGCGGCATCGTGGCCCTGCTGATTGTGCTCCAGCTCTTCGTCCAGCCCCGCTTCGAATGGTTTGGCGCCTCAACTGAGGACAGCCTCAACATCCGGCTCGTGGCAGTGTTCTCTGCCCTGTGGTTCTTCGTCTTCGCGCTGCCCGTGCTGTTCGCGGTCCCGGAGCTGCCCAAGCCCCGGCGCGGTGCCCGTCTCGGGTTCCTGGCGTCCTACGGGCTGCTGGTCCGCCGGATCAAGGCGATCTACCGGACCAGCCCGCACACCATCTTCTTCCTGCTGGCCAGCGCCATCTTCCGCGACGGGCTGGCCGCAGTGTTCACGTTCGGCGGGATCATCGCCGCGGGAACCTTCGACTTCGAACTGTCGCAGGTCATTTTCTTCGCCATCTTCGGCAATATCGTGGCGGCCGTGGGAGCCATTATCGGCGGCTTCCTGGACGACAGGGTGGGCCCGAAGACGGTGATCCTTGGCTCGTTGGTGGGGCTGCTGGCCGCCGGTAGCGTGATCCTGGCGCTGGGCAACGGCGATTACGTCTTCTTCGGGATGAGCTGGGCAGGCAGCACCACCTTCTGGGTGTTCGGGCTCTTCCTCTGTCTGTTCGTGGGCCCGGCCCAGGCGTCCTCCCGCGCCTACCTGGCCCGGCTGGCTCCGCAGGGCGAATCCGGCGAGCTGTTTGGCCTGTACGCAACGACCGGCCGCGCCGTCAGCTTCCTGGCGCCGACGCTGTTCACGCTCTGCATCGCCGTGGCAACTCCCCTGGTGGCCGAAGGGGAGGCCCAGCGCTGGGGCATTCTGGGCATCATGGTGGTGATCCTGGCCGGGTTCCTGGTCCTCCTCCCGGTGAAGCCGCCCAGCGAAACCGAGATCGCCATCGTCCCCCAGTCCTAGCGCGAACGAACACTTCAGCCCCCGGCGCGAACGAACACTTCAGCCCCCGTTTCCCGCGCGAATCAGGGCCGTAAATGTCCGTTCGCGGACTAGGCTGATGCTATGAACGTGGAAGAGACGGATCTCCCGGGCCTCGGCAGGCGCAAGGACTTCATGACAGCCTCCGGCCGGAGGATCGGCGTGGTGGAGCTGCGCGAGGGCCAGACAGAATTGTTCGTTTCCACCTGGGACGATCCCGACACGTGCCAGGCCTCGATTCCGCTGACCGGCGATGAAGCCGCTACGTTGGGCAACCTGCTGGGCGGCCAGCACCTGGCCATGAAGCTGACCGAGGAACACCGGGAGGTCCCGGGCATCGTCACCCGGCAGTTCTCTATCGCCCCGGATTCGCCCTTCCAGAACCAGCCCATGGGCAAGGCCTGCATCCGCACCCGTTGCGGCGTTTCGATTGTGGCGATCATGCGGGAAGGCGAGGTGGTTCCATCGCCGGGACCCGACGTCGTCCTTCACTCAGGCGACCTCCTCGTCGCCGTCGGCACGCAAGAAGGCCTTGATTCAGCGGCCGATATCCTGCGCAACGGCTGAGCGTCATGGACCGTCTGGCCCTGACTCTCATCGAAGTGGGGGCGGTCGTGTTCTGCCTCGGCCTGCTGGCCAGGCTGGCCGGCCGGATCGGAATGTCCCCCATCCCCCTCTATCTGGTGGGTGGCCTGTGCTTCGGGGCCGGCGGCCTGGTGGAGCTGAGCGGCATGAAGGAGTTCGCGCACCTTTCCGGCGAAATCGGCGTCATCCTTCTGCTACTTATGCTCGGTTTGGAATATACGGCGACCGAACTCGTGACCGGGCTGCGGCGGTCCTGGCAGGCCGGCGTCCTGGACCTGGTCCTGAACTTCCTCCCCGGCGCGGGCCTGGCCGTATTGCTCGGCTGGGGCCTGGTGGGAGCCATGGTGATGGGCGGGGTCACGTATATTTCCTCGTCCGGCATTGCGGCCAAGGTCATCACCGACCTTGGCCGTATCGGCAACAGGGAAACCCCCGTGGTCCTCTCAATCCTGGTGTTCGAGGACCTGGCCATGGCGGTTTACCTGCCGATCCTCACAGCCACCCTCGCCGGCGTCAGTTTCCTGGGCGGACTGCAGACCGTGGGCATTTCGCTGGCCGTCGTCACGGTGGTGCTGCTGGTTGCGCTGCGGCACGGGCATCGTGTGTCGAAGGCCGTGCACAGTGAAAATTCCGAGGTTTTCCTGCTCAACCTGCTCGGCGCGGCGCTCCTGGTCGCCGGCGTGGCCGCGGCCCTGCAGGTGTCCGCCGCAGTGGGTGCGTTCATGCTCGGCATTGCAATTTCCGGCGCCACGGCGCACAGCGCGACGCAGATCCTTGAGCCGCTGCGCGATCTGTTCGCGGCGATCTTTTTCGTGGCCTTCGGGCTCAACACGGACCCCGCGTCCATTCCGCCGGTACTCGGCTGGGCGCTGATCCTGGCCGTCATCACCGCCGCTACGAAGATCATCACGGGGGTCTGGGCGGCCAAGCGGGTCGGGATTGCACGGCCCGGCCGGTTCCGCGCCGGGGCGGCGCTGATTGCACGCGGCGAATTCTCGATCGTCATCGCTGGCCTTGCGGTGACGTCGGGAGTGGTTGAGGCGGAGTTGGCGGCCCTTGCCACGGCGTACGTCCTGCTCATGGCGATCTCCGGCCCGCTGGCCGCCCGCTACATCGAACCTGTGGTCAAGAAGTTCACTCGACGCGTACGTCCGGAGCCGGTCCCCGCCTGAGCCTGAACCCGGAGCCTGGCGCCCTGCGGCCCCCGCCCTGTCCTCGCTCATCGATGCGTGAGATCTCGGGACTTACGCGGAGTCGAAGTGCCGGGATCTCACTTGTCGTTGCGCCAGCCCCTCCGGACCAGGGCGTCCAGAACCCGGTGCGCGCATCCGTCAAAGCCCCACGTCTTCACCTGGGCCGCGGTCACTGTCACCGAGGTCCAGCCGGTCGCCGCTATGGACTCGTCCCGCCGGATGTCCAACTCGCGCTGGCGAGGCTCCAGATGGTGCCGCCCATCGTAATTCACGGCGACCTTGAACTCCGGGAAAGCCATGTCCGGCCAGGCCAGCTCCCAATCCGTGGAATCCGTGATCACGTAGCCCAGGGCTGGTTCGGGGAGACCGAGCCTGCCGATGGCCAAGCGGAGTTTCGTCTCAGGTGCGGAGTCTGCCCCTGGGCGAGCCAGCTCAAGCGCAGACCTCGCCCTCCTGATGCCTCTGGCACCAGGGTTGTTGTCCACCTGACGCCGGAGATCGGCCACCGAACAGAGCGCCAGCCGGTTGCGGCCGAAGCTCCGGGACTGGCTGCAGATGAAAAAGTCCGCGGCGACAACGAGGTCATCCACGTCCAGCACCGAAGCCAGGTCGAGCCAGGTCCTTGCCGGGCTGGTGAGGGGAACGCCGTCGAGCACTGTAAGGTCGATGGCCCGCAGCTCCAGGCGGTGGCCGGCCACTCCTTTCCGCACGGGACGCGTTCCGCCGTCCACACGAGCCAGGTGCACGCGAAGATCATTTTGGACATTCCACGGCAGCGGGCATCGCAGGAGCTGGCCTGCTGTGCCGAAGCAGCACGCGGTGGACGGACAGATTCCCGTGAGCAGGCGGCACGTGTGCAGGAGGCTCTGCTCTGCTGCCCATGGCACGCGAACTCCCCGGCTCGCCACGCGGAGATCGCCGCTCCAGGCGCGGTGCGGCGCAACGCCGGCGGCAAGCTGCTCGGCCAACGTGAATGACTTGCCTGAGAGCTCAACGGGCAGGGGTCGCGGCTTCCTCATGGCCCATTGTGGGCACATTCAGACAGGCGGGTTTCGGTTATCCACAGCGGGGAGGAGGAGTGCCACCGTCGGCGTCTCATCGAGGCGTGAGGTCTCGGGACTTACACCGAGCCTAAGTGCCGAGACCTCACGCCTCGGCAACAAAGAGGGCCCAAGGGGAGCTAGATGTCCGTGCGGTGGAAGTTCAGGTGGCTGCGGCTGGCGGTGGGCCCGCGCTGGCCCTGGTAGCGGTTGCCGTATTCGCCGGAACCGTAGGGGAATTCGGCGGCGGAGGACAGGCGGAAGAAGCAGAGCTGGCCGATCTTCATGCCGGGCCACAGTTTGATGGGCAGCGTGGCCATGTTGGACAGCTCCAGCGTGACGTGGCCGGAAAATCCGGGGTCGATGAAGCCGGCGGTGGAGTGCGTCAGCAGGCCCAGCCGGCCGAGCGAGGACTTGCCCTCGAGGCGCGCGGCGATGTCGTCCGGCAGCGTCACGGTCTCATACGTTGAGCCGAGCACGAACTCGCCGGGGTGCAGGATGAACGGTTCGCCCTCTTCCACTTCCACCAGGCGGGTCAGCTCAGGCTGTTCTTCCGCGGGGTCGATGTGAGCGTACTTGTGGTTGTCGAACAGCCGGAAAAACCGGTCGATCCGGACGTCCACCGAGGACGGCTGCACCATCGCGGAGTCGTAGGGGTCCAGGACGATCCGTTCGGAATCAATTTCGGCACGAATGTCGCGGTCAGAGATCAGCACGCCTTCCAAAATAGCATTGCTGGCGCCTGCGGCTCCCATTAGTGTTGCCAGAACAATCCGGCCGACGGTCTCACGTCACACGGCCAAAATAGAGCTGGGGATATTTTGAAGAAGATCGCGGCCCAGGCCGTCGTGGCGATTATGTGCGCCCTCGCACTGGCTGCACCGGCGGCAGGCGGGCATCCGGCGCCTGCGGCAGTGAGCCCGGCGCAGGCAGGCAGTCCGGCGCCTGCAACTGCCGGAGCGCCGGGGAGGCCACTCACGCCCGGCGCTTCCCCAGCGATGTCCGACGACGGCGGAGCGGCCGCCGCGGCTCCCCCACCCCAGCAGCCGCCCGCCGATGCGGCCGGCACTGGGGTGGCGCCCGCCGCCGCAGTGCAACCAGCCGTGTCCCCGGAACCGGCAAGCACAGGGTCACCCGCAGGCGATGTATCAGGCGCCGCCACCGGTCCGCCCGAGCCGGCATCCATTCCGCCGCTGTCAGCTCCTGACGGCGCACTCCCCTCCCCGCGGGAGCCAGCCCAGCCAGAGCCAGCCCTACCAGAGCCGACCGGCTCGGCGCCGCGTGCGTTGACTCCCGAGGCACTGGTACCGGACAGCAACGCGGCCCAGGTTGCCGCCGTCTTCAACGCGATCAACACGTACCGGGCATCCCTGGGCCTGCCCGCCGTGATGTACCACGCCACGGTTGCGGGCATGGCGCAGGAGTGGTCCGACAGCATCGCCTCCCGCGAGGTCATCGAGCACCGGGCCAGCTTCTGGACGGATGCGAGGGCGCTTAGCCCGACCAACGGCGCGGGCGAGGTCATCGCCGTCCGCTGGGACCGGGACGCTGCGCAGCTGGTGGAGTGGTGGAAGGGCTCCCCGGCCCACAACGCCATCCTCACGGACCCCCGGTTCAACGTGGTGGGCATCGGCATCACCTTTACCGACGGCGACTGGCAGACCACCCCCGGCCGCTACACCATGTGGGGCGTGGTGGATTTCTTCGGCTACAGCGCCCTTCCGTCCGGGACCACCGCCAGCCCGGACGGCAGCACCACCGGCCCGGTCCAGCCAGCCGATGTGTGCGAACCCCTGGTCAAGCACATGCCGCCGACCCTCGACCTGGCCACGGCCGCCATCAGGAGTGCCGGTGACCTGCTGTCCGTGGACGCGGCGGGCCAGTTGATCAACCGCCCGTCGCTCGGGAACGGGCTGTTTGGTCCGGCTGAAGTCGCCGGTTCGGGATTTGCCGCCGCCCAGGCCGTTTATGTCACGGACTGGGAGCGCGACGGCATCTTTGACGTGCTGGCGCAGTGGGCGGACGGCCGGCTGACGCTGCATTCGGGCATACTGGCGGGCGGTTTCCTGGCACCTGTCACGCTCGGCCAGTCCGGATGGGCGGGACTGACGCTGGCAGTCGGCGGGTGGTGCTCGGCCAACCGTCTTCCCCAGATCCTGGCCCTGGACTTCGCGGCAAACCTGTGGCTGTACCCCAATCGGGGCAGCGGCGATCTGGTTCAGCGCACGCTGATCGCGTCCGGCGTTTCGGCGACGCGCCTGGCCATGGTGGATTTCGACGGCGACGGTTTCCAGGATCTGCTGGCCCGCCAGGGCGACGGGAACGTTCTCCTGTACCGGGGATCCGGCACGCCGTGGCCGGCGGCCGAGGCCAGGGCCGCGGTGGCCAGCGGCTGGGGCGATGTGTCGGCCATCCGTTCCCTGAGGGACGTGACGGGGTCCTATTCCTCCGGGCTGGCCCTGCAGAGGGCCGGCAATTCTGTTCAATACCTGGGCCTCAGCGGCGGAATCCTGAGCCCGCCGTCCACAGTTCCAGGAATCTGGACCGGCCAGCGGCTCGCCCAGTAACCCCTGGAAATCCCCGCAGAGCGCCCCATTCCTCCGGCACGGCAGAGGAACCGCACCGCACCGGAACCGCAGCCCCGCCGCAGAGTCCTAGTCCGCCGTCGGACGCTCTTCGATCACTGCCTTGAGCCGCTCGAGCTGCGCGACCCGCGCCTGCAGCCTCCGCTGGACCGCCGGACGGGCGAGACTTCGGAGTCCTTTGAGCGGGGCTTCGAGGGCGAAGCGCACGCGCGTTGCGGCGCCTTCCGTGCTGAGGTAGAACCCGCCGTTCGGCAAAGAGGGCCCGGCCACCACCTGGAACCGGATTTCGGCGCCCGGCCGTGCGTGCGTGATCTCAAAATCCTCCGCGACCGGACGGCCCCGCGGCCCCGTGAGTGTCACCTGGTAGCGGGCGCCGGCACTCCCCGCGCTGCCCGAACTCAGGCTGATGCTGCGGATGCCCTGCTGCCACGCCGGGAGGTTCAGCCCGTTCAGCAGGTAGGTGTAGACCGTCATCGCATCGCGCTGCACGAGGACCTCGTGTTGTGCAAATGCCATCGGATCCTTTTCCAGCGTCGGGCGGTTCGCGTAGCCCGTTCCCCCGATCTGCAGCTAACTGAACTCAGGATAGCCAGCGGCGCGAAGCCGCGGTGAAGGCTGACCGGGCCTTTACCGAAGAGTTACGGGAGGCGCCTACAGTGCACGCCCGGAGGACGTTCGAAGGGCACGGAGCGCCGGTGACCTGGCCTACCACGCAACTGCGCTAAGCTAGGTTCTGCACCGGCGCTATCCGGGGCAATGCGGCTGTAGCTCAATGGTAGAGCGCTAGCTTCCCAAGCTCGACACGCGGGTTCGATTCCCGTCAGCCGCTCCATTTTTCCCGGCCCCCGCCGGTTCCCCGCACGCCGGCCCGGGGCGGCCCGGAACCGGACCCTTCGCGCAGCCCATTAGGCAGCTACCTGTATCGTCAGAAGTCAGGAACCTCTTCGGTTCCGCTACAGGAGCAACCATGGCTGACAAGTCCCCCCGTCAAGCAGCATCCAAAAAATCCGGCAAATCCATCAAGGAAAAGCGCGCCGACAAGAGAGCCGCCGCAGCACCGGCCAGCTCACTGGACAAGACCAGCGCCAAGCCGGTGACGGCAAAGAAGAAGTGACCGGCTCGCCGAACAATCTCACCCTCGGGGTTGTCTCTTCATCACGCAAACCGGATGAACGCCGCCTGCCCCTGCACCCCCTCCACCTTGAGCGCATCGCTCCGGAGCTGCGCCAGCGCATGATCCTCGAGCGCGGCTACGGCGAGCGCTTCGGGTTTTCCGACGCCCAGCTCGCCCCGCTCGTGGGCAGCCTGGCCAGCCGCGAAGAGCTGCTGGCGAAGGCCGACGTCGTCCTGCTGCCCAAACCGCAGCCGCAGGACCTCGCCGAACTGCGCGACGGCCAGATCCTCTGGGGCTGGCCGCACTGTGTCCAGGACCGCGCCATCACCCAGCTGGCCATCGACAAGAAGCTCACGCTGATCGCCTTCGAGGCCATGAACCACTGGGCCAGCGACGGCGGCTTCGGCCTGCACGTGTTCCACAAGAACAACGAACTCGCCGGCTACTGCTCGGTGATCCACGCCCTGGCCCTCACCGGCTCCACGGGCGATTACGGCCGGCGGCTCAGCGCCGTCGTCATCGGTTTCGGAGCCACCGCACGCGGTGCGGTGACGGCCCTGAACGCCCACGGCATCCATGACGTGCAGGTGCTGACCAACAGGGGCGTGGCCGCGGTGGGCTCCCCCATCCACTCGGTGCGGATCGCGCAGTTCGACCACGATGACAAGGCGCCGTTCCTCAGCCAGGTCATCACCGAACGCGGCCGCGTCCCGTTGGCCCCGTTCCTGGCCGAAAGCGACATTGTGGTCAACTGCACCCTGCAGGACCCCAACAATCCGCTGACGTACCTGCGGACGGAGGACCTGGGCGCATTCCGGTCGGGAAGCCTGATCGTTGACGTCTCCTGCGACGAGGGCATGGGGTTCAGCTGGGCCAGGACCACCACCTTCGCCGAGCCGATGTTCACCGTGGGCGACCACATCGACTATTACGCGGTGGACCACAGCCCGTCCTACCTGTGGAACTCCTCCAGCTGGGAAATTAGCGAGGCTCTCCTGCCGTTCCTGGAGACGGTCATGTCCGGCCCCGCGGCGTGGGAGGACAGCGACACCATCGCCCGCGCCATCGAGATCCGCGACGGCGTCATCGTCAACAAGGACGTGCTGGAGTTCCAGTGCAGGGAAGCCGATTACCCGCACGCGGTGCTGGCGGAAAGCTAAGGCTTAGGCGGCCCGCTGCACCACCCGCAGCAGGCGCCGGCGGTCCCGGAAGTCCACCTTGAGCTTCAGCTCACCCTTGCGGGCGAGTACGACGGCGACCGTCGCCGCTGCGAGCGCCGGCACCCCGCCTGCCACCAGGAGGGCGGTGTGCGGATCCAGGTGCTCGGCGATGGACCCGATCATGGGACCGCCGATCGCCTGGCCGCCGATCAGCACCATGATGTAGAGGCTCATCACCCGGCCGCGGATCCCCATGTTGGAGCTGATCTGGACCAGCTGGTTGGATGCCGTCAGGAACATCAGGCACCAGAAGCCGGACAGCACCATGGCAGCGCCGAACCAGGCCAGGGACGGCGCGAAGGCGGACAGGCACAGCATGAGCCCGTACATCCCCGCGCCCAGGACCACGGACCGCAGCCGCAGCTGGCGGCGCCGGGTGGACGCGACGGCGCCGGCCAGCGCGCCCAATGCCACGAGCGCGTTCAGCATCCCGTACCCGCCGGCGCCGATGCCGTAGACGCGGTCCGCAAACGCGGCGAGCAGCACCGGCAGGCTCATGGCGAACACCGCGATGAAGCCCGCCATCAGCCACGGCCAATAGATGGTGGGCTTGCTGAGGGCGTACCGCAGCCCTTCCCGCAGCATGCCCTTGCGCTTCGGCGCCGGGGCGCTGACAAACAGCTGGTCCTTGCGCAGAAGCAGCAGCATGGCCACCGTGGAGCAGCACGCCATGGCGTTGGCGGCGAAGGCCCAGCCAGCCCCGACCGCGGTGAGCAGCACACCGGCGAGCGCCGGGCCGATGAGCCCGCCCAGCTGGAACGTCGTGGAGTTCACGCTGATGGCATTGCGCAGGTACTGCGGCCCCACGAGCTCATGGACGAACACCTGCCGCGCCGGCTGGTCCAGCACCGTGACCAGGCCTAAAACGAACGCAATGACGTACACGTGCCAGACCTCGATTCCGCCACCCAGCGCGAGTACGGCAAGGGCAGCCGCCAATACAGCGGCGACGGACTGGCAGATGATCAGGATCCTGCGCTTCGCAAACCGGTCCGCAATCATGCCGCCCCACGGGCCGAGCACCAGCGACGGCGTGAACTGCAGCGCCACGGTGATACCGACCGCAGCGACGGATCCGGAGAGCTGAAGCACCAGCCAGTCCTGGGCGATGCGCTGCATCCAGAGGGCGATGACGGCCACGAAATGGCCGACCGCGAAGATGCGGAAGTTGGGGACTCGGAGGGAAATGAAGGTGTGGCGCCACGGAAGGCGTTCACTGACGACGGCGACGGGCTGGGTGACGGTGGCCGTTGACGGCGGTGGGGGTGTCACGGGAGTTCCTCAGGAAGCGGGCTGGCGGGGACGCCTCTAACGCTAGGGTGGCGGGGAAGGATTGTGGAAGACTATTGGTCGTATAACTAGCATTGCGGATCGTAATGTCAGCTCCGCGGCCCGCCGCCCGCCGCAGCCCGCCTGCTGGTGGCGGACGCAACCCAGGAGGACGCATGTTTGAACCGGCACAGCTCCGATCGTTCCTCGCCGTCGCCGAAACGCTGAGCTTCACCAAGGCCGCGGACCGCCTGGGTCTCGCCCAGCCGACCGTCAGCCAGCATGTGCGCAAGCTGGAGACCGCGGCCAAGCGGATGCTGATCACCCGCGACACGAGGGACGTCCGGCTGACGGACAACGGCGATGCGATGGCCGGGTTCGCCCGGAGCATCCTCGCGGCCCACGATGCCGCCGCGCGCTACTTCTCTGGTTCTGCCATGCGCGGCCGCCTGCGGTTCGGCACGGCGGACGATCTGGCCATCACGGGGCTTCCGCGCATCCTGCGGGAGTTCCGGCAGATCTATCCGCAGATCAACCTGGAGCTCACGGTCGGGCAGAGCGACCAGCTGTACAAGCGGCTCAATTCCGGTCAGCTGGACCTGGTCTTCGTCAAATGGGTGGCGGGGGCAAAGGACGGCACCGTTGTCCAGCACGATTCCTTTTCCTGGGTGGGGCTCGAGCAGACCGCCCTGGAGCCCGGCCATCCGGTGCCGCTGATCGCCTACCCGTCGCCCAGCCTGAGCCGGAAACTCGCCATCGACGCCCTCGAATCCGTGGGCCGGACGTGGCGCATCACGTGCACCACCAAGCAGATCAGCGGCGTGCTGGCGGCCGTCCGCGCCGGCATCGGCGTGGCGGTCATGCCCTCCTCGCTGGTGCCGGAGGACCTGAAAATCATCACGCGGCGCTTCGAGCTGCCGCCGGTGGGGGACGTCGATTTCACGCTGATTCGGAACCCGCTGGCCAACGCCGAGGTCATCGATGCACTCACCCAGGCCATCATGGGAAGGACGCTCAAGAAGCCGGTTTGAGCCGCGTCAGTCCGGGGGTGCGGATGAAAAATGATTGATAACCGTTTGCAGCGGGCCTATGCTGGCTCTGTTGGAGGTCATGCAGCGGCTGATAACAATAAGGTTTCGATGACGAACGTGCCCGGCAACGACGCCCGCACCGTTCGGGATAGGTACGCCGTGACCACAGCCGCAAACCACCGCCACATCCCGCACCACTCTACGACGCACCGCTCTATGACGCACCACTCTACGACCGTCGACACGGAATATGTCGGCAAGCCCAACTGCGAAAAGTGCGGAACAGACGAGTTCATTTACCTCGAGTCGTTCATTCCGCCGAAGTACCGCCATGACGGCACCGTCAGGACGCTGGGCGAAGTCGCCTACACCTGCACGCGGTGCGAGGACTTTTCCGCCCACAGCGTCCCTGCGTCCTGGGCTCCGCCCGGCTGGTACCTGGGCTAAAACTGCACGATAAACTGCACGAGCAGATTCCGCCAGCAAACTAACGGGCGGGCACCGGATGGTGCCCGCCCGTTGCTCTGCCTGCCTTAGGCGCGCGTGAAGGCTAGATCAGCGAATCGGACAGGTGGTTCGGCGTTCCGAAGCGGTGCGCCGTGATGCTGACGGCCTGCTCGTGCAGGAACGGCAGCATCTCGATGCGGCCGGCTTCCGTCACCTCGTGCGCGTAGATGGCCAGGTCCGGGCGGCCGCCCGTCGCCTCGGCCAGTGCCGCCGCCGAGCCGCCGATCAGGCGGATGCGGGCGCCGGACAGTTTGCCGGCGGCCGCGAGCCTGCCCGCCGAGGCCAGCCACGCGGCGTCGTCCTCCGCCGTGACGGCGATGTCCAGACCGGTCAGTACGGCACGCAGCTGCGCCGGAAGTTCGACGCCGGTGGAGACCGTCAGCCGCGATCCGGCAAGTACGCCGGCGGCTACTGTCCGGACGAGCGCGGGGAGGGATCCGCCGTCGGACAGCCGGACGGTGACCGGCAGGGCACGGTAACGGAAGACGTTCCGCTCGGCGCCCAGCCCGGAGACGTCCTTGGCCGCGCCGAATTCGTCCGCCCAGGCAAGGGCGTCGGAGCCCAGCGCCCGCTGCAGCTTGTCCAGCTCCGCGGCCTCGAACTCGCCCTTCACGGAATCCACGAGGCGCCGCACGCCCGGGCTGGAGATGCGCGCCGTTGAGCCCTGCGTACTTTCCTTGCCGGTCCAGTCGCCGAGGCCGGCGAGGTAGTTGGGGCCGCCGGCCTTGGTTCCGGCGCCGACTGCCGACTTCTTCCAGCCGCCGAACGGCTGGCGCTGCACGATGGCCCCGGTGATGCCGCGGTTGACGTAGAGGTTTCCGGCCTGGATGGTGTCCAGCCACAGGCCGAGCTCTTCAGTGTTGAGGGAGTGCAGGCCGGCGGTGAGGCCGTATTCGGTCTGGTTCTGGATGGCGATGGCTTCTTCGAGGGTCTCGGCGGTCATGACTCCCAGGACCGGGCCGAAGAATTCGGTCAGGTGGAAGTAGGACCCGCGCCGCACGCCGTGGCGGACGCCGGGACTCCACAGCCGGCCGGTGCCGTCCAGCTTCCGCGGCTCAACGGCCCAGTTCTCGCCTTCACCGAGCGTGGTGAGGGCATTGAGCAGCTTGCCGCTGGCGGGCTCGATGATCGGGCCCATCTGGCTCGTGGGGTCTTCCGGGTAGCCCACCTTGAGGGATGTCACGGCGTCGATCAGCTGGTTGTGGAACCGCTTGGACTTGGCCACGGAGCCCACCAGGATCACCAGCGACGCGGCTGAGCACTTCTGCCCGGCGTGCCCGAACGCGGAGTAGGCCACGTCCTTGGCTGCCAGGTCCAGGTCCGCGCTGGGGGTCACGATGATGGCGTTCTTGCCGCTGGTCTCGGCCAGGAGCGGCAGGTCCTTGCGGAAGGACCGGAACAGCTCGGCCGTCTCGTAGCCGCCGGTAAGGATCACGCGGTCCACGGACGAGTGTGAGATCAGCTGCTGGCCGAGCTCACGTTCGCCGAGCTGCACCATGGTCAGCACGTCGCGGGGCACGCCGGCCTCCCACAGGGCCTCGATCATCACGGCACCGCTGCGGCGCGCCTGCTTGGCGGGCTTGATGACGACGGCGGAACCGGCGGCGAGCGCCGCGAGGGTGGAACCGGCGGGGATGGCCACCGGGAAGTTCCACGGCGGGGTCACCACGGTGAGCTTCGCCGGAACGAACGTGGCGCCGTCGACGTCGTCGAGCTTGCGTGCCGACTCGGCGTAGTAGTGGGCGAAGTCGACAGCCTCGCTGACCTCGGGGTCGCCCTGGTCGATGGTCTTGCCGGTCTCGCTGGCCATGACCTCGAGCAGGTCCGCGCGGCGGGCCTCAAGGGTTTCACCGGCGCGGTGCAGGATCTCGGCGCGTTCGGCGCCGGAGAGTGCGCCCCAGGCCTTGCCCTTTTCGACGGCGGTTTCGATCACCGTGTTGAGCGTTTCTGCGTCCGAGATGGTGGCGGCCTCCACGGAGGCGTTGCCCAGGGTCGACGCCGGAACGCGGTCCAGGATGGCGCGGCCCCAGTCGCGGTTGGCGGGCAGGGACGGGTCAGTGTCCGGGGTGTTCCGGAAGCCGTCGTGCGGCATCGGCCCTGCCGGGAGGCTGCGGTTCTGCCGGCGGTTCGGCGCCGGAACCTCGCTGTCGAGTTCTGCCAGGGAGGACAGGAAGCGCTGCTTTTCGCGCTCGAACAGTGCCTCGTTCTCGCTGAGTTCAAAGACGGCGGACATGAAGTTGTCGTGGCTGGCGCCCTCTTCGAGGCGGCGGATCAGGTAGGCGATGGCGACGTCGAACTCCGCCGGGTGCACCACGGGGGTGTAGAGAAGGAGCGAGCCGACGTCCTTCTTCACGGCTTCAGCCTGGCCCTGCGCCATGCCGAGGAGCATCTCAAACTCGATGCCGGATTCCACGCCGCGCTGCTTGGCGAGCAGCCAGGCGAAGGCGATGTCGAACAGGTTGTGGCCGGCCACGCCGATCCGGATGTTCTCGATCCGGTCCGGGTGCAGCGAGTAGTTGATGACCCGCTTGTAGTTGGTGTCCGAGTCCTGCTTGGTGCCCCACGTGGCCAGCGGCCAGTCGTGCAGCGAGGACTCGACATGCTCCATGGGCAGGTTGGCACCCTTGACCACGCGGACCTTGATGGCGGCGCCGCCGTCGGCACGGCGGGCGGCGGCCCAGTCCTGCAGGCGGATCATGGCGGACAGCGCATCCGGGAGGTAGGCCTGGAGCACGATGCCGGCCTCGAGGTTCTTGAACTCGGGCTTGTCCAGGATCCTGGTGAAGACCGCGATGGTCATGTCCAGGTCCTTGTACTCCTCCATGTCCAGGTTGATGAACTTCGCCTCGGGGAAGGAGACTGCGCGGGCGAACAGCGGGGTGAGCTTTTCGACGACGTGCTCCACGGCTTCGTCGAAGGCCCAGGCCGAATGCGGCGCCACTGTGGAGGACACCTTGATGGACACGTAGTCCACGTCCGGGCGGGCCAGCAGCGTGTGCGTGCCCTCGAGCCGGCGGGATGCCTCGTGCTCGCCCAGGACTGCCTCGCCGAGGAGGTTCACATTGAGCTTGATGCCGTCCTTGCGGATCTTGGCGATGGCCGGACCCAGCTTGGCGTCGGTGGCATCGACGATGAGGTGGCCCACCATTTCACGGAGGACGCGGCGGGCGATGGGAATGACCACCTGCGGCAGGACCGGAGCCATGGTGCCGCCGAGCCGGACGGCGCTGCGCATGTGCCACGGCAGGAAGGCCGGAACCTTCGGGGCAAGGGCAGCCAGGTTGCGGGCGGCCACGTGCACGTCTTCGGGGCGGACCACGCCGTCCACGAACCCGACCGTGAACTCCAGGCCGTTCGGGTCCTTGAGGACGCCGGCGAGCTGCTGGGCGGAGGCGTCCACCGGGACCTTGGCGGCCTCCGTCAGCCAGTGGCGCACCAATGCGATGGCTTCGGAGGACAGGGCGGTGGCCTCGGCGACGTCGGAGCCTGCCGGGCGGGCGGCCACGGCGCCGGTCTCGGCGGCGTCCTTGCCTGCGGAAACGCGGTGATCCGTTGCGGTGTTGGTCATGGCTTTACTCGTTCTTTCAGTGGGTGGGGACCGTCTTACTCATCAGTATGAGCCTGCACTCACATAAGATAAAGCGATGTTTCCTGAGCAATACAGGTTAGAAAAACCGAACGCTCAAAATCCCGTCCGAACGTTCGGAAATCCCGGGAAAATCCCCCCTTAAAAGCAATCGCCACCCGGCGAAAACCGGGTGGCGACGGCCGACTACGCGCGGTGACGGTTCATCCGCGTAGCTTGCGTCTAAGCGAGGAACGAGCGAGCAAGCGGCGGATGGGCCGCTACCGTGCGCGCCTCGTGAAGACGGCGGCGGGTTACACGGGGGTGTGCATCTCCACGGCCTCTTCATGCCGCGGGCTGTTCGGGTTCATCAGCGAGTGTTTGCGGCCGTAGCCGAAATAGATGACCAGCCCGATGACAAGCCAGATGACGAAGCGGAGCCAGGTCTCCCAGTGCAGCTGGAACATCAGGAAGGCTGAGGCGAAGACACCAAAGGCGGGAACCAGCGGCATGAGCGGCAGACGGAACGTCCGCGGCGCGTCCGGCTTCTTGTAGCGGAAGATGATCACAGAAACGCACACCACCACGAACGCGGCCAGGATGCCGATGTTGGTGAGGTCGGCTACGGCCTTGATGGGGAACACGCCGGCGAGCAGGGCGGAGGCGATGCCGCCGATCCAGGTGACGCGCTGCGGGGTTCCGTGCCGGTCCGTTTTCGAGAACCAGCCCGGCAGGAGTCCGTCGCGGCTCATGGAGAACCACACGCGGGTGACGCCCAGGAGGAAGGTGAGCATCACGGTGAGGATGGACAGCACGGCGAAGACGGAGATGATGGTTGCGATGACAGGCAGGCCGACGCTGGTGAACGCCGAGGCGAACCCGGCCGCGGGGTCGATGTCCTTGTAATTCTGCATGCCGGTGAGCACCAGGGTTGCCGCGACGTAGAGCAGCATGGCGATGATGAGGGACAGGATGATCGCCTTGGGCATGTGCTTCTTGCCATCGGTTGCTTCTTCGGCCGCGGTGCTCATGGCGTCATACCCGAAGACCGCGAAGAACACCGTTGCGGACCCGGCCACAACGGGGCCGAAGCCGCTGGGCATGAACGGGTTGAAGTTTTCGGCGTTGATGTAGAAGACGCCGAGGCCGATGATGAACAGGATCAGGACCACCTTGATGGCCACCGCTATGAGCTCGAAACGGCCGAAGGTCTTGGTGCCGCGGGAAAGGATCCAGGTGACGATCAGGCAGACGACGATGGCCGGGATGTTGACGATGCCGCCCGTGCCCTCGTCCGGGGTGGACGTCATCCACACGGGCATATGGATGCCGATTCCGGACAGGAACGCATCAAAGTAGCCGGAAATGCCGATGGCCACCACCGCCACGATGGCGATGTATTCGAGCAGCAGGTCCCAGCCGATGAACCAGCCGATGATTTCACCCAGCGCCACGTAGCCGTACGTGTAGGCGGAGCCTGCGCGCGGGATCATGCCGGCGAACTCCGCGTAAGAGAGCGCCGCGGCCGCGGAGGCGAGGCCCGCGATCAGGAAGGAAATCAGCACGGCCGGGCCCACACCCGGAGTGCCCTCGCTGCCGTGGGCCACCAGCCCGGCCAACGAGAAGATGCCGACGCCGATGATGCCGCCGACGCCGATGGCGGTGAGCTGCCACAGCCCGAGGGACTTGAACAGGCCGCTGTGCTTGTTCTCTATCTCGATGTCGTCAATCGGCTTGCGGCGCAAGACGGACTGCGTGGGATCGTTTGTACTCATCAGGGACTCCTGGTTAGATGCGGCCCCATCAATCAGCCCTGTGATGGGGATAACTCAGTCTGATCAGTATGCAAGCAACGTTGCATTAGATAAAGTGAATACTCCTAACCATTATTCGTTAGTTCAGCCATTCAATTTTGATTCAACCAAAGGAACAGCCCGTGCTCGATGTTCGAAGGTTGAGGCTGCTCCGCGAGCTGAAGATCCGGGGCACGCTCGCCGAGGTGGCCGCAGCCCTGCAGTACAGTCCGTCCTCAGTTTCCCAGCAATTGGCCCTCCTTGAGAAGGAAGTGGGGGTCGAATTGCTCAGGAAAACCGGCCGCCGGGTTCAGCTGACGCCCCAGGCCGAGGTCCTAGTGGCCCACACCGCGCAGCTTCTTGAGACGCTCGAGCAGGCCGAGGCGGATCTGGCTGCGTCACTCACCACGGTCTCCGGAACGGTCCGGATCGCGGTTTTCCAGTCCGCGGCCCTGGCCCTCATGCCGGACACCCTGACCCGGATGTCGGGAACCTATCCGGAGGTCCGCATCGAAATGACTCAGCGCGAACCCGAAACGGCACTGCATGAGACGTGGGCGCGGGACTTCGACCTCGTTATTGCCGAGCAGTATCCGGGCCACGCAGCGCCCCGCTATCCGGAACTGGACCGCGTCCGCCTGACGAGTGATGCCATCAGGCTCGCGGTGCCGCCTGAGGCAGAGGGCAGGGCCAAGGTCACGTCCCTCGCGGACACGGCGGAGATGCCGTGGGTCATGGAGCCGCGCGGCGCGGCCTCGCGCCACTGGGCCGAACAGGCCTGCAGGAGCGCCGGCTTCGAACCCGACGTGCGCTTCGAAACGGCAGACCTTCAGGCCCAGATCCGCCTGATCGAGTCGGGAAACGCCGTGGCCCTGATGCCGGACCTCGTCTGGACCGGCCGCGGCACCACCGCCCAACTGATGGAGCTGCCGGGAAAGCCCCGCCGGACGGTCTTCACCTCGGTGCGCCGCTCCAGCGCCCAGCGGCCGGCCATCCTCGCAGCACGCGAGATCCTGGCGGCGACCGCCGCCTCCATCGCGGCGGCCCAGGAAGAATCGGACGCGGGAGCAGGTTAGCGGCCGGGGTGTTCCGGCTCACAGCCATACGGCTAGCCCGGCGTTAGACTGTTGAGGTTATGAATCGCACAATGTTTAAGTCCAAGATCCACCGCGCCACTGTCACGCACGCGGACCTGCACTACGTGGGCTCGGTCACCGTAGACCTGGACCTGCTGGATGCTGCCGACATCATGCCGGGCGAGCTCGTGGCCATTGTGGATGTCACCAACGGCGCCCGTCTGGAGACGTACACCATCGCCGGCGAGCGCGGTTCCGGCGTCATCGGGATCAACGGCGCGGCCGCGCACCTGATGCACGAAAACGACATCGTCATTCTGATCACCTACGCCCAGATGACCACGGAAGAGGCCAAGGCCTACACTCCCAAGGTGGTCCACGTGGACAAGGACAACAAGATTGTCCAGATCGGCAACGATCCCGCGGAGGGCCACACCGCCGGTCTCATGCGCCCGCCGTTCGCGTTGAACAACGCCACGTGCAGCTGACTTCGCCCCTCAACTGACCCCGGGCACCTGGCTGCCCGAATAGCGAGATCCCTGCCACAAGCTCATCCTTCGCCGAATAAATCTGATTAGGCTGGGATGGTGGACGCCCCCGCCTGTATACCCGAGCCTTCAGAGACACCAGGATGCTAGGCGTCCTCGCGGGCTTTTTCGTCGTCTGGTGCATCATCCTCGTGGGCATGTTCGTCGGCAGGAAAGGCATCCTGGGCGACAACGCACGCCAGGTCCTGAGCGGGCTGACCTTCTTTGTGGCCAGCCCCGCCCTGCTCTTTGAGACCCTGAGCAAGGCCCGGCTCCACGATGTCTTCGCCGCTCCCCTGCTGGTGACGGCGGTGGGCGCCGTTGCCACAGCTGCCCTGTTCTTCATCATTGTCAGGTTCCTGCTCAAGCGCAGCGTGCCCGAATCGCTCATGTCGTCCATGAGTGCCTCCCTGGCGAACTCGGCCAACCTGGGCATTCCGATCGCCGTGTACGTCCTCGGCGACGCCAGCTATGTGGCTCCCCTGCTGATCTTCCAGCTCGCGTTCTTCACGCCGCTGTTCCTCATGGCCCTCGACTCGACCACGAGCTCGCACCGCACCACCCCGCTCCGCTTCGTCGTGATGATCCTCAAGAACCCGATGATCGTGGGCTCGGCGCTGGGCCTGCTTGTGGCCGGGACGGGCTGGCAGGTCCCGGCGCTGGTCCTGCAGCCCATCCACCTGATCGGCGGCGCCGCCATTCCGGCCATGCTGATGGCCTTCGGGATGAGCCTGAACGGCTCGAGGCCGCTCCAGGCAGTTCAAGGACGCCGGGTTGATGCCCTGCTGGCGAGCGCCTTCAAGCTCATAGTCCACCCGGGGATCGCCTATGTGTTTGCCCGCTTCGCCCTGGGCCTTGAGGGCCAGGCGCTGTTCGCCGTCGTGGTGACGTCCGCCCTGCCCACTGCCCAGAACGTCTTTGTGGCGGCGAGCCGGTACAAAACCGGCCTCACGGTCGCCAAGGACACCGTGCTCGTCACCACCGTCGTAGCTGTCCCCGCCATGATCGGCGTGGCACTGCTCCTGACGTGAGAACCCACCTGGATCCGGAGGAACCGTGAACCCAACCCTGGACACCGTAGTCATCGGAGGCGGCGCCATGGGCTCCGCCGCGGCGTGGGCGCTGGCCCGGCGCGGCCGGGACGTGACCCTGCTGGAGCAGTTCGGCCCGGGGCACCGCATCGGGGCCTCCCACGGGGCAACGCGGAACCTCAGCCTGGCCTACTCCGAGCCCGAGTACGTCGCCATGCTGGCCGAGGCGCTCAGGCTCTGGGGCGAGCTCGAAAACGAGAGCGGCGAGCAGCTGCTGGCGCGCACCGGCGTCGTAAACCACGGCCCCGACCCGCAGCTCAGTGACATTCACGCGGCGCTGACCGGCGCCGGACTGCAGGCGGACTTTGTGCCGCTGGCCGAAGCCGGCGAGCGCTGGCGGGGCATCCGGTTTGATCAGCAGGTCCTGTACATGCCTGACGGCGGGCAGCTCAATCCCGAAGCGGCGCTGCCTGCCTTCCAGCGCCTGGCCGCCGCAAACGGGGCCGCGATCCGCCACCATGCGAAGGTTCTGGAACTGAAGATTCTCGACGACGGCGTCCGGCTCACTGTGGACGACGGCGGCCGCACCGAGGTGCTGACCGCCCGCCAGGCTGTGGTCACCGCCGGCGGCTGGACGTCAAAGCTGCTCGCGGGAGCGGTGGCCACGCCGAGGCTCACGGTGACCCAGGAGCAGCCGGCGCACTTCGGCATCTCCGACGGCGGCGCCGAATGGCCCGGGTTCAACCACTTCCCGGGACCCGGGGAGGGCTACGCCGGCTGGTACTCGCCCGTCTACGGCATGCTCACCCCGGGCGAGGGCGTCAAGGCAGGCTGGCACGGAGTGGGGCCCGTTGTGGATCCGGACCGGCGGTCCTTCCAGCCCGAGCCCCGGCAGCGGGCCGCGCTCCAGCGCTACGCCAGAGACTGGCTGCCCGGCGTTGATGCCGATTCCATGGCCGACATCAGCTGCACCTACACCACCGCCGCGGACCACAACTTCGTCCTGGACCGCATCGGCCCGGTGGTCATCGGGGCGGGTTTTGCCGGCCACGGCTTCAAGTTCACGCCTGTCGTGGGCAGGATCCTGGCCGACCTCGCCGGCGGGGACGGCCCGGCTCCGGCCATGTTCTCGGCCACCCGCGCCGGCCTCCGCTAGCGTGTAGCAGCCGGAACGGCAGCCGTCCTCCGCGTTCGTCCCGGGCCTAGCTCCGCTGGTGCTGGTCCAGGAGCCGGGCGCAGCGGATGAAGCCGAGGTGCGAGTAGGCCTGCGGGTGGTTCCCCAGGTGCGTCTCGGTGCCGGGATCGTATTCCTCCGGCAGCAGTCCAGTCGGTCCGAACAGGTTGACCAGCTGGTCGAACAGGACCCAAGCCTCCGAAATGCGGCCCACCGCCACGTACGCCTCAATCAGCCACGTGGTGCAGATGTGGAAGCCGCCCTCCAGGCCCGGCAGGCCGTCGTCGTACCGGTACCGGAAAACGGTGGGCCCGACGCGGAGCTCCCGTTCCACCGCGGTGACGGTGTCCAGGAACCGCTGGTCGTTGACGTCCAGCAGGCCGGAGAGGCCGATGTGCAGGACTGCGGCGTCCAGGTCCGGGCTGTCGTAGGCCACGGTGTAGGAGGAGGCGGTGTCATCCCAGCCCTCGCGGAGCACCTCGTCCCGGATGGTGGCGGCAGTGGAAGCCCAGGACGGCTCGGGATCACGGCCGTGCCGGGCGGCGGTGCGGAGGGCCCGGTCGAGCGTGACCCAGCACATCACCTTGGTGTAGACGTGGTGCCGCGGTGCGCGGCGGGCCTCCCAGATGCCGTGGTCGGCCTCGTGCCAGCGTGCCAGCACGGCACTCGCCATCTGCACCATCAGGTCCCAGTGCGTGGCCGCCAGGGATCCCTGCGACTCGCTCAGCGCGTGGATCAGCTCGGCGATGGGCCCGAAGACGTCCAGCTGGACCTGGTGGTCCGCGGCGTTGCCGATCCGCACCGGCCGTGAGCCCGCGTACCCGGGCAGGCTTTCGATGATGGCCTCCGTGGAAAGTGGCGCGCCGGTGACCGAATAGAGCGGGTGCAGCCATTCCGGGCCCGGCGCGTTCGCCAGGATCCGGCTCAGCCAGCTGAGGAATCCCTCGGCCTCCGCCGTTGACCCGAGGTCCACCAGCGCATTGACGGTCATGGACCCGTCCCGCAGCCAGCAGTAGCGGTAGTCCCAGTTGCGGGTGCCGCCGATTCCCTCGGGCAGGGAGGTGGTGGGCGCCGCGAGCACGGCGCCGGTGGGCTCGTGCACCAGTGCGCGCAGCACCAGCGCCGAGCGCCGCACCAGGGAGGGCTTCACGGACGGCAGGGACAGGCTCTGCACCCAGCGGCGGGAGTGATGCGCGACGGCGGAACGGCGGTCGGCCTCGTCGGTTCCGTGGGCGTGCCGGGATTCCGTGTCACCGCACCGGAGGTTGAGGACCACGGGTCCGTTCTTCAGGTTGACGTCGGCCGTCGCCGTCGCGTGCCGCCCGTCCGAGGTGATGGAGAAGCTGACGCCGGGGGCCAGCAGGACGATGGGATCGGACGTGCCGACGACGTGAAGCTCGCCGCCGCGGGCTTCCATGCTGAACGGTGCGTTGGCGTAGTCCGGCCGGGGCGCAAACACGATCCGCGCCGACCCTGTTCCGGACAGCACCCGGACCAGGCTGGTGATCCCGTCAGGGGCAGGCTCGAGATAGTCGGTCACGGTGACGTCCGCCCACCGGGTCTCCACGATCATGGTGCTGTCCACATACCTCTGGCCGAGCACCTGCGAGGCCTTGACCGGTTCAACCGAGAAATGGCCCGCGGCGTCCCCGCCCAGGATGTGTGCGAAGAGCGAGCCCGAGTCCGGCAGGGGATGGCTCATCCAGCAGATCTTGGCCTCGGGCGTAAGCAGCGCCGTGGAGGAGCCGTTGCCGATCATGGAGTGCCGCTCCAGGCCCACGGCATCCTCGCCGAACAGCCAGGCGCGCCGCAGCTCGAACAGGATCGCCAGCACGCGGGCAAACGACTCGGGGTCCTTCAGCCGGTGCTTGGCCGGACTCGGCAGGTCCCCTACCCACAGCCCCATGTCCGGCCCGCGGAGCGTGGCCATGGCCAGTTCGTCGCTCACGGCGTCCCCCGCGTACAGCGCCGCGCTGACCCCGAGCCTTGACCGCAGGTGCTCAAGGGCGGCGGCTTTGGAGGGCTCCACCACGGACAGGTCCAGAACCGATCCGTCCACGATGAAGAACAGCCCCAGGGCCCGGGCCACCTCCTCTGCCTTCTTCGCCGCCTTGGCCGCAATGGCGGGGGACGCCGGCCGGGTGTGCACCGAAACCGCCACCGGCTTCCGCTCGATGCTGATCCCCTTGTAGGCTCCCACCGATTCGATCAGGGCCTGGTTGGCCTGCTGCAGGACGGACTCGGTGGCCAGGGACAGTCCGTGGGCGAAACCCATGTCGAATTCAGCCCCGTGGGAGCCCACCAGATGCACCTCGGCGGGCAGCCTGGACACCGCCGCCAGATCGCGCAGCGACCGCCCGGAGATGACGGCCGCATGCGTATTGGGCAGGGCGGCCAGGGCGCGGAGGGCGATCGCGGCACCGCCCAGGGGCAGTGTTTCGGTGGAAATTCCCTCCGCGGCACACAGGGTTCCGCCGTAGTTGCAGGCCACCAGCAGCCCGGGCGTGCGGGCCAGGATCTTCAGTTCGGCGAGCAGCTGGGGAGTCAGGCCGTCGTCGGCCGCTTCCGACTGGACGAAGGCCCGCAGCAGGCCCAGCGGCAGGGACTTCGTCAGCAGTGCGGAATCGGCCACCGTCTGGTTGAGCGGAGTTGGCATGCGCGGAAATCCTTCGGATCATCCCCAATCGGTTCTGGACTCCTTCAGTGTCCGCCCCAGCCGTTTCCCCTGAATATCCCGGTCGTTGCGGTCGTGTAACTTCGGCGGAGCTACGGTTCATCGGCTCTACCGCCGCATGAGCGTGGTGGCGGTGAAACCGCCGGCGGCAGCAAATGGTCCGCCCGGGTCACGGCGAGCGCGACCCGGGCGGACCCGAAACTACGTGGTGCGTTTTGGCGTGGCGCTAGCAGGCCGGCGAATCGAACTCGTAGGCGCCCGAATCGGCAGCGGCGGTTCCGGCGCAGTCGCCGTTCTGCGTGGCAGGGGCCCCGGCCAGGTCCAGGGTGTAAGCACTGGCTCCGGCCCGGTCGATCGCCGGGCTGCTGCTCGTCAGGCGGAGATCGGTAGGTGCGCTGACAAATCCTGCAGGTGCCGTGGTGGAGGTGCTGTTCGGCGTGATGTTCGTCGGGCCGTTGAGGACGTTTTGCTTCTCGGTCCAGCCCGAACCGTTCATGTACAGCGAGTTCTTGACGCCCACCAGGATGTTGGCCCGGACCACCGTTGAGGACGGGCAGGTCGCGTGGCAAACAACAGCCTGGGACACCGCGCCGGTCAGGTACACCGTGTTGAACTCAAAGACCGTGCCGTTCGTGGGTCCGAAGGAAGTGCCGGTTCCGCGGGCGATCAGCCCCTTGGCCTCGGAGCAGTTGGCCCCGCAGGTTGAGCGGATCAGGTTGTAGCGGTAAGTGTTGCCGTCCGCAGTGCCCGAGGACTTTCCGAGCTCGGAGAAGTTGTTATTGTCCACGGACACATTGTGGTGAATGTTGTTGCGGTTGCCGTTGTAGATTTCGAAGGCGCCGCCGTCCTGGTTGTAATCGTAGGACTTTCCGGTGGAACCGCTGATGGTGTTGCCGGAAAACTCATTGTCGTTGCCGTTGATCAGAACACCAAAGGCGCCGGAGTCATCGCTGCAGTTCACTGCGGACGCTGTTCCGCAATTTGCGCCGGGGGTATTCACATTCATGACGTTGTTGTTCGTCAGTGAATTCCCGGTGTACTTGCCGAAATCAGAGCCGGCACCGATCTTGAGGCCAACAGCATTGTTGGAGGCACTGGAGTTCCGCACAAGATCACGGTCGCCGGTGACGCTGATGCCCGCATAGCCGCAGGACACGGCGCGCAGCCCGTCAACCGTGGTATAGCTGCCATTGATCCTGATGCAGTTTCCCGACTTGCCGCCGGTCACCGTGGGCGCATTGCCGGTTCCGTAGCTGTTCAGGGTGATCGGGGCCGTGGAGGTGCCGCTCTGGGCGGTCACGATGCCGCCGGTCCAGGTGTCGCCCCTGCGGAAACTGACGGTGTCTCCGGGATTGAGGACGGCCTGGCCGACTTTCGTCAGGGACTTCCAGGGGGCTGCGCTGGACGTGCCCGCATTGCTGTCACTGCCGGCAGCACTGACATAGTAGGTGGTGCCCGCGGCGGAAGTCGGGGCCGAGATGCCTGCAACCAGCCCGCTGACCACGAGGAAGGTCATGAGGACTGCTGCGGCGGTGGACTTGATCTTCATGTTTTTCACCTGGGTCTGATTGTGAACGGAGCTGATCGCATTCCATCCCGTGGATTTATGAATCAGGCGCGCCGAAAAGGCCTCACCCGCGCGGGGTTGAGGTCGTCAGGTGTAGTGATTTTGAGACCGCTACATTGGACCAGCTAGCCACAGCATCTGCGGTTGCGTTGCAGAAGCTTATAAGCACCCGGAATTACGGGCGGGGTAACGCCCATTACCGAAGCAAATTGAAACCTTGCGGAGTTAAGGCTAAGTTCCGGTCGCCGTAGAAGTCAAAAGATATCGGTTGTATAACGGCAATTTGAACCGTCATTTATCCAGGGCCAAATCCAGCCCAAGGCACGCTGACCTGCAGGTTCACGTCTCGTGCGCCCCGCGGAGGGCCTAAAAAACGTTTTTTATCGGGAGGCTAAACGCGCGCCAGCCCGGCCGTCTCGGCCAGCAGCTCCACGGACCGGAGCCGCGTCTCCGTCCCTGTGCTCTGGTGGGCAACGATGAGCTCGTCGGCGTCGGCGTGCTGAGCGAATCCGTCCACGTACTCCATCACGGCGTCCGGCGTTCCGACCGCCGAATACTTCATCATCTGGGACACATGCTGCCCCTGCGGGGAGTCGAGGATCATGTCCGCTTCGTCGTTCGTGAATTCCCTCCCGCCGCCGAAGAACAGCGAGACACGGGCGCGCAGGGTGTCCCGGAATATCTCCTGAGCTTCCGGCGCCGAATCGGCGGCGATCACGTTGACGCCGGCGATGACGTGGGGAGAAGCCTGCTGCTCGGACGGCTTGAATTCCCGGCGGTAGACGGCCACGGCGTCCTGGAGCGCATTCGGTGCGAAGTGGGAGGCGAAGGCGAAGGGCAGGCCCAGCTGGGCGGCGAGCCGGGCGCCAAACAGGGAGGAACCCAGGATGTACAGCGGCACGTTGGTGCCCCTGCCCGGCGTTGCCTCAACCCCCGGGATACGGGTGGGACCGCTCAGGTAGCCCTGCAGTTCCAGGACGTCCTGCGGGAAGCTGTCCGCCGACATCGGATCGCGGCGGAGGGCGCGCATGGTGTTCTGATCGCTGCCCGGGGCGCGGCCAAGCCCGAGGTCGATGCGTCCCGGATGCAGGGTCTCCAGGGTGCCGAACTGTTCGGCGATGGTCAGCGGGGAGTGGTTGGGCAGCATCACGCCGCCCGCGCCCAGCCGGATGCTCTCCGTGTTCGCGGCGACGTGCGCGATCAGGACGCTCGTGGCCGAGGACGCAATGGAGGACATGTTGTGGTGTTCGGCGTACCAGACCCGCCGGTAACCGAGTTTCTCGGCAAGCTGGGCCATGGCGACGCTTCCGGCAAAGCTGTCCGCCGCCGTCTGGCCCTTGCCGATGGTCGCAAGGTCAAGGATGGAGAGGGGAACAGTCACGGTGGAACCGGCCTTTCGTTGCGGTGCGCTGGCGGGCCGGGCACGTAAATGCTCCTCGGCACGCTTTTGACAACGACGGCGGCGGTCGGGATATTTCTGGATGTCGCCGTGGCGTCGGACACGGAGGAAGGGGGCCACCGTTTCCGGCGACCCCCTTCCTCCGTATTAGCCCAGGCGCGCTACTTGCCTGTCCAAGTCCGCAGCGGAGCTACTTCAGCTTGAAGTTGGCATCGATGTGGGACCCGTCGGCTGACGTCATGCTGAGCTGGAAGCAGACTCCTGGCATGTTCGGCGTCTTCCAGTTGTAGATGTATTGGCCACCCGTCGAGTCGTACCTCAAGGAGGTATTTCCGGTGGTCGTGATCTCGATTCCGTCCTGGATTGCCAGCGGGCTGCACGTGATCTGCCGGACTCCCATCTTCACGATGCTGGTGTCCGTCAGCTCTGTGGTGCCGGTGAACACTTCGAATTTGGCAGGTACGGTGCTTCCCGCCTTCACCGTGTTGAGGACGCCGCCCATGTCGATGGGCTGGTAGAACCCCTTGGGCTCCCAGGCTTTCACCGTGTAGGTCTGTGTAGTGACGGACGTGCGCCCCGCATTGTCGGTGGCCGTGGCCGTCAACGTGTGGGTGCCCACCTCCGCAGAGTAGCCGGTCACGGCGCAACTGGCCGGACCTGAACCTGCGTCAGTGGCGCTGCACGTGGGCTGAGTGCCCAGGGACCTGAAGTATGCGTCGGCCAGAACTGAGTCGAATTTGGCAACCGGATCCGTCAGATCCACCTTGAAGGCGGCGCTGGACACTTCGCCGGCAGGCGTTGTGTTGTCCGCGTCATCCGTGAACGCCGGGCTGGCCAGGACCATGCCGGTGCCTTCTCCACTGGACACCGTCGTCTTGACCGCAGAGTCCGGACCCGAGAGTGCATCCGTCCCGGTAAACGTCGCCGTGACCGGGCCGGTGTACCAGCCGTTCGCGCCCTCCGTGCCGCTGAGCTTCGTGAACGAAACGGACGGCGCCGTGAGGTCGATCTTGTAGCTTGCGGACGGCGTGCCGGCCTCCGAGGCATTGCCGGCAAGGTCCGTGAAGGCCGGGCTGCCAACCACGACGGAGGCTCCTTCTCCTGCGGATGTTGCGGTCTGGGTCGCTACGGCCGGCCCCGAAACTGCATCAGTTCCGGTGAACGTCGCCGTGACGGGGGCGTTGTACCAGCCCTTGGCATTCGGCTCCCTGTCAGCTTCCGAGTACGCCACCACTGGCGCCGTGCCGTCGATCTTGAAGCTTTGGGTTACCGCTCCAAGGGCCGAGGCGTTGCCTGCGGTGTCACTGAACACTGGGCTCCTGACCTCTATGGCCGCTCCTTCGGCGCCCGCGGCTGTTGTTTCGCTCGCGGTTTGGGCGGCGGGGCCGGATGTTGCGTCGACGCCGGTGAACGTAGCCGTAACCGGCCCCCGGAACCAGCCGTTGTTGCCGACGGGTCCTTCTGCCCCTGTGTAGCTCACTTCGGGAGCGGTGGCGTCAAGGCCCACGGGCACAGTGTCCTTGGAGGTGGAGCCTCCGGCGCTGGTTGCGGAGCAGCTGTACGCGATTTTCACCTGGTCCGCCGAAATGGCCTGGTCCTCGCAGCCGGTAGTGGTCAACGAGGCTGGCGACTCGGAGTCGGTGACCGTCCAGCTGAGGATCAGCGGCACGGTGAACCACTCACTGAGTCCGTTGGGCGTCCCCGGGTTCAGGGTGTAGCTGATCTGCGGACCGCTGGGGTCCACGATGTTGTAGGTGGCTGAACCGCTGGCGGTGAGCCCGCCGCCGTCCGTGTAGCTGCAGCTCGCTGTCCGCTGGCCGATGCCGTCCGCCGCGTAAGGACCAGTGATGCCGCTGAGTGTTGCAGCGACGGTGCTGTTCCCGTCTTCGGCGTCCACGATGTTGCAGGACGCTGCGGGGACGGCGCCCTTGGCATAGGACTCGCCGGTCATTACACCCGCCATTGTGACGGACGGGGCAGTGTTCGCCGGCGCGGGGGCCACCACATTAACGGTGAATGTGGCCGGCGAAAGGTTGAAGGTACCACCTGTGGTGTTGACGGACTGGGTGGCGCTCACGGTCGCGGTGCCGGCCGACAAAGGGGTAACAGTCAGCACCTTGGTATCGCCGCAACTCGAGAAGGTCACGGAGGACGGGCTGACGGTGGCCACGGCCGCGTTGCTCGAGGCCAGGCCCAGGGTCAGGACACTGCTACCTGTGAGGTTGCAGCCGTTCTTGCCATCGCCGTTGGCCGCGGAAATGGCAAGCGTTGTGGTGCCAGTGACGCCGCCCGCATTCAATGGCATATCTTCGGCCACGGCATCCACGCTCACATCAAGGTTGTTGTAAACCACGTCGGCATGGGCCACACCGGCCGCGGACAGCAGCAGTCCGCCCACCGTGACGGCAGCCAGGAAGGTCCTGCCGGAGCCTCCCGCGGACGTGGCGGACCACCACCCCGCTCCGGGCCGGTCCTTCGTTCTCTGCCCGGGACTCTTTCGGTCTGAATAGTTCACTGCAGCGCCTCCCTCGCAAGAATGCGGCCACCATTGACCGCAAATGTAGTCTCGAGGCTAGGGGCGCACGCCCAGAAAAACACCAGTGGATTCCACTCGACTTTGGGTATTTCCGTACCTGCTTTATGGGCGCAGTACTCGATTTTTCACTGAGGCTGACTTGAGTTGAATCAGCTCATTTCTGCCGGACACCGAATTCCAGCTGGACTTGGAGCAGCTGGACCACCTGTTTCAGGGTGCGAGCCGCAGTTCGAACTGCCTGCCGATCCCGAGAACCATCAAATTCCTGGCTTTCACGAAAGATCTGGATACCCGCGGCTAAGCTGTCGGCATGGCCATCAAATCCACCGCAGATAAAGTCGCCACGATCCAAAAAGGCTATGTCCTGGAGGGCGCCACCATCGAGCTGGGAGCCGCCATCGTCGACGGTGAGCTCCACAGGGATGCTCCCGTCCGGCTGCCCCTGGCCATGATGAACCGGCACGGGCTCGTGGCGGGCGCGACGGGCACGGGCAAGACCGTCACGCTGCACATGATGGCCGAGCAGCTTTCCACCGCGGGCGTGCCGGTCTTCCTGGCCGACATCAAGGGCGACCTGTCCGGGTTGGCCACCGCCGCCACCGGCAGCGAGAAACTGAAGGCGCGCACGGAAAGCATCGGCCAGGCCTGGGCGGCCAAGACGTTCCCGGTGGAGTTCCTTGCCCTCGGAGGGGACGGCAACGGCATCCCGGTGCGGGCCACCATCACATCATTCGGGCCCATCCTGCTCTCCCGCATCATGGAGCTCAACGACACCCAGGAGTCCAGCCTCCAACTGGTGTTCCATTTCGCCGACAAGAACGACCTCGAACTGATCGACCTGAAGGACCTCCGCTCCGTCATCCAATTCCTCACCTCAGATGAAGGCAAGGAGTCGCTCCAGGAGCTGGGCGGCCTGTCCAAGGCCACTGCCGGCGTCATCCTCCGCGAGCTGGTCACCCTCGAGGCGCAGGGCATGGAGCGCTTCTTCGGCGAGCCCGAGTTCGACACCGCTGAGCTCCTCCGCACGGCCCCGGACGGGCGCGGTGTCATCAGCTGCCTTGAGCTGCCCACCTTGCAGACCAAGCCCATGGTCTTCTCCACCTTCCTGATGTGGCTGCTGGCGGATCTCTTTGAAGACCTGCCCGAGGCCGGCGACCTCGACAAGCCCAGGCTGGTGTTTTTCCTCGACGAGGCCCACCTGCTGTTCAACGACGCGTCAAAGGCCTTCCTGGAAGCCATCATCACCACGGTCCGGCTCATCCGTTCCAAGGGCGTGGGCATCTTCTTTGTCACGCAGACGCCGAAGGACGTTCCCGCCGACGTCCTTGGCCAGCTCGCCAACCGCGTACAGCACGCGCTGAGGGCGTTCACGCCGGAGGACGCCAAAGCGCTCAAAGCCACTGTCTCCACGTTCCCGCTCAGCGACTACGACCTCGAGGAGACGCTCACCTCCGCCGGCATTGGCGAGGCGGTGGTCACCGTGATGAACGAGAAGGGCGCGCCCACTCCCGTGGCATTGACCCGCCTGCGCGCCCCGGAGTCCGTCATGGGACCCAGCGCGGATGAGCTGATCAAGAGCACGGTGGCGGGGTCGGCATTGCTTGCCAAGTACGGCACCGCCGTGGACAACGTCTCCGCATACGAGAAACTTGCCGGCAAAGCCGCAGCCTCCACGGGCGCCGCGGCACCGGGCCAGCCGCCCGTTCCCTCCGCGGGGGTCTTCGTTCCAGGCAGCCTGGACACGCAAGCAGTCGACGCCGATGCCCGCCGCATCGAAGAGGAGATCCTGGGGCGCCCCAGCAGCAGGCCCGCACCCGAGCGGCGCGAGCCGTCCGCGCCCGCACCGCGCTCCGCTCCCCCGGCCGGCGGCGGCATGATGGAGGACATCACCGGCGCCTTGGGCGGGGCCCTCGGCGGAGGGCTGAAAAGCATGGTCCGGTCGATGGGAACCCAGCTGGGCCGGGAACTTCTGCGGGGCGTTTTTGGCACGTCGTCCCGGCGCCGCCGTTAGGGCAGCCGAGCGCCGGCCGACGGCGGTGACACCCCGCCGTCGGGCGCTTTTTCACGCCCGCCCGGCGTCATGGCGGCGCCTGTTACTCCTGCGTTCGCGGCACTTGCAGGTAACGTAAGGTGCGTGCAGATGAGTCAAGCGTTGGTGAGGACCGCGGCCGGGTGGCTGCTGGGCCTGATGCTTGCCGTGGTCGGAGCCATCGTTTCGGTCAACCTTGTGAACAGCTCGGTGGCCAGTCCGCAGCAGCCTGTGCGCGAATATCTCGAGGCCATGCAGAAGGGTGAGGGCGAGCGCGCCCTGGGCCTGCTCCGCGCTTCCGTACCGGATGCCGACCCTGCCATGCTCGACGGCACGGCGCTGCAGACGTCCGCCTCACGCATCACCAACGTGAAGCTCGGCGATGCCCAAGCCCGCACCGGCAACCGGGTCATGGTGCCCATGGACTACACCATCGACGGTAGCCAGCTGCACACCGAGTTCCTGCTGGAAAGCACCGGCACCGAATGGCTGTTCTTCCATAAATGGGCATTCGTGCCTGCAGCGCTGCCCACGGTGGATGTCACTGTGGTGAACTCTACTGAGGCCACAGTCAATGGCGTGCCGGTGAACATGCCCGGCGGCCGCAACACCTTCGCCGTGTTCTACCCCGGCGAGTACGAGGCATCCCTGAACGGGCAGTTTTTCTCGGCGCCCCAGACCAGCGCCACCGTATCCGGCCGGGACGCCGCCACGGCACCGCTGAACCTCCTGACCCAGGCAACGGAGGAGCTGAACCAGGCTGTGGGCACCCGGGTCAAGGAATTCCTGGATAAGTGCGCCGCGGAGGCGGACAAGCAGCAAAGGCTTCAGCCTGACTGCCCGTTCTACCACGCCACCAACAACCGCGTGGTGGACGGGACCATCAAGTGGAGCATCACCGAGTACCCGAAGATCAGCATTGAGCCGTTCGACGGCAAATGGGTGGTGGCACCGCTGGACGGCAAGGCCAGGATCACCGCCCAGCAGGTAGACCTCTTCACGGGTGGAGTTTCCACCCTGAACGAGGTCCACGACTTCAGCTTCACCACGCGCCTGGACATCAACGGCGACACCATCAAGGTCACCCCGCTCCTGAGCTTCTAAGCCGGCCGGACTGCTCCGCCTTGCCGCTTGGCTCCGCCTTGCCGGACTGGCCCAGTTTTCAGGCCTCCTCGACGGGATCACAGCCACGGCAGGCGGCTGTAGGCTCCATAACCGGGCTGGTCCGGCTGCGGCCAGCGGAGCGAGCCGCGGGCCAAGACCTCCCGCACCTGGGCGAGCATGGACTCGGGGGCATGCACCACGTCGTCATAGAAGAAACGCAGGACGGGCAGCCCGCGGACTGTTGCCGAATTGTCCCGCCGCCGGTCCTTCTTGAACTGACGCGGCTCCAGGTGGAACGCGATTCCGTCTAGCTCAACAATCAGGAAGCCCTCCAGCAGGAAGTCCACCATGCCTATCCCGTCGAGCCACACCTGAGTTTCCGTCGCGATCCCGGCATCCCTGAACAACACGCGGGCAAGGGTCTCCAACAACGAGTCTGCGCCTCGCTCCACGCGGGCCAGGACGTCGCGGGCCTTCCCGCACCGATTACCTGCAAGGTGCCGGCGCAGGAATGAAGGTTCGATGTCTCCCCGGTTGTATGCGCATTCCACCATCACCAGCGCTTCCAGCGGCGGCAGGCACAGCAGCCCGTGGAGCAGGACATCCGGAAGCGCGGCAAGGGTTCCGTGGAATGCGGGCTGGGTAAGCGCCAGCCGATGGCTGATGCAACGTGCCGTGGCCCTGCCGTTGCTGTGCCAATAGTGTGGCTGGACGGCAGGACGCAGCTGCCAGAGCGCGAATCTCGGAGCGGCCGAGGCGCACGTGAGCAGGCCCCGTGACCGCCCGGCGGCCACGAGTTCCGGATCGGCTCCGGTAACGGCCAGCAGCCCCCGCTCCACCCTGACCACGTCGCCGTGCCGGATGGCGCGGCGGATGCCCGCCTCGGAGGAGCCTCTGGCCAGCACGTCCCGGGTGAGCAGCACGCCGCCGGCTGAGGTGATGATGTCCGCTGGATCCATGGGCCCACAATGCCTGTAGCCGGGACACCCGGACAGGCCAGACACCGGCTATGTGGACAAGCCCGGCGCGGGATCAATGCGCAACTGGCCCGGCTTTGACGCCGTTCTCCACGCCAATGGCCCGGTTCTCAGCCAGTGGGGGCGGAAAACCGGGCCATTCCAGCGGGTCACAGGCGGCAGCCCTTCGCTAGTGGCGGGGGATTAGTCCATGCCGCGGAGGTCCAGCACCAGCTCGGTGTCGCCGTCGGCCTGCAGCACCACCGGGATGCCCCAGTCCTGCTGGTACAGGTGGCACGCCGCGTGGTCGGGGATCTCCCCGTCCTCGGTTTCGGGGCCGTCGCAGGCTGCGGCGCGGGCCGTAATGTGCAGCACGCCCTCGGGAACGTCGGAGGCCAGCTCCAGCGTGCGAAGCAGACCCACGGAGGTTCCGCCGCCGGACACTAGCAACTCCGGCGGGGTGGAGGAGATCTTCAGCTGCGTGGGATCGCCCCAGCGGTCGTCCAGCTTCTGGCCCGTGGGCGCCGTGAAGCGGACGGTCAGCTCCAGGGGTCCCGCGGCCACGGGGCTCTTGGGCCGGTGCGTCTGCACCGCTCCCTCGTCCACCTGCTGCGCCTCCTTGGGGATGGGCACGTAGACCAACTGGTGCTTGTTGGCCTCGACCACCACCAGCAGCGGTTCCTTACCTGCAACCTGCGTGTGGTCCACAATCACGTCGGAGGGCTCGGACAGGCCCCGCGCTAGGGTGGACACGGTCTTTGTGGCGGGGTCGTAGCGGCGAACCGCACCGTTGTAGGTGTCTGCGATAGCCACGGAACCGTCCGGCAGCACAGTGACCCCGAGCGGGTGCTGCAGGCGCGCCCCGGAGGCCTCGCCGTCGCGGAAGCCGAAGTCGAAAAGCCCCTTGCCCACGGCGGATTCAACGGTGACGGTTCCGTCGTCGTCGATCACAAGCTTGCGGACGGCGGATGTCTCCGAGTCCGCCACCCAAATGTTGCCATCCGCATCTTCGGCAAGGCCGGACGGCTGCGCGAACCATGCCTCGTGGGCGGGTCCGTCCAGCAGCCCTTCCAGGCCGTTGCCGGCGATGATCGACACGGCTCCGGTCAGCGGATCGAAGCTGAAGATCTGGTGCACGCCGGCCATGGCAACCACCACGGCGTTGAGCTTGGCGGACCACACAACGTCCCAGGGCGAGCTGAGGGAAACCTCCAGCGGGTGCTCGCTGAGGCGGCCGGTAAAGCCGGCGGCGTCCTCGTCCACGCGGGCCGGTCCGGTCTCCAGCAGGCGCTGCACGCCGCTGCCGACGAGTGTGGTGACGGTTCCGTCCGTGAGGGACAGTCCACGGAGGCGGTGGTTGACGGAGTCGGCAATCACGACGTCGTAGCCCGTCTTGGCGGCCACGTCTTCCGGCAGGAGGACCAGGCCCTGGGGCTCGTTGAACTCTGCGGTGGGCTTCACGGAGTCGACGTCGGCTCCGGGGCCGTCGGCGTAGCCCCTGGTCCCGGTGCCGAACGTGCCGAGCACCGTGTGGAAGCCGGTGTCGAGCTCCACGAGGCGGTGGTGGCCCGTGTCCGTGACCAGCCAGGTGCCGGCATCCGAACCGGCGGCAGCACCGCCGTCGGGCTTTCCGGCAGCGGAACCGCGTCCGGCCGGCAGGTAGAGGGCCTTCCCCGGGAAGCGCAGCGTGCCCGACGTCGGTTCCGGTGCCACGTAGGGGCCGTGGCCGCGGTGCAGGGTGCCCTTCGCCTCGTGTTCGGCAATCAGTTCGGGGATGAGCACGGCGAGGCCGTCCGCGTGGCCTTCGCCGGAAAGGTGCGCCACGATGTAGCCCTCGGGGTCGATGACCACCAGGGTGGGCCACGCGCGGGCCGTGTAGGCCTTCCAGGTTTCCAGCTCGGGATCGTCCAGGACCGGGTGGTGGATCTCGTAGCGTTCCACGGCAGCGGCGAGGGCCACGGGATCGGCCTCGTGCTCAAACTTCGGTGAGTGCACGCCGACTGTGACCAGGACGTCGGAGTACTTCTCTTCGAGCGGGCGCAGCTCGTCCAGCACGTGGAGGCAGTTGATGCAGCAGAAGGTCCAGAAGTCGAGCAGGACGATCTTGCCGCGCAGGGCGTGGAGGTCCAAGGTCTTGCCGCCGGTGTTCAGCCAGTTGCGGCCCACCAGTTCGGAGGCGCGGACCCGGTGGTGGGTGCGTACGGTTTCGCTCATCAGCGTCCTTCCAGCTTTGAGTCGCGTTCAGCCAGCTTGGCGTCACGTTCAGCCAATTTGGCAAACATATCGTTGTAAGCGGTGAGATCGGCGTCGTTATTCCTGTCCGCGGCCCGGTCGGTGCGGCGGGTCTCGCGTTCATCGGACCTGGACCACATGATGGCGACGCCGATTGCCACCAGCAGCGTTGGGATTTCGCCGATCCCCCAGGCCACGGCTCCGCCCATTTGCTGGTCCAGGAGCGCGGACGGGCCCCAGTCCCGGCCGAGGTTGCCGAAGTAGTCGGCGGCGAGCAGGTTGGTGCCGCCCATGATGGCCACGCCGAAGAACGCGTGGAAGCCCATGGTGGCCAGCAGCAGCACGAGCCGCAGCGGGAACGGAGCCCGGCGCGGCAGCGGGTCGGTGCCGATCATGCTGAGCACGAAGATGTACCCGGTCAGCGCGAAGTGCAGGTTCATCAGCTCGTGGCCCACATGCTCGCGCATCGCAAAGCCGAAGGCATCGGAGTAGTAGAACAGCACGATCGAACCGGCGAAGTTGGCCGCGGCGAACAGCGGGTGCGTGACCAGTTGGGAGAACTTCGAGTGCACAAAGAGCAGCAGCCACTCACGGAGTCCGCGGGAGCCGTCGGTCCTGGCCGGCAGGGCGCGCAGGGCGAGCGTCACGGGGGCGCCGAGAACCAGGAAGATCGGCGCCACCATGGTCAGTGCCATGTGGTCCACCATGTGCGCTGAGAACAGCACGCGCCCATAGACCGACGGCGGCCCGGAGGTTATGTACATCAGCACCACCAGCCCGATCACCCAGTTGATGGACCTGAACCACGGCCACTTGTCCCCGCGGGCACGGACCTTGGCCACACCGAGGAAGTAGGACACGAGGCCAAAGAGGGCGACGGCGATCCATAGCCAGTCCGGGCGCCACTCGGAGACCCAGCGCTCTGGCGTCAGTTCCGGGGGCAGCTCGTAGCCGGACAGGATGAAGGCCGGAGAGGCGTCCGGAGCGTAAGAGGTCGGCTCGGGCGGCGCAGAGCGGCCCAGAGCCACTGCAATTCCGGACGTGGCCCCCATGATGAGCAGCTCCATGAGAATCAGCTGCCACAGCACCCGGCGCGAGGACATGGCCGCGCCCTTGCGTCCCAGCTGCGGAATGATCCACTGCCGGTGCATGAAGCCGATGCCGCCGAGCACCACCGTGGCCGCAGACTTCGCCAGGATCAGCTGGCCATAGGGCGAACCGAAGAGGTCGGCCCAGCTGGTCACCCGGACGCTGGCATTGATCACGCCTGAAGCGAAGACCAGTACAAACGCGAACCCTGCAAGCGAGGAGAAACGCCGGAGCGTGGGCTCGGTGATGTCTGCGGGGCCGCCGGGCAGGGAGACCCGAGGGGCCTGCGACGGGTTTCGTGTGCCGGCCAGGTTCGGCGTGCCGGCCAGGATGCCGGAGAGCAGTGCGAGCATGATGATGCCGCCAACCCAGGCGCTGACGCCTACCAGGTGCAGGCCGAGCGAGTTGATGGCGCCCTCGTGGTCATCCGAGCTTGAGGAGTGGCCGATCAGCGCAGTGGGAACCAGTCCGATCAGCGCCAGCACCAGAGTTAACGCCAGGCCTGTCAGGGAGCGCACGCCGAACAGGGCGGTGGTCACGACGGCGGCGATGATCGTGACGGCAAGCCAGGCCCGGCCTGTTTCAATGTCGGTCATGAAGTAGACCAGGGCCCGGGTGAATTCGGCGTCCCCGGAAATACCCTGCCCTGCCACGTCCGCGTAGGTCAGCACCAGCACAGCAATCGCTGACAGCGTCCAGGCCACGCCGGCGGCCGCAGCTACGGCAAGGGCGCGGGTAAAGGCCGGGTGCTCGGGAGCGTCATGGTCCCTGGTCCGCGAGCCGCCAAGCTTCCACGGCAGGATGCCCGCGGCGAAGATGAGCCCGCCAATCACCGTGGCCAGCGAGATGTTGTGGATTGCCTTGCTGACAGGGAGGCCCCAGCGCACCATGGCTCCGGGGTCGGACACCTCGCGGGCCGCCGCGGCACCGGAGAACAGCAACGCCGCTGCCAGCCCTAGGAAGAGCGCAGCAAGGCCGGCCAACTGCCAGGGCCGCGGAATGCCGACGGCGGCGTCAGCCTGGCTCTGCGTTCCCGGATCGGGCGCAGGCTGTGGAATACGGGATTTTGCTGCTGAGGGCACTTATCCATTGTCCGCTACCGCTGCCCGCGCGGCGAATCGGAGCTTAAAAGCAGGCGGAGCGGCAACCGTGTCGTTGCCGCTCCGCGGGAGCTGTCGGTGCAGACTACTTCTTGTTGGAGACAGCAGCCTTCAGCTTCGAGCCAGCGGTCAGCTTGACGCTGTGGCCAGCTGCGATCTGGATGGTCTCGCCGGTCTGCGGGTTGCGGCCAGTGCGGGCTGCGCGGTCGGTGCGCTCAACTGCGAGCCAGCCCGGGATGGTGATCTTCTCGCCGGAGGCGACGGAAGATTCGAAAACCTCGAACAGTGCATCGAGCACGGAGTTGACGGCTGCCTGGCTGGTGCCGGCCTTGCCTGCTACCTCTGCAACAAGTTCACTACGGTTCTTAGCCATTTATGTCCTCCTGGACGCTTTGGATTTCTGGAGCCTGCACACGGCATGCGTACAAGCCACTGTTCGAAAACTTACCAGCTTGCACCCGTGAGGGGGACAAATTCCGCGTGTTTCCGCGACTTTTTGACCTAAATCACCGGAATTTCGCGGGTTTTCCACCGAATTCCGCCCACAGCGGACGATGTTAAGGCCTCGCTGCGTTGAGGTCCTCGCGGCGTTGGGGCCCTCGCGGCGTTGGGGCCTGACTGCGGCGGCACGACGGCGGCCGGCCCGGCGGAACCCTCTCTCACCTTCCGCGCCTCCCACGGCGGCGCTCTCTCACTTCCTGCCGGATAATCRCGGACGCTCTCTCACTTCCTGCGGTTAAATCGCGGACGCTCTCTCACTTCCCGCGGGTGACGACGGCGCGTGGTGTGCCTGCGTGTGCCCGGCCGGCGNCGGACGCTCTCTCACTTCCTGCGGTTAAATCGCGGACGCTCTCTCACTTCCCGCGGGTGACGACGGCGCGTGGTGTGCCTGCGTGTGCCCGGCCGGCGTCGGTGTGGTGAAAGAGCGATGCCCGGAAAGGTGCGGGTAGTGAGAGCGTCCCGCRRAAAGGGTGCGGGTGGTGAGAGGGCGTTTGGGGGTTAAATGCGGGAGAGCCCCAACCGTGTGGTTGGGGCTCTCGACCGTTTAATGGTTGTCCGGCGGTGACCTACTCTCCCACACCCTCCCGGGTGCAGTACCA
>NZ_LMSB01000006.1:117732-121247 GCF_001428005.1 Arthrobacter sp. Soil736
GTCCGGCGGTGACCTACTCTCCCACACCCTCCCGGGTGCAGTACCATCGGCGCTGTGGGTCTTAGCTTCCGGGTTCGGAATGGGACCGGGCGTTTCCCCCACGCTATGACCGCCGTAACCCTTGCTCCCGTCCCCGTGAGGGGTGGGAAAACTATCGGTTACAACATTAGTGGTGTTGTTATTTAGTTGTGTTCCCTGGACCGTGAAACCCGTGGTGCGGGTTTGTTGGTTGGGAACCACATAGTGGACGCAAGCAGTCTTGTTTCTCTTCGTACCATTGCTTTGGTGTGAACGTCTTTTGAAGGATACGTTCACGCAGTGGTGTGTGGTGTAAGTTATCGGCCTATTAGTACCGGTCAGCTTCACGAGTCGTTAGTCCTCGCTTCCACATCCGGCCTATCAACCCAGTGGTCTGGCTGGGGGCCTCTCACACACAAGGTGTATGGAAATCTCATCTCGAAGCGAGCTTCCCGCTTAGATGCTTTCAGCGGTTATCCCATCCGAACGTAGCTAATCAGCGGTGCACTTGGCAGTACAACTGACACACCAGAGGTTCGTCCGTCCCGGTCCTCTCGTACTAAGGACAGCCCTTCTCAAATTTCCTGCGCGCGCAGCGGATAGGGACCGAACTGTCTCACGACGTTCTAAACCCAGCTCGCGTACCGCTTTAATGGGCGAACAGCCCAACCCTTGGGACCTACTCCAGCCCCAGGATGCGACGAGCCGACATCGAGGTGCCAAACCATGCCGTCGATATGGACTCTTGGGCAAGATCAGCCTGTTATCCCCGAGGTACCTTTTATCCGTTGAGCGACGGCCATTCCACAATGTACCGCCGGATCACTAGTCCCGACTTTCGTCCCTGCTCGAGATGTCTCTCTCACAGTCAAGCTCCCTTGTGCACTTACACTCGACACCTGATTGCCAACCAGGCTGAGGGAACCTTTGGGCGCCTCCGTTACTTTTTAGGAGGCAACCGCCCCAGTTAAACTACCCATCAGGCACTGTCCCTGACCCGGATTACGGGCCGAAGTTAGATGTCCAAAGTGACCAGAGTGGTATTTCAACGATGACTCCACCCGAACTGGCGTCCGGGCTTCAACGTCTCCCACCTATCCTACACAAGCCACTCCGAACACCAATACCAAACTATAGTAAAGGTCTCGGGGTCTTTCCGTCCTGCTGCGCGTAACGAGCATCTTTACTCGTACTGCAATTTCGCCGAGTTTATGGTTGAGACAGCGGGGAAGTCGTTACTCCATTCGTGCAGGTCGGAACTTACCCGACAAGGAATTTCGCTACCTTAGGATGGTTATAGTTACCACCGCCGTTTACTGGGGCTTGAATTCTCAGCTTCGCCTTGCGGCTAACCGGTCCTCTTAACCTTCCAGCACCGGGCAGGAGTCAGTCCGTATACATCGTCTTGCGACTTCGCACGGACCTGTGTTTTTAGTAAACAGTCGCTTCCCCCTGGTCTCTGCGGCCCCGATCCCCTCCCACCAGCAAGTGGTGTTCAAGGTTGGGGCCCCCCTTCTCCCGAAGTTACGGGGGCATTTTGCCGAGTTCCTTAACCATAATTCTCTCGATCGCCTTAGTATTCTCTACCTGATCACCTGTGTCGGTTTGGGGTACGGGCGGCTAAAACCTCGCGCCGATGCTTTTCTAGGCAGCATAGGATCACCGAATCCCCCCTTTACGGGAGTCCCGTCAGATCTCAGGCACATGAACGGCGGATTTGCCTACCGTTCGCCCTACATCCTTGGACCGGGACAACCATCGCCCGGCTCGGCTACCTTCCTGCGTCACACCTGTTAATACGCTTGCCTCCCAGGATCAGGTCCCGCGCTCCACCAAAACCCGCACACCACAAGGGTGATARGGCAGGCTTCGGGCGGTTAGTATCCCCTGTTCAGCATGGGCGGTTTTTCGCCGGTACGGGAATATCAACCCGTTGTCCATCGACTACGCCTGTCGGCCTCGCCTTAGGTCCCGACTTACCCAGGGCAGATTAGCTTGACCCTGGAACCCTTGATCATCCGGCGGACGGGTTTCTCACCCGTCTTTCGCTACTCATGCCTGCATTCTCACTCGTGTAGGCTCCACCGCTGGTTTACACCGCGACTTCACCGCCCACACGACGCTCCCCTACCCATCCACACTCCTGAACCACGAAGGCTTAGAACATGTGTGAATGCCACAACTTCGGCGGTGTACTTGAGCCCCGCTACATTGTCGGCGCGGAATCACTTGACCAGTGAGCTATTACGCACTCTTTTAAGGATGGCTGCTTCTAAGCCAACCTCCTGGTTGTCTTCGCAACTCCACATCCTTTCCCACTTAGCACACGCTTAGGGGCCTTAGTTGGTGGTCTGGGCTGTTTCCCTCTCGACTATGAAGCTTATCCCCCACAGTCTCACTGCTGCGCTCTCACTTACCGGCATTCGGAGTTTGGCTGACGTCAGTAACCTTGTAGGGCCCATTAGCCATCCAGTAGCTCTACCTCCGGTAAGAAACACGCAACGCTGCACCTAAATGCATTTCGGGGAGAACCAGCTATCACGAAGTTTGATTGGCCTTTCACCCCTACCCACAGCTCATCCCCTCCATTTTCAACTGAAGTGGGTTCGGTCCTCCACGACGTCTTACCGTCGCTTCAACCTGGCCATGGGTAGATCACTTCGCTTCGGGTCTAGATCACGCCACTGCAACGCCCTATTCAGACTCGCTTTCGCTACGGCTTCCCCACACGGGTTAACCTCGCGACGTAACACTAACTCGCAGGCTCATTCTTCAAAAGGCACGCCGTCACAGCTACTATGCGATAAATCGCGGCTGCTCCGACGGATTGTAAGCACACGGTTTCAGGTACTGTTTCACTCCCCTCCCGGGGTACTTTTCACCTTTCCCTCACGGTACTGGTCCGCTATCGGTCATTAGGGAGTATTTAGGCTTATCAGGTGGTCCTGACAGATTCACACGGGATTTCTCGGGCCCCGTGCTACTTGGGATACTCTCCAGGCGGTGCACAGCATTACGGTTACGGGGCTCACACCCTCTACGGCCGGCCTTTCAAGACCGTTCACCTATACCTGCACCCACACCTCGCTGTCCCGGCAGAGACAGCACGGAAAGTCCCACAACCCCGCCCATGCAACGCCCGCCGGCTATCACACATGGAACGGTTTAGCCTGATCCGCGTTCGCTCGCCACTACTAACGGAATCACTATTGTTTTCTCTTCCTGCGGGTACTGAGATGTTTCACTTCCCCGCGTTCCCTCCACGCACCCTATGTGTTCAGATGCGGGTCACCAGATCACTCGCGCGTCTGGCGGGGTTTCCCCATTCGGACACCCTGGGATCACAGTCCGGTTATCGACTCCCCCAGGCTTATCGCAGATTCCTACGTCCTTCTTCGGCTCCTAATGCCAAGGCATCCACCGTGTGCTCTTAAAAACTTGACCACAAAAGATCAAAAAACTAATTCACGAGAGAACCAYGAAAACCAACCACACCC